>NZ_JNZZ01000027.1 GCF_000717645.1 Streptomyces californicus
CCCCCCGGCCCGTCCCGGCCCCGCCGGCGGGGCGGCCGCTCCGCCGCGCTCCGGGCCCGTCAGGCAGAATCGGCCCCATGACGAGCCCCACACCACCCGCAGAGCCGCAGCACGCCGACCGGACCTACCGGTCCGTCTCCGCGCTGGTCTGCGGGGCGCTGCTGCTCCTGCTGGTCGCCTGGATGGCCGGCGACGCGATGATCCGGGGCGAGGGGCGCGTGCCGTGGCTCGCGGCGGGCGCGCTGCTGCTCGTGGTGCCGCTGGTCGTGGCCTTCACCCTGCGGCCCGCCGTCTTCGCGAACGACGACCGCATCCGCGTCCGCAACCCGTTCCGGACGATCCTGCTCCCGTGGACCGAGGTCGCCGATGTGCGCGCCTCGTACTCCTCCGAGCTGCTCGCCCAGGACGGCACGAAGTACCAGCTCTGGGCCGTCCCGGTCTCCCTGCGCGCCCGCAAGCGCGCGGCGCGCAGTGCGGCCCGGGCGGCGCACGACGACCCCTACGGCCGTACGTCGGTCAGCGCCGACGTCCGCGACTCCGCCGCCCGTACCGCCTCCGCCGACCAGACCGTCCGCGATCTGCGGGACCTGGCCGAGAGCGCGGGCGGGACGACGCCGGAGGGGGCGGCCGCGGTCTCGGTGCGCTGGGCGTACGAGGTGATCGCCCCGGCCGTCGTCGGCGCCGTCCTGCTCGCGATCGTGTGGGCGGCGGGCTGACGGGGTTTTGCAGGCCGTCGCCCTCCGGCGCGACCACGACCGAGGGCCGGGCCCGGTGGAGGATTCCCACCGGGCCCGGCCCTCGTCCGTCGCCTTCCAGCGGCTCAGATCCCGGCGGCCGCCGCCAGGTCCCGCTTGATCGCGGCGAGCAGTTCCGCGCCCCGGGCGCGCGCGGCGGGCAGCCCCGCCGCGTCCGCCACCGGGACGACGACCTCCAGGTAGCACTTGAGCTTCGGCTCGGTGCCGCTCGGGCGGACGATCACCCGGGCGCCCTCCAGGTGGTAGCGCAGCCCGTCGGTGGGCGGCAGCCGGTCCGTGCCCCGCGTCAGGTCCTCGGCCGAGGTGACCGCCAGGCCCGCGAGGGCGGTCGGCGGCTGCTCGCGCAGCCGGGCCATGGCGTCCGCGATGACGGTGAGGTCCTCCACCCGCACCGAGAGCTGGTCCGTGGCGTGCAGGCCGTGGGCGAGCGCGAGGTCGTCCAGCAGGTCGAGCAGCGTACGGCCCCGCTCCTTGAGGACGGAGGCCAGTTCGGCGACGAGCAGGGCGGCGGTGATGCCGTCCTTGTCGCGGACGCCCTCGGGGTCGACGCAGTAGCCGAGCGCCTCCTCGTACCCGTAGCGCAGACCGTCCACCCGGGCGATCCACTTGAACCCGGTCAGCGTCTCCTCGTACCCGAGGCCCGCCTTCTCCGCGATCCGGCCGAGCAGCGACGACGACACGATCGACTCGGCGAACACGCCGGAGGCGCCCCGCTCCACCAGGTGCGCCGCGAGCAGCGCGCCCACCTCGTCGCCGCGCAGCATCCGCCAGCCGCCGTCGGCGGCTCCGTCGGGCACGGCGACGGCGCAGCGGTCCGCGTCCGGGTCGTTGGCGATGATCAGGTCCGGCGCGGCCCGGCGCGCGGTCGCGAAGGCGAGATCCATCGCGCCGGGCTCCTCCGGATTGGGGAAGGCCACGGTGGGGAACGCCGGGTCCGGCTCGGCCTGCTCGGCGACGAGCACCGGCGCGGGGAACCCGGCCCGCTCGAATGCGGCGGTCAGCACCGAGGCGCCGACGCCGTGCATCGCCGTGTAGACGGTCCGGGCGGTACGGGGGCTGCCGGCGGACAGGACCGCGTCCGTACGGGCCAGGTAGGCGTCCAGGACGTCCTCGCCGAGGACCTCCCAGCCGTCCTCGGGGCGCACGACGTCCGCCAGCGGGCCGACCGCGGCGATGGCGGCCGCGATCTCGCCGTCGGCGGGCGGCACGATCTGCGAGCCGTCGCCGAGGTAGACCTTGTAGCCGTTGTCGCGCGGCGGGTTGTGGCTGGCGGTGACCTCGACCCCGGCGACCGCACCGAGATGCCGTATGGCGTACGCCAGGACGGGGGTGGGCAGCGGGCGCGGCAGCACGGCGGCGCGCAGGCCCGCGCCGGTCATCACGGCGGCGGTGTCGCGCGCGAAGTCGGCGGACTTGTAGCGGGCGTCGTAGCCGATGACGACGAGCCCGCCGTCCTGCCCCTGGGCCTTCAGGTACGCGGCGAGGCCCGCCGCGGCCCGGATCACCACGGAGCGGTTCATCCGCATCGGCCCGGCCCCCAGCTCGCCGCGCAGCCCGGCGGTGCCGAACTGGAGCGTGCCCGCGAAGCGGACGGCCAGCTCCTGGGTGGCGCCCGACTCGATCAGCGCGGCCAGCTCGTCGCGCGTCTCGGGGTCGGGGTCCTCGGCCAGCCAGGTTCTGGCCTGTGCGATGAGGTCGTGCTGCACGGGGGCCGCCTTTCGGGGGTGTGCGGTGCGGTGGTGGGGCGGTGCGGGTGGGCGGACGCCGGGGCTCCGCCCCGGACCCCGCTCCTCGAACGCCGGAGGGGCTGGATGGGGGCCCGGTCCTCAACACGGGAGGGGCGGAAGCGGCCCGGTCCTTCGGCGGGAGGGGGCGGAAGCGGCCCGCTCCCGCCGGAGGGGCTGAGAACTAGATGCGCTCCAGCACCCTCGCCAGCAGTGCGCCCATCCGGGTCGCGGAGTCGCGGCCCGCCTGGAGGACCTCCTCGTGGTTGAGGGGTTCTCCGGAGAGGCCCGCCGCCAGGTTGGTGACCAGGGAGAGGCCGAGCACCTCGGCGCCCGCCTCGCGGGCCGCGATGGCCTCCAGGACGGTGGACATGCCCACCAGGTCGCCGCCCATGACCCGGACCATGTTGATCTCGGCCGGGGTCTCGTAGTGCGGGCCGGGGAACTGGACGTAGACGCCCTCTTCGAGGGTCTCGTCGATCTCCTGGCACAGCGCGCGCAGCCGCGGGGAGTACAGGTCGGTCAGGTCGACGAAGTTGGCGCCGATGATCGGGGAGGCGGCCGTCAGGTTGATGTGGTCGCTGATCAGCACCGGCTGACCCGGGCGCATGCCCTCGCGCAGACCGCCGCAGCCGTTGGTGAGGACGACGGTGCGGCAGCCCGCGGCCACCGCCGTACGGACCCCGTGGGCGACGGCGGCGACGCCCCGGCCCTCGTAGAAGTGGGTGCGGCCGAGGAAGACCAGCACGCGCTTCTCGCCGATCCGGTACGAGCGGACCGTGCCGCCGTGGCCCTCGACGGCGGGCGCCGGGAAGCCGGGCAGCTCGGTCACGGGGAACTCGGCCTCCGGGACGCCGAGCGCGTCGCCCGCGGGGGCCCAGCCGGAGCCCATGACCAGGGCGACGTCATGGGTCTCGGCGCCGGTCAGCTCGCGCAGGCGGGCGGCGGCCCCGGCGGCGGCGGCCTGCGGGTCGCCCTGGATGTGGTCCGGAATAACAGATGCGTTCACGCGGACGAGGGTAACCGTTGAATCCCTACGCGCGTAGATGCCCCGGCGCAAAGACGCGCGGGAGGTCTTTGTGCGTTCGTACGATCGAGGCGCCGACGGGCCCCCGGGTGGGGGCGCGGAAGGCTCTCGTGCGCCGTGGGGCGGCGGCCCGGGTCACGCCGGGGCTCGGCCCGGCACGAGCACCAGGAGCGGCGCACGGCGGGGCCCGCCGCGCCCGCCGCCCGTGCCCGGACGGTCCCGGCGGCTCAGCAGGGGCGCTTGCGCAGCTCCATCACGTAGTCGTGGGGTGCGCCGGCGGATTCCGCGGCGTCCGCGATCTCGCCCAGGTAGCGCGCCGAGGGCAGCCCGCCCTCGTACCCGTTCAGCACGTAGATCCAGGCCGGCTCCTCGCCGTCCAGGGTGTGCACCCGGATGCGCATGCGCCGGTAGATGTCGAGACCGACGCCCTCCCAGCGGTCCATCGAGTCCTCGTCCATCGGCGCCAGGTCGTACAGGGCGACGAAGACCTGGGAGCGCGGCGCCTCCACCACGGTGGCCAGCGCGCCCTCCCAGCCCATCTGCTCCCCGCCGAAGGTCAGCCGCCAGCCGTTGAGCCAGCCGGTGCTGCGCATCGGGGAATGCGGGGCGCGGCGGGTCATCAGCCGCGCGTCGAGGTTGCCGGCGTACGCGGCGTAGAGCGACATGTGATCGAGGGTACGGGAGGCGGGCGCGGGAGAGGCGGTTCCTGTGACGAAGGCCCCGGTCGGGGGAGGGCGCGGGCGGTGCGCGCCCCCGCGGACGAACTCCGGCGAACCGGCCCGGGGAGCGTCGGCGTCGCGTGCGGAGACCGGGCCGCCGACCCGCACGGAGCGGGCTGCCGTCCCGTACGGAGCGGGCCGCCGTCCCGTACGGAGCGGGCCGCCGTCCCGTTTGGAGGGCCCCGGGGCGAAGCACCTTGGCGCGTGCGGGACAATGGAGTACGTACTGCAGACCCCCGGGGCGATCCCCCGGACCCCCGGCCGGGGCGGCAGGGCGGCCGCGGGGCAACCCAACGCGAGGCGGACTTTTCGTGACCCGGATCGTGATCATCGGCGGCGGCCCCGGCGGCTACGAGGCGGCCCTGGTGGGCGCCCAGCTCGGCGCGGAGGTGACCGTCGTCGACTGCGACGGTCTCGGCGGGGCTTCGGTCCTCACCGACTGCGTGCCGTCCAAGACCCTGATCGCGACGGCCGAGGTGATGACCACCTTCGACTCCTCGTACGAGGAGCTGGGCATCATCGTCGCCGACGACACCCCGCACGTGGAGCAGGCCGCCCGCGTCGTCGGCGTGGACCTCGGCAAGGTGAACCGCCGCGTCAAGCGCCTCGCGCTCGCCCAGTCCCACGACATCACCGCCTCCGTCACCCGGGCCGGCGCCCGCGTGATGCGCGGCCGGGGCCGGCTCGACGGGCTCCAGGCCGCCGACGGCTCCCGCCAGGTCGTCGTCACCGCCGCCGACGGCACCGAGGAGCGGCTGACCGCCGACGCCGTGCTGATAGCGACCGGCGGCCACCCCCGGGAGATCCCGGACGCGCAGCCCGACGGCGAGCGCATCCTGAACTGGACCCAGGTCTACGACCTCGACGAGCTGCCCGAGGAGCTCATCGTCGTCGGATCCGGCGTCACCGGCGCCGAGTTCGCCGGGGCGTACCAGGCGCTCGGCTCCCGCGTCACCCTCGTCTCCTCCCGCGACCGGGTGCTGCCCGGCGAGGACCCGGACGCCGCCGCGGTCCTGGAGGACGTCTTCCGCCGGCGCGGGATGAACGTCATGGCCCGCTCCCGCGCCCAGTCCGCCAAGCGTGTCGGCGACCGGGTCGAGGTCACCCTCGCCGACGGCCGGGTCATCACCGGCTCGCACTGCCTGATGGCGGTCGGCGCGATCCCGAACACGGCGGGCATGGGCCTGGAGGAGGCCGGCGTCCGGCTCAAGGACTCCGGGCACGTCCTCACCGACCGGGTCTCGCGCACCAGCGCCCCCGGCGTCTACGCGGCCGGCGACGTCACCGGGATCTTCGCCCTGGCCTCGGTCGCCGCGATGCAGGGCCGGATCGCGATGTACCACTTCCTCGGCGACGCGGTGGCCCCGCTCAACCTCAAGGCGGTCTCGGCCAACGTCTTCACGGACCCGGAGATCGCCACCGTCGGCTACAGCCAGGCCGACGTCGACGCGGGCAAGATCGAGGCCCGGGTCGTCAAGCTGCCGCTGCTGCGCAACCCGCGCGCCAAGATGCAGGGCATCCGCGACGGCTTCGTCAAGATCTTCTGCCGCCCCGGTACGGGGATCGTGGTCGGCGGCTGCGTCGTCGCACCGCGCGCCAGCGAGCTGATCCACCCCATTTCGATCGCGGTCGACAACAACTTGACGGTGGAACAGATCGCAAACGCGTTCACCGTCTACCCGTCCCTGTCCGGATCGATCGCCGAGGTCGCCCGCCAGCTCCACACCCGCAAGCTCACCGACGAGGGCTGAGGGCCCGGGAAACCGGACAATCCCCGGCAGCCGGGGCGGTGCTGAGGACCGTCCGCGATCACCCCCGATCAACACAGGGGCCTCCTATATCACTTGGGGGCCCCTGTGAAGTACAACTTCTGTTATTCGGCGCAAACTGCTGAAAACCCACCGCCGGGCAGGTTACTGTCAGTTTCGTGTTCGCTGCAGAACGTCGTCAATTGATCCTCGAAATGGTGCGCGCCAACGGGGCGGTATCGCTCCGTGAGCTCGCCCGCGTCGTCCAGACCTCCGAAGTGACCGTACGGCGGGACGTGCGGGCACTGGAGGCAGAAGGACTCCTCGACCGCCGGCACGGCGGTGCGGTCTTGCCGGGCGGTCTCACGCGGGAGTCCGGCTTTCCGCAGAAATCCCATCTCTCGACCGCGGAGAAGACCGCGATCGCCGACCTGGCCGCCGGCCTCGTCGGCGAGGGCGAGGCCATCGTGGTCGGCGCCGGTACGACCACGCAGGAGCTGGCCCGCCGGCTCGCGCGGATCCCCGGGCTGACCGTCGTGACCAACTCGCTGCTGGTGGCCCAGGCGTTGGCCCATGCCAACCGGGTCGAAGTCGTCATGACCGGCGGCACCCTGCGCGGGACCAACTACGCGCTGGTGGGCAGCGGGGCCGAGCAGTCCCTCCAAGGGCTGCGCGTCTCCCGGGCGTTCATCTCCGGGAGCGGCCTCACCGCCGAGCGCGGCCTGTCCACCTCCAACATGCTCTCCGCCAGCGTCGACCGGGCGCTCGTCCAGGCCGCGTCCGAGGTGGTCGTCCTCGCGGACCACACCAAGCTCGGCTCGGACACCATGTTCCAGACGGTGCCCACCGAGCTGATCACCCGGCTGGTCACGGACGAGCCGCCCCTCCACGACGAGCGGGCCGCGGCGGAACTCCAGGCACTGGCCGACCAGGGCGTGGAGATCGCGGTGGCCGGGCCGGACGCGGACGCGTCCGGCGGGGACGGATCGCCCGGGGAGCGCCGGCCGCGCCGCGAGATGCCGCTGCCCGGCCAGCGGCGTACGGCGGCGCGGAACGGGGGACCGGTACCGCAGTTGCGGAGCGCCACCCCGCTGTCCGACCAGTCGTCGGGCGAGCGCGCCCGGGTCGCGGACCTGCGGAGGCGGTAGACCGGGCCGGCCGGAGCGGCGGCGGAACGGGGCGGGCGCGGGCCGAACGGTCCGGTGCGGGCGCGGGCCGGTGGGCGAGTGGCCGGTGCGGGCGCGGGCCGAAGGGGCCGGCGAGGGCGCGGGCCTATGGGGCGAAGGGCCCGGCGCGGGCCCGGACGATGGCGGCGCGGGTGCCCCGGCCCCGCTCCTTGGCCGCCCCCTTCCGCCCCCGGACGGCTACTTCAGCCCGCGCAGCGTCAGCCGCAGCAGCCGGTCCGTCAACTCCGGGTCGTCCGGCGACTGCTCGGCCGCCAGCGCGATCGCGTTGGTGAGCTGGAGCAGGTCGTCGATGGAGACGTCGTCCCGTACGGACCCGCTCTCCTGGGCCCGGCGCAGCAGCCCCGCGCCCGCCTCCCGGAGCGGCTGGTGGCACTGGGTGAGCGGCGACGTCGCGTCGCGGGAGGCGGACATCAGGGCGTGGGCCAGCCCGCGGTACTCACCCGCATGGGTGACGATCGCGCCGAGCCACTCCACCAGCGCCCGGCACGGGGCCTCCGCCGCCGCCAGCTCGCGGGAGCGGGTCAGCAGGGAGCACAGGGCGTCCTGGAAGACCGCGTTCATCAGGGCGTCCCGGTTCGGGAAGTGCCGGTAGAGGGTGCCGATCCCCACGCCCGCCCGCCGGGCGATGTCCTCCAGCGACGCGTCCGTACCGTGCTCGGCGAACGACCTGCGGGCCTCGCCGACCAGCCGGTCGTGGTTCCGCCGCGCGTCCGCGCGCATCGGCCGGGCCGCCGGCCGCGCCGTGCTCGTCTCCATCGGGATCGCCCCTGTCATGGCTCCCACCCCTCCCTCGGCCCGCGGACCGCTCGGACTCCGGCGGCCCTGCGGACCCTCCGTCGGTTCCAGGATGCCACTGCGACGAAGGGGCCCGGCCCACGTCGTCGCGACGCGGACCGGGCCCCTTCGAAGGGTGCGGCGGGTCAGTCCTTGATCTCGCAGATCAGGGCGCCGGAGGAGACGGACGCGCCGACCGCGGCGCTGAGGCCCTTGATGGTGCCGGAGCGGTGCGCGTTGAGCGGCTGCTCCATCTTCATCGCCTCCAGGACGACGACGAGGTCGCCCTCCTTGACCTCCTGGCCCTCCTCCACCGCGATCTTGACGATGGTGCCCTGCATGGGCGAGGCGAGGGAGTCGCCGGAGGCGGCCGAGCCGGCCTTCTTCGCGGCGCGGCGCTTGGGCTTGGCGCCGGCGGCGAGGCCGGTGCGGGCCAGGCTCATGCCGAGCGAGGAGGGCAGCGAGACCTCCAGGCGCTTGCCGCCGACCTCGACGACGACGGTCTCGCGACCGGCCTCGTCCTCCGCGTCCGCGTCGGCCGGGGCGGCGAAGGGCTTGATCTCGTTGACGAACTCGGTCTCGATCCACCGGGTGTGGACGGTGAACGGGTCCGCGGTGAAGGCGGGGTCGACGACGACCGCACGGTGGAACGGGATCGCGGTGGCCATGCCCTCGACCTGGAACTCCGCCAGCGCGCGGGCGGCGCGCTGGAGCGCCTGCTCGCGGGTCGCGCCGGTGATGACCAGCTTGGCGAGCAGGGAGTCCCACGCCGGGCCGATCACGCTGCCGGACTCGACGCCCGCGTCCAGCCGGACGCCGGGGCCGGTGGGCGGGGCGAAGAGGGTGACGGTGCCGGGGGCGGGCAGGAAGCCGCGGCCCGGGTCCTCGCCGTTGATCCGGAACTCGAAGGAGTGCCCGCGCACCGCAGGGTCCCCGTAGCCGAGCTCCTCGCCGTCGGCGATGCGGAACATCTCGCGTACGAGGTCGATGCCCGTGACCTCTTCGGTGACGGGGTGCTCGACCTGGAGGCGGGTGTTGACCTCCAGGAAGGAGATCGTGCCGTCGAGGCCGACCAGGAACTCGACCGTGCCGGCGCCGACGTAGCCGGCCTCCTTCAGGATCGCCTTCGAGGCTGCGTACAGCTCGTCGTTCTGCGCCTGGCTCAGGAAGGGGGCCGGGGCCTCCTCCACCAGCTTCTGGTGGCGGCGCTGGAGCGAGCAGTCACGGGTGGAGACGACGACCACGTTGCCGTGGGAGTCGGCCAGGCACTGGGTCTCCACGTGGCGCGGCTTGTCGAGGTAGCGCTCGACGAAGCACTCGCCCCGGCCGAACGCGGCGACCGCCTCGCGGACCGCGGAGTCGTACAGCTCGGGGATCTCCTCCAGCGTGCGGGCCACCTTCAGACCGCGCCCGCCGCCGCCGAAGGCGGCCTTGATCGCGATCGGCAGGCCGTGCTCCTCGGCGAAGGCGACGACCTCGTCGGAGCCGGAGACCGGGTCCGGGGTGCCCGCCACCAGCGGCGCGCCCGCGCGCTGGGCGATGTGCCGGGCGGCGACCTTGTCGCCGAGGTCGCGGATCGCCTGCGGCGGGGGGCCGATCCAGGTCAGCCCGGCGTCCAGGACGGCCTGGGCGAACTCCGCGTTCTCCGACAGGAACCCGTAACCGGGGTGGATCGCGTCCGCCCCCGAGTCCGCGGCGGCCTGCAGCACCTTGGCCATGTCCAGGTAGCTGGCGGCCGGGGTGTCACCGCCCAACGCGAACGCCTCGTCAGCGGCCCGGACATGCAGAGCGTCGCGGTCCGGCTCGGCGTAGACCGCGACACTCGCGATCCCCGCGTCCCGGCACGCCCGAGCGACGCGGACAGCGATTTCGCCACGGTTGGCGATGAGCACCTTGCGCACGATGACTCCCTCCTCGAAACAAGCTGAGTTTAGGGACTACCGACACGGCCGTACGACCTGTCCCCAATGGTGAGCTTGCCCACACGGAGTGTGATCCGAGGCTTGCCCCAGTAGTGAAATCCCTTGTGGCACCACGGTACGCCGGGATCCTCAACCGCACAGTAACCACCCGGTGTGGTCCAGGTCTCTGTCCTGATGGTTAACGCCTGACGGCGTTTCTTTGTGGACTCCCTACGAACGGCCGGTGGATTCTTTGCCCGGCGTGCGAGCCGGTCCCACCCCTTGTCCGAGGGGATACCCATGAGTAGGGTCCGCGCTACGCACGTACCAGAGGTAACAGGGGTGGGGACGCAGATGCGCAGAGGGGTCGCGATCGTGACCGCGCTCGTGCTGTTCGGGGAGGCGGTGGGCATCGTGCTCATCAACGCCGTCCTGGCCACGATCACGGAGAACCAGAACATGTCGCTGGCCGGCATGGACCCGGAGGCCATGACCACCGGCACCTGGGTGATGGGCGGCGTCTCCGGGCTGCTGCTGGCCCTGTGCGGGGTGATCGCCCTGCTCGCCGGTGTCCGCGACCGCTCCCCGGGCCGCCTCGGACGCATCGTCCTGATCGGCTGCGCGGTCGTGCACGGCGTCCTCGGCGCGGTCACGGTCGGCCTGATCGGCTGGAGCGCCTTCGCGTTCATGATGGCGGTGCTGGCCCTGCTGGTCCTCACCCTGCTCGCGTACGGCCCCGAGGCCCCGGCGGACGGCGACCGCGCCGGGGAGGAACCGGCCCCGGCGGCGGTCTGACCGGCCCCGGGGGCGGTACGCGCCACTCCGGTCGGCGCGCTCCACGAAGTCCCGCGCGCTCCACGAAGTCCCGGAACGCCCGGTCCGCCCGGTCCAGGACGCCCCGGGCCGTCCGCGTGCCCCAGGACCGCCCGGTCTCAGACCCACAGCTCCGTGACGGAGACGTCCAGCTCGCCCAGGAGGCGGCGCAGCAGCGGCAGCGAGAGCCCGATGACGTTGCCGTGGTCGCCCTCGATGGATTCGACGAACGGGGCCGAGCGGCCGTCCAGGGTGAACGCCCCCGCGACGTGCAGCGGTTCGCCCGAGGCGACGTACGCGGCGACCTCGGCGTCGGTCGGCTCCCCGAACCGTACGACCGTGGACGCCGTCGCCGACGCCGTACGGCCCGAGGCGGTGTCGATCACGCTGTGCCCGGTCTGCAGGACGCCGGAACGGCCGCGCATCGCCTTCCAGCGGGCGGTGGCCTCCTCGGCGTCGGCCGGCTTGCCCAGCGCCTCGCCGTCCAGCTCCAGCACGGAGTCGCAGCCGATCACCAGGGCGCCCGCGGCCTCGGCGCGCTCCGCGACCGCCGCCGCCTTGGCCCGCGCCAGGACGAGGGCCAGCTCGGCGGGGGTCGGCGCGCTCAGGGCGTCCTCGTCCACCCCGCTGACGATCACCTCGGGGGCGAAACCGGCCTGGCGCAGCAGACCGAGACGGGCGGGGGAGGCGGAGGCGAGCACGAGGCGGCGCTGATCAGTCATGTCGCCATCGTAGAAGGGCGGCACGTCCGCCGGACGCCGAAGGGGCGGAAGGCGGAGGGCGCAGGAGGGGCAGAAGGCGGCGGGCGCGGGAGGGGGGAAGGCCGCAGGCGCGGTGGGGGTGGAAAGCGGCGGGCGCCGGAAGGGGCGGGAAGCCCGTTCCTCAGCGGATGCCGAGGACGAACATCGCCAGCAGCATCGCCAGCGCCAGCAGCACCCCGGCTCTGCGCATCATCGCCTGGGCGTCGCGCAGTTCCTTCGGCGGCTTGTTCTCGGGATCGGACCACAGCATGCCTCCGATCCTGCTCCGCCCGCCGCCGATCCGCCTGAGTACGGGTACTCAAGCCGCCCCCGGTGCGGACGGGGGCGGCTCGGAGAGGGCCGGCGGATCAGGCCGGCCAGTACGTCCGCGCCCAGGCCCGGGGGCCCGGCCGCAGGCTTCCGGAGCGGGCGATGCGGCCCGGGTCCGACCACTGCTCGGGCGGCAGCGGCGCCCCCGACGACACGGCGGACGCGGCGGCGGCGCGCGCCTGGACCACCGCCACGGCGGCGGCCAGCTCCTCCGGGGTGGGGTTGCCCCGTACGACCTTGATCATGGGCAGACCTCTCTGTGAACGGGCGGGCGGACCGGCGGCTACAGCGGGATGTTGCCGTGCTTCTTCGGAGGCAGGGATTCCCGCTTCGTACGGAGTTGACGCAGGCCCTTGACGATGTGGGCCCGGGTGTCGGACGGCATGATCACCGCGTCGACGTAACCGCGCTCGGCCGCCACGTACGGGTTGAGCAGCGCGTCCTCGTAGTCCGCCATCAGCTCGGCGCGGGTCGCGTCCGGGTCCTCGGCGGCGGCGATGGTGCGCCGGTGCAGGATGTTCACCGCGCCCTGCGCCCCCATGACGGCGACCTGCGCGGTCGGCCAGGCGAGGTTCAGGTCGGCGCCCAGGTGCTTGGAGCCCATCACGTCGTACGCGCCGCCGAACGCCTTGCGGGTGATGACGGTGATCAGCGGGACCGTCGCCTCCGCGTAGGCGTAGATCAGCTTCGCGCCGCGCCGGATGATGCCGCCGTACTCCTGGTCCACGCCCGGCAGGAAGCCCGGCACGTCCACGAAGGTGATGACGGGGACGTTGAACGCGTCGCAGGTGCGGACGAAGCGGGCCGCCTTCTCGCTGGCGTTGATGTCGAGGCAGCCGGCGAACTGCATCGGCTGGTTGGCGACGATGCCGACCGGGTGGCCCTCGACCCGGCCGAAGCCGGTGATGATGTTCGGCGCGAACAGGGCCTGGGTCTCCAGGAACTCCCCGTCGTCCAGAACGTGTTCGATCGCGGTGTGCATGTCGTACGGCTGGTTCGCCGAGTCCGGGATGAGCGTGTCCAGCTCGCGGTCCTCGTCGGTGGTGGCGAGGTCCGCCTCCTCGGGGAAGGCCGGGGCCTCGGAGAGGTTGTTCGACGGGAGGTACGACAGCAGGGACTTGACGTACTCGATGGCGTCCTTCTCGTCGCCCGCCATGTGGTGCGCCACCCCGGAGGTGGTGTTGTGCGTCCGGGCGCCGCCCAGCTCCTCGAAGCCGACGTCCTCGCCGGTGACCGTCTTGATGACGTCGGGCCCGGTGATGAACATGTGCGAGGTCTGGTCGACCATCACCGTGAAGTCGGTGATCGCCGGGGAGTAGACCGCACCGCCCGCGCACGGGCCGACGATCAGCGAGATCTGCGGGATCACCCCGGAGGCGTGCACGTTGCGCCGGAAGATCTCGGCGAACAGGCCGAGCGCGACCACACCCTCCTGGATGCGCGCGCCGCCGCCGTCGTTGATGCCGATGACCGGGCAGCCGGTCTTCAGCGCGAAGTCCATGACCTTGACGATCTTCTCGCCGTAGACCTCGCCGAGCGATCCGCCGAAGATGGTGAAGTCCTGCGAGTACACGCAGACCGGGCGGCCGTCGACCGTGCCGTAGCCGGTGACGACGCCGTCGCCGTACGGGCGGTTCTTCTCGATGCCGAAGTTGGTGGAGCGGTGCCGGGCGAACTCGTCGAGCTCGACGAAGGACCCCTCGTCCAGCAGCAGCTCGACCCGCTCACGGGCCGTCAACTTGCCCTTGGCGTGCTGCTTCTCGACCGCGCGGGCCGAGCCGGCGTGCGTCGCCTCGTCGATACGGCGCGTCAGGTCCGCGAGCTTGCCCGCGGTGGTGTGGATGTCGGTCTGCGGCTCGGACATCGGGGGGCGGCTCCCTGCCTGGTCACGGGGACGACGACCGGTGGAGGCCACGGGGGGACGGGCGGTCGTCTGTCCGGCTCTTCGGCTGTTGACTCGTCGTGCGGGTGGTGGATCGTCAAGCGGGTGATGCGGCTCTGCTGCGTTGCTCGATGGTGCGGCCCTGCTGCCTTGCTCGGTGGTGCGGCTCGGCTGACCCGGTCGTGCTGCGTGACCGGCTCGGCCGTGCTGTGCAACCCGGTCCGCCGCCGCCTTCACGGCGGCGCGGCGCCTGGCTACTGACTCGTAGGGTATCGGCGCGCCTCCGGAAAGGCAGTGCGTCCTTTGCCACACCTAGGCTGGGTTGCATGACACCTCCGGATGCGCCACACAACCGCTGGTCGGACCTCGACCGCCCGCCCCTGAACGTGACCGCGCTGCGCCGCGGACTGCTGCGGCCCGGCGCGCTGTGGACGTCGCTGGAGGTCGTGGAGTCCACCGGCTCCACCAACACCGACCTCGCCGAACGCGCCCGTACCGGGGCGGCGGGCGAGGGCACGGTGCTGATCGCCGAGGAGCAGACCGCCGGGCGCGGGCGGCTGGAGCGGAGCTGGACCGCCCCGCCCCGCTCCGGGCTGTTCCTCTCGGTCTACCTGGAGCCCGGCGACATCCCCGTGGAGCGGTGGGGGTGGGTGCCGCTCCTGGCCGGGGTGGCCGCCGCCACCGGGCTCGCCAAGTCGGCCGGGGTCGACATGTCGCTGAAGTGGCCCAACGACCTGCTGGTCTCCGTGGACGGCGGCGAGCGCAAGACCGGCGGCATCCTCGGGGAGTTCGCCGGGGACGGCATCGTCGTCGGCATGGGCGTCAACGTCTCGCTCCGCGCCGACGAGCTGCCCGCCCCCACCGCCGGGTCGCTGGCGCTCGCCGGGGCGGTCTCCACCGACCGCGAGACCCTGCTGCGCGCCGTCCTGCGCTCGCTGGCGCACTGGTACGGAGCGTGGCGGGACGCGGACGGCGACGCGGCCGCGAGCGGGCTCCAGGCGGCGTACGCGGCGGGGTGCGCGACGCTGGACCGCAGTGTGCGGGCCGAGCTGCCGGGCGGGAACGCGCTGGTCGGCGAGGCGGTCGCGATCGACGGGGACGGCCGGCTCGTCCTCTCCACCGAGAACGGACTCCAGCAGCCGGTGTCGGCCGGCGACATCGTCCACCTGCGGGGCGTGGCGGGCGGCCTGACCTGAGCCGGTCCGGCGCGCGGGGGCGTACGCCGCGCGGTCCGCGTACGCCCCGGGGCCCGGCCGCCGGGGGCGCGCGGGGCGGATACCGCGTACGCGCGGATGTCACGCGCGACGCACCCGGGACGGGCGGCCGAGGACGTGAGCCACGGCACACCTGCCGTATCGTTGAGGCGATCCGAAGAGAGATCGGCAGGGAAGTGCGCAGGGAACGGGCAGGAGGCGGCTGGTGACCGTCGGCGACGCGACGTCCGGCGGGGGCGAGGAGCCCGGGGCGGCCTCCTCGGTCCACGCCACACCCCACCACGAGGTCGACCACACGGTGGAGCCGACCGACGACCCCCTCGCCATCCGCCTCGAAGCGCTGATCCTGGGGGCCGACCGCCGGTACACGCCGTTCCAGGCGGCCCGCACCGCCGGGGTCTCCATGGACCTGGCCTCCCGGTTCTGGCGGGCCATGGGCTTCGCGGACATCGGCCAGGCCAAGGCGCTCACCGAGGCCGACGTGCTCGCCCTGCGGCGGCTCGCCGGTCTCGTCGAGGCGGGGCTGCTCAGCGAGCCGATGGCGATCCAGGTCGCCCGCTCGACCGGGCAGACCACCGCCCGGCTGGCCGAATGGCAGATCGACTCGTTCCTGGAGGGCCTGACCGAGCCGCCCGAGCCGGGCATGACCCGGACCGAGGTCACGTATCCGCTGGTCGAGCTGTTGCTGCCGGAGCTCCAGGAGTTCCTCGTCTACGTGTGGCGGCGCCAGCTCGCCGCCGCCACCGGCCGGGTCGTGCAGGCGGCGGACGACGAGGAGATGGTCGACCGGCGCCTCGCGGTGGGCTTCGCCGACCTGGTGGGCTTCACCCGGCTGACCCGGCGGCTGGAGGAGGAGGAGCTGGGCGAGCTGGTCGAGTCCTTCGAGACGACCGCCGCCGACCTGGTCGCCGCCCACGGCGGCCGGCTCATCAAGACCCTCGGCGACGAAGTCCTCTTCGCCGCCGACGACGCGGGCACGGCCGCCGAGATAGCGCTCCGGCTGATCGAGGCGATGGGCCAGGACGAGACGATGCCCGCCCTGCGCGTCGGCATCGCCTTCGGCACGGTCACCACCCGGATGGGCGATGTCTTCGGCACCACGGTGAACCTCGCCAGCCGGCTGACCTCGATAGCTCCGAAGGACGCCGTCCTGGTGGACGGGGCGTTCGCCGCCGAGCTGGTCCGCCACGGGGAGGCCCCGGAGTCCGAGGCGCAGGCCGCCGAGGCCGTGGCGGCCGCCGCCGAGCGGGCCCGGCTCGCCGAGAAGGAGGGCCGCGAGCCGGCGGAGGAGCCGCCGCTGCCGACGTACCGCTTCGGGCTCCAGCCGATGTGGCAGCGGCCCGTGCGCGGGCTGGGCGTCGTGGAGCCGTGGCTGCTGGCCCGGCGCGGCAAGACCGGCTCCTGAGCGAGTGCGGCGGGGCCGGTTTCCCGGGCGGTTGCGGCCGGGCCGGATTCCGGGCGAGTGCGGCGGGACCGGCCTTGGGTGGTTGCGGCCGGCCGGCCCCTGGGCGGTCGCGGCCGGGCGGCCCCTGAGCGGGCGCGGTGAGGCCGGTTTCCGGGCGGTCGTGGTGAGGCCGGCTCCCGGGCGGTCGCGGTGGCTTCGCCCTGTCGGTGGCCCGGCACTCGTGTCTAGGATTCCTGTCGGATAACGCTCGTTAACGGGTGCCGTCGACCGACAGGGGTGCAGCCATGACCGTCACGTCCGAGCAGCGGTACGGGGAGTTCGTCGTCGTGCGACGTCATGAGGGGCAGGAGCACGTCGCCGAGCTGGTCCTGGACCGGCCGAAGGCGATGAACGCCGTCTCCACCGACATGGCCCGCTCCATCGCCGCCGCCTGCGACGCCCTCGGCGCCGACCAGGGCGTCCGGGCCACCGTCCTGACCTCCAGCCACGAGCGGGCCTTCTGCGTCGGCGCGGACCTCAAGGAGCGCAACTCCTTCACCGACGCGGAACTCGTCCGCCAGCGGCCCACCGCCCGCGCCGCTTACACCGGGGTCCTGGAGCTGCCGATGCCGGTGATCGCCGCCGTGCACGGCTTCGCCCTCGGCGGCGGCTTCGAACTGGCCCTCGCCTGCGATGTGATCGTCGCCGACGCGACCGCCGTGGTCGGGCTGCCCGAGGTGTCCGTGGGCGTCATCCCGGGCGGCGGCGGCACACAGCTCCTGCCGCGCCGCGTGGGCGCGGCGCGCGCCGCCGAACTGGTCTTCACCGCGCGGCGGCTGGAGGCGGCGGAGGCGCGCGAACTGGGCCTGGTCGACGAACTGGTCGAGGCCGGCCGGGACCGTGAGGAGGCGCTCGCGCTGGGCGGCCGGATCGCCGCCAACTCGCCGGTCGGGCTGCGCGCGGCCAAGAAGGCGCTCCGGCTGGGGCAGGGGCTCGACCTGCGGGCGGGCCTGGAGGTCGAGGACGCGGCCTGGCGGTCCGTGGCCTTCTCCGGGGACCGGGCGGAAGGAGTGGCCGCGTTCAACGAGAAGCGGCGGCCGGTGTGGCCCGGCGAGTGACGGCGCGGGCGGTCGAGCGGCGACGTGGCGGCGGGGTGCATGACGGCGCGGGCGGCCCCCTGCGTGACGGAGCGCGTACGTAACGCAGGGTGACGGTGCGGCGCGGAAATAGTTGAAACTAGTGACGCACCAAACGATCAAAAGGGGACAGATTTACATAAGCTGGATGAATGGGTGGTGACGACGAACGGCTGCGGGCCGTGGTGGCGCTGGCGCAGGCCATGGCGGCGACCTACACGCCGCGTGAATCGTGGCGGGCGGCGGCGCTGGGCGCGTGCGAGGCGCTGCACGGCAGTTTCGCCGCGCTCTCGGTGTGGGAGCGGGACCGGGGCCGGCTGCGGGTGCTCGTGAACGCCGGCCAACGGGCCGACGGGGAGGAGGAGTTCCCCGAGGAGGAGGCGTACCCGGTCCACCAGTTCCCGGAGATCACCGAGTTCCTGCACGAGCGCTGGGCGGGCGGCGGCGAGCCCGACGCCTGGGTGGAGACCGCCGACGGGCAGCCCGGGGCGGGCGGTCCCGCGCGGGGCGCCCGGCCGTACTGCCACCAGCGGGTCGCCGCGCTCCGGCGGCGGGGCCGGGGCTGCTGCGTGGTCGCGCCGATCGTGCTGCACGGCCGGGCGTGGGGCGAGCTGTACGTGGCGCGGCCCGTCGGGCGGCCCGTCTTCGGGAGGGGGGACGCGGACTTCGCGACCGTGCTCGCCGCCGTCGTGGCCTCCGGGATCGCCCAGACCGAGCGGCTCGAAGAGGTCCGCAAGCTGGCCTTCACCGATCCGCTGACCGGGCTGGCCAACCGGCGCGCGGTCGACATCCGGCTCGACGAGGCCGTCGAGCGGCACCGGCTCGACGGCACGGTCGTCAGCCTCGTCGTCTGCGATCTGAACGGCCTGAAAGCGGTGAACGACACCCTCGGCCACGCCGTCGGCGATCGCCTGCTGGAACGTTTCGCCTCCGTGCTGTCGCTGTGCGGGGCGATGCTTCCCGAGGCCCTGGCGGCCCGGCTGGGCGGTGACGAGTTCTGCCTCCTGGCGGCCGGTCCGCCGGCCGACGCGGTGGTGGGCGTCGCCACCGAGCTGTGCGACCGGGCGGCGGTGATCGAACTGGGCGAGGGGGTGGCCTGCGGGGTCGCCTCCACCGGCGACCCGATCGGCCCGGTCCACTCGGCCCGTCGGCTGTTCCGGCTCGCGGACGCGGCGCAGTACCGGGCCAAGGCCGCCCGCTCGCCGGGGCCCGTGGTGGCCGGCCGGGACGGCGAGGTCGTCCGGCTCGCGGACTCCCCGCCGACCCCGGCCCACGACCGGCGCAGGCTGCGCGGCAACCGGCCGTGAGGGGTCGGGCTGCCTGCGTGCCTGCCTCGGCGTCGCGGGGAGGGGCGGGCGGTCTGCCTCGGCGTCGGCTTCGTGAGGGGGTGTGGGACCGACTCGGCGTCGTGAGGGGTGGGCGAACCCCCTCCGCGGCCACCCGGTGCCGTAAGGGGTCCTGCGCGGCATCACTAGTGACATGGAGGGTTTCAATCCGTACGCTGCTGAATATGGATATGCACACTGTCGTGGTGGGGACGTCCGGAACCACCGCCGAGGACGTCGTCGCCGTGGCCCGCCACGGCGCCCGGGTCGAGCTCTCCGCCGCCGCCGTGGACGCCCTGGCCGCCTCCCGCCTCATCGTGGACGCGCTCGCGGCCAAGCCCGAGCCGGTCTACGGCGTCTCCACCGGCTTCGGCGCCCTCGCGAGCCGCCACATCAGCACCGACCTGCGGGCGCGGCTCCAGCGCAACATCGTCCGCTCGCACGCGGCGGGCATGGGCCCCCGCGTCGAGCGCGAGGTCGTGCGCGCGCTGATGTTCCTCCGGCTGAAGACGGTCGCCTCCGGTCACACCGGCGTGCGCCCCGAGGTCGCGCAGACCATGGCCGACGTGCTGAACGCGGGCATCACGCCCGTGGTCCACGAGTACGGTTCCCTCGGCTGCTCCGGCGACCTCGCGCCGCTCTCGCACTGCGCGCTCACCCTGATGGGCGAGGGCGAGGCGGAGGGCCCCGACGGCACGGTCCGGCCCGCCGGCGAACTCCTCGCCGCGCACGGCATCACCCCCGTCGAACTGCGGGAGAAGGAGGGCCTTGCCCTCCTCAACGGCACGGACGGCATGCTCGGCATGCTGGTCATGGCCCTCGCCGACCTGAAGAACCTCTACACCTCCGCCGACATCACCGCCGCCCTCTCCCTGGAGGCGCTGCTCGGCACGGACAAGGTGCTCGCCCCCGAGCTGCACGCCATCCGCCCGCACCCCGGTCAGGGCGCGAGCGCGGACAACATGCTGCGCGTGCTCGCCGGTTCGGGACTGACCGGCCATCACCAGGACGACGCGCCCCGGGTCCAGGACGCCTACTCGGTCCGCTGCGCCCCCCAGGTCAACGGCGCGGGCCGCGACACCCTCGACCACGCCGCCGTCGTCGCGGGCCGCGAACTGGCCTCCTCCGTCGACAATCCGGTGGTTCTTCCCGACGGCCGGGTCGAGTCCAACGGCAACTTCCACGGCGCGCCCGTCGCGTACGTCCTGGACTTCCTCGCGATCGTCGCCGCCGACCTCGGCTCGATCTGCGAGCGCCGCACCGACCGGCTGCTCGACAAGAACCGGTCGCACGGGCTGCCGCCGTTCCTCGCGGACGACGCCGGGGTCGACTCGGGGCTGATGATCGCCCAGTACACCCAGGCCGCCCTGGTCAGCGAGATGAAGCGGCTCGCGGTCCCGGCGTCCGCCGACTCCATCCCGTCCTCCGCGATGCAGGAGGACCACGTCTCCATGGGCTGGTCCGCCGCGCGCAAGCTCCGTACCGCCGTGGACAACCTGGCCCGGATCGTCGCCGTCGAGCTGTACGCGGCGACCCGCGCCGTGGAGCTGCGCGCCGCCGAGGGGCTCGTCCCCGCCCCCGCCTCGCAGGCCGCCGTGGCCGCGCTGCGGGCGGCCGGGGCGGAGGGCCCGGGGCCGGACCGCTTCCTCGCGCCGGACCTGGCCGCGGCCGACGCGTTCGTCCGGGCGGGCGGCCTGGTCGCGGCGGTGGAGCCGGTCACGGGCCCGCTGGCCTGAGGACACGGCCGCGTACGCGTACGGGCGAGCCCGAGCCGGTCCCGTACGCGTACGCGGAAGGGTTCCCGCACCGCGCGGTGCGGGAACCCTTCCGTATGCCGTGGAGCGTGCTCCGGTCAGTACGCCGAGCGCGGACCCGAGCGGCGCACCGAGTAGGTGACGAAGCCCGCGCCGATGCCCAACAGGGCCGTACCGCCGATGAGATACGGGGTGGTGTCCAGGCCCGGACCGGTGTCGGCGAGGCGGATTCCCGAGGCGTCGCCGGCCTCGGCGGCGGACTGCCCGGACGCGGCGGCCTGAGCGTCCTCGGCGGACCGCTCACCGGTCGCGTTGGCCGACGGGACGAACCAGAGAGCGGCCAGCAGTGTGCCGGATGCGGTGGCGGTCAGCAGCGTGCGACGAGCGACGGACACAGATTCGATCCCCTTGCGACAACCATGAGTTAGCCCCGTGGGCCGATGCTAAGCAAAGCAGCGGGTCGGTGGAAAGTCGCGGCCCCGGCGGCCCGTACGCTCCGGCCATGAGCACTGATGAGACATCCAGGTTTGTTCGGCTTCGCGTTGAGATGGTGCTGGAGATCACCGACCTCGACGCCCTGACCGGCACCGCCCTCGAATCCATCGCCGCCGAGTACGGGGAGCCCGTCGCGGGGGTCGCCGGGGGAGACACCGCCGAGGAGCGGATGCATGCCGAGGCCACGGTCCGGGCAGACGGAGCAGAGGCGCTCGCGTCGCTGGTCGACCCCTTCGACCTGGTCAGCGAGGTGCCCGGGGTCGAGCTGGCCCAGGCGTCCTGGAGCAGCGAGAGCATCGAGTACGACCCCGACGCGGAGGACTGGGACGACGCGGACGACGGCGAGGAGGGCCTCTTCCTGCCGCGGGACGGGGACGACGAGGAGGGGTACGGCGGCGCGGTCGCGCACAATGGGAGGAACGACGGCAAGGACGGTGGCCCCGCGCAGCGGGTGTGACGTGTGAGAACACCGGCCCCGGCCTCCGCCCCCCGGCGGACCGGGGCCGCACCGTGCGGTGGCGGAAACCGGCTCCCGGCATCGGGAACCGCCGCTTCCGGAGGTGCGTCGATGAGTGGTGTTCCCCACATCCGTCGCGGATGTGGAACGGAGCGTCCTTTCCGGGTGTTCTTGGAACATTGACGGGGAATGCCGCCTGGCGGTCCCGTCCGGGGTTTTTTGGGGAAATCGGCAACGATGGAGAAGCGTGTGATGACGGACAGCAAGCGGCGCAGGGGCCTGGTGGCCGTGTCCGCACTGCTCGGCGGCGTGCTGGTGCTTTCGGCCTGTAACGACGACGGTGGCGACGGCGGCAAGACCAGCGCCAACAGCTCCGAGTCGTCGCAGCAGGACGTCGACAAGGCGGCGGCCGAGGATGCCTCCGAGGCACAGATAGCGATCAAGCCGAAGAACGGCGCGACCAACGCCAGCATCAACAACGCGGCCCAGGTCACCGTCGCCAAGGGCAAGCTGACCGAGGTCGTCATGACCACGGCGGACGGCACCGCGGTCGAGGGCGCGATCTCGGCCGACGGCACGAGCTGGAAGCCCTCCGGGCAGCTGGAGCGCTCCACCACGTACAAGATCGACGCCACGGCCGAGGACGCGAAGGGCCGCAAGGCCCACGAGAACAGCTCCTTCACCACGGTCTCGCCCGACAACAGCTTCATCGGGAACTTCACCCCCGAGGACGGCTCCACGGTCGGCGTCGGGATGCCCGTCTCGATCAACTTCAACAAGGAGATCACGGACAAGAAGGCCGTCCAGGCCGGCATCACCGTGAGCTCCAGCAGCGGCCAGGAGGTCGTGGGGCACTGGTTCAACGCCCAGCGCCTGGACTTCCGCCCGCAGGACTACTGGAAGGGCGGCTCCACCGTCACCCTGAAGCTGGCGCTCGACGGCGTCGAGGGTGCGGACGGCGTCGTCGGCGTCCAGCAGAAGACCGTGACCTTCAAGATCGGCCGCAACCAGGTCTCCACCGTCGACGCGAAGACCAAGCAGATGACGGTCACCCGCGACGGCAAGACGATCAAGACGATCCCGATCTCCGCGGGCTCCCCGGACAACCCCACGTACAACGGTCAGATGGTGATCTCCGAGAAGCACAAGGAGACCCGGATGAACGGCGCCACCGTCGGCTTCACCGATGACGACGGCAAGGGCGAGTACGACATCAAGGACGTGCCGCACGCCATGCGCCTGTCCACGTCGGGCACCTTCATCCACGGCAACTACTGGGGCAAGGGCATCTTCGGCAGCGCCAACACCAGCCACGGCTGTGTGGGCCTCGCCGACGTGAAGGGCGCGAACGACCCCAGCGCCCCGGGCGCCTGGTTCTACGACAACTCGCTCATCGGCGACGTGGTCATCGTCAAGAACTCCCCGGACAAGACCATCACCCCGGACAACGGCCTCAACGGCTGGAACATGAGCTGGGCCCAGTGGACGGCGGGCTCCCAGGGCTGATCCACCCGCCCTTCTCCTCCCCGCGCCACCCCCGTCCCCGACCGAAGGCGGCGGCCCCCGGAACGCTCCGGGAGCCGCCGCCTTCGGCGTGTCCCGGGGCCGCTGCGGCGACGTGCGGCCCGGCGTCATGACCTCCGGGGTAATCGACGCCCTCCGGGCCCTCCGGCAGCATCGGAGGCGTCAGGAAGAGCACCCCGCCCCACGACGGAGGACCGGACCATGACCGCGTACGCCCTTGCCCACCTGCGCCCCTCCGACAGCCCCGTCGAGGACGACGTGCTGCGCTACATCGAGCGGATCCAGGCCACCATGGAGCCCTACGGAGGGCGCTTCCTGGTGCACGGCGGCAAGGTGGAGGTGCTGGAGGGGGCGTGGCCGGGCGACGTGGTCGTCGTCGGCTTCCCCGGGATGGCGGAGGCCCGTGCCTGGTACGCGTCCCCGGCCTACCAGGAGATCCTGCCGCTGCGGACCCGGCACCTCGACGGCGACGTGGTGATCGTGCCGGGCGTCGGCCCGGAGTACGACGCGGTCGGCACGGCGGCGGCCATGCGGAACGCCCGGGAGCGCGCCGCCGGGGAGCGGGCCGAGGCCGACTCCTGAGGGGGAACGGGCCGACGCCGGCTCCTGAGGGGAACGGGCGGGAGCGCGGCGGATTCCGGCGGCCCGCCAGGTTGCGGTGGTCGAACGGCCGCGAGCGCGGCGGTTCCTGACGGATCGCCCGCTTCCGGCCGCGCGACGGCCGGGAAGGCTACGGATTCTGACGGCCCATCGGCCGGGTCCCGCCGGCGGGCTGTGGAACACTCCCGCACGTGCCTCACTGGATAACCCCGCGCCGCCTGGGCGCCGCCGCCGTCCTGTACGCCGTCTTCGCCGGCGGCTGGTATCTGGGCCAGCCCCTTCCGCACGTCGGCTGCGCGGAGGAGGCCCCGGCCGCGTCCGCCGCCCCGGTCACGGTCGGGGAGCCCGGCGACCTCTCCGGCGGCTTCGACCGGGTGGTCAGCGACTTCGGGCAGGCCGTCACCCGCGACATCGTCCCCGCCGACGCGGTCGTCGCGTGCGATCCGTACACCGCCCGCCCCCGCCTGGTGGCCTGGGTGATCGGCGACTGGCGCTGAGGCGGAGGCTCCCGCGAAGCCGCCTCGCGCGGTGTCAGTGCGGACGCCCCCGCACCGCCGCCCGGTAGGACCGCAGGTCGCTGCGGCGTACCTGGCGCACCCCCGCCAGGTCCCCGTGCGGGTCGGCGGGACGGGTCCCGGGGCACTCCGGGCCGGGGCCCGCCGCCGGGGTCCTGAGGCGGCGCCACGGCTGGCTCGGCAGCCAGAGGAGCCCGTACAGCCAGCGCAGCACCAGCGGGCGGAAGCCCGGCCGTCCCGCGTCGGGCAGCCGGATCACCCGGACGCCCATGATCAGCTTTCCGGCGCTCGCCCGGACGGCCATCGTCAGCAGCACCTGGTTGGCGAACGACAGCACGGCGAGCTGCACGACCAGCAGGGCGACCGCGCGCCCCGTCACGCCGGAGTCCACGCAGGACCGCACCAGGAGCCCCACGACCAGCAGGCACAGGTAGCAGTCCAGGCCGACCGCCAGGAAGCGCCGCATCTCCCCGGTGCCCTTGGGGACGCGCGGCTCCCGGAGGCCCGGAGCGGGGTACGGGGCGGGGCGGGCGTACGCGGGGACGGACGCCCGCGCACCGTGCGGCGGCGGGGCCGGTGCCGCCGACATGCCCCGGCGGTGCGGGGCGGCGGCGCCACCGCCGGTCCCGGCCGTCCCGTATCGCATCCGCGCCCGGTCAGGAGGCTGCCTCCTCCGACGCCCCCGTGGCTTCGACATGGGGGCATCATGACGGATCTCCGGCCGGGGTGCCCCTGTTCCTGACCGGTAACTCCCTTACGCATGGCCGGATTTCACCGGTCCATTACCCTCGCCCCGCTGCGGCGCCCCGGGAGGCGGCGACCGGGCCCGCGACGTGCGGCGCGGCTCCCCGCGGACCGCCCGGGGACCGTTCCGCAAGGTGATCCTCGTCACGGGCGACCGTGCCGCGGTCCTCCGGGGCGACGTCGCGTGACGCGCCCGGACCGTTGCGCCCGGGCAGGCCGGAGCCCCTGCGGCGGGCGTGCGGGTGCTGAGCGAAACGGCTGATCATGGTCATTATGTGGATGGTCCTCGAAGATCATCGGGCATCCCTGGAGAATCGAACCGTACGACGGTCCAGCGCATCGCCCCGCCGGGCGACGGCCACACGGTCCCCCCGATCGGGAGTCCGCGCGGCTCCGGCGGGGGATGCGGACCGGTGGCGCTCCGGGACGGGGGCGCCGAAGCGCACGAGCCGACCACGGAAGGTCTTGATCAGATGCCGCTCATCCCCGACGCGCCCGACTCCGCCCGCACGCACGAGGCGGCCGACCTCATCGAGCCGCTCTACGCCGAGATCCTCCGCCGCAACCAGGGCGAGCTGGAGTTCCACCAGGCCGTCCGCGAGGTCCTGGAGACGCTCGGTCCGGTGCTGGCGCGGCACCCCGAGTTCGTCGACGCGCGCGTCATCGAGCGCATATGCGAGCCCGAGCGCCAGCTGATCTTCCGGGTGCCGTGGTCGGACGACTCCGGCGACATCCACGTCAACCGGGGCTTCCGGGTGGAGTTCTCCAGCCTGCTCGGCCCCTACAAGGGCGGCCTGCGCTTCCACCCCTCGGTCAACCTCGGCATCGTGAAGTTCCTCGGCTTCGAGCAGATCTTCAAGAACGCCCTCACCGGCATGCCCATCGGCGGCGGCAAGGGCGGCTCGGACTTCGACCCCAAGGGCCGGTCCGACGCCGAGATCATGCGGTTCTGCCAGTCGTTCATGACCGAGCTCCACCGCCACCTGGGCGAGTACACCGACGTACCGGCCGGTGACATCGGCGTCGGCGGGCGGGAGATCGGCTACCTCTTCGGCCAGTACAAGCGGATCACCAACCGCTACGAGTCCGGCGTCCTCACCGGCAAGGGCCTCGGCTGGGGCGGCGCCCAGGCCCGTACCGAGGCCACCGGCTACGGCACGGTCCTGTTCACCGAGGAGATGCTGCGCAGCCGGGGCGAGTCCCTGGAGGGCCAGACCGTCGCGGTGTCCGGCTCCGGCAACGTGGCCATCTACGCCGTCGAGAAGGCCCAGCAGCTCGGCGCGACCGTCGTGACCTGCTCGGACTCCAGCGGCTACGTCGTGGACGAGAAGGGCATCGACCTCGCCCTCCTCAAGGAGATCAAGGAGGCCGGCCGGGGCCGGGTCTCGGAGTACGCGGAGCGGCGCGGCGCCCACGCCCGGTTCGTGGCCGGTACGGGGGTGTGGTCGGTCCCCGCGGACGTCGCCCTGCCCTGCGCCACGCAGAACGAACTCCACGAGTCCGACGCGCTCGACCTCGTACGCAACGGGGTCAAGGCCGTCGCGGAGGGCGCCAACATGCCCACCACCCCGGAGGCGGTCCGCGTCCTCCAGGAGGCGGGCGTCGCCTTCGCCCCCGGCAAGGCCGCCAACGCGGGCGGGGTCGCGACCAGCGCGCTGGAGATGCAGCAGAACGCGTCCCGGGACTCGTGGACCTTCGCCCACACCGAGGAGCGCCTCGCCGAGATCATGCGGCACATCCACGACTCCTGCTACACGACCGCCGAGCGCTACGGCAGCCCCGGCAACTACGTGGTCGGGGCGAACATCGCGGGCTTCGAGCTGGTCGCGGACGCGATGCTGGCGCAGGGCCTGATCTGACGGGCGCCGGGTGCGGCGGCCGCAACCGGCTTCGCCGTGGTCAGCGGCTTCGCTGTGGTCACCGGCTCGCGATCGCCTGCTACCGGCGCCGGACCGGCCGTTCCCCCAACCTGTGCCGCGGCCACGGAACTTCGCCGACAGCGGATTCGCCCGGAGCGCAACGCGCGGACCGTGCGCGGGCCGTGACGCGCTCCTAGGGTGGAGCGGTGAGCATCCGAGCGACGAACCAGGCCGACGTGAGCCCCCTGCGCCCGGTCCCGGCGGCGGCCCCGGGGCCGGGCGGCGCCCCGCTCGGGGAGCCGCTGTGGCGGGACCTCGTGGGCGACGTGCTGCGCCGCGAACGCAAGGCCCAGGGGCGGACGTTGAAGGAGATGTCCGAGGCGTCCCGAATCTCCCTGGCGTACCTCTCCGAGGTGGAGCGCGGGCGCAAGGAGGCGTCCTCCGAGGTGCTGGCCGCCGCCGCCCGCGCGCTCGGCCTGACCCTCGCGGACGTGCTGGCGCTGGCCGGCGAGCGGCTGGTGAGCCTCACGGCGGCCCGGTCGCGCATCCGCTCCCGTGCCTCCGTCGCAGACGGTGGACGGCGGCCGGTGCGTGAGGCCGCGCCGGCCCGGCCCACTGGACCGACGGGCCCGGCGCGGCGGCCGGTGGGCGCACTGCTCTTGGCCGCCTGACGGCAGACCTCGCGCGGGCCCGAACGTCAGGCGGCGAGTGCTGCCAGGGTCCCGGTCCGGCAGGCTTCGCGCGGGGCCCGGTCCGGCAGGGCCCCACGGGCCCGGGCCGGGTCAGCCCCCGGCCGGGGCGACGCCGATCGGGCAGGAGACGCCCGTGCCGCCGATGCCGCAGTAGCCGCCCGGGTTCTTGTCCAGGTACTGCTGGTGGTACGCCTCCGCCGGCCAGAACGGGCGGCCCTCGGCCGGGAGGATCTCCGTCGTGATCTCCCGGTGGCCCGAGGCCGTCAGGACCTTCTGGTACGCCTCACGGGAGGCGTCGGCCGCCGCCGCCTGGGCGGGGGAGTGGGTGTAGATCGCCGAGCGGTACTGGGTGCCGACGTCGTTGCCCTGGCGGAAGCCCTGGGTCGGGTTGTGCGACTCCCAGAACAGCTTCAGCAGCTCCTCGTACGACACGACGGCCGGGTCGAAGACGACGCGGACCGCCTCCGTGTGGCCGGTCATCCCCGAGCACGCCTCCTCGTACGTGGGGTTCTCCGTGTAGCCGCCCTGGTAGCCGACGAGCGTCGTCCACACGCCCTCCGTCTGCCAGAACTTCCGCTCCGCGCCCCAGAAGCAGCCCAGCGCGAAGTCCGCCACCTCCAGGCCCTCCGGATACGGGCCCACCAGGGGGTTGCCGAGGACGGTGTGGCGGGAGGGGACGGTGAACTCGGGGACGGGGCGGCCGCGCAGGGCCTGCTCCGGGGTGGGGAGCTCGGGGGTGCGACGGTTCAGGAACATGCGGGGGCTCCTCCGGGTGTCGGTGTTCGGCACGTACAACACGGGAGCGGCCCCCGGGATTCCGGGGCGGGGCCGCTCACCCGGTGACTTCGGCGACGTCCGCGAGCGCCCGCGCGAAGCCGCGGGTCCTGGCCGTCTCGTGGTGCCGGTGCCACACCAGCGCGAGCGAGGAGTCGGGGAGGCCGGTCACCGGGACGAAGACCACGGCGTGGCTGCCGTAGTAGTCGGCCGTAGGGTGGCACAGCAGCATCGCTCCCCGGCCCGTCCGCACCAGCGCCAGCCCCTCCTGCAGGCTGCTCACCGCGGGCCCGGACGGGATCGCCCGCCCGCCGGGGGTGACGACCGGGGCCTGGGCCAGCCGCCAGTACTCCGGGGCCGCCCCCGCCACGCCGATCAGCGGGCCGTCCGCCAGCTCCTCGGCGTCGACGCCGTCCCGGCGGGCGTACGGGTGGCGGTCGGAGACGGCGAGCGTCAGCGGCCGGGTCGAGAAGACCGGGCCCACCACCAGCGCGTCGTCCCGGACCGGCGTCAGCACCACCGCCGCGTCGACCTCCCCCCGGTGCACCGCGCCGAACGGGTCGGAGAGCGGGATCTCCGCGATCTCCGCCGCGCACTCCGGGTGGGCGTCCCGGAAGGCCGCGACCGCCCGCAGGAACGCGTCGTTCGCCGTCCCCTGGAAGCCGACGCGGAACACGCCCCCGAGGCCGCGCGCCGCGTCCCGCACCTCGCCGATCGTCGTGACGATCGCGTCGAAGGCGGGCCGCAGCCCCGCGTGCAACTGCTCGCCGAGCGGGGTGAGCCGCACCCGGCGGCTCGTCCGGTCGACCA
The DNA here is from genome assembly GCF_000717645.1 of Streptomyces californicus. Taxonomy (GTDB): domain Bacteria; phylum Actinomycetota; class Actinomycetes; order Streptomycetales; family Streptomycetaceae; genus Streptomyces; species Streptomyces californicus. Next base: position 28,884 of record NZ_JNZZ01000027.1, read on the forward strand.
GCCGCCCGCCGATCCGGCTCTCCAGCGCCCGCAGCAACTGACTGATCCTGCTCTGCGAGAGGTAGAGGCGCTCCCCGGCCCGGCCGAAGTGCAGTTCCTCGGCCAGGGCGAGGAACGCCTCCAGCTCCCGGATCTCCGGATTGCTCATGTGTTCCCCCGCCGTCCTTCCCGAGCCGGGTGCCGCCACCCGGGTGTCGTTTGTCCGGCCGCCACCCGGGTGTCGCTTGTCCGAGTGTCTCCCGGAGCCCGGAGCCCGGAGCCCGGAGCCCGGAGTCCTGAACCCGAGCCCCGCGCCCGGGCCCCGATCCATGAGCCCCGATCCATGAGCCCAGCTCATGGAAGGATGAGCGTTCGGCCGTTGTTCCCGGCACCCGGCCTCGCTTGGCTGGGGGCATGACGCAGGTTCAGGAATCCTCAGCGGGCCGGGCCGCCGGCCCGACGCCCCCGCGCAACGGCTGGTGGGGTGTCGCGGCCCTCGCGCTCGGCACGTTCACGGTGGTCACGTCCGAGATGCTGCCCGTCGGGCTGCTCACGCCGATGGGCCGCTCCCTGGGCGTCCCGGAGGGCGTGGCCGGGCTGACCCTCACCATCACCGGCCTCGTCGCCGCGCTCTCCGCTCCCGTGCTGATCCCGCTGCTCGGCCGCACCGACCGGCGTACGGCGCTGTGCGCGCTGGTCGCCGTCCTGGTCGTCGGCAACCTCGGCGCGGCGTGGGCTCCGGGATTCGGGACCATGGTCGCCGCCCGGGTCCTGGTCGGCGTCGGCATGGGCGGCGTCTGGGCCCTCGCGGCCGGGCTCGCGGTCCGGCTCGTTCCGGCGCGGTCCGCCGGGGCCGCGACCTCCCTGGTCTTCAGCGGCGTCGCCGTCGCGTCCGTCCTCGGCGTCCCCGCCGGCACGTACCTCGGGGCCTTCGCGGGCTGGCGCGCCGCGTTCTGGGCCGCCGCCGGGCTCGGGGCAGCGGTGCTGGTCGCGGCGGCGCTGCTGCTGCCCCGGCTCCCTGCGGAGACCCCCGTTCCGCTCGGCGGCGCGCTGCGGCTGACCCGCGACCCCCGGCTGCGTACGGGCCTCGTCGTCGTCGCCTTCCTGGTCACCGGGCACTTCGCGGCGTACACGTACGTCCGGCCGGTCCTGGAGGACGTCTCCGAGGTCGGCGCGGGCGCCGTCGGCACACTGCTCCTGGTTTACGGGGTCGCCGGTGTGGCCGGGAACTTCCTGGCCGGGGCCGGTGCGGCCCGCTCCCCGCGCCGCACCCTGCTGGTGATCGCCACGGTCCTGGCGGCCACCGTCGCCGCGCTGCCGTGGCTGGGCGGCTCCGTCGCCCTCGCGGCCGTCCTGATGGCGGTCTGGGGCCTGAGCTACGGCGGCGTCTCGGTCAGCACGCAGACCTGGTTCCTGCTCGCCGCCCCCGACGCCCGCGAGGCGGCCTCCTCGCTCTTCGTCGGGGTGTTCAACGGGGCCATCGCGCTGGGCGCCCTGGTGGGCGGGCTCGCGGCGGACGGCATCGGCGTCACGGCGGTGATGTGGGTGGGCGGAGCGCTCGCGGTGGGCGCTCTGGTGACCACGGCCGCCGGGCGGGCCCCGGTCGCCGCCCTCGCACCCTGAGCCCCGCCCCCGGACCTACGGAGCACGTTCCGGACCTCCGGACCTACGGAGCACGGTTCGGACCTCCGGACGTACGGGGCACGTTCCGGCCGGGGCCACCGGAAGGCGTCGGGGCCGGGGGCTCTCCGCTCCCCGGCCCCGACCCGTTCCTGGCTCAGGCGGTCGCGGGCGCCGCGCGCACCGACTGGTCGCGCAGGGAGCAGTACTCGGCGGCGGGATCGGCCCGGTAGCGCCACGGCAGGGCGCCCACATAGCCGTCCACCAGCCGGAACTGCTCCACCGCCGCCTCGTCGCGGTCCTGGAGCGAGAGGTAGTACGCCAGCAGATGGCGCACCTCCGCCAGCCGCGGGTGGGCCGGGTCGGCGGCGGCCACGTCCGCGAGGGCGGCGTCGACCAGGGCCACCATCTCCGGCGTCCGGTCGACCTCCTGGTCCGTCGTCTCGTCGTGCTCGAAGTGCACGATCAGCGGGAACGCGGTCAGCAGGCTGCCCAGGGGCGCCTTCGCGGCGGCCTCGGCGGCGAACGCCCGTGCCAGCTCGTGCGAGCCGCGCCACTTCTGGCACCAGTACTGGACCGCGGAGAAGTGCGCCTCGTAGTGGTACGGGGCACGCTCGGTGATCGCCGCCCAGATCCGGTCCATCTCCGCGTGCGGGTAGCCGAGGCCGAGCGCGGTCCAGATCTCCGTGATGTACGGGGTCGGGTCCTCCGGGTTCAGCCCGGCGGCCCGCTCCGTCTCGGCGCGCGAACGCTGGAGCGTCGCGTGGAAGCCCCGGAACTGCTCACCCGTCGTGTACTGGGCCCGCTTCCCGCCCCGGATGTCCCAGGCCAGGCAGACCGTGCTGCGGGCCCGCACCACCGCCGCGTCCGGGTCGTCGGGGCGGGCCGTCTCCCACGCCAGCAGCCAGGTGTCGTCCTGCGCGGCCTTCTCGCCCAGGTCGAACGCGTACGACGACCGGTTCTCCCAGTCGCGCTCGGCGGCCGTACGCCCCAGGAGCGCGGCGGCCGGCTCCCACTCCCCGCGCGCCACCGCGTCGAGGGCGGCGGTCAGTTCGGCGGGCACCGGGCTCGCGCTGTCGGTGTTCTGCCGGTCCGGGGGAAGCAGCCCGATGGCCGCGCACTCCTCCGGCAGTTCGTACGGGCCGTCGGACTCGTCCGAGCCGTCGGGCTCCTCCGAACCGCTCCGCCAGCCCTCCAGGGCGCCCTGCACGATGGCTTTCAGGAACCAGAGGCCGATGGCCAGGACGATGAGGACGATGACGGCCAGAACGGCCCAGAGCAGGGTGATCACGTGGCGTCTCTCTGTGGGACGGGACGGGGTGGAGTGGGCGGGGTGGGGCGTGACAGGTTCCGGTTCCGCCGACTTCGACGGAACCGGAACCGGAACCGGAACGTGAACCGTTGCCGGGACCGGGCTGGGACCGGGGCCCGGCTACGCGGTGGGGCCGGGAGCCGGGGCCTGGGCGGGCGCGGAGGTCTCCGGCGCGGCCACCGGCTCCAGCAGGGCGCGCAGCGGTCCCGTGTCCGGGCGGTCCGCCACCGCCGCCTCCAGCGCGGCCGGGAGTTCGTCCACCTGCCCGTACGGAAGCTCCAGCGCGGCGGACTCCGCCCAGGACAGCTGCCAGCGGGCCTGGCCCTGGCGCAGATACTCGGCGCTGACGAGCTGCGAGAGCCCCGCGCGGAGCTGGGGGCGGGCGAACTCGCGGGCCGCCCGGCCGTGCGCGGCAGCCGCCTCTGCGGAGCGCGGGAGCCGTTCGGCGATCCGCCACAGCGCCCCGGCGTCGATCGCGTCGAGCAGCGTCCCCAGCGTTGCGGCGCCGGCTCCGTCGCCCTCCGGGGCCGCCTCCGGCCGTGACGTGCGGTCCGCGTCGGCGTCGGCGCCGGGGCGGGCGTCGGCCCCGTGCCCCGGCGTGCCGTCGGCGTCGGCCCCGTGCCCCGGTGTGCCGTCGGCGTCGGCCCCGTGCCCCGGTGTGCCGCCGCCACCGTGCGTCCCGTGCGGAGACGTGTCCTCGCCGCTCGCCGTCCCGAGCGCCAGCGCGCCGAATCGCTGAGCGGACCGCTCGGTCTGAACGCTCATCGCGGCGTGGACCAGCTCCGGCCAGTCCAGCCGCCGCAGCCCCAGGGCGGCCGGCGTGAGCACGGTCTCCTCGACGGCGGCGAAGGACCGGTCCGCGTCGGCCAGCAGTGACAGGGACGGCCGGACCGGGTCCGAGGCGCGGCCGTCGTCCGGGAGCGCCTCGATCCGGGCGACACGCTCGGCGATCGGCGGGTGGGAGTCGTACGGGGAGACCGGTTCGGTGGGCAGCTCGCCGCGCAGCGCGTCCAGCTCCGCGTGGCGGGCGGCCAGCAGGTGGCGGAAGCCGCCGAGGAACTCACCGGGCGGCGGCAGCAGGCCCGCGTCGACGCCGAGCGTCGCGTAGCAGTTCAGGTAGAAGTCGTGGGCCGCGTCGATGACCGGGATCTCGCGCAGCGCCGACGAGGTCGCGTCGCGGCCCGCGATCCGGGCCGCCGCGACGTCCGCGGCGAACTCCGCGCGCCGGGAGCCGGAGAGGGTGGCGCGCAGGTAGAACTTCCCGTACGCCGTGTACAGCCGCGCCATCGCCCGGTAGGTGACGCCCGTGCCGGTGGTGTCGACCTCCTTCGCCTTCCTGCCCTTGGCGACGGCCGCGGCGGCCTTCTTCTCCTGCCGGGCGCGCTCCTTGGAGACCTTGGCGCCGGCGCGTTCCTCGAAGTGGGCGACGGTGCGCAGGACGTGGACGCGACCGCGCTCGGAGATCGCCGCGAGACGGGTGTCGGCGTTGCCGTAGTGGCCCATCTCGTGGGCGAGCACGGCCCGCAGCCCGCTCTCGGACAGCCCCGTCATCAGCGGCAGCCCGATGCGGAGCCGCCGGGTGCCGCCCGCGAGCCCGAGGAGACGGGAGTCCTCGGAGACCGCCGCGTTGACGTCGCCGGTGAGCAGGATCTCGTCCGGGGCGCGGGTCCCGACCTGCTGGGCGATGTCCCGCACGGTCTGCCAGAGCCGTGGCTCCCGGCTCTCGTCCACCCGTACGCCGGGCACGTCCTCGTACGGGGGCGTCCGGAGCATGAACATGCCCCGGACGATCGGGAGGGCGAGCACCGCGCTGACGATGAACACCTTCAGCGCGAAGGGGCCGGGCGTGTGGACGGCCGCCGCCCAGTCGGCGGCGGCCAGGGCGGCGAGCAGGAAGAGGCCGAGCAGGTAGAAGCCCGCGAGCAGGACGAGAGCGCGCGCGGCGCGCGGTGTTGGGCCCATCGGGCGGTTCCCCCCACGGGAAAGGAAGACGTCCCGCCCGTGGGCGCGCACGGGGCGCCGGGTCGGTACGCGAAGTGAACAAGGGGGCACGTCGGCCGTGGGCGTCGGCCACGAAGGCCGAACGTACGAGTCGAACGCGCGTGTGGGGGGACCCGGAGTATCTCTCACCGGGCGAACCGGCGGCAACGCGAATCAGCCCTGGTCAGCAGCCGTTACCGCACCGTGCTCAACGCGGCGGCGGCGCATCGCTCGCCGCCGCGCCGAGCACCGGGGGCGGCTCAGTGCGGCAGCGTCGCCGGGCTGCCGCCGTTCGCCTCGTACCCCGCGACCGCCAGCGCCCGGTAGACCGCGTACCGCGCGGCCGGGTCCGCCTCCGTCGTCCACGGCAGGGCGCCCACGTGGCCGTCGATCCGGATCAACTGGTGCATGGCCTCCGACCAGCGCTCCATGTGGACCAGGAAGAGCACCAGCAGATGCCGTACGTGCGGGAGCATCGGGTCGTCGGGGCGGGCCGCGTGCACCGCGAACATCGCGCCCTCGACCGCCTTCGTCACCACCTGGCTGCGGTAGAAGCCCTGCACGAGGTTGATCTCCGGCAGGTGCTCGTACACCGCGAACAGCGGCAGCGCGGCGAGCAGGGAGCCCTGCGGGGCGCGGGCGGCGGCGGCCGTCGCGAACGCCTCCGCGTCCTTGCGCGAGCCGTGCCACCGCTCGCTGTGGAAGTGCAGCGCCGCGATGTGCGCGCCCATGTGCGCCGGGGCCCGGTCGATGATCTTCGCCCAGAGCTGGTCGAACTGCTCCGGGGTGTAGCCGAGGCCCCGGGCCACCGCCAGCTCCACGATGTACGGGACGGGGTCGCCCGGCGCCAGCAGGGCCGCCCCGCCGCAGACCGTACGGGCCTCCTCAAGGATGATCCGGAAGTCGTCGCTCCCCGCCGCCGAGGACCGCCACGCCTGCTGCACCAGGAACTCCGCGTGCACCGCCGCCCCGCCCGCGTCCTTCGGGGCCTCCGAGCGCCAGGCCCGCAGCCACGCGCCGCCGACGCCGGGCCGCTGCGCCAGCTCCAGCGAGGCCGCGCCGGCGAACGCCTGCACCCGCTGCCAGCGCAGCTCGCCCTCCTTCGGCGTACCGGCCAGCAACTGGGACGCGGCCTGCCACTTCTGGGTGCCCTGGACCACGTCGAGCACGTCGAGCAGGTCCTGGTCGGGGCCGGGCATCCGGACGTCCAGCTCCTCCTGACGGGCGAAGCCGTACGCGTCCGGGTCGGCGGCGTCCGGCGAACCGGGGGCGACCTGGCGGACACCGCCCCGGCGCCGCATGACCCACGGACCGATGACGGCGGCGAGCAGGCCCATCGCGAGCAGGAACCACAGAATCTCCATGGCCCCATTGTCCCCGGACCGGCGAGTGGCCGGTAAGGGCCCTCCGTACGAACTACCCTCGGGGCCATGAGCGACCAGCACAGCTTCGAGACCCTCGCCATCCACGCGGGGAACACGGCCGACCCCCTCACCGGCGCGGTGGTCCCGCCGATCTACCAGGTGTCCACGTACAAGCAGGACGGCGTGGGCGGACTGCGCGGCGGCTACGAGTACAGCCGGAGCGCCAACCCGACCCGTACCGCCCTGGAGGAGAACCTCGCCGCCCTCGAAGGCGGCCGCCGCGGCCTCGCCTTCGCCTCCGGGCTCGCCGCCGAGGACTGCCTCCTGCGGACGCTGCTGACCCCCGGCGACCACGTGGTCATCCCGAACGACGCCTACGGCGGCACGTTCCGGCTGTTCGCGAAGGTCGCCTCGCGGTGGGGCGTGGAGTTCTCGGTGGCCGACACCTCGGACGTGGCCGCCGTACGGGCCGCGATCACCCCGAGCACCAAGGCGGTCTGGGTGGAGACCCCGTCCAACCCGCTGCTCGGCATCACCGACATCGCCGCCGTCGCCCAGGTCGCGCACGACGCCGGGGCCCGCCTCGTCGTCGACAACACCTTCGCCTCGCCCTACCTCCAGCAGCCCCTCGCGCTCGGCGCGGACGTCGTCGTGCACTCCACCACCAAGTACATGGGCGGCCACTCCGACGTCGTCGGCGGCGCGCTCGTCGTCAGCGACCCGGAGCTGGCCGAGGAGCTGGCGTACCACCAGAACGCCATGGGCGCGGTCGCCGGGCCGTTCGACGCCTGGCTCGTGCTGCGCGGCATCAAGACGCTCGCCGTACGCATGGACCGGCACACCGAGAACGCCACCAAGGTCGCCGATCTGCTGACCCGGCACCCCAAGGTCTCCCAGGTCCTCTACCCGGGGCTGCCCGAGCACCCGGGCCACGAGGTCGCCGCCAAGCAGATGAAGGCGTTCGGCGGCATGGTGTCCTTCCGCGTCGCCGGTGGCGAGGAGGCGGCGGTCGAGGTCTGCAACCGGGCGAAGCTGTTCACGCTCGGCGAGTCGCTCGGCGGGGTGGAGTCCCTGCTGGAGCACCCGGGCCGGATGACGCACGCCTCCGCCGCGGGCTCCCCGCTGGAGGTCCCGGCGGACCTGGTGCGCCTCTCCGTCGGCATCGAGAACGGCGACGACCTGCTCGCCGACCTCACCCAGGCGCTGGGCTGACCCCGGAACCGGGGCAGCGGTGAAGGGGGCCCGCCGACCACGGCGGGCCCCCTTCGGGCCGTCCGAAGCGGGGCCCCGAGCCGCGAAGCCCCGGCGCGGGGCGCCTGCGGTCAGACCGCCGCCTTCTCGTCCTCCAGTTCGGCCCTGATCTGCGCGCGCAGTTCGGGGCCGTCCTCGTGTCCGTGGACCGAGGCGGCGTGCTCGCTCGCGGCCCGGACGACCTCTTCCTCCTCACCGGTGATCGTGAGGGTGCAGTTCGATTCGCTCGGATAGGCGCGGCAGTCCGCGATCTTCCTGGTCACCACGGCCTCCTCGGCTCGTACGACGACCTTCTCCTCCAGCGTAGGCCGCCTCCGCCGGGGCCCCAACGGCTCACCAGCCCTCCAACGGGGGAGTCACCTGGGCTGGCTCGGCCGTCCAGGGCTGTTCGAACCCGGCCCGGACGAGGGCCGCGACGAGCAGCGCCGCCAGCAGCCAGAACGCCGTCCGGTGCGCCGCCCGCCGCCATCGCAGCCGCCGGCCGCCCCGGCGCGCCGCCCGTGCCGCCAGGTCCGGCGGCAGCACCGGATGCGGGCCGTCCAGCATGCGGCGGACCTGCTCCTCGCGCGGGTCCGGGCGGTCCCCGCTCATGCCGCGCCCCGGCGGCCCGCACCCGCCGTGCGGCCCCCGGCGGGCGGCGCGGTCCGCCCCCGCCCGGCCGACCGCAGCGCCGCCACCGCGCGGGCGCACACCGCGCGGACCCGGTCGCCCGGCAGCCCGAGCAGCGCCGCCGTCTGCTCCTCGCCGACCTCCTCGTACATCCGCAGGACCAGTACCAGCCGCTCGACGGGGGTCAGCCGCTCCAACAGCCCGCCGCGCGGCCGCTGGTGGCGCCGGGCCTCCCGGGCGAAGCGGAGGGCCAGCTCCCGGCGGGCCAGGTCGTACGGGTCGCCGCCGTGCAGCCGGTCCCACTCCGCGTACGTACGGCAGAGCGCGGCGTGCAGCAGGCGCTCGGCCCGCGGGTACGCGCCGGGGGGCTGCGGCGGCTCGCCGGTGAGCAGCGTCGCCGTGTGCAGCAGACGGCCGCCCGCGCCCGCCACGAAGGCGTCGAACTCCAGGGCGCGGAGCCGGTCGCGGTGGTCCGCCCGATCGCTCACCACCACATCGCAGCGCCGTCACCCGGGCGCGGTCAAGAGGGGCGACACGACCGGTTCGTACGCCGTGCGCCCGGCCCGTACGGCGGTGAGGCGTCGGGCGGCATCGGGCGGCGTCGAGGGGGCGTGCCCTACCCCGTCCCGTCCAGGTGCAGCGCGAGCAGCGCGATGTCGTCCTCCTTGCCCTCGCCGAACGAGCCCAGGAGGAAGTCGCAGAGGTCCTCCAGCTCCCGGGGGCCGGAGACCGCCGCGTCGAGGAACGCGGTCAGACTGTGGTCGAGGTCCTGGTTGCGCACCTCGACCAGCCCGTCGGTGATCAGCAGGAGCCGGGCGCCGGGGGCGACGGGGTGGACGTGCGCCGGGGGGTGCGGGAGCCGCAGCCCCAGCAGCGGACCGTGGTCGACGAGGTAGACGGCCCCGCCCTCGGGGCCGAGCAGCAGCGGCGGGATGTGACCGGCGTTGGCGATGTGGACCCGGCCGCCGTCCGGCTCCACCAGGACCAGGCAGAGCGTCACCGTGAGCCCCGGCCGGGTGTGCGAGAGCAGGGCGTCCAGCCGCTCCAGGACATGGTGCGGCGGGTGCCCCTCCAAGGCGTAGGCGCGCAGCGCGTGCCGGATCTCGCCCATCACCGTCGCCGCGACCAGCGAGTGCCCGGCCACGTCGCCGATGGCCAGCAGCAGCCCGGCCGGGGTCTGCAGCGCCTCGTAGAAGTCGCCGCCGATCTCCGCGTGGTCGGAGGCCGGCCGGTAGCGCACGGCGAGCGTCGTGCTGGGGGTGTCGGGCAGCCGGTCCGGCAGGAACGTGCGCTGGAGGGCCAGCGCGAGGGCGTGCTCCTCGTTGAAGGTGCGCAACGCCTCCAGCGCCAGCGCGCAGGCGTTCACCAACTGCTGGAGCAGATCGCGTTCGTCGGAGGTACGGGCCGCAGCGGCCGGGACGGCGACGCAGACGGGCGGCCGGTCGCGCTTGGTCCGGGTCACCACCATGACGACGTCGTCGTCGATCGGGTCGAGCGGCAGCAGCGTCCTCCACCGCTCCCGCGACACCGTGACGGCCTCGGTGCCGGTGGAGCCGCCGAGGGCCGGGGAGGCCAGCCGGTCCAGCAGCTCCGCCCGCGCGGGCAGGGTGACCGGCTCGGCCTCCGGTCCGGCCGCGTGGCTGTGCACGGGCCGGCCGTCGGGGCTGAGGAAGATCGCGGTGGCCGGGCCGGACATGAGCGAGGCCGCACCGCCGGTCGCCGCCGCGCAGAAGTCGGCGAAGCCGACGGCCCGGTAGACGTCCAGCGTGGCCCGGTTGAGCGCGGCCAGCCGCAGCGTCAGGTGCTCCGCCCGGCGGCGGGCCCGGGTGTAGCGCAGGGCGGCCGTCACCGTCGCCAGGAACTCGTTCGGGTCGATCGGCTGGTCGAGGTAGGCGTCCGCGCCCCGGCTCAGCCCCTCGGTGTGGTCCTCGGCGTTGACCGCGACGGCCGAGACGTGGACCACCGGCAGGAAGGCGGTGCGCGGGTCGGCCTTGATCCGCTCGCAGACCTCGAAGCCCGACATGTCGGGGAGCTGCACGTCGATGACGGCCACCTCCGGCAGGGAGCGGCCCGCCTCCTCCAGCAGGGCCAGCCCCGCCGAGCCGTCGGCCGCGCCCAGCACCGTGTGCCCGGCCCGCGTGAGCCAGCTCGTGAGGATGTAGCGGTTGGTCTCGTCGTCGTCGATCACCAGGACGGTTCCTGGCGCGCTGTCGCTCTGCGCGGTCATGGTCACGGGGTGTTCTCCGGGGCGGCGGGTGCGGATGTCGGGGGTACGGGCGTGAAGGGAAGCTCGACCTCCACCCGGGTGCCCGCTCCGGGGGTGCTCGACAACCGCAGGGCGCCGCCGAGGAGTTCGGTGAGGGTCCGGGCGTACGGGAGTCCGAGCCCGGTGCCCCGGTGGGTCCGCTGGAGCGGTCCGCGCACCTGGTAGAACTCCTCGAAGACCTTGGACAGTTCGTCCTCCGGAATGCCCACCCCGGTGTCCGTGACGGTGAAGACCATCCACGGCGCGTCCACCCGGAACTCCAGCGAGACCTCGCCCTTCTCGGTGAACTTCAGGGCGTTGGACAGCAGATTGCGCAGGATGCGCGTCAGCAGCGCCTCGTCGGTCACGGCCACCGGCAGCGCCGAGGGCTCCGGCATCAGCAGGGCGACGTCGGAGGTCCCCGTGTTCCGCATCACCGCGCCCAACTGGGCCAGCAGCGCCCGCAGATCGGTCGGCGCGGCGTTGATCTCCAACTGGCCCGCCTCCGCCTTGGCCACGTCCAGCAGATCGCCGACCAGCGAGAGCAGGGACTGCCCGGAGGCGTCGATCAGCGAGAGCTGCCGCCGCTGCTCGTCGGTGAGCGGGGCGGAGTCCGGCGCCAGCAGCAGCCGGGTCAGCGCCACCACCGCGTTGACCGGGGTGCGCAGCTCATGGCTGATGTTGCGCCAGAACCGCGTCTTGGCCTCGCTGGTCTCGCGCAGCCGGGCCGACTTCTCCTCCAGCTCGGCGTGGAGGGCGACGACCCCGCTGTTCGTCTCCTCCAGCTCCTGCGACAGCTCGGTGTAGAGGGCGAGGACGCCGCGGTTGGTCTCCTCCAGCTCCTCGTTGAGGCGGCGCATCTCCTCGCGCTGGGCCCGGGACTCCTCCAGGGCGGTGATCAGGTCGCGGGTCTGCTCCCGCAGGTCCTCGGCGTGGGTGGGGGACGCGTGGCGGCGCAGCGCGTCGACGACCCCGCGCCGGGCGTCCGTACTGTCCACCCAGCTCGTCGGCAGCGGGTGCTCGGCGACGATCCGCTCCCGTCCGCCGCCGGTCTCGTGGCGTACGCGGTGCAGGAGCCGGGAGGCCGGATCGAGGTCGGGGGCCGACTTCGCGCCGCCCGTCCACCCGAAGACGACGGCGAGGACGCGCTCCGGGCCCGGCGGCAGCGCGAAGGAGACCGTCAGCCCCTCGCAGCCCAGCCGGTCGCGGCCCAGCTCGCTCAGCGCGGTGGCGATGCGTACCTGGTCCTGGCGGTCCATGCCGAGGGCCTCCGCCGCGCTCTGCCCGATCCGCCGCAGGGCGAAGACGTCCTGCGGCGTGGTCAGGTCGTACGCGGCGAGGGTGGCCGGTTCCGTGGCGCCGAGGCTCACCAGTCCCCCTTGACGACCACGACGCCGGCGTCGTCGCGGCGGACCCCGGCCTCGCGCAGCAGCTGCCCGGCCATCACGGCCGGGGTGTGCCGGAGCAGTCCGGGCATGGCGTCGGCGTTCCACCGCTCGGTCAGCCCGTCGGAGTGCATGATCAGGGCGCCGCCGGGCTTCCACGGCAGCTCGAACGTCCGCAGGCTGCGCATCTGCGAGCCGACGATGCCCGGAGCCGACAGCAGGCCGTTGCGGGAGTCGGGGCCGAGGAGGACCCCGCTCACGTTGCCGATGCCGCAGTACAGGACGCGCCCCCGGGCCGGCTCGATCCTGGCCACCGCGACCGCCCCGCCGCGCGTACCGCGCAGCGCGCCGTGGATGTCCCGCAGCAGGGGCTCGGGGTGGCGGGCGGCGCTCCGGCGGAACGCCGTCACCGCGGCCTCGGCGGCGAGCGCGGCGAGGGGGCCGTGGCCCAGGCCGTCGCAGAGCACGACCAGGACGGCCGGCTCCGAGGAGGCCGAGGACCGGCCGGAACCGGCGGAGGAACGTGTCCCGGGCGTGGCCGGGCCGCTGCCGAGGAGACCGGGGGAGCGCGTCCCGTACGCTCCGCCGCGGCCGGCGTCGGAGGACGACGACCGGGACGTCTCAGGGCCGCCCTCGTCGATGCGTACGGCCCAGGCGTCGCCGCAGCTCGTCTCCCCGCTGATGGGCCGGGTCAGACCGGAGGCGACCGACGTCGTACCGCCGGTGGGGCCGTCACCGGCCTCGCGGGCCCAGAACTGCGCAGCCATGACGGTGCCCTTGCCCGGCAGCGAGTGGATGTCGAAAGCGTCGGCGAGCCGGGCGACCGCGCCCAGCCCGATGCCGAGGGTCCCGGCCGAGGAGACCCCGTCCGACAGGGCCGCCTCGACGTCGGCGATGCCGGGGCCGGTGTCCACGGTGACGAACTCGACGCCTGCCCGGTCCGGCGTGCGCAGGACGCGCAGCAGCAGCGCCCCGTCGCGCGCGTGCCGCTGGAGGTTGGTCGCGGCCTCGCTGACCGCCAGGGCGACCTCGGAGGACCGGTAGCCGTCCAGCCCGATCCGCCGAGCCAGGGTGGCGGCCGCGCCCCGGGCCGCCGACGGCATCTCGGCGGCGTCCCGGAACCAGGCCACGTCCTCGCAGTCGACCACGACGGGCCCGGTCACGGCCCCGGCCCGGTCCTGCCCGGGGGCGGTCTCCGCGCGGCGCTCCGGTCCGGGTGCGGCTTCGGCAGCGCGCTCAGGCCGGTGTGCGGCCTCGGCGGGCCGCTCCGGCCCCGCCCCGGCCTCCGCGCGGCGCTCCGCACCCGAGGCCGCGCCCGGGTGGTGCTGCGGCTCGCTCATCGCGCCCACTTGACGATGGTGACCGTCGTGCCGCGGTCCACCTCCGTGTCCAGGAAGAACTCGTCGACCAGCCGACGCGCCCCGCTCAGCCCGAGGCCCAGACCGCCGCCGGAGGTCCAGCCGTCGGTCAGCGCCAGATCGGTGTCGGGGATACCGGGTCCGGAGTCCGCGAAGACCGCGGCGACCCCGCGCCGCCCGTGCCGCTCCACCAGACCGGCCCGCATCTCCCCGCCGCCGCCGTACACCAGGGTGTTGCGGGCGAGCTCGCTCGCGGCCGTGATGAATTTCGTCTGCTCCACCAGGGACAGCCCGCACTGCTGCGCGAAGGTGCGGACCTGCTGCCGGGAGCGGACGACGTCGTCGTTCTGGGTGATCGGCTGCGTCTGCGGCGGGGCCTCCGGGGCCCAGGGCACGGTCATGTCAGTTCCGCACCGGTCGCGGAGCGGCGCAGCAGCGCGAGTCCCTTCTCCAGGTCGAGCGCCGTCCGCACACCGCCCAGGGAGAGGCCCAGCTCGACGAGGGTGATGGCCACGGCCGGACGCATGCCCACCACGACGGTCTCGGCGTCCAGCAGGCGCGATATGGAGGCGATCGTGGCCAGCATGCGGCCGACGAAGGAGTCGACGATCTCGACCGCCGTGATGTCGATGACGACCCCGCGCGCCGACCGGGCGACGATCTGGTCGGCCAGGTCCTCCTGGAGGTCCAGCACCGTCTGGTCCTCCAGGTCCACCTGGATCGAGACCAGCAGGATGTCGCCGATCCGCAGGACCGGTACGCGCTCGGTCATCGGCCGCCGTCCTGGCGGGTGACGAGGTCGACGCCGGACCGGCGCAGCGCGTGCTGGAGGGCGTCGGCGAGGGACGCCTTGGTCACGATGTCGCCGAACTCGATGCCCAGGGCCACGATGGTCTGCGCGATCTGCGGGCGGATGCCGGAGATCGTGCACTCCGCGCCCATCAGCCGCGCCGCCACGACCGTCTTGAGCAGGTGCTGGGCGACCTGCGTGTCGACGGCGGGGACCCCGGTGATGTCGATGATGGCCTGCTCGGAGCCGGTGTCCACCAGCGCCTGCAGCAGCTTCTCCATCACGACCTGGGTGCGCGCCGAGTCCAGGGTGCCCACCAGCGGCACGGCGATGACCCCGTCCCAGAGCTTGACCACGGGGGTCGACAGCTCCATCAGCTGGGACGCCTGCGAGCTGATGATCTGCTCGCGGGTACGGGTGTACGCCTCGATCGTGAGCAGCGCCAGATCGTCCAGGATCCGGGCCAGCCGCAGGTACGCGGTGGTGTCCTCGGCGGAACCGTTGCGCAGCGCGGGCTCCAGCGCCTGCTTGAGCGCCAGCACGCTGATCGCCGTCTCGCTGGGGGTGAAACCCTGCCGGGCGCGGTTGCGCGACAGCTCGGTCAGCAGCGCCCGCACCTCGGAGAAGCCGTCGCCGCGGGCGTCCTCGTCCCCCGCCCGCAGTCCGTCCACGAGCGCGCCGTACAGCTCACGCAGCTCGCGGTCGACCTCGGCCTTGCTGATGCGGCCCTGGAGCGATCTGCTGACGCCGTCGATCCACTCCGCGGTCACCCGCTCCTGGTCGATGGAGAGCAACTCCACCGGACCCGCCGGGCCATCCTGCTGTACCACGTCACGCCCCTTTACCTCTTAAAAGTCATCATCGGGCAACTTCGGGAAGCGTACGGCAAGGCCCCCGCCGCGCAGAGCGGGCAGGGGCCGGTGACGGGTGCGGCAGGAGGGGCGGCCGACGGCGGGGCGGCCGCCGGGCCGGACGGGCGGCGCGTACGCGACCCGCGCCGACGGACCGTACGCCGCCCGCGCTCCCGCCCGGTCCGCTCAGTCCGCCTGCGGCGGCTGGTGCGCGGCCTGGCGGGCGGCGAGCGAACCGTTGAACCGGGTGAGCAGGGCGCAGAACGTGTCCCGCTCCTCCTCGCTCCAGCCGTCCGTCACCCGGGACATCAGCTCCCGCCGCGAGGCCCGCACCTCGTTCAGCCGGGCCTGCCCGCGCGGCGACAGCTGGAGCACCACGGCCCGGCCGTCCTCCGGGTGCGAGGTGCGCTTGACCAGCCCGGTGTCGACGAGCGGCGCGACCTGCCGGGTCACCGTCGAGGAGTCGATGCCCATCCCGGCCGCCAGCGCCTTGACGCCCATCGGGCCCTCCCGGTCGAGCCGGTTCAGCAGCAGGTACGCGGCCCGGTCCATCGAGTTGCGCACCTGGCCGACCCCGCCGAGGCGGGTCTGCTCGGCACGGCGGGCGAAGACCGCCACCTGGTGCTGGAGCGCGTCCAACAGGCCCTCGGGGCCCGGGTGTTCGGGGACGGCGCCCCCGGAAGGAGACGCAGCAGTCGTCATGTCCTGTGGGGGCATGGCCGGGGGCTCTCTTCGTACGGAGTCGGATGGGTGGGGGACAGAGTACGCGGCCCCGGGGCAACGCGTACCAGTGCCGCACAAACCTGCGGACATC
The DNA here is from genome assembly GCF_000717645.1 of Streptomyces californicus. GTDB lineage: Bacteria > Actinomycetota > Actinomycetes > Streptomycetales > Streptomycetaceae > Streptomyces > Streptomyces californicus. The sequence goes on from NZ_JNZZ01000027.1 coordinate 44,442, forward strand.
GCCGCAGGCCGCCATGGACAAGTCCGCCGCGCCCCCTCGGAGCTGCAAGACTTGCGGTCATGAGCTTCCGCACGACCGCCCGACACCCGGCCCTGATCCTCGACGACGTCAGGGGCGCGCAGAAGATGCTGGCCGGGGTGGCGCGGACGACCGCCCTGGAGGGCAGCCGCCACCTCAGCGAGCTGGTCGGCGCCCCGGTCCACCTCAAGTGCGAGAACCTCCAGCGCACCGGTTCCTTCAAACTGCGCGGCGCCTACGTGCGGATCTCCGGCCTGACCCCCGTGGAGCGGGCCGCCGGGGTCGTCGCGGCCAGCGCCGGCAACCACGCCCAGGGCGTCGCGCTCGCCTCCTCCCTCCTCGGCGTGCGCTCGACCGTCTTCATGCCCGTCGGAGCGCCGCTGCCCAAGGTCGCCGCCACCCGGGAGTACGGCGCCCAGGTGCGGCTGCGCGGCCAGGTCGTCGACGAGACGCTGGAGGCGGCCCAGCGGTACGCGGAGGAAACCGGCGCGGTCTTCATCCACCCCTTCGACCACCCCGACATCATCGCCGGGCAGGGCACCGTCGGGCTGGAGATCCTGGAGCAGTGCCCCGAGGTCCGCACGATCGTCGTCGGCATCGGGGGCGGCGGGTTCGCCGCGGGCGTCGCCGTCGCGGTGAAGGCGCTGCGCCCCGACGTGCGGATCGTCGGCGTCCAGGCCGAGGGCGCCGCCTGCTACCCGCCCTCGCTGGCCGCCGGCCACCCCGTCGCGATCGACGACCCGGCCACGATGGCCGACGGCATCAAGGTGGGCCGGCCCGGCGACGTACCGTTTCCGCTGATCGAGGAGCTGGTCGACGAGGTCCGTACGGTCACCGAGGACGAGCTCTCCAGCGCGCTGCTGCTCTGCCTGGAACGGGCCAAGCTGGTCGTCGAACCGGCCGGCGCCAGCCCGGTGGCCGCGCTGCTGAGCGACCCGAAGGCGTTCCGGGGCCCGGTGGTGGCGGTGCTGTCCGGCGGCAACGTCGACCCCCTGCTGATGCAGCGCATCCTGCGCCACGGCATGTCCGCCGCCGGCCGCCACCTCAGCCTGCGGCTGCGGCTCACCGACCGCCCGGGGGCGCTGGCCGCCCTGCTGGCCACGCTGACCGTCGCCGACGCCAACGTCCTCGACATCAGCCACGTGCGCACCGACCCGCGCCTCGGACTGACCGAGGCGGAGGTCGACCTGCGGCTGGAGACGAAGGGCCCGCAGCACTGCGCGGACGTCGAGGCGGCGCTGCGCGAGGCGGGCTACCGGGTGATCGGCTGAGAGTCGCCGCGCGGGGGCGGCCGGGCGGTCGAGGGTGCGGGGCGGGGCGGGCGCCGGGTGGTCAAGGGTGCAGGGCGAGGCGGGCGGCCGGGTGGTCAAGGGTGCCGGGCGGTCGAGGGTGCGGGGCGGGGCGGGCACCGGGTGGTCGGCCGGAGGAGCGCCGTGCGGTGCCGCCTGCCGGGCCACCGCCCGAAGGCTGTTTCGCGCCGCGTGGCCGGATGCCGTTAATTCGGCGCGCGATCGCGCCCCGTAAATCCTAGGATCGCCGAGTAGGCCCGTACGGGCACCAGACCCGTACGGGCGCGGTCATCTCAAGAGCGACGGGGGAGTCCCTCCATGCCAGGTGCGATCCACGCCGAGGGTCTGGTGAAGACCTTCGGTGACGTACGAGCCCTGGACGGCGTCGATCTCGACGTCCCCGAGGGCACCGTCCTCGGGCTGCTCGGCCCCAACGGCGCGGGCAAGACCACCGCCGTACGGGTGCTGACCACGCTGCTGCGCCCGGACAGCGGCACGGCGGTCGTGGCCGGGATCGACGTACTGAAGAAGCCCAACGAGGTACGCCGCTCGATCGGGCTCTCCGGCCAGTTCGCCGCGGTCGACGAATATCTGACCGGCCGCGAGAACCTCCAGATGGTCGGGCAGCTCTACCAGCTCAGCGCCCGGGACGCGAAGGCCCGCGCGGCCGTCCTGCTGGACCGGTTCAACCTCGGCGACGCCGCCGACCGCCCCGCCAAGACGTACTCCGGCGGCATGCGGCGCCGGCTCGACCTCGCGGCGGCGCTCGTCGTGTCGCCGCCCGTGATGTTCATGGACGAGCCGACGACCGGGCTCGACCCGCGCAACCGGCAGCAGCTCTGGGACGTCATCGAGGACCTGGTCGCGGGCGGCACGACCCTGCTGCTGACCACCCAGTACCTGGAGGAGGCCGACCACCTCGCGAACGACATCTGCGTCATCGACCACGGCCGGGTCATCGCCCGCGGCACCTCCGACGAGCTGAAGGCCCGCACCGGGGGCGAGCGCGTCGAGGTCGTCGTGCACAGCCCGGAGGAGATCGAGCGCGCCAGGTCCGTACTGGCCGCCCTCGGCAAGGGCGAGGTCACCGTCGTCCAGCTCACCCGCAAACTGACCGTCCCGGTCAGCGGCGGCGCCAAGCTGCTCGCCGAGATCATCCGCGACCTCGACGCCCGGGGCGTGGAGATCGACGACATCGCGCTGCGCAGGCCCACTCTCGACGACGTCTTCCTCTCCCTCACCGGCCACGCGGCCGAGGGCGGGAGGGACGGGGACGAGGAGTCCGGGGGCCGAGCCGAAACGGAACGTTCCCAAGGCCCTCGCGGAGCCCGCGCCAAGGAGGAGAACCGGTGAGCGCCATCGCCAAGGACAGCCCCACGCTGGCCCCCCGCCCCTCGGGGGGCCTCACGCAGTCGGTGAAGGACTCGCTGGTCGTCGCCAAGCGGAATCTGATCCGCATGACCCGCATTCCGGAGATGATCCTTTTCGGAGTCATCCAGCCGGTGATGTTCGTGGTGCTCTTCACCTACGTCTTCGGCGGATCCATCTCCATCGGCGGCTCCACCGACCCGCAGCGGTACAAGGAGTTCCTGATGGCGGGCATCTTCGCCCAGACCGTCACCTTCGCCACGGCGGGCGCCGGCGCGGGCATCGCCGACGACATGCACAAGGGGCTCATCGACCGCTTCCGGTCGCTGCCCATGGCCCGGGGCGCGGTCCTCACCGGCCGCACGCTCGCCGACCTCGTCCAGACCACGCTGACCCTCGTCGTCCTCGCCGGGGTGGCCCTGCTGGTCGGCTGGCGCACGCACGAGAACATCGGCAAGGTCCTCTGCGGCTTCCTGCTGCTGCTCTTCCTCGGCTACGCCTTCTCCTGGATCGGCGCGCTGATCGGCCTGTCCGTGCGCACCCCGGAGGCGGCGACCTCCGGCGGGCTGATCTGGCTCTTCCCGCTGACGTTCATCTCGAACGCCTTCGTCCCGGTCAACGGCATGCCGACGTTCCTCCAGCACGTCGCCGAGTGGAACCCGTTCAGCGCCACGGTCGCGGGCGCCCGCGAACTGTTCGGGAACACGATGCCGGGCGTCCCGAAGACCGTGACGGGCGCCTGGCCGATGGAGCACCCGATCATCGCCTCGCTCCTCTGGTCCGCGCTGATCATCGTGGTCTTCCGCACCCTCGCGGTCCGCAAGTACCGCTCGGCCACCGCCTGAGACAGTCGGCCGGCCACGGCCCGCCGACAGCATGAGAGAACGACGCGGGAGCCCCGGCCTGTCCGAAGGCCGGGGCTCCCGCGTCGTCGTGTGCCGCGTGGCGCGGCGGGCCGGGTCAGCCGGTGTAGGGCTTCGCCGCCAGGATCTTCACCGTGGCGGTCTTGCCGTTCGGCAGCTCGTAGTCCGCGTCGTCGCCGGTCCGCTTGCCGTTGACGCCGAGGCCCAGCGGGGACTGCGGGGAGTACGTCTCGATGTCCGCGCTCGCGTACTCGCGGGAGGCGAGCAGGAAGGTGAGCGTGTCGTCCTCGTCGCCGTCGAAGGCGATGGTGACGACCATGCCGGGCTCGACGACGCCGTCGTCGGCCGGGGCCTCGCCGACCTTCGCGTGCTCCAGGAGCTGGGTGAGCTGCCGCACGCGCAGCTCCATCTTGCCCTGCTCCTCCTTGGCCGCGTGGTACCCGCCGTTCTCCCGGAGGTCACCCTCCTCACGGGCCGCCGCGATCTTGACGGCGATCTCCGTGCGCGCGGGACCAGACAGGTACTCCAGCTCGGCCTTGAGCTGGTTGTACGCCTCCTGCGTGAGCCAGGTGACGTTTTCGCTGGTCTGGGTCACAGGTGCTCCTCGTCGGTACTGGGAATACAAAGGATCGCCCTACCCGGAAACATCTGCTTCGCCGGGTGGGCGAAACCACGAGCCTAACAATTCCGCAGGAAAAGGGGGAGAAGGTAAACCGTCACACCCGCAGGTCGGCCACCCCGCCCCGTATCACCGCAGGTCACAGGGGGTGCCTCAGCGCCGTCGGCCCTGCGGGCCGTCAGCGGTGGCGCGGGGGGTCAGCCCTTCGGGCCGTCGTCCGCCGTGCAGCCCATCGGCTCGACGGCGGTCGCCCGGGACCGGGTCACCACGGTCACGATCTCGTCGACGCGGTCCTCGGCCCGGTCGAACCGGACCTCCTTGCGGCCCACCTCCGAGCCGTCCTCACTGAGCGCCCGCACCACGCAGTAGCCGTGGCCGTCCCGGTCCTTGCGGACCTCCAGATGGACGTCGGCCCGGGTGTCGGAGACCACCTTGAACTTGATCATCTCGGCGCTGATGCCCTGGCCGCCCACGTAGTCGTAGCCGATCCACCCGATCACGCCGAGCAGGGCCGCTCCCAGGACCGATCCGACGATCTTCAGCTTGCGGTCCGCACGCTGATCCTCGGTCCGGCCGTAGCGCCCCTCGGGCACGGCCTGGCGAACCGTCGTCATGATCGTTCCCTTCGGACCCGGCATCGAGGAATTTTCCGGCCCCTCGTTCAGTCACTATAGAAGCCGCCCGTCCGTCACCCGATCGCACCCCGCACCGGTGCGGAGCGGGCCGGCCCCTCTCCGACGGAGGCGGCGGAGTCACCTCCGTACCTCCGACGGCCTCCGAGGACCGTTCGACCGGAGCGACCAGCGACCAATGACTGAGGATCGAGCCTTGACTGAGCAGCTGCGACTGATGGCCGTTCACGCCCACCCCGACGACGAGTCGAGCAAGGGCGCGGCCACCATGGCCAAGTACGTGTCCGAGGGGGTGGACGTGCTGGTCGTGACCTGCACGGGAGGCGAGCGCGGCTCCATCCTCAACCCGAAGCTCCAGGGCGACGCGTACATCGAGAAGAACATCCACGAGGTCCGCAAGAAGGAGATGGACGAGGCCCGGGAGATCCTGGGCGTCCAGCAGGAGTGGCTCGGCTTCGTCGACTCCGGGCTGCCCGAGGGCGACCCGCTGCCGCCGCTGCCCGAGGGCTGCTTCGCGCTGGAGGACCCGGAGCACGCGGCGGGGCGCCTGGTGGCGAAGATCCGCGCGTTCCGGCCGCAGGTCATCACCACGTACGACGAGAACGGCGGCTACCCGCACCCCGACCACATCATGACGCACACGATCTCGATGATCGCGTTCGACGGTGCGGCCGACGCGGAGCGGTTCCCCGAGGACGAGTTCGGCCCGGTCTGGACGCCGCGGAAGCTGTACTACAACCAGGGCTTCAACCGCCCGCGCACCGTCGCCCTGCACGAGGCGCTGCTCGCCCGCGGCATGGAGTCCCCGTACGGCGACTGGCTGAAGCGCTGGACGGAGTTCGAGCGCGTCGAGCGCACCCTGACCACGCACATCCCCTGCGACGACTTCTTCGAGATCCGCGACAAGGCGCTGATCGCGCACGCCACGCAGATCGACCCCGAGGGCGGCTGGTTCCGGGTCCCGATGGACGTCCAGCGCGAGGTCTGGCCGACCGAGGAGTACGAGCTGGCGAAGTCTCTGGTCGATACCTCCCTCCCCGAGAGCGACCTCTTCGCGGGCATCCGCGACAATGCCTGATATGTACGCGACCCAGGCACTGACGCACCTCGTCCCGCTCGCCGCCGAAGAGCTCGACAAGAACAAGGTCACCCCCGGCGTCCTCGGCTTCCTCGTCTTCGCCGCGCTCGCCGTGGGCGTGTGGGCCCTGATGAAGTCCATGAACCGGCACATGGGCCGGGTGAACTTCGAGGAGGCCCCGGACCCGGACGCGAAGCCGGCCGAGTCCGAGGCAACGGCCTCCCCCCGGAAGTAGCCGCCCCGCCGCCCGCCGCCCCGCACGGGAGGCAGGGCGGCGACGGACGGGACCACGGCGTCCGGCCCCGCCGCCGGACGCCGGTTCGGCCGTGGGGCGGCGGGGCGCCGGTGTTCTTGTACGGGCGCGGGCGCCGGCCGCCCGATGCCCGCGCACCACCGGTCGCCGCCTCACCGCCTCACGGCTGCACCGCCTCCAGCGGGACGCCCATGATGTGGCCCGCGCTGGGGGTCGGGGTCAGCCCGAGCCGCCACGCCTGCCAGCCGTCCTCCAGGTCCACGCCCCGCTCCAGGGCCACCGCGAGCGCCGCCGCCGACTGCTCCAGCTTCACGTCCCGCGCCGGATGCCGGGCCTCGATCAGCTCGGCCAGCTCCTGCTGCGCGACCACCGTGCCCACCTCGCTGCCCCCGGGAGAGGCGTACGGCAGCAGCGTGCAGCGCAGGAACCGGGCCCAGTCGCCGCCCCGCGCGTCCCCGTACGAGGCGAACAGCCCCGCCGCCTCCTCGCACAGCTCCAGCGCCTGCGCCGCCCGCCCGTTGCCCGCGTCGATCAGCGCCAGCTCCACGCACGCCCACGCCTCCCCGTACGGCACCTTGATCCGCCGGAAATCGGCCCGCGCGTCCATCAGCAACTGCCGGGCGAACCCCGAATTGCGCAGGTTGCCCGTCTGCGCGGCCCGCTGGTCCCGGGTCACCCGGCCCGAATGGTGCCGGGCGCACGCCAGCCCGTACACGTCCCGCATCCGGGAGAACATCGTGCGGGCCCGCTCCAGCTCGCGCACCGCCTGATCGGTGTCCCCGTCCTCCTCCAACGCCTGGCCGAGGTAGTACAGGGTCCACGCCTCGCCGCGCGCGTCCTCGTTGTCCCGATGCCGTGCCAGAGCCTCCCGCAACCCCTCCAGGGCGGCCGCCGGGTCACCGTCCAGCAGCCGGGCCCGAGCAAGCTGGGTCATCGCCCACGCCTCGCCGCGCCCGTCACGGGTCCGCCCGTACAGCTCCAGGGCGGTGCCCAGCGCCTCCTCCGCCAGGGCGACCTCGCCCGTCCGCAGCCGCACCTGCCCGAGCTGGAACTGCGTCCACGCCTCCCCGTGCAGCGACTCGCCCTCCCGGTGCAGCCGCAGCGCGTCGGCCAGCAGCGCCAGCGCCCTCCGCAGATCGCCCCGGTCCCGCTCCACGGCGGCCAGCGCGTGCAGCGACCACGCCCGGTCCTCGGCCTGCGCCTCGGACGACTGGAGCGCCAGCGCCTCTTCGAGCCGGGCCGCCGCCTCGGTCAGATTGCCCTGGTGGTGCAGGGTGATGCCGAGCGAACAGAGGGCCAGCGCCTCGCCCGCGTCGTTCTGCGCCTCGTGGTACAGCCCGACGACGGAGGAGAGCGTGGTGCGGGCCTTGTCCAGCTCACCGAGCTGCCGGGCCGCGATCCCCGTACGCCACTGCACCGAGCGCTCCAGCAGCCCCTGGTCCACGGCCTGGGTCAGCTCGCTGATCTCGCCCAGGCGGTACAGGTCGCCGCGCAGCAGGCAGTAGTCGCACAGCGCGCCCAGCAGATGCAGCACGGTGGCCTGGTCGACGCCCTCCGCGTGCCGCAGCGCGGACGTGATGAAGCTCGACTCGTCGTCCAGCCAGCGCAGCGCCGAGTCCAGCGACCCGAAACCGTGCGAGCCGAACTGGCCCGCGCGGGTCGACATCTTCCCGTCGACCATCCGGATCACCGCGTCCGCCAGCTCCGCGTAGTTCGTCAGCAGGCGCTCCTGCGCCGCCGTCCGCTCGGCCGCCTCCTCCTCGTCCAGCAGCCGGGCCAGCGCGAACGCCCGCACCAGGTCGTGCAGCCGGAAGCGCGATCCCCGTACGCGGGTGAGCAGCCCGGCGCGCGCCAGCACGGTCAGCAGCCGGTCCGCCTCCTGCTCGTCCGTCGCCAGCAGCGAGGCCGCCGCCGCGGCGCCGAGACTGGCCCGGCCCGCGAGCGCGAGGCGGCGCAGCAGCCGGCGGGCCTGGTCGCCCTGGTCGGCGTACCGCAGCCACAGTGCCCGCTCGACCGCGCCCACCGGGCCGTACGCGCCCAGATCCTCCGCCAGCGTGTGGCGGCTACGGGCCCCCAGGGCCGACCCGGCCACCCGCAGCGCCAGCGGCAGCCCGCCGCACAGCTCGACGATCGCCTCCGTCGACGGGTAGTCGTACGGTCCGCTCTCCTGCTCCTCGGCGACCTCGCGCAGCAGCTCCTCCGCGCCCGCCGCGTCCAGCGGTCCCACCGGGAGCTGGTGCACCCAGGCCGCCAGGTCCTCGGGCAGCTCCAGCGGTTCCCGGGCGGTGACGATCACCAGGCTGTCCGACCGCTCCGGCACCAGCGTGCGCACCTGCTCGGCATCCGTCGCGTCGTCGAGCACGACGGTGACCGGGGTCCCCGTGAGGTGCTGGTGGTACAGCTCGCCGAGCCGCCGCACCTGCTGCTCCGCCGACGCCCCTTCCCGGAACAGGAGTTGCTCGCGCGGCGCGCCCAGACGGTTCAGCAGATGCAGCAGCGCGTCCCGGGTCGGCAGCGGGCTCTCCCCGGCCACCTGGCCGCGCAGATCGACCACGCACGCGCCCCGGAACTGGTCCTTGAGCGTGTGCGCCGCCCGCACCGCGAGCGATGTCCGCCCCGACCCGGGCTCGCCGTGCAGCACGACGACGGTCGGCCGGGTCTCCGTGGAGGCACGGGCGGCGTGCACCCACTGGGCGATCTGGGCCAGTTCGGTACGCCGCCCCGTGAACGCGCCCTCCACCTGCGGGAGATGGCCGAAGGACTGCTCCAGCACCACCCGGGTGCGGGCCGCCGCGCTGCGGTCGCCGCCGCGCAACTGCCTTACGACGGGGGCGCTCTGCTTCTTCGGGGTGCGGGACGCCGGCGTCAGCATCCGCTGCTGGTCCAGGTACGGGCGGATGCCCCGTACCTCCAGAGCGGTCAGCCACTGGAGCCTCAACTGCTCGGCCCCGCCCGGCTGTCCGGCCGCGGCGGCGCGGCGGTGGGCTGCGGGCCAGTGCGAGGCGGTCACCTTCGCGACCGTCGTCGCCGTACCGGCCACCGCGACGACCGCGCCCGCGCCGAACGCCAGCCCGGTGTTCGCGCCGAGCGCCAGGTCCGCGCCGATCGCGGCGGCGGCCGCGACGCCCGTCACCAGCAGGGGTGTTCCGAGCGTCGCCCTGCTGAAGCGCTCTGCCAGCGGACGGTCGCCCGCGGCCACCGAGTCCAGCGCCCGCGTGTACGCGGCGTACTCCTCGGCCGCGCCCGCCGCCATGGTGTCGAGCGCCGCGCGGGCCCGCGACATCAGCGCCCCGAAGTCGGTCCGCCCGCCGGTGCGCCGCGCCTCCTCCTCCACCGCCCGTACCAACAGCCTCTCGGCATCCGCCCGATGGCTGTCCCGCATATGCGTCCCCCTCCGAGAGCCGCGCCCCGGACCTCGGTCCCCGGAACGCCCGTCGTCACACGTCGGCGTCAAGTGTCCTGCGTAGCACGCTCCGACGCGAGGGGCACAGGGCAACGGGCAGGTCAAGGACCCGTCCGAGCCGCCTGCCGGGCAGGCCGAGCCCCAGGCCGGACGCCCTTCCGGAGGCGGGTCAGGCCGCCCTTCGGGCTGCGGCCAGAGATCCCTTGGACTGTGCCACGACGAGCAGGAGCGGCACGAAGAAGACCGTGGTCAGGGCGATGGCGGACGAGCGGGGCGGAGGCCGCGACTCCGCCCGTACGGTGGGTGAGCATCGCCGCCCGGGCCGGTAGCCCGCGGCACGTCAGACTGTCTCGATCTCGCTCCCTGCCGCCCGGGCCTCGGCGAAGCCCGGGGCATGGCTGCGTCGGAGAGCGGGGCCGGGCTGCGTCGGAGGGCGGGCCGGCCCGGCGGAGTGGCGGTCGGGGGTCGGCGGACGGACGCCTGACCGCACCGAATGCGACGGTTGGCGCCCCACCAGGCGGGCACGACCACGCACGCGACGATGCCGGCCCCGCACGCTCACATCTGGGGGACGGCCGGGGCCTCCTCGACGGGGTCGGCCTGCAGCAGGTCGTACAGCGTGTCGGCCGCCGGCAGGTCGGAGGTGCGACTGGTCAGCTCCTCGGGGGCGGTCATGGCGGTGCCGGCGGCGAAGGCGTCGGCGAAGAGTGCGGTCGCGATGAGCTTCTTCACGGTGTCCGTGTCCGTATCCGTCGTGACGGTGGCGGTGGCCACGTCGGGGGTCGGGGCGCACCACCGCCGAGCGTTCCCGCGACGCTTGAGCAGATACGTTCCTGCGAAGCGCGGGGAGCGCCCGGACGGGCGGCGGCCGATGGCGATCGACAGCGGTCGATTCGAGAACTGCAGACTCCCCAACGACCCCACCCCCCACGAGCAACGCCCACTTCACTGACATCACCCGAACGAATCCCCCCCGCCGGGCGCCTGGAGGCGGGGCAGCCTCTTGCGGGGAGCGCACCCAGCTCGCCCAGCAGCTCGCCCGCCGGGTCGGGCTCACCTCCGCTTGAGCGGAGAGCGCCAGGCCCTGTCCGGTGGCGTACGCACTCCCAGCAGGTCCCTCAACTCCCGTTCATCAAGCGATACATGCCGATCGAGTCATGCCCAGCGGTGTCGGCAAAGCCGAACTTCTCGTAGAGGAAGCGCGCGGGGCCGTCCGCGATCAGCGAGACATAGGCGGTGGCGGGCGCCCGGCGCTCCAGTTCCTCGGTGAGCGCGGCCATGATGCGCTTGCCGAGACCGCGTCCGTGGTGTGCGGGGTGCACGCAGATGTCGACGATCTGGAAGGCGGTACCGCCGTCGCCGATGATCCGCCCCATACCGATGGGCTCGCCCTCGTGGCGGAGGATCACGCCGTACCACGTGTTGGGCAGGGCGATGGCGACTGCCTCGGGGGCCTTGTCCGAGAGGCCGGCGTCCGTGCGCAGGCGGCGGAAGACCTCGACGGAGGGAACGCCTTCACCCACCTCGTAAGGGTCATTGATTCTCTTCATGTATTACATGGTACGAGGTGCGGGTGGCCCCGACGGATCATGCGCGGAGCCGGAGCCGGAGCCGGAGCCGGAGCCGGAGCCGGAACCGGAGTCGGAGCGAGACGGTCACATGATCCGCCGGACAGGCCCTGGACAGCCGCCCGCTGCCCGTTCAGCCCTGGCGGATCGCCTTCGCCGGCACGGAGAGCACTCGCCCGTCGGCCCTCGGGTGACACGAAACGGCGGATCACCTTCGCTCGCGCGGAGAGCGCGGGACCCGGCGGTCATCGAGACGGCCCCGGAAAGAAGGGCGTCACGGTCAGACCCGCCGTACGGCGGGGGACCACACCCCGATCCCGGAACGGCTCGGACTCGATCCGATCCTGGACGGCTCTGATGCGATCGGCTGTCGAATGAGGACGCCACCACTGAGGAGTGAGCTCACCGCCGGACTTCTACGTGGCGACGGAATGACGTTCAATTCCTTCCCGAGGGCCCCACTCGGCCTGGAGACGGGCACCGACCCGCTGCCGGACGCCCGTCAGGGGAGGACTCCGAGGCTCCACTCCAGGACCGCTGCGGCACTGTGCATCTTCGCTTCGGCCTGGGTGAACGCGATCGAGCGCGGTCCGTCCAGTACCGCGGCGGTGACTTCGTCGCCCCGGTGTGCGGGCAGATCATGCATGAAGACCGCGTCCGGGCCGGCTTCCATGACGGCTTCGTCGATTCGGAAGGGAACGAATTCCTCGCGCCAGTCCGGAGAGTCCTTCGACGTGCCGGTGGTCTGCCACCGCGTCGTGTAGACGACGTCGGCGTTCCTCGGCATGTCGACGGTGTCGTGCTGCTCGATGATGGTGGAGCCGTGCTGTGCCGCGAGGTCCTTGGCCCGCACCAGGATCTCCGGATCGAGGGCGTAGCGCTTGGGAGTCCGCAGGTGCAATTCGGTGCCGGGGTAACGCGGAAGGGCGAGAGCCAGAGCGGCGGCGGTGTTGTTGCCTTCGCCCATGTAGAGCACCCGCCGCCCCGCCAGATCTCCGAAGTGTCCGGCCATGGCGGTCAGGTCGGCCAGCGCCTGCGTCGGATGCTCCTGTGCCGCCATGGCGTTCACCACCGCCATCCGGTCCTGGGAAGCCAGCGCGCGCAGTTCCTCCACGTCGCCCACCGTGCGCGCGACCAAGGCGTCCAGCATGCCGGCCAGCACCCGGCCGGTGTCCGCGGTGGTCTCGCCCGTGTTGACCTGGAGATCGTGCGGGCCGTAGGTGATGAGACGCGCGCCGAGTCGGAGGGCCGCGGAGGAGAACGCCGTGCGCGTACGCGTCGACGTCGCCCGGAAGTAGACGCCCACGACGGCGCCGTCCAGGGTCTTGTCCGACCACGCGCCGGAGGCGAACCGGGCCCCTCTGTCCACGAGCCGGTAGAGGTCGGTGTCCGGGATATCGGCCAACGAGATGAGGTGGTTACGGGCCATTGCGCGACTCCTGTGCATATCGGGCTTGGCAATGTAGAGGCGGTGTTTATCAGGGCGGTATCGGCGTCGCCTCCGCATCGGATGAGCGTGCGATAACAGGCTGAAAGTGCCGCTCCCTACGGTCGGGCACCGTGTCGGACGTGCGTGTACGCCCCGGCTTTACGAGTTGTCGACGAAGTACAGGAGCCAGCAGCGTGGACCGTCGTGCGACGCGCAATCCGATCGGGCCGAGCATGGGCGGTGATGCGGCGGCGATGCCGCTGCCCGCACTGGTGGAGGCGCAGGTGCGGCGGGCTCCCGAGCACCCGGCCGTGGTCTTCGGCTCGACCGTGCTCAGCTATGCCGAACTCGACCGCCGGGCCAACAGGCTGGCCCGACGGCTCATCGGTATCGGAACGGGCCCCGAGCAGGTCGTGGCACTGGCCGTGCCGAGGTCGGCGGACGCGGTGGTCGCCATGCTGGCCGTACTGAGGACCGGGGCGGCATACCTGCCGATCGACCCGCGCTACCCCGCTCAGCGCATCGCGTTCATGCTGACCGACGCCCGGCCGTCGGTCCTGCTCACGACCGGTGCCACCCGTGCCACGCTGCCCGACACCACGACCCCTGTCGTCCTTCTCGACGACATCGACCTGACGACGGGCGACGACACCGCCCCCGGCATCGCGATCCGTGCGGAGAACGCGGCCTACGTCATCTACACGTCCGGTTCCACGGGACTGCCCAAGGGCGTGGTCGTACCGCACCTGGGCGTCTCGAACCACATGCTGTGGCAGGCCGGCCAGTGGGATGTCGACGCGTCGGACGTGGTGCTCGCCCGGACCGCCTTCAGCTTCGACGCGTCGGGCTCGGAGATCTGGCTGCCGCTGATCGCCGGCGCCACGATCTGCATGGCGCCCGACGACGTGGTGGGCCTGCCGCACCTGCTGATCGAGTACGCGGTCGAGCACCGTGTCACGGTCGCTCAGTTCGTTCCGTCGTTGCTCGCGGTCGCTCTGCCCGCGATCCGGGACGCCTCCGGTCTCGCCCTGCGACTCCTCTTCGTCGCGGGAGAAGTCCTGCCGCCCTCTCTGGCGGACGAGGTCGTCACCGAGCTGGACCTACGGCTCTGCCACCACTACGGCCCCACCGAAGCCTCCATCGATGTGACGGCGTACGACGTACGGCCCGGCGAGAGCTACCGGACCGTCCCCATCGGGTCCCCGGTCGCCAACACCGAGGTGCACATCCTTGACAGCGCCCTACGGCCCGTGCGACTCGGTGAGGTGGGCGAGCTCTACGTGGCCGGCGTCCAGCTCGCCCGCGGGTACCTGGGCCGGGCCGGCCTGACGGCACAGCGGTTCGTCGCCTCCCCCTTCGCCGAGGGCGAGCGCATGTACAGAACCGGGGACCTGGCCAGGTGCAATGCCGACGGGCTCATCGAATTCGCGGGCCGAGCCGACGACCAGGTGAAGATCCGCGGTTTCCGGATCGAGCCGGGTGAGATCGAAGCGGCGATGACCGAACTCGCCGAGGTGTCCCGCGCGGCCGTGGCCGTGCACGAGGGCCGTCCGGGACAGCAGCGCCTCGTCGCCTACGTCGTGGGCGAGGTGGAGGTCGATACGGTGCGGGACCGGCTGGCCGGCCGGCTGCCCGAGCACATGGTGCCGTCGGTGTACGTGATGCTCGACGAGCTTCCGCTCGCCCCGAACGGCAAGCTGGACCGTGCCGCGCTGCCCGCTCCGGAACTCACTTCCGGTGCCGGCCGCGCGCCCCGAACGGCCGCCGAAGAGGTTCTCGCCGGACTCTTCGCCGACGTCCTGGGCGTCGACCGCGTCGGTGCGGACGACGGCTTCTTCGATCTCGGCGGCGATTCACTCCTTGCGGCCCGGCTCATCAGCCGCATCCGCACCACGCTCGACCGTGAGGTGTCGGTTCGCGCCCTGTTCGAGGCGCCCACCGTCGCCGGCCTGGCCGCCTGTCTGGATCGGGCGGCGGTGGCACGGCCGCCACTGACCCGCACCGAGCACCCCGATCCCATGCCGCTGTCCCACGCCCAGCGCGGACTGTGGTTCCTGCACCGGCTCGAAGGCGCGAGCGCCACCTACAACATCCCCCTCGTCCTCCGGCTGACCGGACAGGTGGACCCCGAGGCCCTCCGTGCCGCCGTGCGCGACGTCTCCCTGCGGCACGAGACCCTGCGGACGGTGTTCCCGGAGACGGACGGGGTCGCCCGCCAGGAGGTTCTCGACACGCTCGCCACGCTCACCGTCGTCAGCACCCCCGACATCGACGGTGCGGCGGCCGCGGCGGCCCGCCACCCGTTCGACCTCCGCAGTGAGGCGCCGCTGCGAGCCAGCCTGTTCTCGCGACCCGGCGAGGACGAGCACACCCTCCTCCTCCTGATGCACCACATAGCGAGCGACGGCTGGTCCGAGCGTCCGCTGATCGAAGACCTGTCCCTGGCCTACGCCGCCCGTCGCATCGGGGAGGAACCGGCGTGGGACGACCTGCCGGTGACCTACGCGGACTACACCCTCTGGCAGGGCGAGGCGGACGGCGTCGACTTCTGGCGGACCGCGCTCGCCGGGCTGCCGCAGCGCGTCGAACTTCCCACCGACCGCCCCCGGCCTCCGGCTGCCAGTTTCCGCGGTGACGAGGTGCGCGGACACCTCGACGCCGAGCTGCACCGGGGGGTGATCGCGCTCGCCCGCTCCACCGGCCGCACCGTCTTCATGGTGGTGCAGGCCGCCCTCGCGGCGCTCATGACCCGGCTCGGCGCCGGCACCGACATCCCGCTCGGCACCCCGACCGCAGGGCGGCCGGACGAGCAGCTCGACGGCCTCGTCGGCTTGTTCGTCAACACGCTCGTGCTGCGCACCGACACCTCGGGCGACCCGACCTTCCGGGAACTCCTGGACCGGGTGCACCGCACGGCCGCGGCCGCCTACCCGCACCAGGATGTACCTTTCGACCGGCTGGTCGAAGCGCTCAATCCGGCCCGGTCCCTCTCGCACCACCCCCTCTTTCAGGTGATGCTCACCTTCGAGAACCTCGGCACGGCCGCACCCGCCATGCCCGGCCTCACCGTCGAGGTGGACGAAGCCTCCACCGGCGTCGCCAAGTTCGATCTCGACCTGCGCCTGCAGGAGCGCTTCTCCGAGACGGGCGCTCCGGCCGGAGTGGACGTGGTCGCCGAGTACTCCACCGACCTCTTCGACGACGCCTCGATCGACACGCTCATCGCGCGGCTCGCCCGGTTCCTGCTTGCCGCGGCAGCCGAGCCGGAACGCCGGATCTCCACGATCGACCTGCTCACCGACGATGAACGCGCCGTGATCCGGGACCGCTCGGACCAGGTGGTCGACGAGCACGGACGACCGGTGCCCGACGGCGTGGTCGGCATCCTCGACGGCTCCCCGGCCCGGTACACCCTCGACGGCCGGATCGAACGCCTGCGCCCGCCGATCCTCGTCGACGGAGCCCCGGTCGACGTCTCCCGCACCGTCGACACCCTGCTCGCCCACCCCGCACTCATCGACGCGGCCGTGACGGACGGCCTCGTCGCCTACGTCGTGACCGCCCCCGGCCTCTCCGTACGCTCCGTCGACCTTCGTGATCACCTCGCCCGTGCACTGCCCGACTTCCTCGTGCCGGAGACGTACGTCCCCGTCGCCGAGCTGCCGCGCACCGAGGGGGGCCGCCTCGACGTCGACGCGCTGCCCTCTCCCGTCTCCGGTGGCCACGAATCGGCGGGCTCTCCCGAGGAAGAGCTGCTGACCGCGCTCTTCGCCGAGGTGCTCGGCCTGCCCGAGGTGGACCCGGGCCAGGGCTTCTTCGATCTCGGCGGCGACAGCATCGTCTCCATCAAGCTGGTCAGCCGCGCCCGCAAGGCCGGACTGCGCATCACGCCACGGGACGTCTTCGAGCACAAGACCGTCGCCCGCATCGCCGCAGCCGCCCGCGTGGCGGACCACACCGCCCCGGTCGCCCAGGACATCGCCACCGGACCGCTGCTCCCCACCCCGGTCATGGCGGAACTGCGCGACCTCGGCGGTCCCGTCGACGGCTACCACCAGTCGATGCTGCTCGTCGTGCCGAGCGGGCTCGGCACCGAGCGTCTGACCGCCGCGCTCCAGGCGGTCCTCGACCGGCATGACGCACTCCGGCTGACCCTGGACGAGGAGTGGGGGCTCACCGTCCCCGCGCCGGGCGCCGTCACGGCGACCGCCCGCCGAGTGGACACCGCCGGCGCCGACGCCGACGCGCTGCGCGAGGCGATCGAGGAGCACGGCAGGGCCGCCCAGGCGGAACTGGACCCCTACCGGGGCGACCTGGTGCGCGCGGTGTGGTTCGACGCCGGGGCGGAGGCCGGACGGCTGCTGCTGCTCGTGCATCATCTGGCTGTGGACGCCGTTTCCTGGCAGCCCCTCCTCGGCGACCTCCGGGCGGCCTGGGAGGGAGAGGCCCTCGAACCGGTCGGGACCTCGCTGCGGCGGTGGAGCACCCTCCTCGGCGAGGAGGCGAGCAGGCGCACCGGTGAACTGCCCTTCTGGCGGTCGGTGCTGGAAACACCCGACCCGCTCCTCGGCGACCGGCCCCTGGACCCGGCGATCGATGTGCGGGCCAAGGCCGGGACGGTGACGCTCACCCTGCCGGCCGACGTCACCGAAGCGCTGCTCACCTCGCCCTCCGCCGCCGTGCGCGCAGGCGCCCGGGACGTGCTGGTCACGGGCCTCTCGCTGGCCGTCGCCGCGTGGCGCGGCCGCCGAGGGGTCGACGACTCCGCGCTGCTCCTCGAACTGGAGGGCCACGGCCGCGAGGACATCGTGCCCGGACTGGACCTCAGCCGCACCGTCGGCTGGTTCACCAGCGCGTTCCCCGTCCGTGTCGACCCCGGAGGCGCGGACGGTGTCCGCGCCCTGAAGCTCGTCAAGGAACAGCTGCGCGCGGTGCCCGGCAACGGCCTCGGATACGGGCTGCTGCGGCACCGCGACCCGGGCTCCACCGCGGAACTGGCCGCGTACGGCCGCCCCCAGCTGGGATTCAACTACCTGGGCCGCTACGCCGCCCCCGAACTCGCCGACTGGGCGCCCGCGCCCGAGGCTCCCGCGCTGGGCGCGGGCTTCGACGGAACCGCGCCGCTCGGCCTCGGCATCGAGCTCGACGCCGTGATCGTCGACCACACCCGCGGAGCGCAGCTCGTCGCGACCTGGACCTGGTCGAAGGCCCTGCTGGCCGAGGACGACGTACGGGAACTGGCGCACGGCTGGTTCGCCTCACTCGCCGATCTCGCGGCCGTCGAAGGCGGCGGACTGACCCCGTCCGACCTGCCCCTCGTGGACCTTTCGCAAGGCGACATCGAGGCGCTGGAAGGGGCACTGCCGGACCTGGTCGACGTGCTGCCGCTCGCCCCGCTCCAGGAGGGCCTGCTCTTTCACGCTCTGTACGACTCCGGCGCCGACCTCTACTCCGTCCAGGAGGTCTTCGCGCTGAGGGGCCCGCTGGATCCGCGCGCCCTCCACACCGCTGCGGCCTCCCTTCTCGACCGCTACCCGAACCTACGGGCGGGCTTCCACCACGAGGGGCTGCCCCGGCCCGTACAGGTGGTCGTCGACGGCCTCGAACTGCCGTGGCGGGAGGTCGACCTCGCGGGACTCACCGAGGCCGAGCGCGAACCCGCCCTCGCCCGGATCGTGGCCGAGGCGCGTGCCGAGCGCTTTGACCTGGGGCGGCCGCCGCTGCTGCGCTTCACCCTGGTCAGGCTCGCCGAGGACGAGCACCGGCTCATCCTCGTCAACCACCACATCCTCTTCGACGGCTGGTCCATGCAGCTGGTGCTGGACGAGTTGTTCGCGCTCTACCGG
The DNA here is from genome assembly GCF_000717645.1 of Streptomyces californicus. Lineage (GTDB taxonomy): Bacteria > Actinomycetota > Actinomycetes > Streptomycetales > Streptomycetaceae > Streptomyces > Streptomyces californicus. The sequence goes on from NZ_JNZZ01000027.1 coordinate 62,808, forward strand.
GGCGAGACCCTGCCTGAGCCGGCCGCGTTCCGCGACCACCTGGCCTGGATAGCCCGGCAGGACCGTTCGGCGGCGCACGACGCCTGGCGGAGCGCGCTCGACGGGCTTGCCGCACCGACCCTCCTCGCCAAGCCGGGCACGGAGGAACCCGCCCGTCCGCTCCAGGTCTACTGCGACCTGCCCGACACGGTGTCCGGGCGGCTCCAGGAGCGGTTGCGCGAGTACGGGATCACCCTCAACACCGCCGTCCAGGGCCTGTGGAGCCTGCTGCTCCGCGCCCGCACCGGACAGGAGGACGTGGTGTTCGGCTCCACGTACTCCGGACGCTTCGCGGAGCTGCCCGGCAGCGAGGCGATGGTCGGCATGTTCATCAACACGCTGCCCGTCCGCGTCCGGCTCGACGCGGCGGAGTCCCTGCAGCGGATGCTGGAGCGCGTACAGGACGAGCAGTCCCGGCTGATCGCGCACCAGTATCTCGGACTCAACGACGTACAGCGGCTCGGTGGACTGGGCGACCTGTTCGACACGCTGACCATCGTCGAGAACTACCCGCACGACGACGACGACGTATGGGAACCCGCACCCGGCCTCCGCGCGAGCGTGCTGGAGGACCACGACGCCACCCACTACCCGCTGACGCTCTCGGTGCTTCCCGGGTCGCGGCTTAAGCTGCGCCTGGAGTACCGGCCGGACCTGCTGAACGGTTCGCAGATCGACGCGCTCGCGGCCGACCTCGTCCGCCTGTTCACCGCTCTCGTGGACGACGCCTCCGTGCCCGTCGGAGAACTCGTCGGGACGGGGACGGCCGTGGCCGCGACCGCTCCGGGCACCGCACCGGCCGCGGCGCGGGCCAGCGGTACGGACGACGAGGGCGGCGTCACCGTGCCCCTCTCCTTCCGTGCGCCGCGCACCCCGGAGCAGGAGATCCTCTGCGGTCTCTTCGCCGCCGTGCTCGGAGTGCCGACCGTCGGCATCGACGACAGCTTCTTCGACCTCGGCGGGCATTCGCTCACCGCGATCCGGCTGCTCAGCCGCATCCGTTCGATGTTCAACGTGGAACTCGCCATCCGGCACCTCTTCGAGGCCCCCACCGTCGCCGAACTCGCCGAACGGATGACGGGCGCCGAGCAGTCGCGGCTCGCCCTCGGCCCGATGACACGGCCGGAGCACATCCCCGTCTCGGCGGCGCAGTGGCGCCTGTGGTTCCTGTACCGGCTCGAAGGCCGCAGCGCCACCTACACCGTGCCGCTGCTGCTGCGCATGTCGGGACCCCTCGACCAGGCGGCACTCGAAGCCGCCCTCGGCGACATGGTGGCGCGGCACGAGAGCCTGCGCACCCGCTTTCCGGAGGTGGACGGGCAGCCCTACCAGCTGATCGCCGACGCCGAGCAGCCGCAGGTCACCCTGATCGAGACCGACGCGGCCGGGCTCGCCGAGCAACTCGCCGTCGCCACCCGCTACGGTTTCGATCTCGCCACCGAACTGCCGCTGCGCGTGACCCTGTTCCGGCTTTCGGAGACCGAGCACGTCCTCCTGTTCCTGCTGCATCACATCGCCAGTGACGGCTGGTCGGACGCACCGTTCGCGCGGGACATCTCCGTCGCGTACGCGGCGCGGGCCGAGGGGCAGGCGCCGGCCTGGTCCGCGCTGCCCGTCCAATACGCCGACTACACGCTCTGGCAGCGTGAACTGCTCGGTTCCGAGAGCGACCCGCAGAGCCTGCTGTCGCGGCAACTCGCCTACTGGCAGAAGAACCTCGCCGGGCTCCCCGAGCAGCTGGAGCTGCCCACGGACAGGCCGCGGCCCTCCGCCGCGAGCTTCCGCGGCGACGAGGTGCACTTCGAGCTCGACGCCGACCTGCACGCCGGGCTGCTCGAACTCGCCCGCCACACGAACACCACCCTCTTCATGGTGTTCCAGGCGGCGGTGGCCGGATTGCTCACCCGGCTCGGAGCCGGCGACGACATCCCGCTCGGCGGAGTCATCGCCGGACGGACCGACGAGGCGCTCGACGAACTGATCGGCTTCTTCGTCAACACCTTGGTGCTGCGCACCGACACATCCGGGAACCCGACCTTCCGGGAACTCCTCGCCCGGGTCCGCGAGACGGACCTGGCCGCGTACGCGCACCAGGAGGTGCCGTTCGAGCGCCTGGTCGAGGTGCTCAACCCGACCCGCTCCCTCGCGCACCACCCGCTGTTCCAGGTCATGATCCTGTTCCAGAACAACGCCGAGGCGGACCTGAGCCTGCCCGGTCTGCGGGCCGGTCTGGAGGACGTCGGTTCCGGGGTCGCCAAGTTCGACCTCGACTTCGACATGCAGGAGAACCACGGCCCCGACGGCGAGCCCGCCGGGCTGTCGGGCCTGGTCGAGTACGCCACCGATCTGTTCGACCGGTCCACCGTGCAGGACATCGTCGACCGGCTCGCCCGGCTGCTGAGGGCGGTCGTGGCCGACCCGGACCAGAGGCTGTGGCAGACGGCAATCCTGGCCCCGGCGGAACGCCGGGAACTGCTGGCGCAGTGGACCGCACCGGCTCCGCCGTCCGAGCGGACGACCGTCCCCGCGCTGTTCGAGGCCGCCGCCGCCGCGCACCCCGAGGCGATCGCCGTCGCCGAGGGCACGGAGCGCCTGACCTACGCGCAGCTGAACGCCCGGGCGAACCGACTCGCCCACACCCTCATCGCCCAGGGCGTGGGCCCGGAGTCCGTGGTCGCGCTCGCCCTGCCGCGCAGCGTGGACCTCGTGGTGGGCGTCCTCGGCGTCCTCAAGGCCGGTGGCGTCTACCTGCCGCTGGATCCGAACTACCCGGCCGAGCGCATCGCCTTCGTCGTGGAGGACGCTCGCCCTGCCGTCGTCGTCACCAGCCTCCGCGCGGACGTGGCCCTGCCCGACGGCAGCGCCCACGTCGTCATCGAGGAACTGGCCGACGGACCCGTCACCGATCCGGCGCGCCCGGCCCTGCGCCCTGACAACGGCGCGTACATCATCTACACGTCGGGCTCCACGGGACGGCCCAAGGGCGTCCTGGTCCCCCACCAGAACGTCGTACGGCTCTTCACGCGGACGGACCAGTGGTTCGGCTTCGACGCGTCCGACGTCTGGACGCTGTTCCACTCCTACGCGTTCGACTTCTCCGTCTGGGAGCTGTGGGGGCCGCTGCTGCGCGGCGGCACGCTGGTCGTGGTTCCGCAGGACGTGAGCCGGTCTCCGCTCGACTTCCTGCGGCTGCTCGCGGACGAGCGCGTCACCGTGCTCAACCAGACCCCGTCCGCCTTCTACCAGCTCATGCAGGCCGACGAGGAGAACCCCGGCACGGAGCTGTCGCTCAGGTACGTGGTCTTCGGCGGTGAAGCGCTCGACCTGGGGCGGCTGTCGTCCTGGTACGACCGGCACCCCGACGACTCTCCCGTGCTGGTCAACATGTACGGCATCACCGAGACCACGGTGCACGTCACCCACCACGCGCTCGACCGCGTCTCGGCGGCCACCACCGCCAACAGCGTCGTCGGCGTCGGCATCCCCGACCTGAACGTGTACGTCCTCGACCAGGGCCTGCAGCCCGTCCCGACGGGCACCACCGGCGAGCTGTACGTCTCCGGGGCCGGCCTGGCCCGCGGCTACCTCGGCCGGCCCGGCCTCAGCGCACAGCGCTTCGTCGCCGACCCGTACGGCCCGCCCGGGACCCGCATGTACCGCACCGGAGACCTGGCCCGCCGGGCCGCGGACGGCACGCTGTCCTACTTCGGCCGGGCCGACGACCAGGTGAAGATCCGCGGCTTCCGGATCGAGCTGGGCGAGATCGAGTCCGCGGTCCTCGACGCGCCGGACGTCACGCAGGCCGCCGTGATCGTGCGTGAGGACCAGCCGGGCGATCCGCGGCTCACCGCGTACGTGGTCGGCGGCGACACCGCCCGGGTCCGCAAGCACGTCGTGGACGTGCTGCCGGCCCACATGGTCCCCGCCTCCTTCGTCACGCTCGACCGGCTGCCGCTCACCTCGAACGGCAAACTCGACCGCAAGGCCCTGCCCGCGCCCACGCTGTCCGGTGCCGCGGAGGGCCGGCGACCGCGCAACCCGCGCGAGGAGCTCCTCGCGGTCCTCTTCGCCGACGTGCTGAACGTGGACCGGGTCGGGATCGACGACAACTTCTTCGAGCTGGGCGGGCACTCGCTGCTCGCCACCCGGCTGATCAGCCGCGTCCGGTCCGCGATGGGGGTGGAGGTGCCCGTCCGGGCGCTGTTCGAGACGCCGACCGTCGCCGGGCTCGCCGGCTGGACGGACCAGGCGGGTGAGGCCAGGCGCGCCCTGGAGCCCATGGAACGTCCCGAGCGGGTGCCGCTCTCCTTCGGCCAGCGCGGTCTGTGGTTCCTCAACCGGCTCGAAGGCCCGAGCTCCACGTACAACGTGCCCCTCGTCATGCGCTTCTCGGGGCCGCTCGACGTTCCGGCACTGCGGACCGCCCTGCACGACGTGGTCGCCCGGCACGAGGGGCTGCGCACCCTGTTCCGCGAGGCCGACGGCACGCCCTACCAGCACATCGTGCCCGCGGACGAAGCGGTGGTGGACCTGATCACCACCGACGTCGACGACGAGCGGCACCTAGAGGCGGCTCTCGCCGAGGCCGCGCAGTACCACTTCGACCTCGTCACCGAACTGCCCATCCGCTGCACTCTGTTCCGGCTCGGCGACGAGGAACACGCCCTGCTGCCGCTCATGCACCACATCGCCAGCGACGGCTGGTCGGAGACCCTGCTCGGCGACGACCTCTCCATCGCCTACGCGGCACGGGCCGAGGGGCGCGCCCCGGGCTGGGCACCGCTTCCCGTGCACTACGCGGACTACACCCTGTGGCAGCGTGAGCTGCTCGGACGCGAGGACGACCCCGACAGCGCGATCTCCCGGCAGCTCGCCTACTGGACCGAGAACCTGCGCGGTCTGCCGGAGCTCGTCAACCTGCCCACCGACCGGCCCCGGCCGCCGGTGGCCACGTACGGAGGCGCCGAGGAGCCGCTGCGCCTGGACTCCGCCCTGCACGACGCTCTGCTGCGGCTCGCCCGGCAGGGCAACACCACCCTGTTCATGACGATCCAGGCCGGCTTGACCGCCCTCATGAGCAGGCTCAGCGGCGACACCGACATCGCCATCGGAACCCCGGTGGCCGGGCGCACCGACGAAGCCCTGGAAGATCTGTTCGGCTACTTCGTCAACACGCTCGTGCTGCGCACCGATGTCTCGGGCCGTCCCACGTTCGCCGAACTGCTGGAGCGCGTCCGCGAGACCGACCTGGCCGCGTTCGCCCACCAGGACGTGCCGTTCGAGCGCCTCGTCGAGGTGGTCAACCCGGTGCGGTCGCTCGCACGGCACCCGCTCTACCAGGTCATGCTGACCTTCGAGAACTTCGACGAGGTCAAGCTGACCGTCCCCGGCCTCGAAACCCGGCTCGAGGACGTGGTCGGCGACGCCTCCAAGTTCGACATGGACGTCCGTCTGCAGGAGCGGTACGGACCGGACGGCGAGCCCGCCGGAATCGTCGGCGAGATCGAATACGCCACCGACCTGTTCGACCGGGCGACGATGACCGCGTTCGGCGACCGCCTCGTCCGGCTGCTCACCGCGGCCGCCGCCGATCCGACCGCGCCGGTCCACGAACTCGACCTCGTGTCCGAGGACGAGCGGGACACCGCCCTCGTGGACGCCGAAGGCCGTCCCGTGCCCCCGGGCGTGGTGGCCGCGCTCCCCTCGGGACAGCTGGCACGCCGCCACCCCGACGGCACCACCGAGTTCCTCGGGCGCCCCGAGGACGTACGTCTGGTGCGCGGCTTCCGCGTGAACCCCGCCGAAGTCGCGGCCCGGCTGCGCGAGGTCTTCGCCGACGCCGCCGTCGTCGCCGGCTCCGGCCGGGTGGTCGCCCACGTCGTCCACGCCGGCGACGCGACGTCCGCACGGCGCCTCGCCGAGTCCGTGCTGCCCGACTACCTCGTGCCCACCGCATTCGTCGTCGTCACGGAGATCCCCGCCGAACTCCCGGCCGAGGAGCTCACCACCGCCGCGGTCCGGCGCAGCCCGCGCACCCTCGCCGAGGAGATCATCGCCGGTCTCTTCGCCGAGACGCTGGGCGTCGCCGCGGTCGGCATCGACGACAACTTCTTCGACCTCGGCGGCCACTCGCTGTCCGCGATCCGGCTGCTCAGCCGCATCAGGGCGCAGCTCGGGGCGGAGCTGTCGGTGCGGGCGCTGTTCGCCGAGCCCACGGTGGCGGGGCTCGCCACCCGGATCGACGGCGCGTCCTCCGGCCGGCCGGCCCTGGGCCGCAGGGAGCGTCCGGCGCACGTGCCGCTCTCCTTCGCCCAGCAGCGCCTGTGGTTCCTGCACCGGCTCGAAGGGCCGAGCACCACGTACAACGTGCCGATGCTGATCACGCTCACCGGCGAGCTCGACGCGGCGGCCCTCGAAGCGTCGCTGGGCGACGTCGTGGCACGGCACGAGGCACTGCGCACGGTCTTCCCGTCCGATGCCGACGGAACCCCCTACCAGCGGGTGCTCGGAGTCGACGAGGCCAGGCCCGTACTGGCCACCGGCGTCGCGGATCCCGCGGAGGCGGCCCGGCACACCTTCGACCTCGAAACCGAACCCCCGCTGCGCGCCACACTGTTCCACGACGGGCCGGACGAGTACCGGCTGCTCCTGCTCGTCCACCACATCGCCAGTGACGGCTGGTCGACCGGGGCGCTCGCACGCGACCTGTCGACCGCGTACGCCGCCCGGCGGGCCGGCCGGGCACCGCGCTGGCCCGGACTGCCGGTGCAGTACGCCGACTACACCCTGTGGCAGTCCGAGCTGCTCGGTGCCGAGGGCGATCCGGAGAGCCTCGTCAGCCGGCAGCTCACGTGGTGGAAGGGCGCCCTGGAGGGCATGCCCGAGCTGCTGCCCCTGCCGGCGGACCGGCTGCGGCCCGCCGAGGCGACCCACCGCGGCGCCGAGGTCGGCATCCGCATCCCCGCCGAGCTGCACGGCCGCCTCCAGGCGGTGGCGCGGGAGACCAACTCGACCCTGTTCATGGTGCTGCAGTCGGCCCTCGCCCTCCTGCTGTCCAAGCTGGGCGCGGGAACCGACATCCCGATCGGCACCCCGGTCGCGGGACGGACGGACGACAGCCTCCAGGACCTCGTCGGCTTCTTCGTCAACACCCTCGTGCTGCGCACCGACGTGTCCGGATCCCCCTCCTTCCGCGACCTGCTGGGCAGGGTCCGCGAGGCGGACCTGGCCGCGTTCGCCCACCAGGACGTGCCGTTCGAACGACTGGTGGACGTGGTGCGCCCCGGGCGCTCGCTGGGCCACCACCCGCTGTTCCAGGTGATGCTCGTCCTGGAGAACGACGACGAGGACGACTTCGCCCTGGCCGGCCTGACCGCCGCGTTCGACGAGGACGTCGAGATGGGAGCGGCCCGCTTCGACCTGACCCTGCACGTGCAGGAGACGGTCGGTGCGGACGGCACGGCCGAGGGCATCGGCATCGATCTGGAGTACGCCGAGGACCTCTTCGACGCCACCACGGCGCAGCGGATGGCCGCGCAGTTCGTCCATGTGCTGGAGACGGTGAGCGCCGACGCGGACGTCGTCGTGGACCGGATCGCGCTGCCGCACGCCGTGCACGGGCACACCGCCGAGGCACCGGTGGACTCACCCACCCTGCTCGAACTGATCAGTGCGCAGCCGGCGGACGCCGTCGCGATCGTCGACGGTGACGTCGGGACGACGTACGGGCAACTCCTGGCACAGCCGCCCGCCGGAATCCTGGCAGCGGTCGTCAGCGGCGAGCCGTTCGTCCTGCGCACCCGCACCGGTACGCCCGTCGTCGTCCCGCAGGACGTCGTCGCGGCCCGCGTCGCGGCCCGGCAGAGCGTCCACGGCCTGGACGGCACGGACCGCGTCCGGGCGACGGCCGCACCCGGGACGGTGGGCGAGATCGACGAGGTGCTCTGGCCCCTCACTGCCGGTGCGACCGTCGTACGCGCCGCCGCGCACGACTTCCCGCACGCTGTCACGACGCTGCACGTCACGCCCTCCGAGCTGCCCGTGCTCCTCGGCGACCCAGCTCTGCCGCAGGCCGGTCTGCGGCGGGTGTTCTGCTCCGGCGAGGCCCTCGCCGAGCCGCTCCAACGAGCCTGGTTCGACGTGGTGGACGTGCCGCTGTGGCACGGCTACTCGCTGACCGAGGCCGCAGGCCTCGTCACGGAACGTGCCTGTGACCCGGACGACTGGGACGCCGTGGTGCCCCTCGGCGCCCCGCTGCCCGGCACCGTCCTGTACGTGCTCGACGCGGGCATGTGCCCGGTTCCGCCGGGCGTCGTCGGCCGGCTCCACGTCGGCGGGCCGCTGCTCGGCTCCGCGCCGACGGTGATCGCCGACCCGTTCGGCGCCCCCGGCTCGCGGATGGTCCGTACCGGGGACCTGGTCCGCTGGACCGCCGACGGCGAGCTCGAGTTCGTCGGGGCGCCACTGCCGATACCGGGCTTCACGGCCTATCCGACACAGGTCGAGGCGGTCCTGGCCCAACACGACGACGTCGCCCGGGCCGCCGTGGCGGTACGGGACGGATCGCTCGTCGCGTATCTGATGCCGGCTCACGGTTCCACCGTCACGCCCGCTGCCGTCGCGGCCTTCGCACGGGCCGCCCTGCCCGATCATCTGGTTCCGGCCTCCTTGGTGGTTTTGGACCGGCTGCCGCTGACCGCGGACGGCCGGGTGGACAGCGACGCGATGCCGTCGCCCGGTCCCGCCGGCGCCCGGGCGGACCGCGCCGCCACCGGCACCCCGGCGGAGGAGATCCTTCGCGGACTGTTCGCCGAGGTTCTCGGTGTCGACCGTGTCGGCATCGACGACGGGTTCTTCGAACTCGGCGGGCACTCGCTGCGGGCCACCAGGCTGATCAGCCGCATCCGTACCGCGTTCGGCGTCGAACTGCCCGTTCGTGCGGTGTTCGAGTCGCCGACGGTGGGGGGTCTGGCGTTGCGTGTGGTGGGTGCTGGTGTGGCGCGTGGGGCGTTGGTGGCGGGGGTGCGGCCTGTG
>NZ_JNZZ01000028.1 GCF_000717645.1 Streptomyces californicus
GCGACGTGGAGCCGGCGGCCGTGCGGGCGCAGATCGCCGCCGGACTGCCGGACTACATGGTCCCGGCCGCCCTGATGGCCCTGGACGAGCTCCCGCTGATGCCCAACGGCAAGGTCGACCGGGCATCGCTGCCCGCACCGCGGTGGTCCACGGCCACCGGCGGCCGCGGGCCCGCCGACGCCCGCGAGGAACTGCTCTGCCGGATCTTCGCCGACGTCCTCGGCCTGCCCGGCGTCAGCCCCGACGACAGCTTCTTCGACCTCGGGGGCGACAGCATCATGTCGATCCAGGTGGTCAGCCGCGCCCGCACGGGCGGGCTGCTGGTCTCGGCCCGCGACGTCTTCAGGGAGCGCACCCCGGCCCTCCTGGCACGGGCGGCCACAGCGGCGGTGACCACGGCGGAGGACCTGGACGCCGGTACGGGCGCCTTCGCGCCCACACCCATCATGCGCTGGCTGGAGCAGTACGAGGCCACCGACGGCTTCAACCAGTCGATGACCGTACGCGTCCCGGCGGGCCTCGACGAGCGGGCACTGGTCCGGGCCGCCCAGGCCCTGATCGACCACCACGACGTCCTGCGCCTGCGCCACCACCCGGACGGCACGTACGAGGTGCGCGAGCGCGGCACCGTACCGGTCACGGTCAGGCGCGTCGGTCCGGGCGACGGCGAAGCCGCGGAGACGGCCCGCCGGGAACTGTCCCCGGCGACCGGCGACGTCTCACGGTTCGTCTGGTTCGACGCCGGAAGCGACGCGCCGGGCACGCTGCTGATCGTCCTGCACCACCTGGTCGTCGACGCGGTGTCGTGGCGGATCCTGCTGCCCGACCTCGCCGCCGCGTACGAGGCGGTCGCAGCGGGCCGGGCTCCCGAGCTCGCCCCGGTCGCCACCTCGTACCGGACCTGGGCCGGGCACCTGCGGGCGGCGGACCGACAGGCCGAGTTGCCGGTGTGGCAGGAGATCGCCGCGACCGCGGAGCCGCTCCTCGGCACCCGCCGGCTGGACCCGGCGGTCGACACCGCCGCCACCGCCCGGGAGATCGAGCTCACCCTGGAACCGGACGTCACCGAGGCACTGCTCACCCGGATCCCGGCGAGTGTCAACGGCACCATCACCGACGCGCTGCTGTGCGGGCTGGCGACGGCGGTCGTGGAAGGACGCGGCGCCGGACCGGTCCTCGTCGACCTCGAAGGGCACGGACGTGAACACGTCGCCGACGGGGTGGACACCTCCCGGACGGTCGGCTGGTTCACCAGCCTCTACCCCGTCAGGCTCGCCCCGGACGGCCGCACGCCCACCGACAGGCTCAAGCAGGTCAAGGAACAGCTGCGCGCGTTCCCCGACAACGGCGTCGGATACGGCATCCTGCGCCACCTGAGGGGCGAGCCCGGTCTGGCCGTCGAGCCGCAGATCGGCTTCAACTACCTGGGCCGGTACACCGACGGCGACGACACGGGTGACTGGCAGACCGTCGACGGGCCGACGCCCGCGCCGCGATCGCCCGAGATGCCGATGACCCACGCGGTCGAGATCACCGCGGTCACCGAGAACCACGAGGGCTGTCCGCACCTCGTCGCCACCTGGACCTGGGCGTCCGGACTGCTCGCCGAGTCCGAGGTACGGCGGCTGGCACGCGCGTGGTTCGACGCGCTCACCGCGCTGGCGGACGAGCGGCCGGACGTGGGCGGACTGACGCCCTCCGACCTGAGCGACGACCTGACACAGAGCGAGATCGACAGCCTCGAGGCTGAACTGGGGGATTGGTAATGAAGCGCTCGCGCCTCGAAGACGTACTGCCGCTGACACCGTTGCAGGAGGGGCTGCTCTTCCACTCCCTCTACGACGAGGAGGCCGTGGACGTCTACAACACCCAACTCGTGCTGGCGCTCTCCGGTGAGGTGGACGCGGCCCTGCTGCGCCGCAGCGCCGAGGCCGTCCTGCGGCGGCACGCCAACCTCAGGGCCGGTTTCCGGCTGCGGGCGAACGGCCGGCCGATGCAGATCATCCCCCGGGACGTGAAGCCCGGCTGGTCCGAATCGACCCTTCGGGCCGAGGAACTGGACGCGTTCCTGACGACCGAACGGGCCACCCGGTTCGACCTCGGCCGGCCGCCGCTGATCCGCTTCAGACTGGTCCACCTCGGGCCGGAGGACCACCGGCTCGTGGTGACCAACCACCACATCCTGCTCGACGGCTGGTCGGCGCCCCTGCTGGTCGACGAGCTCTTCGAGGTCTACAAGGCCGGGGGCAGCACCGACGGACTGCCCCGGGTCACGCCGTACCGGGACTATCTGGGCTGGCTTGCCCGGCAGGACGCGGACGCCGGCGCGGAGGCGTGGCGGACCGCTCTCGCCGACCTCGACGGGCCGACCTCGGTGGCTCCCGGAGCTCCCGCGGGCAAGGTACTGCCCGAGCGGATCACCGCCGAGCTACCGCCCGGGACCACGGCCCGCCTGGTCCGGATGGCGGCCGACCGCGGCCTGACCGTGAACAACCTGGTGCAGGGCGCCTGGGCGATGGTGCTCGGGCAGCTCACCGGCCGCAGCGACGTCGTCTTCGGCGCCACGGTCTCCGGGCGCCCGGCCGACCTGCCCGGCGTCGAGGCCATGATCGGGTCCTTCATCAACACGCTCCCGGTCCGCGTCGGGCTGGAGCCTGCCGCGACGTTCGCCGAGGTCGTCGGTGATCTCCAGCGCCGGCAGACCAACCTGCTCGACCACCACCACGTCAGCCTCGCCGAGATCCAGCGGGCGGTAGGTCTGGGAGAGCTCTTCGACTCGATCCTCGTCTTCGAGAACTATCCCTTCGAGGACGCGGCGGAGAGCCCGGCGGGGAAGTTCAGAATCGCCGACGTCGAGGGCGGCGGCGCGACCCACTACCCGCTCAGCCTCATCACCGGCATCGCGGGAGACCGTCTCGTCGTCCGGCTCGACATCCGTCCTGAGCAGTTCGACAGAGCGCAGGGCACCGGTATCGCCGCCCGGTTCCTCCAGGTCCTCGAAACCGTCGCCGCCGACCCCGACCTTCTCGTCGGCCGCATCGACGTGACCCTGCCCGCCGAGCGGGAACAGGTCGTCGAGACGTGGAACGCCACGGATCTCGAACTGCCCGCCGCGGTCCTGCCCGAGCTGCTCGACGCCCAGGCGGTCCGCACACCCGACCGGGTCGCCCTCGTGCTGGAGGGCGAGGAGATCGCGTACGGGGAACTGCACGCGCGGGCCAACCGGCTGGCCCGCCACCTCATCGACCGGGGCGCGGGCCCCGGCGAGCTGGTGGCCCTCGCCGCCCCCCGCTCGGTGGACCTCCTCGTCGGCCTGCTCGCGATCGTCAAGACGGGTGCGGCGTATTTGCCGGTGGACGTCGGCTACCCGGCCGACCGCATCGCCTACATGCTCGCCGACGCTGCCCCGATCTGCGTGCTGGACAGCGCGTACCTGGCCGCCGTGGACGTGGCGGGGTACGAGGACACCCCGCTCACCGACGCCGACCGGCTCCGTCCCCCGCACCCGTCCGACCCGGCGTACGTCATGTACACCTCCGGTTCGACGGGCCGCCCGAAGGGCGTCGTCATCCCGCATGCCGCAGCCGTGAACCGGCTCGACGGTATGCAGCGCGCCTACCCCCTGGCGGCCGACGACCGGGTGCTGCAGAAGACCGCCACCAGCTTCGACGTATCGGTCTGGGAGTTCTTCTGGCCGCTGCTGCAGGGCGCCACGACGGTGATGGCCAAGCCGGACGGGCACCGGGATCCCGAGTACCTCGCCGAGCTGATCCGGGCCGAACGCGTGACGACGGTCCACTTCATCCCCGCGATGCTCGCGGCCTTCGTGCAGACGCCGCAGGCCGCCGACTGCACCAGCCTGCGCCGCGTCTTCTGCGGCGGCGAGGCCCTGCCCGCGGACCTGCACCGGAGCTTCCGCGATCTGCTCGGCGCCCCGCTGCACCATCTGTACGGCCCGACCGAAGCCACCGTCGACGTCACGGCGTGGGACGGCGGCCAGGAGATCCACCCGGGCAACGCGCCGATCGGCTTCCCCGTGTGGAACACCCGCGTCCACGTCCTCGACCGGGCGCTGCGCCCGGTTCCGCCCGGCGTCGTGGGAGAGCTCTACCTCGCGGGCGTCCAGCTCGCGCACGGCTACCTGAACCGTCCGGGCCTCAGCGCGGAGCGGTTCGTGGCCGATCCGTTCGGCCCGGCGGGGTCGCGGATGTACCGATCCGGCGACCTGGGGCGGTGGAACCCCGACGGTTCCCTCCAGTTCGCCGGCCGCGCCGACCGCCAGGTCAAGGTACGTGGCGTTCGGATCGAGCTCGACGAGATCCGGGCCACGGCGGCCGAACTGCCCGAGGTGGGCCAGGCCGTCGTCACCGTGGTCGACGAGCGTCTCGTCGCGTACGTCGTTCCCGGCGGGGCCGACCGGGCCGGCGACGACCTGGTCCGAACCGTCCGGGAGCACCTTGCCGCGAGGCTGCCCGCGGTGCTCGTGCCCGGCGCGATCGTGCTCCTCGACGCCCTGCCGCTGACCCCCAGCGGCAAGCTCGACACCGCCGCGCTGCCCGCCCCCGAATACGTGGCCGCCCCCGCGGCGCGGGCCGCGGCGACACCGCAGCAGGAGATCCTCTGCGGCCTTTTCGCCGAGCTGCTCGGCCTGCGGCAGACCGGTGTCGACGACGACTTCTTCGCGCTCGGCGGGCACTCGCTGCTCGCCACCCGGCTGGTCAGCCGCATTCGTTCCACGTTCGCCGTCGAGCTGCCGATCCGCGCGCTGTTCGAGGCGCCGACCCCGGCCGGGATAGCCGCCCGCCTCGACACGGCGGCCACCGCCCGCCCGCCGGTAGTCGTGGGTGCGCGGCCGGAGCACCCGCCTCTGTCGTACGCGCAGCGACGCCTCTGGTTCCTGTACCGGCTGGAGGGGCCCGCCGCCACCTACAACCTGCCGATCGCGCTGCGCCTGACCGGCCGGCTGGACCGGTCCGCGCTGCAGGCCGCGATCACTGACGTGACCGAGCGACACGAGGCCCTGCGCACGGCCTTCCCCGACTTCGCGGGCGCGCCCTATCAGCTGGTCCTGCCCGCCGAGGTCGAGCTGACGGTGGAACGCTTCTCCCCGGAGGCGCTCGCCGCGGCGGCCGGGTACGCCTTCCACCTCGAAAGGGAGGCCCCACTGCGCGTCACGCTCTTCGAGTCCGGTCCCGACGAGCACACGCTGCTGCTGCTACTGCACCACATCGCGGGCGACGGCTGGTCCGCGTCCCCGCTCGCGAGCGATCTCGCCACCGCGTACGCGGCCAGGTGCGCCGGCGGGAGCCCCGCCTGGCCGGCACTGCGCGTGCAGTACGCGGACTTCGCCCTGTGGCAGCACGAACTCCTCGCCGGTGAGGAGGACCCGGACAGCCTGATCAGCCGCCAGCTCGCCTACTGGCGGGCGACGCTGGCCGACGCCCCGGAGCTGCTGGAGCTGCCCACCGACCGCCCACGCCCCGCGGTCGCCGGGAACGGCGGTGGTGTCGTGGAGCTTGACGTGCCCGCCGTCGTCCACGAGGCGCTCCAGGCGCTGGCCAGGGCCCACCAGGCGAGCCTGTTCATGGTGGTCCAGGCCGGTATCGCCGCCCTGCTGACCCGTATGGGGGCGGGGGCCGACATCCCCATGGGCACGGCGATCGCCGGACGGACCGACGAGGCGCTCGACAACCTCGTCGGGTTCTTCGTCAACACCCTGGTGCTGCGCACCGACGTGTCGGGCGACCCCTCCTTCGCCGAGCTGCTCCACCGCGTCCGCACCGCCGACCTGGCCGCGTACTCCCACCAGGACGTGCCGTTCGAGCGACTGGTCGAGGTGCTCAACCCGGCCAGGTCGCTCGCCCACCACCCGCTGTTCCAGGTGATGCTGACGTTCGCGAACACCGCGGGCGGAGACTTCAGCATGTCCGGTCTCGAGGTGGTCCGCGAGCACGTCGGCGCGGACACAGCCAAACTCGACCTGTCCTTCTTCCTCGCCGAGGAGCACACCGAGGACGGCCGTCCGGACGGTCTGCACGGCGCGATCCAGTACGCCGCCGACCTGTTCGAGGCCGAGACCGTGCGGGCGATGGCCGACCGCCTGGTCCGTCTGCTCACCGCGGCCGCGGCCGACCCGAACCTCCCGATAGGCGATCTGCCGATCCTGTCCGACCAGGAACGCCACAGTGTTCTGACAGGCTGGAACGACCCGGGGCACGACGTACCCCGGACGACCGTGCCGGAACTGTTCGCCGCGCAGGCGGCCCGGACCCCCGGAGCCGTCGCCGTGGTGTGCGGGGACGACCGCGTCACCTACGCCGAGCTGGCCGACCGCGTCGACCGCCTCGCACGGCTGCTGGCCGCACGGGGCGCCCGCCCGGAGACCTTCGTGGCGATCGCCCTGCCCAAGTCCGTCGACCTGGTGGTGGCGGTGCTCGCCGTCTTCCGGGCCGGGGCGGCCTACCTGCCGCTGGATCCGGACTACCCGGCCGACCGGCTCGCCTTCGTGCTCGACGACGTCGATCCGGTGCTGGTGCTGACCACCACGACGACCGAGCTTCCCGGCACGCGCCCCCGCCTCCACCTGGACGCGGACCTCTTCCCGGACACGGACGGCGGCGCTGCGTGGACAGAGCCGCTGCCGGGGTTCGTACCGGACAGCGCCGCCGCGTACGTGATCTTCACCTCCGGTTCCACCGGCAGGCCGAAGGGCGTCGTGGTCGAGCACCGCTCGCTCAACTCGTACCTGGCATGGGCCCGTAACGCCTACGACTCCGTGGAGCGCGGTGCGCTCGTGCACTCGCCGATCTCCTTCGACCTCACCGTCACCGGCGTCTTCGCGCCCCTGACCGCGGGCGGTGCCATAGACCTCGTCGACCTGAACGGAGACGCTCCGGGCACGCGCCCCGCCTTCGTCAAGGCCACGCCGAGCCACCTCTCGCTGCTGCTGAACCTGCCGGACGCGTTCTCCCCGACCGAGCAGCTCGTTCTCGGCGGCGAGTCGTTGATGGGGGAACTGCTCGACGAGTGGCGCCGTCGGCACCCGGGCGTGACCGTGGTCAACGAGTACGGCCCCACGGAGACGACCGTGGGCTGCACCGAATTCCGCATCGCCCCCGGCGACACCGTCCCCAGCGGCGTCATCACCATCGGCCGGCCCGTCTGGAACACCCGGATGTACGTGCTCGACGCGAGGCTGCGACCGCTGCCCGTCGGAGTGACGGGCGAGCTCTACATCGCGGGCGACCTGGTCACCCGCGGCTACCTGAACCGGCTCGGCCTCACCGCCGCCAAGTTCGTGGCCGACCCGTACGGCCCTCCGGGCTCGCGGATGTACCGCTCCGGAGACCTCGGCCGGCGGAACAGGCACGGCGAACTGGAGTTCGTCGCCCGCGTCGACCACCAGGTGAAACTGCGGGGCTTCCGGATCGAGCTGGGCGAGGTCGAGTCGGCCGTCGGCAAGCACCCGGACGTGTCGCACGCCGCCGTCGTGCTGCGCGAGGACAGGCCGGGCGACAAGCGCCTCGTCGCGTACGTGACGCCCGCCGGGCTCGACCTGGGGGCCGTGCGGGCGTACGCCGCCGGGCAACTGCCCGAGTACATGGCGCCGTCCGCGTACGTGGCGATGGACCAGTTGCCCTTCACCGCCAACGGAAAGCTGGACCGGGACGCGTTGCCCGAGCCCGAGACGACGACCACGTCCGCCCAAGGTCCCCGGGACGCCCGCGAGGAAGCCCTCTGCGCGATCTTCGCCGAGTGCCTGGGCGTGCCCTCGGTCGGCGTCGACGACGTCTTCTTCGACCTCGGCGGGCACTCGCTGCTCGCCGCCCGGGTCGTCGCCCGCGTCCGGGACGAACTCGGCGTCGACGCCGGTATCCGGCTCCTCTTCGAAGCGCCCACCGTCGCCGGGTTCGCCGCGCGGATCGCCGGATCGGAACCGGCCGCCGGGCGGCCCCGGCCCGCGCTCACCCCGCGCCCACGGCCCGAGCAGGTGCCTCTGTCGGCCGCCCAGCGACGTCTGTGGTTCCTGTACCGCTTCGAGGGCCCGTCGCCCACGTACAACGTCCCGCTGGCACTGCGGCTCACCGGCCGGGTCGACCGGGCCGCCCTGCGGGCCGCCCTCGCCGACGTGGTGGGACGGCACGAGAGCCTGCGCACCGTCTTCGGTGACGAGTCGGGCGTGCCGTACCAGCGGATCGTGACCGGAGGACCGGTTCTGGAGGAAGTGGCCGGCGACGACATCGCCGCCGCTGCCGGGTACGCGTTCGCGCTCGACCGCGAACTCCCCATCCGCTGCTGGCTCTTCTCTCCCGGCGGCGACGAACACGTCCTGCTCGTGCTCGTCCACCACATCGTCAGCGACGGCTGGTCGATGGGACCGCTGCTGCGCGATCTGGCCACCGCGTACGAGGCCCGCCGCGCCGGGAGCGCCCCGCACTGGACCCCGCTTCCGGTGCAGTACGCCGACTACGCCCTCTGGCAGCGGGAGGTGCTCGGCGCGGAGGACGACCCGGACAGCGTGCTGGCACGCCAGACGGCGTTCTGGCGCGACGCCCTCGCGGGCGCCCCCGACCTGCTGGCCCTCCCCGTCGACCGGCCCCGGCCGGCCGTCCTCGGTCACCGCGGCGGCTCGGTGCCGCTGGCGATCGGCCCCGACCTGTACCGCGCCGTCGTGGACCTGGCCCGCCGCCGGCACGCCAGCGTGTTCATGGTGCTGCAGGCCGCCCTCGCCGCCCTGCTCACCCGGTACGGCAGCGGCACGGACATCCCGCTCGGCTGCGCGGTCGCCGGGCGCGACGAGGAGGCGGCCCATGAGCTGGTCGGCTTCTTCGTCAACACCGTCGTGCTGCGCACCGACGTCTCCGGCAGCCCCACCCTGCACGAGCTCCTCGACCGGGTGCGGGAGACGGACCTGGCCGCGTTCGCCCACCAGGACGTGCCGTTCGAGCGGCTCGTCGAGGTGCTCAACCCGACCCGCTCGCTGGCCCACCACCCCTTGTTCCAGGTGATGCTCACCCTGGAGAACCTCGACATCTCGGAGCCGGAGCTGCCGGGCCTGGTGGTGCGCGGGGAACAGGTCGACGCGGAAGCCGCCAAGGTGGACCTGGCGTTCGTCCTGGAGGAGGACGAGACCACCGGGCTGAACGGCATCGTGCGGTACGCCACCGACCTGTTCGACCCGGAAACCGCCCGCGGCCTGGCCGACTCCCTGGTCCGGCTGCTCGCCGCGGCGGTGGCCGAGCCGGACGCACCGCTGGACCGGCTCGACATCCTCGGTCCGGAGCTGGGCCGACGGGTCCTGGAGGGGTGGAACGACACCGCCCGCGACGTGCCCCCGCTCACCTGGCCGGAGCTCTTCGCGCTGCAGGCAGCCCGCACCCCGGACCACCCGGCCGTGGAGCACGGTCCCGAAACGCTCACCTACGCCGAACTGGACCTCCGCGCCAACCGGCTCGCGCACCTGCTGCGCGAGCGGGGCGCGGGACCGGGGGAGATCGTCGCGCTGCGGCTGCCCCGCTCGGCCGACCTGGTGATCGCCGTGCTGGCGACGCTGAAGGCCGGAGCCGCGTACCTGCCGGTCGACCCGGACTACCCGGCCGAGCGGATCGCGTTCATGCTCGACGACGCCCGGCCGGTGTGCGAGCTGACGCCCGCCTCCTTCCCGGTCCCGGAGGGACTCCCGGGCACGGAACCGGTCGTCGCCCGGCACCTCGACGACGCCGCGTACGTCATCTACACCTCCGGGTCGACAGGCCGCCCCAAGGGCGTCGTGGTGTCGCACCGCGGTATCGCGGGCCTGGTCGCCAACCAGGCCGAGCGCTACGGAGCCGGGACGGGCAACCGCGTCGCGCAGCTGATCTCCCCGAGCTTCGACGCCAGCGTCTCCGAGCTGTGCCTCTCCCTGCTCACCGGCTCCTGCCTCGTGATCCCCCCGGGCGTGCTGGCCGGCGACGAACTCGCCGCGTTCCTCGCCGACCGGAGCGTCACGCACGCGCACCTCACCCCGGCCGTGATGTCCGGCCTGCCCCGGATCGCGCTGCCCGACCTGCGGATGATCATCACCGGCGGCGACGTGCCCCCGGCGGATGTGATCGCCCACTGGTCCCGGGGCCGCGGGCTCGTCAACGCGTACGGCCCGACCGAGGCGACCGTCGACGTCGCCTCCTGGGTGTACGACGCTCCGGGCCGGCAGCCGGTCCCGATCGGCCGGCCCATCGCCAACGCCGGCGTGTACGTGCTCGACCGGTACCTGCGGCCCGTCCCGCCCGGCGTGGCGGGAGAGCTGTACACAACCGGTCCCGGCCTGGCCCGCGGCTACCTCGATCGCCCCGCCCTGACCGCCGAGAGGTTCGTCGCCGACCCGTTCGCACCCGGCGGCCGGATGTACCGCACCGGCGACCTCGTCCGGTGGGACCGCGACGGACGGCTGGTGTTCGTCGGCCGGGCCGATACGCAGGTGAAGCTCCGCGGCCTGCGGATCGAGCTGGGGGAGATCGAGTCGGCGCTCGCCGAGCAGCCCGGCGTCACCCACGCCGCCGCGGCGGTCCACGCCGACCGGCTCGTCGGCTACGCCGTCCCGGCCCCCGGAGCACGGCTGGACCCCGGGGACCTGCGCGCCGGGCTCGCCGCGGTGCTGCCGGCGCACATGGTCCCCGGTGCGGTCGTGGTGCTGGAACGCCTGCCGCTGAGTCCCAGCAACAAGCTCGACCGCAAAGCCCTGCCCGTACCTGAGGTGAACGCGGCGACGGCCGGGCGCGACCCGCGCAGCCTGCGGGAGGAACTGCTCTGCGGCCTCTTCGCGGACGTACTCGAACTGCCCCGGGTCGGCGTCGACGGGAACTTCTTCGAGCTCGGCGGCCACTCGCTGCTCGCGATGCGCCTCGCCACCCGGATCAACACCGCGCTCGATGTCGAGGCGGACGTCCGGACGCTCTTCGAGGCGCCCACCCCGGCGCTGCTCGCGGCGCGGCTCGACACCGTCGACGACACCGGCCCCATGGCGGTGCTGCGCAGGGGCGGCGACCGCCCCTCCCTGTTCTGCGCCCCGCCGGCGCTCGGCCTGAGCTGGTGCTACGCGGGACTCCTGCGCGGGCTGCCCGAGGACACGGGCCTGTACGGCCTGCAGGCGTGGGGACTCGACGGCCCGGGACCGCTGCCGGACTCGCTGACCGTGTGGGCACTCGACGCGGTCGAGCAGATACGCGCCGTCCAGCCGCAGGGCCCGTACCACCTGCTGGGTTACTCGACCGGTGGCAACATCGCGCACGCCGTCGCCACCACCCTGCAGGAACAGGGAGAGCAGGTGGCCCTGCTGGCCATCATGGACTCCCGGCCGGGGGACCCCGGTCAGGAGGGCCCGGTGGAGAAGCAGCGGCTCCTCACCCCCGCCGACGTGCTCGCCGTCCTGAGCGACGACGCGGGCGGCGACCCCGACAACCGGGGCGATGAGGCGGAACAGCGGGCGCGGGCACGGGGCCTGGTCGGAGAGATCCTCGGTGGCGCGGCCGACGAGCGGCTCTTCGACGTCATGGTCAACACCATCATGGTGGCCACGGCGCACCGGCCCGCCGCGTACAAGGGCGAGGTGGCGCTGATCACCTCGGGCGGCGAGGAGAGGGCCGCGAAGCTCGCCACCGCCTGGGCCCCCTATGTGGACGGGGAGCTGAAGGTCACCCCGTTCAGCTGCGGGCACGACGATCTGCTGGAGCCGGCCCTGCTGCGCGACGTGGCCGCACGTATCGCCGGATTTTTCGAATGCGGGCCGGAAAAGGCCGTAATAGAGGACCGATAATGCGGCTCAATACCGTGCGACGTATTCCTGTTGTCCCGCGGATTTCGAGGCGGCTCGGTCATGCCTGACAGGCTCATAGCAGAAACTCCATTCGTCCGCCGCGCCCGGCGGACGAACCGGAGGATCCGGCTGTTCTGCTTTCCGCACGCGGGAGCAGGGGCGAGTGCCTTCGCCGCGTGGCCGGATCTCCTGCCGCCGGAGGTGGAAGTCGTGGCCGTGCAACTGCCCGGCCGCGAGGACCGCGTCGGCGAACCGCACCCCGCGTCCGTCGACGTCGCCGTCCGCATGGTGGCCGTGGCGCTGCGGCCCTATCTCCAGGGCCCCTACGCGTTCTTCGGCCACAGTGGCGGCGCGCTGCTGGCGTTCGAACTGGCCAGAGCACTGCGCAAGCGCGGCACCCAGCCCGGGCACCTGTTCCTGTCCGGGCAGTCGGCCCCGGGCCACGACATCGCCGCGCCGGAGCTGCACCGGCTGTCCGACGACGATCTCCGAGCCGCCGTGCGGAGTATGGACGGCACATCCGACGGGGTGTTCACCGACCCCGAGCTGATGAAGCTGCTGCTGCCGACACTGCGTGCCGACTTCACCCTCTGGGAGAACCACCGGCACCGCCCCGACCAGCCGCTTTCCGTACCGGTCACCGCACTCGGCGGGGACACCGACCCGCGTGCCCCCGTCAGCGGACTCCGCGCATGGGAGGAGCAGACCACCGGGGCGTTCTCCGTCGAGGTCTTCCCCGGCGGCCACTTCTATCTCCACGACTCCGAAGCGGAGCTCGCCGGGCTCGTCGGCGGCGCGCTGCTCGGCCGTGAGCCGGCGTACACCGGCCAAGGGGGGCGGAACTGATGACGACGTCCGGACACGACGCCGTGGCCCGGCTGCGGGCGGCGGCCGAATCCGTCACCGGGGTGGAGGAGGCCGCGCCCCTGCTGCGCAGGGAGGCCCGGCTCGACCGCGCGCGCCCGGCCGCACCCCGACCCGCGGACGCACTTCCCGCGGCGGCGGGGCCGCCGGCCGTCGCGTACGGCGGCGACCTGCCGGACGACCCCGGCTTCCCCACCACCCTGCAGGAAGCCCTCCGCCTGGCCGCCGAACTCGCCCCGGAGCAGGGCATCGTCTACCTGACGGACGGCGACGAGCGGTTCCAGAGCTACTCCCGGCTGCTCGACGACGCACAGCGGCTGCTCACCGGCCTGCGCTCCACCGGCATCGCACCCGGCGAGTCCGTGCTGTTCCAGTTCGGTGACAACCGCGCCTTCATCACCGCGTTCTGGGCGTGCGTCCTGGGCGGATACCTGCCCACCCCGGTCGGCGCCGCACCCGGCTACGACCGTGAGAACGCCGTCACGACCAAACTGCGCAACGCCTGGCAGCTGCTGGACCGGCCGCTCATCCTCACGGACTCCACCCTCGCCCCGGCGGTGGCCAAGCTGTCCGCCCTGTGGGACGCCGACGACCTGCGGGTGGCCGTCGTCGAGGAACTGTGCGACGGCCCCCGCAGCACGGACTGGTTCCCGGCGACCCCGGACAGCCCGGCCGTGCACCTGCTCACCTCCGGCAGTACCGGGGTGCCGAAGGTGGTCCGGCACGCCAGCCGCAGCATCCTGGCCCGCACCCGGGCCGTCGCGGCGGTCCACGGATTCGATTCCGACGAGGTCGCGCTGAACTGGATGCCGCTCGACCACGTCGGCGGCATCATCATGTGGAGCGTGCGGGACGTGGTGCTGCGCTGTCGGCACGTCAACGCCACCATCGACGCCTTCCTCGCCGACCCTCTGCGCTGGCTCGACTGGATCGACCGGTACGGCGTCACCAACACCTGGGCCCCCAACTTCGCCTTCGCGCTCGTCAACGAGCGTGCCGCCGCGATGGCCGGCAGGTCCTGGGACCTGTCGACGCTGAGGCACCTCCTCAACGGCGGAGAGGCCGTCGTCAGCCGCACCGCGGACCGCTTCATCGAGCTGCTCACGGCGCACGGGATGCCGGCCGACACGATGAGCCCCTCCTGGGGGATGTCGGAGACCAGCTCGGGCGTGACGTACTCGACGCTGCGCGCCGGCGATCCGGACGCGGGCCGGCTGCGGGTGGACAAGAGCTCGCTCGGCGGGGCGCTGCGCTGGTCCACCGACCCCGACGCCGTCGTGTTCACGGAAGTCGGGCCGCCGGTCCCGGGCGTGCGGCTGCGCATCGTCGACCCGAACGACGACGTGCTGCCCGAGGACCACGTGGGGCGGCTCCAGATCACGGGACCGACGATCATGGAGGGCTACTTCCGCAACGCGGAGGCGAACGCGGAGGCGTTCACCGCCGACGGCTGGTTCAGCACGGGCGACCTCGCGTTCCTGCACCGGGGCCGGCTCACCATCACCGGCCGCGAGAAGGACCTCATCATCGTCCAGGGCGCCAACATCCTGAGCTACGACGTGGAGTCCATCGTCGAGCAGGTGGAGGGCACCGAGGTCACGTACGTCGCCGCGTGCGGATGGTCCGGCGCGGGCGACAGCACCGACAAACTGGTGATCTTCTTCGTCCCGGCCTCCGACGACCGGACCTCGGTCCACGACACCATCGCCGCGATCAAGGCGCGGGTGGCCGAGGCCCTGGGCCTCCAGCCCGACCTGGTGATCCCGGTCGAGCGGCGGGACTTCCCCAAGACGGGCAGCGGCAAGATCCAGCGAGCCCAGCTCATCGCCGACCTCGACGGGGGCGAGTACGCCGAGTGGTGCGACGAGCCGGACGGCCCCTGGTACTTCGAGCGGACCTGGACCGAACTTCCCGCCGAACGCGGCGCACTGCCCCCCGGCCCGTGGCTGGTCCCGGAGGCCCTCCGGGAAGAGCTGGGCACCGTGCCCGGCGTCCCCGAGCTCCTCGCCTCCCCCGCCGGCGGCGCCACCCCGGCCGGACACGTCGGCGCCGTCGTCCACCTGGCACAGGGCCCCGACGCGGAGAGCGTGGCCCTCGACGTGCTGCGGCTGGTCCAGGATCTGGCCGCGTACGATCCCGCGCCCCCGCTCCTGGTCGTCACGAGCGGCGGTCTGTGGACGGCGGCGGGCGACACCCTGGACCTCGCCACCGCCGCCCTGCCCGGTCTGCTGCGGACGGCCGCGGCGGAGCGGGTGCTGCCGTCCGTCCGGCAACTCGACGTGCCCGACCCCGCCGACCGCGCCGCCGCGATCGTCACGGAACTCGCCTGCCACGACGCCGCCGACCTCGTGGCCCACCGGGGTACGCGACGCCTCGTGCCCCGGCTGCGGCCGATGGCCCTCGACGAGCGGGGGAGGGACGCGTTCGTCACCGGCGGCCGCTACCTCGTCACCGGTGGTCTCGGCGGCGTCGCCCATACGGTCGCGGAGTACCTCCTGGCCGCCCACGGCGCGAAACTGCTGCTGGTCGGACGGAGCCCGGCCGACCGGGGCGAGCGCGCCGAGCGCCTCGACGACCTCGGAGTCCTGGGCGACGTGGCCTACCGCGCGCTCGACGTGGCCGATCCGGTCGCTCTGCGGGCCGCGGTGCGTGACGCGGAGGCACGCTGGGGAGCACCGCTCGACGGTGTGCTGCACCTGGCCGGCGCCGACGTCTCCCACCAGTGGGCGCGCCTGGAACTCCACCAGGTGGCCCGCGAGTCCCCCCAGGCGTTCCACGACGCCTACCGCGCGAAGGTGACCGGCACCTTGGCGCTCGCCGGACTGCTGGAGGACCGGCCCGACACCCCCCTCGTGCTCTTCTCGTCGGTCAACGGCGAGTTCGGCGGAAGCTCCTTCGCGGCGTACTCGTCGGCCAACAGTTTCCTGCACGGCTTCGCCGACCACTGGGGCCGTGAACGCGGTCGGCCGGTGCACTGCCTGGCGTGGAGCTCCTGGAGCGGCCCCGGCATGAACCGGGGCGCGCCCGAGGGCGCCGCCGAGGCCCGCGGCTTCCGCACCCTGGACCCCGACGAGGGCCTGGCCTCGCTGCTCGCCGTGCTGGGACAGGACCGGGCCACCGTGTTGGTCGGCCTCGACGGCCGCAACGAGCACATCGCGCGCGCCCTCGCCCCGGACAGCCTGCACATCGCGGAGGCGATCGTCGTGTACACCGGGCCCGCCTCCGAGGCCGACGTGCGGGCGGCCGTGGCACCGGTGGCGAGGGAGCTCGACCACCCCCTGCGCTGTCTGCGCGTCGAGAAGCTGCCCGTCGACCGGGACCAGCTCCTCTCTGTCGCGGTCGCGGTGCTGGAACGGGGCGGCCGGGAGTTCGTGCCGCCCGCCACCGAGTTGGAACAGGCCCTGGCCGCCCTCTGGACCGACGTCCTCGGCACCGACGTCGGCCGCGACGACCGCTTCTTCGACCTCGGCGGCAGTTCGCTGCGCGCCGCTCAGCTCGTGAACCGCGTCAACAGCGCGCTGACCGCCCGGCTGTCGGTGCACCACCTCTACGAACACCCCACTGTCGGCTCACTCGCCGCAGTGCTTTCCCCGCAATTGGAAGGAGAACGAGGATGACCAATCCGTTCGAGGACAAGGACGGCACCTATGTGGTGCTCGTCAACGACGAGGGACAGCACTCCCTCTGGCCGACGTTCGTCGACGTGCCCGCCGGCTGGCTGACCGCCCACCCGGCCGACACCCGCGACGCCTGCCTCGCCTACATCGAGGCCAACTGGACCGATATGCGCCCGCGTAGTCTCGCCACCGCGATGGACGCGCAGTAACACCATGACTCTGGCTATCGAGGTCGAGGGCCTGGTGAAGCGCTTCGGCGCCCACCGGGCCCTCGACGGAGTCGACCTCGCGGTGCCGGCCGGGCAGATCCTGGGCCTCCTCGGTCCGAACGGGGCGGGAAAGACCACGATGGTGCGTGTCCTGGCGACTCTGCTGCGACCCGATGCCGGGCGGGCCCGGGTCTTCGGGTACGACGTGGTGGAGGAGCCCCACCAGGTCCGCCGCTGCATCGCGCTGACCGGGCAGTTCGCCTCGGTCGACGGCAACATCTCCGGCAGGGAGAACCTGTATCTCATCGCGCGCCTCCTGGGCGTGCCCGCCCGGCGGGCACGGTCGGAGGCGACCGGGATGCTGGAGCGGTTCCGTCTCGCCGAGGCGGGCGGCAAGCCCGCCCGCGAGTACTCCGGCGGAATGCGCCGGCGTCTCGACCTCGCCGCATCGCTCATGGGTGAGCCGAGGCTCATCTACCTCGACGAGCCGACCACCGGTCTGGACCCGCACAGCCGCAACGAGCTGTGGGCCATGGTGAAGGAACGCGCCCTCGCCGGCGCGACCGTTCTGCTCACCACCCAGTACATGGAGGAGGCCGAGGCGCTCGCCGACTCGGCGGTCGTCGTGGACAAGGGACGGGTCATCGCCGCCGGCACGGCCGCGGACCTCCGGGCTCGGGTGGGCGGCCGGACCCTCGAGATACGGCCCGCGCACCCCCGGGACCTGGCGGCCCTCGCGGGAAGCCTCGCCCTGGAAGGGCTGGACGGCCGTATCGACCAGGAGACCTGCGTGGTTCGGCTGCCGCTCGTGGAACCGGACGAACTGACCCGTGCGGTGCGGGCCGTCACCGCCTCGGCCGTGGAGGTGCTGGCCGTGGACACCAGGGTCGCCAGCCTCGACGAGGCATTCATCGAACTGACCAGGAGCACCGCGTGACCCCGACCACCGACAGCGCGCCGACCGTCGGGGTACCCCCTCTTGCCGGTTCCGCACGGAACGGACCGCGGGACGTCGTCAGGCAATCGCTCGCCCTCGCCAGGCGCAACATGCTCCAGCTGCGCGGCGATCCCGGGCAACTCCTCGACTCCGTGGTCATGCCGATGGTCTTCACCCTGATCTTCCTGTACGTCTTCGGCGGCGCCATCTGGGGAGACCGCCCCGGAGACTACCGGCAGTTCCTCCTGCCGGGCATCATGGTGCAGACGCTGATGTTCGCGTCCCGTTCGACCGGCTACCTGCTCGCCGTCGACTTCGACAACGGTGTGATGGACCGGTTGCGATCCCTGCCCATCGCCCGCTCGGCTGTCCTGACCGGCCGGATCGTGGCAGACATGAGCCGGCTCCTGCTGGGCCAGGTCGTCATGTTGCTCTTCGCGCTCGCCATCGGCTTCCGGGTCGAGACCAACGTGCTGCTCGCGGTGGCCGCTCTGCTCCTCACGCTGCTGTACGGCACCGCGCTGGCCTGGGTGTCGGCCTTCATCGGGCTGACGATCCGCAGCCCCAACACCGTGCAGTCGGTGGGCTTCCTCTGGATGATCCCGCTCCAGTTCGGCAGTTCCATGCTGGTGCCGACCAGCACGATGCCGGGCTGGCTGCGGGTCTTCGCCGAGGCCAACCCCACGACCCTGGTGACGGACGCGTGCCGCAACCTGCTCGCCGGGGGGCCGATCGCCGGCCCCGTCCTCGGCACCGTGCTGTGGAGCGTGGGCCTCATGTGCTTCGCGGTCCCGCTGGCGATATCCCGCTATCGACGTCGCTGAAATGTGATCGATAACGGGAGGGAAACCCTCGCCCATACCTTTTTCTCATTCCAACTCCGCTAGTGGAGGAGCCCTCTCATGAGGTCCGGTCATACCACCGTTCCGCGGTGGCAGGCGACAATCGGTTCGGCACCGGGCACGGCGACCGTCGGTATTCCGCTGGAACTCGAACCGACGCCGGCGGAACTGTCCGCCGCCCATGCCAAGGTCGTCGCGACTCTCAGCGGTGAGGACGAGGTGGCCTTCGGCCCCGTGCCCCGCCTCGTGCCGGTGGCCGGCACCACGTGGGCCGGCCTGGTGGACCGCGTCCGCGCCGCGGTCGCCGCGCCCCGCCACGGATTCGAGACCGTGGTCGGCGGGACACCGGGCACACTGCCCGACGGCGTGGTGTTCGGGGTGTCGGTCTCCGGCGGGGCCCTGGTGCTGACGTACCGCACCGAAGACTTCGACGCCGACCACGCGACCCGGGTCGCCGGCTATCACCACACGGCTCTCCACCGCATCGCCACCGAACCGGACGCCCCGCACGAGGGCCGCAGCCTGCTCTCCGCCGGGGAACGGCACCACCAGCTCGTCGGCATGGCCGGTCCGGTGCGGGAGCTTCCGGACCGGCGCTTCCACGAGCTCTTCGAGGAGCGCGTGCGGCTGCACCCCGGGAAGACCGCCGCGATCATGGGAGAGCGCCGGATCGCGTACGCCGAACTCAACGCCCACGCGAACCGGATCGCCCGGACCCTCCTCGCCCGCGGCCTGGCCGCCGAGGATCCCGTCGCCGTGGTGACGGAGCGCAACCTGGACTGGATGGCGTCCGTCCTCGCCGTGTTCAAGGCCGGCGGTGTCTACGTGCCGATCGAGCCGCACTTCCCGGCGGATCGCATCGGCACCGTCCTCGACCGTGCCGGCTGCACCCTCGTCCTCACGGAACCCGGGAGCACCGCCACCCTCGACGAGGCGTTGAGCCACCGCCCGTCCATCACCGTGCTCCGCGTCGACGAGAGCGACGGGGCCGACGCGACGGACCTCGGTATCGAGATCGGCGCCGACCGGCTCGCCTACATCTACTTCACGTCCGGCTCCACCGGTAAGCCCAAGGGGGTGATGTGCGAGCACGAGGGAATGCTCAACCACCTCTACGCGAAGACCGACGATCTCGGCGTGGGCGAGGACGACGTCCTCGCGCAGATCGCTCCCCAGTGCTTCGACATCTCGCTCTGGCAGCTCGTCGCGGCCCTGCTGGTCGGCGGCACGACACTCATCGTGCCGCAGGAGGCGATCCTCGACGTGGAGAGGTTCGTGGAGGTCGTCCGCGGCGCGGACGTGGCCCAGATGGTCCCCTCCTACCTGGAGGTGGTGCTGTCGCACCTGGAGGAGCACGGCGGCGGCCTCGGCCGGATCCGCTGCCTCTCGGCCACCGGTGAGGCGCTCAAGAAGGAGCTCGTCGAACGCTGGTTCGCGGCCTTCCCGGGCACCGCGCTCGTCAACGCGTACGGGCTCACCGAGACCTCCGACGACACCAACCACGAGGTGATGACCAGGCCGCCGCACGGTGACCGGGTCCCCCTCGGGCCCGCCGTCGCCAACGTGCGGGTCTACGTCGTCGACCCCGACCTCGAACCGGTGCCGCTCGGCTCGCCCGGCGAGATCGTGTTCGCCGGAATCTGCGTCGGCCGCGGCTACATCAACGACCCGGAGCGCACGGCCGCCGCGTACGGCACCGATCCGCACCGGCGGGGGGAACGGCTCTACCGCTCCGGCGACTTCGGCCGCTGGCGTCCCGATGGCAAGCTGGAGTTCCTGGGCCGTCGCGATGCGCAGGTCAAGCTGCGCGGCTTCCGCATCGAGCTCGGCGAGATCGAGAACCGGCTGCTCGGCGTCGCCGGGGTCCGTGACACCGCCGTGGTCGTCGTCGGCGAGAGTCTGGCGGCGTTCTACGCCGCCGCCGCCGACGTGCCCGCCGACGAGCTGAGGACGTGGCTGGCGGCCGCGCTGCCGGAGTACATGGTGCCGAGCCGTTTCCATCGCCTCGACGCCCTGCCGCTCACCGCCAACAGCAAGATCGACAAGAAGCGGTTGGCGGAGCTGGCGGCGGCGGACGAGGACGGCCCGGAGCCTCCAGTCACCCCGACGGAACACCGGATCGCCGCCGCCTGGGCGGCCGTGCTCGGTCTCGATCCCCAGCGGGTCGGCCGCGACAGTCACTTCTTCGACACGGGTGGCACCTCCCTCTCCGCTGTACGCCTCGTCGTGAAGCTCGAGCGGGCCGTGTCGCTGAAGGAGCTCACCCGGTACCCGCGGCTGAGCGACCTGGCGGCGTTCATCGACAAGACCGGCACGTCCGACGACGCGGACGCCGGGACGGGCGTTCTGAACTCTCTCCTCCAGCCCCCCTCCGTGACCGGCACGCTCGTCTGCTTCCCCTACGCGGGCGGCAACGCGGTCAACTTCCACGCTCTGGCCGGCGAACTGGCGGACAGCGGGCTGGCCGTACACGGAGTGGAGCTGCCCGGACACGACCTCACAGCCGAGACCGAGCCGTTCGTCTCCCTGGAGCAGATCGCCAGGACCGCGGCGAGCGAGATCGGCCGGTGTGCCGTCGGCCCGATCCTGCTGTGGGGACACTCGTCCGGGGCGGCCCTGGCCGTGGCGACCGCGCGCCTCCTCGAGCGGACGGGGCACGACGTGCGTGCCGTCCTGATCGGCGGCCAACTCGTCGGATCCCCGGACGCGCGGCGCAGGCACAGCGCCGAGCTCGAAGCGCTCACGCCCCTGGAGGTCGCGGCGCGGCTCAACGGCGACAGCGGCTACGCCGAACTCGCCGGGACGGACACGACCCGGGCGGCGCTGGTCGGCGCGGCGTACCGGCACGACGTCCTGGAAGCGAACGCGTTCTTCGCCGACGCGGTGGAGAACCCCCCGGTCGCGCTCATCGAGGCCCCGACGGTCCTCGTCACCGCCGCCGACGATCCCGCCACCCGGGGCCACGAGGGCGATCTCGCGGCCTGGCGCGGCATCGCCAGGACCGTTGAGATCCGCGAACTGCCCGAAGGCGGCCACCACTTCTTCCGCACCAGGCCGGCGCAGACCGCCGCTGTGGTGCGGGCCGTCCACGACCTGCACCAACGAGAGCGAGTGTGAAAGTGCCGCCGATCGATACCGATACGGACCTCTACGCCGGACTCGACGGGCGCCGTGACGAGGGCCGCCCGGCCGTCGTCACCGTCGCCGACGCGCCGGACCCGGCGGCCTGGGCCGCCCGTCACCGCGAAGCGCTGTACCGGATCGTCGCCTCCGAGGGTGCCGTACTGGTGCGTGGTCTGGGACTGGCGGACGCCGCCGGGGCCGCTGCGGTGCTCAAGACCCTGGGAGGCGACCTGATGTCCGAACGCGAGGCGTTCGCGCCCCGCTGGACCTATGACGACCGCATCTACTCGTCGTCCAAGTGGCCGCCGAACCAACCGATGTGCATGCACCACGAGCTGAGCTACGCGGTCGAGTTCCCGGCGACCATGGCTTTCGCCTGCCTCAGCGCACCCACCACCGGCGGGGCCACCGCCCTGGCCGACGCCGGTCGCGTCCTGGAGCAGCTGCCCTCCGACCTCGTGGAGCGCTTCGAACGCGAGGGTTGGCTGCTCACCCGCAGCTACAACGAGGACATCGGTGTTCCGTGGGCGGAGGCGTTCGGCACCACCGATCGCTCCGAGGTCGAGCGATACTGCGCGGCCAACGACATCTCCTTCGAGTGGCGCGGCGAGGAACTGCGCACCAGCCAGCGCCGGCCCGCAGTGCTGCGCCACCCCGCCGACGGCCGGCGGCTCTGGTTCAACCAGATCGCCTTCCTCAACCAGTGGACGATGGCGCCCGAGGTGCGTGAGTACCTGGTCGACGTCTACGGCCCCGAGGGCCTGCCCTTCAACACGAGTTACGGCGACGGCGGTGAGGTCACCGAGGACGACGTCGCGGCGATCAACAAGGTGTACGACTCCGTCACCGTCGCCGAGCCGTGGCGTGCGGGAGACGTGATGCTCGTCGACAACCTCCGCACGGCGCACAGCCGGCTGCCCTACGACGGAGCCCGCGAGGTGCTCGTCGCGATGGCGAATCCCACCACCCGCTCCGTCTAGAGGTCCGGAAGCCAATGACCAAGCACATACCAGACTTCGCAGTGATCTCCGGCCGGCAGGTGCAACGCGCACTGAGCGGACAGGAGAAGCTGGTCACGGAGATCGTCGAAGCGGCCTACCGGGCGCACGGCACGGGGAGGACGGTCAACCCGCCCTCGTACTTCCTCCGGTTCCCCGACCGGCCCACGGCCCGGATCATCGCTCTCCCGGCGTCGCTCGGCGGCGACGCCGCCGTGGACGGACTCAAGTGGATCTCCAGTTTCCCGGAGAACGTGGATGCGGGGCTGCCCCGCGCTTCCGCGGTGCTGATCCTCAACGACCCGCGTACCGGCTATCCGTACGCCTGCCTGGAGAGCTCGATCATTAGCGCGAGCAGGACGGCCGCGTCAGCCGCGCTGGCCGCCGACCGGCTGACCAGGGGAAAGGCCCGCCCCACCCGGGTGGGCTTCGTCGGCACCGGTCTGATCGCCCGCTATCTGCACACCTATCTGGCGGGCACGGGATGGAGCTTCGACGAGGTCGGAGTGCACGACCTGTCCGAGGAGCACGCCGCCGGGTTCGCCGGCTACCTGGACCGCTCGGGCGAGAACGGCCGGGTGAGTGTCCACAGCTCCGTGGACGATCTGATCCGCG
Source organism: Streptomyces californicus (assembly GCF_000717645.1). Taxonomy (GTDB): domain Bacteria; phylum Actinomycetota; class Actinomycetes; order Streptomycetales; family Streptomycetaceae; genus Streptomyces; species Streptomyces californicus. Next base: position 22,997 of record NZ_JNZZ01000028.1, read on the forward strand.
CCAGCGACCTGGTCGTCTTCGCCACGGTGGCGGGTGCTCCGCACGTGACCGACCCACGGCTGTTCGCCCACCACCCGCTCGTGCTCCATGTCTCGCTGCGTGATCTGGCGCCGGAGATCATCCTCAATTCGGCCAACTACGTCGACGACGTCGAGCACTGCCTGAAGGCCGACACCTCGCCGCACCTGGCCGAACAGCTCTCCGGCAACAGGGACTTCCTCGACGGGACTCTCTACGACGTCATGACGGGCCGCACCACGGTGCCGACGGATCGCACGGTGGTGTTCTCGCCGTTCGGTCTGGGTGTGCTCGACCTGGCGGTCAGCGCGCACGTCTACGACCAGGTGTCGCGCAGCGGTGACCTTCACGTCGTCGAGGACTTTTTCCACGAGATGAGCCGGTACGGCGGCTAAGGGCGACTGCCCGGAACGGGAGAAAGCTGTGCCAATAATTTCACAGCCGGAGCAGTACCACGAGAACGACCTGTTCGTCGACCTCCATCGGACCTTCGGACGCAAGCTCTACCTCAAGTGCGAAGGCTTCAACTTCGCGGGCTCGATCAAACTCAAGGCCGCCCGCGCCATGGTCGAGGCGGCGGAGGCCAGCGGGGTGCTGCGACCCGGCTCGGTTCTGGTGGAGTCGTCGTCGGGCAACCTCGGCGTCGCGCTGAGCATTCTCGCCGCCAGCAAGGGTTACGGCTTCGTCTGCGTCACGGACAGCAGATGCAATCTGGCCACGAAGCAGCTCATCGAGGCCATGGGCGGCACGGTCCACACCATTACGGAACCCGCGGCTGACGGCGGCTTCCTCGGCGCACGGCTGCAGTTGGTGAAGAAGCTGCGCGAGTCCGACGACCGCTATGTCTGGCTCAACCAGTACGCGAATCCGAACAACGCGCTCGCCCACTTCTGGGGGACTGCGCCGGCGATCGCCGAGCGCTTCCCCGACCTGCAGGTGGCCTTCATCGGTGCGGGCACCACCGGCACCCTCATGGGGTGCGCCCGCTACTTCAAGGAGAACCGTCCCGAGGTCAAGGTCGTCGCGGTCGACGCGGTCGGCTCGGTGACCTTCGGCGGGCCGTCCCTGCCGCGGCAGATTCCCGGCCTCGGCACGGGTGTCCGTCCGCCGCTCCTCGACCGGTCCTACGTGGACGACGTGGTGCACGTGGACGAGGTGGACACCATACGGGCCTGCCGCCGGCTGGCCAGACGCGGTTTCCTCTTCGGCGGATCCACGGGGACGGTGATCAGCGGCGCCCTGCGCTGGCTCGACGAGTACGCACCGGGCGCGGACGTCACCGCCGTGGCCGTCGCACCGGATATGGGCGACAGATACCTGGACTCGGTCTATCACCGGGGCTGGGTCGAGGAGATCTACGGCAGCGCGGCGCTCGCGGGTGAATTCGAGGAACTCGGGGAACTTTCGATGATGACCACAACAGGTGTTGTCTGATGACGGAGCTGATGGAGAACGGTAGCCGCGACAGCGGTGTCCGCGACGACGCCGTCTTCATGCTCGGCGGCGACGCCGCCACCGTGGAGGCGGTCGCACAGGAGATGCTGCACGCCGCGGACGGCCGGGTCGACTCGCCCGAGTTCGTGGCAGCCGCCCGGGACGCCTGGGAGAACCTCCCGGCCCCGCTCCGCCAGGAGATCCGCCGGTTCCGCCGGCACTCCGGCCCCCGCGGCCGGCTGCTGATCCGGGGGCTTCCGGTGGGCGACGAACCGCGGCCCACCCCGTCGACCGCCGACTCGGTCCAGCGGGAGGCGTCCGTCGCCGCCGCGACCCTCCTCATGGTGGCCTGCGGACTCGGCGACCCCGCCGCGTATCTCCAGGAGAAATCCGGAGCCTTGGTGCAGGACGTCGTGCCCGTCCCGGGCCGTGAGGAGTTCCAGGGGAACGCCGGATCGGTCCTCCTCTCCTTCCACACCGAGAACGCGTTCCACGAGCACCGCCCGGACCACGTCATGCTGCTGTGTCTGCGTGCCGACCACGAGGGTGTCGCGGGCACGCGTACCGCGTGCGTGCGCGAGGTTCTGGACCTGCTCCGCCCGGCGGCGCGGAAGACGCTGAGCCTGTCCGAGTTCATCACCGAGGCTCCACCGTCCTTCGGAGCCGGCAACAAGGGCGCGCTCCACCACCCGGTGCTGGGTGGATCCCGGACCGACCCCGATCTGCGCGTCGACTTCGCCGCCACCCGGGCCACCACGGAGGAGGGTGCCGCCGCCCTCGCCGAGCTGGGCGCGCTCTTCGAGCAGGTGTCGACGACGTCGGAACTGCGTCCCGGCGATCTGGTCATCGTCGACAACCACGTCACCGCGCACGGCCGCACCGCGTTCACCCCTCGTTACGACGGCCGGGACCGTTGGCTGCAGCGCACCTTCGCGCTGACCTCTCTGCGACGCTCGCGGGGGCAGCGTCCGGGCGACGGTTACGTTCTGTTTGAATGAAAACGAGGTCGACCGCGCCGGGTTGACCGGTAGCGAGGGAGCGCGCAGTGCGGGTAGTCATCGCCGAGGACTCGGTCATTCTCCGTGAGGGCATGGTGGAACTGCTGACCGCCCGAGGCTGTGATGTCGTCGCGACCGTGGGCGACGGGGACGGACTGCTGGCCGCGGTGGCCACGCATGTCCCCGATGTCGCCGTGGTCGACATCCGCATGCCGCCCACCCACACCGACGAGGGCATCCGCGCGGCGATCCAACTCCGCGCCGCTCACCCCGGGGTGGGTGTCCTCGTCTTCTCCCAGCACGCCGAACCGGCCTGGGCGGCCCGGCTGCTCGCCGGCGAGGCGTCGGGCATCGGGTACCTGCTCAAGGAGCGCGTCTCGGCCACCGCCGACTTCATCGAGGCGTTGCGCAGGGTCGCGGCCGGCGGTGTGGCTCTCGACCCGGAGATCGTCAGCCGTATGTTCAACACCGGCGGTCGCCCCCTCGACCGGCTGACCGAGCGCGAACGAGTGGTCCTGGACCTGATGGCCCAGGGCCACTCGAACCGTTCCATCGCCGAACTGCTCGTCGTCTCCGAGCGGGCGGTGGAGAAGCACGCGGCGTCCATCTTCACGAAGTTCGATCTTCCTCCGGCCGCTGCGGACAACCGCCGTGTCAAGGCGGTCGTCGCGTACCTGCAGGAGTCCAGGCCCTGACCTCGGGCCAGGGGCGCGGTCCCGGGCGCCGGCAAGGGGGCGGATATCCGAACCTCGTGAACGGGAGGTAGCACGGTGGCTCCGAGCAGCCGTGCTGCCGAGAATAGAGGCATGTCACTGAGCACTGAGGCCCAAGCCCGACCTCTCGTGGAAGGCGGTCCGGGAATCCACGTGGAGAACCTGCACCGCTCGTACGGCCGTGGCCGTGCCGCGGTTCACGCTCTGCGTGGAGTGGGCATCGGTTTCGCTCCCGGCACCTTCACCGCGGTGATGGGGCCGTCGGGCTCGGGCAAGTCGACTCTGCTGCAGTGCGTGGCGGGAATGGACCGGCCGACCACCGGGACGATCCACTGGGGCACGACCGACATCACCGCGCTGCCCGAGCGTCGCCTGGCTCAACTGCGGCGCGCAGAGGCAGGCTTCATCTTCCAGTCGTACAACCTGATGCCGGCCATGACGGTCGAGCAGAACGTCGCCCTGACCTCTCGGCTGGCGGGCGAGCGCGTGGACTGGTCAGAGGTCGCCGACTGCCTTGAGCGGGTGGGTCTCGCCGACCGGAGGAAGGAACGGCCCGGCCGTCTCTCCGGTGGCCAGCAGCAGCGCGTCGCCGTGGCACGGGCTCTGTACGCCCGTCCGCGCGTCCTGTTCGCCGATGAGCCGACCGGCGCCCTCGACCGCGCGACCGGGCGCGAGGTGCTGTGGCTCCTGCGCGAGGGCGTCGAGAACGAAGGCCGCACGTGCGTCATGGTCACGCACGACCCGATCGCGGCGAGTTTCGCGGACCGTGTGGTCGTCCTCGCCGATGGAGTCCTGGTCGACGAACTGATGCGCCCGTCCGCCGCGCAGATCTCCGAGAAGCTGAGTGAGCTCGCATGCTGAGGCTTGCCCTCGGGCTGCTGCGTGCCAGGCCCTCCTTGTACGCGGGGCCGGCCACCGCGCTCCTGATGGCCGTCGCCGTGATCACCATGTTCGGATCCCTCATCGCCACGGCGATCGGCGGTCACGGAGGCTCGCGGCTCGGGATGATCGGCGGGGCCTTCGGCGAGATCGCGATGCTGATGGCGCTGTTCACAGTCACCAACACACTCTCGTTCTCCGTGCGGGGCCAGGCCCGGGACATGGCTCTGCTGAGGACCAGCGGCGCGACGCCGGCACAGATCAAGCGCCTGATCAGGTGCCAGATCCTCTGGCTGACGCTCATCGTCTCGCCGCCGGCCTGGCTGCTCGGAACGTGGGGCGCCGAGCGGTTCCTGGCAGAGCTCGCCGCCCGGGACATCGTCCCGGCGGACGCGGTGGTGGTGTGGTCCCCCTGGCCCCTGCTGATCGGTACGGTGGTGACGCTGCTGGTCGGAGCCGGCGCGGCGAGGATCGCCGCGCGCCGGGTCGTCCGCGGCCGGCCGTCCACTGTGCTCGCTCAGACGGCCGAGCAGACGAAGATGGGCTGGCTTCGCGGCATCGCCGGTCTGCTCGTGATCGCCGGTTCCGTACCCCTGGTGATGTTCACCGCCGGGCAGCCGGCCGACAAGTCCGCCCAACTGGCTCTGCTCGGATCGCTGATCTTCCTGGTCGCCGCCGGACTGCTCGGACCCCTGCTGGCACGACTGTCCATCGTGGTGCTCGGTGTGCCGTTCCGGCTGATGGGCCGACGGCACGGGGGAGACGCCGGTGGCGCTCTCGCCGCCGACAACCTGCGCGGTCACGCCTACCGTCTCTCCTCCGCCGTGGTGCCGATCGCCCTGTTGGTCGGGCTCTCGACGACGTTCGCGTCGGTCAGCGGCACCTTTCAAGAGGTTGCCCCGCCCGGAGCCTATGCCGAGAGCGACAACTGGCTCCGTGGAGTGGAACTCGCCATGCTGGCCGGCTTCGGAGCTGTGGCCACGGTGAACACCCTCGCCTCGCTGACCACGGCGCGACGGCGCGAGTACGCGCTGCTCACCCTGACCGGCGCGACCCGGCGGCAGCTGATCCGCATGCTGGGCACGGAGGCGGTACTGACCGCCCTGGCCGGAGTGGTGCTCGGCATCCTCGTCGCCGCGCCCATGAGCATGGCGTTCGCGAGCGCCGCGACCGGCGAGTTGCTTCCCACCATCGCGTTCTCCACCTATGCCCCGCTGGTGCTGGGACCGGTGGCGCTGACCGTGCTGACGATCCTGTTCACCGGTGCGCGGGCCACCTCGGAGTCGGCGGTCACCGCCGTGGCCGCGCCGTGACCGCGCCCCGCCTCGCGGACGAGGCTCGCGGCGGACGACGGAAGGTGCGGCCGGGGTCGATCGCTTTCGCCGTCTGCGGGTTGCCGCTCTCCCTCCTCGGCATGGCCTACGCCCTCGCGGTCCTCTACGCCGGCGGGTTGCTCTCGCTGACCGTGATCGGGCTGCCGGTGCTCGCGACCGGTCTGCTGGGGGCCCGCCAGCTCGGCCGGGGGCACGCCTGGCTGATGCGGACCCTGCTCGGCGAGACCATCGTTCCCCCCGCGCCGCCGGAGGCGCCACCCGGCGCGTTCCGGTGGATCCGGAGCAATCTGTCCGATGTGACTGCCTGGCGCAGCGTGCTCTACCTGGTGTTGCGGCTCCCCCTCGACCTGCTCGCCTTCGTGGTGACGATCGCGCTGCCCGCGTTGGCCGTGTGGTCGATCGTGTGGACGGTGATCGGAGACCCGGAGCTCTGGCTGGCGGTCACAGCGGTCGTGGGCGCCTTGATCGTCCTGGCCTTCACCCCGGTGACGGCTCGTACGGTGATGCGGGTGCACCGGCTGCTGGGCCGGAAGCTGCTCGGCCCCAGCACCTCCCAGGTGCGGGTCCGGACGCTGGAGCGGGCGCGCACGGTCGCCTTCACCGCGGGCACACGCGACCTGAGGCAGGTCGAGCGGGACCTGCATGACGGCACGCAGGCCCAGTTGGTCGCGCTCGCCATGACGCTGTCGTTGGCCGCCGACACCCTGGACGGCGACGAGCCCACCGGCCGTACCGGCGCTCTCGTCGCACGGGCCCGCACGCAGACCGACGCGGCCATCGCGGAGCTGAGGCGGCTCATCGACGGAATGAGTCCCGCCGTACTCGACCGGGGACTCGCCGAGGCGCTGCCGCAGCTGACCGGGCAGGCCGGAGTGCCGGTGGCCCTGCGGGTGGAGATGTCACAGCGACCGGATCCGGTGATCGAACGGGTGGCGTACTTCTGTGTCGCCGAACTGCTCACCAACGTCTCCAAGCACAGCCGGGCGACGAAGGCGTCGGTGGACGCGCGCGTCGTCGGAAAGGTCCTGCGGATCCAGGTCCAGGACGACGGCAGGGGAGGCGCCAGGATCGGTGCGGGCAGTGGCCTGTCGGGCCTGAGGGAACGGCTGACCGCGGTCGACGGAACTCTCGGCCTCCACAGCCCGCCCGAGGGCCCGACCACCGTCGCACTCGAGATGCCGCTCCGGATCTGACGTTCTGCCCCTGACGGGCCCGCTCACCTCTCCTCGCGGCCCGTTTCTCCCCACTCCACCACCTCGGCGCCCTCGACGCCGCTTTCACCCGGCCCGCCGCCTCGCGCCGGCCCATGCCCGAAGACCGGCTCATGCCCGAAGACCGGCCCATGCCCGAAGAAGGGACAGTCGTCCATGCGCGCTGCGCGGATCAGACTCGGAATGCTGATAGCCACCATCGCCGGAAGCATCGTCGCGTCCGTCACGGCCGCGGCTGCGAACGGCGTGCTCGGCCTGCCGCCCGCGCCCCGGCAGGTGGCCGTGGCGGCGAAGGACCTGCCCGAGCTCTACAGCGAGAACCGGCGCTATCTCGCCCGCGCGGCCGATGCGGCACGCCGGATGGGTGATGGTGAGCGGGCTCGGGCACTGGGCGCTCTCGCCTCCCCCGACCGCCGGTTCCTGGATGCCTCCGCCGATGGTGACGGCCAGGCGGTGGAGGTGCTCGGAGACCTGGCGCACGCGCAGCGGATCGCCCTTCTGGTGCCGGGCTCGGACACCACCATCGACACCTTCGACCACCTCGGCTCGCGGCACGGTTCGGTGGCCGGGGGAAGCCGGGCGCTGTACGCCGAGATGCGAGCCGCCGCACCGGGGACACGCGTTGCCGTCATCGGCTGGTACGGCTACCGGGCGCCCCGCACCAAGAGCCGCGACACCGTGACCCAGGAGCGGGCGGAGGAGGGCGGCCGACTGCTCCGCCGCCAGATCGACCGGCTGCGGGGAGTCAACTCCAATGCATCCGTTGCTCTGATGTGCCATTCGTACGGGTCCGTGGTGTGCGGGGAAGCGGTGCGCGGAATGGATCGGTCCGCGCAGTCCACGCTGTCGGGTGTCGCGGTTTTCGGCAGCCCGGGGATGGGCGTCGACTCGGCGGGTGAACTGGGCGCGCGCGTCCCGGTGTGGGCGGGGCGAGGCAGCGGTGACTGGATCTCGCGTGTGCCGCACGCTCAGTACGGCGTGTTCGGTGAGAGAGTCGGGTTCGGCCCGGACCCGGCGTCCGCGGAGTTCGGCGCCCGACGACTCCCCACCGGGGACAGCCGGCACGGCGACTACCTGCGCCCCGGCAGCCTTTCGCTCCGGAGCATCGCGCTGATCGGCCTGGACCGGGGCCGGCAGGTGTCCCATGGCTGACGTGCGGGTCAGGACGGAGAACGAGCGCCCCGCCCCCGTGGTCCGGAAGGAGCTGCCACCGGCACCGCCCGTCCGGCTGACACCGGTGCGGCGACTGCACCGGGCCGTGCTGCGTATCGATGCGGCGACTCCCTTCTCCCGCGATCGTGCGGTCGATGTCCTGCGTGCTTACTCCATCCTCGGGGTGGTGCTGGGCCACTGGCTGGTGAGTGCGGTGGTGCTACGGGCCGGGGGCCATCTGGGAGGCGACAGCCCTTTACGCCACCTGCCGGCTCTCACGCCGGTGACGTGGCTGCTGCAGCCGCTCGCCCTGTTCTTCTTCGTCGGCGGCTGGGTCGGATCCCAGAGCTACGGCTCCGCAGTCGTGAACGGAATCCGCTACCGGACCTGGCTGGCCCTGCGGTTGCGTCAATTGATCCGCCCCACCTCGGTGCTGCTGGGTGTGTGGGCCCTGGTGCTGATCGGGCTGGCTCTTGAAGGCGTGGCGTTCGAGACGATCCGCACCCTGCTGCGGCTCGCGGTGTCCCCGCTCTGGTTCCTCTGCGTCTACGCGGTGATCACGGCGGCCACTCCGCTGATCAGGCGGTGTGGTGCGGGTCGGCTGGTGCTGGTGGCCTTCGCGCTGGTCGGGGCCGCGGATCTGGTCCGCGGGCTGGTCGGTGACCTGGAATGGGTGGGATCGCTCCGATGGCTGAACGTCCTCACCGGCTGGCTGGTGCCCTACGCGCTCGGGGTGTTCCGGGCGGCAGGCGGCCTCTCCCGCCGCAGGCACGCGGCCGGCCTGCTCGTCTGTGGAGCGGCCGGTCTGGCCGGCCTGGTGCTCTGGTGTGGCTACCCGGCGAGCATGGTCGGCGTTCCCGGGGCCTCCCTGTCCAATCTCAACCCGCCGAGCCTCGCCGCTGTCTGTTTCGGTCTGGCCCAGTGCGGTCTCGGACTGCTGTTGTGCGGACCGCTCCGCCGACTCACCGGACAGCCGACGGGTCCGGTCCCGTCGCTCTCCGGCCGTGCGTCCGATGCGGCCCGCGAGCGTGCCACCGCAGGACAGTTCTGCTGGGCCGTCGTCGCGGTGCTGAACCTCTCGGCCATGACGGTCTTCCTCTGGCACCAGACGTCCATGATCGCCACCACCGTGTTCTGGCTCGGGTTCGGGCAACGCTGGCCCGGACTCCACACGGCACCGGAGGATCCGTTCTGGGTGGCCTTCCGCCTTGCCTGGATTCCCGTTTTCGCCTGCGTGCTTGCTCTCTTCTGGCTGGCCTTCAAAGACGTCGAAAAATCTGCCCGACGCCACCCAGAAATCCGCTCGATGTCACCAAAAAGTCCGCCCGACGTCATCCGATAATTCCCCGATAATCGAATAATGTCGCGCTGACCTATCATTTTCAGAACATCTGAATGCTTTCCGTCAATCTGCAACAGGAGGAATTCCATGACCCCTTCGAGCGATATTCCGGGCTCGGTGGAGAGCGGCGCCGACGTGACGTCCGCGCAGGACGTCGTGAACTCTCTTCGCGACCTCACCGTGCAAGCCGTGTCGGAACTCTACGTGAAATACCAGGACGACCTGCGTGCCGTCAGGGATCAGCAGCGGTCCTTCCTTCAGCGGCGCGGCACGTCCATGAAGGCGCAACTCGACGACTACGAGGCGGAGATCACCTATCTGCTGCTGCGCGAGTACCGGCCCGAGACGGTGGTCGAGATCGGCACGTTCTACGGCTGGTCGACCATGTGGATTCTCAGCGCCCTGCGAGACAACGGCATAGGGCACCTGTATTCGTTCGACATCGTCGACCATGTGGTGAGCAACGTTCCGGATGATCTTTCCGCTGCCCGCTGGACATTCACGAAGGGTGATGTCCGGGAGACGCTCGGAGGTATCGTCGGCAGCGTGGATTACCTGTTCATTGATGCCGACCATGGGGCACGATTCGGCCGCTGGTACGTGGAGAACGTCTTTCCGATGGTTCGCCCGGGAACTCCGACCAGCGTGCACGATGTCTTCCACGGTCGCCGGCCGAAGCCGATCAGCGAGGGTTCGGTCCTCATGAAGTGGCTCGCCGAGCACAACAAGAGCTTCTTCACCCCTTCGGCCGCGAAGGCTCCTGAAGTCATCGAGCACCTCAGCAAGGTGAAGGAGGAGCTGCGGCTCAGCACCCCTGTTCGCGATAGCCGCCATAACCCGATGGTGTTTTTCACACTTGGATGACGCTGTCGAGTCGTTGTGCGAGAGGGGCAGGAGGCGTTGGGTCCGATTTCCGCTGTTGGTCGCATTTCGCGCAGGATGTCAAAGTTGGCCGGCGTGACGAAAGTATTTGCCCGAGGAGGGCTCATGTGATCAAGTCTCGGTGGTGGGCACGCCCCGAAGGGGGCGCGCCCGCCACCGAATCCTTCTTTGGCTTATTATCCGGTTTGCGGGGTGTCCGGCAGCTGCAACAGTGATCGTTGCCCGCAGTCCTGAAGTGAGCGTCGGGACCGTTAAGTGCAAAGAATTGCTAAAGGAGCGGGGGAAGGTGTGAGATCAAGATCACGACGGCTTCCGGCCGTTCTTCGTATGGCCGGGTTGACCAGGTCGAGCAGGTCGTGGGGTGTAATGTCCCCCTGCCTTGGTGCGGTTTCACCCGATGGCGAAGACTCGGGGCGGCCACAAGTAGGCGCGTACGAGAGGAGGAGGATTTGAGGGGGAAGGTTCCTCTGTGGCAGTCGGTGTCCTTCCGTCGGGCGCCCGTGAGAACAGGGAATGCGGCAGTAGTGTTTCATGTCCGATTATTTCCCGAGCGCGTTCGGTTGCCTCTCTGTCTCATCCTTCACGGGAGCAGATGAAGGCGTTGGAGTCCGGTCTCGTCCGGTGAATCCACCTTGGCGCCGGGCCGGTGTGGTCGAAGAGAGAGTGACGGCAGGGCTGCCGAAGGTGTCGGGCGGCTCCTTCGGCTTGCGAAGGCCGGGCGGCTCCTTCGGCTTGCGAAGGCATGGGACCTGATCCGGCTCGCCTGGGGCAGGCTCAAGATTCTGCAACGGTACTAAACGGGGAATTTAGTCATGCATCATGCGGCTGCGGCTTCATCGACGTTACCACCAAAATCGGAGGGAATTCCTCCGCATGTTCGGGCGCAGCAGGGGGGCGCCGGGCGGACCGAGCCGAACGTCTCGTTCCAGGTCCTGGGCCCGCTGGAGGCGTGGGTGGGGCCGCGAAAGGTCGAGATAGGCGGGCCTCGGCAGCGCATCGTGCTGGCGATGCTCCTCATCGCACCGGACCGGGTCGTATCGATCGATCAACTGGTCGAAGCCGTCTGGAACGGACGGCCGCCGACCACGTGCCGCACTCAGATCGCCATCTGTGTCGCCAGCCTGCGCAAGGCGTTTCGGACCGCTGGGTACACGGGGGAGCTGATCGGCACCTCCGCGCCCGGCTACCTGTTGCACTCGGCGGGGCACCACATCGACTCGATGGAATTCGCGGCCGGGGTGGACTCCGCGCAGACGCTTGCCCGCCACGGAGACGTCGGCGCCGCTGCCGACCGGCTCGGGCAGGCGCTCGGGCTGTGGCGGGGCCTGGTGCTGACCGACATGTCCAGTCCCGTCCTGGAGACGGAGGCGGAACTCCTGGATCACCGGAGGCTCGCTGCTTACGAGCAGTACGCAACCCTGCAACTGCAGCTCGGCCGGCACCGCGAGGTCATCTCCGAGCTGACGGCCCTCGTGCACGATCGGCCGTTGTGGGAGCAGGCGCGAGCCGCGCTCATGCTGGCCCACTACCGTTCGGGTCACCGGTCCGAGGCTCTCGCTCTCTTCCGTCAGGCGCAGCGAGTCTTCCGCGAGGAGATCGGCCTCGAACCCGGCCGTGTCCTTCAGGATCTGCACACGGCCATCCTTCAGGAGGCCGCCGACCTGGTGGCGCCGACAGACGTGGCCGGGCCGCTGAGCGTCGCCGCCGTCTCGCCGCAACTCCCCTGGGGCGCGACGGAGTTCGTCGGTCGCCAGGACGAGATCAAGTCACTCGACGGCTTGCTTCGCTGGGCCCGCGAAGGCGTATCGTCCGTAGGTCTCGTGGTGGGACGCCCTGGAATCGGCAAGACCGCCCTCGTGTTGCACTGGGCGCGCAGGGCGGCGCCCGCGTTTCCCGATGGGCAGCTCTATGTCGACTTCGAACGGACCGACACCGCTGATGCCCCTGCCGTCCTCCTGCGAGCCCTCGGGCTGTCGGATCCCGAAATACCGCGCAACTATCAGGACCGGGTCAGGGAGTTCCACCGGCAGATCGGGCAACTGCGGCTCCTGATCATTCTTGATGGGGTCCCCGATGACGGTGTCGCCCATGATTTCGTCCCCAAGGCGGGGAAGAGTTGCGTCCTGCTGACCAGCCGACGCGTACTCGCGACCGCGGCACAGGTCCGGCTGGGCGTGCCAGAACTGACCCCCGCGGAATCCGTGACGCTGCTCGGCTCCCTCGTGGACGACGGACGGGTCGAAGAGGACAGAGTCGCCGCGCACCGCCTTGCCTCGTTGTGCGACTACTTGCCGCTCGCCCTGTCCGCGGCGGCCGCACGCCTCGTCGCCAAGCCACACTGGCGCTTCCCCCATCTGCTCACCCGGCTCGGCGACCGCCGGCACCGGCTGGAGGAACTCAGCACAGGCGCCCCCGTCCTCCGCCGGGTCCTGGACAGCGTGTACCGGACGTTGTCGCCCGCGGCTGCGGGCCTGTACGTCCGGCTCGGTCTCATCAACGGTGAGTGCATCGCGGTTTGGGAGGCTCAGGCCCTCCTCGACGTCGGCGCGATGGCCGCACAGCGGCTGCTTGAGGAACTGGTGGATGCCATCCTGCTCGAAGTGGCCGACACGGGCCCTGACGGCTGGTTCCGGTACCGTCTGCCCACTCTGCATGCCCTGCACGCGGAAGAGACAGCTCATGCGGAGGTGGCCGCTGCCGTCCGCAAGGCGGCGTACGACCGCGTGCTGGCAGCCGCCTCCTCCCATGTGAAGTGCCCGGCCGATAGCAGGGCGATACCGGCCCTTCGTAGGGTGGACTGACCGCCGCCGAGCCTGCGGCCTCTCACCGAGGCCGCGGTTCAGCAGGTTCTCACGGTGATGGTCCGCCGCGTCTCCATGAGCGGCGGGGAGCGTCCGGGCCGTGCCGTGACCCTCCATTCGAACGCATATTCGGAGGCGTGCCATGATTGCCGCTCAGCAGACGAGCACCTGGTTGAGGAGATACCGCCCGGTGGACCAGCCTCGGGTCCGCCTGGTCTGTTTCGCGCATGCCGGAGGGGGCCCCAGCGCGTTCCGTACCTGGCCCGCCTCGCTGCCCTCCGACGTCGAGGTGCTCGTCGTGCGCTATCCAGGGCGACAGGACCGGGTGGCCGAGCCCTGTCTCGAACGGATGGAGCCCATGGTGGAGGCGGTCACGGAGGCACTCACACCCCTGCGCGACCGGCCGCTCGTCCTGTTCGGGCACAGCATGGGCGCGTGGATCGCCTACGAGGTGGCGCAGCGGATACCGGTGCGCGCGTTGCTCGTCTCCGGCCAAGTGCCGCCCTCACGACGGAGTTCGGCGCGCCCCGGATCGGCCCGCCGAGGCGACGCAAGCGCTGGACTCAGCGACGCAGCGCTCATCGAGGAGGTCAAACGGCTGGGCGGATACGACGCCCAGCTCTTCGAGGACCCCGAGCTGCGCGACCTCGTCCTGCCGCCGATCCGGGCGGACTTCACACTCGTACAGAACTACCGTGCGGCCCGCCCGAGCCTGCTCGGCTGCCCGGTGCGCGCGTTCTACGGCGAGGACGATACCGACAGCCGGGCGGACGACGTCGACGCCTGGGCCGAGGTCACCACGGGCCCCTTCACGGCGCACCGGTTTCCCGGGGGCCACTTCTACCTGGCCGACCACGAGGCAGCACTGCTTCGTGAGCTCTTCTCTCTGCCGGAGGTCTCCTGTGCTTGATCCGACCGAGGCGACAGTGGCTCAACTGCGGAAGGCGCTCGGCGACGGGAGCCTCACCGCCCTTGAGCTGACCCGCTGGTATCTGGACCGCATCGAGCGCTTCAACGACGAACTGTGCGCGGTCATCGAGGTCAATCCGGATGCCGAGGCGGAGGCCGCCCGGCTGGACGCCGGCCCGGTCCGTGGTCCGCTGCACGGCATCCCGGTCCTCCTCAAGGACAACCTGGACACGGCCGACCGCATGCACACCACGAGCGGCTCGACGGTCATGCTCGGCTCCCGGCCGGACCGCGACGCCACCGTCGTGGCACGGCTGCGAGCCGCCGGAGCCGTGCTGCTGGGCAAGGCGAACAAGACGTCGTGGATTCTCGGGCCCGCGGGCTGGAGTGCCCGGGGCGGCCAGACGCGCAATCCGTACGACCCGACGCGATCGCCGCACGGTTCGAGTTCGGGCTCGGCGGTGGGCGCCTCGGCGAACCTGTGCGCCGTGGCGGTCGGCACCGAGACCATCGGGTCGATCCTGGGGCCCGCCGCCGCGAACTGCCTTGTCGGTGTGAAGCCGACCACCGGACTCACCAGCCGGGCGGGCATGATTCCCGGTATCCCCAGCTTCGACTCGATCGGACCTCTGGCGCGTTCTGTCGCCGACGCCGCGGAAGTCCTCTCCGTGATGGCCGGGCCCGACCCGCTCGACGCCGCGACGGACGGCGTGCCCGTGCTCGACTACCTGAGCTTCCTCGGTGCCACGGACCTGCGCGGTGTGCGCATCGGTGTGCCTCGAAAGATGTTCTTCGGCTACAGCGAAGCGGCCGACGCGGTCGCGGAGACCGCTCTGGAAACCCTGAGCGGGCTCGGCGCGGTCATCGTCGAGGACACGAACATCCCGGGAGCGGAGGAGTTGACCACCGATCCGTCCTTCGGCCGCGTCGTGGTGAACGAGACCGCCCACGGCTTGGGGCAGTACCTCGCCCGGACACCCGGCAGCCACCCGCGTTCCATCGCCGCCTTGGTGGAGGCCAACCGGGCGAATGCCGCGGTCGAACTGGAGCTGTACGAGCAGGACATCCTGGAGATGCTGGCCGCACACGACGCCGACCTCGACGACCCCGGCTACCGCGACGCGTTGGCCACCGTGCGGAGAAAGGCACGGGCGGAAGGCATCGACGCCGTCATGGACGAGCACCGACTCGACGCGCTGGTCATGCCCACCTGCCCGCCGCCGTGGCCGATCGACCCCGTCGAGGGCGATCCCGATCCGCACGGAGCCGCGCTCGTGCCCGGTCTTGCCGGTTACCCCGCCATCAGTGTCCCGGCTGGCTGGACGGAGGGCTTGCCCGTCGGAATCACCTTTACCGGAAAGGCGTTCAGCGAATCCGTTCTGTTCCGTCTGGCGGACGTCTTCGAGCGGACGAGGCCGTCCCGTCGCCCGCCCGGTGCCACGACCGGCGTCAGGTGAACGACCGTGCTTGATCTCCTTCCCGGAAAGGACGACCCCGCGCCGCGGTCAGGGACCCGCGGTCTGAGGCTGCTCCCGCTGCGCGGAGTCCGCTACGTCCCGGAGGAAGTCGGCGGCCTGGCAGCCGTGACCTCGCCACCGCTCGACGGCGCGGTCCGGCGTGACGAGCAGGCGCCCGCGCATCCGTACAGCATCGTCCGCCTGATCCTCCCGCAGGCGGGCACGGCCGAGGACCGCCGCCAGCAGGCGTCGGGGACGCTGCGCGCGTGGCTCGCCGAAGGCATCCTCGCCTCCGACGCCGAACCGGCCCTGTACGTGTACGAGCAAGCGCGTGGCGACGTTGTGCAGCGCGGCGTCATCGGCGCCCTGGAGCTCTCCCCGCCCGAGGAGGGGATCGTTCTTCCCCACGAGGACGTCATCGTGCACGTCCTTGAGGAACGGGCGGCCCTGGTGCGGGCCACCGCCGCCCAGCTCGAACCCCTGCTGCTCAGCTACCGGGGCACCGTCGGACGGACTGGAGCCACCTCCGTCGTCGAGCGGGCGACAGCCGGTCCTCCCCTGCTCGCCACCACCACGGAGGACGGCTTCCACCATCGCCTGTGGTCGCTGACCGACCCGGCCGATGTGAGCGAAGTGGCCGATCACATCGCCGGCCATCAGGCTCTCATCGCCGACGGCCACCACCGATGGGCCACGTACCTCCGACTGCAGCGGGAGCAGGCCGCTACGCCCAGCCACTGGGACTACGGGCTCGTTCTCCTCGTGGACACGGCGCTGTACCCCCTCCAGGTCAACGCGATCCACCGGCTCCTCCATCGGCTTCCGGTCTCCGAGGCGCTGGACGCGGTGGCGGACTCCTTCCGCGTCCGGCGCATGGACTCCTCCCTTGCCCGGGCCATGTCGGCCCTGGCGAAAGCCGCCTCCACCGGCAACGCCTTCCTGCTCGCGGGCGACGGTTCCTATTACCTCCTCGACAGCCCGGACCCAGCGCTTCTCGCCCGTACGATGCGGCAGGACCGTCCGGCTGACTGGCGCGCTCTGGATGCCGCGGTGCTGCACGAAACCCTCCTGGCCCAGGTGTGGCGCATCCCGGATGTCGCCGACTCCATCGCGTACATCCACGACGCGGAGACGGCGGTGGCACAGGCCGAGCTTCACGGCGCCACCGCCGTGCTGATGCACCCGGTACGCGAAGACGTGGTCCACGACCTGGCGCGCCGAGGCATCACGATGCCGCGGAAGTCGACCTCCTTCGGCCCGAAGCCGGCCTCCGGCCTGATCTTGCACAGGCTGGAAGACCTGCGCCCTTCTCCCGGGCAGCCCGGGTAGGCGCCTGCTCGGGCAGGTGCGTCAGCCCCCGCCCCGCCGCGGCGAGGACCGGGCCGGTGGCGCCCGCGAGGCAGCGGCCTTCGTCCCGACCGCGCGGCTTGTCGGCGGTCGAAGCATGCGGCACACAGACGGACGCGCATGCCTGCCTCAGCCGAAAAGCTCGCGGGCCCGGGCGAGCGCGCCGTCGCGGCGAGCCGCGAAGTCCTCGTCGGTGAAGACAGGCACGCGGATGGTGGGTGCGATACCGGTCCCGTCGAAGGCCCTGCCGTTCGAGGCGAGGTACCTCTCATTGGGCAGGGTGAAGGTCCAGCCGTTGGGCAGGACACGGTCCATGGTGTCGGAGAAGGCTCCTTGGGTGTTCTCACCGATACGGACGGGGGCCGGGCTGCGGTTCATGAGGGCCTGGGTGAAGGTCTCGCCCGCACTGACGGTCAGGCGGCCGGTGAGGACGGCGAGCGGGCCGGTGTAGACGGGATCGCCCGTCCGGGGGCTCACCTCGATCGGTTGCGCTGAGGTGAACCGCTCTGCGGCCACGGTGTTGTCGCGGGCTTGCTTCGTGTAGGCGGTGTACGCGCGGGCGGTGAGCCTGGAGGCGATGCGCAGCCCGAGGGGGTCGGATCCGCCGCCGTTGAAACGCAGGTCGATGACGAGTGCGCGCAGCGCCTTGGAGCCATGTGTGCGCGGTTCGGTGAAGACGGCGTCGAGAGCCTTGTCGAGTTCGGCCCGGTCCCTGGCGTAGTCACCGTCCTCGGTGAAGTCGGCGAAACGGGTGATG
Source organism: Streptomyces californicus (assembly GCF_000717645.1). Lineage (GTDB taxonomy): Bacteria > Actinomycetota > Actinomycetes > Streptomycetales > Streptomycetaceae > Streptomyces > Streptomyces californicus. The sequence continues at coordinate 40,231 of NZ_JNZZ01000028.1, forward strand.
CGCAGATAGCCGATGCGGCCGGGAAGGTCCGCGTAGCCGATGGCGCCCAGCCCCCAGCGTTGTTGGGGCGTGCCCACGCTCGCGGCCGTCGCCTTCTCGATCTTCGTGACGGTGTCGGACGTGGGCGCCTCCGTGTCTGCTCGACGGCCCACGAAGCGCTGCTTCCTGCCCGCAACGATGGAGGTGTGGGCGTCGTGCAGCGGCTTGATCATGTCTTCGAGAACGCCGAACAGTTCGGCATCGGTGGTGTCGGCGGTGATGGCGGGGCGGTACCGGTCGCGTACGGCGGCCCAGTCGACGCCCTTTGCGGGGAACGAGGGGTAGTTCTCCGCATACGTCTGCCAGAAGGTGTCGAAGACGGCGCGAGGGTCCGTGGGCGGTTTGTGGCCGCACCTCTCGGGAAGCTCGTGGACGCGGTGCAGGGTGCGGAATCCCGCGTTGTCCGCGAAGCGGAGCCTGATGACATCGCCGCTGTCGTCAGAGCCCGGAGTCAGAGTGATGCGCCCGGCCTCCTCGCTGTCAGCCGGCGTGAAATCCACGGCACCGTCTGCCCGCGACGAGCCGCTCCGCTCGGCTTCCAGTCTGCCGGGCAGGCAACTGACGCGCGTCGTCTCGTAGGTGCGCAGGCGGCGTTCGCCGACCGAGACGACGGTGCCGTATCCGGTGCTCTGCCACAGGCCCTCCAACGACGGGCTTCCGGACGCGGAGTTCCCGGGCGTCCCGGTGCCGGTGGTCATGGCGGGGAGAGCGGCGAGGGTGAGGGCGAGTGCGACGGCGCGGAACGGGACGCGCCTGCGACGGACCGTGAGAGACATGTCTCTCATGTTACGGAGCGTGTGGTCTTCGATACTGTGAGGTATGCACCCGAGTTCGGGTACGGGAATCCGAACCCGAACACGGGCTCCGCGAGCCCGTCCATGGCGAGCTGGTGCCTGACAGCCTCGGTCATGCAGCTGAACAGGCCGCAGCGGCCTGTTCGAGAGCGGAGCTCGCTGACGAGCTCGGTGGGCATGGACACGGAGATGTTCTCGGTGGGTCCAGCGCGGGTCGACTTCATGCTCAAAGTGCAGGACAGCTCTATTGCACCGCGAGGGCTGTACATGCGTACGGCTGTTGTGAGCCGAGTGATGACCCGCGTTTCATGATCGGGAAGCCCGGGCTAGGCTCGACGAATTGCACGTCGATATTCAGTTACGACAGGTTCGGGGGGACAACGTGGGCGCTGTGCGGGCCTGGATGGTGCGCGCCGGATCGGATGACAAGAGGGAGGCTGTCTCCCTCTCCGAGAACTTGACGATTGCCGGCTGGCCCGAGGTCGGTGACCTGTCGGGCTGTCAGACGCCGGGAGACCTCAAGGCCGAGCTTGCCAAGGCGTATCCCCGTGAAAACCCCCGCGTGCTCGGCAACTGGCGCGGACAACTGTGGCGTTTCCGCGCCGTCATGTCGCCCGGGGACCTGATCGTCCTGCCACTCAAGGCGGGCGACATCGCCATCGGATGCCTCACGGGCGATTATCAGTTTCGTGCGGAGGCTGCTCCGGGACTTCGGCATGTACGTACTGTCACGTGGAAGCGCACCGATGTGCCGCGTTCGGATCTTCGCGCCGACCTGCGTGCGACGCTTGGCTCCCTGCTCACAGTGAGCGAGTTGCGCCGCCTCGATGCCGTGAAGCGTCTCACTGAGATTGCGGCGGGGAACTCCGATCCGGGAAATCCTGATGCTCCGGCTGACCTCCGATTGTTGGGGGGGGGACCCGCCGAGTTGGCCGACAAGGTGGCCCAGGCCCCGGCGGGCGAGACGGTCAGACTGGCTGTACGTGATCTGCTCAGCATCTGGGACTTCGTCAGTCGCTCGGGCAAGGCCATCGCCACCATTCGCCGGGACTTGGACGATCTCGGTCTCGCGGTTGTCCCTCCCGTCACCGAGGTTCCATCGATCGACCACATGGTCCGCGTCGTTCCCATCGGGATGGCCCCGGAGGCTGAACGGAAGTCGTCGGGCGAAGAGACCGCAGACCTGGAACTGGAGCCGGAAGCAGGAAATGACTCTGAGGCGGATCTCCTGGCCGACGAGGATCCTGGCTCCTCGGTTGTCGCCGATGTCAACCTGATCCCTGATGGAGCCGGAGAGGGCGAGAGCGGTGAAGAGGAGGAGTCGGCTCGACCGGCGTCTGTGCTGGTGACCGTGGGGAGGTTGCCCTCGGCGCGCAGTGAATTGAAGACCGTCAGGCTTACCGACCCGCTCAGCCGCGCCGTGGAACTTCTGTCCGAGAACGCGTATGACCAGCTCCCGGTCCTCGACGACGACGGCCACTTGCGCGGCTCCATCAGCTGGCGGGAAATTGGTGCGACCAACCGCCCTGCCACCGCGCTGGTCGAAGATGCTGCCGTGTTGAAGGTCCGTTCCATACGTACTGACGAGCCCATGGTGGACTGCCTGGCGGACGTAGCCGACCACGGTTGCGTATTCGTACTCAATCCCGACGGCAGCCTCTCCGGGATCGTGACCGGCCACGACCTGGCTCACAGATTCGATCAGGAGCTGCGCCCGTACGCCCTCATCCAAGAGCTGGAACTGCGCCTGCGTCGAGCGCTCAAGAAGGCTCTGATGCAGGTGAAGGAGATCCACGGTGAATACGGCCTCCCCGGCGATCCCGCAAAGATCGTCAAGCTCGCCGAGCAAGGCATGAACTTTGCTGACTACATCACCTTGCTCAAGCGGGATGACGTTTGGCGGGCAACGGGTTGGCAGTTCCCGCAGCAGAGCTTCGCCGAACGCATGGACCGGGTTCGAAAGATCCGTAACGAGACCATGCACTTCCACACGAGTGACGATGACCGCATCAGTGCGGTCAAGGAGATCCAGGTCGCTCTGCAGATGCTCAAAACTGTTCAGCCGCAAGCCTGAGCACACGGCGGGTCCGGTGCTGCCGACACCCAGGCTGCTGTTCCAGGACGTCGAGCCGTACGGCTCGTGCCGTTCTCGCCATGGTTCAGCGTACGAGAATCAGCCCGCAGCTGTACGCGCGCGTGGCGGATGCCTTGGGCGATGCCCGCGACGAAGGCCCTGGGGTCGGTGACCGTGAGGGTCCCTTTGATCTCCGCGCGAGCGATACGCACTCACTTATGGGGCGATGGGCTCGGGCTGTGGCGGTGGGCCTCTCCGGAGATGAGCGCTCCTGACCTCGGGTCGGCGACGACGTACTTCGGCGAGCCGTACCAGGCATGGAGCTCGGCACGTCCGAATGGGCCGGGCTCCAAGGCGTCGTCCTGCGGTGGCGTCGGCAACGAGTCCGTGGTCGCCTTGGCGGCTCGCTGGTGGTCGGTGCCTGGCGGCACTCTCCCTCGGCTGTTCCCCCGCCGGACACGACGACCCGGGCACCCGTCACGCCCGGGTGGCGGCCCGACTGCTGCCCACCGGAGCTGCCCCCGATCTGGCCAACGCAGTGGCCCAGGCCCTCGCCCACGCCGGGGACGAGGCTGCGGCCCCGGTGATGGTGACGGGAGACACCGCGCACCAGATGCAGGCACTGACAGCCGTCGCCGCCCGGCTAGGTCGCCTTGTCTGCTTCAGCTCCGAGATTCGGCCAGTCGTAGCGGTCGGAGTTCAGGCCTGACACGGGTCCGGAACGCGGGCCGTGCCCAGGGCCGCACGGAGGCGAACCAGACGTGGGAAGCGGAGTGGCTTTTTACATGACCCCAAGATCGACTGTGATCGAGAAGGAGGCGGTGGCTTTCACGGTGCCGGTGAAGATCTCGCCGTCCCGGTAAGCCTTGGTGACGGGGTCGAGGACGTAGGTGTACACGATTGGGACACCGGTGGCGGCCTGTTCAATGCGCCAGTAGAAGGGGATGCCGGCCTTGGCGTACTGGTCGACCTTCACGATCCGGTCCGTGGTCTCCGAGCCAGGCGGCACGACCTCGACGACCAGCAGCACGTGCTCGGGACGGGTAGGGGTGAGGTCGATTGTCTCGGCGCGGTAGACGATGACGTCAGGGCGGCGGTTGGTGAGCGGAACATCCTGCAGGCGGACGTCGAAGTCCGTGTCGGCGTTCCAGTCCGGGCCCGCGGCGGCGTCCAGGGCGTTGGCCAAGGTACGGGCCAGTCCCGCCTGCACCTTCCCACCCCGCCCGTGGCGCACGGCTGTCGTGGGGGAGGGTGCGCAAGGATGGGGTGTATGGCCAACCGACTTGCGCAGACCAGCTCCCCGTACCTCCTCCAGCACGCGGACAACCCCGTCGACTGGTGGCCCTGGTCGCCCGAGGCGTTCGAGGAGGCCAGAAGGCGGGACGTTCCGGTGCTGCTCAGCGTCGGTTACGCCTCGTGCCACTGGTGCCACGTCATGGCGCACGAGTCCTTCGAGGACGATGCGACCGCCGCGTACATGAACGAGCATTTCGTGTCCGTCAAGGTCGATCGGGAAGAGCGGCCCGACGTCGACGCCGTGTACATGGAGGCCGTGCAGGCGGCCACCGGGCACGGGGGGTGGCCGATGACCGTCTTCCTCACGGCGGACGGGGAACCGTTCTACTTCGGGACCTACTTCCCGCCCGAGGCGCGGCACGGGTCGCCCTCGTTCCGGCAGGTGCTGGAGGGGGTGGCGGCGGCCTGGAAGGACCGGCGGGACGAGGTCGCCGAGGTGGCCGGGCGGATCGTCGCCGATCTCGCGGGGCGGTCGCTGGTCCACGGGGGCGACGGGGTGCCGGGGGAGTCCGAGGTCGCCCAGGCGCTGCTCGGGCTGACCCGGGAGTACGACGAGCAGCACGGCGGGTTCGGGGGCGCGCCGAAGTTCCCGCCGTCCATGGCGGTCGAGTTCCTGCTGCGGCACTACGCCCGTACCGGGTCCGAGGGCGCGCTCCAGATGGCCGCCGACACCTGTGCGGCGATGGCCCGGGGCGGGATCTACGACCAGCTCGGCGGCGGGTTCGCGCGGTACTCCGTGGACCGGGAGTGGATCGTCCCGCACTTCGAGAAGATGCTCTACGACAACGCCCTGCTGTGCCGCGTCTACGCCCATCTGTGGCGGGCCACCGGGTCGGACGAGGCCCGGCGGATCGCCCTGGAGACCGCCGACTTCATGGTGCGGGAGCTGCGCACCGCCGAGGGCGGGTTCGCCTCAGCGCTGGACGCCGACAGCGAGGACGCGGACGGCCGGCACGTCGAGGGCGCCTACTACGTGTGGACGCCCGCGCAATTGCGGGAGGTGCTCGGCGAGGACGACGCCGCCTTCGCCGCCGCGTACTACGGGGTCACCGAGGACGGCACCTTCGAGGAGGGCGCCTCCGTGCTCCGGTTGCCGGGTGACGCCGGGCCCGTCGACGCCGACCGGGTCGCGGACGTACGCGCCCGGCTGCTGGCGGCCCGTGAACAGCGGCCGCGCCCGGGGCGGGACGACAAGGTCGTCGCCGCCTGGAACGGGCTGGCCGTCGCCGCCCTCGCCGAGACCGGCGCCTACTTCGACCGGCCGGACCTCGTGGAGCGGGCCACCGAGGCCGCCGATCTGCTCGTTCGCGTGCACCTGGGCGAGGTGGCCCGGCTGACCCGCACCTCCAAGGACGGGCGCGCCGGGGACAACGCCGGGGTGCTGGAGGACTACGGAGACGTCGCCGAGGGGTTCCTCGCGCTGGCGGCGGTGACGGGGGAGGGGGCCTGGCTGGAGTTCGCCGGGTTCCTGCTGGACATCGTGCTGGAGCAGTTCACCGGGGAGGGCGGCCAGTTGTACGACACCGCCCACGACGCCGAGCAGCTCATCCGCCGGCCGCAGGACCCGACCGACAGCGCCACCCCGTCCGGGTGGACCGCAGCGGCCGGGGCGCTGCTCTCGTACGCCGCGTACACCGGGTCCGAGCCCCACCGCACCGCAGCCGAGGGCGCGCTCGGCGTGGTGAAGGCGCTGGGGCCGCGCGTCCCCCGGTTCGTCGGCTGGGGGCTCGCGGTGGCCGAGGCGCTGCTGGACGGGCCCCGCGAAGTCGCCGTGGCCGGGCCCGTGGGCGGGGAGTTGCACCGTACGGCGCTGCTCGGCCGGGCCCCCGGCGCGGTGGTCGCGGCCGGCGAGGGGCCGGGGGCGGGGGCCGAGTTCCCGCTGCTGGTGGACCGGCCGCTGGTGGGCGGTCAGCCGACCGCGTACGTCTGCCGGCACTTCGTGTGTTCCGCGCCGACCACAAACGCCGGGGAGTTGGCGGCCGCGCTGGCGGGCCCGGCCGGGGGCTGAGCCCGCGCCGTGGCGATGCCGTAGCGGTGTCGGAACAGTGCCGGAACAGGAGTGAGGGGCCGGTCGTCGTGTGCGACGACCGGCCCCTCGTGCGTCAGTCTGATGCCCGGATGCCCGGATGCCCGGAGGTCCGTGAGCCCAGAGGCCGGTGGGCCCGTGCGCCCGGAGCTCCGTGAGCCCGCAGGCCCGTGGCCCGGATGCCCGTGTACGCCCGGGGACCGTGCGCCCGTACGCCCGGGGACCGTATGCCGGGACGGTCGCGCGCCCCCAGCCCCCGTGCGCCCGGGGACCGCAGGCCGAGACGCCCGCGCGCCCCAGCGCTCACCCGTGCTGGTACGCCACCAGCGAGATGCCCACGTAGTGCGCTATGAACGCGGCCAGCGTCAGCGAGTGGAAGACCTCGTGGAAGCCGAACCACCGCGGCGACGGGTTCGGCTTCTTGATGCCGTAGATCACGCCGCCCGCGCTGTAGAGCACTCCGCCGACGATCACCAGGACCAGCACCGCGATGCCGCCCGTGCGCATGAAGTCCGGCAGGAAGAAGACCGCCGCCCAGCCCATCGCGATGTAGCACGGCGTGTAGAGCCAGCGCGGCGCGCCCACCCAGAACACCCGGAACGCGATGCCCGCCGCCGCGGCCCCCCACACCGCCCACAGCAGCGGGCGGCCGGTGGACTCGGGGAGCAGGAGCAGCGTCAGCGGGGTGTAGGTGCCCGCGATGATCAGGAAGATGTTCGCGTGGTCCAGGCGGCGGAGCACCGCCTCGCCGCGCGGTCCCCACGTACCGCGGTGGTAGAGCGCGCTGACGCCGAACAGCAGACACGCGCTCAGCGTGTAGACGGCGCAGGCGATCCGGCCCGTCGTGCTGTCGGTCAGCGCGATCAGGGTGACGCCGGCGATCACGACCGCGGGGAACATGCCGGCGTGCAGCCAGCCGCGCATCCGCGGTTTGACGGGGGTGGGGTCGAGGACGACAGGCCCCGGGGTCGCGGCGTCACGGGGCGCGGCGTCAGCGGCAACGTCAGTCATGTCCCGCATGGTACCTACGCCTCCGTAGGTAGCGGATATGGGGCGGAAACGAGTGGCGATGCTCACGTGTGCGGCCCCCTGGACATATGGGCGGAAGAGCTGGATGATCAAATGAGTGCAGTCGGCACCGGATGAGCGCCAGGGGATTTCGAAGGGTACGAAGCATCCGGGTCGCAGCCCCCACGGGGCCCAACAACTGACACCCTCAACAAGGAGCGATCGTGGCGCGCGACATCGCGGCTCCCCTCACTGTCCCCACCACCCACCAGGAGCTGATCTCCTGGGTCGACGAGATCGCAGCCATCACCCAGCCGGACCGGGTGGTCTGGTGCGACGGCTCCGAGGCCGAGTACGAGCGCCTGTGCGGGGAGCTCGTCGCCAAGGGGACGTTCACCAAGCTGGACGAGATCAAGCGGCCCAACTCGTACTACGCCGCGTCCGACCCGAGCGACGTCGCCCGCGTCGAGGACCGTACGTACATCTGCTCCAAGAAGGAGAAGGACGCCGGCCCCACCAACCACTGGAAGGACCCCGCCGAGATGCGGGACGTCTTCACCGGTGAGGACGGCATCTTCCGCGGCTCCATGCGCGGTCGCACCATGTACGTCGTGCCCTTCTGCATGGGCCCCGTCGGCTCGCCGCTCTCCGCGATCGGCGTCGAGATCACCGACTCCGCGTACGTCGCCGTCTCCATGCGCACCATGACCCGCATGGGCCAGGCGGTCCTGGACGAGCTGGGCGAGGACGGCTTCTTCGTCAAGGCCGTCCACACCCTCGGCGCCCCCCTGGAAGAGGGCCAGGAGGACGTCCCGTGGCCGTGCAACACCACGAAGTACATCTCGCACTTCCCCGAGGACCGCGAGATCTGGTCGTACGGCTCCGGCTACGGCGGCAACGCCCTGCTCGGCAAGAAGTGCTACGCCCTGCGCATCGCCTCCGTCATGGCCCGCGACGAGGGCTGGCTGGCCGAGCACATGCTCATCCTGAAGCTCACGCCGCCGCGCGGTGGGGCCAAGTACGTCGCCGCCGCGTTCCCGTCGGCGTGCGGCAAGACCAACCTCGCCATGCTGGAGCCCACCATCCCCGGCTGGACCGTGGAGACCATCGGCGACGACATCGCCTGGATGCGGTTCGGCGAGGACGGCCGCCTCTACGCGATCAACCCCGAGGCCGGCTTCTTCGGCGTCGCGCCCGGCACCGGCGAGCACACCAACGCCAACGCCATGAAGACCATGTGGGGCAACTCCGTCTTCACCAACGTCGCGCTCACCGACGACGGCGACGTCTGGTGGGAGGGGATGACCGAGGAGCAGCCCGCGCACCTCACGGACTGGAAGGGCAACGACTGGACCCCCGAGTCCGGCACGCCCGCCGCCCACCCCAACGCCCGCTTCACCGTCCCCGCCGGACAGTGCCCGATCATCGCGCCCGAGTGGGAGGACCCCAAGGGCGTCCCGATCTCCGCGATCCTCTTCGGCGGCCGCCGCGCCTCCGCCGTCCCGCTGGTCACCGAGTCCTTCGACTGGCAGCACGGCGTCTTCCTCGGGGCCAACGTCGCCTCCGAGAAGACCGCCGCCGCCGAGGGCAAGGTCGGCGAGCTGCGCCGCGACCCGTTCGCCATGCTGCCGTTCTGCGGCTACAACATGGGCGACTACATGAACCACTGGGTCAAGGTCGGCGCCGACAAGGACCAGGCCAAGCTGCCGAAGATCTACTACGTCAACTGGTTCCGCAAGAACGACGCGGGCAAGTTCGTCTGGCCCGGCTTCGGCGAGAACGGCCGCGTCCTCAAGTGGATCGTGGAGCGCCTGGAGGGCAAGGCCGAGGGCGTCGAGACCCCGATCGGCGTCCTGCCGGCCAAGGGCGCGCTCGACACCGAGGGCCTGGACCTGGCCGAGGCCGACCTCGACTTCCTCCTCACGGTCGACAAGGAGGTCTGGCGCGAGGAGGCCGCCCTGGTCCCCGAGCACCTCAACACCTTCGGCGACCACACGCCCAAGGAGCTGTGGGACGAGTACCACGCGCTGGTCGAGCGCCTGGGCTGATCCCGGCCCCCGGACCCGGGGGCGTCCGGCGGGGCCGTCGAGGTCCGCCGGGCATCCCCGGATCCCCACCGAACCCCGCGGCCGGGTCCATCGGACATCCGCCCTGACCTGTGGGGCCGAACGATCCGCCGCGGTACGGGGCCTGTCGTCGTCGCCGGCAGCCCCCGGAGGGCCGTCCCCGACCAAGGACAACCCTCCCGGCCCCCGGAACCCCCTCACGGTTCCGGGGGCCGCTTCGTCTTCCCGGGGGCGTGCCGAGTTCCGTGGCGCCCGGTCCGCACGCGCTGCGCGGCATGCGGACCGGGGCCGTCAGTGGGCGCCGACCAGCTCCCCGGAGGGGGCGGCGTCGGCGAGGGCGGCGAGCGCCGCCGTGTGGGCGTCCATCCGTTCGGCGGAGAGGATGGCCGCGGTGGTGTCGGCCCGGGACGCGGCCACCAGGAGCGCGCGGCCCGCGAGGGCGTGGGCGCGGCGGTGGAGCTGCGCCGGGGCGGCGTCGGTCAGACCGGCGTGCCGGGCGGGCGGGGCGCCGCGCAACCGGGCCACCTGCTCGGCGACGCGGTCGCCGGCCGCGGAGAGGCCCAGTTCGTCGGTGACCGCGAGAAGGGCGGCCAGGTGCCCGGCGAGCTGGATGTCCAGCTCCTCCTCGCGGCTGCGGTGCGGAAAGTCCGCGTCGTCGGCCTGCGTGTGGACCGAGGGGCTGCGGATCGGCTCGTACATGGATGGCCTCCCGATGGTGCGTGGGAACCATCCTACATTGGAACGAGTCTAAAGTTGTGTGTCATCCGGGACGGGGTCGGCCCGGATGGCGGGAGGCGATCGGCGGTGGGCGGGAGGGGTGGCCGGAAAACGCCCGGTGGCTACGGCTGCCCGTACCCGTCCAGGAAGTTTCCGATCCTGGTCACGGCGTCGGTCAGATCCTCGACCGTCGGCAGCGTGACGATCCGGAAGTGATCGGGTTCCGGCCAGTTGAAGCCGGTGCCCTGCACGACCATGATCTTCTCGGCGCGCAGCAGGTCCAGCACCATCTGCCGGTCGTCCTTGATCTTGTAGACCGCCGGGTCGAGCCGGGGGAAGAGGTACAGCGCCCCCTTCGGCTTCACACAGGTCACCCCGGGGATCGAGGTCAGCAGCTCGTACGCCGTGTCCCGCTGCTCCAGGATCCGGCCGCCGGGCAGCACCAGGTCCTCGATCGACTGCCGCCCGCCGAGCGCGGTGGCCACCGCGTGCTGCGACGGCATGTTGGCGCAGAGCCGCATGTTGGCGAGGATCGTCAGCCCCTCGATGTACGAGGAGGCGTGCGCCTTCGGGCCGCAGACGGCCATCCAGCCGGAGCGGTAGCCGGCCACCCGGTAGTTCTTCGAGAGCCCGTTGAACGTCAGCACCATGAGGTCCGGGGCGAGCGCCGCCGTCGGGGTGTGGGTCGCGCCGTCGTACAGGATCCGGTCGTAGATCTCGTCGGAGCAGACGATCAGGTTGTGCCGCCGGGCGATCTCGGTGAGCCCGCGCAGCATCTCGTCGTCGTACACCGCGCCGGTCGGGTTGTTCGGGTTGATGATCACCAGGGCCTTGGTGCGGTCGGTGATCTTCCGCTCGATGTCCGCGAGGTCCGGCATCCAGTCGGCCTGCTCGTCGCAGCGGTAGTGCACGGCCGTTCCGCCCGCGAGCGACACCGAGGCGGTCCACAGCGGGTAGTCGGGGGCCGGGACGAGCACCTCGTCACCATCGTTGAGCAGGGCCTGCATCGACATCTGGATCAGCTCGGAGACGCCGTTGCCGAGGTAGACGTCCTCGACGTCCAGGTCGATGCCCTTGGTCTGGTAGTGCTGCATCACCGCGCGGCGCGCCGACAGCAGGCCCTTCGCGTCGCCGTAGCCGTGTGCGCCCGCCACGTTGCGCAGGATGTCTTCCAGGATCTCCGGCGGGCATTCGAACCCGAACGCGGCGGGGTTGCCCGTGTTGAGCTTGAGGATGCGCTGACCGGCCGCTTCCAGCCGCATCGCCTCCTCCAGCACGGGACCCCGGATCTCGTAACAGACATTGGCGAGCTTCGTGGACTGGATGACCTGCATGTCCGCGAGCTTACGGCGGCGTTTCGCGGGGTGCGCGGGGATTGCTCCGGTTGTACCCGGCCGGGGGCGCGGACCGTTCCCCGGCCGTCTTCCATCGTCATGCCCGTCGCCGCCCCGGACCGTGGGATGGCCCGGTCGGGGCGGCGTCGCGGCTTGGAATGGCGGCGTGAGCGGTGTGGGCGGCCGCACCGGGTGAGATGCGCCACGCGGGGTCGGGGCGCGGGGGAGGCTTCCGGCCGCCGGGGCGGCGCGGTGCGGCGGGTTCTCCGTACGGCACGGTCCCGCCGGGGCCGGGGCCGGGGACCGAGGCGGCGGCTGGTCGGCGGTTCCTCCGTTCCGCCCCTCACCCCGCCCTCACTCCGGGAGGCGGGTGCCCTCCGGGAGCTGGATGCCGAAGTCGTCCGCCAGGACCCGCAGCGCCTCGTCGCCGTCCTTCAGCACCCGCTCCGTGATCGTGCCGTCGTCCGCCGTCTCCACCAGGTCGAGCCCCGCCAGCGCGAGATGGCTGCCGACGCGGGTGCGCTGCGCGTACACGGCCTGGCGGAACGGGGAGCGCGGGTACGTCGCGATGAACCAGTTGATCACCTCGTAGTCCGGGGCCTCGTACGGCTCCAGGGTGAACGTGTACTGCGGCTCCCACGCCCCGCCCTTCTCCACCTGCAGCTCCCACATCGGCAGCGGGCCGGTGTGCGGCACGTGGACGAGGCGGTGGTGGCGGGGCGTGTCGAACAGCTCGGCGCCCTCCACCAGTTCGATCGGTTCCAGCAGTGAGCCGATCGCGCCGAATCCGACGTCCGCCAGATACGGGTGCGGCTCCCCGGCCACGTCCACCCGCATGAGCATGTGCGTACGGGGACGGATGTCGCCCGGCGCGGCGCCCACCACCACCCGGGCGGCCAGCGGGGTCACGGTGAAGCCGATCTGCCGCAGCACGGCGGAGAAGAGGGTGTTGTGCTCGTAGCAGTACCCGCCGCGCCGGCCGCGGACGAGCTTGGCCTCCAGATCGTCGAGCGCGAGCGACGGGGCGGAGCCGAGGACCGGGTCCAGATTCTCGAACGGGATGCCGAGCAGGTGGGCGCGGAGCACGGACCGCAGCACCTCCAGCGTGGGGCGGGGTTCACCGGTCCAGCCGATACGGGCGAAGTAGGCGTCGAGGTCGAGTGTCATACGCCGACCGTACGCAGCCGGGGTGCGGGCGCGCCTCCGACCGGGGGCCGACATCGGCGGGCGGGGGCTCGGTCGCTGGACCGGGGGCCTGCGACGGAGGAGCGCGGACCGGGGTGAGTGGACCGGGGTGAGTGGACCGAGGGGCGTGGACCGAGGGGCGTGGGCCGGGATGCGCGCCGGGGAGGTGTGCCGGGCGGAGAGCGGCGGCCGGGGAGGTGCGGTCCGGCCCCTGGGCGGACGGGTGCTGACCGACCGACGGGCTCAGATCTTGCTCAACTCGCGTGCGAGCCGGCCAGGCCCGGGTAACAGTGCCCCCATGAGCATGTTCCGGAAGCCCCAGCCCCTCGCCGTCCTCGTCGTCCGCGACGCCCCCGACGTCGTCGCGGACCTGCGGCGCGCGCTGGAGACGGCCGGGGAGACCGAGCGCCCCGGACTGGAGCGCGCCCTCGCCCTGGCCGAGCGGTCCGCCGCGCGACCGGAGGCGGAACTGCGCTGCCGGTGGGTGCGCCAACGGCTGGACTCCTCCGGGTACACGGGCCCGGCGGACTCCGTGGAGGCCATCAAGACCCTCCGCCAGGCCGAGCCCGGCCTGTCGCTGCTCCAGGCGGCGACGTACGCGAAGGAGACCGCGGCGGCGGAAGCCTGCTGACCGGGTCCGACCGCCCGGCCCGGCCCTGCCCGGTCCGGCACGGCCGAACGGTCCTGCCCGGCCCCGCCGCATCCGTTCCGTCAGACGCCCTCCATCGCCCCCGACGACGCGATCAGCAGCGCCGTGTCCACGCCCTGCTCCCGGGCCGTACGGAGCAGCGCCGCGTCCCCGGCCTCCGCCACGGCCGCGCTGGTGGGGTCCTCGGGCGCCGGGCCGCCCGCGTACGCCGCCGTCGACGGGGCCATCGCCGTCAGCCACTCCGCCACCAGGGCGCCGAACGCCTTCTGGTCGATCCCCGCCTCCGCCACCAGCGCCGCCGCGTGCCGGGCCCCGGCGAACATGGCGGTCATCGCGCTGAGCAGCGCCACGTCCTGGAGCGCGGCGAGTCCCGGGTCGGCGCCGACGTACCGGGTGGCGGCGGGTACGGCCAGCACCTCGCGGTGGGCGTCGAAGACCTCGCGGGAGCCGCTGTAGAAGACGTAGCCGCCCGCCTCCGGCACCCCGACCATCGGCGGCACCGCCATGATCCCGCCGTCCAGGAAGCGGGCGCCGCGCCCGCTCGCCCACGCCGCCCGGGAGCGCGATTCGGCCGGGGTGGAGGTGGTGAGGTCGACCAGGTCCCTGCCGCCGAGATCGGCGTCGGCCAGCGCCTCGCGGACCGAGGCGTCGTCCAGGAGGCAGGTGACGACGAGCGGGCTCGCGGCCACCGCCTCCGCCGCCGTGGCGGCCACCCGCGCGCCCGCTGCGGCGAGTTCGGCGGTACGGCCGGGGCTGCGGTTCCAGACGGTCAGCCGGTGGCCGGCGGCGAGCCAGGTACGGGCGAGAGCGGCGCCCATCGCGCCGAGGCCGAGCAGGGTGAGAGGAGCGGGGGACGTGGAGTCAACGGTGGTGTCAGGCATGGCGATTAGGCTGGTCGACGGCGCGAGGGGCGACAAGTACGCACTATGGAGTGGGTGGTTACCTCGTGGTGAGTGACCAGGTGGGAGGGGCGGGCGATGCGGATCGTACGGCGGCCGGGGGCTTTCGTCTGCGGGATCGACGCGGCGATGGACGTGATCGGCGGCAAGTGGAAGGTGCTCATCCTGTGGGCGTTGAACGAACGGACCTGCCGCTTCGGTGAGTTGCGCCGGGCGGTGCCCGGGGTGACGGAGAAGGTGCTCAGCTCGCACCTGCGGGAGCTGGAGGACGACGGCATCGTGCACCGCGAGGTGTACGCCGAAGTGCCGCCGCGCGTGGAGTATTCGCTCACGCCGCTGGGCCTCTCGCTGAACGCCGCCCTGGAGCCGCTGGGGCAGTGGGGGCGCGACCACATCTACCGGGGTACGGGCGAGGCCCCGGGCCAGGGTGAGGCCGCGGATCCGGGTGCGGAAGCCGGTGCGGGCACGGCGGGTTCGGGTTCGGGCGAGAGCGCGGGCGCGAGAACCGGTGAGGGCGCGGGGGCCCACGCGGACGCGGGCGTGCCCGAGCCCGTGGTGGGTCTCGGGTACGGGCAGCGGTAGGGCCGGCCGCGCCCCGCGCGGCCGGAATCAGCCCCTTGTGATGGCCGGACATCTGCGCCAACATGCGCATGTCAAAAGCCGGAAGATCTCCGGCCCATGGCATCACCGGAGGTACCCCCCACATGAACAAGCCTCTCGCCGGTGCGTTTCTTGCCGCCCTGCTCCTCGGAGCCGGCGCCGCGCCCGTCACCGCAGCCGAATCCGCCGGGAACGCGAGCGCGGTTCCGGCCGCAGCCGCAGCACCCGCCGTCGACTCTCCGACCGCCGTGCCGGGCGCGGCCGCAGCCGCCCCCAAGGCGAAGGCCGTGACCTTCGCCGGGACCGTGGCCCTCAGCAACTGCTCGGGCTCCGTGGTCCGTTCGCCCGACGCCGCCCCCACCGACCCCGCCCTCGTACTCTCCAACGGGCACTGCCTGGAGTCCGGCTTCCCCGGCCCCGGCGAGGTCGTCGTCGACCAGCCGTCGTCCCGGACCTTCACCCTGCTCAACGCCTCGGGCAGCGGCATCGGCACGGTGAAGGCGAGCAAGGTCGCGTACGGCACGATGACCGACACCGACCTCTCGCTCTACGAACTCACCTCCACCTACCAGCAGATCGAGGACGGCTACGGCATCCGCGCACTGGAGCTGGAGACCGCCCACCCGACGGCGGGTACCGCCATCACGGTCGCCTCCGGCTACTGGAAGCGCACCTATAGCTGCGACATCGACGGCTTCGTTCACCAGCTCAAGGAAGGCCGGTGGACCTGGAAGGACTCGGTCCGCTACACCCCGGAGTGCCAGACCATCGGCGGCACGTCCGGCTCGCCGGTGATCGACGACGCCACCGGCAAGGTGGTCGCCGTCAACAACACCGGCAACGAGAGCGGCCAGGAGTGCACGGACAACAACCCGTGCGAGGTGGACGAGAACGGCGAGGTCACCGTCCGCGAGGGCATCAACTACGCCCAGCAGACGTACACCATGGTCCCGTGCATCGGGGCCGCCAGCAAGATCGACCTCGACCGTGAGGGCTGCGCGCTCCCCAAGCCGTAGCCGTCCCGCCGCATCAGCGCGTCGGCCGGACCCGGCCCCGGTCAGGTCCGGCCGACGCGCGCCGCCTCGATCCCGTCCAGCAGCACCCCGAGCCCCGCCCGGAACGTCTCGCGGGCCTCCCGCTCCAGGTACGGCACGGCTTCGGCGCCCCCGGGGTCCTCGTCCGGATACGGCTCCACCGCCCCCTCCGCCTCCGCCTCCAGGCCGCTCACGGCCGGGAAGCGCTCCGCGAAATCCGGGACCAGCTCCAGCAGGGCCGCCGAGCGCGCCGCCCACCACTCCTCGTCGCTGCTCCCCGTCGCCGCCGCTGCCCGCCGGGCGTCCGCCACCGCCTGCGCCGAGCCCCGGACGAACGGGAACAGGGTCCCCACCAGTCGCCGCAGAGTCCCCGCCGGCAGTCCGGTCGCCCGCAGCAGAGCCAGCAGCGTGTCCAGCCCCGCGTACTCGTGCGGACCCAGCACCGGTCGCGCCTGCGAGACCTGGAGCACCCAGGGGTGGCGGACGTAGAACTCCAGGACCTCTCCGGCCCAGGCGGTCAGCGCCGCCCGCCAGCCGGCCGACTCCTGGTATGAGCGCGGCAGTTCGGCGTGGACGGCGTCGTACATCAGGTCCAGCAGCTCGCTCTTGCCGGGGACGTGGGTGTAGAGCGCCATCGCCGTGCGCCCGAGCCGGTCACCCACCGCGCGCATCGACAGCGCGTCCATGCCCTCCTCGTCCGCGATCGCCACGGCGGCGGCCACGATCGCGTCCACGCTCAGCCGGGGCTTGGGTCCCGGGCCGGTGCGGGCGGGCGGCGGTGCCTCGGCGCGCCAGAGGAGGGAGAGGGTGCGGCGCGGATCGCCCTGCCCGGCGAAGACCACCACTTGCGACTCCTTACGGCGTAAAGTAACGTCCGGCGGGTAATTCATTACGCCGTAAGGTATCAAGTCGCACCGGGAGAGGGGTCGGGTCGCCATGGGGCAGGGGCTGCCGGTCACGTACGTACGGGTCGTGGGCGTCGAGCGGGTCACCCCCGGGACGGCCAGGGTTTCCTTCACCGCCGACGAGCTGCCCGGGCTCCTGGAGGACCGCCCGGACCAGCAGATGAAGCTCTGCCTGCCCCGCGCCGGACAGGCCGCGCCCCGGCTGCCGGAGCGGAGCGCCGACGATCCGTACGGCATGCGCTGGTACGAGGCGTACCTCGCGGTCCCGGAGGCGGAGCGACCCTGGATGCGCGGCTTCACCGTCCGCTCGTACGACCGTGAACGCAACGTGATGGCCGTGGACTTCGTGCTGCACGGCGCGGACGGGCCCGCCTCCCGCTGGGGTGCGGCGGCCCGGGCCGGCGACGTCCTCGGCATGGTCGGCCCGTCTTCCCTCTATGCCCGGCCGCTGCCCGCCGCCCGGCGGATGCTCCTCGCCGGGGACGAGACCGCGCTCCCGGCCATCGCCACGGTGCTGGAGGCGCTGCCGGCCGGGACCGGGGCCGTCGTGTACGCCGAGGTCGCGGACGCGGCGGAGGAGCGGGAGTTGCCCGCCCCGCCGGGCGGCGCCGAGGTCCGCTGGGTGCACCGCGACCGGGGCGGCTCGCTGGTGGCGGCCGTACGGGGGGCCGGGGCGGACCTCGACGGGGTGGACGCCGCGTGGGTGGCGGGCGAGGCGTCCGCCGTGCGGGCGCTCCGCCGCCACCTGGTCGAGGACCGTGAACTGCCCAAGTCGGCCGTCGAGTTCAGCGGCTACTGGCGGCGCGCCCTCACCCAGGACGACGCGCCGACCGAGGAAGACCTCGCCGAGGCCGCCGAACGCGCCGCCGACGCCTCGTGATCGTCAGGCGCCGAACGCGCGGCCGATGCCTCGTGACGTCAGCCGCCGACGCCTCGTAGCGTCAGGCCGCGCGCCGCCGCCTCGTCGTGACGAACGCGCGCGCCCGCGCTTCGTGGCGTCGGCCGCCGAACGCGCCGCCGACGCCACGTGATCGTCAGGCCGCGCCGGCCCCTGCCCCCGCCCCCCGGACCGCCCGGCCCGCCAGGACCAACGTCCGCTTGCCGTCCTCGATGACGAACCGGCCGTCGATCAGGACGTGCGGGATGCCCACCGGCAGCGTGCGCGGCCGCTCGAACGTGGAGCCCGCCGCCACCGTCTCCGGGTCGAACAGCACCAGGTCCGCGCGGTACCCCTCGCGCACCAGGCCCCGGTCCGCCAGCCGCAGCCGGGCCGCCGGGCGCGAGGTCAGGTGGGCCACGCACTCCTCCAGCGAGAGGACCCCCAACTCCCGGGCGTAGTGGCCGAGATACTGCGGGAACGTGCCGTACGCCCGAGGGTGCGGCTTGTCGCCCTGGAGGATGCCGTCGCTGCCGCCGGTGTGCACCGGGTGGCGCATGATCTCCCGGACGTTCTCCTCGTGGCCCACGTGCTGGAGGATCGTCGTGCCGAGCCGGTCCTCGCTGAGCAGCCGCCGCGCGGTCACCCAGGGCTCCTCGCCCCGCAGCCGCGCCGACTCCTCGACCGTGCGGCCCACGTACTCGGCCAGGTGCGGTGCGCTCACCCCGGAGATCTCGATGGTGTCCCACTCGATCGGCACCCCGTGGCAGCCGTCCGAGCCCAGCACCTCCAGATGGTGCCGGATCCTCTCGGCGCTCGACGGCTCACCGAGCCGGGCCAGCACCGACTCCGGTCCGCCCTCGCTCGCCCAACTCGGCAGCATGGCCACCAGCGTGGTGCAGCCCGGGGTGTACGGGTAGGTGTCGAGCGAGATGTCGGCCCCGGCGGCCAGCGCCCCGTCGAGCAGGGCGAGCAGGTCCGGGGCCCGGCCCTTGTTCACGCCGAAGTTCATGGTGGCGTGGGCGAGATGGAGCGCGCAGCCGGCGTGCCGGGTCAGCCGCACCATCTCCTCGTACGCCTCCAGCGCCCCGGCCCCGTAACTGCGGTGGTGCGGGCAGTAGTAGCCACCGTGGCGGGCCACCACCCGGCACAGCTCGGTGAGTTCGGCGTCGTCCGCGTACATCCCCGGTGTGTAGGTCAGCCCCGAGGACATGCCGACCGCGCCCTCCCGCATGCCCTGGTCCACCAGCTCCTTCATCCGGGCCAGTTCGGCGTCGGTGGCGGGCCGGTCGTCCCAGCCGACCGCGTACATGCGGACCGTGCCCTGCGGGATCAGATAGGCGGCGTTGACCGCGACGCCCTGGCCGCCGAAGTTCCGGTCGAGCCGGTCCAGATAACCGCCGACCGTGCGCCAGTCGAAGTCGATGTCGCTCCCGTCGCCGTTCCACCCGGTGATGGAGCGGCGGACCTCGGCGAGCGTGCGGTCGTCCGCCGGGGCGTACGACAGCCCGTCCTGGCCCAGCACTTCGAGCGTGACGCCCTGCGCCGCCTTCGCGCTGTGGTCCGGGTCGCGCAGCAGCGCCAGATCGCTGTGGGCGTGCATGTCGATGAAGCCGGGGGAGAGCGCGAGGCCGTCCGCGTCCACGGTGCGGGCGGCGGTGGGACGCGGGCCGGGGGAGCCCTCGGGGTGGATCTCGGCTATGCGGCCGCCGTCGACGGCAACATCGGCGCGGTAGGAGGGCTCGCCGGTGCCGTCGACGACGAGCGCGTCACGCAGGACCAGGTCCATGGGTGGCCTTTCGGGGCGGAAGGGCGGGGGAGGGGCGGCTGCTCAGAAGAACGTGCGGATGTAGTCGGTGACCGTGCCGTCCGCCTCGACCAGCGGGATGAGCTGCCACTTGTCGAAGCTGGTGCAGGGGTGCGAGAGGCCCATGCCGACCCAGTCGCCCACCTCCAGCCCGGTGCCCTCGTCCGTACGCACCCAGGTGTGCTGGTCGGAGAGGCCGGTGACCGTGACCCCGGCGGCGGGCCGCACCGAGCCGTCCCGGCCGGAGCGGATCACCTGCGCCTCGGGCAGGTCCAGGTCGTACGCCGCGTCGCGCTTGCCCGCGTTCAGGAACGCCTGCGCCTCGGTGGGGCGCGAGACGACCTGCGCCCAGAGCCGGAAGGCGGGCTCCAACGTGCCTTCCTCCGGCACCCGGTTGAACGGGGTGAGGTGCTTGTAGTGGCCGTCGTCGTGCGAGACGTACGCACCGGAGCGCAGCAACTTGATTGCGGGGAGGCTCAGTTCGGGGATCTCGGCGAAGACGTCCGCGACCGCGTCGAACCAGGCGCTGCCGCCCGCGCTGATCACGATCTCCTCGGCCCCGGCGAACCGGCCCGCCGCGTCGAACGCCGCCGCCAGCGCGACCAGCCGCCGCAGCCACGCCCGTACCCGCTCGGGATCGGCGTCCGGCACCTCGCCCTCGTACCCGGCGACGCCCACCAGCCGCAGCGAGCCGGCCGCCGCCACCGCGTCGGCCACCGCCGCGCAGTCGGCCTCCGTCCGCGCCCCGGTGCGCGCGCCCTCGCCCGCGCCCAGCTCCACGACCACGTCGACCGGGCGGGTGGCTCCCGCCGCGCCCAGGGCCTCGTCCATCAGCTCGACGCCGCGCACCGAGTCGACGTAGCAGACGAAGCGGAACGACGGGTCGGCCGCCATCTCGCCGGCCAGCCAGCGCAGGGCGACCGCGTCGACCAGCTCGTTGGCGAGGAAGATCCGGCCGATCCCGTACGCCCGGTAGACCCGGGCCTGGTGCGGCACGGCGGCCGTGATGCCCCACGCGCCGCGCTCCAGTTGGCCGGCGAAGAGCTGCGGGGACATGGACGTCTTGCCGTGCGGGGCGAACGCGAGGCCGTGGCGCTCGGCGTACGTCTCCAGCAGGTCCAGGTTGTGCGCGACCGACTCGGCGGAGAGCGCGAGCACGGGGGTGGTGAACCCGCCGGTGAACAGGTTGCGCCGCTCGGCCGCCAGCGCGCCGACGGTCAGGCCCTGGGCGTCCGGGGGCAGCGCCTTGAAACGGTGGTCGACGCGCTCGTCGGCGAGGGACGCGGTGAGGGATGCCGCGGGAGACGCGTCGCGGTCGGTGGGGCGTTCGGCTGCCAAGGGGAGCTCCTCGAAGTTCGTTGCAACATATGCAACACCCATTGCGTATATCGCTCAAGGCTGTCTAACATCCGAGCCGACGCCCGGTCAATGGTGACCACCGGCCCGCACCCCGATCAGCGAGGAGCCCTCCGTGTCCGGACCCGCAGCAGGGACGGCCGCCGCCGCGACGACCACCGACGTCGTCTGCCTCGGTGAGTCCATGGTGACGTTCCTGCCCTCGCAGCCCGGCCGCCTCGCCGACGTCCCCTCCTTCGGGCGCGGGATCGGCGGGGCCGAGTCCAACGTGGCCTGCGCGCTCGCCGCCGCCGGCCACCGGGCGGCCTGGGTCGGCCGGGTCGGCGCGGACGGCTTCGGCGACCACCTCGTCGAGACGATCGCGTCGTACGGGGTCGACACCTCGGCGGTCCGCCGCGACCCGGCCCGTCCGACCGGCGTCTACTTCCGCACGGCCACCGACCGGGGGACCGACACGCACGAGGTCGCCTACTACCGGGCGGGCTCGGCCGCGTCCGCGATGTCCCCGGAGAACGTTCCGTACGAGGCACTCTTCGCCGGCCGCGTCCTGCACCTGTCCGGGATCACGGCCGCGCTGTCGCCCGACTGCCTCGCCCTGCTGCGGGAGCTGACCGCTCCGCGTCCCGGGCGGCCCCTGGTGTCGTTCGACGTCAACCACCGGCCGCACCTGTGGCGCGGGTGCGCCGAGGACGCCTCCGTCCTGCTGGAGCTGGCCCGCCGCGCCGACCTGGTCTTCGTCGGCGAGGACGAGGCGGAGGAGGCGTGGGGGATCGTCGGCGCGGAGGCGATCCGGGCGGCGCTGCCGGAGCCGTCCGTGCTCGTGGTGAAGCGGGGGAGCGCGGGCGCGACGGTCTTCGCCTCGGAGCTCCGCCCCGGACCCCGGGGGGCCGAAGCCGCCGCCGGCAACGCCGCCCCCGGCGCGAGCACCGACACGGTGAGCGCCGCCACCCCCGCCACGAGCGCCGACACCGCCACCCCCGCCGACACCGTCACCCCCGTCCCCGCCCTCCGCGTCGACGTCGTCGCCGCCGTCGGAGCGGGCGACGCCTTCGCCGCCGGGTTCCTCTCCGCCACCCTGCGCGGACTGCCCGTACGGGACCGGGCCCGGCACGGGCACCTCATGGCCGCCGCCGTCCTCACCGTCCCCGGCGACCTCACCGACCCGCCCTCCCGCGACCGCGCCGACCGTCTCGTCGCCCTGGACGACGCGGCCTGGGGGAGACTTCGTCTCGCCCCCGGCTGGACCGCGGCCGACCGGGCCCCCGAGGAGGTACGCACACCATGAGCCAGACCGTCGACCGGGCGCTGAGCATCCTGCCGCTGCTCGCCCAGGGACCCGCCGACCTCGGCCAGGTCGCCGAGCGCCTCGGCGTCCACAAGTCCACGGCGCTGCGGCTGCTGCGTACGCTCCACGAGCACGGCCTCGTCTACCGCCAGGAGGACCAGCGCTACCGCCTCGGCGCCCGGCTGTTCGCCCTCGCGCAGGAGGCCGTCGAGAACCTCGACGTACGCGAGATCGCCCACTCCCACCTGGTCGCGCTGAACGACCGGTGCGGGCACACCGTCCACCTCGCCGTGTACGAGGAGCAGGAAGTCCTCTACATCGACAAGGTCGAGAGCCGCTACCCGGTCCGGATGTACTCCCGGATCGGCAAGCCCGTCGCGATCACCGTCGCCGCCGTCGCCAAGCTGCTGCTGGCCGACCTCACCGAGCCCGAACGGCGCGTCATCGCCGAGAAGCTCGACTACCCCATGTACACGCCCCGTTCGACACCCGACGCGGCCGCGTTCCTCAAGGAGCTGGCAGTCGTCCGCGAACAGGGCTGGGCCACCGACCTCGGCGGCCACGAGGAGTCCATCAACTGCATCGGCGCCCCCATCCGCGGCGCGGACGGGCGGGTCGTCGCGGCCATGTCGGTCTCCGCGCCCAATGTGGTCGTCACGGCCGAGGAACTCCTCACCCTGCTCCCCCTGGTCCGGCGCACCGCCGACACCATCAGCCGGGAGTACTCCGGCACCAACCGACCCAAGAAAGTCTGATCAGCCATGACCGAGAAGACCGCCCTCACCCCCTCCACCCACACCACGCCGCCCGCGAAGTTCTCGCACGGCGTGAAGAAGGGGAACATCCTCCAGGTCGCCGGCCAGGTCGGCTTCCTCCCCGCCGTGGAGGGCCAGGCCCCGACCCCGGCCGGCCCCACCCTGCGCGAGCAGACCCTCCAGACCTTCGCCAACGTCAAGGCGATCCTGGAGGAGGGCGGCGCGAGCTGGGACGACGTGATGATGATGCGCGTCTACCTCACCGACGTGGACCACTTCGCGGAGATGAACGAGATCTACAACGCCTACTTCGCCGAGCAGAACCTGAAGGAGGCGCCCTCGGCGCGGACGACCGTGTACGTGGGCCTGCCCAAGGGCCTGCTCATCGAGATCGACGCCCTCGCGGTGCTGAGCTGACCCGTCCCGGCCGCCCCGCCGTTCCCTCCCCCCGAACGCCGCGTCCCACGGATCGCCTTGCCCCACCCGCGTAACCCCTCCCGCACGCCGTACGGCACGGCGCCCCGCTCTCCGGGGGCGCCGTGCCGCGCTCCCCCCTGCCCTCCAGCACCACCGGAGTCCCCATGCTGCTCGCCGCCACCCCGACGCCGGCCGAGGCCCCACCGCACACCGGTGGGCTGCTCCTCCTGATCGACGGCACCGCCGGTCTGCTGACCGTCGCCGCCCTCGGCATCGCCCTCCTCCTCTTCCTGATCATCAAGGTCAGGCTCCAGCCGTTCGTCGCGCTGCTCGCGGTCTCCATAGCCGTCGGCCTCGGCGCCGGGCTCTCGGTCACCGAACTCTTCGGCACCGTGCAGAAATCCGCCGCCGTCTCGGTCATCGAGTCCGGCATGGGCGGCATCCTCGGCCATGTCGCGATCATCATCGGGCTCGGTACGATGCTCGGCGCGATCCTCGAAGTCTCCGGCGGGGCGGAGGTGTTGAGCGCCCGGCTGCTGAACGCCTTCGGTGAGAAGCGGGCCCCGCTCGCGATGGGCCTCACCGGTCTCATCTTCGGCATCCCGGTCTTCTTCGACGTCGGCATCTTCGTCCTGGCGCCGATCGTGTACGCCGCCGCCAAGCGCTCCGGCAAGTCGATCCTGCTCTACGCGATGCCGCTGCTGGCGGGCCTGTCGATGACCCACGCGTTCCTGCCGCCGCACCCCGGGCCGGTGGCCGCGGCCGGACTCTTCAACGTGTCGCTCGGCTGGGTCATCCTGATGGGCGTCGTCGTCGGCATCCCGTCCGTCGTCGCCGCCTGGGGCTACTCCGCGTGGATCGGCAAGCGGGTCTTCGTCGACGTACCGCAGGACATGGTGGAGGCCGCCGAGGAGTCCAAGGCCGCCGTCGCCGCCGAGCAGCGGGCCGCGGGCGTCACCCCGCACGAGAAGCCGGTCCCGCTCGCCACGGTCCTCGCGATCATCGGCACCCCGCTGATCCTGATCCTCGCCGCGACGTTCTCCTCGATCGCCCTGGACCCGTCCACCGTGCGCTCGGTGATCGAGTTCTTCGGCAACCCGTTCGTCGCCCTGACGATCGCGCTGTTCCTCGCGTACTACCTGCTGGGCATCCGGCGCGGCTGGTCCCGCAAGTCTCTGGAGTCCGTCTCCACGTCCTCGCTCAAGCCGGTCGGCAACATCCTGCTGGTGGTCGGCGCGGGCGGCATCTTCGGCGCGGTCCTCAAGGGCAGCGGCATCGCGGACGCGCTCGCCGACACCTTCAACGACGTCGGCCTGCCCGTCATCCTGCTCGCCTGGCTGATCTCGGTCGTCCTGCGCGTCGCCCAGGGCTCGGCCACCGTCGCGATCGTCACGACCGCCGGCATCGTGGTCCCGCTGGTCGAGGGCCAGGACCTCTCCCAGGCCCACCTCGCACTGATCATCATGGCGATCTCGGCGGGCTCGATCTTCGCCTCGCACGTGAACGACGGCGGCTTCTGGATGGTCTCGAAGTACTTCGGCATCAGCGAACGCGACACCCTGAAGTCCTGGACGGTCCTGGAGACGGTCCTCTCGGTCGCGGGCTTCGTGGTCGCGGCGCTGCTCAGCCTGGTGATCTAGCGCGCGTCCGGCGGGTGTTCGGCCGGTCCGCGCGGACGCGCGACGCCGGACGGCCGGACGCCACCGGCGAACCGGCACACACCAGGACGTCCCGAGCCACCGCCGGCCCGGTCCCCGCACGCCCCCTTGTGCCGCCCCGCCGTTTGCGCTTCCTTGATCGGCATGTCCGAGACGAGCGCAACCACAGAGACGGGGGAGCCTGCCTCCCGACCCCGCAAGTCCAGCTGGAAGTACATCGGCCCCGGCATCGTCGTCGCGGCGACCGGGGTCGGGGCCGGCGACCTCGTCGCCACGCTGATCGCGGGCAGCAAGTTCGGCTACACCCTGATGTGGGCGGCGGTGATCGGCTGCGTCGTCAAGATCTCGCTCGCCGAGGCCGCCGGCCGCTGGCACCTGGCGACCGGCCGCACGCTCTTCGACGGCTGGCGCAGCCTCGGCCCCTGGACCACCGTGTACTTCGCGGTCTACGTCGTCGTCTGGGGCTTCATCTACGGCGCGACGGCCATGTCCTCCAGCGCCCTGCCCATCGTGGCGCTGTTCCCCGACGGGCCGGGGCTCAAGTTCTGGGCGGTCGTGACCGGCCTGATCGGGCTGGTCTTCGTCTGGTTCAACCGGTACGCCGTCTTCGAGAAGGTCATGACGGTCCTGATCGGCATCATGTTCGTGGTGGTCGTGTACGTGGCCCTGCGCGTCGTGCCCGACGTCGGGGCCTCGTTCGCCGGGCTGCTGCCGGTGCTCCCCGACGGCTCGCTCCTCTACACCCTCGGCCTCATCGGCGGCGTGGGCGGCACGATCACCATGGCCGCGTACGGGTACTGGGTCAACGCCAAGGGCTGGGGCGACTCCTCCTGGATGAAGGTGATGCGGCTCGACAACCGGGTCGCCTACATCACCACCGGGATCTTCGTCGTGGCGATGCTGATCGTCGGCGCCGAACTGCTGCACGCCTCGCAGATCGCCCTCACCTCCGGCGACCGGGGCCTCGTCGACCTGGGCAAGGTCCTGGAGGACCGGTTCGGCGCGGGCACCGCCAAGCTGTTCCTGGTCGGCTTCTTCGCCACGTCGTTCTCGTCGCTGATCGGCGTCTGGCACGGGGTGAGCCTGATGTTCGCCGACTTCGTGGAACGGTTCCGGGCCCCGGCGGCGGAGGAGGCCGGGGAGCAGGCGGGCCCCGCCGCCGCCGACCGGCAGCAGCGCTCGGCGCCCTTCCGTGCCTACCTCCTCTGGCTGACCTTCCCGCCGATGACCCTGCTCTGGCTGGACGAGCCCTTCGGCCTGGTCATCGCGTACGGGGTGCTCGGCGCGTTCTTCATGCCGTTCCTCGCCCTGACCCTGCTCTGGCTCCTCAACTCCTCGCGTACGCCCGGCGAATGGCGCAACGGTGTGGTCAGCAACGGCATGCTGGCCCTGTCCGGCCTGCTGTTCGTCGTGCTGTGCGTCCAGCAGGTACGCGAACTCCCCTGGTGAGCACGGGCGTACGGACCGTACGCCACAACGCCGCAGCGCCGCCGGGGGAGCGGCGGCGCTGCGGGTTCCGAGGATCGCTGAGCGATACGGGTTACGGCAGGCCGCGGACGTGCGGGCCGACCGCCTTGGACCAGGCGAACCCGGCCGTCGCGTCCCAGTTCGTCGACCAGGTCATCGCGCCGCGCAGCGACGGGTAGGTCTTGGACGGCTTGAACGAACCGCAGTTGGTGCCCTTGGTCAGGCAGTCCAGCGCCGCGTTCACGACCGACGGGGCGACGTAGCCGCTGCCCGCGCCCCGGGTGGAGGCGGGGACGCCGATGCCGACCTGGGACGGGTCGAGGCCGCCCTCCAGCTGGATGCAGGCGAGCGCGGTGAGGAAGTCCACCGACCCCTGCGAGTAGACCTTGCCGTCACAGCCGAGCATCGAACCGCTGTTGTAGTACTGCATGTTGACGACCGTCAGGATGTCCTTGACGTTCAGTGCCGTCTTGAAGTACTCGCCCGACGTCGACTGCATGTCGATGGTCTGCGGCGCCATCGTGAGGACCAGGCCGGAGCCCGCCTTCGCGGACAGCTGGCGCAGCGCCTTCGTCATGTAGGTGGAGTTGAGGCCGTTCTCCAGGTCGATGTCGACCCCGTTGAAGCCCCAGTCCTGCATCAGCGCGTACACCGAGTTGGCGAACGCGGTGGCGGAGGCGTCGCTGTCGACCCGGACCGTGCCCAGCTCGCCGCCGATGGAGATGATGACGTTCTTGCCGGCCGCCTGCTTGGCCTTGATGTCGGCGCGGAACTGCGCCTCGGTGTAGCCGTTCAGCCCGGCGGTGTCCAGGTTGAAGGTCACCGCGCCCTGCGTCGTCGTGGCGTCCGCGAAGGAGACCGCGATGATGTCGTAGTCGGCCGGCACGTCGCTGAGCTTCTGGACGGCCGCGCCGTTGTTGAAGTTCTGCCAGTAGCCGGTCACCGCGTGCTTGGGCACGGAGGTCACCGGGCCGGTGCCGTTCTTCGCCGTACGGGCGCTGATCGCCGCCGACTTGACCGACTCGCCGGCCGCGTTGGTGGCGCTCACCGAGAACTGGTAGGCCGTGTCGGCGCTCAGTCCGGTCACGGTCGCCGAGGTGCCGGTGGAGGTGGTGGCCTTCGTGCCGTCCCGGTACACGGTGTACCCGGTCGCGCCGGAGACCGCGTTCCACGACAGGGCGACGGAGGACGTGGTGGTGGCGCCCGCCGTGAGGCCTGCCGGGGTCGCCGGGACGACCGGGCCCGGCTCCTCGCCGCCGCCCCCGCCGTCGGGGCCGGTCACCTCGACGTCGTCGGCGAAGTAGGCGGCCTGCCCGTACCAGCCGTGGGTGTACACGGTCACCGAGGTGGTGTTCGCGCCGGTCTTGAAGCTCGTGGACAGCTTGGTCCAGGTGGAGGAGCCCGGCGTCCAGGTGGAGACGTCGGTGGTTCCGGTGCCGCTCGCGCCGAGGTAGGCGTAGCCGCCCTGCACCCAGGAGCTGAGCGTGTACGTCGAGTTGGGCTTCACCTTGACCGACTGCGAGCACTTGGCGTTGTCCTGGCCGGCCGGGGTGGCCTTCAGCGCGGACGTACCGCTGCGCACGGGGCTGGAGACGGCGGCGCCGGTGGATCCGGTGCAGGTCCAGTTCGCGAGGCCCGACTCGAAGCCCGCGTTCTTGGCGTTGTTGACGTCGGCGGCCTGGGCGGTGCTGACGAGACCGGTGACGGTCAGGGCCGCCGCGGCGGCGACGGCGATGGTGCCGCCGAGCACGGGCCGGGAGCGGCGCCTTCTTCTGCGACTGCTGCCTGCGGGACGTTCCACTGGTGCCTCCGGGGGGAGTCGGGGGTGGCGGGGCCGTGCGGGGATGCCGGGGCGGACGTCGGGGCCGGACTGCACGGCGGGCGGAGCGGGGGGTTGGTGCCACTGGGGTGCGTGTAACGGGCGGGACGGGAGGTGCTGGACCGGGACGGTGAACACGGGGTGACGTCCCGGGAGCGGTGGCCACCGCCTGGCGCACAAAGCTGGTCCAGACCAATCGAGTTGTCAAGACCTCTGGCGATGAAAGGCTGTTCACCGGGGGTGGGCGGCCGCTTCCGCGCCGCGCGCGCGACCACCCCCGGACGGGGGTGCCGGGCCGCCTTTCCCGGTCTCGTGAACGGTTGCGCGACCGCTCACCGACCCTCGCACGGGTGATCTTGCGCGACCTCTTCGGATGGTCACGGAAATGGCCTCACGGGACGGCCGCCGGATGTCCGGGAATCCGTGCTGACGTGCGCGAACGGGAGGGTAATTGAAATCCGGACAGGTCGGAGGGTGACGCTCCGCAAGAAAAGGGGAGTCGGAGGAAATCGATTTCATCCCGTTTAGCCCCCGGGTTTCCCAGGAACGGCGTTCGGATGTTGTCGCACTGGTCTCCGAGAAGTGTTCTCTGCCTGATGAGACGTGGCTAAAGTGCTGGGTCAGGAGCACGGAGCAGGAGCGATTGCGGTCGGCGTCCCCACGCCGACCGGAGCCGAAACGGGGAGAGCGTGCCGACCGCGATAGCAGTGACGAGCGCAGACCTGGTGCTGCCGCCGACCGACCAGCAGACGCCGACCGCCGCGCTGCTCCAGGCCCCCGAGGCCCAGATGCTGGAGCCGGCGATCGGCGACATGCACCTGCTCCTCGAACAGCACGGGTACGTGATCGCCCTCTACCCCTCCGGTCTGCGGCCCGAGCACGAGCGCCGCCTCCACTCCATCCGCTCGGTGCTGGAGAGCGACCGGATCGCCCTGGTCAAGGTGGACCTACCGCCCCTCGGCCTCGCCGTACTGGTGCGCCAGCTAAGGCAGTTGTCGATCTGCGACTTCAGCCCCGGGGTGATCGCCTCCGCCGCCCGGCTGCTCTCGCACTACATCTACGCCGGCGCCGTGCTCAACTCTGTCGCCCGGCTCGACCGGGTCCCGGTCAGCCTCAAGAGCCATGCCAAGTCCTGGGTTCCCGGCTCCCAGTTCGCCGTGGTCGCCGGACCCGAGGCGCAGCTCGTGAAGATCGGCCCGGCCATGGAACCGCTGGCAGGGCCCGACTTCGCCACGCATCTTCTGGTGGCCAAGGGGAATCTTCAGTCGGACTGGGTACAGGAGACCCTCGCGCCCGCCTGGAAGGTCCAGGCCACGCACGACACCACCGTGCCGTCCGACTCCCCGCGCTGGTGGGGTACGGGACGGCTGGTGGAGTTCGCCGCCCACCTGCCCGACCTCTCGGTGCTCTACCAACTCGTCGCCTCCGTACGCCGGGAGAGATGCCACTGGTGCGCCATGGAGCTCATCGGTGACCGCTGCGCCTTCTGTTCCGCTCCTCTCGCGGCTCCGGAGAACCGCGCGCTCCCGGCCGGTGTCCTCCACCGCGGGACCGGCGAATCCCCGGGCCCGTAGCGACGACCGCCGTACCCCCGCCCCCCCGTTCGCCGCACCCGGCCCCTCCTCCCGCGCCGGGTCCCGACCCCCCCTCCCGGGCCTCCTCCCGCCCCGGGCCACCGCCCCCGACGTCCCCCCCCGCCTCGACGCCCTC
>NZ_JNZZ01000029.1 GCF_000717645.1 Streptomyces californicus
GAAGGCAGGAGCGCGGGCGCAGCCAGAGCCGGGAAGCGCGCCCGGCGGAGCGGAGCGCAGCCGGGTGCCTTGATGAGGTAGAGAAACCTGTAACAACTCTGCATGGCTCGACAGCTAGGCGACCTTGTGGCGTTGGGTTCGCTCCTGCTCCCATGGGGGCCTGGTGTACCTGATCGATGGGGGCGAGCATGGTTGCGTTACGGGTGTCGGAGTGGAAGCGGCACGGTCTAGATCGTCTCTACGTGAACGCACCCGATGGCAAAGCTGTTGCGTGGTTCGACAGGCGCACGGGACACGTTGAGGTCGTTGACGAGAGGCTGCGACAGCAGATCTTGGAAGCCTTGACCCCGTACATGATCCGGTCGGCCGCTTCGCCTGGTGGTGTTGCATCGACGCTGCGGACTCCCCCACCCTCCGACTACGACCTAGCTTCACGTCGTCCTGGCCAGGCGTTGAGAGAGAAGATCAGGGCAGATTGCCCGAGCCTGATCCAACGCTCTCTCGAGTGGGCGCTGCGTCGCCCCGAGAACGCCTCCTGGAGGACAGGACTACGCGGCGAACGCATAGTCAGTCGCGAGCTGGTACGACTTCGCCGGCACGGCTGGCGCACACTGCACTCCATACCGCTGTCCCCAACATGGGATATCGATCATCTGCTCATTGGGCCTGGCGGAGTCTTCTCGATCAACACGAAGCACCACCGGGGCAAGACCGTATGGGTCGGTGACCACGTCGCGCGGATCAATTACGGGGAGGGTCGGCCCTACCCTCGTAGCAGTCGGCGTGAGGCTGCCGTCGTGAAGAAGGTACTCGACCGCGGGTGCAGGTTCGCAGTCGAAGTGAAACCCGTGCTTGTCTTCGTCAAGCCAGCCAAACTGACGGTGCAACCCTCATTGCAAGACGTACGCGCCATCGAGAATCGAGAGCTATCCGCGCTGAGCCCTCTGACTGGTGTCTTAAGTCCGGAGCAAGTCGACGCCGTGTATGCCGTGGCTCGCGATCAGCGTTCTTGGACTGGCGCAGTCTGACGGAACGCCTCACGGCATGACTCCTGATGGTGCCGCGTCAGCCAGAAGGGATGAGTCGGCTCGTGAACCCTGCCAGACACAGGCGCTCATACGCTTCCAGCACATCGTCCGGTACTGGTTCGTGAATCATGAATCCCTGGGCCGGATAGATGAGCAATCGCTGGAGAGCGCCCACGAGCATGTCAATCACCAGACGGTCGTCCCCGATCGAGTCCACGTACTGGCTCAGCGACATTGGAGACGACGCGCTGACGATCTCGACCTCGGGCCAGAGCTTGCGTGCCGTGGCGTACGCACGCCTTTCCTCGTAGGGCTTGCTGATCAGCAGAACGCTCGACACCTCGACCCGGGCCTCTTCGAGCACAGCCTTAGAGAAGCGGATGTTCTCGCCGGTGTTGCGCGCCTTCGGCTCAACGAGCACGGCAGATGAGGGAACACCCAGCTCCAGGGCTCTTTCTCGGTAGTGAACCGCTTCGCCGCGCGGCATGCGCTCCCGAGTCGTGGGGCTGCTCGCTCCGGTGAACAAGAGCAGTGGAACTACGCCGTTGTGGTATGCGGCCACCGCTGCGTCTGCCACACCTAGGTCGTGGCTTCCCAGCCCGATCCCAACCGAGCACGGACGAAGCGCGTGCCCCATCTGGTGGTAGTCCCACAGGACTCGTGTATCGCCCCACACCTGTTCTGAGATCATCACTCCGCTTTCGCTTCCCTCGCTGAGTCCGGGACCTTGAAGTCGTATTCCCAGGCGAAGCGCGAGGCTGCATGTACACCGATGGCGAACTCCACCACCGTGCCATCAGCGGTGTAGGTGGTCCGATGCAGCTCGACAACGGGTTCGCCCGGCGGTAGTTGCAAGGTCTTCACCTCGCCTGAGCTAGCAGCGCG
The DNA here is from genome assembly GCF_000717645.1 of Streptomyces californicus. Taxonomy (GTDB): domain Bacteria; phylum Actinomycetota; class Actinomycetes; order Streptomycetales; family Streptomycetaceae; genus Streptomyces; species Streptomyces californicus. The sequence goes on from NZ_JNZZ01000029.1 coordinate 1,914, forward strand.
GGCGAAGATCTCTTCCTTCATATGGTCGATCTCGTACCCCGCGTCGTAGAGCACACGGAACCCACCGCCCCGGCCGGCCGGGCCAGGTGTCGGATCGACCAAGCGGGTGCCTTCGACGTGCTCAGGCCGGTAGTAGCTGGTCAAGGTGTGCGTCGGCTGCTCACCTTCCTTCACCAACCGGGCTCGGGCGTAGACCTCTGCTCCCTCGGAGAGACCGTGTGCTGCCGCCACGGAAGGTGGGGCCTCAACAAGACTCACCGTCTGTGTCTGTTCATTGCGCCGATAGGTGCGTCCGGATGCCACGCGGTCCGCGATGAACGCCACCTCGTCACCGTCGCGCCACTTGGCCTTGTCGTACCGGGCGATCCCCAACCGCTTGAGCGGTACCTGCTGGCGTACCACCGTGCCGTGCCCTCGGGATGACGTGACCAGACCTTCGGCTTCAAGAGCCTTGTAGGCGGCGTGGACCGTGGACTTAGAGCCCTCGCCGGCGTCAACCAAGTCCCGAATATGCGGGAGCTGCGCGCCCGGACCGTACTCACCTGCCTTGATCTGATCAGCCAGCTTGTCTGCCAGCTCTCGCCACTTGGGCGTCATCCCGAACTCCTCTCGTCGGAGCTAAGTCAAACACAGTCCCAGGACTGTTGACAGTCCCAGGACTACGGCCCATAGTCTTGCTTAGCGGTTCGCAGTCCCAGGACAGCGAACGTTGAGAGCCCTCTTTGGGCTGCTCCACTCAATCCAGGGAGTATCAGATGCCGTCCTTCAAGATCGATGTTTCGACCGCTGTCGTGTTCGTGGCGACGCCTCCGACGCCGAAGCTCGTGAGCAAGCAGACCGGCGAGATCGCCATCGACCGGGAGACCGGTGCCCCGCTGGCCACGGTGGGTCTGCTGGTCGCGGACGAGGGTGAGGGCAACCTGTACCAGGTGACCGTGCCGAACACGGGCGTCCCGGAGAACCTGGCCCCCGGTACCCCGGTCACGGTGGTCGGTCTCAAGGCCCGCGACTGGGAGAACACGTTCAACGGCCAGACCCGGCACGGGATCAGCTTCCGCGCGGTCGCCGTGACGCCGCTGGGGGCCTGATCATGTCGGACCTGTCCACGGTGATCGAGGTGGCGGGGGCCTTATCGGCCGCCGGCGGCCTCGGCTACGCGAAGGCCCGCTCCCCTCGGGTGTTCTGGTCGCTGGTCGGTGCCCCGGTCGCCCGGGTCCGCTTCTCGGTCACGTACCGGGCGACGATGGATGTGTGCGGGCTGACGGTCCAGCCGTCCCGTCTGCGGGCGTTCATGGTCCGCAACGTGGCCCGGCAGGAAGTCCAGCGGATGACCGGCTACGACGTCCTGCGCCGCGTGAAGATGCCCCGCCGGCTCCCGCGCAACACCACCGCCGGCCCGCTCGTCGTCCCCGTCGCTCTGCGGGAGGACGGCACCGCGTTCGTCCGGGACTACCAGAAGGTCCCGCACGCCCTGACGGTCGGCGCGAACCAGTCGGGCAAGTCGATGTATCAGCGCAACCTCATCTCCCAACTCGCCAAGCTCCCGGTCGGCCTGATCGGGATCGACTGCAAACGCGGGGTGGAACAGCGCGGCTACGCACCCCGCCTCTCCGCCCTCGCCATCACCCCGGACGAGGCTGACGGCCTTCTGGAAGCCCTCATCGGTGAGATGGAGGAGCGCTTCGACCTCCTCAGCTCCCACGGTGTCCCGGACATGTGGGGCCTGCCGGCGAAGCTGCGCCCGGTGCCGCTGGTCGTCCTGGTCGACGAGGTTGCCGAGCTGTTCCTCGTGGCCGCGAAGAAGGACGAGGAGCGGCGGGACCGGATGGTTATGCGGATGATCCGGCTCGCGCAGATGGCCCGCGCGGTCGGGATCTTCCTGGAGGTGTGCGGGCAGCGCTTCGGCTCCGACCTCGGCAAGGGAGCCACCGCCCTGCGGGCTCAGCTCACAGGGCGTGTGGTGCACCGGGTCAACGACAAGCAGACCGCCGAGATGGCGCTCGGGGACATCGCCCCCGAAGCGGTCTTCGCTGCCACCACCATTCCCCCGGACCGCCCCGGTGTCGCGGTGGCCGGGGACTCCTCCGGCGGCTGGTCCCGCATCCGCACCCCCGCCATGACCCCCGGCCAAGCCGTGGCCGTCTGCCACGAGTTCGCGCACGTCACCCCGCACCTTGCCGCTCTGGCACCCTTCCGGCCGGCCGTCTCCGCCGCCCCGGACCCGGGCTCACCGCTCCTCAAGTCCCGCCCAGCAACCGGCTAACAACCCTCCCTGAAAGTCCAGTTGGCGTGACTGCTTCACGCCGGGGTCCCTACCCCGCCCATGCCCGGAACCGGAAGGAACCACCGCCATGGCCACCCGACGGACCACCACCAAGCCCCCGAAGAACACCCCGCCCGCCCCGGCCGTGTGCTCGCCGTGCGACGGGTCCGGGATGGTCGCCGCCACGGTCCGCGTCGGCCGCAAGCGCCGCCCGGTCGGACAACAGGACGGCCTCTGCCTCAACTGCCTCGGCTCCGGCCTCGCCCCCGACGCCTGACCACCTCATGCCCCGGTGCCCGGTGGCGGACCCGATCCCCGCCCGGCACCGGCCCGCCCCTGAAAGGAGGTGAACCCCAATGCCACGCATCCGTATCGACGCCGTACTCATCCAGGCCGTGATCGCCGGTGCCCTGTCCTTCGCGCACCTGCATGACCTGGCCGAAGCGGCCGGGCAGGACGGCTGGAAAGCCTGGGCTTACCCGGTCAGCGTCGATCTGCTCCTGGTCGCGGCCTGGCGTCGCATGCGCACTACCGCCGACAACCGCGCCGCCTGGGCCTGGTTCGTCATCGCCCTGGCCGCGTCGCTCGGTGCGAACGTCGCCACCGCCGGACTCCTCGACCTGGGCGACGTTCCGGCCTGGCTGCGCATCCTCGTCGCCGGCTGGCCCGCCCTCGCCTTCCTCGGCGGCACCCTCCTCGTCCACGCCCCCACCACCGCGCCCGCCGAACCGGACCCCGTCCCGGCTGCCGCACCGCCGGTTGCCCCGGCCGCCAAACCGGTCCCGGACGTGACGGTGGAGCGGGCTCCCGAACCGGCTCCGGAACTCCCGCCGGCACCGGCCTCCGAGCCCGCCCCACTGCCTGTTCCGGCTCCTGCCCCTGCGGCGGTTCCGCCGGCTCTGCTCGACCACGCCCGGAAGTTGGCCGACGCCCACCAGACCGCGACCGGTGACCGGATCGACGCGGCCACCCTGCGCGCCCGCCTCGGCGTCCCCGCACCTCTCGCCGACGCCATCACCGCCCAACTCACCTAATCCATATGGAGGTTCACGTCATGCCGCGTCCGAACCGCTTCACGAACGTGCTCCGCATAGGCCCCGTTCAGGTCGGCACCCACTACGACGGCCGGGGCCGCACCAAGCACGTCGCCGCCTGCACCGCGCCCGGCTGCGACTTCTCCGCCGACTACCACGGCCGCGCCGCCGCCGAACTCGCCGCCCGCACCCACCGCTGCAACCCCTGACAAGGAGGCCCCACGCGTGTTCACGCCGAAGATCCCGCCCCCGGACACCGCACCCACCCCCGGCACGTCCCTGGTCCCGCCGCTCACCGGCCTCGTGCACCCCCCGGCCTGCACCTGCCACAACGCCCCGAGCGCCCCGGCACCGGTTCCGGCTGCTCCGCCTGCCCGTCCGGCTGTGCGGTTCACCACGGGCTCGCTGCTCGTCGCCACCGCCTGCGGGACCGCCGTGGTCCTGGTCGTCGGGACGGTCCTGGTCTCGATGCTCCTCGCGACCGCGATCACCGCCGCCTCGGTCGCCGTGTGCGCCGTGGTCCTGCGCTCGCTGCTCAACCACCCGAACAACCGCTAACAGCCCCCGGGGCGGCCTCAACCGCCAAGTTTCCGCCGCCCCGGGTGCCCAACCCATTCGAGATCCAACGGACCCGAAAGGGAGATCCCATCATGCCCCAGCACACCCCGCCCCGGCCGATCTGCGGCCACTGCGACGGCTTCCCTACCGTCACCATCACCACCGGCACCCGCACCCCCGACGGGCAGCGCCAGACCATCACCGCCCACTGCCCCGCCTGCCACGGCACCGGCCACACCGCCCCCGCCCGCGCCCACACCCGGATCGGGGCCTGAGCGCCATGGCCGACCTGACCCCCACCCCGGACCGCCCCGGCCTCCACGTCAGCAAGCCGTCCCCCAACGCCCCGGCCACCGGCTCGGCCATCTGCCACTGCGGAGCCACCGCAACCGCCACGGGCGACAGCCAGGTCAAGGCCCTGGTCGAGGGCTACACCGCGAACCACGGTGCCGCCCAGGATCTCTTCTCCTGCGCCGGCGGGGCCGGTTGGGGCTACCACCTCGCCGGTTTCCAGGTCGACGGCTGCGACCTTGCCGCCCGCCCGAACTACCCCTTCGCCTACCACCGGGGCGACGCCCTCGAATACCTCGACCGCCTTACCACCACGGGCGACATCGACCGGTACACGTTGCTGCACGCCTCGCCGCCCTGCCAGGCCGGCTGCGCCCTCACCATCGGCACCAACACCTCCCAGGGCTGGGGCGGTGATCACCACGATCTGGTGGCCCCCACCCGCGAACTGCTGGAACGGACCGGCCTGCCGTACGTTATCGAGCAGCCCAACGGCCGGGCCGCCATACGTAAGGACCTCACCCTGTGCGGCGAGATGTTCGGCCTCGGGGTCCTGCGCCACAGGAACTTCGAACTCGGCCGCTGGGCCACCGCTAGGCCGGCCCACCCGCGACACCGAGGGTACGTGCGCGGTCATCGCCACGGTGTCCGCCGGGACGGCCCCTACGTCGCCGCCTACGGCAAGGGCGGCGGCAAAGCCACCGTGCCCGAGATGCAGACCGCTATGGGCATCACCTGGACCGATGTCCACGAAGAACTCACCGAGGCGATCCCGCCCGCCTACACCCGATGGATCGGCGCCGCCTTCTCCACCGCACGGCAGGAGGTGTTGGTGTGAACGACACCGCCACCATGGCGGGCCTGGACCCGACCACCCTGGGCGATCTGCTCCGGGTGGTCGGGTCTCCCGGCTTCGACCGCCTCACCGAACAACTCCGCCGCACCGGAGGCTGCTCCCAGCCCATCCACCTCACCGGAGCCACCAAGACCATCGACCGCACCACCGGCACCCTGCTGCACCACTACTCGACGGCCACCGAGCCCGGGGGCCGGTTACGGATCGCCTGCGGCAACCGCCGCGCCTCCCGCTGCCCCGCCTGCGCCTGGACCTACGCCGGCGACACCTACCACCTCATCCGCGCCGGCCTCACCGGTGACCCCGACAAAGGCACCCCGACCACGATCCGGGACCACCCCCGGGTCTTTGCCACGCTCACCGCCCCGTCGTTCGGCCCGGTCCACAACCGGCCCGGCAACCGGCCCTGCCGCTGCGGGGTTCGGCACTCGGAGGACGCCCCGGAGCTGGGCACGCCGCTCGACCCCGACACCTACGACTACGCGGGGGCGGTGCTGTGGAACAACCACGCCTCCGACCTCTGGCGCTACTTCACGATCTACCTCCGCCGCGAAATCGCCAAGCGAGCCGGACTCACCCAGAAAGCCGCCCGCGAACAGTCCAAGGTGTCCTTTGGGAAGGTCGCGGAGTACCAGAAGCGCGGTGCCGTGCACTTCCACGCGGTCATCCGCTTCGACGGACCCGACGGCCCGGACACCCCGCCCCCGGCCTGGGCCACCCTCGACCTCCTGGACGACGCGATCCACGCCGCCGCCGCCCGGGTCGAAGTGGTTGTGCCGGCCAATCCGGAAGCCGGGATCACGGACGGCTGGACGTTGCGGTGGGGGACACAGCTCGACGTGCAGCCCATCAGCGCGTTCGGTGACGGCGAAGACCTCACCGAACAGGCCGTCGCCTCCTACGTCGCCAAATACGCCACCAAGGCCGCCGAGACGACCGGGACCGTTGACCACCGCGTCGGCAATAAGGAAGCGCTCGTCCTCCTCGACGTTCCCGACCACCCGCGACGGCTGATCGAAGCGTGCCTGGACCTCCACCACGCCTACCCGGAACGCAAGCTCCGCGACTGGGCCCACATGCTCGGCTTCCGCGGCCACTTCTCCACCAAATCCCGCGCCTACTCCACCACCCTCGGCGCCCTCCGACAGGTCATCCAGCACAACCGCGAAACCGCCCGCGAACACCGCGCCGAACTGCAAGACCAACTCGCTCTGGAAGGAGCCGCATCGTGACCACCGCCACCGCCGAACTCCTCACCGTGCCCGAGGTCATGGCGCGGCTGAAGCTCGGACGCTCCACCGTCTACGACCTGATCCGCTCCCGCCGGCTGGTCTCCATCACCATCGGCCGGGCCCGGCGCATCCCCGCCGACGCTGTGCGGGACTTCATCGTCAACGAGATCGAGGAAGCCGCCTGATGCCTCCCCAGCGCAAGCGCAACCCCAACGGCGCGGGCACCATCACCAAGCGCAAGGACGGCCGCTATCAAGCCGCGGTCTACGTGCTCCAGCCGGACGGCACCCGGGCCCGCAAGTTCGCCTACGGCAAGACCTGGGCCGAGTGCGACGCCAAGCGCCGTGACCTGCTCGCCAAGGTGGACCAGGGCGTACCCGTGCCCACGCGGTCGGCCAAGCTCGCCGAGTGGCTGCCCTACTGGCTGGAGAACATCATCAAGCCGCGCCGCAAGCGCACAACCTACGCGAAGTACGAGACGCACATCCGCCTCTACCTCGTGCCCATGCTCGGCTCGAAGCGCCTCGAATCGTTGAGCGTCGCTGACGTCCGGCGCTTCCTGGTCCGGCTGGAGCAGCAGACCACCGCGGCGACCGCCAAGGAGTCCCACCGCGTCCTGCGTACGGCGCTGACGGCTGCGTGCCGGGAGGAACTCGTCATGCGGAACGTGGCGACCCTCGTGGAACCGCCCTCGGCAGTGGCTCGGGATCTCTCCCCCTGGTCGTTGGACGAGACCCTGTCCTTCCTCACCGCCGCCCGGAAGGACCCGCTCTACGCAGCCTTCGTGCTCGCCATCGCGCTCGGCTTCCGCCGTGGGGAGATCGTGGGCCTTCGATGGGAGAACGTGGACCTCGACAAGCGGGAGATCCGGGTCCGCACTCAGCGGCAGCGTGTCCGCGGTGAGGCGTACGAGGACGATCCCAAGGGGCGTCGCAGGAAGCAGACGCTTCCCCTGCCCGCCCTGTGCGTGGCCCCGCTCCGCTGGGAACGTCTAAGGCAAGCGGCCCTGCGTGAGGCTGCCGGTGATCAGTGGGAGGAGACCGGCTACGTCTTCACCACCCGCTCCGGCCGGCCGATTGAGCCGCGCAACCTGTACCGCTCGTTCACCCGGGTCGCTGGCACCGCAGGGCTTCGCGTCATCCGGCTGCACGATGCCCGCCACGGCTGCGCGACCCTGCTCACCGCCGCTGGCGTCCCGCCCCGTGTCGTGATGGAAATCCTCGGGCACAGTCAGATCGCAGTGACGATGAACATCTATGCCCACGTCGTCCAGGACACGCAGCGCGAGGCCGTGAGTCACCTCGACCGGATGTTGAAGCGGCAGCGTCCCGACCGTGGGTGACCGCGCCCGTTGATGTCAGAAGTGGATGTCAAAGACCCCCAGCCATGATCGGCTGGGGGTCTTTGTGCTGGTGGGCGCGGACGGTTTCGAACCGCCGACATCTGCTTTGTAAGAGCAGCGCTCTACCCCTGAGCTACGCACCCGTGGATGAGGCAACAGCGTACATGGACCGGGGCCGCAGCTCATAAACCGTTCCGGGCGGAGGTGGTGGTGGCCAGGGCACGTCCAAGGGGCGGACGATCGCGGAGGCGCTGGGGCCGGCGCCCTGGTGGTCCGGGGGATAACCCCACCCCGATTACGGTAGCGGGCCGGATCCCCTCGGTGGGCGGGGGTGCATACGGTTGTGGAGCACCGGCGGGTACGGCCGGTGGCGCTGTCCGGCACGACGCAACTGGGGGACCCATCACCATGCAGATCTTGACGAGCGCACCGGCCCGTACGCGATCCGGAGCGCGGCACGGGGGCGCCGGGCGGGCCCTGGCTGTCGGGGGCGGGGTGGCGTTGCTGGCGCTGGCTCTCACCGGGTGCGGGAGTACGGATGTGGACGAGGCCCCCGTCGAGCGTAAGTCGTTCGCCCTGGAAGGGAAGACGCTGACCGTCGACGCCGAGAACGGCGCTGTGGACCTCGTGCCGGCCGACGTGGAACAGGTCGAGGTGGAGCGGCAGTTCGACGGGTGGGTGATGTTCGGCAGCGGGCCCGACGCCGTCTGGAAGATGGAGGGCGATACCCTCACGCTCCGGGTGAAGTGCGAGGGCTTCGTCAACAACTGCGACTCCCGGCACCGGGTCAAGGTGCCGCGCGGGGTCGCGGTGACCGCCGCCTCGGACAACGGCTCGGTCACCGCCACCGGTTTCAGGAGCGCGCTGGACCTCTCGTCCGACAATGGCGAGATCACCGTGCGTGACGCGAGCGGCACGCTCAAGCTGAAGAGCGACAACGGGACGATCCGCGCCGAGCGGATAGCCGGCTCCACCGTGACGGCCCGTGCCGACAACGGGGAGATCCGGCTCGGCTTCGCCTCCGTACCCGACCTCGTGGACACCGTCAGTGACAACGGGGGCATCACCATCGATCTGCCGCCGGGCAACCTGACGTACGCGGTGGACGCCTCCGCCGACAACGGGGACGTCTCGGTCGACGTCCCGCGCGGGGACAGCGCCCGCGTGGTGAAGGCTCGCAGTGACAACGGCCATGTCACCGTGCGGAGCGCGAACTAATCGACCCGTGTGTTCGTCCTTACCTGGTGGGAGAATGTACCGGGCAAGGCGAATCGGCACGGGAGAGGGATGTGACGGCGACCAACGCGCGGCCGAAGGCAGGAGCGGGTGCGAGGGCCGCCGTCGGGGGCGGCCGGGACGTGCTGATGTTGCTGCTGCTGCCCGTGCCTCTCCTGGTCGCGGTGCTGCCCGCCGCCTTCGCCGGGGGCGGTACGCGCCGGTGGTTCGGCGGGCGCGGCGAGAGCCAGCGGGCCGAGGCGCAGGCCGCGAAGGACGCCGCCGCCGAGGCGTTCTACGAGTTGGACACCGCCCAGCGCGACCTCAGGATCTCCATCGAGACCATCAACGCCGTGGACAGCTCTCCGCGCGGCCGCAAGGCGGCGGAGGACTTCGACGCGCTGGGCCGGCGCATCGACGAGGTCAGCCACGCCTACATCACCGCCGTCGACAGGCATGACCTGGACCGGGACGATCTGGAGTCTTCTGTCGCCTCCCAGGCCCGTACCGAGCTGACCCGGGCCAAGGACGACCTCGTGCGGGTCAAGGGTGAGCTGAACCGGTTCGCCCAGGGGCTCGGGCCGTTGCTGGGCAGCGCGGAGACCCAGCTCGCCCGGCTCGCCCCGGCTGTGGAGCGGGCCCGGCAGGCGCTGCTCGCGGCGAGCAACGCCCTCGACTCCGTACGGGCCGCCGGTCTGCGGGCCGACGATCTCGCCGCCCGGCTCGCCGCGCTCGCCCCGGAGCTGACCAAGCTGAACCAGGGCGCGGGGCAGCACGGCGTCCCGGAGACCCTGCAGCGTGCCGATGTGGTGCTGCGCGACGCGGAGGCCGTCCGCACCGAGGCGGAGCGGCTGCCCGAGCGGGCCGCAGAGATCGACCGCCGGCTGGTGTCCCTGCGGACCCGTGCCCAGGCACTGACCACTCGCGCGGGCTCGGTGGAGCCGGTGCTCAGCGAGTTGCGGCGACGGTTCTCGGCCGCCTGCTGGCAGGACCTCCAGCCGGTCCCGGAGCAGGCCGCCGTGAACGTACGGCAGGCCGAGGACAAGCTCGTCGAGGCGGCGAAGGCACGGGAGGAGCAGCGGTGGGCCGACGCCACCTCCCGGCTGTCCACGGTTCGCGCCCTGCTCAACGCGACGGACGAGGCGGTGTCGGCCGCCGGGGACCGGTTGCGGCAGCTGAACGCCGTGGCGAAGGACCCGCAGGAGGAGATCGAGCGGACCAGGTTCGCGGTGCGGGACGCCCAGCGCCTCGCGATGGCGGGCCGGCACACCCCCGACCCCCGGCACGCCCGGCCGCTCGACGACTCCGTCGCCCGGCTGGATCGGGCCATCGCCGGGCTCGAAGGACGCCACCCCGACTACTGGCACTTCCTGACCGAGACCGATGCCGTACGCCGGACCGCGGCCCGGGTCGTCTCCGACATCCGCGAGGAACGCGGCGCGGGCACCTGAGCCGGCGCGGGCACCTGAGCCGACGCGCCGGATACCTGAGCCGCAGCGGGCATCTGAGCCGCGCCTCGGGGGCACGGACACCCGGGGGCGCGGACACCCCGGGGGGGCGCGAGCACCCGGAGCGCGGGCGCCCGGGTGTAGCCACCGGGGGCGTGGTCACGCGGGGGTGTGGGGCTCTAGCCTGTGGCCATGCCTCGTTATGAATTCCGGTGCCGCACCTGCGGTGACACGTTCGAAGTCAGTCGTCCCATGGCCCGGTCCTCGGACCCGGCCTCCTGCCCCGCGGGCCATGACGACACCGTCAAGCTGCTGTCCGCCGTGGCCGTGGGCGGTGCCGCCGGGTCCGCGCCCGCGCCCTCCGGTGGTGGCGCGGGCGGCGGCGGTGGCTGCTGCGGGGGCGGGTGCTGCGGCTGACGACGGGGCCCGAACTCCCCGCCGCTGAGCGCTACTTCTTGCGGGACAGCGTCAGGCCGTCCGAGACCGTCAGCATGACGCTGTCCATCCGCGGGTCGGCGTTCACGTGGTCGTTGAACTCCTGGATCGCCGCGGCCGGCCCCGTGGCCTCCGGGTCGGTGACCGCGCCGTGGAAGAGGACGTTGTCTACGGCGATGACCCCGCCCTGCCGCATCCGGGGCACCAGCTCCTCCCAGTACGCGATGTAGCCGCCCTTGTCGGCGTCCAGGTAGGCGAAGTCGATGTGCGGCTCGGCGGGCATCGCGCGCAGGGTGTCCAGGGCCGGGGCGATCCGCAGGTCGATCCGGTCCGCGACGCCCGCCTTCTCCCACGCCTCCCGGCCGTACGCCGTCCACTCCTCGGAGATGTCGCAGGCGATCAGCGTGCCGTCGGCGGGCAGCGCCCGGGCCATCGCCAGGGCGCTGAACCCGGTGAACGTGCCGACCTCCACCACGTGCCGGGCGCCGACCAGCCGGACCAGGAAGGCGAGCAGCGGGGCCTGCTCCTCGGCCGACTGCATGCCCGCGTGGTCGGGGAACCGCGCGTACGTCGTCTCCACCAGCTCCCGCTGCACGGGGTCCAGCGGAGGGTTGTGGGCCAGCATGTACGCGTACAGCTCGGCCGTGATCGTGGTGTCGTTGCCCTTGGTCATGCCCCCAGCCTTCCGCACCCCGCACTCTCACGCAGCCGAAGCCGCCAGGAACCGGCGCAGGATCTCCTCCCCCGCCGGGCCGCCGCGCTCCTCCAGCGCGACCACGTGCGGGGCCCGCCAGCCCTCGTCGGCCAGTTCGCCGTGGCCGGGACGCCAGCCGAGGTCGGCGGCGAGCAGCAGGTCGGCGTCGAGGAGGGAGTCCCCGGCGGCGAGCGTGCGCGTCGCACCGGTGCGGCGGGCGACCTCGCGCATCGCGGCGCTCTTGGTGAGCGGCGCGGGCACGGCGTAGATCTTGCGGCCCTGGAGGGAGACCGTCCAGCCGCGCGGCCGGGCCCACGCCGCCAGCTCCTTCACCCACTCCTCGGGCAGGAGGGAGCGTTCGACCACGAGGTAGGCGAAGAGGTCCTCGGCCACCCGTTCCTTGAGCAGCCAGGCCGGGTCGGCGGTGGTGGCGAGGTGGGCGCGGATCTCGGTCAGCGGCGCGCACTCGGCCGCGATCCGGTCCTCCACCTGCCGCTGCCAGTCGGGGTCGGAGACGCCGTCGACCAGGATGTGGCCGCCGTTGGCGCAGATCGCGTACCGGGCGGCGGGTCCCGGCAGGTGGATGCGGCCGTACTGCTCGCGGGTGCGGGTGGTGGTCGGCACGAAGACCGTGGCGCCCGCCACCTCGGTGAGCAGGGCGGCGGCCGTCTCCGTCATGTACGAGAGGGGCTTGTGGCCGTACACCTCGACGCACAGGAGCCGGGGGGCCTCCGCGTCCGGCATGGCGAGGTCGAGGGAGGCCGCCGAGTAGATCAGCGTGCGGTCGAGGTCGCTCGCCACGAGGGTGGTGGCGGAAGAGGTCGCGCTCATGCTTCCCGCACCGCCTCGCCGCCGTCGGCAACCGGGCTCCCGGCCGCCACCGCCCTGCCGTCCGCGCCCGTCGCGCCGCGGGTGAAGCGGGGGTGGATCAGGCCGACGCAGCTGTACGGGAGGTCGTCGACCTCCTCGACCGGGACGCCGCGCTGTTCGGCCAGCAGCCGGATGTGCTCCAGGTCCGGGCCCGCGCCGCGCCGGGCGAGGATCTTCCAGGGGACGCGGCGCAGCAGTACCCGGGTGGTCTCGCCCACGCCGGGCTTGACGAGGTTGACGTCGTGGATGCCGTACTCCTCGCTGATCCGCTCGACGGCCGCCCAGCCCTCCCAGGTCGGGGCGCGGTCGGCGGCGAGCAGGTCCTTCGTCGCGTCGTCGACCTCGGCCGCCACGTCGTCGAACCGGGCGGCGACGGTGTCGAGGAAGTGGTTCGACACGTCGGACGCGGCGAGTTCCCGGTAGAACTTCCCGCCGTGGAAGTCGTCCGGTCCGACCAGGTCGGCGCGGAGCACGGTACGGGAGATGAGGCCGGAGACCGTGGAGTTGAGGCAGGCCGAGGGGATGAGGAAGTCGTCGCGGGTGCCGTACGTCCGGACGCAGCCGCCCGGGTCGGCGAGCACCGCGATCTCCGGGTCGAATCCGGCCGGGCCGCCCGATGCCTCGAACGCCTCGACGGCCGCCGCCAGTTCGCGGGTGATGGCGCCCTTCCCCGTCCAGCCGTCCACGAACACCACGTCGGCCGGGTCGTGGTGGGCCGCGAGCCAGCGCAGGGCGGTGGCGTCGATGCCCCGGCCCCGGACGATGGAGATGGCGTAGTGCGGCAGGTCCAGGCCGTGCCGGTGCCGGGCCCAGCGGCGCATCAGCACCCCGACCGGGGTGCCGGCGCGGGCGAGCGAGACGAGGACGGGGCGCGGGCCGCGTTCGGCGAGGACGGTCTCGGTGACGGTGCCGACCGCGCGGGCGATCCGGGCGGCGGAGGTCTCCAGGGCCGCGGTGAACAGCGCCTGGTAGGCGGGGCTCGGCTGGTACTCGACGGGCAGCGACTCCGCGTAGTGCGCGCCGCCGCTCTGGATCGCCTCCTCGCGCTCCTCGGTGGGCGCCTCCAGTTCGGTGTCCGAGAGGTCCTGGAGCAGCCAGCCGACCTCGTCCGGCGCGTAACTGGAGAAGTCGGGGCCTCTGAGGGGCTCGGGCAGCACGGCGGGCTCCTGAACGGGGGTGGGGGTGTACGAGGGGACGACCGCGAGGAGGACCTGGCCGGTGTGTTCGGCGAGCCGGGCCAGCAGGCCGTCGGGGGCGTGGAGCGCGGGGGTGTCGGCGGTGGAGTCGACGACGGCGACCACGGCGTCGAAGCCGGCGCCCGCCACGTTGTACGCGTACCGGTCGCCGGGGCCGTCCGCCGGGTCGTCGTGGGCCGGGAAGACGAGCCGGGTGCGTATCGCGTAGCCGGGGTCGTCGACGGCCAGGACGGGTGAGCGGGTGGTGGTGGAGTAGCGGACCTCGGCACGGGCGCCCAGGAGTTCTTCGAGGGCGGTGCCGAGGCGGAGCGGGGCGTACATGAGCTCCTCGAAGCCGAGCACGAGGACCCGGCGCGGCGCCCGGACCCGGCCCTGGTCCTGGTCCCGGTCCTGGTCCCGGTCCTGATCCCCGACCCGGTCCTGGCCTTGGCTCCGGGCCGGACTCCGGTCCCGGTCGTGTTCCGCAGCCGGAATCCGGTCGCGGCCCCCGTCCGCGCCCTGTCCGTGATCGTCGCCCCCGCCCGGAGCATCGGCGTCCAGGGCCGTCGCGATCCGCTCCGCCATGGCCGGAAGCGCCGCTTCCAGGGCCGTCCGGTGGTCCGGGGTGAAGCCGTGGCGCCCGCCGTCGGGGACGCCGGCCGGCCAGTCGAGGGCGACGCGGGTGACGCGGGCCGGGACGGGGACGGTGGGCGGCGCGGAGGCGGGGGCCCGTGCCTCCTGCTCCGCGACCAGGGCCTGGCCGCGTTCCAGTACGCCGTCCGGCAGGGCGACCGTTCCGGCGGCGCGGGTCACCAGGTCGACGCGGGCGCCGATCTCGGCGGCGAACGCGGTCAGCCGGTCGCGGTCCGCCGGGGAGCGCATGTCGACCAGGGCGACGATGACGTAGCGCTCGCGGGGGTGCAGGGCGTGCAGGGCGCGGACGGTGTTCAGGACGGTGTTGCCGGTGGAGAACTCGTCGTCGACCAGCACCAGCGTGGAGGCCGGGCCGCCGCCCGCCAGCAGATCGCGGTCCTCCGGCAGCAGCAGGTGCGAGGTGGCGTGCGAGTGGGACTCCTCGAAGCCGCCCGCCGGTGCGACGCCCGCCACCGGCCGCCGGGTGGAGTGCAGGTACGGGGCGTCCCGCAGGCCGTCCGCCACGGCGTGGCCGAGCCCGGTGGCCGTCTCCGCGTACCCGAGGACGACCGCCCGGCGCGCCTCCTGCGGGCCGAGGAGCGCCCGGACCCGCTCACCCAGCTCGTACCCGGCGCCGTGGACGACGGACGGAAGCTGCGGGACGTGCTTGCCCAGCACGTTGGAGACCAGCAGGTGCGCCCGCTTGGGGTTGCGGCGCAGGGCCAGGCCCAGCAGGTCCCCCAGCTCGTCGCCGCCTTCGAGGGCGACGCCCAGCCGCTCGGCCACCCAGTTGCCCGACCACACCACGTTCACGGTCTCTTCTCTCGTCGCGCGCTCGCTCATCGACGCGCGCTCAGTTCGTCAGGCCGGCGGCCAGCAGGTCCACGAAGCCGACGTCTTCCCTCGCCACCCCGAACGCCTCGGCCCGCAGCAGTGTCCGCTCGGCCCAGGCCCGGTGGGGCTTCACCTCGTTCATCTTGTTCGTGTACGCCGAGCGCAGCACCCCGCCGCCCCCGCGCTCGGGGCTCAGGATGTCCTGGGCGTCGGTGTACTCCTCGTGGCTGACCACGGACAGCGCGTGGACCGGCGCCACGTGCGACGGGTGGATGCAGGTCTTGCCGAGCAGCCCGTTGGCGCGGTCCAGCTCGATCTCCCGGAGCAGCCCGTCGAGGTCGTGCTCGATCAGCGCCGTACGCAGTTCCTCGGCGCGGCCCTCCAGGAAGGGGCTGCGGCGGAGCTGGGGCTTGAACATGCGCTCCTGGCGGCGGAAGTACTCCCAGACCGGGCCGGTGATCGTGAAGCCGGAGCCGTCCGCGCGGCCGAGCACGTTGACGACGTCGGCGATCACGGAGGCGACGATGTGGACGTCGTACGCCGTCATGTCGGGGGCGCGGCGCAGTCCGTAGGCCGAGCAGAAGTCGGTGACACCGAGCCGCAGGGCGAGCACCCGGTCCCGGTATTTGTCGACACTGCGGGCGATGCCCCGGAGGATTTCGCCGCGGGTCTCCAGGTGGAGCAGTTCGGGGGATTCGAGGACCGGCATGGCGAAGAGCCGTCTGCCGCACGCCGCTTCGGCCTCGGCGAGCGCCTCCAGGAAGTGACGCCCGCGCTCCTCGGTGAATTTGGGAAGTACGAAACCGGACAACATGCGGACCGAGTCGCCGAGACGTCGTACGAGGTCGGTGATCTGTCCCGGTTCCCGTACGCGGATGAAGAGGAGGGGGACGCCGACGCCGGGGGCGCCGTCCGGGCCCCGCTCGCCGGACTCCGCGGCTCCGCTTGCGGGGGCCGCCGCATCCTGGGCGGCGAGATCGGCGAACTGCCTGATCAGATTGGTTTCGGCGCCGATCACCTCGGCGTCGTCGATCGAGTCCTCCAGGCACAGCACCATCGAGACGACACCGCGTGCGGCCTGCTTCAGCACGTCGTCCGCGAGGGACGGGCGGGTGGCCGGGGAGTAGAGCGTGGCCCCCAGGGCGACGGAGAGCATGCGGGCCGGGGAGTCGGCGGTGAAGACGCTGGGCTCCCGGTGGAACAGACCCTCGCGGGCAGTGGGCGATATATGCCCGAAGTGACGCATTCTTTTCCCCCGAACTGCCTGACCGGTCGAACAACGCATGGCCGGTAATAGTACGTACGGACGGGTGTCAACAGTTCCCCATGTACATGAATTTCCGGTTACCCGCCCCTTGTGCCGCTCATCCTCGCGGTATCGTCGCGCCCTGCTCGCGCCGCCGCCGGGCACGGCGGATCCGCCCCCCGCGTTGTCCGCGCGGGCCCCCAGCAGGCAGGATGACGGTCATGACGCACACGATGCTGAAGGGCTCGAACGTCCCCGTCGATGCCGCGGCCGTCCGGGCCGTGCTGCGCTGGACCCCGGGCACCGGGGTCCCCGACGTGGACGCCTCCGCCCTGCTCCTCGGTGCGTCGGGCCGGGTCCGTTCCGACGAGGACTTCGTCTTCTACAACCAGCCCCGGCACCCGTCCGGCCTGGTCCGGCGGCTGCCGAAGCGCAGCGTCGCGGACGGGCTGACGGACACGGTGGAGGCGGACCTCGGCGCGCTCGACGCGTCGGTGGACCAGGTGGTCATCGCGGCCTCCTCCGACGGGGCCGCCTTCGAACAGGTGCCGGACCTGCGGATCCTGCTGTTCGACGCCGCGTACGCCGACGGCGAGCCGCTGGCGGTGTTCGACGTCCGGCCGGAGACCGGCGAGGAGACGGCGATCATCTGCGGCGAGCTCTACCGCCGCGGCGACGGATGGAAGTTCCGCGCGGTCGGCCAGGGGTATCCCACCGGGCTGATCGGCCTGGCCACCGCCTTCGGCATCTCGGTGGACGACTCGGAGGCGTCCCAGGGGGCCCAGGACCCGGCGGGCCCGGGGCCGCTCCCCGCCGCCGTTCCCCCGCCCCCGTCCGTGCCGCCGGAGATCCCCGCGCCCGCCGGGACGGGCCCCGACGCGCAGGCCACGGTCCAGCACCAGCAGCCCTCGTACGGCTACCCGCCCCAGGCCGCGCACCCCGCGGCGGTCGCCGGGACGCATCAGCCGGCGTACGGCTACCCGCAGCCCGCCGCGCCGCCCGCGTACGGCTATCCGCAGCCGGCGGCCGCCGCCGCGCACGCGCCCGACCCTCATTTCGTCCTGCCTCCCCAGGGTCCGCAGTTCGTCCGGGCCTGAGCCCCGTCTGCGGAGCCCCGTGCGGTGCGGGCGGAACAGCCGGACCCGTGCCTGGGGACAGCCCTTCGCCGTGCGCCCGGCTCAGGTGCGTGACTTGTAGCCCCGCCCCCATTGCATGCCGTAGCCGTACAGCCGGTCCAGCTCCGACTGGAAGCCGTACACGAACTTCACCTCACGGCGCACGATCAGCTCGTCCTTCACGTTCTCCACGGTGAACACCGCGCAGGAGCGGGCCTGCGGCGCCCGCTCGTCCAGCTCGATCTCGATGCGCGGGCCGTTGCCCGGGTAGAGCGTGACCTTGGCGTGCGTACGGTCGAACGCGGGCGTCCGGTCGTAGATGTAGACGAAGAACAGCAGGCGCTTGATCTGGTCGCGCTGGTCGAGGTTGACGTAGACCGTCTCGCCCGAGGGCGCGCCGAACCGGTCGTCCCCGCTGAGCCGGATGTACGGCGGCCCGTTCAGGTCGCCGATGAGGCTGCCCAGCGGCTGGACGACCCCCTTGGTGCCGTCGGCCAGCTCGTACATGCAGCCGAGGTCCAGGTCGACGTTGACGACGCCTTGCGTGTGCGCCTGGACCACCTCGGGCTGGAAGAACTGGAGGGGGTGGCGCAGCCGGCCGCTCCGGCGTGAGCGGCCCTCGATGTCCGAGGTCCGCATGCGCCAGGAGAGATTGACCCGGAGGTTGCCCGAGAGGGCGCCCTGTTTGTTGAGCGAGACCGTGGCGTTGCGTTTGGTCAGCACGATCGCGCTCGACGTCGAGTTGCCCGAGTCGAACTGCGCCGCACGCCCCGGCCACAGGCCGTCGAAGAATCCCATGCCAACCCCCACCCTGTTCGCGCCCGCTGCTCGCGCCGCTCGTACCCGCCCGGACATCGCTGCGGGGCGGCCACCGGGCCGGGTCCGGGAGATACCGGAGAGCCGTCGCCGTGTGGGCCGCCCCGCAGAGAGCGTTCCTCAATCCCCGCCGGGTCACACCCCGGCGGACACCTCGGACTTGTCTCCCGAGCCGCCGCCGGATTCGGCGGCGAGCGCGCGGTTGCGCCTGACCGAGGACCAGAAGGAGAGGGCGATCAGGATCACCCCGACCGATCCGGTGATCAGTTCGTTGATCTCGTACTGGATGGTGATCAGCAGGATCACGGAGAGCGCGCCGATCGCGTAGTGCGCGCCGTGCTCCAGGTAGACGTAGTCGTCGAGCGTTCCCTCGCGCACCAGGTAGACGGTGAGCGAACGGACGTACATGGCGCCGATGCCGAGGCCGAGCGCCATCAGGACGATCTCGTTGGTGATGGCGAAGGCGCCGATGACGCCGTCGAAGGAGAACGAGGCGTCGAGGACTTCCAGGTACAGGAAGAGGAAGAACGCGGCCTTTCCGGCGAGGGCGACCCCGGTGACGGGCTTGCCCTTCTTCTTGGCCTCTTCCTCCGCCTCGTGCTCACGCTCCTCCTCCTCTTCGAGCTTGTTCTCGAAGAAGCCGGAGAGCCCGCCGACGATCAGGTAGGTGATCAGACCGGCGATACCGGAGAGCATGACCGTCGACGCCTTGTCGGCGTGGCCGCCGCCGTGCTGATGCGCGTGGGTCGCGAAGGTCAGCGCGGAGATCAGGAGGACGATCAGCGCGACGCAGACGGAGAGCATGTCGACCTTGCCGAGCTTGGCGAGCGGACGCTCGATCCAGCGCAGCCAGTGGATGTCCCGCTCCTCGTCGAAGATGAAGTCGAGGAAGATCATGATCAGGAACATGCCACCGAAGGCGGCGATCGACGGATGGGCGTCCGTGACCAGTTCCTTGTACTTGTCCGGGTCGTTGAAGGAGAGGTCGATCGCCTCGATCGGCCCGAGCTGGGCGCTCACGGCGACGATCACGACGGGGAACACCAGCCGCATACCGAAGACGGCGATGAGAATGCCGATGGTCAGGAAGATCTTCTGCCAGAAGGCATTCATCTTCTTCAGGATTCCGGCGTTGATCACCGCGTTGTCAAAGGACAGCGAGATCTCCAGGACGGACAGGATCGCCACGATGCCGAATGCCTGCCACCCCCCGTAGATGACCGCCGCGACCAGGCCGAGCGCGGTGACCGCGAACGACCAGCCGAAGGTTTTCAGTACCACTGGCTACCCCATCGTGTTATGTAAAACGGGTCTCCCCCGGTGTGTCGGGGCTCCCCCTCGCCCACGGGCGCTACGAAACGTTGACGCCGAAGTCTAGAGCGATGCCCCGCAGGCCGGACGCGTACCCCTGGCCGACCGCACGGAACTTCCACTCGCCGTTGTACCGGTAGAGCTCGCCGAAGATCATCGCGGTTTCCGTCGAGGCGTCCTCGCTGAGGTCGTAGCGGGCCAGCTCCTTGCCGTCGGACTGGTTGACCACCCGGATGAAGGCATTGCTGACCTGGCCGAACGCCTGGCCCCGGTTGTCCGCGTCGTGGATCGAGACCGGAAAGACGATCTTGTCGCAGTGCGCGGGGACCTGGTCGAGGCGGACGATGACGGACTCGTCGTCGCCGTCGCCCTCGCCCGTCAGGTTGTCCCCGGTGTGCTCGACGGAGCCGTCCGGGCTGGTGAGGTTGTTGTAGAAGACGAACCACTCGTCACCGAGGACCCGGCCCGACTGGCACAGCAGCGCGCTGGCGTCGAGGTCGAAGTCGGCCCCCGTGGTGGAGCGTGCGTCCCAGCCGAGCCCGACCAGCACCTGGGTGAGGTTGGGTGCGACCTTGGAGAGGGAGACATTGCCTCCCTTGGCGAGCGTGACGCCCATGTGTGTCCTCCCCGAGTCGTGAAAAAACGCTGCCGGGCGCTTTCGACGCCCGGGGCCGGGCGTCGAAAGCGCCCGGTGGTGGGCGCCCGGCAGGTCACAGCCGGCCGGGCGCCCCGTGGCGCCGGAACGTCAGACGTTGACGCCGAAGTCCTGGGCGATGCCGCGCAGACCGGAGGCGTACCCCTGGCCGATGGCGCGGAACTTCCACTCGGCGCCGTTGCGGTACAGCTCGCCGAAAACCATCGCGGTCTCGGTCGAGGCGTCCTCGCTCAGGTCGTAGCGGGCGAGCTCGCTGTTGTCGGCCTGGTTGACCACGCGGATGTACGCGTTGCGGACCTGGCCGAAGCTCTGCTGACGGCTCTCGGCCTCGTAGATCGAGACCGGGAAGACGATCTTGTCGACGTCGGCCGGGACGCCCGCGAGGTTCACCTTGATGACCTCGTCGTCGCCCTCGCCCTCACCGGTGAGGTTGTCCCCGGTGTGCTCGACGGAGCCGTCGGGGCTCTTGAGGTTGTTGAAGAAGACGAAGTTGCCGTCGGCGGCGACCTTGCCCTCGGTGTTCGTCAGCAGGGCGCTGGCGTCGAGGTCGAAGTCACCCCCGGTGGTGGTGCGGGCGTCCCAGCCCAGACCGACGATGACCGCGGTCAGGTTGGGCGCGGCCTTGGTCAGCGAGACGTTGCCGCCCTTGCTGAGGCTGACTCCCACGAGTCCTCCAGTAGTTTTCTCAGGGGCCGGCAGACACCAGCGTCCCCGTCGTTCGTTGGCATCGGATCAACGATTGGATCCTAGTGACCGGTTCCCGGCCAAAACAGGCTTTTGACCGGGCGTCGCCAGGAGTTCCGCTCAGAGCGCTTCGAGCGCCTTCACGTAGTCGTTCAGGTCGCGGGCGTCCGGGAGGCCGTTGACGACGCTCCAGCGGACGACGCCCTCCTTGTCGATGACGAAGGTGC
Organism: Streptomyces californicus; assembly: GCF_000717645.1. Classification (GTDB taxonomy): domain Bacteria; phylum Actinomycetota; class Actinomycetes; order Streptomycetales; family Streptomycetaceae; genus Streptomyces; species Streptomyces californicus. The sequence continues at coordinate 22,848 of NZ_JNZZ01000029.1, forward strand.
CGCGCACGGCGCAGCCCTTGTCCTCGTCGAAGACGCCGTAGGCGCGCGAGGTCTCCCCGTGCGGCCAGAAGTCGGAGAGCAGCGGGTACTCCAGCCCCTCCTGCTCGGCGAAGACGCGCAGGGTGTGGATGGAGTCGTTGGAGACCGCGAGCAGCTGGGTGCCCTCGTTCTCGAAGCGGGGCAGCTCGTCGCGGAGCGCGCACAGCTCGCCGGTGCAGACGCCGGTGAAGGCGAACGGGTAGAACACCAGCACCACGTTCTTCTCACCGCGGAACTCCGACAGCCGCACGGTCCGGCCGTGGTTGTCCTTGAGCTCGAAATCCGGGGCCTGGCTGCCGACCTCGATCGTCATGGAACACGCATCCCTTCGCCGCTTCTCCGCATCCCCGGCCGGTCCGTCCGGGTGGCCCCCACCCTACGCACGGTCCCCCGCCCGACCGCGAACGGTCCCGGTCGCCGGTCCCGCGGGGCCTCCCGCCCTGCCCGGGGCGCCCACGGGCCCCGCGGGCGTACGAAGGCCCCCGCGGGCACGGTGTGCGCGCCCGCGAGGGCCCTGAGGTGGTGCGAAGAGCGGCTCAGCGCTTGGCCTTGGCCCCCTTGGGGGTGGCCAGACGGCTGCCCGTCCAGTCCTTGCCCGCGCTGATGGTCTTGGTCTGGGCGAGCCCGGCCGTCTGGGCGGCCTCGTTGATGTCGCTCGGCTCGACGTAACCGTCACGGCCGGTCTTCGGCGTCATCAGCCAGACCATGCCGCCGTCCTCGATCAGACCGATGGCATCCACCAGCGCGTCCGTAAGGTCGCCGTCCTCGTCGCGGAACCAGAGCAGGACGACGTCGGCGACATCGTCGTACTCCTCGTCGACGAGTTCCTGGCCGGTAGTGGCCTCAATGCCCTCACGGAGCTCCAGCTCGACGTCTTCGTCGTAGCCGATCTCCTGGACCACCTGTCCGGGCTCGAACCCCAGGCGTGCAGCCGGGTTGGTCCGCTCCTCCGCGTGGTCCGCGGTCGCGCTCACGGGTTGCCTCCTGATCATGTCTTCGGAAAATGCTCAGCCACGCGCGTGCGCGGGGCGTAGGCCGTAGTCCACACGGGCCCGGCGAATCGCGCAAGTACCCAGCGTGCGAGACCGCCTATACGGTGACGTTCCCTGCCACGTCATCGCAAGTTCCGGCATGTCTCTCCGGCGGCTTCACCGGGTCTCCCCGGCTCTCTCCATCCGTTTACGTCCTTCCTCAGCTTATGCCGTTTCGATCCGCCAATCGGATTCGAACAGCCTTTGGGAACGCTTGGACGCCTTGGGCGTAAGGTTGCGGTTTGCCCGTACCCAGCCGCGTACCGCTCATACTCGTGCCCCGCCGAGCAGTTTTCGGAACCTCGGGGTTACCCCACGGTAGAGATGACGTTCGGGCCTTCGCGGTAGCACGATGGAGGCGGCGCGCACAGAGTTGACCCGGGGGTACGTTCCCCGTAACGAACCCCGTAGAGCATCACCGAACAGCGAAGGAACAGTGTGGCTTCCGGATCCGATCGCAACCCGATCATCATTGGCGGCCTTCCGAGCCAGGTCCCGGATTTCGATCCCGAGGAGACCCAGGAATGGCTGGACTCCCTCGACGCCGCCGTCGACGAGCGCGGCCGTGAGAGGGCCCGCTATCTGATGCTCCGGCTCATCGAACGCGCGCGGGAGAAGCGCGTCGCGGTGCCGGAGATGCGCAGCACGGACTACGTGAACACGATCGCCACGAAGGACGAGCCGTTCTTCCCCGGCGACGAGGAGATCGAACGCAAGATCCTCAACGCGACCCGCTGGAACGCGGCCGTGATGGTCTCGCGGGCGCAGCGGCCGGGGATCGGCGTCGGCGGTCACATCGCCACCTTCGCGTCCTCCGCCTCCCTGTACGACGTGGGCTTCAACCACTTCTTCCGGGGCAAGGACCAGGGCGACGGCGGCGACCAGATCTTCTTCCAGGGGCACGCGTCCCCGGGGATCTACGCCCGCGCGTACCTGCTGGACCGGCTGAGCGAGGCGCAGCTCGACGCCTTCCGCCAGGAGAAGTCGAAGGCCCCGAACGGGCTGTCCAGCTACCCGCACCCGCGGCTGATGCCGGACTTCTGGGAGTTCCCGACCGTCTCGATGGGCCTCGGCCCGCTCGGGGCGATCTACCAGGCGCGGATGAACCGCTACATGGAGGCGCGCGGCATCGCCGACACCTCCAAGTCGCACGTCTGGGCCTACCTGGGCGACGGCGAGATGGACGAGCCGGAGTCGCTGGGCCAGCTCTCCATCGCGGCCCGCGAGGGCCTGGACAACCTGACCTTCGTGGTCAACTGCAACCTCCAGCGCCTCGACGGCCCGGTGCGCGGCAACGGCAAGATCATCCAGGAGCTGGAGTCGCAGTTCCGGGGCGCCGGCTGGAACGTCATCAAGCTGGTCTGGGACCGCTCCTGGGACCCGCTGCTGGCGCAGGACCGCACGGGCATCCTGGTCAACAAGCTGAACACCACCCCGGACGGTCAGTTCCAGACGTACGCCACGGAGACGGGCGCGTACATCCGCGAGCACTTCTTCGGCGACGACCCGCGGCTGCGGGACATGGTCAAGGACATGTCCGACCACCAGATCCTGCACCTCGGGCGCGGTGGCCACGACCACCGCAAGGTCTACGCGGCCTACGCGGCGGCCAAGGCGCACAAGGGGCAGCCGACGGTCATCCTGGCGCAGACGGTCAAGGGCTGGACCCTGGGGCCGAACTTCGAGGGCCGCAACGCGACCCACCAGATGAAGAAGCTCACGGTCGAGGACCTCAAGCGGTTCCGCGACCGCCTGCACATCCCGATCACGGACAAGCAGCTGGACGAGGGCTACCCGCCCTACTACCACCCGGGCCGCGACTCGGACGAGATCCAGTACATGCACGACCGCCGCCAGGGTCTGGGCGGGTACGTCCCGACCCGGGTGGTCCGCGCGAAGCCGCTGCCGCAGCCCGAGGACAAGGTGTTCGCGGCCGCGAAGAAGGGTTCGGGTTCGCAGTCGATCGCCACCACCATGGCGTTCGTCCGCATCCTGAAGGACCTCATGCGGGACAAGGAGATCGGCAAGCGTTTCGTGCTGATCGCCCCCGATGAGTACCGCACCTTCGGCATGGACGCGTTCTTCCCGAGTGCGAAGATCTACAACCCGCTGGGCCAGCAGTACGAGGCGGTCGACCGCGATCTGCTGCTCGCCTACAAGGAGTCCCCGACGGGCCAGATGCTGCACGACGGCATCTCCGAGGCGGGGTGCACGGCGTCGCTGATCGCGGCCGGCTCGGCGTACGCCACGCACGGCGAGCCGCTGATCCCGGTGTACGTCTTCTACTCGATGTTCGGGTTCCAGCGCACCGGCGACCAGTTCTGGCAGATGGCCGACCAGCTCTCGCGCGGTTTCGTCCTGGGCGCGACCGCCGGCCGCACGACGCTGACCGGCGAGGGGCTCCAGCACGCGGACGGCCACTCGCAGCTGCTCGCCTCGACGAACCCGGGCTGTGTCGCGTACGACCCGGCGTACGGGTTCGAGATCGCGCACATCATGAAGGACGGGCTGCGCCGGATGTACGGCGAGGCCAACGAGGACGTCTTCTACTACCTCACCGTCTACAACGAGCCGATCCAGCACCCGGCCGAGCCGGAGAACGTGGACGTCGAGGGCATCCTCAAGGGCATCCACCGCTTCTCCGCCGGTGAGAAGGGCGAGATCCCGGCCCAGATCATGGCGTCGGGCGTGGCGGTCCCCTGGGCCCTGGAGGCGCAGCGGATCCTCGCGGACGAGTGGAACGTCAGGGCGGACGTCTGGTCGGCGACCTCCTGGAACGAGCTGCGCCGCGAGGCGGTGGACGTGGAGCGCCACAACCTCCTGCACCCGGAGGAGGAGCAGCGCGTCCCGTACGTGACCAGGAAGCTCGAAGGGGCCCAGGGCCCATTCGTGGCGGTCTCGGACTGGATGCGCTCGGTGCCGGACCAGATCGCGCGCTGGGTGCCGGGCGCCTACCAGTCGCTGGGCGCGGACGGCTTCGGCTTCGCGGACACCCGGGGCGCGGCCCGCCGGTTCTTCCACATCGACGCGCAGTCGATCGTGCTGGCGGTCCTGACCGAGCTGGCCAAGGAGGGCCGGATCGACCGGTCCGCCCTCAAGAAGGCCGTGGACCGCTACGAGCTGCTGGACGTGACGGCGGCCGACCCCGGCGCGGCGGGCGGCGACGCGTAGCCGCAGGCGGACGGGCCCGGAGGGGCGGTGGCACGACGCCACCGCCCCTCCGGCATGTCCGGGCTCAGTTCTCCCAGATCTTGAAGGCGCGGACCTGGTACGGGGACCGGGGCGTCCAGGTCCCGCCGCCGGGGTACGTCTCGAACTCCCCGGTCTCCGCGCACTCGGCGGACTGGTAGGTGGTGACGGGCCGGCCGGTGCGGTTGGCGAGGGACTGGGCGTCGCCGCCCCCGGGCAGCGGGACGCAGCTCTCGATGTCGGTGCCGGAGAGTTCGAAGGTGTGGCGGGCCCCGGTGAAGTCAGCCTTCTTCCAGAGGCAGAGCCGCCCCGGTTCGCAGGTCCCGAGCTTGACGCCCGCGGACCGGTCGGGCGCGGCTGCCGCCCGGTCGGGCGACAGGGCCTGGGGAACGAGTGCGGTGCAGGCCAGGACGGCCGCCGCGAGAACGGTCGTGCGCAGGGTAAGGACGGTCGTGCGCATGGTGGTCAACCCCCGTGGTCGATCGGTGCTGTTCTTTCCGCCGATCACTCTGCGTCACCATGCAGGCGGTGCGGAAGAGCGGAGGGGGTCCACCACCCTGATAGGCGACAGCCCCGCCGAAAGGATTCGGCGGGGCTGTGCGATGCGCTGTGTTGACGTACGAGGTCGTACCGGGCCGGGTCAGATGTGGCCGACTGCGGCGCCCGCCTCGGCGTTCTCGCCGCGCTTGGTGAGGGTGGCGACGAGGGCGGCGATGACCGCGACCACACCGGCGACGGTGAAGGCCAGCCCCATGCCGGACATGAAGGTGTCGTGGATGACCCCGCCGATGCGGGCGGCGATGTCCGGCGTCATGCCGGGGGCCTGACCGAGCTCACCGGGGACCATGCCGAACTCGGCGGCCTTCTCCAGCGCGGGGTCCGCCTGGCCCGGCAGGCCCGCGTCCTTCCAGTTGCCCGCGAAGTCGGCGCTGACCTTGGAGGACATGACCGCGCCGAGGACGGCGGTGCCGAGCGCGCCGCCGACCTGCATGGCGGCCTGCTGGAGCCCGCCGGCCACGCCGGACAGCTCCAGGGGCGCGTTGCCGACGATGACCTCGGTGGCGCCGACCATGACCGGGGCCAGACCGCAGCCGAGGAGGGCGAACCAGAGGGACATGGTGAAGGTGCCGGTGGACTCGCTGAGCGTGGTCATGCCGAACATCGCGGTGGCCGTGAAGACCATGCCGCCGACCAGCGGGATGCGGGGGCCGAACTTGGTGATCAGCAGACCCGCCACCGGCGAGGAGACGATCATCATCGCGGTCAGCGGCAGCAGGTGCAGACCGCTGTCGACGGGGCTGAGGCCGTGGACGCCCTGGAGGAAGAACGTCACGAAGAAGAGGCCGCCCATGAAGGCGAAGGCCATCAGCACCATGAGGATGACACCGGCCGTCAACGGGACGGAGCGGAACATCTTCAGCGGGACGAGCGGCTCCCTGACCCGGTTCTGCCAGACGCCGAAGAGGATGAACGCCGCGACGGCGGAGGCCAGCCACGCCCAGGTCCGGCCGTCGCCCCAGCCCCAGGACTCACCGGCCTTGATGATGCCCCAGATGAGGGCGAACATCGCGCTGGAGAGCAGCAGGATGCCGATCACGTCGAAGGAGCGCGGGGCGTTGGCGGCGCGGTGGTCGCGCAGGATCACCAGGCCGAAGACGAGCGCGACGACGCCGACGGGTACGTTGATGAAGAAGACCGACTGCCAGCTGACGTGCTCGACGAGGAGACCGCCGACGATCGGGCCGCCCGCGGTGGACGCGCCGATGACCATGCCCCAGATGCCGATCGCCATGTTCAGCTTTTCGGCGGGGAAGGTCGCGCGCAGCAGGCCGAGCGCGGCCGGCATCAGCAGGGCGCCGAAGAGGCCCTGGAGGACGCGGAAGAGGATGACCAGCGAGATCTCGCTGGAGAGGCCGATCGCACCGGAGGCGAGCGCGAAGCCCGCGATGCCGATGAGGAAGGTCTGCCGGTGGCCGAAGCGGTCGCCCAGCTTGCCCGCGGTGATCAGGGCGACGGCGAGGGCGAGCAGATAGCCGTTGGTGATCCACTGGACGTCGGCGAGCGAGGCGCCGAGGTCCCGCTGGATCGCGGGGTTCGCGATGGCGACGATGGTGCCGTCGAGGGCGACCATCATCACGCCGATGGCGACGGCGAAGAGGGTCAGCCAGGGGTGGCCGCGAAGCCCCTTGACCGGGGCGGGTACTGCGTTGTCTTCAGGCTCCCGCGGCGCCTTCTCGACGGTGGTCTGACTAGTCATAACGGGGAGACTAGTGACAGCGTCTGACAGTTGACAAACCAATTCACAAGACAGTAACTGTCACGTGGCTCACACAGGGCTCATAGGTATGCTGAGCTGGAGAAATACGGGAAAAGAGGGTGGTACGTGACCGAGGGGCAGGCAGGCGGGCCACGAGCCGGACTGCGTGAACGCAAGAAGCAGCGCACCCGCGACGCCTTGGTGCGCGCCTCCCTCGAACTGTTCACCACCCAGGGGTACGAACGCACCACGGTCGACGAGATCGTCGAGGCCGTGGACGTCTCGCAGCGCACCTTCTTCCGCTACTTCGCGAGCAAGGAGGACGTCACCTTTGCGGTGCAGGAGATGGTCGAGTCCCGCTTCATCGACGAGCTGCGCCGCCGGCCCGCGCACGAGGCGCCCTTCGAGGCCATGCGCGGGGCGGTGCTGTGCGCGTGGAACAGCATCGGCGAGGCGATCGAGGAGGTCGTCACCGTCGATCTCCACATGCGCGTGTACCGGATCATCGAGTCCACGCCCACCCTGCTCGCCGCGCACATGCGGCGCGGGGTCGCCCTGGAGAACCAGGTCGCCCTGCTGATCGCGGAGCGTGAGGGGCTCGACGTGGAGCGCGACCCCCGCCCCCGGGTGGCCGTCGCCGCGTTCTCGGCGGTGATGCGGGTGACCGGCCAGCTGTGGGGCCGCGGCCACGACGCGAGCGTGGAGGCGCTGCGCGATCTGACGGAGGAGTACCTCGACCAGCTCGTCCCGGCCCTCGCCCGCGACTGGCGCCCGGCGGGCCGGGGGCCTCAGCAGGAGTGGTAGCGGTGACCCGGTCACGACGCCAGGGTGACGCCGCGTGAGAAATTCTCCGTTAATCCCTCGCGGACGGGTGATGTCGCTCACCTGAAACACGGAGGCCGTCGCACGTCTCCTAGGGTGTGGCGCAGTGACTTCTTTCGACACCTCTCCCACGTTGACCGTCTGGCGCGCGCTGCTCGCCGTAGCGGTGGTGTTCGTGATGCTGGGGACGACGGGCTGGAGCGCCGTCCGTGACCAGCACGCCGACGGGCCGCGCGAGCTGGCGCTCGCCGCCTGGGCCCGGGACAAGATAGCGGGCCGGCAGCTGCCGGAGGCGGACGCCCCCACCACGCGGCTGGCGCACTTCTTCGCCTCCCTCACCTCGGCGCAGCGCATGGTCCTCGCGGCCCGGCACCCGTCGGTGGTGGGAAACCTGAACGGCGCGCCGGTCGCCATGCGCTACCGCGCCAACCGGGTGGCGCTCGGGCAGGCCGTGACCGCCGAGCGGGTGCGGAGCAGCGACCCGAAGCTCTCGCCGGACGGCCGGGCCGAGGCGCGGGCCCGGCTCGACCGGTTCCGCTCACTGCTCAAGGGCGACCGCAAGATCCTGGCCTTCGACCCGTCCGGGCGGGGCCGGGCGGCCGAGGTGTTCGGGAACCTCGACCGGGCCTCCCGGGTCTCCGTCGTCGTCCCCGGCGTGGACACGCACCTGCTGACCCTGGAACGCAGCCAACGCCGGTACACGGCCCCGGTCGGCATGGCGAAGTCGCTGTACGAGGCGGAGCGCGCGGCCTCCCCGGCCACCCGTACCGCCGTGATCGCCTGGGCCGACTACACCGCACCGGTCGGCGTCGGCATGGACGCGGCGCTCGGCGCGCTCGCCTCCGACGGCGCGGTCCGGCTGAACGCGCTGGTCCAAGCGTTGCCCGGCCGCTCCCGGGTCTCGTTGTTCTGCCACAGCTACGGTTCCGTCGTCTGCGGGATCGCCGCGCACCGGGCCCCGGGCCGGGTGGCCGACATCGCGGTCGCGGGGAGCCCCGGCATGCGGGCCGCCCACGCGGGACAGCTGGAGACCGGCGCCCGGATCTGGGCGATGCGGGACGGGGACGACTGGATCGGGGACGTACCGCACATGGAGTTCGGCGGGATCGGTCACGGGGCCGATCCGGTGGACCCGGCCTTCGGCGCGCGGATCGTCTCGGCGGCCGGCGCCGCCGGGCACAGCGGCTACTTCGTGCCGGGCACCGAGAGCCTGGACAACTTCGCCGCGATCGGCGTCGGCGCGTACGGATCGGTGAGCTGCGCGAGCGCCGACAGCGCCTGTCACCGCGGTATCTCCGGCGAGCTGGAGGGCTGACGCGCGTAAAAGCGCGTGTCGGGCGGATAAACAGATCATTGCTTCAAGGGGGGACGTGCGCGACCGTGCCGCATACGATGAGGCACATGGGTGATGTGCTGGCCGGAATTCATGCCACCTGGGAGTTCGACACCGACGCCGTGCTCATCCGCTTCGAACGGGGCATCCGCGCACCGAAGCTCTTCCAGAGCCTGCGGGAACGCCGCATCCCGTATGCGGCGCTGTCGTCGGTGACGCTGACCCCCGGCAAGCGGAACACGGTGGTGCTGCGTGCCGTGCCGAGGGTGGGCGCCGATCCTCTGGTGGAGGCTGCCGCCGGGCAGCTCAAGGAGGGGTACGACCCGTATCGCCTGGTGCTTCCGGCGGAGCGGGAAGTACTCGCGGAGTACTACGCGGATGAGCTGCGGACCGTGCTGGACCCGGCGTCCGACGAGCCCGCCGACCGCTTCCTGGTGGCCGCCCCCGAGGCCCCGATGTCCTTCAAGGCGTACGACGGGCGGGCCGGCTTCGACGGGGATCGGGTCTCCTTCCGGTGGTCGTGGACCGGGGCCTCCAGCGCCAAGTGGAAGGCCGGGGACCAGACCTTCCGGGTGGGGGAACTGGCCGGAATCGTATGGCGCTCCCCCGAGGCGCTCGACGGCTATCTGCGGCTGATACCCCGCACGGCCGCCCCGGTCGACCACCGCGCCGGCGGCAGCCTGGACGACACGCTCGGCCCGGTCGCCGGCGAGGGGGAGACCGGCGGTCCGGCGGCCGGCGAGCCCTCGGCGTCGCGGGCCGCCGACCAGGACCCGGCGGCCGTGCTGTTCGGGCTGGGGTACGGGCCGGTGCACGAGTCGCTGCCGTTCGCCGCCGCCGTCCTGGAGTCCGTACGCCGGACCCAGCCCGGGTCCGGCGGCCCGGCCCCGGCCCTGGTGTCCGCCGGGCGGCGCGATCCGGCGGACATCGCGGAGCGGATCCACCACCTCGGGGAGCTGCACCGGGCGGGGCTGGTGACGGACGCCGAGTTCAGCGCGAAGAAGGCCGAGCTGCTCTCGGAGCTGTGACCCGGCCCTCGGCCCGTCCGGTCCCGGCGCGTCGTGGCCCGCCCGGTCCCGGCGCGTCGACCCCGTGCCCGGGTTGGCGCGGGGACCCAGTGCCCGGGTCGGCGCGGGGACCCCGTACCCGGGTATGAGACGACCCGGGGACGGTCGGAACCACGGTATGACGCCGGGGTGGCCTCGGTCTGCCTAGGCTGACCGGGCCATGTCCACTTCCCCCGCCGGGCCCCCGCCGCCCGCCGACGGCCTGCTGAGCGCCGCCCGCCGCAATCTGCGCGAGCTGGCCCACGGGCTGTCCCACGCGTCCCATCCGCCCACCCCGCCGCTGGCGAACGCGCCCGAGCGGTGGCAGCGGCTGCTGCCGCACGCTCTGGTGCTCGCGCTGGCCGCGACCTTCATCCCGGTCACCATCACCGTGCTGACCTCGCAGTACGGCCTGCCGGGCGCACTGGCCGGGGCCCTCGGGGTGGCTCAGGCCGCCCCGCTGCTGATGCTCGCCCACCGGCCCCTCCAGGCGTGGTGGATCATCTTCCCGGCCGATGTCGTGGGCGCGCTGGTGCTGCTGGCCCGCGACCCCGGGCAGCACGACAGCTGGCCGTGGCCGCCTCCGGTGCTGATCGCGTACCTCTTCGTGCTGCTGGCCCTCGGCCTGCGCGAGACCTGGCGGACCGCCATCGCCGTCTGGGTGATGACGGCCGCGGCGGGGGTGGTGCTCCAGATCGTCGCGTCCTCGGACCGCGACGCGGGCAGCGCCCTGCTGCTGACGATCCTCGGCGCGGTGGTCCTGGTGATCGGCGGCGTGGTACGGGAGCGGGGTGAGGCGACCCGGCGGCTGGCCGAGCAGGAGACGATCAGCGAGGAGGAGCGGGCGCGGCGCACGCTGCTGGAGGAGCGGACGCGGATCGCCCGTGAGCTGCACGACGTGGTGGCGCACCACATGTCGGTGATCACCGTGCAGGCGGACTCGGCGCCGTACCGGATCGCCGGGCTGCCGGAGCCGGCGCGGGAGGAGTTCGCCTCCATCGCGGCGGCGGCCCGGGAGTCGCTGGGCGAGATGCGGCGGCTGCTGTCGGTCCTGCGCAGCGACGGCTCGGAGGGCGACCGGGCACCGCAGCCGGGTCTGGACCGGCTCCAGCAGCTCGTGGAGGCGACGGTGCGGGCCGGGCTGCCGGTGAAGTTCTCGCTCGCGGCGGAGCTGGGCGAGGTGCCGCAGGCGGTGGACCTGTCGGCGTACCGGATCGTGCAGGAGGCGTTGGCCAATGTGGTGCGGCACGCGCCCGGGGCGCGCACTCAGGTGTCGGTGCGGGCGTCGCGGGGCCGTCTGAACGTGCTGGTGGTCAACGGGCCCGCCCCGGAGCGGACTTCGCCGCTGGAGAGCGCCGGCACCGGGCACGGCCTGGTGGGGATGCGGGAGCGCGTACGGTTGACCGGCGGCTCGCTGGACACCGGACCGCTGCCCGACGGCGGGTTCCGGGTGGCCGCCCGGATGCCGCTGCCGCCGCCCGACTCCCCTTCCGCACCACCCCTTTCGGAGGATCTGTGACCATCCGCGTGATCATCGTCGACGACCAGGCCATGGTGCGGGCGGGGTTCGCGGCTCTGCTGGCGGCGCAGAGCGACATCGACGTGGTGGGCGAGGCGGCGGACGGCCGCCGGGGCGTGGACGTCAGCCGCAACCAGCACCCCGACGTGGTGCTGATGGACGTGCGGATGCCGGAGATGGACGGACTGGCCGCCGCGCGCGAGCTGTTGAACCCCCCGGTGGGGGTGGTCCACCGGCCGAAGGTCCTGATGCTGACGACGTTCGACGTGGACGACTACGTGTACGAGGCGCTGCGCGCGGGCGCCTCCGGGTTCCTGCTGAAGGACGCGCCGCCCGCCGACCTGATCGCGGCGGTACGGGTGGTGGCGGCCGGGGACGCGCTGCTCGCGCCCTCGGTGACCCGGCGGCTGATCGCGGACTTCGCGGCGCAACGGCCCGCCGGGGCGACCCGCACCGGCCAGGCGCTCCGGCTGAACGGGCTGACCCCGCGCGAGAGCGAGGTGCTGGAGCTGATCGCCCGGGGGTTGTCGAACCAGGAGATCGCGGGGCGGCTGGTGCTGGCGGAGCAGACGGTGAAGACGCACATCGGGCGGGTGCTGGCCAAGCTGGAGCTGCGGGACCGGGCCCAGGCGGTGATCTTCGCGTACGAGTCGGGTCTGGTGACGCCGGGGGACACGAGGGCGTAGGGAACCGGCGCAGGCGCCCCGGCCCGGGGAGGGATTGGCGCAGGGCCTCCCTCGGCCCGGCGGCCCGGGGAGGCGTCGGTGCGGAGGCTTCTCCCCCACCCCCTACTCCGGTATCACCCCGCAGTTGGCTCCCCGGTGTGACGTCGCGTCACCCTCCCTCTTCCTACCTTCCTCCCGGTCGCACCGGTCGGTGCGGATCCGGAGAGGGAGGGAACGATGCGCCGATACGCGAGGGCTCTGGTCGCGTTCGCACTGGCCGCCGGCACGGTGGCGGGGACCGCGGGCTGGGTTTCGGGGGATGCGCAGCAGGCGCTGACCGGGCCGCCGCCGGGCAGCGCGCAGTGGCGGGCGGACCGGACGCCGGGCGGCGGGCTGCCCGATCCGGAGCGCGCCACGCCCGGCGAAGTGGCGCAATTCTTCGCCGGGTTGAGCGCCGCCGAACAACGGCGGCTGGTGGCGCGGCATCCGTCCGTCGTCGGGAATCTCGACGGGGCGCCGCTGGAGCTGCGTTACCGCGCCAACGCCCTGGCCCTGGCCGCCGAGGACGACCCCCGCTACCGTTCGCTCGCCGCCCCCGGCCGGCGGATCCTCGCCTTCGACCCGCGCGGACGCGGCCAGGTCGCCGAGGTGTTCGGGGACCTGCGCACCGCGCACCGCGTCTCGGTGGTGGTGCCCGGGTCCGACAACGACGCCGGGACCTTCGACCGGAAGGTCGCCGACCACGGGGCCCCGGTCGGAATGGCCAGGACCCTGCAGGCGGAGGCCGGCCCGGGGACGGCGGTCGTCGCCTGGGTCGGGTACACCACCCCGGTGGGCGTCGGCATCGACGCGGCGACCGGCCGCCTCGCACAGGCGGGGGCCGACCGGCTGACCCGGTTCACGGAGGGCCTGACGGCGGACGGGCTGCCCGAGCCCGCCGTGTTCTGCCACAGCTACGGCTCGGTGGTCTGCGGTCTGGCCGCGCACCGGCTGGCCGTCACCGACCTGGTGGTGCTCGGCTCCCCCGGCATGCGGGCGGACGATGTGGCGGGGCTGCGGACGAACGCCCGGGTATGGGCGGCGAAGGACCCGACGGACTGGATCGACAACGTGCCGAACGTGCGGTTCGCGGGCCTCGGCCACGGGACGGACCCGACCGACCCGGCCTTCGGCGCCCGGCGCGTACCGGCCGACGAGGCCCGGGGCCACGCCGGGTACTTCGCACCGGGGACGGATTCGCTGCGCACCTTCGTCGCCATCGCGCGGGGGACGGACGCCCCGGGAGGCGCCGGGGCCACGGCGGACGCGCGGGTTCCGGCGGACGTATCGGCACCGACCGACGTACCGGCTTCGGCTGACGGACAGACTCCGGAGCGCGTACGGGCTTCGGCCGAAGGACCGGCCTCGGAGCGTGCTCGGGCTTCGGAAGACGTGCGGGTTTCGGCCGGCGGGCGGGTTCGGGAAGGGGCGGTCCGATGAGCTCCGTACGGGAGAACGCGCGGCGGCTCGCCGCCCGCATCGACGCCTCCACCCCCGCCCACCGCGACCGCGCCGTCGACGGGCTGCGGGCGGTGGCCCTGCTCGCCGTGCCGCTCGGCCACTGGATGCTCGGCGGATTCCGGCTGGACGCCGACGGCCTGCACAACGCCAGCCCGCTCACCGTCTTCGGCGGCCTCGCGCCCGCGAGCTGGGTGCTTCAGATGCTGGGGATCTTCTTCCTGGTCGGCGGGTACGCCTCGGTCCTCTCCTACCGGCGCCGCCCCTCGACCACGGCCGCCTGGCTGGGCGGCCGGCTGGCGCGCCTCGGCCGGCCCGTGCTCGGGGTGACGGCGGTGTGGGCGGTGCTGCTGACGGTCCTGTCCTGGCTGGACGTGCCCGGCGACACCCTGCGTACGGCGTCGACGCTGGTGATCCAGCCGCTCTGGTTCGTCGGGGTGTACACCGTGGTCACGGCCCTCACCCCCGTCTGCGTCACGCTGGCGCGGCGACTCGGCGGCTGGGCGGCGCTGCCCCTGCTCGGGTCGGTCGCGGTGGTGGACTTCCTGCGCTACGGGCCGTACGCGGATGCGGTGCCGTCCTGGCTGAGCGTGCTCAACATCCTGCCGGGCTGGCTGTTCGCGTATCAGCTCGGTGTGTCGTGGGGCGAGGGGCGGCTGGGACAGCGCGGGGCCCGGCTGCTGCTGATCGGGGGCGGGGCGCTGTTCGCGGTGCTGCTGCTCGTCTTCCACTACCCGGCGTCGATGGTCGGGGTGCCGGGCGAGGCGCGGACGAACTCGCATCCGCCGTCGCTGCTGGTGGTGGCGTTGGCGGCGGCGCAGAGCGGGGCGGCGATCCTGCTGCGCGACCGGCTCGGGCGGCTGCTGCGCAGGCCGCTGCTGTGGGCGCCGGTCGTGGTGGTCAACCTGTCCGCGATGACGATCCTCTGCTGGCACCAGAGCGCGATGCTTGCCGCCGCCGTGCCGGCCTCGCTGGCGGGGGCCGGGGGCGCGACGGTGGCGGGGCTGACGGCCGCGCCCGAGACGGTGGGCTGGCTGCTGGCCCGGGTCGCGTGGCTGCCGGTGTTCGCGGGGCTGCTGGTGCTGATCGCCCGGTACGCGCGCCGCTTCGAGGCCCCGTGGCGGACGGGCACCCGCGCCGCCCGCGCCCGCCGCGCGCTGGCGGGGCTGCTCGCGGCGGGGTTCGCGGTGTTCGCGCTGGGGCTGGCGTGAGCGGCGGGGCGCACAGCCGTACCGTGGCACGGTCTGCGGGCCGGGGCGCGGCCCTCGGCACCCCCGGGCCGGGGCGCGGCCTGCGGGGTCCCGGGCCCGGGGCACGGCTTCCGGGCCCGGGGACGGCTTCCGGGCCCGGGCACGGCGGGCACCCAGGCCGGGGCGCGGCCTGCGGCTCCTCAGGCCGGGGCGCGGCCCGGGGCACATCCGGGCCGTGCCCCTTCCCGCTACTCCTCCCGCGCCGCCGCCGTGCTGCTCATGTCCGGGTAGCGGTCCCCCGCCACCCGGGCCGCGATCGGCTCCAGGGCGGCCAGTTCGTCGGACGTCAGGGTCAGCCGGGTCGCCGCGACGTTCTCCAGGAGGCGGGCGCGCTTGCGGGTGCCGGGGATCGGGACCACGGTCAGGCCGTGCACCTCGGCGCGCTGCTGGACCCAGGCGAGGGCCACCTGCGCGGCCGTCGCGCCGTGTGCGGCGGCGATGGCGCGGACGGGCTCCAGGAGGGCCGCGTTGGTCCGGGCGTTGTCGCCGCTGAAGCGGGGCTGCCGCTGCCGGTAGTCGCCCTCGGTCAGCTGCTCGCCCGCGTCGGTGAAGGCTCCGGTGAGGAAGCCCCGGCCGAGCGGGGAGTACGGGACGAGCGTGACGCCGAGGTCGGCCGCCGCGCCGACGGCGCTCTTCTCGACGTCGCGGCTGAAGAGGGACCATTCGGACTGGAGGGCGGCGATCGGGTGGACGGCGTACGCCTCGCGCAGTTCCGGTCCGGTCACCTCGCTCAGCCCCAGCTGCTTGACCTTGCCCTGCTGGACCAGCTCCGCCAGCGCGCCGATCGACTCGGCGAGCGGGACGGCCGGGTCTCGGCGGTGCATGTAGTAGAGGTCGATGACGTCGGTGCCCAGCCGGCGCAGGCTCGCCTCGACGGCGGTCCTGATGTACGCGGGGTCGTTGCTGATGCCCCGGTAGTGGGGGTCGTCGGTGCGGACGAGGGCGAACTTGGTGGCGAGGGTGATCTCGTCCCGGTGGGCCCGGACGAACGGGGCGAGGAACTCCTCGTTGGCCCCGCGCCCGTAGGCGTCGGCGGTGTCGAGGAGCGTGACGCCCGCCTCCAGGGCGGCGTCGAGGGTGTCGCGGGCGGCGCGTTCGTCGGTGTCGCCGTAGAACTCGCTCATGCCCATGCAGCCGAGGCCCTGGACGCCGACCCGCGGCCCGTCCGTACCCAGCTCCACCGTGGCGATCGTGTCGGCAGTGGTCATCAGGCGCTGTGCCTCTCCGGCGCCAGGCGGGCGCCCGCATAGAACTCGATCTTGTGGTCGAGGACGGCGAGGGTGTCGTGGAGCTCCGCGATCCGCGCGATCACGTCGCGGCGGGTCGCCTCCAGCAGCTCCTGCCGTGCCTCGAAGGTGGACTCGCCCTCGCGCAGCAGCTCCGCGTACCGCACCATGTCGGCGACGGGCATCCCGGTCAGCCGCAGCTTGCCGACGAAGACCAGCCAGTCGAGGTCGCGGTTGCTGAAGCGGCGCTGCCCGGTGTGCGAGCGGTCCACGTGGGGCATGAGCCCGATCCGCTCGTACCAGCGCAGGGTGTGCGCGGTGAGCCCGGTGTACGCGACGACCTCACTGATCGTGTAGCTGTCCCGGCCCGTGGGGCGGGGGTGCGGCTCCGGGGCGGCCCGGCAGGCGTCCACTCCCGACGCGGTCCCCGGTGAGGGCCGTGCCGGTGCGGTCGTCGCGGGGGTGCTCCGGGAGGTTCCGTCGATCACCGTCATGGCCTCCACGCTAGATCCTTGGAGTGCACTCGAAGCAAGCGGAACCGGCGGGGCGCCCCCGGGATCCGCCCTGCGGCCGATCGCACCTTCAATGCCTGGTATGCACTGAATGCCCGAGATGAAGGATTGTTCATCCTGTCTTCATGTGCGGACCGGGCGGAGCCGTCAAGGTGAACGCATGGCTTTCTCACCTCGTCTGGCGGCCCTGGCAGCCGTCGTCGCCGTGCCGCTCGGCATAGCGGCCACCAGCTATGCCATGACCGACACCTCGGAGGCGCCGAAGGTGCCGCCCGCCGTCCATCTGGAGGAGAGCCCGCGCTCCACTCCGCCGCCGGGCGGGGACCCCTCCCCGGGCGGCACGCCGACGCCGGGCGGCTCCGCAGGCCCCTCCCGCACCACGGACGGCTCCGTCGTGCCGGGCCCCTCGGCGGCCGACGACGATGACGACGACGACGTCGGTGATGACGGTTAGCCGGTCGCCCCTGGGCCTGCCGAGGATCTCCGCCCGGGTCCGCATCCTGCTCTGGCTGCTGGTCGTGATGGCGGTCGCGCTGGGCGCGGTCGCCGTCACCGTGCGCTCCATCCTCCAGCGGGACGTGGACCACCGGATCAGCCAGTTGCTGACGCAGGAGACCGGGGAGTTCGCCAACTTCGTGCCGCAGGGGGTCGATCCGGACACCGGCGGCCGGTTCTCCACCGCCGACCGGCTGCTCCGGATCTATCTGCAACGCCAGTACGCGGACCCCGACGAGGAGCTGCTGGGCCTCACCGGCCGCCCCGGCGACCGGCCCGACGCCATCCGCCAGCGGCGCGATCTGCCTGCGGACACCGCCCTGTGGCGGGACGGCGCCTCGCTCACCCGCATCCACGCCTCCGAGGACTCCTTCGGCACGCTGAAGCGCCCGCAGGGCGAGGTGCGCTGGGCGAAGGTCGCGATCGGCCCGGCGGCGGGCGGGAAGCCCGGGGCGTTCGTCGTCGCCTTCCATCCGGAACGCGAACGGGCCGTCGCCGACAAGACGTTCTGGACGCTGCTCGCCCTGTCCGGGGTGGCGCTGCTGATGACGACCGGGATCGGCTGGGCCGTCGCCGGCCGCATCCTGGCTCCCGTACGGATCGTCCGGGCGACGGCGGCGGAGTTGACCGAGCAGGACCTCACCCGGCGGATCCCGGTGGAGGGCCGGGACGACATCGCGGCCCTCGCGGAGACGTTCAACGCGATGCTGGACCGGCTGGAGCGGGCGTTCGCCGCGCAGCGGGTCTTCGTGGACGACGCGGGGCACGAGCTGCGCACCCCGATCACCATCGTCCGGGGCCATCTGGAGCTGATGGGCGACGATCCGGCGGACCGGGAGGAGACCGTACGGCTGGTCACGGACGAGCTGGACCGGATGAGCCGCATCGTGGAGGACCTGCTGCTGCTCGCCGGGGCCGAGCGGCCCGACTTCGTCCGGCCGGAACCCGTGCAGCTCGCGGAGCTGACCGCCGACGTGTTCGTGAAGGTGCGGACCCTCGGGGACCGCGCGTGGGTGCTCGACGGGGTCGCGGACCGTGAGGTGCGGCTGGATCCGCAGCGGATGACGCAGGCGATGGTCCAGCTCGCGCAGAACGCCGTCCAGCACACCGCCCCCGGCCGGCGCATCCGCATCGGCTCCCGTGTCGTCTCCCCCTCCGGCTCCCGGGGCGAGACGGGCGGGGGCGGGGCGGGCGGGTCGCAGCCGGGTCCGGGCGGCGGGGGCCGCGTCGAGCTGTACGTCGCGGACCACGGGCCCGGGATCCCGCCGGAGGACGCCGAGGTGATCTTCGAGCGGTTCCGCCGGGGCACGTCCCGGCGCGGGACCCGCACCAGCGGGGCGGGGCTCGGCCTCGCCATTGTCAAGGCCATCGCGGAGGGCCACCACGGGCAGGTGGAACTCCGCCGGACCGAGGGCGGCGGAGCCACCTTCGTACTCACCCTGGAGACCGACGCATGAACCGCATCCTGATCGCCGAGGACGAGGAGCGCATCGCCTCGTTCGTCCAGAAGGGGCTGCGCGCCAACGGCTTCACCACGGTCGTCGCGGAGGACGGCGACCTGGCGCTCGGCCACGCGCTGACCGGCGGCTTCGACCTGATGGTGCTCGACATCGGCCTGCCGGGCCGGGACGGCTTCACCGTCCTGCGGGAGCTGCGCGAGTCCCGGGTGACGCTGCCGGTGATCGTGCTCACCGCCCGCGACTCGGTCCGCGACACCGTGGCCGGGCTGGAGGGCGGGGCCGACGACTGGATGACGAAGCCGTTCCGCTTCGAGGAGCTGCTCGCGCGGATACGGCTGCGCCAGCGCACCGCCGCCCGCGCCCCCGAGGTCACCCTGTTGCGCAGCGGCAGCCTCACCCTGGACCTGCGGACGCGCCGGGCCCGCGCGGAGGAGCGGACGGTGGACCTGACGGCGCGCGAGTTCGTGCTGCTGGAGATGTTCCTGCGCCATCCGGGCCAGGTGCTGTCGCGCGAGCAGATCCTGTCACACGTGTGGGGGTACGACTTCGACCCCGGCTCCAACATCGTGGACGTCTACGTCCGCGCGCTCCGCCGGAAGCTGGGCGCGGAGCGGCTGGAGACGGTACGGGGCATGGGGTACCGGCTGCCGTAGCGGCGGCGGGCCCCGGAAGGCTTCCGGGGCCCGCCGTCAGGGGGACGCGGCGCGGAGAAGGGTCTCGGCCGCGGTGGTGCGGGCGTAGAGGACGGAGCGGCCGGCGCGGTGGGCGCTGACCAGGCCCGCGTCGCGCAGAGCGGTGAGCTGCTGGGAGACCCCGGCCGGGGAGAGCCCGGTGCGGTGGGCCAGCTGCGTGGTGGAGGCCGGGGACTCCAGCTCGGTCAGGAGCAGGGTGCGCGAGCGGCCGAGCACGGCGGTGAGGGCCTCGGCCCCGGCCGTGCGCCGCCGCTGCCACAGCGTGCCGGTGCCGCGCGCCGGATAGGCGATCTGCGGCGGGTCCGGCGGCGTGGTGCGGGTGCGCAGGTCCGGTCCGGTGAAGACCGAGGGGATCAGGAGCAGTCCGGCGCCCGCCGTCGCCCGGACCAGCGGATGCTTGCGGCGGGCCATCCGCAGCCCGTCGCTCTCCCAGCTCAGCGAGGCGTGGAGGTCGTCGAGGAGACGGCCCGCGCCGTGTTCGGCGACCGTGCGGGCCCGGTGGAGGATGTCGGCCTCCAGGACCGGCCCGATCCGCGCCCAGTACGGGGCCAGCACCACCTCCCAGTAGCTTTCGAGCTCGTCCGTGAGCTTCGCGAGGCGGGCCTCCGGTTCGGCGTGCAGCATCCGCAGCCGGGGGCCGAGTCGCCCCTGGTGGCGTGCCAGGTGGTCGAGGTCCCGGCGCACCCGGTCGGCGGACGCGGCCCGGATGGCCCGCCATTCCGTACGGGGCGCGGGGGCCGGGCCGGCGGGGGCCGGGTTGAGGAAGTCGGGGACGTAGCCGGTGGGCGGGATCAGTTCGGCGAGCCACCCCCGGTCCAGTCCGGCGGCCGTCAGCCGCGGCCGGACCTGGTCGGCCCAGGCCCGGTGGACCGGATGCGCGGCCCCCGACCGCAGCAGCCGGAAGCTGGGCGCCACCTCCCACATCGGTGAGACGGCGAACCGCACCTGTGCCAGATCACTCGCCGAGAACGACAGTCCCACCGATAAGCCCCCTCGACGGATTCGGGTACGGGTGAATCCATGGCGGGCCAGCCTAGCGTGCGGTCATCATCCCGCCATGACCTCACAGACCGTCAACGCGGCCGACTCGGGCACCTGGATGCTCGGCGACCGCACCGTGAACCGGCTCGGCTTCGGAACGATGCGCCTGCCCCAGACCGGTGAGGCGTTCTCGCCCACCGCACCGCCGCGCGACCGCGATCAGGCGATCGCGGTGCTGCGCCGCGCGGTCGAGCTGGGCGTGAACCACCTCGACACCGCCGCGTTCTACTTCTCGTCGCTGCGGAGCGCGAACGAGTTGGTCAACCGGGCGCTGGCGCCCTACCCGGACGACCTCGTCATCACCACCAAGGTCGGCCCCGGCCGCGCACCCTCGGGCGACTGGCTGCCGCACGCCGACCCCGGCCGGCTGCGC
The DNA here is from genome assembly GCF_000717645.1 of Streptomyces californicus. Lineage (GTDB taxonomy): Bacteria > Actinomycetota > Actinomycetes > Streptomycetales > Streptomycetaceae > Streptomyces > Streptomyces californicus. The sequence continues at coordinate 43,295 of NZ_JNZZ01000029.1, forward strand.
GGCCAGGTCGAGGAGAACCTGCGCCAGCTCGGCCGCGACCACCTCTACGTGGTGAACCTGCGCGTCGTCGGCGCCGACTCGATCGCCGAACGCTTCGGCGCGCTCGCCGAACTGCGCGAAGCGGGGCTCGTCCGCCACCTGGGGCTGTCCAACGTCCGCCCCCACCACCTGGCGGAGGCCGTGGCCATCGCGCCCGTGGTGTGCGTGCAGAACATGTACGGCATCGGAGCACCGCGCGAGCAGTCGGAGTTCCTGGACCTCTGCGGTGAACAGGGCATCGCCTTCGTGCCCTTCTACGCGATCGCCGGCACCGGCCGTACCGCCGGCGCGACCGTGGAGGACGGTCCCGCGATACGGGCCGTCGCCCGCGCCCACGGGGTCGGCACGGCGCAGATCCGGCTGGCCTGGACGCTGCACCGGGGCCCGCACGTCCTGGCCATTCCCGGCACCGGCGATCCCGTCCACCTCGCCCAGAACGTGGCCGCCGGCTCCTTGCGCCTGTCGCGGGACGAGCTCGACGCACTCGACTCCCCGCATCCCGAGGAGGTCTGAAGCAATCCCGAGGAGGTCCGAAGCAGGAGGTCCGAAGCCGCGCGGGAACGGCGTGACCACGGGCGATCGTGCCCGAAAGCGCACCGCGGGGCAGATGAAAGGTCCTTCACGGGCTGCTCATCGACCGCTCACCCCGCCTTCCGAGGCTGTACAGCGTGTCTCCTCCTCTCCCCCGGATCCTCGGCCTCGGGGCCGCCGCCGGCCTCTGCGCCCTCCTCGCCGTTCCCGGCGCCGCCCCCGGGCTCGGGGCCGACGGGCGGCTCTCCCTCGCCGTCTTCGTCCTGGCCACCGCCGCGTGGATCGCCACCCCGGTGGACGACGCCTACGTCGCGCTCGGCGCGGGGCTGGCGCTGACGGTGACGGGGGTGATCAGCAGCGAGGCCCTGTTCGCCACCCTGGGCGACGAGACGGTGTGGCTGCTGATCTGCGCCTTCGTCCTGGCGGCCGCGGTGACCCGGACCGGGCTCGCCGGCCGGGCGGCCGTGTTCCTGGTCGGCGGGGCCCGGACCGTACGCCAGTTGACGCACCTGACCACGGCCGGGCTCGTCGTCACCGCGTTCGCCGTGCCGGCCACCTCGGGGCGGGCCGCCCTCGCGCTACCGGTGTTCCTGGCGCTGGCCGCCGCGCTGCGGGAGCGGACCCGCCTCGTCGTCATGCTGGCGCTCCTCTTCCCCACCGTGATCCTGCTCTCCGCCGTCGCCACGCTCATCGGGGCGGGGGCCCACCTGATCACGGTCGGGGTGCTGTGGGAGCAGACCGGCCAGGAGCTGGGCTTCGTCCAATGGCTGCTCCTCGGGCTGCCGTTGGCCGTCGTCTCCTCCCATCTGGCAGCCGAGCTGGTGCTGCTGACGACGACCCGCCGCGCCGACCGGAAGGGCCCGGTCAGGATCACGGCGGCACAGATCCAGGAGCACGCGGAGACAGCGGTCGAGGGGCCGTTCACCCCGGCGGAGTCCCGGTGCCTGCTGCTGCTCGCGACGGTGGTCCTGCTCTGGTGCAGCGAGCCGCTGCACGGGGTGTCGCCCGCCGTGGTCGCGCTCATCGGCGCACTGGTGGCGACCTCGCCCGCGCTCGGCACGGTGCGCTTCAAGGACGGGCTGCGGACGGTCCCCTGGCCGCTGCTGCTGTTCATGGCCGCGACCATGGCGATGGGCGTCGCCCTCTCCGACTCGGGTGCGGCCGCCTGGCTGGTGGGGTGGATACCCCTGGGGGCCGGTACGCCCCCGTGGCTGTTCCTCGCCGGAGTGGCGCTCGTCAGCACGGCCGCCCATCTGGCGCTCCAGTCCCGCTCCGCCCGGTCCTCCGTGCTGGTGCCGCTGGTGGTGGCGGCGGCGGTCGGGGCCGGGGTCAATCCGGTCACGGCGGCGCTGGCGTCCACGGCCGCCGCCGGTTTCTGCCACACCCTGCCGTCCTCGGCCAAGCCGGTCGCGCTCTTCGCGGACGTGCCGGACACCCCGACGTACACCCCGCGCGATCTGCTGCGGCTGTCGGCCTTCCTCGCGCCGCTCACCGCGGCCCTCGTCCTTCTCTTCGCCCTCGCCGTCTGGCCGCTGCTCGGCGTGCCCGTCCTCCTGGAGACCCAGCCATGACCCCTCGTCCCCGTACGCCCCGCATCGCCATCGCCCCCAGCGGGTTCAAGGAGTCCCTGTCGGCCGCCCGCGTCGCGGAGGCCATCGCCGCCGGGGTGCGCCGGGTGGTCCCCGACGCGGAACTCGACCTCATCCCCCTGGTCGACGGCGGAGAGGGGACGGCGGAGGCGCTGGCCCTGGCGAGCGGCGGGCGGCTGGTGCGGGCCACCGCGACGGGCCCGGTGGGCGACCCGGTCCCCACCCATTTCGCGCTGCTGGGCGACCCCGGCGCGCTGACCGCCGTCGTCGAGATGGCGGCCGTCGCGGGGCTCTCCCTGGTCCCGCCGGACCGCCGCCACCCGGGCGCGACGACGACGTACGGGGTCGGCGAGCTGATCCGGGCGGCCCTGGACGCCGGGGCCCGGCGCGTCCTCGTCGGCTGCGGCGACTCCGGTACGTCGGACGGGGGCGCGGGGGCGCTCCAGGCGCTCGGGGCCCGGCTGACCGACCGGCACGGGCGCGAACTCCGTCCGGGCGGCGGCGCGTTGTACGAGCTGGAGCACATCGACCCGGCGGGGCTCGACCCCAGGCTGGCCCGCACGGAGCTGCTCGTGGCGTGCAATCCGTACAACGTGCTCTGCGGCAAGCGCGGGGTGGCCCGGGTGTTCGGGCCGCAGAAGGGCGCGACCCCGGCGGAGGTGGAACTGCTGTCGGCCGGCCTGGAGCGGCTGGCCGCCGTCCTCGCCCGGGACGTGGCCCCGGCCTTCACCCCGCCGGGCCGGGAGCCGCTGGATCTGCGGACGGCTCCCGGCACGGGCGCTTCGGGCGGGCTCGGGGCCGGGCTGGCGGCCGTGGGGGCCCGGCTCCTCCCCCGGTACGACGTCCTCCTGGACGGCCTCGACCTGGACGCCCGGCTGGCCCGCGCCGACATCGTGATCACGGCGGAGGGGGCGCTCGACCACCAGACCGTGCGCGGGAAGATCCCGGCGGAGGTGGCGCGGCGGGCGCGGGACGCCGGGGTGCCGGTCCTGGCGCTGGCCGGGACGATCGGGCCGGGGGCGCAGGACGTGCGGGAGGTGGGCGTGGACGCGTACAGCGCGATCCTGCCCGCGCCGATGACGCTGGTGGAGGCGATCGGCCGCAGCGGCGAACTCCTGGCCGACGCCACGGAACGCGCGATGCGCATCATGGCGCTCGGCACCCGGCTCGCCCCGCTGCACCCTGCGCACCGTCCGCATCCGCTGGCCGCGTGAGGGGGCGCGAGGAGGTACGGGAGCGGTGCGACAGCTGTACGGGCGGAGGTGGCGCGGGGCCGGGGGCGGGGCGGTACGGGTGGCCGTTAGGCTCGGGGGCATGGAGAGCCTGCGCATCATCGACACCTGGCCGGTCACGACCGCGGCGGCCGCCGTCGTACGGGCGGACGGCACGGTCCTCGGCACGCACGGGCCGACCGGCCACCGCTTCCCCCTCGCCTCGGTCACCAAGCCGCTCGCGGCCTACGCGGCGCTGGTGGCGTACGAGGAGGGGGCCGTCGAACTGGACGAGCCGGCCGGGCCCGAGGGCTCCACGGTGCGCCACCTCCTCGCCCACACCAGCGGCCTCGCCTTCGACGAGCACCGGGTGACGGCCCCGCCCGGCGAGCGCCGGCTGTACTCCAACGCGGGCTTCGAGGTGCTGGGCGAGCACATCGCGAAGGCGTCCGGCATCCCGTTCGGGGAGTATCTGCGCCAGGCCGTCCTGGAACCGCTCGCCATGGCCTCCACGACCCTGGACGGCTCCCCCGCCCGGGACGGCGTCTCCACCGTGGACGACCTGGTGCGCTTCGCCGCCGAGGTGCAGGCCCCCCGTCTGCTCGACCCGCGGACGGTCCTGGAGGCCCAGAGCGTCGTGCACCCGGGGCTCAAGGGCGTCCTGCCGGGCTACGGCCACCAGAACCCGAACGACTGGGGCCTCGGCTTCGAGATCCGCGACTCCAAGTCCCCGCACTGGACGGGCAGTTCGTCCTCCCCGGCCACCTTCGGGCACTTCGGCCAGTCGGGCACGTTCCTGTGGATCGACCCGGTGGCGGGCGCGGCCTGCGTCGCGCTGACGGACCGCGCGTTCGGCCCGTGGGCCGCGGAGGCGTGGACGCCGTTCACGGACGCCGTCCTGGCCGAGCTGCGCTGACCCGCCCGCGACGCCGGCTGCGTCCGCCCCGCGAACCCGCGGCGCCGGCCGCTCCGGCCCCGTGCGAGGGCGCAGGAGAACGCCCCCGTCTGCCCGGTGCTGGGAACCGCACCGGGCAGACGAGGGCGACGTCACAACACTTCAGGACTCAGACGATCCAGCGATCGCCGAAGCCGCAGTCGGCGATCTCCAGCCGGGCGTCGTTCCCGGCGGAGGCACCACCGGTCGGGCGCAGGCACAGGTCCTTGCTGACCGCGTTGCGGATCCAGTTCGTCCCGTCGCCGCGCGGGTCGAGCCACCAGAGCTGGTTGTCGCCCGACGCGTTGCAGTGGAACTGGCCGATCTTCGTCCCCGCCGAACGGGCGTTGTAGTACCCCAGGTCCAGGCAGAGCCCGTCCTTGCTGTTGCGGATCAGGAAGAGGGGCGCGTTCTGGGGCCCGCCGTCCTTGTCCACGATGTCGAGGTTCCACAACTGGTTGTCGCCCGTCGTGCCGTTGCACGGGTACTGGTTGACGGCGTTGTTGATCTTGCCCTTGCCGTAACCGCCGATGTCGATGCACTGGTTGGTCGACGCGTTCTTGATCACGGTGTTCTGGACCCCGGAGCGCCCGTTCGCCCACTGGCGGAGCTGCTCGGCCGGCGTCAGCGCCTTGGCCTTGACCTTCGCCTTGGCCTTGGGCTCGGGCTTCTCCTCGGCCTCGGACTTCTTTGGGGAGGGGGTCGGCGAGACCGTGACCGGCGGCTGGTGGACCACCGGCGCGACCGCCTTCTTCTCCTTCTTCTCCTCCTTCTTCTTGCTCGGCGTGGGCGCGGGAGCCGGCGTCTGGCTGGTGTACGTCTCCGGGACCGGAGGCCGCTCACTGTCCAGGACGGTGCCGGCCGCGTTCTCGGTCCGGGTGCGCTCGGGCTTGCGGTCGTCCTGCCCCGCCAAGAGGAAGGGCACCGCGATGAGGAGCGCCCCGACGATGCCGGCGGCGGCGAGCATCGGCTTCTTGGGCCGGCTGCCGGGCGGTTCGTCGCCCTCCTGCGTACTGGCCCCGCCGCCGCCACCGGTTCCGGTGGCGGTCGCCGCGCTGCCGGAAGCCGGGCCGTCGGTGCTGACGGTCGCCAGTTCAGCGGTCGGGACGGATGCCGACGACGACGCCGACGACGGTACGGAAGCGGCTGCCGCCGCCGAGGAGGCGGAGGGTCTGGTGGCGCCCTCCGCCTCTTCCCGGGGCGCCTCGGCGCGCGCTCCGGTGCTGGCGGCGTCCGGGCCCGTGGTGGCGCTCGTGGACGCGGCGGCACCGGCGTTCGTGCCTGCGGGGCTCGCGGACGCCGGAGTCTCCGCCCGGGTGGCGGCCTCCGGGGCGGCTCCGGCGGCGGGTGCGGTCGTACCGCCGCCCGGCGCCAGTGCGCTGCCGGGGTCCCCCGGCGCTCCCGGCATGGTCACCGCGCGGCGGACCGACACCGACGGGCCGCCGGAGCCCCGGCTGTTCCCGGTGCCGCCTTCGCCGCTGGATGTGCCCGACCGCGTGGGTATGCGGGGGGTCGGATCATGCTCTCGTGCCACGTAAGGTCCTCGCTCCTGTCGGGGTTCTCTGTCGCGTCACGGCCCGGCCCCCACCGCGCCCGTGCAGCGGTCCGGCCAGGGGCCGGCGCTTTTGGGCGTCGCGTCGGGTCCGGGCGCGACGGCCTCCAGCCGGGCGAGCACGGTCCGGTCCCCCTCGGGATCGGGCGCGACCGCCTCGGCAGGTCCGGTCAGTTCACGCAGATGGATCTGTACGCCGGGCCGCGCGCGGCGGACGGCCAGCACCCGGAAGAGCGTCCCGGGGGCGAACACGACCTCCTCCGGCCCGCGCTGCTCGGAGAACTGGCGTACACGGCGGCCGGCCACCGACCAGATGACATAGCTGTCACCCGGCGGCGGTGCGGCGCCGGCGTCCGGCCGTACGGTGCTCAGCAGGGCCGCGTCGCGCAGCAGCGTCCCGGGACGCGGCGGGGCGGGGCGGTCCGCGCCCGCGGAGACGGCGGTGCCGCGCAGCACCACGCCCCGGTAGGACGGCATCCGGTTGAGCGCCGAGGCCACGCAGGCGCCGTACGGCAGCAGGTCCAGCTCGCGGTCGCGCAGACTCCATGTCAACGCGCCGTGGCTGAGCGGCCCTTCGGCCAGGTGCAGATACATCCGCAGCGCGATGAGGTCCGCGCGGGCCGCCTCCTGCTCCTTCCCGCGCAGAGCGGGCATCCGGGCGAGGGCACGGGCGACAGCCGCGCCGTGCCGGTCCCACAGGTCGCCCGCGAGCGTCCGGAAGGCGGTCCGCTCGGCCTCGGAGCTGCGGTGTCCGGGGTCCAGGAGGACCGGGGGAAGCGGCTCCTGGGCCACCGGCTCCGCGTCTTCGTCCCCGGCACCCTCTCCGTCGTCGTTGCCGTCACCGTCATCGGTCGCGTGGCCGGTGTCGGCGACGCCGGGAACGCCTCGGGGATCCGGCGCGTCCGGTACGTCCGCGTCCGGCGCGTCCGGTACGGGGGCCACGTCCGGCACCCGGGCGGCTCCGGAGTCCGACGAGGCGGTCGAGGTGACCGGCGCCGTCGCGGGCGCGGGGTCGGAGGACCCGGCCGCCGGCCGGCGCGCCGGCCCCGGCGGAGCGGGCGCGGGCTCCGGATCCCGGACGTCCGTGCCGGTGGGGCGGGGAGCGGCCGGGGGGATCTCGGTGGGGACCTCGGTGGGGTCCTCCGGCCCGGCGGACGGCTTCGGGTCGGGGTCCGCTTCCGGTTGCGGCTTCGGGGCGCGGTCGGGGTCCTGGTCGGGGGCGGAGTCCGCTTCCGGTCCCGCTTCCGGCTTCGGGTCGGGGTCCGCGTCCGGTCCCGGGTCGCGGTCAGCTCCCGGTCCCCGGCCGGGGTCCGCGTCCGGTCCCGCCTCCGCCTCCGGTTCGGTCGCCGATGCGTCAGGGGCCGCCGACGACGGTTTCGGGTCTCCGGCCCCCGCCGGAGCCTTCTTCTGCTCGGCGGCGTTCTCGGCTTCGGGAGCGATGGGGGCGATGGGGGCGTCGGGGGCGTCTCCCTCAGTCGCTCCCGTGCCCTCGGACGTCGTGGCCTTCCCGGCCGTCGTACCGGTTCCGTCGGCCGCCTCGGGGCGCGCGTCCGGACCGGAGGTCGCCGCCGGCGTGCGGGCCCGCCCGGCGAACCCCGTCGGAACGCGGTCGTCGTCCGACCAGTCGAAGGTGCTCGCCCGCCGCTCCCGCTCCCCGCGCACCGGGCCCCTGCCGGACGCACCGGAGGTTCCCGAGGCGCTGGACGTACCCGAAGCGCTGGACGTACCCGAAGCACTCGACGTATCCGAGGCCCTCGGCGTGCTCGGGGTCGCGGGCGTACGCGGGGTGCTGGACGCGCCCGCACCCGTCGCGGTGCTCGCCTGCGCCGCCGTGCCCGTCCCCGCGCTCGTCTCCGACCCGGCCGCCATCGACTCCCGGAGCTGCCGGGCGCGGTCCGTGCGCGCCTCCCGGCCGCCGATTTTCGCCGCCGGGGCCGGGGTGGACCCGGAGGTCCGGCCCGGCTGGTGCGCCGCCGTCGCGGGCTGGGCGGACTGGGTGCGCGGGCCCTGGCCGGGGCGCTCCGCGGGTCCGGACGGTGCCGGGCGCGCGGTGCCCCGTACCGGAGGCGTCGGTGACAACGATGCCGGTGCGGGAGCTCCCGACGGCGCGGCGGGACCGGCGGCGGCAGCGGCGGGGCGGCCCGGGGCCGCCTGCCCGGCCCGGACCGGGGCCGGGGCGGCGTGGCGCAGGGTGCGCAGTCCGTACTGGGCGGCCAGCCGCCGCAGTTCGCGTCCGCCGTCGCGGGCCGCACCGTGAACGTGCAGGGTCGTACGGCCGCGCAGGTCCGGGGCCAGGGACTCCAGCACGTTCGACAGGACCGGCCACAGCGAGGCGTCGAGCAGTTCGCCCGGCACGCCCAGCTCGATCACCGGGCCGCCCGGGTCCACCCGGCGGGCCGACAGCGCCGGGCCGCCGCGCGGTCCCACCCACATGCCGGCCCGGGTCACCGTGAGCTGCCAGTCGTCGGTCAGTCCGACCACGCCCTCCTCCGGGCGCGCGGGCCCGGGCAGCGGGGGGCTCCAGCGCAGCAGCCGGGGCGGCCGGGCGCGGCCCTCCGCGTCCGGCGGGGCGCAGCGGACGGCGTCGACGAACGGGATCCACGTCGGGACGCCGTCCGGCGTCGCCAGCACCGACCGCACGGAGTACGTGCCGAGCGGGCCGGAGGCCGCGACGAGCGGCAGCCCGGTCATGACCTCCACCTCGATGTCCAGCCGGTCGGAGACCGACTGCGCCAGCGGCAGCAGATCGCGCCGCCCGCCGGGCACGAGCCGCACGGCGACCTGGACGTCGTCCGGCAGGGCTTCGAGCACCTCGGCGACCTCCTCGGCCGAGATGTCCTCGCCGAAGGGCACCCCGACCACGACGGTCAGGCGCCGGGGGTCGACCGGCACCGCGTGGTAGAGGTCGCCGGGCCGGGCCGGCGCGGCCCCGGAGGGGCGGACCAGCACCCCGGCGGGTATCTGCTCGACGACGCAGCCGCCCGCCAGGGCCGACGGCAGGCCGTTCAGCGCGGACTGCCAGGACGGCTGCGGGCTGCGCGGACCCAGCGGCTTCGGCCGCTCGCCCGGCGCGAACCGCCACCAGCCGCCCGCGGAGGGCCGCGGTGCGGCGCCCTCGGCGGGCGGGACGAAGAGGGAGCCGCCTGGGACTACGAGCGGCGGCCCGTCCGGAGCCTCGACCGCCATCCGCCAGGCGTCGGCGATGCGGCGGGCGGTGGCGGGCCGGCCCTCGGTCTCGTGCCCGGCGCCGGGCATGACCAGCCGTACGCTGTCGGCCCCCGATTCGCCCAGGGTGTCGAGCAGTTCGCTCAGCTTCGGCCAGAAGGCGGCGGAGCCGGCCCCCTCGGCGCCCGCGACGACGGTCACGGTGTCCTCGTCCGCGCGCATGGTGCGGGCCAGGTCGGCGACGTCGGCCGGGGTGAGGGTCTCGTCGGAGAAGGTCCGCAGCAGCAGCATGCCGTCGTGGTCCTCGACGAGGAACCCCTCCTCGGCACCGCCGCCAGGTTCGGTGGAGGCGGTCGGCACGGCCGCCGGGCGGTCGCGCCCGGGGCCGGTGGCGGTTCCGGCGCCGCGTCGGCGTGCGAAGAGTCCTCTGCCCCTCATGCCCGGACCTCCGTCCCGGCGGCGTCCACGCGGGCCGCCGTGTGCGGGGCGAGGCGGTCGGCGTCGGTCACGCGGACCGCGTGGACGCGCGGGGCGTCCGGCGCTCCCGGGCCGTCCGTGCCCACCGGCCGGGCCTCGCCGCGCTCCTGGGCGGCGATCTCCTCGGCCAGCGCCTCGGTCTCCATGATCATCCCGGCGGGTCCGTTCGGGTTGACGTAGAGGGAGTGCCCCTCGGGCAGCCCCGCGACCACGTCGGCCACCGGGAGCAGCCGGGCGGCGAGCGATCCGAGGGCGCGGAGGTGGGCCGGGCTGGTGAAGACGGGGACCACGGGGTCGCCCTGCGCCGACCGGAGGGCCGCCGGTCCGCCGTCCGGTCCGGTGAGCACCGCGACCTTCGACGCGGCCAGGGTGCGCAGGACCTCGCCGGCCGGCCCGTAGCCGGTCACGGCGCGCTGGACGGCGGACTCCACCGGGTCGGTGGCCCGGGGCCAGCCGAGCGCCGCCGGGGACGGGCGGTAGCCGTCGTTGTCCTCCCACGCCACGATCGCGCCGGTGGCGTCCGTACGCCACCGGCCGGGGACCGCCCAGTCCGGGGGTGCGCCCCGTCCCGACCACGCGGGGTCGGGCACGCCGAGCCAGCGGTCGGGCAGCTCCCGGGCCGCCTCGACCACCTCCGGGGGCGGCTCGGGCATCGGCCCGTCCGCTGCCGCCGAGCCGTCCGGGGCGGGGGCCGTCGGACCGGCGGGGACGACGGCCGGTGCGGGGGCCGGGTTCGCCGGGCCGCCGACGGTCGGGACCGCTCCGGCCGGCGCGGGCCCCGGCTCCGGGTCCGGTATCGCCGGGCCGTCCTCGGCCGCGGGGAGGGGCTCGGGTCCGGGAGCGGAAGGTGTCTCCGGGCCGGACCTGTCGACGTACTCACTCACCGGCGGGCACTCCAGGAACAGAAGACACGGGCCATGGTCGCGAACTCATTCTCATCGGTTGACAGTCCGGCGGGCTCATCAGGTGACAGTCCGGCGGGACGGGTTGCCGGGCCGGGCCCCTCGGCGACGGGGCACGGGGCCGGCGAGCGGGCGGCAAGCGGAATCCCCGTCCGGGTGGGGATTCCGGTCACGGAGGAACCGTACCCGCCCGAAGCGGAGTTGGAGGAGGGGCACCTGCCTCGTCCTGCCCTCGCCACCGCCCGGTCCTGCCCTCCCCGCCGCCCGGCTGTGCCCCGCCGCCGCGGGCACGGCCCTCCGGCGGCCCGGGGGGTCAGCTCTCCCCCCGGAAGAACTCGGGCCGCTCCTCGGCGGATTCGGGAGGCCAGGGGGTGGCGTCCGGGCGGTCGCCCGCCGCCGGGGCGGGGGGCCAGGCGTCGGCCTCCTCCAGGCGCGCGAACTCCTCCAGTTCGGCCCGGGCCGCCAGCAGGGCGCTCGCGGTGACGAGTTGGCCGACCGGCGCGGACGAGCTGAGGACCAGCACCTCCTTGCCCTCGGGCAGCCGGCCCAGGAGGTCGGGGACCAGCATCATCTCGTGCGGGGGCAGCCGGTCCTGGTCCAGTGCCGGGGAGGCCGGGAAGACCGGGACGGCCTCGGTGCCGTCCTGCGCGTCGGTGACCGCCAGACCGCCCGTCCCGTCGAGGCACACGGCCACTTCGGCGTCGGCGACCATCAGGGCGAACAGGTCCTCCGACGCGTAGCCGGTGGCGACCAGTTGCACGGCGGCGTCCACGGGGCTGACCGGCGGGGCCCAGCCGTGCGCGTCGGGCGAGGGGCGGTAGGCGGTGTTCTCCTCCCACTCCACGATCTCGCCGTCGGCGTCGCTGCGCCAGCGCCCCAGGACCGCCCAGGCCGGGGTGGGCTCGTCCTCGTCGCCGCTCCAGTGCCGGTCGATGACGGACAGCCAGTGGTCGGGGGCCGCCCTGGCCGCCTCGACGTAGTCCTCGGGCGGCTCGCGGAACCCCGGTGCGCCCCGCAGCACGGCGGACGGTCCGCCCTGGACGCCGGAGGGGCGCGGCTCGGGGGCGGCGGTCCCGTCGGCGGTCCCCGCGTCGGGCGTGTTGTCGTTCATGGGCTCCTCGCTGCGATCAGGCACGGATGTCGTCCAGTATGCGGCGGATCCGGTCGGTCAGGCTGCCGGAGGGGTCCTGTTCACGGGCCCGGAACCAGGCGTTGACCAGCGGCTCCAGCCGAGCGGCCGTCAGCGGCCCGGCCCGGGGCGGGGATTCGGGGCCGAGCGCCGTCAACAGGCGCAGGGCGTCGTCCAGGACGGCGCGGTGCCGCCGTGCCCAGGCGTCCGCCTCGGGGTCCTGCGGTCCGGGCCGGGCCGGGACGGGGGGCGCCGTCTCCCCCGGTCCGGCGGGCGCCGGTCGCAGGACGGACGCCGGGACGGAGGACAGGGCCTCCACCACCTGGTCCAGCCGTGCCGCGTCGTCGGCCAACGGGCCGCCGGGCGTCTCCGGGGCGTCGGCCGTGCCCTGGCCGGGGGTCGGTGAGGCGTCGGCGGCTCCCCGGCCCGGGGCGTCCGAAGCCTCCGCCGAGGAGCTGTCCGGGACACCCGCCAGGTGACGGTCCCCGGCGAGCGCCAGCAGGGCGGCGGGGCCCCCGTCGCCGTGCCCGCCGTGGTACGTCACCTCGTCGTCGGGGCCCACCACGGCCACGGTCACCCCGAGCCCGCGCGCGGCGGCCGCCGCGAGGGGGCCCATCGGCAGGGCCGTGGTCCCGGCGCCGTAGGACGGGTCGGCGAGCAGCACCCGCAGCCGCTGTACGGGGGTCAACTCCACCCGGGAGGCGGGGATCCGGTCGCCCAGCAGCATGGCCTCCGTGCGTACGGAGACGCTGAGCGACGCCCCGATCCGGTCCAGGAGGTCCAGCGGGAGGGTGCGGTCGGCCTCCAGGGACGGCACGTCCTGCCCGGTCACGTCTTCGGCGGTGACCATGCCCTCCAGCCAGGCACGGAACTCCGCCGCCGTGCCGGTCACCGCGCCGGCCGGTGTGCCGCCCGCCACCGGGCGTACGGCGAACAGCAGGGTGTCCACGGTCCGTTCGCCCTCCCCCGGCGCCTCGCGCAGGGTGAGGGGAGCGCCGTCGAGGAGGACGGTGTCCGGCCCGACGCGCCGGAAGCCCTCGCGGAGCACGGAGACGCCGTCCCGGAGCGCCCCGTACGCGTCGTCGGGAAGGGCGGCCTTTGCGGACTGCGGGAGACCGGCGGGCTCCTCGGGCGCACCGGTCCGCGGGGGGCCGGCGGCGTCGGCGCGTTCCGTGACGCTCGGCGACGGACCGGTCTTGGCGGCCGTGCCGGGCGTCCCCGGCGCGGCCCCCGGAGCGGGCCGGGGCCTCCAGACGGTCCTGATCCACTGGCCCAGCTTCTTCTCCCGCAGGGCGGTGATGCGCAGCGGGTCGAACGGGTCGTCCTCGACCAGGTCCAGCGGTCCGGAGTAGCCGAAGGCGCTGCGGCCGGTGCGGTCGGTGAACGGCTGCGTCCGCCGCGTGTCGCCCGCGGTGAAGCCGCCCATCGGGAAGACGACGGGGACGTCGACGCCCGCGTCCGTGACCAGTGGGGCCAGGTCGAGCAGCGCCCACAGCTCCTCGTCGGGAACGGGCACGGGGGCGTGCCCGGGGAGGTGGATGACGATGCCGCCGTCGTCCGGCCGGGTCCCGGTCCAGATCACCAGGGAGTCCCCGCCCGGTTCCGTGGACCGCCACTGCGCCGGGTGGGGCAGGGTGAGGACGTCGTTGCCGGCCTTGACCCGCGCGTACCACTGGTCGCTCTCCACGCCGTTCGGGGCCGGGCGTCCGCTCCAGTTGTAGCCGACCGGCGATGTCCCGTCGGTGAGGATCTGCCGGAGGGCGCCCCGTTCACGCAGGTGGTGGGCGGCGAGCTGGTGCGGGTCGGTGATGTCGATCTGGCGGGCATGGGCCCGTACCGCGAGGAACGTCAGGTCCGCCGCCGTCCCCTCGTCCCACGCGTCCGTGTCCGCGAGGTGGAGGGCGCGGCGGCCCAGGCTCTCCTGCTGCGCCGGGTCCAGGCGGTACAGGACCAGGTCGACGCCGGCCACCATCGCCCAGAAGGCGCGGGCGATGTCCTTGGGTCGCAGCGTGACGGGTTCGGGGAGGCCCACCGCGTCGCGGGCGAGTTCCTCGCCCTGGGTGCCGGAGAGTTCGTCGACGGCGTACGTCAGGGCGGTGTCCGGCAGCATCCCGGAGAGCGTGCTGTCCGGCCGCTGTGCGACCAGCTGCCGGGCGGCGTCCAGGACGTCCCGGTAGGCGTCGGGGCCCGGGGCGTCGCCGCCGACGCGCCGGGCGAGGAACGTCCACAGCTCCATGCGGAACGGGGTGAACCGCCGCAGGCCGGGGTCGTTGGCGCGCAGGGTCTCCAGTGCGGCGATGCCCTTGAGCGCCCCCTCGTACCGGCCGCCCGGCACCCACCGGTCGTCCTCCACGGCATGGTCGAAGACCAGGCGCAGGGCGCGTACCAGCCGCAGGACGGTCGTCCGGACCTCCGGCGGCACGGTGTCCGGGTCGCCGTGCAGGCCCGCGATCACGGCCAGGCGGTTGAGTTCGGCCTCGGTCGGCTCGGGGCGGACGCGCACCACGCGGCCGACCACACCGCCGGGGGTGTCCTCCAGCATGAAGGAGTCGTCGTCCAACCCCGCCGTCTGGGTCGGGCCCTCGACGTCCAGCCGGCTGACGTTGGCCGTGTGCTGGATGAGGGACACCTCGTCCAGCGGGTCCTCCACGGGCCGTACCGGGCGGCCCTCCTGCGGTTGGTCGAGGGGATGGCCCGGCGAGGCCGCGTAGCAGACCTGGAGGCCGATCCGGTGGCCGGGCGGCAGCTCGCGGACCTCGCGCAGTCCGCCGATGTAGCGTCCGCCGTCGGCGGCGGTCAGCATCACCGTCGAGCCGTCGCGCAGGACGATCTCCAGCGTGCCGGGGTAGCCGTGTCCGTAGTACGTGTAGACCGCCGGGTCCAGGGTGTACGGCTCGGTGCCGACGACCTGGTCGCCCAGGGTGGTGGCCGCGTAGTGGATCCGCTGCCGCCGGTGGAAGAGCCCGCGCAGCATCCGCTCGCGCTGGTCCAGGTCGTCGCCGACCGACACCCGGCCGTACCGCTCGCGGCGGTCGAAGACCAGCGGCCGGGTCGCCACGTCGCTGTCGCGGAAGGTCCGGCCGTCGACCGAGGTCCACTGCCGGTCCTCGTAGGGCGCCGGGACCGCCGGCGCGTCGAAGGGCACCCAGTCGCCGTGCCAGCCGGCGGTGTCGTGGACCGCCATCGTCGGGATGCGGGCCTGGAGAGCGGAGTCGTGGCGGAGCCGCCCGTCGCCGCTGGGGGCCCAGACCCGGCGGCCCAGCCGGGCGGCGACCGCGCGCACCAGGTCCAGGTACTGTGCGCCGGCGTACGGGATCGCCAGGACCACCGGCACGTGGGACGGCAGCGCGGCCAGTTCCGGGTCCCCGGCCAGCTTCTCCGCGAACGCCTCCGGGGTCAGGCCCCGGGCGTCGAGGGCCCGGTCGCCGACGAGGTACGCCTCGGCGCCCCAGGGGGCGGGCTGGTCCGGCTCCCCGGCCGCCTGCCCGTCCACGGCCTCCCGTACCCGGTCGATCCGCGCCCGGTCGGTCCAGGCGCCCGTCAGGTCGCGTCCGATCGCCTTCCCCGCGTCGTCCCGCAGCACGGTGGCCGGATCCTGGAACGGGTCGGCCGACGGCGGCGGCCCGAAGAAGGCCGGCCGGCTCTCGCCGGACGTGGTGGCGGCGGTCGACTGGCGGGTGGCGGCGGTCCAGTGGCCGGGGGCGTTGGTCGCCGGGTCCGGCAGGACGATGATGTCGAGCGGGGCCTGGGGGCCCGGCGCGGTGAGCGCCATCGGGGCGCTGTAGCCGTGGGCGGGGCGTCCGGTGCGCTGCGAGAACCGCTGGACCAGCTCCGGGCTCAGCGCCCCCGGCCCGGTGGTGAGGAACAGCACCGGGCTGCCGAGGGGGATCGTGCGGAGCGCGGGCGCCAGGTCCAGCAGGGCCAGGAACTCGTTCTCCGGTACGGGGACGGGGGCGCGGCCGGGCAGGTGGAGGACCGGGGTGCCGGACGCGTCGACCTCGACGACGTTGAGCAGGGGCATGGGCGTGCCGGGGCCGGTCCACTCGGGCGTGAGCCGGTGGACGGCGGCCCCGTCGGGCCGGTGCAGGGTGCTCCAGTCGATGCCGGCGGGGGCGGGCGTGCCGGACCAGTTGACGCCCTGGATGTTGGGTCCCTGCCGGAGCAGGGCGGCCGGGCCGAAGGCGCCGCTCTCCGCCAGGTGGAACGCGGCGAGCAGGTCGTGGTCGGTGGCGTCCATGCCCTGGGCGATCGCCTTGGCCGTCACCGCCCACACGCCTTGCTGCAGGTTCCGGTTCCAGGTGGTGGCGGGGTCGAGGTGGAGGACCTTGCGGCCCATGGCCTCGCGGGCGTCGGCGGACATCGGGCGGAAGAGCTGGGCGGCCCGTGCCGTGGCCCACAGGGTGGACGCGACGTGGCGCGGGGTGAAGGCCGCCTGCGGCGGCAGCGACTGCACGTGGCGGATCATCTGCTCGCCCGCGTCGGCCAGTTGCGTCAGCGTGATCCGGAGTGCGGGCGAGGGCACGGCGTCGGTGAG
Organism: Streptomyces californicus; assembly: GCF_000717645.1. GTDB lineage: Bacteria > Actinomycetota > Actinomycetes > Streptomycetales > Streptomycetaceae > Streptomyces > Streptomyces californicus. The sequence goes on from NZ_JNZZ01000029.1 coordinate 59,358, forward strand.
GCGCGCGTCGGGGTCGGCCGCGACGCGGGCGGCGGCGTGGTCGAGGAGCGCCTGGTATCCGGCCCGGTCCGGGGCGCGGCCGGTGTGCTCGCGGACGAGGAAGTCGAGCATGTCCGCGCGGAACGGGGTGAAGGAGGCCAGCTCGGGGTCGTTGGCGCGGAGGCGTTCCAGCGCGCCGATGCTGCTGAGCGCCCGTTCGTAGCGTCCACCGGGGGTGGTGCGGTCGTCCTCGACGGCGTCGCCGAACACCGTCCGCAGGGCGCGCACCAGCCGGAGCGTCGCCTCGCGGGTCTCGGGCGGCACGTCGCCCGGGGTCCGGTGCAGTCCGGCGACGACCGCCAGCCGGTCCAGCTCGTCGGCGAGCGGTTCCGGGCGGCGCAGCACACGGCGGCCGCGCCCGCCGTCGGCCGCGCCCATGATGAAGCGCCGGGAGTCGTCCATCCCGGTCATCCGGGTGGAGCCTTCGGTGTCGAGGCGGGTCAGGTTGGCGACGAGCTGGTCGAGCGGGACGTCGCCCAGCGGGTCGTCCACGTGCGGGACCGGGGCGAACGACGGCTGCGGCCGGGTGGGGTCGCCGTCGGAGGAGCTCCAGCAGACCTCCAGGTGCATGCGGTGGCCCGGCGGCAGCTCGCGGACCTCGCGGAGGCCCGCGATGTACGCGGCCGCGTCGTGCTTGCCCAGCCAGACGGTCCGGCCGTCGCGGAGCGGGAGCTGCATCCGGCCGGGTTCGCCGTGTCCGGCGTAGGCGTAGACGGCGGCGTCCATGGAGACCGGTTCGGAGGCGGTCTCGTGGGCGCGGTTGCCGGCGGGCGTCCAGTGGACGAGCCGTCGCATCCGGCGCAGGGCGCGGAAGTTGCGCTCGCGCCGCCGCAGCGCGTCCCCCTGGTGGACGGCGATCCGGCCGAACCGCTGGTGGTTGTCGTCGGCGAGCGGGCGCGTGACGACGTCGCTGTCGCGGAACACGGTGCCGTCGAGCGCGGTCCATGTCCGGTCCTCGTGCGGTCCGGTCGCCGGCGAGGGGGCGACGGACACCCAGACCCCGACCGGCGCGTCCGGGTCGGCGTCCATGGTGACCAGCACGTGCGCGTCCCCGGTGCCGTCGGGGGCGATCCGGACCGCGCCGCTCGGCCCCCACACGGTGCGGCCCAGCCGGTCGGCGACCGCCCGCAGCGTCTCCAGGTAGCGGTCCCCGGTGTACGGGACGGCGAGGACGACGGGCACGTCCTTCGGGAGCTTCGCCAGCTCCGGATCGGCGGCCAGCGCGTCGGCGACCGCCTCGGCGTCCAGGACCCGGCCGTCCTTCGCCCGCACCCGGCCGCTCTCGCCGTCGGCGGTGACGACGTACGCGGTGTCCGGCCAGGGGGCGGATTCGGTCGCGACGACCTTCGGTGCGGCGCCGGGCCGGCTCTCGATGGTCCGCAGCTTGCCCGGGAGGACGCGGGTGGCCTTCCTGCCGGTCCAGTTGCGGCCCTGCGCGGTCCCGGCCGGTCCGGTCAGCAGGGTGTCGGCCGCGAGCAGCGGATCGTCCGGCCCGGTGAACGCGCCGGTCGCCGGCGGCTGCGCGGGGGCGGTCTGCGGGAGGGCGGGCGCGGTGCCCGCCGGGGCGAAGAAGTCCGGTCCGGCGGAGGCCCGGTCCCAGGCGCGCGGGCTGTGGTGGAGCGGGGCGATCGTCATCCCCGACAGCTCCAGGTCGACGCCGGCCGATCCGGCGGCGGAGAGCAGCAGGAACTGCAGCGCCACCGGCAGCGGCGGTTCGGCCTGCCCGTTCGCGGTGAAGTACGCGCCGACCGCCGTCCGCAGGTCGCTCCAGGTGAGCGGGGTGGTCACCCCGTTGGCGGCGCGGGTGTGCTCCAGGGCCCGGAAGCCGCGCAGCAGCGCCTCGAAGGCGGTGGCGTCGTTCTCCAGCAGGGGGCCGTAGACCAGCCGGACCGCGCGGACCCAGCGGCGTACGTCCGGGGCCCGGCCGCGGTCGCCGGTGATCCGCTCGGCCCAGCGGCCGAGTTCGGCGGTCGACAGCTCGGGGCGGAAGCCGGCCCACCAGTCACCCTCGGCCAACTGCCAGCGCACGCCGCCCAGCTGGTCGGCGGGGACGAGGAACGCCTCGGCGCCGCCGCCGGGGGTCCAGATCCAGCGGTCCAGGCCGTTGGCCAGTTGCTGTCCGGCCACCGGGGTGTCCAGCGGGTCGAAGGGCGGCGGGCCCGCGAGGTCGGCGCCCGTCACGACGACCGGCCGTTCGGGGGCGAGCGCGGTGAGATCGCCGTCCACGGCGTACAGGAAGTCCACGACGCGGGCGTAGTCGATCGCGGCGTCGGTGCCGTCGGCCAGGGCGAGGAGCGCGCCGCCGGGGCCGCCGCGCAGCCCGACCACGTACCCGTTCTCGAACGGCAGGGCCCGCACCGGGCTTTCGAGCGGCACCGGGCCCGGCCGCACCTGGGTGTAGCCGGTCACCTGGGGCAGCAGGCCGTAGTGCTGCCGCAGGCCGTCCTGCCAGGCGTGCAGCGGCAGGGAGGACGTGCCCACCGGGAGGTCCTGCGCGTCGCGGTGCCGGATCACCATCACCCGGTCCAGGAGGACGCGGGCGCCGTCCATCGCGACCACTTCCGCGTACCACCGCATCACCGGCGGCGTCTGCGCCGGGTCGGCGAGGACGGCGAGGGCGCGGTGTGCCGCGTCGAAGAAGCCCCGGGCCTTCGCCTGCCCGCCCGGGGGGATGTTCGGCAGCAGCGCGTACGCCTCCGTCAGCGCGGTCCGCAGCGCCTGGTACGCGGGGTGGTCCTCGTGCAGGGGCCGGCCCAGCGCGTACTCACCCAGCGCCAGGGCGACGGCCTGGCTGTCCCACTCGGTGAGCGGCCTGCGGGTGGCGCCGCCGACCTGCGGGATGCCGGCCCGCGCCGCCACCATCAGGAAGCCCGCGACGTCCCGCACCACGGGGTTCGCCACGATCCGCCGGACGGATTCGCGCAGCACGTCCTCGGGGAGCGGGGCACGGGAGCGCAGCGCGCGCTCGTAGGCGGCGCGACCGAGGGCGGACAGTTCGGTGACGGCGCGCTGGATCTCCTCGGGCGTCATGAACTGGCCGGTGTAGCCGAAGTGCCGCAGCTCGGCGAGGACCAGGGGGACGAGCAGCCGGCCGTCGTCGGTGTCCAGGACCGGGTAGTCGCCGTCGTCCATGCCGACGGCGTAGCGCTGGCTGACGGGCTCGCCCTGGGAGGTGCGGCCGGTGAGGACGGCGGTCCAGTGCTCGCGCGGGGTCGGCACCTCCGTGCCGGCGGTGTCGAAGAAGGCGGGGTCGGCGGGCAGATGGGGTGTCAGCCGCTGCCGGAAGAAGTCGAGCAGCAGGCTCAGTTGGCGGGCGGCGTCGGCGGAGAGCTGGTCGTGGTGCTCGTTCAGGAACGTCCGGGTGCGGGGGCGCAGCGCGCGCAGGATCCGGTCCAGGGCGTTGCGCGAGGCGGCGGGCAGGAGGTTCTTGATCAGCTCCGGGTCGGCGCCGGGCGGGCGGGCGTTGTCGAAGACGTCGCCGATCGGCGCGGCCACGACGTTCTGGAAGCCCAGCCATCCGTAGCCCCACACCTCGTCGACCTCGGGGATCGCCGAGAGGAACGGTGCGATGTGGCTCTCCACGACCGGGGTGCCGAGGAGGTCGTTCGCGTACGTCGTGGTGAGGAGCTGGCCGAAGCTGCGGGCGCCGGCGATCGCGGTCTCGAACTTGGGGACGGTCAGCCGCCGGTGGGCGATGTCCTGGAGCTCCCGGAGGCCGACGGTGGGGTAGCCGAGGGTGAGCTGGCCGTAGGCGGTCCAGTCGAAGCCCTCGGGGGCGGGGTTGACCTTGGCCTTGAGCCCGTCCTCGGTGAACGTCCAGCCGCCGAGCGGTCCGAGCATCTCGGTGAGCGGGACGGCGACCTGGCGCTCGTCCGGCAGCCGTCCGGCGGCGCGGGCCCGCTGGAGCTGGGCCATACCCTCTTCCTGGGTCTGGCGGCGCTCGCCGGGCAGGACGGCCATGGGGTCGAGGACGAACTCGCCGATGGCGAAGTTCCTGCGGACCGGGCGCGGCTGCCCCGGGGGCACCTGCGGCTCGTTGACGTGGAGAAGGCCGTCCTCCGTCATCCAGAAGCCGCGGCTGTCGGTGACGAGGGTGATGCCGGGGCCGTGGGCGAGGACGAGGGTGGAGGTGAGGCGGCCGGGCAGGTCGAGGAAGAGGTCGCGGCGCTCCTCGACCTCCAGTCCGATGGCGCCGTAGCCGGGTTCGACCGGCGCGTCGAGAGCGGCGTGGGCGGTGGAGGAGGACGGGGCGAACGCGGGGAGGGCGTGTTCCAGGGCCTGTCCGCCGGGGCCGACGACGACGGCGCGGGCGTCGGACGCCGCGACCGCGGGCGGGAGCAGGGACACCTGGCGGCCGTGGCCGGCCGAGAGGTCCACCCACACCACACCGCCGCGACCGCCGAGGTGGTAGGCCGCCCAGGCGTGGCCGGGGCGTGTTCCCTGGCGGTGCGCCAGGACGAGGGCCACGGTGCCGGGGCCCTGGGCGGTGACCGCTCCGGCCACCGCGTCCCACGAGCGGACCTTGCGCCATCCGGGGCCCATGACCAGGGACGACTCCGTGGCGGGGACGCCGACCGCCGTGTCGTCCACCGTCCGCGCCGGGCGCACGCCCTGCGGGTACAGCTCGGCGCGCAGCGCCCCCAGGAGCACCAGGCAGCGTTCGACGGTCGGGGCGCGCAGCGGTTCCCGGCCCGTCACCCGGCGGACCAGCGCGGTCAGCGCGGCGCGGTCGAGCGGCGGGGCCGTGGTGATCGCGGCCCCGGTCAGGCTGCGCGGCGCGGTGAGCGCGGTCGTGGCCGGTGCCGTCCCCGGTACGGAGGTGGGGCGCGCGGGCGGCCGCGGGGAGGAGAAGAGGGCGTCGCCGTACGGGGCGGGTGCGAGGACGCTGGAGTTCAGGCCCTGCAGCCATGCCTTGCGCCAGACGCCCTGCTGTCCGCTCGCCCCGGGGCGCCCGATGAGCCGCAGCGGGGCGGGCGGGGTGGTGGCCGTGGTGCCGGTCGGCGGGGCGGCCGAGGTGGTGGGGGCCACCGTCAACGCGCCGCTGAACGACCAGCCGTTGCGGGCGGTGCGGTTGGAGAACGCCTCGGAGAGCGCGGCGGCCCGGCCCTCGCCGCTGCCCGCGCCGGAGAGCACGAACAGGACGGGGATCCCGAGGGCGGCGGTGCGCAGGGGCGGGGCCAGGTCGAGGAGGGCCAGGAACTCGCGGTCGGCGACGCGGAGGGGCCGCTTGCCCGGCAGGTGGAGGACCACGAAGCCGTCGGCGTCGGTGTCGGTCCACGCCACCATGGCCTCGGCGGGTTCGCCCTCGGCGGTCCACGGCGCGCGGAAGTGCTGGAGGGAGGCGCCGTCGCCGTCGGTGTCCTGGCGGCCGACGGCCCGCAGGTCGATCCCGCCGGGCGCCGGCGCGCCGCTCCAGTTGAAGCCCTGGAAGCCCTCCCCGGACCGGAGTTGCTGGGCGGGGCCGAAGGCCCCCGTGGAGGCGAGGTGGAAGGCGGACAGCGTGAAGTAGTCCGCCGGGTCGAGTTCGGCCGCGATGGCCTGGGCCGTCAGGACGTACAGCTGCTGCTTGTGGGCCCGGGTCCACTCCTCGTCGGGGAAGACGTGCAGGACCCGGCGGCCCAGCTTCTCCGTGAACGCGTCGTCCCGGCCGGCCATCTGCTGGGCGGCGCCAGCCATCGCCCAGAAGGCCCGGGTCACGACGCGCTGGGTCACCGGCGCCTGCTCGGGCTGCCGCAGCACGTTCCGTACGAGCGCCGCGCCGAACTGGGTGATCTGCCGGATCGCGTGCTGGATCGCCGGGTCCCCGATGGCCTCGCCGAGGGGGGCCTCCGGCTTCTTCGCCAGCAGGCCGGCGGCCAGGTCCAGGACCTTGCGGTAGTCGTCGGGGCCCGGGGCCTTTCCGGCCGCACCCACCCGCTGGGCGATGAAGGTCCACAGCTCCATGCGGAAGGGGGTGAACCGGCTCAGCGCCTTGTCGTTGGCGCGCAGGGTCTCCATGGCGCCGATGCCCCGGAGCAGCCGCGCGTGCGCGGGCTTGTCCTGTTCGGTCTCGGGACCGAAGACGATGCGCAGCGCCCGTACCAGTCGGAGGGTGGTCGCGCGCACCTCCGGCGACGCCTCCCCCTCCCCGGTGTGCAGGCCCGCCGTGCGGGCCATCTCGTCCAGCTCGTGCGGCAGCGGCTCGGGCACGACCCGCCTGCGGCGGCCGGCGACGCCACCGGGGGCGTCGTGCAGGATGTGCGCGTCGGTGTCGAAGCCGCTGCTCATCAGCGACCCCTCGGTGACGCGGCGGCTCACGTTCGCCGTGTGCTGGGCGAGCGAGACCTCGTCCAGCGGGTCCTGGACGGCGGGCGCGGGGCGGTTGTCCAGCTGCGGCTGGGTCGGGTTCCCGGCCGCGTCGCTCCAGCAGACCTCCAGCTTCATCCGGTGGCCCTCGGGCAGTTCGGCGACCTCGGGGAGTCCGCCGATGTACTGTCCGCCGTCCTCCGCGCCCAGCCACACCGTCCGGCCGTCGCGCAGGGCGAGTTGCAGGCCGCCGGGCAGCCCGTGGGCGACGTACACGTACGACGCCGGGTCCGGGGTCCGGGTCTCCTCGCTGATCAGCGCGGTCCGGCTGCCGGACGCCATCAGGTGCACCAGTTTCCTGGCCCGCTGGTAGGAGCGCATCAGCTCCTCGCGGCTCCGGGCGTCGTCGCCGTGCGACATCCGGCCGAACCGCTCGTCGCGGTCGGAGACGAGGGGCCGGGTGAGGACGTCGCTGTCGCGGAAGACGGTGCCGTCGAGCGCCGTCCAGACGCGGTCCGGGGCCGGTGCGGCCTTCTTGGTGGGCCGGAACGGCACCCAGGAGCCCAGGGGTTGGTCGGGTCCGTGGTCGATGAGCGCGGGGACGTGCTCGCGCTTCTTGTTGCGGACCAGGCGGCCGTCGCCGCTGGGGGCCCACACGGGGCGCTCCAGCAGGTTGGCGACCGCCCGCAGGTAGGCGAGGTACCGCTCGTTGGCCAGGTGCGGGACGACCAGGACGACGGGGACGTCCTTGGGCAGCTTCGCCAGCTCGGGATCGGCCGCGAGTTCGGCGGCAAGCTGCTCCGCGTCCAGCGTGCGCCCGTCGGGGAACCGGACCCCGTCCGGGGCGCTCTCGCCCCACACGACGTACGCGGAGTCGCCCCACGGGGCGGCCCGGTCCTCGCCGGCCTTCTCCTTGGGCGGGGCGCCCGCCTCCGCCTCGTACACCCGGACGCGTCCGATGCGGAGCTGGCGCACCTTCTCGTCCGTCAGGTTGCGGCCGCGCGGGGCCCCCGAGGCGTTGGTCATCAGCGTCGCGGGCGACAGGAGCGAGCCGGCCGGGGGCCGCCCCTGCTCGCCGACGCTCAGGGAGCCGATGTCCGGCAGTGCGCCGGTCTTCTCGTCCGAGGGGCTGAAGACGATCAGGTCGCCGGTGCCGGAGGCGGCGGCGGGGGCGTTGGCCTGCCGGGCGGAACGGGTCCAGGCTCCCGGGGCCCTGGTGGCCGGGTCGGTCAGCGCGAGGATGCCGAGCGGGGTGGCGGGGTCGCCGGAGGAGAGCATCATCGGCGCGCTGTACCGGTAGGCGGGGCGTCCGGTGTTCTCGGAGAACCGCCGCACCAGGCCGGGGCTCAGCGTCCCCGGGCCGGTGGTCAGGAACAGCACCGGGTGCTTCAGCGGGAGGGTGCGCAGGCCGGGGTCCCGCTCCAGCAGGGCCAGGAACTCGTTCTCGGAGACGGGCAGGGGGGCGCGGCCCGGCAGGTGCAGCACGATCCGCCCGGCCCCGTCGATCTCCACGACGTTCAGGACCGGCATCGGCTTGTGCGGGCCGGTCCAGGCGGGCCGCACCGAGCCGATGGTGCTGCCGTTGGGCCCGAACGTCATCTGCCGCACGGTGCCCCAGTCGACCCCGGCGGGCATGGCGGTGCCGGACCAGTTGACCCCCTGGACGTTCGCTCCCTGGCGGAGCACCGCGGACGGGGCGAACGCACCGCTCTCCGCGAGGTGGTAGGCGGCCATGACGTCCTGGTCGCCGGCGTCCACGCCCTCGGCGATCGCCTTGGTGAGCAGCGCCCACAGCGGCTCCTGCCGCGACTGGTCCCAGACGGTGGAGGCGTCGAGGTGGAGGACCTTGCGGCCCATCGCCTCCTGGGCGGCGGGCGTCAGCCCGCGCAGCAGCCGGGCGGCACGGGTCGTGGCCCACAGGGTCGAGGCGACCAGCCGGGGGGTGAAGGGAGCGGACGCGGGCAGCGACTGCACGTGGCGGATCATCTGCTCGCCCTTGTCCGCCAGTTGCTTGAGGGCGATCCTCAGCGACGGCGCGGGCACCGCGTCGGTGAGCCTGGCGTTCGCGTCGTCGGCGATCCGCTCGGCGGCGAAGTCGAGCAGCTCCACGTATCCCCGCTTGTCGGGGGCGCGGCCGGTGTGCTCCTGGACGAAGAAGTCCAGCATGTCCAGCCGGAACGGGGTGAGGTGGGAGATCGTCCCGTCGTTCGCCCGCATCCGCTCCAGCGCGACGATGCCCTTCATGACGCGCTCGAACCGGCCGTCCGGCCCGCCGCGATAGTCCTCGAACGTGGTGCCGAAGACGGTGCGCACCGCCCGGAGCAGCCGCAGCATCGTCTGCCGCGTCTCCGGGGAGACCGGGTCCGGGCCGCGGTGGAGTCCGAAGTCCCGGGCCAGGGCGTCCAGCGCGGGCCCCAGCGGTTCGGGGCGGCGCAGGACACGGCCGCCCCGCCGGCCGGTCGCGGAGGCCAGGGCGATGCGGTGGGTGTCGTTGAAGCCCGTCTGGCGGAGGGAGCCGTCCGTCTCCCGGCGGGTCAGGTTGGCCACGAGCTGGTCGAGCGGCACGTCGTCGAGCGGGTCGTCGACATGGGGCGTCTCGCCCAGATAGGGGTACTGGCGGCGCGGGTCGCCGTCCGAGGAGCTCCAGCAGACCTCCAGGTGCATGCGGTGGCCGCGCGGCAGGTTGCGCACCTCGGGCAGGCCCGCGATGTACGCCGCCGCGTCCGCCTTGCTCAGCCACACCGTCCGCCCGTCGCGCAGCGGCAGGTGCATCCGGCCCGGTTCACCGTGGCCGGCGTAGACGTGGACGGCGGCGTCCGTCGTGACCGGCTCCGACGCGACCGGCTCGTTCTCGGTGCCGGCGTCGGTGCCCACGGGGAGCCGGTGCGACAGCTCCCGCAGCTTGTGGAACCGCCGCATCCGCTGCGCCCGCCGTCGCAGGCCGTCCTTCCGCTCGACGGCCAGCCGCCCGAAGTGCCGGTGGTTCTCGTCGGTCAACGGCACCGTGAGGACGTCGCTGTCGCGGAACACGGTCCCGTCCAGCGCCGTCCACGTGCGGTCGAGGTAGGACCCGATCGCGGTCGAGGGCTCGGCCGCGACCCAGGCGCTGACCGGGGCGTCGGCGTCGTCGTCCAGCAGCGCGAGGACGTGGTCGTCCGGCCCGTCGGCGACGGCGCGGACTCCTCCGCTCGGCCCCCAGACGGTGCGGCCCAGCCGGTCGGCCACGGCCTGCAGCGTCTGCTGGTAGCGGTCGCCGGTGTACGGGACGGCGAGGACGACGGGCACGTCCTTCGGGAGCTTCGCCAGCTCCGGGTCGGCGGCGAGCGCGGCGGCGACCGCCTCCGGTCCCAGCTCCCGGTCGTCCGGCAGCAGGACGCGGCCGTCCTCGCCGTCGGCGGTCACGACGTACGCGGTGTCCGGCCACGGCGCCGGGCCGGTCGAGACGACCTTCGGCGCGGTGCCCGGCCGCTTCTCGATGGTCCGCAGCGTGCCCGGCAGGACCCGGCTGATCTTCGCCCGGGTCCAGTTGCGGCCCTGGGTGGTTCCGGACGGCCCGTTGATCCTGGTCTTCGGGTCGAGCACGGGGTCGGTCGGGCCGCCGAAGGCGTCCGTCGCCGGGGTGGGGGCGGTCGCCGCGGCAGGGGCGGACGGGACCGGGGCGGCGGGCGCGGACGTCGGCGGCGGGGCGAAGAGCGACATCTCCTCGTCCCGGTCGGTGACGTCCTCGACGACGCCGCCTGCGGCGGGTGTGCCCCAGGCGCGCACGCTGTGGTGCTGGGGGGCGATCGCCGCCGGGAGCTCCAGCGTCGTCCCGACCGCGCCGGCGGCGGAGAGCAGCAGGAACGGCAGGGCCGTGGGCAGCGCCGGTTCGGCCTGCCCGTTCGCGGTGAAGAACGCGCTGACCATGGTGCGGAGGTCGCTCCAGGTGAGCGGGTTCGTGAAGCCGTTGGCCGCGCGGCTCCGCTCCAGCGCCCAGAAGCCGTCGAGCAGCGTGGCGAGGACGGCGCCCTGGTCGTCGACCGTGGGGCCGTAGACCAGTCGGATCGCCCGGACCCACCGCAGCACGTCGGGCGCCCGGCCCCGGTCGCCGGTGATCCGCTCGGCCCACCGGGCCAGTTCGGGGGTGGTGGGCTCGGGGCGGAACCCGGCCCACCAGTCGCCCTCGGCCAGTTGCCAGCGCGGTCCGGTCGGCCCGTCGCCCGGGGCGAGGACGGGTTCGATGCCGCTGCCGGTGGTCCAGATCCAGCGGTCCAGGCCGTTGGCGAGCTGCTGGCCGGCGAGCGGCGTCTCCAGCGGATCGGCGGACGGCGGGCCCGCCAGGTCGGCCCCCGCCACCACGACGGGCCGATCCAGGGCGAGCGCGGTCAGATGGCCGTCGAACGCGAAGAGGAAGTCCACGATCCGCGCGTAGTCGACCACGGCGTCGGAGCCGTCGGACAGGGCGAGTGCGGCGGCGTCGGGTCCGCCGCGCAGCCCGACCAGGTACGCGTCGTGGAACGGCAGGTTCTGGACCGGGCTCTCCAGCGTCACCGGGCCCGGACGCACGTAGGTGAAGCCGACCACCTCGGGCAGCAGCCCGTACGTCTGCCGGCGGACGTCCTGCCACTCCTGGTCGGGGCGGGAGGAGGTGCCCAGCGGGGTGCCGTCGGCGGCGCGGTGCCTGACCACCAGGACGCGGTCGAGCAGGACGCGGGAGCCGTCCAGCGCGACCAGTTCGGACACCCACTCCAGCGGCGGCGGGGTCCGTTCCGGGTCGGCCAGGATCTCCAGGGCGCCCCGCGCGGCGGTGATCATGGGCACGATCCGGGCCCGGGGGCCCGGGGGGAGCGTGTCGACGGCGTCGGCCGCCTCCTGGACCGCCGTGCGCAGGGCACGGTGCAGGGGGTGGTCGGCGGGCAGCGGGGCGCCGAGCGCGTACGCGCCCAGGGCGTGGGCGATCCGCTGGCTCTCCCCCACCGTCATCAGGCGGCGGGTGGGGCCCGAGAGCTGGGGCAGACCCGCCATCAGGACCATCTGCACGAAGGGGGCGAGGGCCCGGACGGCCTCGTTGTCCAGGATGCGGTTCAGGGACTCGGCCAGGACGTCGTCGGGCAGCGGGGCCCGCTGCGCGAGGGCCCGGCGGTAGGCCTCGCGGCTCAGCTCCGACAGTTCGGCCACGGCCCGCCGGATCTGCTCCGGCGTCATCAACTGCTCGCCGTCGTAGGCGAAGTGACGCAGCTCCGTGAGGATGAGCGGGATGTCGAGGCGGCCGTCGTCGGTGTCCAGGGTCGGATACCGGTCGTCGTCCATGTCGACCGTCTGCTTCTGGGTGACGGTCCTGCCGTCGGAGGTGCGGCCGGTCAGCACGGAGGTGGTGTGCTCGCGCGCGGAGGGGACGTCGCCGATCGTGGCGTCGAAGTAGCCCGGGAAGAGGGGCTTGTCCGGGGTGATGGTGCGGCGGTAGAGCTCCAGCAGCCGTCCGAGGGTGGCGGCGAGGCCCGCGCTGATGTCGTCGTGGCGCCGGTCGAGGAAGCTCCGGCTGCGGGGGCGCAGCGCCCGCAGGACCCGGTCGAGGGCCGGGCGCGACGCCACCGCGAGGCCGTTCTTCACCATGAAGGCGGCGGGGCCCTGGTTGAGGATGACGCCGGTGGGCCGGGCGACGGTGTGGGCGTAGGCGAACCGGAGGTAGCCCCACAGGTCGTCGACGTCCGGGATCGGGGCGAGGAAGGGGACCACCACGTCGGGCACGTCGGTCCGCCCGGTGAAGGCGCGGACGAACTCCGCGGTGGCCCGCATCCCGAACTCCCGGCCCGACGCCTCGACCGCCCCGATCGCGCCCTTCGGCAGCCGGTCCACCACCCGGTCCTGGAGCAGGCTCAGCCCCAGGGCGGGGAAGCCGGTGGTGGGCTGCACGTAGGCGCGGTTCGTCCGGACCGGGGTCTGGCCGACCAGGGTTTTGCCGCCCAGGTCGGTGACCGTCCAGCCGTCCTCGGCGGGCAGCAGGTCGGCGAGGGAGATCTGCGGGGCCGCGCCCGGCTGGTCGCGGCCGTCCAGGGCCCGCTCGACCCGGGCCAGCCGCTCCAGCGTCTCCTCGGGCGACTGCCGCCGCTCGCCCGGGAGCACCGCCATCGGCTCGACGACGATCTCGCCGATGAGGTAGCCGAACTGCTGGGGCCTCGGGTCGCCCGGCGCGATGGGCGGGAAGGTCAGGTGCAGCCGGCCGTCGGCCGTCCGGGTGACGCTCGCGTGGTCCGTGACGATGCTGAAGCCGGGGGCGGTGGCCAGGATCTGCTTGGCCGGGACGTCGCCGAGGCCGCTGATCACGAAGACCAGCCGCCGTTCGATCTCCAGGCCGATGGCGCCGTAGGCGCGGGCGGTCGCCGCGTCCAGCAGGGCGTGCGGGGTGGACGCGGAGGCGGCGAAGGCGGGCAGGGCGCCCTCGACGGCCTGCCCCCGCGGGCTGACGACCATCGCCCGCGCCTCGGACGCCGCGACCGGGGGCGGCGCGGTGGAGAGCTGCCGGCCGTCGCGGGCCGACAGGTCCAGCCACATCACGCCGTCGAAGCCGCCGAGGTGGTAGGCGGCCCACGCGTGGCCCAGCGCCTCGCCCTGACGGCGCGCCAGGACGAACGCCGCCGCGCCCGGCCCCTGGGCGGCGACGGTGCGGGCCACCGCCTCCCACGAGCCCACCGGGCTCCAGCCCGGCCCCGGGACCAGGGCGGAGGCCGGGGTCGCGGTGGCGAGGGCCGTGTCGTCGACCGTGGCCGCCGGCCGTACGCCGCCCGGGTACAGGGCGTCCCGGAGCGCGCCCAGCAGCGCCAGGCACCGCCGCTCGGTGTGGCCGCGGCGCGGCGTGGTGCCCGCGATCCGCCGGGCGGTCGCCGTCAGCCGGGGGCGGCTGAGCGGGGCCGTGCGCGGCGGGGCGGGCGGCGCGGGGACGGGGGCGTGGGGCTGCGGCTCGTACGCGCCGCCGTTCTCGTCCCACAAGGCGCGGAAGGCGGCCCAGGTGTCCTCCTCGGCCCGGGGGTTGGCGCCCCACTGGTGGACGGCCTTCGGGTCGGGGCCGTACAGCTCGCGCAGGAGCGGCAGCAGCTTCGGATCGTTGCGCCGGACCCACGCCGCGCCGTTGTTGCGGGGGTGGCCGGTGTAGGGGTCGGTGCCGGTGTTCGTGCCGAGGTAGGCGTTGGTGAGCTGGGCGAAGTACTCGAACTCGTCGCGGGCCGAGTAGTTGCGGCGGGTGCCGGTGGCGTCGTACAGCGGTCCGTCGGGCCAGGCTCCGAAGGCGCCCGCGAGCACCTTGTCGTGGTACGCCTCGGTGATGAGCCGGCGCTGTTCGTCGGTGAGGCCGTGGCGATGGACGGCGTGCGCGAACTCGTGGGTCGCGGCGGAGTAGCCGTCGGCGTACATCCCCGAGCCGGGTACGGCCGTGGTGTCGCCCAGCAGGTTCTCCTCGCCCACGGCGACCAGCCCGCCGGCCTCGACCCCGCGCAGGATGTCGTAGGAGCGGGCGTCCTCGTCGCTCTCGCCGCGCAGCGCGCTGAACGGGTCGAGCGATGTCGTCGCGGTGTCCTTGGGGACCACAATCAGCCGCGCGCCCTCGTTGAGCAGGCGTTCGGCCACCGCGGGCGACCGCAGCATGCGCGCCACCTGCGCCCGCGCCTCGATGCCGGCGGAGACGGGGAGGTCCGTGCCGGGCGGTACGTCGACCATCAGCAGGGCGGCGGTCCGGGCGAACGCGTCGGCGGGCAGGGTCCGGCGCAGTTCGGCGGTGAGCGCCCGGTCGGCGGCCAGGGCCTCGCGGTCGGCGGACGACAGGGACAGCAGCCGGGAGGTGCGCTCGTCCTCGGTCATCGCGGCCAGCCCGGCGGCCAGTTCGGCGCGTTCGGCGGCGGGCAGGTCGCGGCGCGGGGCGGGCGCCGGGGTCGCGGCGGGCGGCGGGGCCGTGGCGGTGGCGGTCGCCGTGGCGGTCGCCGTCGTGCCGGGGGCGGTCGCCGTCGTATCGGTCGCCGTCGTCTCCGGCGGCGGGGCGGGCAGGGGCTGTCCGCGCAGCCGCCCGGCGCGGGTCGGGCGGGCGGGCGCCGAGGAGACCGTGCCGCGCAGGGAGGGCCCGTCGCCGAGCCCCTCGGCGCGGCGGCCGGTGTCCAGCGCCTCGGTGAGGCCGGGCAGATCCTCCCACGCCTGGGCGTGACGGCGCGCCTGCTCGGTCAACTCGTCGCGTACGTCGATGAGTTCGGCCTCGATGCCGTCGACCTGGTCCTGGATCGCGTCGCGGGCGCCGGTCGCCCGGCGCAGGGCGGTCTCCGCCTGCCGCAGGGCCCGGGCGGCCCCGGTCACGGCCGTCTCGGCGCGGCGCAGGTTCCCGGCGAGCGTGGTCTCGCGGGCGAGGGCCCGCTCCAGCCCGGTCCGGATCTCCTGCGCCTCCTCGCGGGAGGTCTCGGCGGTGTCCAGGTCGTCCTCGCGCCGCTGGTGCAGGGCCCGGCCCTGCTCCTGGAGCGCGGCGGCCTGCTCGACCGCCGCGGCCAGGGCGTCCCGCCCGTCCGGGGAGGCCGGGTCGGCGTCCGGGGAGGCGGCGACGGCCTCTTCGAGCCGGGCCACCTCGGCGCGGGCCCGCTGCCACCGGGCGTGGAGCCCGCGCTCCTCGTCGGCGGTGTCGTCGTAGCGGGTCCGGGCTTCGCGGGCCTCGGTGTCGAGCCGGGTGATCTCCGCCCGCGCGGCGGTGATCCGGCCCCGGAGCGTGGTGAGTTCGGTCCGTACGGTGGCGGCGGCGCGGCGGGCGTCCGTGTGGGCGCGGTCGGCGTCCCGGTGCGCGGTGGCGGCGGTGTCCACGGCCCGGTCGGCGGTGTCCAGCGCGGTGAGCGCGCCGGGCTGCCGCCGGGTCAGGCGCTCCTCTCGGTAGCGGGCCGCCGCCTCCGCCCGTACGGCGTCGAGGTGGACGCCGATGGTGTCCGCCACGTTCTGCCATGCCTCGTCGGTGGCGGCGGTGGTGTCGGTGAGCGAGCCGTCGGCGGCGAAGGGCCAGATCCGCAGCTCCCGGCCGGTGCGGATGACGAGTTCGACCGGCTTCCCGGCCCGGGCGGCGGTGAGGGAGCCGACGAACAGGGCGCGGGCCAGCCGGGTGCCGTCCGGGTCGGGGCCGAGCGCGAGCCACAGCTCCGCCGAGGCGTCCTGCTCGTGGATGGCGTCCGCCAGCACGTCCGGCAGGTCGGTGACCGGGTGCTGGGCCCAGTCGTGCAGGTCGTCCGCGTCCTGGTCGGCGAGGATCGCCGGCAGGTCGTAGATCCGGGGGCCCGGTCGCGCCGGGGTGACGCCGAAGCCGAGGACGTCGCGTTCCCACAGGCGGGTGGTGGAGCTGCCGGTGACGTACCGGACGCCGTCGGGTCCGTTGACCTCGATGACGGTGTCGACCAGGGTCTCGTAGGTGCGGGGGATGCGCCGGTCGGCCGGGTCGCTGGTCGCGCCGGTCCGCAGCCGGCTGAAGGAGAACGCGGAGGCGTTGCCGCCCGAGGAGAGGGCGTGGGGCTGCTGCGCCGCCAGCGGGAAGGTGACCCCGAGCACCTGGCGGTTGCCGTTGGCCAGGCTGTAGGAGCCCTGCTGGTTGAGGACGAAGGAGCCGGCGGCGGACGAGGCGATGGCCGAGGTGCGGTTCTGCCTGCGGACCCGGTCGATGGCGACGTCGCCGGCCTCGGTGACCGGCCGCGGGTTGTGCAGGGAGATGCGCAGGGACGGTGCGGTGCCGGGGCTCTCGACCGGCCAGCTGCCGGGCATCACGTCGGTCAGCCCCGCCGCCGTGCGGGAGGGGTCGAGGGTGATCTCACCGGCCTGGACCAGCTCGGCGAGGCGGGCGGCGACGGCCTCCGCCGAGGCGTTGGCGGGCAGCCCCCAGGCGGCGGCCATGCGCGGGTCGACGTCGTGCAGCGCCCGCATCAGCTGCGGGGCGGCGTTGTAGTCGTAGACCGGGGTCGGTCCGGTGGTCTCCAGCCCGACGCCCTGCGGGAACGGCGTGGTGCCCTGGGCCGCGGCGTCGGCGGCCGTGAGCAGCAGCGGGTCGCCGCCGAGCAGCGCGGGCGCGCGGGGCCCCTCGTGCCGCTTGGGCCGGTCGGCCTCGGAGGCGACGAACCGCAGGGCCGTGGCGGCCGGTACGGAGACGCGGCTGACCGGGCGGCCGTGCATCAGGCGGCCGATCCACGAGCGGACCTGCTGCGCCACGTCTCCTTCCAGGCCGGACAGGTTGAGCAGGCCGGCCTGGAAGAGGGCGCCGGGGATGTTGGCGGGCCACTGCCACACGGTCTGGGAGCGGACGGTGGCGGTGATGCGGTAGTCGACGGCGAAGTCGGCGACGCTGCCCGACCGGGTCCAGAAGCGGTCCTCCGTCGCCACTTCGGAGCGTGCCGTACGGGCCCGGGTCTCGGCCGCCGCCAGGGAGGGTCCCGCGCGGTCCGTCCACCCGGTCGCGCCGGGGCGCGGGTAGCGGGAGACCGGGTTGACCGTGCCCTGGCGGGTGGTGGTGGTCCCGGTGGTGGTGGCCCTGGACTGCGGGGTGTGGGTGTCGACGTGTTCGAGGCCGGTGCCCGCGCCCGCCCGGCGCCCGCGCAGACCGCGCAGTGCGGGCGTCTGGAGCATCGGTTCGGCGGTCAGGCTGACCTCGACCAGGCGGGCCCCGCCGTAGGCGACGTGGAGGAAGTAGAAGCGCGCCTTTCCGCCGGGGCCCCGCCCGGGCAGGCCGCGCAGGGCTGCGGGCTCGGTGATCCGGGCGACCTCGGTGGCCACGCCCGGCAGGTGGGAGGCGTGACCGGGCCGGGTGACGCCGGGCGCCTCGTTCTCCACCAGGGTGGTCAGTTCGTGGCGCATCCGGTCGCGGCGCTCGCGGCGGTTGGTCGTGTCGTCGAGCTGCGTGACCGACATGACGGTCGCCTTGCCCAGCTGGCGGGTCCGGGCGTACCGGTCGGGCAGCGGTACGTCGAGCGGGTTCAGGGTCGGCGCGGGGATGCCCGGCATGCCCTGGAACCAGGCCGCGAGCTGGGCCACGGCCTGGGCGGGGGCCAGGTACGTGACGGCGCGCGGCAGATCGATGGCGACCGTGACCGGGGCGTAGGGGCCGAGGCCGACGGTGTTCCCGGCGACGTTGCGCACGCCCCAGCGGACGGTCAGCAGCAGCGTCAGGTCGTTGCCGATCCAGAGGGTGTCGCCGCTGAACTCCGTCGCGTGGGTGATCTTCGTGCCGGAGCCGACGGTGGCGGTGGCGTCGGTGCGGCGGGACTGGGAGTAGCGGCCGCCCGGGTTGGCCTGGTGGACCAGCAGGTCGGGCGGGGTCGGGGCCGCCTGCAACCCCGTGAACTGGAGGTTGCCCTGGTGGGTGACGCCGACGCCGCGCTGCCGCCCTGAGGTGTCCCCGCTGAGGACGTCCTGCTCCGAGTAGAGCGATTCGGAGCCGAGGTTCTGGGGATTGGAGAGGTAGCCGGTGACCTCCAGCATCATGACCTGGTCGGCCGCCATGCCGGGCAGCGTCAGCCCTTCCACGATGTAGGCGCCGCCGAGGATCTGCGGGGCCCGGGAGATGAGCTGGCCGGGCCGGATCGCGTCCTGCCGCGCTTCGGCCGCCAGAGTGCCCCGGTCGTTGAGCGAGGCGCCCGCCACGGCGACGGAGGTCCACTTGTAGGTGGCGGCCGCGCCGTCCGTGGACGTCCTGGCCGCCCAGATCACCGGCGTGGCGGCCCAGTTGACGGCCGAGCCGGCCCGGTTCACGGCGCTGGACAGGCTCGCCGGGAGCGCCTGCTTCATGGCGTTGCCCCGCCGGGCGGTCTCCGTGGCCAGCCCGGACAGCGTCGCGGAGGCGCGGTGGACGGCCCGCCCGACGCGGCCCCGGCCCGGACCGCCCGGGTAGGTGCCCGCGACGATCTGGCGCAGGGCGGCCATCAGCGCGGTGGTGCCCCGGAAGGTGTCGACGATGGCGCCTTCCGGGAGCCTGGTCAGGCCGGGCAGCGGGCGGCCCCGCTCGTCCACCAGGCCGAGGCGCCGCTGGTCGTCGGTGGGGCCGCCGTCGGTGACGGGCCGCCGGATCACATGCCCCGGCGCGGCCGGGGGCGCGGGGGCCGGGGCGGGCAGGGG
>NZ_JNZZ01000030.1 GCF_000717645.1 Streptomyces californicus
CCCCAACGCCCCTCCACCGCCCGGCCCTTCGTCGGCGCACCCCAGGGAAGGACTCCCCGCCCGTGGCAACCTCGACCCCCACCCGGGACGCGTACGCGAAAGCGCCCCGCGAACCGAAGAAGGAACCGGACAGCGACCGGCGGCAGGTGTGGCGCAGTCGGCTGTGGCGGTTCGACGACAAGGCGTCCCCGTACGCCTACATCGCCCCGTTCTTCCTCGTCTTCGGGGCCTTCGGCCTCTACCCGCTGCTCTATACCGGCTGGATCGCCCTGCACCGGGTGGAGATGACCGGCCTCGACTCGATGGAGTGGGTGGGCTGGGAGAACTTCGACAAGATCCTGCACGACCCGGAGTTCTGGACGTCGGTCGCCAACACCTTCCTGATCGGCGTCATCTCCACCGTGCCGCAGCTCCTGATGGCGCTGGGCCTGGCCCACCTCCTCAACTACCGGCTGCGGGCGAGCACGTTCTGGCGCACGGTCATCCTCACGCCGTACGCGACCTCCGTCGCCTCGGCGGCCCTCGTCTTCGCCCTGGTCTTCCGGGCCGACGGCGGACTGCTCAACTGGGTGACCGGCCTCTTCGGCCTCGACCCGACCAACTGGGCCAACGGGCACTGGACGTCGAAGATCGCCATCGCCGTCATCGTGATCTGGCGCTGGACCGGCTACAACGCGCTGATCTACCTTGCCGCGATGCAGGCCGTCCCCAACGACCTCTACGAGGCTGCCTCGTTGGACGGCGCGTCACGCTGGCAGCAGTTCCGCAAGGTCACCATCCCCTCGCTGCGGCCGACGATCCTGTTCACCATCGTCATCTCCACCATCGGCTCCATGCAGCTCTTCGGCGAGCCCCTGCTGCTGGAGGGCGGCGCGCTCGGCGCGACCGGCGGCAACGAGAACCAGTACGAGACGCTCAGCATCTACCTCTACAACTACGGCTGGAACCTCGGGCACCTCGGCCCGGCCGCCGCCGTCGCCTGGGCGATGCTCGCCCTCCTGCTGATCATCGCCGCGGCCAACTGGATCGTCGGCCGACTCGCCCGCACGTCCGCGGCCTGACCGGGAGCGCCTCCATGACCATGACCAGCCCGACACCCACCGCCCCCGTGAAGGTCGCGCCCGCCCCGAGGAGCACCGGCCCGTCCCGGCCGAGCCGCTTCCGGATGGGCGCCGGACAGCAGATGAAGGGCGGCCCCTTCGCGTACGCCGCACTCGCCGTCATCGGTCTCGGCTCGCTGCTGCCGCTCTACTGGACCCTGGTCGCGGCCTCCCGCACCCAGGACGAAGTCCTCGCCTCCACACCGCCGTTCCTGCCCGGCGGCAAGCTGGTGGAGAACGTGCGGACCGCCTGGGAGCAGGCGAACCTCGGTACGGCGATCCTCAACAGCGTCATCGTCGCGGCTTCGATCACCGCCGCCACGCTCTTCTTCTGCACGCTCGCCGGCTACGCGTTCGCCAAGATGCGCTTCCGGGGCCGGGGGTGGCTGATGACGGCGGTCATCGCCACCCTCACCATCCCGCCGCAGCTCAGCGTCGTCCCGCTGTTCATGATGATGTCCGGCCTCGGCTGGGGCGGGCAGCTCGAATCGGTGATCCTCCCGACGCTGGTCAGCGCGTTCGGCGTGTTCTTCATGCGCCAGTACCTGATCGAGGCGCTGCCGTACGAGCTGATCGAGGCCGCCAAGATCGACGGCGCGAACAACTTCCGCATCGTGGTGAGCGTGGTCCTGCCGGTCGCCCGCCCGGCGATGATGGTGCTCGGCATGCTCACCTTCGTCCAGGCGTGGAACGACTTCTTCTGGCCCTACCTGGCGCTCAACCAGCAGAACCCGACCCTTCAGGTGGCTCTCGGCCAGCTCAGCGCCTCGTACACCCCCGACCAGTCCATCGTGATGGCGGGCGCGCTGATCAGCACGCTGCCGCTGCTGGTGGTGTTCGTGGTCTTCGGCAAGAAGATCGTCGGCGGGATCATGTCCGGCGCGGTCAAGGGCTGACCCGGGCCCCGCCCCACAGCCGCCCCCTTCCGCCGCCCCTTCCTCAGCCCCCCCTTCCCTCCCCCCATCCCTCACTTCCTCAGGGAGCGCTCCCGCATGACAGCCGTCCGACCCGACACCCTTCCCCAGCAGGCCCCCGCCGCCACCGCCCCCTTCCCGACCGGCTTCCTCTGGGGCGCGGCCACCGCCGCCTACCAGGTGGAGGGCGCGGCCGCCGAACAGGGCCGCACCCCCTCCATCTGGGACACCTTCAGCCACACCCCGGGCCGCGTGCTCGGCGGGGACACCGGGGACGTGGCCGCCGACCACTTCCACCGCTACCGCGACGACGTCGCCCTGATGAAGCGCCTCGGCCTGAAGGCGTACCGCTTCTCCCTCTCCTGGTCCCGCGTCCAGCCCACCGGCCGGGGCCCGGCCGTCGAACGCGGCCTGGACTTCTACCGCTCGCTCGTCGACGAGCTGCTGGCGGCGGGCATCGAACCCGTCGCCACGCTCTACCACTGGGACCTGCCACAGGAGTTGGAGGACGCGGGCGGCTGGCCCGAGCGCGTCACCGCCGAACGGTTCGCGGACTACGCGGCCATCGCCGCCCGCGCGCTCGGCGACCGGGTCTCGCTGTGGACGACGCTCAACGAGCCCTGGTGCTCGGCCTTCCTCGGATACGGCTCCGGGGTCCACGCCCCCGGCCGCACCGAGCCGGCCGCCGCCCTGCGGGCCGCCCACCACCTCAACCTCGCCCACGGCCGGGCGACCGAGGCCCTGCGCGCCAACCTCCCGGCCACCGCGCGGACTTCGGTCACCCTCAATCTCCACCAGGTGCGCCCGCTGACCGCCGGCGCGGCGGACGCGGACGCCGCCCGCCGCATCGACGCGGTCGGCAACCGGGTCTTCACCGGCCCGATGCTGAGGGGCGCGTACCCGCAGGACCTGCTGGCGGACACCGAACACATCGTGAACTGGGACGAGTTGGTCCGTGCAGGCGACCTCGCCGCCATCGCCGCCCCGATCGACCTGCTCGGCGTCAACTACTACACGCCCACCATCGTCTCGACGCCCGCCGACGGGGCGGGCGACACCCGCAACGACGGCCACGGCAGCAGCGACCACTCGCCGTGGCCCGGTTCGGAACACGTCGCCTTCCACCTCGCCGAGGGGCTGCCGGTCACCGCGATGAACTGGTCGGTCAAGCCGGACGGCCTGTACGACCTCCTCATGGACGTCGCCCGCGAGCACCCGGAGCTGCCGATGATGGTGACCGAGAACGGCGCCGCCTTCGAGGACGCCCCCGACGCGGACGGCCGGGTCCACGACCCCGACCGGATCGCCTACCTCCACGGCCACCTGGACGCGGTGCGCCGGGCGGTCGCGGACGGCGCGGACGTACGGGGCTACTTCCTCTGGTCCCTCCTGGACAACTTCGAGTGGGGCTACGGCTACGCGAAGCGCTTCGGCGCGGTGTACGTCGACTACGCGACGCAGGTCCGTACGCCCAAGTCCAGCGCCCACTGGTACGCCGACGTGATCGCCCGCCACGCCCTGCCCCCGGCCGCCTGACTTCGGCGAAGCGGCGGGCCCGGCCCTCCCCGGCCGGGCCCGCCGTCGCTTTCCGGCCGCTTTTGGGAGCGCTCCCATTACGCTGTCCGTACGCTCGTCGGGGTGATCGGTCCAGGACTTGGATTGACCGTACGGCTGTGAGAAATTGACCGGGAACGGGGAGGCGGCCATGGCGGCAGCGCGTGTACGGAGCGGCGGGCGGCCCACGCTCGAAGAGGTGGCGGCACGGGCCGGTGTCGGCCGGGGCACCGCCTCGCGGGTCATCAACGGCTCCCCCCGGGTCAGCGACGCGACCCGGCAGGCAGTCGAGGCGGCCGTGGCCGAGCTGGGGTACGTCCCCAACCGCGCCGCCCGCGCCCTGGCGGGCAACCGCACCGACGCCATCGCGCTGGTGGTGCCCGAGCCGGAGACCCGGTTCTTCGCCGAGCCGTACTTCTCCGCGATCGTGCGCGGTGTCGGCGCGGCCCTGGCCGACACGGAGATGCAGCTCCTCCTCACCCTCGTCGGCAACGACCGCGAGCGCCGCCGCCTCGCCCAGTACCTCACCGCGCACCGCGTCGACGGCGTCCTCCTGGTCGCGGTGCACGCCGACGACCCACTGCCGGAGCTGCTGGAGCAGTTGGGCATGCCCTGCGTCATCAGCGGCGCCCGGCACCCGGGCGAAACCCTGCCCTCGGTGGACTCGGACAACTACGAGGGAGCGCGGGCGGCCGTCGAGCACCTGGTCTCCCGGGGCCGCCGGCAGGTCGCCACGATCACCGGCCGCCTGGAGGTGTACGGGGCCCAGCGCCGCCTCGACGGCTACCGCGCCGCCGTGTCCGCCGCCGGTCTGACCCCCGACGAACGCCTGATCGCCCCCGCCGACTTCACCGAGGAGGGCGGCGCGAAGGCCATGCGCGACCTGCTCGCCCGCCGCCCGGAGCTGGACGGGGTCTTCGTCGCCTCCGACGTGATGGCCGCCGGCGCGCGCCAGGTCCTGCGCGAGGCGGGCCGCCGTGTCCCCGAGGACGTGGCCCTGGTCGGCTTCGACGACTCGGTGGTCGCCCGCCACATGCACCCGCCCCTCACCAGCGTCCGCCAGCCCATAGAGGAGATGGGCCGCCGTATGGCCCGGCTCCTCCTGGACGAGATCGCGGGCCGCTCCCCGGACGAGGAGCGCCCCTCGCTGGTCCTCCCCACGGAGCTGGTGGTCCGCGACTCGTCCTGAGCGGTGGACCGGGGTCCGGCGAGGTCCGTCCCGAACAGCGGTGGCCGGTCTTCCGGATTTCACAAGTTCTTCACCCCGCTCGGCCCGGGCGGCTAATGTTCGCTGCGTACGGCGATTGTGTGACGCACCACACACGTCACGCGGTGGGCTGCCGGAGTGCGTTCCGGGCGGCTGTGCATCTGGGGGGCCTCGTGCACGAGATGGTCAAGGGCGCCAACGTCGGTCTGTCGGCGCTGAGCGAGAACGTCGGGGCCGTGGTGGTCGGCCTGGGGTGGAGCAGCGCCACCGGTGAGGGGGACGCCGACGTCTCGGTGCTGCTGCTCGACGCCGACGGCAAGGTCCGCAGCGACGCCGACTTCTGCTTCTACAACAACCCCGTCGCGGGCGACGGCAGCGTGCACCTGCTCGGCAAGACCCCGACCGCCGACGGCAGCGAGGACCGGATCTCCTTTGACCTGGACGCCGTCCCGCCGGAGGTCGACAAGGTGGTCGTCGCCGCCAGCCGCTACGGGGGCGCCCGCTTCGGCGAGCTCGACGACCTCCGGCTCACCCTCGCCGACAGCACGGGCGACGGGCTCGCCCGGTTCGCGGTCCACGACGTCGAGGAGGTCAGCGCCCTGATCTTCGGCGAGCTGTACCGGCGTGCGGGGGAGTGGAAGTTCCGCGCGGTCGGCCAGGGGTACGCCTCGGGCCTCGCGGGGCTGGCCACCGACTACGGCGTCGACATCGACGACGACGCGGAGACGGCCGTGGCGCAGGCGGCCGACGGGGAGGCGGCCTCGGCGAGGACGGCCGGCGCGGAACGGACGGGCACGGGACAGGTCGGCGCCGAGCCGGAGGGGTCCGCTCCGGAGGGGCCCGGTCCGGACGTGGAGGTTCCGGGTGGGACGTCGACGGCGCCGTCCGCGCGCGTACCCGCCCAGAGCCGGGACGGGCACGCCGTCGACCGGGCGGCGACGGGTCCGGAGCCCGCCAAGCCCGGTACGGCCGCCGCCCCCGCCGACGGGCCGAAGTCCGCGCGCCGCCCCCGTACCGCGAAGAAGAAGGTCACCCTGCCCCGTACGGCCAAGAAGTCCCTCGCCGACAACGACACCTGGCGCACCGCCCGGCTGTTCCCCGGCTCCGCCCTCAAGAGCGACCGGGAGCGCGAGACGCGGGCCACCTCCGTCGTGCTGTCCGTGATGGCGCAGGTGCCGGAGTTCGGCCGCCGCCTCACCGCCGCCTTCGGCGCCCCGGCCGGCCGGATGGAGACGTTCACCGAGGTCACCCTGCCGCACGGGGAATCGCCGCGCCGCCCGGACGGGGTCATCCGGGTCGAGCGGGCGGGCAAGCTGTGGACCGCGCTGGTGGAGACCAAGACCAACGGGAACGCCCTCAAGCCCGACCAGGTCCAGGCGTACATGGACATCGCCGCACGGCGCGGGTACGAGGCGGTGATCACCCTCTCCAACGACGTCGCGCTGGAGGGCAGTCCGCTCGTCGACGTCCGGATCGACCGGCGGCGCAAGCACAAGGTGGCTCTCTGGCACCTGTCCTGGGCCGAGGTCGTGCACCAGGCACAGATGCTCATCCGCCACGAGGGGGTCGGCGACGCCGCGCACGCCTGGCTGCTCCAGGAACTGCTCCACTACCTCCAGCACGAGAACTCCGGCTGCCACGGCTTCCAGAACATGGGCGCGGCGTGGGTCCCCGTACGGCGGGGAATCGACGAGGAGACCCTGTGCCAGGGCGACGCCCGCGCGCTGGAGGTCATCGAGAACTGGGAGCGGCTGGTCCGGCAGGTGTGCCTGCGGCTCGGCGGCGAACTGGGGCAGAAGGTCCTGCCGGTCCAGCGCGCCCGGCGCGGCGCGGACCCCGGTGCGCGCCGCACCGAGCTGGCCGACCACCTCTGCGAGCAGGGAAGGCTCAACGCGGAGATCCGCATCGAGGGCACGCCGGGCGTCCTCGGTATCACCGCGGATCTGCGCACCGGCAAGCTCCGTACGTCGATCGAGGTCCCCGCCGAGGGCGCGGGCTATCCGCTCGCCCGGGCCAAGCGCCTGGTGCGACGGCTCTCCGACGCCCCGGCCGACCTGCACATCGAGACGCTCGTGGACGGCCGGGGCACCGGCCCGCGCGGCACGCTGGAGCGGCTGCGCCCGGAGCCCGCCGACATCCTGCCGAAGGACGGGGCGCAGATCACCGGCTTCCGGCTCTCCCTGTTCAAGGGGATGGGCGCCGGCAGGGGCAGCGCCGAGACCGGCTTCATCCGCAGCGTCGACGACGCCGTGGACCGCTTCCACGCCCAGGTCGTCGCCCATGTGGACGCTCCGGTGGTCTGAGGACGCCCTCCCGGGCAGGTGAGCCGGGCGGATCTCGACCGGGTCCGCCGGGTCCACCCCGGCCTTCGGTCCGGGCCCACCCCCGCGCCTTTTGTGGTGTGGACATGACCAGCAGACAGGTCTACCGTCTTGGTCTAGACCAAGTGGTGAGCCGCCGCGCCCCGGTCGTCCGTCCGCACGCTCCACCCCTCACCTCAGGAGCACCACATGCGCAGGAAGATCACGTCCTTACTCCTCGGCCTCGGCATCGCCGGGGCGTCCCTGCTGGCCACCTCCGGCAGCGCGCAGAGCCACGGGTACACCGACTCGCCGGTCAGCAGGCAGCAGCTCTGCGGCAACGGCACCGTCCGCAACTGCGGGCAGATCCAGTGGGAGCCGCCGAGCGTGGAGGGCCCCAAGGGGTTCCCGGCGCGCGGACCCCGCGACGGCCTGATCTGCGCCGGGGGCAACCAGCGCTTCGCCGAGCTGGACGACCCGCGCGGCGGAGCCTGGCCCACCACCTCGGTGTCCGCCGGCGCGAGCCACACCTTCCGCTGGCGGATCACCGCCCGGCACGCCACCACCGACTTCCGGTACTACGTCACCAAGGACGGCTACGACCCCTCGAAGCCCCTCACCCGGGCCGACCTGGAGCCGCAGCCCTTCCTGACGGTGCCCTTCGGCGGCCGCCAGCCCGGGGCCACGGTCACGCACGCGGGCGCCCTGCCGCAGAAGTCGGGCAAGCACCTGATCCTCGGCGTCTGGACCATCGCGGACACCGGCAACGCGTTCTACGCCTGCTCCGACGTCACGTTCTGACCGCCTGACCGGCGCAGACGACGGAGAAGCCGCCCCGGCGCACCCGGCCGGGACGGCGGAAGGGCCCCGGTCCGAAGACCGGGGCCCTTCCTTCAGGGTGAGTAACGGGACTTGAACCCGCGACATCCTGGACCACAACCAGGTGCTCTGCCAGCTGAGCTATACCCACCATGTCGCCCGGTCGTTTCCGACCGGCCGAGAAAAAGTGTACAGGGTCCGGGAGGGTGCTCGCGCCCCCGTTTCCCCGGGCCGGTCCACAGGCGCCTTCACGCCCGTGACCAGCGGGTTCTACGGTGCCGGCGGAGCCGACAGGCGCGCCGCGATCTCCTTGGCGCGCTCGGAGTCCGGGCCGGGCTGCGGCACGAAGACCGCCTCCCGGTAATAGCGGAGCTCCGTGATGGAGTCACGGATGTCCGCCAGCGCCCGGTGGTTGCCGTTCTTCTCCGGACTGTTGAAGTACGCCCGGGGGAACCAGCGCCGGGCCAGCTCCTTGACCGAGGACACGTCCACGATCCGGTAGTGGAGGTAGCCCTCCAGCTCCCGCATGTCCCGCGCCAGGAATCCGCGGTCGGTGCCGACCGAGTTCCCGCAGAGCGGGGCCTTGCCGGGCTCCTTCACATGCTCGCGGACGTACGCCAGGACCTGCTCCTCGGCGTCCGCCAGGGTGGTGCCCCCGGCCAGCTCGTCGAGGAGGCCCGAGGAGGTGTGCATCTGCCGCACCACCTCGGGCATGGTCTCCAGGGCCGCGTCCGGCGGGCGGATCACGATGTCCACCCCTTCGCCGAGCACGTTCAGCTCCGAGTCGGTGACCAGGGCGGCCACCTCGATGAGTGCGTCGTCCGTCAACGAGAGCCCGGTCATCTCGCAGTCGATCCACACCATGCGGTCGTTCATGGGCCCCACCCTACGGGGCGCTCCGCTGTCCCGGCAGGGCCGGGCGTCCGGGAACGAACGCCTCGGGACCGGGCAGGGAGTGGTCCCCGGACCCCACCGAGGCCGTCAGGACGACCGGTGCGGAAGGCAGCGGAGAACCCCGGCGCCCGGACGGCGGCCCCTGGCTGGGCACCATCGTCTCGACCACCGTCGCTGCGCTCTCCGCCACCCCCTGCGGACGACGGGCCCGGTAGGCGGCCCGGTACGCGGCGGGGGAGGAGCCGAGCTGGCGGCGGAAATGCCCGCGCAGCGCGACCGGGGAGCGGAAGCCGCAGCGGCCGGCGACCTCGTCGACCGAGTAGTCGGAGGTCTCCAGCAGCCGCTGCGCCTGCAGCACCCGCTGGGTGATCAGCCACTGCAGCGGTGCGCTGCCGGTGAGCGAGCGGAACCTGCGGTCGAAGGTCCGCCTGCTCATGTAGGCGCGCGCGGCGAGCGTCTCCACGTCGAACTGCTCGTGCAGATGCTCCAGGGCCCAGGCCACGACCTCGGCGAGCGGGTCGGAGCCGATCTCCTCCGGCAGCGACCGGTCCAGATAGCGCTCCTGCCCGCCACTGCGCCGCGGCGGCACGACGAGCCGGCGCGCGAGCGCCCCGGCGGCCTCCGTGCCGTGGTCGGTGCGGACTATGTGGAGGCAGAGGTCGATTCCGGCGGCCGTCCCGGCGGAGGTGAGCACATCGCCGTCGTCCACGAACAGTTCGCGCGGATCGACGTGCACCGACGGATAGCGCTTGGCCAGCGTCGGCGCGTACATCCAGTGGGTGGTGGCCGGCCGTCCGTCCAGCAGGCCGGCGGCCGCGAGCACGAAGGCCCCCGTGCACAGTCCGACGATGCGTGCGCCCTCCTCGTGGGCGCGCCGCAGCGCGTCCAGAGCCTCGGCGGGCGGCGGCGAGGTGATCGACCGCCAGGCGGGCACCACCACGGTGCCGGCCCTGCTGATCGCCTCCAGGCCGTACGGCGCGGTGAGTTCGAGACCGCCGGTGGTGCGCAGCGGTCCCTCCTCGCCCCCGCAGACCAGCAGGCGGTAGCGGGGAACTCCCGCGTCCTGCCGGTCGATTCCGAAAACGGAGAGCGGGATGGAGCTCTCGAAGATAGGGCCACCGCTGAACAGCAGCACGGCAACGACTTCCCGGCGTCGCCGCCCGGTCAGCTTGCGTGCGGCCTCCGTCGCGGTGGCGGAGTCCTGGCTCATGACGCTAAGCCGCCCTCGGTGTTCGCGTCTCCCTGGTCCTTACGGGCCTCTCGCTCCTGCACGTTTCCCCTCGGTGTCGCACGTGTCCCCAGTCCCCGATTTTCAAGATCGAAATCTACTGCGTCGCGTGGTCCCGCCGTGACACCTTCCCCCACCAGCTCAATGTCGATAAGGGGACGTGGCGTGAAGCGTTCGATCACGAAGCGTTCCACCCGCGAAGCGCACGGGGAAGTGCTCTTGGCGAAGGTGGCCCGTCCGCATCGGGTGAAAGCGTACCGCGCGGTCCGTTCCTGCCTGGTGGATGGCGGGGTGTCAGGCCATCCGGCGAAGGGTCGGACCCCTGGGTGAAGTTGGCTTGAAATAGTCGGTTGTGTGTGCTGAATCCGGTCACGCCGGGCGCACAACCCTCACGGGGGCGCAGCGCCGGTGCGCTGTCTCGTCACCACGCGACCCGGTGCGGTCGAAGGGTGGCGTACGGAGGTCGCGGCGCGCGAGGAGCCGCGACGATATAGGACCGTATTCAACGACCTTTGCGCGGTGGGACAAGAGATCCGCCCGGTCCGTACGGGGGCGGACGGAGGTCCGCGCACCGTGCGCCCGGCTCCGCGGCCCGCCCCGCCGAGGGATCGCGCCGGGGACGGCTCCGAGGGGGCGGAGCGGCTCCGTCCGCCCCTCGCCGGCCCGGGTGGCGGATTCGCCGCGGTGTGGCCAACGGGGACCGGGTGCGCGCCACCGGGCCGAGAGTGACGTCCGGCACGCGGCCGTCGCGGAAAACAGGACGGTCACCCGTGTTCGGCCGCGCCAGGCGCGTGTACGGCACAACCGGCATTGCCATCCCGGACGCGCTCGTGCATGCTCCCTCCAGCGTCACGCACGCTTTTGCGAGGATCTGGGCGATGGGGGAGTGACGCCGTACCCTTGGGGGTATGGGGTTGGGAAGATGATTCCCGGACACAGCTTCACCAGCGGCTGACGTACCCGACGCACCAGACACACCTCGAAACCGTTCCCTCCTCACGAGGACTCTCTTCGCCGAGACACCGATGGCCGGTCACGAAATCCCTGAACCCAAGGACCGCAAGCCGGTAGCCGACTTCGAGTCGGAGCCGCGGACGGTCGAAGAAGCACGCCACGCGTGCGATCCCGCTTTCCGGCACGGAGTCGTGGTCGGTTTCGACGGCTCGACGTCCAGCGAGCGGGCCCTCGCCTACGCCATCGGCATGGCAGGGCGGTCGAGCTCCGGTCTGATCATCGTCCATGTCGCCAACCGGCTGCCGACCACGGTCTGGGCGGGGTG
The DNA here is from genome assembly GCF_000717645.1 of Streptomyces californicus. GTDB lineage: Bacteria > Actinomycetota > Actinomycetes > Streptomycetales > Streptomycetaceae > Streptomyces > Streptomyces californicus. The sequence goes on from NZ_JNZZ01000030.1 coordinate 11,296, forward strand.
CGAGCCCCCTGTCTTCGTCGACGTCCCCGACCACCGCACCGAGGTCCTCGGACTGGAGCTGGCCTGTGCGGACTATCTCTCCGATGTGCCGTGGGTGCTGGTCGAGCGCGGCGGCGACATCTGCCACGAGTTGGAGGAGGTCGGCCGGGAGTACGAGGCCGACGCCATCGTCGTCGGCTCCACGCACGGCATCGTCGGCCGGATCTTCGGCTCCGTGGCCGGCCGGCTCGCGCGCCGCGCGCAGCGCCCGGTCATCGTCATTCCCTGAACGGGCCGCGGGCCGGCCGCTGAACGGACCGCGGGCCGGCCCCCGAACGAGTCGTGGGGCATCCCCCGAACGGGCCGCCGGCCGGGCCGCTCGCGAGTCCCGAGGATCTGAGCACCCGCCAGAAAGCCTCACAGCGCCACGCGTTGGGCCCCGCACCGTGACATGCACGGTGCGGGGCCCAACGCCTGTGCGCGGCCGTCTACTCGACCGTCACGGACTTCGCCAGGTTGCGCGGCTTGTCGATGTCGCGGCCCATCGCGAGGGCCGTGTGGTACGCGAACAGCTGGAGCGGGATGCCCATGAGGATCGGGTCCAGCTCGTTCTCGTTCTTCGGCACGACGATGGTGTGGTCGGCCTTCTCCTGCACCTGGTGGGCGACGGCGAGGATACGGCCGCTGCGGGCCTTGATCTCCTCCATCGCGGCCCGGTTCTTCTCCAGCAGGTCGTCGTCCGGCACGATCGCCACGGTCGGCATGGCGGGCTCGATCAGCGCGAGCGGGCCGTGCTTCAGCTCGGAGGCCGGGTAGGCCTCGGCGTGGATGTACGAGACCTCCTTCAGCTTCAGCGAGGCCTCGCGGGCCACCGGGTAGCCGCGCACCCGGCCGATGAACATCATGGACTTGGCGTCCGCGTACTCCGCCGCCAGCCGCTTGATCTCGTCCTCGTTCGCGAGGATCTCGCTGATCTGCTCCGGCAGGCGGCGCAGACCGTCGATGATCCGCTTGCCGTCCGCGACCGACAGGTCGCGGATGCGGCCCAGGTGCAGCGCGAGCAGCGCGAAGGCGACCACCGTGTTGGTGAAGCACTTGGTGGAGACCACGCAGACCTCCGGGCCGGCGTGCACGTACGTGCCACCGTCGGCCTCGCGGGCGATCGCGGAGCCGACCACGTTGACCACGCCGAGGACCCGGGCGCCCTTGCGCTTCAGCTCCTGGACGGCGGCCAGCACGTCGTACGTCTCGCCCGACTGGGAGACGGCCACGTACAGGGTGTCGGGGTCCACGACCGGGTTGCGGTAGCGGAACTCGGAGGCCGGCTCGGCGTCGGCGGGGATGCGGGCGAGCTCCTCGATGAGCTGGGCGCCGATCTGGCCCGCGTGGTACGAGGTGCCGCAGCCGAGGATCTTGATCCGGCGCACCCCGCGCGCCTCGCGGGCGTCCAGGTTGAGGCCGCCCAGGTGCACGGTGGAGAACCGGTCGTCGATCCGGCCGCGCAGGACCCGGTCCACGGCGTCGGCCTGCTCGGAGATCTCCTTGTGCATGTACGTGTCGTGGCCGCCCATGTCGTACGACTCGGCCTCCCACTCCACGGTGGTCGGCGTGGCCGTCGTGGTCGAGCCCTCCGTCGTGTACGTACGGAAGTCGTCGGCCTTGAGCGTGGCCATCTCGCCGTCGTCCAGCGTGACGACCTGGCGGGTGTGGGCGACCAGGGCGGCGACGTCGGAGGCGACGAACATCTCCTTCTCGCCGATGCCGAGGACGACCGGGGAGCCGTTGCGGGCGACCACGATGCGGTCGTTGAAGTCGGCGTGCAGCACGGCGACGCCGTACGTGCCCTCGACGTGGCGCAGCGCCTCGCGGACCTTCTCCTCCAGGGTGTCGGCCTGGGCGCGGGCGATCAGGTGGGTGAGCACCTCGGTGTCGGTCTCGGAGAGGAAGACGACGCCGTCGGCGGTGAGCCGGGTGCGCAGCTCGGAGGCGTTGTCGATGATCCCGTTGTGGACGACGGCGACCTTGTTCTCGGCGTCCATGTGGGGGTGGGCGTTCTCGTCGCTGGGCGCGCCGTGGGTGGCCCAGCGGGTGTGGGCGATGCCCGTGGTGCCGGCGAACCGCTTGGGGACCCGGGACTCCAGCTCGCGGACCCGGCCCTTCGCCTTGACCATCTTCAGCGTGCCCGGCCTGCCCGCGGCCGCCTTGCCGGTGATGACGATGCCGGCGGAGTCGTACCCCCGGTACTCCAGCCGCTGCAGCCCTTCCAGCAGCAGCGGAGCGACGTCACGCTTCCCGATGTATCCGACGATCCCGCACATGGACTTCCTGCCCCTCCTCGACGTACCCGTACACGCGTGGTCGGCGCCCCGCACGGGCGCCCGGCTCGCTCAGCCGTAGACGATGCGGCGCAGCTGGCGGAGCGAGAGCTCCGGCGGCGCCACGGCGCGGTGCGGCAGCTCGGCCGCGATCCGCTCGAAGATCTCCGCGTTGACCAGGCCGCCGGACTGCAGTTCGCGGTGGCGGCGCCGGACGAAGTCCTCGGTGCTCTCGTCGAAGTACGCCAGCACGTCGAGGACCACCCGGGCCGCCTCGCCGCGCTGGAGCGCGGTGGAGCGGACGAGGTGGTCGATGAGGTCGTCGTGCGACGAGCGGCGTTCGAGCACCCGTCGATACTGCGTGCCGGGGCGGTCCAGCGCAAGAAATCTGCCCGATATCGGGCAGGCGAACCGGGAAAACGGGCTCGGGTGCGTCACATCGAACAGAGATGAGGCCGGGAGGGCCGCCCGGATCGCCTCACATCGAGCGCAGGACGGCCTGTTTCGCGGTGCTGAACTCGTCGTCGGTGAGGACCCCGGCCCGGTGCAGTTCGCCCAGCTCCCGCAGCCGCCGCAGCAGGACGTCGTGGTCGCCCGCGGGCGGGGCGGCGGGCTCGGCGGCCTCGGCCGGGGCGGGAGCGGGCGCCGGGGCGTCGAGCGCGGCCCCGGCCCGGGGCAGCCGCGTCAGCACCGCCGCCGCGACCAGGACGGCGGTGTACTCCTTCTTGGACATCCCCCACAGGTCCAGGGCGTACATGTCGTACTTCGGCGGCGCGGAGACCGGCCCCTCGACCGGCTCGAAGCGCAGGTAGCCGTTCTCCAGGCCGATCGAGGGCAGCCACCGCACGGCCGCGATCCGCGACAGCGGGAGGGTGGCCGGGCCTCCGGCGGTCTTGGACTCCTCGGCCTTCCAGTTCCAGGTCAGCCGGACGGTCTCGCCGTCGAAGGAGGCCGTGCCGTCGCCGCCCCCGCCGGAGACGGGCAGGGAGGGGCCGGGCAGCAGGAAGCGGTCCACCGGGCCGTCCGGCACCTGCTCGATCAGCAGCGCGTTGCGGACCTCGTCGACGAAGTACTCGGCGACCCCCGTGCGGTCCTTCTCCACGGTCAGCGCGTAGGGGTCGGCGCCGTCCTTGAGCCGGCCGTCGGCGGCCCGCAGCACCGGGCAGGCGCCCCCGCGCAGCCGTAGCCGCAGCCGGCCGCCCTTGCGGTCCGGTTCGAACGAGATGCCCGCCACCGCCCGCACGGGCACGGCGATCTCACCCAGGGCCAGCCGCACCGGGTGCGCCTTTCCCCCCGGCACGATGCGCACGGTGTCCCCGTCGAACGTCCACGTTCCGTCCCGCTGGATGATTTCCGCCATGGCCCCGATTCTGCCAGCCCGCCACGGTGCCGTACGGGGGAGGAGACGAGCGCCCGGGGGGCCACTTTCCCGGGCGCTCGCCGGTCGAAGGGCCGCCGGGCCCCATGGGCAGGCCCCGGCGGCACGGGTCAGAACCCGGCGATCGGGTTCTTCAGGCGTCCCACCAACTGCAGGGCACCGGCCGGGTCGTTGAGGTCGACCATCTGCTCGTTGTCGCGCAGCTGGAGGCGGTTGAGGCAGGAGAGCGCGAACTCCGGTGCGAACAGGTCGTACTGCGCGAACTTCTCCGCGAGGTACGGCACCGACTCCTGGTAGTCGCGCACGCAGGCGGCGACCGTCCGCCAGAAGGTCTCCTCGTCGAGGACGCCCTCGGTGGCCAGACCCGCGCCCAGGAAGCGGAAGAAGCAGTCGAAGACGTCGGTGAAGACCGACAGCACCTTCATGTCCTCGGGGACCTCGGCCCGGATCCGCTCGACCTGCGGCGGCAGCACCGCGTCCGGGTCCATCACCGCGATCTCCTCCGCGATGTCCTTGAAGACCGTGCGGGTGACGACGCCGTCCTCCACGACCAGGATCACGTTCTCGCCGTGCGGCATGTAGACCAGGTCGTAGGCGTAGAAGCTGTGCAGCACCGGCACCAGATAGGCGTCCAGGTAGTGCCGCAGCCACGCCCGCGGGTCCAGCCCCGACTCGGCGATCAGCGCCCCGGCCACCGAGCCGCCCTCGTGGTCGGTGTGGAGCAGGGACGCCATCGTCGCGACCCGCTCGCCCGGCCCCAGCCCCGGCACCGGGCTCTCGCGCCACAGGGCGGCGAGCATCTTGCGGTACGGGGACCCCTTGGCGGTGGCCGCCTCGAAGGACCGGTGGCGGTAGCCGATCGCGGCCCGCTCGCGGATGATCGAGAACCTGGCCCCGCGCAGCAGGTCGTCGCGCTCGATCAGACCGGCCAGCCAGTCGTTGATCGCGGGTGTGGCCTCCATGTACGCGGCCGAGAGCCCGCGCATGAAACCCATGTTGAGCACGGAGAGCGCCGTTTTGACGTAGTGCTTCTCCGGGTGGTCGGCGTTGAAGAACGTCCGGATCGACTGCTGGGCGAGATAGCCGTCCTCGCCCTCCCCGAGCACCACCAGGCGGCGCTCGGCCAGCTCCCCGGCGAAGGTGACGGCGAGTTTGTTCCACCACTGCCAGGGGTGGACGGGCAGCAGGAGGTAGTCGGCCGGGTCGAGGCCGAGCCCGCGCAGGACGCCGTCGAACCGCGCCCGCTCGCTCTCGCTCAGCTCGTCCTTCATCAGCGCGTCGTAGTCGAGACCGGCGCCCGAGGTGAAGGTGGCCCGGTCGCGGCGGGCCGCCAGCCACACCAGCCGCACGGGGGAGGCCGCCTCGGGGGCGTACGCCCGGTACTCGTCCACGCCGAAGCCGAGCCGCCCGTTGTTGGCGACGAAGCACGGGTGGCCCTCGGTCATCCCGGTCTCGACGGCCTGGAAGCCGGCGGCGACGAGCTGGCCGGAGGTCGCCGGTTCCTTGGTGAGTTTGTAGGCGGTTCCGGCCAGGGTGGAGGAGATCTCCTCCAGATAGACCGGCAGCACTTCGGCCGGGATGCCCAGGGTGTGCCGCAGCTCGATCAGGAACTCCGCCGCGTCCAAGGGGAGTTCGGAGCCATGGCGGTGCCGGGTGATGGTGTCCGCTTCGATCTGCCAGTGGTCCAGGGCGAAGAGGCGCGCGGTGAAACGATACTCGGTGGAGGCGTCGTCGCTACGGACGGTGTAGCGGTCGTCGCCGGTCGGGGCGGGCGCCAGCAGCCGCTCATGGCTGAATTCCGCCAGCGCTTTCCTCACCAGCAGTCGGTTTGCGGTGGCCCAGCGCTCGGGGGAGAGGTGGGCGGCACTGTCGCTGAGGGCGGTCGTCATCGGTCGTTGCCTCCGGTTGCTGATTCGAACTGCTCACGGGTGCAGGCGCTGAGCAGCGCGTCCTTCTCCGGTTTGGCGATCTCCCGGAGCACCTCGAAACCGACCGCCTTGTTGAGGGCCTGCACGGCGCTGTTGGTCACGTCGGGCTCGACGACGACCCGGCGCACCGACGGGTCGGCGAAGAGGAAGTCCATGACGGCGGTGATCACGGCCCGGGTGAAGCCGTGCACGGGGGTGTCGGTCGGGGCGACAAGGAAGTGCATCCCGATGTCGCCGGGCTTCGCCTCGTACAGCCCCTTCAGCTCGACCTCGGTGGGGTCGTACCGCTCGATCAGGAAGGCGGGTTCGCCGTCGTGCAGCCCGATGAACGCGTCGTGGTGCGGATGGGCGGCGATGGACCGGTACTCCTGTTCCACGTCGGCGGGTTCCGCGTCGCCCATCAGCCAGTACGCGGCCTTGGGGTGGGTCACCCAGCCGTGCACCAGCGCGGCGTCCGAGGCGGGGTCCAGCGGGCGGACCGTGAACGTGCCGAGCGCGTCGGCGGGGCGTTCGTCGGGACGGCTCATACGGCGAACTCCTGGAAGGCGATGGACTTCTCGACCGGGTAGACCTCACGGCCGAGCAGCTCGCCGATGATGTACGCGTTGCGGTAGGCGCCCATGCCGAGGTCGGGCGAGGTGATCGAGTGGGTGTGCACCGAGGCGTTCTGGAGGAAGACCCCGTGCCCGGTGGTGTCGATGCTGTAGTTGCGGGCCACGTCGAAGCGGCCCCGGCTGTCGTGGCGCAGCCGTCCGCTGATCGGGGCGAGGAAGGCGGGGGCCTCGTACCGGTAGCCGGTGGCGAGGACCAGCCCCTCGGTGGTGAGCTCGTAGTCCTTGCCCTGCTCCTCCTGGCGCAGCCCCAGCCGGTACGCCCCGCCCTCCTCGTCGTAACGGGCGCTGACGAGGGCGGAGTTGGTGAGCAGCCTGGTCGGCACGGGGCCCGGCAGGTTCTTCTGGTACAGCAGGTCGAAGATCGCGTCGATCAACTCCCCGTCGATGCCCTTGAACAGCCCCTTCTGCCCGGTCTCCAGCCGGTGGCGGGTCTCCTCGGGCAGCGCGTGGAAGTAGTCGATGTACTCCGGGGAGGTCATCTCCAGCGTCAGCTTGGTGTACTCCAGCGGGAAGAACCGCGGGGAGCGGGTGACCCAGTTCAGGCGGTAGCCGTGGACGTCGATCTCGGAGAGCAGGTCGTAGTAGATCTCCGCCGCGCTCTGCCCGCTGCCGACCAGGGTGATCGACCGCTTCTTCTGGAGGTCGGCTTTCCGTTCCAGGTAGCGGGAGTTGTGCAGGAAGTCCCCGCCGAGCCCCTGGCAGGCCGCGGGTATGTGCGGCGGGGTCCCGGTGCCCAGGACGAGCCGCCGGGAGCGGAACAGCTCCCCGGAGGCGGTGCGTACGGTGTAGAGCCCGCCGGCGTCGTCGTACGTCACCGTCTCCACGGTCTCGCCGAACCGGATGCCGCTCAGCTTCCCGGCGGCCCAGCGGCAGTAGTCGTTGTACTCGGTGCGCAGCGGATAGAAGTTCTCGCGGATGTAGAACGAGTAGAGTCGGCCGCGCTCCTTGAGGTAGTTGAGGAAGGAGTACGGCGAGGTCGGGTCGGCCATGGTGACCAGGTCCGACATGAACGGCGTCTGGAGATGGGCCCCTTCGAGGAACATCCCGGCGTGCCATTCGAAGTCCGGCTTGGACTCCAGGAAGACGCCGTTCAGCTCGTCGATGGGCTCGGTCAGGCAGGCGAGCCCGAGGTTGAACGGGCCGAGACCGATCCCGATGAAGTCGTGGGGGTCAGGAAGCGCGGTCAAGGGTGTCTCCCAGGTACTGCTCGGCGTGGCCGGCGATCAGATCGAGGACGGCGGCGATGTCGTCCACCGTCGTCTCGGGGTTGAGCAGGGTGAACTTCAGGTACTGCCGGTCACCGACCCGGGTGCCCGCGACGATCGCCTCACCGGAGGCGAACAGGGCCTTGCGGGCGTACAGGTTGGCCCGGTCGATCTCGTCCGGCGCGGTGACGCCGGACGGGATGTGGCGGAAGACGAGTGTGGAGAGCCGCGGCTCGACGACCACGTCGAAACGCGGATCGGCGGCGAGGAGCCGCCAGCCCTCGGCGGCCAGATCGCAGACCTGGTCGAAGAGTTCGCCGATCCCGTCGGCGCCCATCACGCGCAGCGTCATCCACAGCTTGAGCGCGTCGAACCGGCGGGTCGTCTGGAGGGACTTGTCGACCTGGTTGGGTATCCGCTCCTCGACCGTCCGGCGCGGGTTCAGATACTCCGCGTGGTACGTGGCGTGGCGCAGGACCGCCCGGTCGCGGACCAGGACGGCGGACGAACTCACCGGCTGGAAGAAGGACTTGTGATAGTCCACGGTGACCGAGTCGGCGTGGGCGATGCCGTCGAGGAGCCCGCCCCGCTCGCGGGAGGCGAGCAGCCCGCAGCCGTACGCGGCGTCCACGTGCATCCACACGGCGAACTGCTCGCAGAGCGCGGCGATCTCCGGGAGCGGGTCGATGGAGCCGAAGTCCGTGGTGCCGGCGGTGGCGACGACGGCCATCGGGACGGCCCCCTCGGCCACGCACTGCTCCAGGGCGCGGGCGAGCGCCAGCGTCCGCATGCGCTTGTCGCGGTCCACGGGCACGGAGATCACGGCGTCCGGACCGAGGCCGAGGAGTTTGGCGGACTTCTGGACGCTGAAGTGGCTGCACTCGGAGGTGAGGATCCGCAGCCGCGTGAAGTGTTCGGGCCGGACCTTCGCCTCCTCCCGCGCCAGCAGCAGGGCCTGGAGGTTGGACTGGGTGCCGCCGCTGGTGAAGATGCCGTCGGCGGCCGGGCCGAGCCCGATCCGCTCGGTGGTCCAGTCGATCAGCCGCCGCTCGATGAGGGTGCCGCCCGCGCTCTGGTCCCAGGTGTCCAGGGAGGAGTTGACGGCGGAGAGCACGGCCTCGCCGAGCACGGCGGGGATGACGACCGGGCAGTTGAGGTGGCCCAGGTAGCGGGGGCGGTGGAAGTAGACGGCGTCACGGAGGTAGACCTCGCCGAGCTCGTCGAGGGCCGCGGCGGCGTCGCCGAGCGGCCGGTCGAGGTCGATCGCGTCGACGACGGGGGAGAGCTCGTCCACACCGACGCCGCTGAAGGGGCGCTCGGTGGCGGCGAGGGTGGCCGCGACCCGTTCCACTCCCGCGGAGACGGTGGTCCGATAGTGCTCCGCGGTCGCGTTGTTGAGCAGGTGCGCACGCATGGTGGGGGTCCTCCCGGTGAGGGGAACTTCATCGCGCCCTCCGGGCAGGAAGGGGGGAACGAGGGCGCGATGCCTAAGTAAGGTGAGCCTAACCTAACTCGAATGGATCTTGCGTCCTCGCCCCCTGGGTGCACGGCTCGTGCGCCGCCTCCCCACGTCCCCTCCACTTATTCCGATCGCCCGCGGCCTTTCTGCTGACGGAGGCCGTTGCGGAGGTGCCCGCGCCGGATTCCACTTCTACCGGCTGACGTCCTGACGTGCGCCGGCCCCGCGACGCCAGTAGGAGGCGGAGGTCACCCGGGCGGGGTCGAAGCTCCGCTCCCGGACCAGGTGGTGGCGCAGCGCCCGTACGCCCGCCTCCTCGCCCGCGATCCACGCGTACGGCGTGCCGGGCGGCAGGTCGGCGGCGCGCACGCTCTCCACCCCGCAGACGGCCCCCTCGCTCCGGACGAGCCAGCGGATCCGGGCCTTCGCCGCCGTGTTGAGCGCCTGCCGGTCCTCGGTGCGCGGGATCTCCAGCCAGACCCGGGCGGGCATTCCGGCGGGCAGCCACTCCAGGACGGCGGCAGCGGCGGCCAGCGCGGACTCGTCGGCGCGGATCAGCACCCAGTCGGTGCCGGCCGGCGGCCGGAAGCGTACGGCGGGGTTGTCCGGTGACGCGGGGCCCAGCACGGTGAGCGGGTCGCAGGGGGAGGCGGCCAGCGCCCACCGGGACGCGGGGCCGCCGCCGTGCAGCACGAAGTCGAGGTCGAGTTCGGTGGAGCCGTCGGGGCGCGGCCGCTGCGCCCGCACGGTGTACGAACGCGTCACGGCCCGACCGTCGCCGGGTCGGAGAGGCCCCCGGCCGGCGGGGCCCGCGCCCGGGTCCGCGGCGCACGGCGGCAGGGTGATGGACACGCTCTGGTCGCGTCCGCCGCCCCGGAAGCCGTCCGCCCCCGGCCCGCCGAGCGTGATCCGGAGGACGGAGGGGCCCAGCCGTCGCGTCCGCAGGACGGTCAGGTCGAAGGGGCGGAGCGGGGAGACCGCGGGGGCGGCGGGCATCGTCGACGTCAACGGGGGGCTCCTCCGGGGCGGGCCGGAGCGGTGGGCGGACGGCCCGGGCTTCCGGCGGGGGCGATCCGGAGTAAGGTTAGCCTACCCTTGCTTGGATGGGAGGGGTCTGTCACCGATTCCCCGACGCGCCCGGTCCGCACCGCCGTGGCCCCTCCCACCCGTACCGGCCGCGTACGGAAGGGCTGCGGAGGTGAAGCCGTTGGAGGCTCAGGCGTCGCCGAACAGGGACCGGCAGGCTTCGAGCCCCTCCACGGTCACCTCGACCCTCCGATGCGCCTCCCACCGCTCCCGGTCCAGGCGCAGCCGCTGAAGGGTCACGGCGGCCCCGCGTACGGACTCCGTCTTCACGCCGTCGTCCGTGTAACCGAGCCGCCGCGAGACGCCGAGCGAACGCGGGTTGTCGAGCATGGCCGCCGAGACGGCACACCGCGCGCCGAGCCCGGCGAACGCGAGGTGCAGGGCGGCGGCGCGCATCTCCGTGCCCAAGCCGCGCCCCTGGTACGGGAGTCCGAGCCACGACCCGGTCTCCACCTCCCGCAGCGTGCCGAAGTCCTCCCCCATCAGGTCCTGCCGGCCGACGACCCGGCCCTCGTGCAGGACGGCCAGGCTGAGCGTCCAGCTCCGCGCGGACCAGGCGGCGACGGTCCCCAGCAGGTGCTGGAACACCGCCCGCCCCACCTCCTCGGGCTTCCCGTCGGTCCACGCCACGCTGAACGGCATACGGCCCGGCTCGTGCACTCCGCCGGCGGCCACCGAGGACAGCTCGTCGAGGAGGGGGAGGTCCGGCAGGCGCAGTTCGAGGCGCGGCGTCCGCAGGCGGAGCCCGTACAGAGGCCAGTGGGGAAGGTCCATGACGGGACTCTGCCGGGTCGGCCGCAGCGGTGTCGACCGAATTCGGGAGAACCGGCGCGCGGGCTCGGGCGCCCGCAGGCGTCACCGTGTTCCCGTGTCCCCCAACGCGCCTTAGGGTGAGCCGGTGACCTCACCACGGAAGAACGCCACGGCGCGCATCGCCGAGGGCGACCGCGACAGCGCTGTGCGGCGGGTGCGGGAGGCGTACGCCGAGGAGCGCATCTCCCACGAGGAGATGGACGAACGGCTCGACCGGGTGCTGGCCTCCACGACGCACGGCGAACTGACCGCCGCCCTCGATCTGCTCCCCGCCGAGGACCCGGGCGGCACGGAGACGATCGCCGCCGCCGGGGGGCGTATCAAGCGGCGCGGGGTATGGCAGGTGCCTCGGCGCCTCATCGTCCAGTCCGCCTTCGGGCGGGTGCGCCTGAATCTGTCGCGGGCACGCTTCGAGCACCCGGTCGCGGACATCGAGCTGAACCTCGGCACCGGCAACGCGGTCATCGTGGTGCCCCGCGACGCGGTCGTCGACGTCACTGGGCTGGCGACCGGGTGGAAGGACCTGCGGTACACGCCCCGGCAGCCGTCCCGCCCCGACGCACCGCGCTTCCGTCTCTCGGGCGCGATGGGCTACGGACGGCTGCGGATCCGCCACGCCTGGCGCTGAGGGAGAGGCGAACTGCTGCTCAGCCGGATGGAGTTGTGCGGAGTCCGCCCGTAGCGCGCGCCCGGCGGGGCCGCGCCCCGATCGGGGCCCGTCCCGGCGGCTGACGTGTTCTCACGCCCCGCCCCGCCGACCGTGGAGCGGTCCACGGCCGGCGGGGCGGCGGCAGGCGGCGCGTCGGTCGGTGGTTCAGCCCTTCAGGCCCAACTCCCGGGCGATCAGCATGCGCTGGACCTCGCTCGTGCCCTCGCCGATCTCCAGGATCTTCGAGTCCCGCCACATGCGGGCCACCGGGTACTCGTTCATGAAGCCGTAGCCGCCGTGGATCTGTGTGGCGTCGCGGGCGTTGTCCACCGCGACCGTCGAGGAGTACAGCTTCGCGATGGCCGCCTCCTTCTTGAACGGTTCGCCCGCCACCAGGCGGGACGCCGCGTCGCGCCAGCCGACGCGGGCCATGTGGGCGCGCGTCTCCATATCGGCGATCTTGAACTGGATCGCCTGGTTCGCGCCGATCGGCTTGCCGAACGCGTGGCGCTCGTGCGCGTACTTCACCGACTCGTCCACACAGCCCTGCGCCAGGCCCGTCGCCAGGGCGGAGATCGCGATCCGGCCCTCGTCCAGGATGCGCAGGAACTGGGCGTAGCCGCGGCCCTGTTCGCCCAGGAGGTTGGCGGCCGGGACGCGGACGTCCGCGAAGGACAGCTCGCGGGTGTCCGAGGCGTTCCAGCCGACCTTGGAGTACGGGGCGGCGACCGTGAAGCCGGGCGTGCCCGAGGGGACGATGATCGCGGAGATCAGGGGGCGGCCGTCCTCCTTGCGGCCCGTGACCGCCGTGACCGTCACCAACTCCGTGATGTCCGTACCCGAGTTGGTGATGAAGCATTTCGAGCCGTTGATGACCCACTCGTCGGTCGCCTCGTCGAGAACCGCCGTCGTCCGGGTGCCGCCCGCGTCCGAACCGCCGTCCGGCTCGGTCAGGCCGAACGCGCCCAGCGCCTCGCCCGCGCACAGCTTCGGCAGCCACTGCCGCTTCTGCTCCTCCGTGCCGAACAGGTGGAGCGGCATAGCGCCCAGCGAGACCCCGGCCTCCAGGGTGATCGCCACCGAGGAGTCGACCCGGGCCAGCTCCTCCAGGGCGATCCCGAGCGCCAGGTAGTCGCCGCCCATGCCGCCGTACTCCTCCGGGAACGGCAGCCCGAACAGACCCATGCGGCCCATCTCGCGCACGATCTCGTACGGGAACTCGTGGCGCTCGTAGAAGTCGCCGATCTTCGGCGCGACCACGTCGTGCGCGAACTCCTCGACCGTGCGGCGCAGTTCCTCGTGCTCGGCGGTCAGCCGGTGGTCCAGGGACATGGGGTCACTCACTCCTTGTGGGAGGCGGAAGAAGGGGACAGGGCGCGGACCGTGCGGGATGGGCTCGGCCGGCCCAGGTGTTCGGCCAGCCAGACGCTGGTGGCGGTCAGGGCGTCCAGGTCGACGCCCGTCTCGATGCCGAGGCCGTCGAGCATCCAGACCAGGTCCTCGGTGGCGAGGTTTCCCGTGGCGCTCTTCGCGTACGGGCAGCCGCCCAGGCCGCCCGCCGACGCGTCGACCGTGGTCACCCCGTGCCGGAGCGCCGTCAGGGTGTTCGACAGCGCCTGGCCGTACGTGTCGTGGAAGTGGACGCCGATGGCCTCCGTGGGAACGGCCGCCTCGTTGAGGGCTGTCAGGAGTGCCGTCACGTGGCCCGGCGTCGCCACCCCGATCGTGTCGCCCAGCGACAGCTCGTCGCAGCCCAGGTCCATCAGCGCCTTGGCGACCTTCACCACCTGAGCGACCGGGACCGCGCCTTCCCACGGGTCGCCGAAGCACATCGACAGGTAGCCGCGCACGTGGGCCTTCTCCGCCTTCGCGCGGGTCACCACCGGCTCGAACATCGCCAGCGACTCGGCCACCGTCCGGTTCAGATTGCGCGCGGCGAACGTCTCCGTCGCCGAGCCGAACACCGCGATCGACCGGGCCCCGAGCGCCAGCGCCCGGTCCAGCCCGCGTTCGTTCGGCACGAGGACGGGGAGCGAGACGTCGCCCACGTCCGCGATGTCCCCGATGAGGGGGAACAGCTGCTCCGCGTCCGCCAGTTGGGGCACCCACTTGGGGTGGACGAAGCTCGTCGCCTCGATCGTGGTGAGACCGGCCTCCGCCAGGCGGCGGATGAACTCCGCCTTCACCGCCGTCGGGACCGTCTCCTTCTCGTTCTGCAGGCCGTCCCGCGCGCCCACTTCGTGGATGCGGACCCGGGAGGGAAGGCCCGGGGCCGGGACCTCCATGGGGAGTCGCCGCGTGCTCACGCGTCCTCCCGAGGGGCCACGACCGCCAGGATCTGGTCCATCGCCACGGTCGCGCCCGCCGCGACGTCCAGCTCGGTCACCGTTCCCGCGTGCGGGGCGGAGATCACGTGTTCCATCTTCATCGCCTCCACCACGAGCAGGCTCTGCCCCGCCTCGACCTCGTCGCCGACGGCCACCTTGACCACGGTGACCGTGCCCGGCATCGGGGCCGCCAGGGTGTCCGCCCCGCTGCGGCCCGCCCCGCTCAGGGACGCCTCCACCGGGTCGTGGTCCTGGACGTGCCAGGTGTCGCCGTCCCGGCCGAGCCATTCGCCCGAGCGGTGGAAGTGGCCCACCGCGCCGTCGAGTTCGACCGTCACCCGGTCCGCCGTGACCGTCGCGGAGGCCGGGGCGATCCGAGTCACGGGTTCACGTACCCCTACTCGCAAGGGGAAGTGCAGCGGTGCCCGTACACCCCCCGTCCGCCACCCGTTCGGCACCGAGAACGGGTCCGTCCAGCCGCCCGCGTCCGGCCGGGGCTCCAGCGCCTCCCGGCGGACCGCCGCGGCCGCCGCGTACACCTCGTCCGGTACCGCGTCCGGCACCAGGCCCTCCGCCTCGCGCTCCACCAGACCGGTGTCCAGCCGTCCCGCGACGACGTCCGGGTGGGCCAGCAGGCGCCGCAGGAACCCCGCGTTGGTCGGGACGCCCAGGATCACCGTGTCCGCCAGGGCCGCCCGCAGCTTGCGCAGCGCCGTCGCGCGGTCGGGGCCGTACGCGATGACCTTCGACAGCATCGGGTCGTACAGGCTGCCCACCGGCACGCCCTCGCTGAGCCCCGAGTCCGTCCGCACCCCGCCGCCCTGCGGCTCGCGCAGCGCCAGCACCGTACCGCCGGAGGGCAGGAAGCCGCGGGACGGGTCCTCGGCGCAGACCCTCGCCTCGACCGCCCAGCCGGTGAGGGTGATGTCCTCCTGCGCGTACGGGAGCCGCTCGCCCGCCGCCACCCGCAGCTGCCACTCCACCAGATCCAGGCCGGTGATCAGCTCGGTCACCGGGTGCTCGACCTGGAGGCGGGTGTTCATCTCCATGAAGTAGTACGAGGACGGGTCGTCGCCCGGGACGATGAACTCCACCGTCCCCGCGCCCGCGTACCCGCAGGAGCGTGCCGCCCGCACCGCCGCCTCGCCCATCGCCGCCCGGGTCGCCTCGTCCAGCAGGACGCTCGGCGCCTCCTCGATGATCTTCTGGTGGCGGCGCTGCAGCGAGCACTCGCGCTCGCCCAGGTGGATCACGGTGCCGTGGGCGTCGGCGAGCACCTGGATCTCGATGTGGCGCGGGCGGTCGATCCACCGCTCCACGAGGAGCGTGTCGTCGCCGAAGGAGGCACGCGCCTCGCGCCGGGCCGCCGCGATCTCGTCCGCCAGCAGCGCCGCGTCCCGCACCAGGCGCATGCCCTTGCCGCCGCCGCCCGCCGAGGGCTTGAGCAGGACCGGGGTGCCGATCTCCCGTGCCGCCGCCTCCAGTTGGGCGTCGGTCAGCCCGCTGCCGGAGGAGCCGGGGACCACCGGCACCCCGTACGCCGCCACCGTCTCCTTGGCCCGGATCTTGTCGCCCATGAGCGCGATCGCCGAGGCGGGCGGGCCGATGAAGACCAGCCCCGCGTCCGCGCACGCCTGCGCGGACTCCGCGTTCTCCGCCAGGAATCCGTACCCCGGGTGGACTGCCTGCGCGCCCGTGCGGCGGGCCGCCTCCAGGAGCGCCGGTACGTTCAGATAGCTCTCGGCGGCGGGCGGCGGGCCGATCCGTACCGCCGTGTCCGCCTCCCGTACGTGCCGGGCGTCCGCGTCCGCGTCGCTGAAGACCGCGACCGAGCGCACGCCCTGCTCCCGCAGGGTCCGGATCACCCGGACCGCGATCTCGCCGCGGTTGGCGACCAGTACCGTGTCGAACATCGTCGTCATCTTTTCCTCACATCCGGAAGACGCCGAAGCCCGGGCCGGCCGGGTCCTTCTCGGGCAGCGGGGCGTTGGCGCAGGCCGTCAGCGCGAGGCCCAGCACCTGGCGGGTGTCCACGGGGTCGATCACGCCGTCGTCCCAGAGCCGGGCGCTGGCGTAGTACGCGTTGCCCTGGGTCTCGTACTGGGCGCGGATCGGCGCCTTGAACTCCTCCTCGTCCTCGGCGCTCCAGTCGTCGCCGAGCTGGTCGCGCTTGACGGTGGCCAGCACGGAGGCGGCCTGCTCGCCACCCATCACCGAGATCTTGGCGTTCGGCCACATCCACAGGAAGCGGGGGCTGTAGGCCCGGCCGCACATGGAGTAGTTGCCCGCGCCGTACGAACCGCCGACGACGACCGTCAGCTTCGGGACCCGGGTGCAGGCGACCGCCGTCACCATCTTCGCGCCGTGCTTGGCGATGCCGCCGGCCTCGTAGTCCCGGCCGACCATGAAACCGGAGATGTTCTGGAGGAAGACGAGCGGGATGCCGCGCTGGTCGCACAGCTCGATGAAGTGCGCGCCCTTCTGGGCCGACTCGGAGAACAGGATGCCGTTGTTCGCGACGATCCCGACCGGGTGGCCGTGGATCCGGGCGAACCCGGTGATCAGCGTCTGCCCGTACTCCGCCTTGAACTCCTGGAACCGCGAGCCGTCCACCACCCGGGCGATCACCTCGCGTACGTCGTACGGCGTGCGGGAGTCCACCGGGACCGCGCCGTACAGCCCGGCCGGGTCCGCCTTCGGCTCCTCGGCCGGCTCGACCGACCAGGGGAGCGGGGCGCGGTCCGGGAGGGTCGCGACGATGTTCCGGACGATCCGCAGGGCGTGCGCGTCGTCCTCCGCGAGGTGGTCGGTGACCCCCGACGTGCGGGAGTGGACCTCGCCGCCGCCCAGTTCCTCCGCCGTGACGACCTCGCCGGTCGCGGCCTTCACCAGCGGCGGGCCGCCGAGGAAGATCGTGCCCTGGTTCCGGACGATGACGGCCTCGTCGCTCATCGCCGGGACGTACGCCCCGCCGGCCGTGCAGGAACCCATGACCGCGGCGATCTGCGGGATGCCGGCCCCCGACATCCGGGCCTGGTTGTAGAAGATCCGCCCGAAATGGTCCCGGTCGGGGAAGACCTCGTCCTGCATCGGCAGGAACGCGCCCCCGGAGTCGACCAGATACAGGCAGGGGAGACGGTTCTCCAGCGCCACCTCCTGGGCGCGCAGATGCTTCTTCACGGTCATCGGGTAATACGTGCCGCCCTTGACGGTCGCGTCGTTGGCGACGATCACGCACTCCCGGCCGGAGACCCGCCCGATGCCCGCGACGACACCGGCGGCGGGGGCCTGGCCCCCGTACATCCCGTCGGCCGCCAGCGGGGCCAGCTCCAGGAAGGGCGAGCCCGCGTCGAGCAGGGTGTCCACCCGGTCCCGGGGGAGCAGCTTGCCGCGCGCCTCGTGGCGGGCCCGCGCCCTCTCACCCCCGCCCAGCCGCGCCGTGGCGAGGCGGTCCGCCAATTCGTCGGAGAGCGCGCGATGCGCCGCCTCGTTGGCCTGCCAGGCCCCCGAGGCGGGATCGGCCGCGCTCGCCAGGACCGGTGCCTGCTGCATCGTGTCGAGCCCCCTTGCCCGTACCGCAGTGGTGAAAGCGTTGACGTGCTGTTAATGAGCGTTAACGCGTTTCCCCTCAGGTTAACGAGCGCTAACGACCCTGTCTAGAATGAATCCCCATGAGCACCCATGCCGCCCGCGTCGCGGCCCCCACCCGCCGCGAGCAGATCCTGCGGGAGGCCGCCCGCCTCTTCGCCGAGCGCGGCTTCCACGGTGTCGGCGTCGACGAGATAGGCGCCGCCGTCGGCATCAGCGGCCCCGGCCTCTACCGGCACTTCCCCGGCAAGGACGCGATGCTCGCCGAGCTGCTGGTGGGGATCAGCGAGCGCCTCCTGGAGGGCGGACGGCGGCGGGTGGCGGAGGACGAGGCCCGGGGCGGCGGCTCCCCGGAGGCCCTTCTGGACGCGCTCATCGAGGGCCACATCGACTTCGCCCTCGACGACCGCCCCCTGATCACCCTCCACGACCGCGAGCTGGACCGGCTGCGCGACACGGACCGCAAGCGGGTGCGGCGGCTCCAGCGCGAGTACGTCGAGGTCTGGGTCGGCGTCGTCCGCGCCCTGTACCCGTCGCTGGCCGAGAACCGGGCCCGCGTCACCGTGCACGCCGTCTTCGGCCTGCTGAACTCCACTCCGCACCTGGCCCGCCCCGACGCCCTCCCCGGCCGCGCGGCGACCGCCGGCCTGCTGCACCGGCTGGCCCGGGGCGCTTTCGCGGCGGCGGAGACGGCCTGACGGCCTGGCGGTCCGAGGGTCCCGACTGTCCGGCTGCCTGGGCGTTCGGCTGTCAGCCTGTCGGGCCGTCCGCCTGCCGCGGTGTCCAACCTTTCTGCGGTCCGACCATTCAGCCGTCCTCCTGCCCGAGCATCCGACCAGCGGCTTCCGCCGCCCGCCGGCCGTCGGGTTCCGGGCAACCCGGAACCGGGTACGTACGTCTCTCCGGTCAGTACGCAACGAATCGGGGAGCCGCGCCGTGACCGTCTCGCTGGGCGAAGAGATCATGCTGCTGTCGCTGGACGACGCCACCGGTGCGGCGCAGGGGCAGACCGCGGCCCGCTGGGGCGTGGCGGCCGGCATGCTCCTGGAACTCGTCATGGCGGGCCGCGCCACGGTGAAGGGCGGCCGCGTCGAGGTCTTCGACCCCACCCCGACGGGCGACCCGCTCCTCGACGGCCGGCTCGACCGGCTCACGCGCTGGGTGCACGGCGCGTCCAGCAGCCGCAAGGTGTCCGACTGGCTGACCCGGGAGCACGCCAAGGGATCGCAGGACGTGGTGGCGAGCCTCGTCGCTCGCGGCCTGGTGACCGAGGAGAGGCACCGGGCCCTCGGCGTCTTCCCGGTCCGCCGCTACCCGGAGGCGGACGGCACCGTCGAGCGCGAACTGCGCGCCCGGCTGGCCTCCGTGGTCCTGGAGGGGGCCGAGCCGGACGCCCGCACCAGCTCCCTCGTCGCCCTGCTGCACGCCACCGGCATGCACCCCCAGGCGTTCCCGGGCGTGCCGAAGAAGCGGATCGCGCCGCGCATGGCCGAGATCGCCGAAGGCCAGTGGGCGGGCGTGAGCGTGCGCGAGGCGATCGGCAACCTCCAGGCGGCGATCTCCGCGGTGACCGTGGTGACGGTCCTCTCCGTGGTGTCGTAGAGCCCGGCTCCCGGGGCGCCGCCCCTCGCACCGCTGCCCTCAGGCCCCGCTGCCTCCCGGGCCGCCGCCCCTCGCACCGGCCCGGCTTCCGGGGCGCCGCCCCTCGCACCGCTGCCCTCAGGCCCCGCTGCCCTCAGGCCGCTGCCTCCCGGACCGCTGCCCCCAGGCCCCGCTGCCTCTCACATCGCTGCCGTCCCTCAGGTCGCCGGCGACAGGTGCCGGTGCGCCCAGGCGGCGAACGAGGTCACCGGAATCCCGAGGTCCGTGGCGAGGCGCGGGTGGGCCGGCTGCGTGAGGGCGTTGGACCACGCGTGACCCGCGCCCCAGGACGGCATGCCCGCCGCGAGCGCGTCGTCGAGATCCATGACGGGAGCCTTCACCGGTACGCCCCACACATCGGAGAGCACCCCGGCCACCTGCTCCATCGTGAGCCGGTCGCCCGCGAGCTCCAGCTCCACCCGGTGGAACCGGTCGGGGTCCCGTACGGCGTGGGCGACCGCCGCGCCGATGTCCTCGCACGCCACCAGGGCCAGCGTCGTCTCCGGCCGGACGACGGTCGCCAGCCCGCCCTCCGGGCCGCGCGGCGCCAACTGGGGCAGGTTCTCCATGAAGAACGCGGGCTTGACCACGGTCCAGCGGGAGAATCCCGCGCCGCGCACCGCCTCCAGGATCGCCTCCTTGGTGGCGAAGTAGGGCTCCAGCGCCGCCCACCGCCCCTCCGCCCAGCCCGGGGTCTCCGTGTGGACCCCCACCCCGCTGGTCGAGGACTGGACGAACTGCGCGACGCCCGCCGCCCGCGCCGCCCCGATCAGGTGCGTCGCCTGCGCCAGCTCCCCGGCGAAGTCGACGCCGCTCTCGCTCATCGGAGGCATCTGCACCGAGAACACGGCACGGACGCCCGCGCAGGCGGGGTCCAGCGAGGACCGGACGGAGAGATCGCCGGCGATCAGCTCCGCACCCAGCGCCTCCACCTCCCGCGCGCGCCGGGCCAGCGGGTCGCGCACCAGCGCGCGGACCGGCACACCGGCGGCCAGCAGCGCGCGGGCGGCGGCCCCGCCCTGGCGTCCGGTGGCACCGGTGACCAGGACGGGAGCGGAAGTCGACGTCATCGCGGGGTCTCCTCGGGATCGGCGAACAGGCCGGGCGCGGTACGGCAGGGGTGCGCGCGGCGAGAAACAGCGGGGCCCGCCGTTTAACCGTCGCTACGATATGGCGGGGCCCACCGCTTGGCAACGGGGAGAGAACGTGACCGGTCAGCGCGCGGACGCCCGCCGCAACTACAGCCGCATCCTCGCCGTGGCCGAGGCCGAGGTGGCCCGGCACGGCGCGGCGGCCTCCCTCGAACAGGTCGCCCGCACCGCGGGCGTCGGTTCGGCCACCGTGCGACGCCACTTCCCCACCCGCCAGGCCCTCCTCGAAGCCGTCTTCCAGGAACGCGTCCAGGCCCTCTGCCGGCGCGCGGACGACCTGGGCCGGTCCGGGGACAGCCGGACCGCGCTCCTGGAGTGGCTGCACGACCTCCTCGCGTACGCCGTCTCCGCGCGGGGCCTCGCGGACGCCCTGACCTACGAGCCGCCCACCGACCGGCCGGCCGAGGGGGCCGCGCCGGACTCCTGCGGCGCGCTGCTCGCGGACGCGGCGGCCCCGCTGCTGGCCCGCGCCCTGGCGGAGGGGACGGTCAGAGCGGGCACCACCTTCCACGACCTGCTCACCCTCGTCGTCGGCATGGCTCTGGCCACCGAGCACTACACCGACCCCTCGGCCCGCGCCGACCGCCTCTTCACGCTCGCGGTGGAGGGCCTCAGTCCGAGCCCCTGAGGACGGGGCGACCGCCGGGACCGCCCCGTATCCGGCGGAGGAAGGAGCGGGTCACGCCGGGGTGAACAGTCCCGGAAGACTTGTCGGGCCCGGCGGAGCGCCGGCGCGGAGCGGTGTGCGGTCCGCCCGCCGGACCTGGGGTTCCCGCCGTCCGCCCGGCCGCCGGCCACGGCCGCCCGGGGCCGCTGTCGAGGACTCCGAGCACACTGCGCACACCGGACGGCACAATGGGTCCATGCCGATACCCAGCCGCGCCGCCCTCGTCGACCACCTCGTCCGCACGCGTATCGCCGGGAACGTCGCCACACCGCGCGACAACAACCTCTCCCACTACCGCAAGCTCGCCAACGGCGACCGCCACTACTGGCTGGGCCTGGAGCTCGGCGACCGCTGGACCGACGAGCAGGACGTGCTCGCCGTGATGGCCGAGCGCTGCGGCGTCAACGACGACCCGGCGCACCGGCAGGGCCAGGACACCATCGACCCCGAGCTGACGGTGGACGCCCTGGAGCGGATGGCGGCCCGCCTGCGCAAGGCCGCCGACGGCCGCGAGCGGGTCCTCTTCGCCACCGGGCACCCCGGCGGCCTGCTGGACGTGCACCGGCAGACGGCGGACGCGCTGCGCCGCGCGGGCTGCGAGATCGTCCGCATCCCGTCCGGGCTGATGGCCGACGAGGGCATGGTCTTCCAGTTCGCGGACGTCGCCGTGCTGGAGCGCGGGGCCACCCTCTGGCACACCCACTCGCCGGCCCCCATGGCCGCCATCCTCGACGCCATGGCCCACCTGGGCCGCCCGCTGCCCGATCTGGTCGTCGCGGACCACGGCTGGGCCGGGTGCGCCGGACAGCGCGGCCTGGACGCGATCGGCTACGCGGACTGCAACGACCCGGCGCTCTTCCTCGCCGAGGCGGAGGGCGCCCTCCAGGTCACGGTCCCGCTCGACGACCACGTCACCGACCCGCGCTACTACGACCCGATGACGGACTACCTGCTGCACGCGGCCGGGCTGCTGGAGGAGGAGCCCGAGCCGGGGCCCGCCGGGTCCGCCGCGTAGCCGGGGCCCGCCGGGCGCGCGTCCCGTACGTCCGCCGCGCCCCATACGTCCGCCGGGCGCGCGGGAGTCTTCGTACGTGCGCGGGGCGCGCGTCCCCGTACAGCCTCCGGGCGGGCGCGGGCGTACGCCGTACACACGGCAGTACGTCCGCGCGCCGCCCGCCCGTGCTCCCTCAGGGGCCGCCGCGCACCCGCTGGGCCCGTCCCGGCGTCGGGTCCAGGTACACCCGCCGGATCGACGGGAACCGCTCCCTCAGCCGCGCCTCCGCCTCCTCGCAGGCCCACTCGACCTCGGCGGCGGTCGCCATGTCGCGGAAGTCGACCTTCGCGGCGATCAGCATCTCGGTCGGCCCCTGGATCAGCGTCGTCAGCTCCAGGACGTCCACGACGTGGGGCACCGACAGCAGCTCATCGCGCACGCCCGCGCGCACCGCGGCGGGCAGCGGCCGGCCGATGAGGAGCTGCGCGTTGGAGCGGCCCAGGACCCAGGCCACGTACACCAGCAGCAGCCCGATCAGGCAGGACGCGATCCCGTCCCAGACGCCCGAACCGGAGAGCTGCCCGCCCAGCAGGCCGCCCGCCGCCAGCAGCAGCCCGATCAGCGCCGCCGAGTCCTCCATGACGACGGCCTTCACCGCCGTGTCGGGCGTGTGGCGCAGGTAGTACGTGTCCGGCACCCGCAGCCGCGACGCCTCGCGCCGCACCTGCTTGACCCCGGTGCGCAGCGAATAGCCCTCCAGCAGGAAGGCGACGCCCAGCACGATGTACGAGACCAGCGGATCGCCCAGCTCCTCGCCCGCGACCAGCGTGTGCACCCCGTCGTAGATCGAGAAGACGGCCCCGCCGACGAAGGTGGCGATGGAGGCGAGCATCGCCCAGATGTACCGCTCGGGGCCGTAGCCGAGAGGGTGCTCCTCGTCGGCCGGCTTCTCGCTCCGCTTCAGGGCGGCGAGGAGCATGACCTCGGTGACCGTGTCGGCGACCGAGTGGGCCGCCTCCGAGAGCATCGCGCTGGAGCCGCTGATCAGCCCGGCGACGGCCTTGGCCACGGCGATGCCGAGGTTGGCGGCGGCCGCCACGATCACGGTGAAGGCGGACTCCCCGCCTTCGGTCTCCCCGTCCTCGGTCTCCCTGCTCGCTTTCGCGTCGCTCATGGTGGGGAGTATGTCGGAACCGCGGCTTCGGAGGCCGTTCATCCTCGCGGGACGCGGACGACGCCTTCCTGGATGACGGTGATCGCGAGGCGTCCGTCGGCGGTGTGGATGCGGGCCTGGCCGAGCCCGCGCCCGCCGGACGCGGAGGGCGACTCCTGGTCGTACAGCAGCCACTCGTCCGCCCGGAACGGCCGGTGGAACCACATCGCGTGGTCCAGGCTCGCCCCGACCACGTCCCCGACCGCCCAGCCGCCCCGCCCGTGGGCGAGCAGCACCGAGTCGAGCAGGGTCATGTCGGAGACGTAGGTGGCCAGGCAGACGTGCAGCAGCGGGTCGTCGGCCAGTTTGCCGTTGGTCCGGAACCACACCTGCGAACGCGGTTCGCGCGCCTCGCCCACCGTGGCGAACGGCGGGGTGTCCACGTACCGCAGATCCACCGCGGCGCGCGCCTCGATCAGCCGGTCCACAACCCCGGGGGAGCTGAAGCGGTCCGCGTACCGGGGCAGCATCTCGGCGGCGGTCGGCAGCGTCTCCGGGTCGGGCGCGGCGGGCATGGGCGCCTGGTGCTCCATGCCCTCCTCGTGGCTCTGGAAGGACGCGGAGAGGTGGAAGATCGGCTGCCCGTGCTGGACGGCGACCACGCGGCGGGTGGTGAAGGACCGCCCGTCCCGGATGCGGTCGACGGTGTACACGATGGGCGCGCCCGGGTCGCCCGCCCGCAGGAAGTACGCGTGCAGGGAGTGGGCGGCGCGGTCGGCCGGCACGGTGCGGCCCGCGGCGACGAGCGCCTGGGCCGCCACCTGGCCGCCGAACACCCGGGGCACGAGCGAACTGCGGCTCATGCCCCGGAAGATGTCCCGCTCGATCTGCTCCAGGTCGAGCAGGTGGAGCAGATCGAGCAGGGGGTCGGGGCTCTCGGTCATGGAGAAAGGACGGCCCTCTACAGACCCATGGACTTGGCGATGATCGACTTCATGACCTCGCTGGTGCCGCCGTAGATGCGGTTGACCCGGTTGTCCGCGTAGAGGCGGGCGATCGGGTACTCGTTCATGAAGCCGTAGCCGCCGTGGAGCTGGAGGCAGCGGTCGATGACGCGGTGGGCGACCTCGGTGCAGAACAGCTTCGCGGAAGCCGCCTCGGCCGCCGTCAGCTCACCGGCGTCCAGCGCCTCCAGCGCGCGGTCGGCGACGGCCTGGGCCGCGTCCACCTCGGCCTGGCAGGCGGCCAGCTCGAACTTGGTGTTCTGGAACGAGGCGACGGTCTTGCCGAAGACCGTGCGGTCCTGCACGTACTCCTTGGCGAACCGGACGGCCGCCGCGGCCTGGGCGTACGCGCCGAAGGCGATGCCCCAGCGCTCGGAGGCCAGGTTGGTGCCGAGGTAGCCGAAGCCCTTGTTCTCCTCGCCCATCAGGTCCTCGACGGGGACCTTGACGTCGACGAAGGCCAGCTCGGCGGTGTCGGAGACGCGCAGGCCCAGCTTGTCGAGCTTGCGGCCGACCGAGTAGCCCTCGGACTTCGTGTCGACGGCGAAGAGGGAGATGCCGAAGCGGCGGTCGTCCTCGCGCGGGGCGGCGGTGCGGGCGCAGACGATCACGCGGTCGGCGTGGACGCCGCCGGTGATGAAGGTCTTGGCGCCGTTGAGGACGTAGTGGGTGCCGTCCTCGGAGAGCTTGGCGGTGGTCTTCATGCCCGCGACGTCGGAGCCGGTGCCCGGCTCGGTCATCGCGAGGGCCCACATCTCCTCGCCCGAGGCGAACTTGGGCAGCCAGCGCTTCTTCTGGTCGTCGGTGGCCAGCATCTTGATGTACGGGAGGCCGAGCAGCGTGTGCACGCCGGAGCCGCCGAAGGAGACGCCCGCGCGGGCGGTCTCCTCGTAGATGACGGCCTCGTACTTGTGCGAGTCGATGCCCGCGCCGCCGTACTCCTCGTCGACCTCGATGCCGAAGATGCCCAGCTCGCCCAGCTTGAGGTAGAAGTCGCGCGGGGCCTGGCCCGCGGCGAACCACTCGTCGTAGACCGGCACGACCTCGGCCGCGATGAAGGCGCGGATGGTCTCCCGGAACGCCTCATGGTCCTCGTTGAATACCGTACGGCGCACGGGGTGCCTCCTTGGTCGGCGGTCGCGTCGTCCTCGGCTAAGCGCTTGCTCAGTCCTCCTCCGAAGTTACCCGCCGGTTGCGGTCGCTGTCCAGGGTGATGCGCGGCACCCGCCCGGACGGGCGACGGAGCCCGTCACGCGCCGGGGCGGGCGGCGAGGGCCGATTGTCAGTGGCGTGAGGCAGGATCGGAACCGGACGGCGACGACCGTACGGCACGGGTACGGACACGGGGACGCATCACGTGCGGAACACGCGGAACACCGCGTGCGGGAGACACATCCGGGGGGATCGGCGTGGCGATCACGAACGAACGGCTGGCGGGGTACACCTTCCTGGCTCTGCTCTACGAGGACGAGTACTTCCCGGACCACGTCCTGGACCGGGGCACGGCCGTCCTGCGCGCCCTGTGCGAGCGGATCGAGGCCGAGCGGCCCGCCGACCTCGCCGCCCTGTACGCGCTGACGGCGGTGGCGACCGAGGCGTTCAACGACCTGGAGGCCGCGTTCGAGGAGGCCGGCAGCGAGATCGAGACGGTCGCCCGCGAGGAGATAGGCGAGGCGTTCTGGGTCATCGCCACCGCGTACGGGTTCGCGGACGCGGACCCGGAGGAGCTGATCGCCCGGCGCGAGTGGTGACGGGCCTTGTCGGGGCTGCGGACTTCGGGGCCGGGTCCCGGGCTTCCGGTCTCCGGTTCCGGGGCCCGAACGCCGTGTTCCGGTTCCGGGCCTCCGGCTCCGAGCGCCGGGCCTTCCGGCCTCCGGTCCCGGGCTCCGGGAAGGCGCTGCCGGGTGCGGGACACCGTGGGAGGGTGGGGGAGTGAGGCTGGAGGACCTGGCCCGGCTGCGCCGGGCCCGCGACCGCATGGACCGCGAGTACGCCGAACCGCTCGACGTCCCCTCGCTGGCCCGCGACGCCCTCATGTCGGCGGGGCACTTCTCCCGCAGCTTCCGCGCCGCCTTCGGCGAGACCCCGTACAGCTACCTCATGACCCGCCGCATCGAGCGGGCCAAGGCGCTGCTGCGCCGGGGCGACCTGTCGGTCACGGACGTCTGCTTCGCCGTCGGCTGTACGTCACTGGGCTCGTTCAGCACCCGCTTCACGGAGCTGGTCGGGGAGAGCCCGAGCGCCTACCGCGCCCGGCCCCACGACGCCGGCGAGACCATCCCGGCCTGCGTCGCCAAGATGCTCACCCGACCGGTCAGGAATGGAGAAGCGGATCGCCCACCCCGCCCGTAGCGTGAAACGCATGGACATCAAGCTCTCGCAGTGCTTCATCGCCGTCGACGACCACGACAAGGCGCTCGCCTTCTACCGCGACGCCCTGGGAATGGAGGTGCGCAACGACGTCGGGTTCGAAGGCATGCGCTGGGTGACCGTCGGGTCCCCCTCGCAGCCGGACGTCGAGATCGTCCTGGAACCCCCGCTCGCCGACCCCAACGCCCCGGAGGCCGACCGCCGCACCATGGCCGAACTGCTCGCCAAGGGCATGCTGCGCGGCGTCATCCTCACCTCCGACGACGTGGACGCGGCCTTCGAGCAGGTCCGCGCGGCGGGCGGCGAGGTCCTCCAGGAACCGATCGACCAGCCGTACGGCGTCCGCGACTGCGCCTTCCGCGACCCCGCCGGAAACATGGTCCGCATGACCCAGAGCACGAAGTAGCACCCGCCCGACCGGGGCGGTGCCGGGCCGGGGCCGAAACGGCCCCGGCCCCCACGTACGACCAGCAGGCTCCGCGCCACCAGCCACATGGAGAGACGACGAGCATGGCCCCGAGAACGAAGTCCCAGCAGCAGCCCACCCCGCACGCCGCCGACAGCCACGACCTGATCCGGGTGCACGGCGCGCGCGAGAACAACCTGAAGGACGTCAGCATCGAGCTGCCGAAGCGCCGGCTGACGGTGTTCACCGGCGTCTCCGGTTCGGGCAAGAGCTCGCTGGTCTTCAGCACCATCGCCGCCGAGTCCCAGCGGCTGATCAACGAGACGTACAGCGCGTTCGTCCAGGGCTTCATGCCCTCGCAGGCCCGCCCCGACGTCGACGTGCTCGACGGCCTGACGACGGCGATCATCGTCGACCAGCAGCGCATGGGCAGCGACCCCCGCTCCACCGTCGGCACCGCCACCGACGCCAACGCCATGCTCCGCATCCTCTTCAGCCGGCTCGGCCGGCCGCACATCGGCCCGCCCGGCGCGTTCGCCTTCAACGTCCCCTCGGTGACCGCCAGCGGTGCGATCACCGTCGAGCGCGGCAACAAGAAGACCGAGAAGGCGACGTTCAGCCGCACCGGCGGCATGTGCCCGCGCTGCGAAGGGCGCGGCACGGTCTCCGACATCGACCTCACCCAGCTCTACGACGACTCCAAGTCGATCGCCGAGGGTGCGTTCACCATCCCCGGCTGGAAGTCGGACAGTTGGTGGACCGTGCGGATCTACGCGGAGTCCGGCTTCCTCGACCCGAACAAGCCCATCGCCAAGTTCACCGAGCGGGAGATGCGGGACTTCCTCTACAAGGAGCCGACCAAGGTGAAGGTCGAGGGCTCCACCCTCACCTTCGAGGGGTTGATCCCCAAGATCCAGAAGTCGTTCCTGTCCAAGGACCGCGAGGCGATGCAGCCCCACATCCGGGACTTCGTCGACCGGGCGGTCACCTTCGCCACCTGCCCCGAGTGCGAGGGCACCCGGCTCACCGAGGGCGCCCGCTCCTCGAAGATCAAGAAGATCTCCATCGCCGACGCCTGCGCCATGGAGATCCGCGACCTCGCGGAGTGGGTCCGGGGTCTGGACGAGCCCTCGGTCGCCCCGCTGCTCGAAGCGCTCCAGCAGACCCTGGACTCGTTCGTGGAGATCGGCCTCGGCTACCTCGCCCTGGACCGCCCCTCCGGCACCCTCTCCGGCGGCGAGGCCCAGCGCGTCAAGATGATCCGCCACCTCGGCTCCTCCCTCACCGACGTCACGTACGTCTTCGACGAGCCGACCATCGGCCTCCACCCGCACGACATCCAGCGCATGAACGACCTCCTGCTGCGCCTGCGGGACAAGGGCAACACGGTCCTGGTCGTGGAGCACAAGCCCGAGGCCATCGCCATCGCGGACCACATCGTCGACCTCGGCCCCGGCGCCGGTACGGCGGGCGGCACCGTCTGCTTCGAGGGCACTCTGGACGGGCTGCGCGGCTCCGGCACGGTCACCGGCCGCCACCTCGACGACCGGGCCGTGCTCAAGGAGGAGGTGCGCAAGCCCACGGGCGCACTGGAGATCCGCGGGGCGACGTCGCACAACCTCAGGGACGTGGACGTCGACATCCCGCTCGGCGTCCTCACCGTCATCACGGGTGTCGCCGGCTCCGGGAAGAGCTCGCTCGTCCACGGGTCGATCCCGGCGGGCGAGAACGTCATCTCGGTCGACCAGAGCCCCATCAAGGGTTCCCGCCGCAGCAACCCGGCCACGTACACCGGCCTGCTGGAGCCGATCCGCAAGGCGTTCGCCAAGGCCAACGGCGTGAAGCCCGCCCTGTTCAGCGCCAACTCCGAGGGCGCCTGCCCCACGTGCAACGGCGCGGGCGTCATCTTCACCGACCTCGGCGTCATGGCCGCTGTCTCCAGCCCGTGCGAGGACTGCGAGGGCAAGCGGTTCCAACCGGCCGTGCTCGACTACCACTTCGGCGGCCGGGACATCAGCGAGGTCCTGGCGATGTCGGTCACCGAGGCCGAGACGTTCTTCGGCTCCGGTGACGCGGCCCTCCCGGCCGCGCACAAGATCCTGACCCGCCTGGTGGACGTCGGCCTCGGTTACCTGAGTCTCGGCCAGCCCCTCACCACCCTCTCCGGCGGCGAACGCCAACGCCTCAAGCTGGCCACGCACATGGCCGACAAGGGCGGCGTCTACGTCCTGGACGAGCCGACCACCGGCCTGCACCTCGCGGACGTGGAACAGCTCCTGGGTCTGCTGGACCGCCTGGTCGACTCCGGGAAGTCGGTGATCGTCATCGAGCACCACCAGGCGGTCATGGCCCACGCCGACTGGATCATCGACCTCGGCCCCGGCGCGGGCCACGACGGCGGAAAGATCGTCTTCGAGGGTACCCCGGCCGACCTGGTCGCGGCCCGCTCGACCCTGACGGGCGAGCACCTGGCGGAGTACGTGGGGGAGTGAGACGGGCCGGGCCCGCGCGGCCCGGCGCTCTCCGCGAGCCCTTTCCGTCCGGCCCCGGGCCCTCTCCGCCCGGCCTCGGGCCCTCTCCGCCCGGCCTCGGGGTCAGGCGGAGAGGGCCCCGCTCTTCACGGCGTCCACGAAGGGGGTCCACCCTGCGGCGGGGATCAGCAGGGCGGGCCCGCCGGGGCTCTCCGTCGCGATCGGGCGGGCCGGGCGCGTCCTTCGGGGCCTCCGGTACGGTCGCGGCATGCCGTTCTACGTGTACGCCCAGGACCAGCCCGGTGTCGCCGACCAGTTGATGGAGCTGTGCGAGGAACACTGGTCCTACATGGACCGGTTCGACGACCGGCTGATCCTGCGCGGCCCGACCGTGTCCGACGACGGGGAGGAGCACACGGGGAGCGTCCACGTCGTCGACCTCGCGGACCGGGCGGAGGCGGAGTGGTTCGCGCGGGACGAGCCGTTCTGGAAGGCGGGCCTCTACCGGGATCTCCTGGTCGTCGCGGCCGAGGTGCTGCTGAGCCGCGCACCGGCGGCGGACGTCCCGTACACCCTGGTCACCGCGCGGTGGCCCCTGCCGGCCGACGCCGAGGGCGACACCGCTCACGACGCCGGTGAGCGGCGGGACTTGCTGGGCGCGGAGCCGGACGGCCGCCTGGTCTTCGTGGCCGCCCTGGCCGACGACGAGGGGGCCGGGACGACGGGCGCGGTCGCGGCCGTGCGGGCGCTCCCCGACGAGGCGCGGGAACTGGTCCGTCCGTTCGCGGAACGGCTGGCCGGCGGACGGCCCGCGACGCTCACGGCGCAACGCTGGGAGCGCGGCGGGCGGAACTGATTCTGCGGGCTTGGCGTACGGATTCCGCGGCGGGCGATCCTGGGCCCATGAACCGTGTTCTCTCGACGCCGCCCACGATCCCCTCCGGTCGGCTCTCGACGATGGCCGTCACGACATGCACCTGCACGCCCGCGTCCGGGGCGACTGAACCGGGATCAAGAGGGACGGGCGGGGCCGGTCAGGGAGAGACGTTCCCGCAGCCAGGAGCCGATGCCGGCGAGCGCGGTGGCGGCGAGGGCGGTGGGATGGCCGGTGAAGCCGTGGGGCGCGGCGGGGTAGAGGTGCAGCTCGACGTCGTTCCCGGCGGCCGACAACCGGCCCGCGAGCGTCAGGTTGTCCTCCAGCAGGACGTCCTCCGCCCCGATGACCAGCAGGGCCGGGGGGAGTCCGGTGAGGTCGGCGTAGAGCGGGGAGACGTCGGGAAGGACGCGGTCGCGGGCGGGGACGTGGCCGACGTACGCCTCGATGAAGTACTCGTCCGCGATACGGCGGCCGGCCGGGGTGAGCGCGCTCATGTCGTACGTGCCGAACTGGAGCGCGGCGCCGGTGAACCGGCCGATCATGTTTGCGGGCCGGCTCACCGCGTCTCCGCACCGGCTCGCCGGGACCGCGTCGTCGGGGCCGCTCGGGGCGTCCTGGGAACCGCGGTCCCTGAGCCGTAGCAGGGTGGCCAGGGCGAGGGTGGCCCCGGCGGAGCTGCCGCCGATCGTCAGCCGAGAGGTCCCGAACCGGTCCTCGGCCTGCTCGGCGAGCCAGAGCGCTGCCGTCTCGCAGTCGTCGGGCGCCGCGGGCCAGGGGTTTTCGGGGGCGAGCCGGTAGTCGACGCTGACGACGACGCTGTTCAGCGCCTCCGCGAGAGCCCGGTTGCGTACGTCGCCGTGCGCTGCCGTGTCCATGTAGAACCCGCCGCCGTGGATGTCCAGGTGGACGCCCCGGGGCGCGCCGCCGGACGGCAGGAAGACCCGCACCGGGACGCGGGCCCCGGCCGCCTCCGCCATCTCCTCGGCGGCGGGAGGATCGGCGGCGGGCGGCGCGGACCGGCGAGCCCGGATGGCCTCCAACTCCTCGAACGAGGCGGGCCCGCGGCCCGCGACCCGCGCCCGGTAGAAGGCGCGGGCCTCCGCGACCTGCTCGGCGGGCACGTCCGCGAACAGGTCCTCCAGCGCGAATCGCATGCGTCGCTCCTTGTCGTCCGGGCCGAGGCCGGGTGCGGGTGCGGGGCGTGGGTCTGCGGATGATCGGGCCCGCAGGCCCGATCATCCGCAGACCCACGAACCCGGTGGATGCTATCGGCGCAGGGGAAGGGCGCGCGGCTCAGGCGGGGCGGCGGGCCATCCAGGTCTCGCGGGTGGACCGTACGACGAGGTCGCCCCGGTGGCGGACGTCCTCGGGCCCGCCGCCGACGAGCCGGCCGAGCGCGGCCAGGTCCTCGGGGCCGACGCGTCCTTCGAGGGAGCCGCGGACGCGTTCGAACACCAGGTACGCGTACCGGCCGGCCCCCTCCGGCAGCGGGGCGCGCAACTCCCACCGCTCGGCGCGCTCCTGCTCCACGGGGAGTCCGGCGGCGGTGAGCAGGGCGCCCCAGTCGGCCCCCCGGTGGGGCAGTTGATCGGCGTGCAGCCCGTCGAGCGCCGTACGGCAGCGGGCCTCCAACGCGCCGGCCGCCCCGTCCTCCGGCAGGAAGGTCGGCATCCCGCCGACCTCGGCGACGGCCAGCAGCCCGCCGGGGCGCAGGGCGGCCCGGATGCCGGCGAGGGCGGTGGCGGGGTCGTCCAGGTGGTGCAGGGAAGCGGACGCCCAGACGAGGTCGGCGTCGGTGACCCCGGGCAGCCCCGCCCCGGCATCGGCCTCCAGCGTCCGTACGCGGTCGCCGAGCCCTCGCTCCCGGGCGACCGTGACGATGTGCTCCAGCATGGCGGGGGAGCTGTCGACGGCGGTCACCCGGGCGGCGGGGAACTGCTCCAACAGGGCGAAGGTGCCGGTCCCGGTGCCGGCGCCGAGGTCGACGATGTGCCGCACGTCGTCACCGGCCAGACAGGCGACGCGGCCGGTGAGCGCGGTCAGATGGGGCGCGAAGAGGGCGGCGTCGAGATCCAGGATCTCGGGAAGGCCGTCAGGGATCGCGCCGGAGTCGTGGGCGTGGTGGGCGGAGCCGTCATGCGGATGCGTGGGGGAGTGCTGGTCCCGGTGTGCGTGAGCCATGCGATCGAGCGTACGGAGGGATTGCGCCAGATGCATACAGCCTTGCCGAAAACGCAAGAAGGTCGCGCCGGGACCGACCGCGTACGCAAGAGGGCCGGCGTGGACGCGGTGATCCACGACCCGCCACGGGCCCACAACCCTTCGCCTCAAGGACGGCCTTTCGTCTGTCCGTACCGCTTCGGCCGCGCGGGAGCACGGGGTGCGCGGGACGTGGAAGCGCGGGGTGTTACGCGTGGTCGGGGCGGGTCCAGTCGTGGTCCTCGCGGACGAGGGTGAAGCCGGCTGAGCGGTAGAGGGCCGCGGCCGCTTCGTTGGCCGCCGGGGTCAGGACCGCCACCGCGCTCGCGCCCCGGTCCGCGAGGGCCGCGCAGGCGCCCAGGACCGCGTCGCGGCCGTAGCCGCGGCCCCGGTGGTCCGCGTGGGTGCCGACCGGTTCGAGGAGGCCGCATCTGCCCGGGCCCGCGAACCAGCCGGTCGCGGTGGCCGCGGCGTCCCCGTCCGGCGTGCGGACGAGCGTCTCCACGGCGAGGTGGCCCGCCGGGGACGCCCGCATCGTCTCCCAGTGCTTCAGGGCGAACGTGGACCCGGTGAAGGCCGACCTGTGCACTCGCACCCGGTCGGCCGCGTCGGACTCCTCGACCGGCAGCGCGCGCGTCGCCACCGGCCGGGGCGTCCAGGAGAAGACGAGCCGGGGCTCCTCCGAGCGGGGCCGCCACCCGGGGACGGGCAGGCCGTCCGTCCTGGCGTTGCCCCGGACGAGCAAGTCCTCCGCGTCCGCCGCCACCGCCCCGAGGTCGGTGTCGGGCGCGCCGGTCACCCGTAGGACCGGCCCGTCGAGGAAGCCCACCGCGACGGGGGCTGCGGCGTCGTGCCGGGTGTCGATGCGCGGGTCCGTCCGTCCGACACCCCGCGCGTCGACCCAGAGGTGGACCGTCGCGTCGCTGTGGCGCAGCAGCCAGCCCACGTCACCGGGGTGCAGGCCCCCGGCGGGAGCGTCCGCGGGCGTCCACACGCTCAGCGAGCGCAGAGCGCGGGGGGTCTCGCGGGGGGACAGCGTGCGCCGTACGACAGGGGGCATGGGCGCGAGGCTAACGGCCCGGGCGGGCCTCGGTCAGCCGGGTATCCGCTCAGGCGGGCACGGACACCGGCACCGGCACGGACACCGGAACCGGCATGGGTGCGGGCCGGGCGGACCGCCGCCGGTTCACCGCTGCCGCAGCGCGAACCACAACTCCGTTCGTACGTCCATGTCGTCCAGGTCCTTCCCCAGCAACGCGCCGCACCGCCCGATGCGTTGGCGGACGGTGTTGCGGTGGACGCCGAGGGCCACCGCCGTACGGTCCCAACTCCCGTGCAGGGAGAGCCAGCAGCGCAACGTGTCGGCCAGCGGCGCGGTGAGCGGGGCGAGCAGGGTGCGGGCGTGGGCGGCCGCCCGCTCGGGCGGGACCAGGGCGGCGAGGCCGCTCGCCGGGGCGTCCACCGTCAGTGGCACCCGGGTCGCGCGTGCGTGGGCCAGGGCGCGGGCGGCCAGGGAGTCGGCCGCGCCGAGATCGGTGACGGGCACGGGCGCGGACGCCCCCAGCGTCCAGCCGGGCCGGGCGGTGAGCGGTGCGGCGTCCTCCCGGTACGGCAGCAGCAGGCGGACCGGGGCGTCGGAACCGCCGCCCGCGTCGAGCAGGGCCGTACTCAGCGACGTGCCCAGCGCCCCGGCCGCCAGAGCGTCCGCGGGGGCGCCGTCCGTCCTGCGGGCGTGGACCACCCTCCAGGAGCCCGAGCCCGAGCCCGAGCCCGAGCCCGAGCCCGAGCCCGAGCCCGAGCCCGAGCCGGGGTCAGGGCCAGGGCCGGAGCCGGAGCCCGAGCCCGGGCCCGAGCCGGGGACAGGGCCGGAGTCGGAGTCCGCCCCGCCCCCGTCGAGCAGTGGCGCCACCTCGGCCGGGGGCGCGCCGAGCAGCAGCCGTACCAGGGCCGCCGAGCGGTTCGCCGTGTCCGCGTTCTGGTGGGGCGCCGTCAGGAGGGACAGCAGGACCACCGCGACGCCCGCCACCGTGTGGTCGCCCGGCCCCCGCCGCCGGGTCGCCAGCGCCAGGGCCAGGTCCTCGCCGCCGCCCAGCGCGTACGCCGACAGACGGGTGTCGCCGTGCGCGTCGGTGGCCGAGGCGGGGGAGCCGGGCCGGGCGCGGGCCACCACCCCGGCCAGGCGGGTCAGCGCGGCCGCCGCCTCCGGGGTCACCTCACGGCCCGCCGCGCGCACCTCGTCACCCGCCGCCGTCAGCAGGGCCGCCCGGCCACCGAGCTGCGAGGCGAGCTGCTGGAGCACCGCCGGCACGGGGTCGGGGCGGGCCGCCGCCGTCGCCAGCGCCTGCTGGGCGCGGGTCACCCGGCGCAGCTCGCGGTGGCGCGCCTCGGCCATCAGCCGCCACACCGCCCGCGCGATCGCGGTGAACGGCGTCTGCGGCCCCACCTCCAGCAGCGGCAGCCCCTGCCGGTCGCACGCCTCGACCAGCCCCCGGGGCACCGCCTTGTGCACCGGCCGCACCCCGAAGCCCAACGCCGACGCTCCCGCCTCCACCAGCCGGGAGACGTAGTGGTCCGGGTCCGTGAGCAGCACCCCCGCCGTCAGCAGCAGCTCGCCGCCGAGAAGGTAGGGGTACGGATCGGCCATCTCCGAGGTGTGCACCCAGAGCAGCTCGGCGTCGGCCGGGCCCGCGATCCGGCGCAGGCCCAGCTCCTCCCTGGCCAGCAGCTCCGACAGGGCGACGGGCGGGGTCGGAGGCGCGGTCGGCGCGGTGGCGTCCGTGGGCGGTGGCGGCGGGAGCGTCATGGACGGTTCATCCGTTCGGGGTGGCGGAAGTGGAGCAAACGTACACTTCACTGGCGTCCCCGGGCCGCCTACCGTCGTCCTCGTACGTTCCGGGCATCCACCCGGCATCCCGGGGCGGCGACCCGCTTTCCCGCGGGTCACCCGTACACGTGACCCGTACGCCATCGCGATCAACCGCGCGAAGACGTAGGGAACCGCAGGAAACCGCACGAAGAAGGAAGGGCACACCCTCATGAGCAGCACCGAGTCGCCGCGCGGCCCCATCGACTCCTCCCGCATCCCGCGGTACGCGGGGCCCGCGACGTTCGCCCGGCTGCCCCGGCTCGACGAGGTCGGCCGTACCGACGTCGCCGTGGTCGGCGTGCCCTTCGACTCCGGCGTCTCCTACCGCCCCGGCGCCCGCTTCGGCGGCAACGCGATCCGCGAGGCGTCCCGGCTGCTCCGCCCGTACAACCCGGCCCAGGACGCCTCCCCGTTCGCCCTCGCACAGGTCGCCGACGCCGGGGACATCGCGGCGAACCCGTTCAACATCAACGAGGCCGTCGAGACCGTCGAGGCCGCGGCCGACGACCTGCTCTCCACCGGCGCCCGCCTGATGACCCTCGGCGGCGACCACACCATCGCCCTGCCCCTCCTGCGCTCCGTCGCCAAGAAGCACGGGCCCGTCGCCCTGCTCCACTTCGACGCGCACCTGGACACCTGGGACACCTACTTCGGCGCCGAGTACACCCACGGCACCCCGTTCCGCCGGGCCGTCGAGGAAGGCATCCTCGACACCTCCGCCCTCTCCCACGTCGGCACCCGCGGCCCGCTCTACGGCAAGCAGGACCTCACCGACGACGAGAAGATGGGCTTCGGCATCGTCACCTCCGCCGACGTCATGCGGCGCGGCGTCGACGAGATCGCCGACCAGCTCCGCCAGCGCATCGGGGACCGGCCGCTGTACATCTCCATCGACATCGACGTCCTCGACCCGGCGCACGCCCCCGGCACCGGCACCCCCGAGGCCGGCGGCCTCACCTCCCGCGAGCTGCTGGAGATCCTGCGCGGGCTGGCCTCCTGCCACCTGGTCTCCGCCGACCTGGTCGAGGTCGCGCCCGCGTACGACCACGCCGAGATCACCTCCGTGGCCGCCTCCCACACCGCGTACGAGCTGACGACGATCATGTCTCGGCAGATCGCGGCCGGGAGGGACCCCAAGTGAGCCACGACCACGACGACCGGCCGCGGCTCACCGCCGCCCAGGCCGCCGCCGTCCTGACCCCGCCCCCCGGCCGCAACGGCGGCGACCTCGTCGGCGAATCCCTCCAGGGCCTCGGCGCGACCACGGTGTTCGGACTCCCCGGCCAGCACGCGCTCGGCGTCTTCGACGCGGTGCGCCGCTCCTCCCTCCGGTACGTCGGGCTCCGCGTCGAGAACAACGCGGGCTTCGCCGCCGACGCGTACGGCCGGATCACCGGCGAGGTGGCCCCGCTCCTGCTCTCCACCGGGCCCGGCGCGCTCACCTCGCTCGCCGCGCTCCAGGAGGCGGCCGCCGCCTCCGCGCCCGTCCTCGCGATCGCCAGCCAGGTCCCCGCCGCCGGGCTCGGCGGCGGGCGGCACGGCTACCTCCACGAGCTGCGCGACCAGCAGGCGGCCGTCCGCGACATCGTGAAGTCCGTCCACACCGTGCGGACCGCGTCGCAGATCCCGTCCGCGATCGCCGCCGCCTGGGAGTCCGCCCTGTCCGCCCCGCACGGGCCGGTCTGGGTGGAGATCCCGCAGGACGTGCTGCTGGCCGAGACGGTCCTGCCGGTCGTCAGCGCCATGGACGCCAACCCGCGCGAGCTCTACCCGCGCCCCGAGCTGACGATCGCCGCGGCCCATCTGCTGTCGAACGCGGAACGCCCGGTGATCATCGCCGGCGGCGGAGTGGTCCGCTCCGACGCCTCCGGCAAACTGCGCGCCCTGGCCGAGAAGCTCGACGCGCCCGTCGTCACCACCTTCGGCGGCAAGGGCGCCTTCCCCTGGGAGCACCCGCTGTCGCTGCGCTCCTGGCTGGAGGACCGGCACACCACCGACTTCCTGGAGGACGCGGACGTCCTGCTCGTCGTCGGCTCGGGCCTCGGCGAACTCTCCTCGAACTACCACACCTTCCGCCCGCGCGGCCGGGTGATCCAGATCGAGGCGGACGCCGGGAAGCTGGAGTCCAACCACCCCGCGCTCGGCATCCACTCCGACGCCCGCGAGGCGCTGGCCGACCTCCTGGACGCCGTCGAGCGCCGTGAGGACCCGGACGCCGCCGACCGCGTGCGTACGGTGCTGGAGAAGGTACGGGTCCGGATCGACGCCCAGGACCTCGTCCTGGAGCAGCAGGTCCTCGCCGCCGTCCGTGAGGCGCTGCCCGCCGCCGCGCCCAGCTTCTGGGACATGACGATCCTCGCGTACTGGGCGTGGTCCGCGTTCGACGCGCGGCGCCCCAACACCATGCACTCCGCCCAGGGCGCGGGCGGCCTCGGATACGCCTTCCCGGCGGCCGTCGGGGCGGCGGTCGCCGATCCGACGAAGCCGGTGCTCGCGGTCTCCGGCGACGGCGGGGCGATGTACTCCATCGCGGAGCTGGCCACCGCCCGCCAGTACGACCTGCCGCTGACCTGGCTGATCGTCGACGACGGCGGCTACGGCATCCTGCGCGAGTACATGACGGACGCCTTCGGCGAGACCACCGGGACCGAACTGTCCCGTCCGGACTTCGTCGCGCTCGCCGAGTCCTTCGGCGTCCCGGCCGTCCGTACGACACCGGAGTCCCTCGCCGCCGATCTCGGCACGGCGCTGGCCGCCCCGGGGCCGTCCGTCGTCGTGCTGCCGGCCCTGCTCCGGATGTTCGAGCCGACGCATCTGTGAGCCGCGCGCGTGGTGGCCCGGCCCGCTGGGCCACCACGCACGGAGAGCGCGGGCTACCCCTGGGCCGCCTGCCGGGCCGGGGCCTCGTAGGGCTCGTCCTCCTTTTCGGGAGAGGCCGGTGCGGACGCCTCCGGTGTGTCGTTGTCGAGATCGGTGAACGTCACACGGATGCTGCTCCCGAACAGCTCCATCCAGAACTTCGCCTCCATGGCGCGGGCCAGCCGTGCCAGCAGGGGCACCGTGGGAACCGTGCCGCCGAGCTCCAGTTTCGAGACCTGCGGCTGTGTCATACCGGCGCGTCGGGCCAGCTCGGTCTGTGAGAGGCCGAGGGCGACCCGGCGGTCGTACACGGCCTGTCCGAGGTCGAACGCGAGGGAGATCTCCTCGCGAAGCCGCTCCACCTCGGGGCCCTCGGCGATCCCCCGCGCGACCTTCTCGTCGCGTGCGAGCTTCCAGCGTGCGTGGCTGGCCATTACCGCTTCTCCTTCTCCTCGTCGACTGTGCGCGTGTACACGTCATGAGCCGCTCGGTGCTCGGTCTCGCACAGCACTTTGGCGCGCTTGGCGCGAGCGATCTCGGCAGTCTCCCGCCGTCGGGTCTTGCGGAAGACGGTAAGCAGGACGATCCGCCGATCCGGCGCGAGCCAGTAGGGAATCCGAGTGGCGTGCCCGGACCGCCCGAGGCTGAACCGAAGCTCGCGGACACCGTCGCCGAGGTGCCGGGAGTACGGCTCCCCCAAGGTCGTGGGGTGTTCCCGCAGCAGGTCGGCCACGTGCTCGACCACGAGGAAGTCGCGGAGCGAAAGGTTCATCAGCCACAGTCGAACCTCGGGTTCGATCTCGATCACATAGGGTGTTTCCATATATCGGAACGTATAGATGCTTCAGTGTATATGGCTTGCCCTCTTCGCGCAGTCACCTGAAAGAGTGATCAGCCCCTTCGGTGTTGCCGCCCCGCTTTGTTGCGGAGGGATGAAATCCGGTCGCAGCCGTGTTGCCGCCTCCGGACGACCCGACCGGAACCGGCCGACCGGACCGCACGACCGGACTGCTCGACCGCCGCTGTCCGGCGGCGACCGGCGGCCGGGCCGGGCCGGGCCGTCGAACCATCGAGTCATCGAGCCATCGAGACCACCGAGCCGAACGGGAGGCGACGCGTGACGGGCGCAGAACGACAGGGGTGGGGCCGGCGGCTGACCGGGTACGCGTGGCGGTACCGGCGCAACGTCGTGCTCGCCCTCGGCTCGTCCCTCGCCGGCATGGCCGTGATGGCCCTCGTCCCGCTGATCACCAAGGTGATCATCGACGACGTGGTCACCGACCACACCCGCTCCCTCGCCGTGTGGACCGGACTGCTCGTCGGCGCGGCCGTCCTCGTCTACGTCGCCACCTACATCCGCCGGTACTACGGCGGCCGGCTCGCCCTGGACGTCCAGCACGATCTGCGTACGGACATGTACGCGACGATCACCCGGCTCGACGGGAAGCGTCAGGACGAGCTGTCCACCGGGCAGGTCGTCGGCCGCGCCACCAGCGACCTCCAGCTGATCCAGGGGCTGCTGTTCATGCTCCCGATGACCATCGGGAACGTGCTGCTCTTCCTCATCTCCCTGGTGATCATGGCGTGGCTCTCCCTCCCGCTCACGCTCGTCGCCCTCGCCGTCGCCCCCGCCCTCTGGTTCATCGCCCGCCGTTCCAAGGCCCGCCTCTTCCCCGCCACCTGGTACGCCCAGAGCCAGGCCGCCGCCGTCGCCGGCGTCGTGGACGGGGCCGTCTCCGGGGTCCGGGTCGTCAAGGGGTTCGGCCAGGAGGACCAGGAGACCGGCAAGCTCCGCGAGGTCGGGCGGCGCCTCTTCGCCGGGCGGCTGCGCACCATCCGGCTGAACTCCCGCTACACGCCCGCCCTCCAGGCCGTGCCCGCGCTCGGCCAGGTCGCCATGCTCGCGCTCGGCGGCTGGCTGGCCACCCGGGGCGAGATCACGCTCGGCACGTTCGTCGCCTTCTCCACCTACCTGGCCCAGCTCGTCGGCCCGGTCCGGATGCTCGCCATGGTCCTCACCGTCGGCCAGCAGGCCCGCGCCGGCGTGGAGCGCGTCCTGGAGCTCATCGACACCGAGCCCTCCATGAAGGACGGCACGAAGGAGCTGCCCGCCGACGCCCCGGCCGGCATCGAGTTCGACGACGTACGGTTCGGCTACGGTCCCGACCGCCCGGCCTCCGCCGCCGACGAGGGCCCCGGGAGCAAAGCCTCCGAACGCCCCGTCCTCGACGGGTTCTCGCTCACCGTCGAACCCGGCGAGACCGTCGCCGTCGTCGGCGCGTCCGGCAGCGGCAAGTCCACGCTCTCCCTTCTGGTGCCCCGCTTCTACGACGTGTCCCACGGGGCCGTCCTCGTCGGTGGCCGCGACGTCCGCGAGCTGACCCAGGCGTCCCTGCGCTCGGCGATCGGGCTGGTCCCCGAGGACAGCTTCCTGTTCTCCGACACCGTCCGCGCCAACATCGCGTACGGCGTCCCCGACGCCACCCAGGAGCAGATCGAGCGGGCCGCCCGCGCCGCCCAGGCGCACGGCTTCATCTCCGACCTGCCCGACGGGTACGACACCACCGTCGGCGAGCACGGCCTCACCCTCTCCGGCGGCCAGCGCCAGCGCGTCGCCCTCGCCCGCGCCATCCTCACCGACCCCCGGCTCCTCCTCCTCGACGACGCGACCTCCGCCGTCGACGCCCGCGTCGAGCACGAGATCCACGACGCCCTCAAGCGGGTGATGGCGGGCCGCACCACCCTCCTCATCGCCCACCGCCGCTCCACCCTCCAGCTCGCGGACCGCATCGCCGTCCTGGACGGCGGGAAGCTCGCCGCGCTCGGCACCCACGAGGAGTTGGAGCGCACCTCGCCCCTCTACCGCAGGCTGCTCACCGACCCCGACGAGCTGGGCGGCGCCTCGCCCGGCCACCGGCCGGCGCCGACCGCGGCGGACCCCGGGGACGACCGCATGCTCCAGGAGGAGCTGGACGCGGAGTTCGACGCCGAGCGCGGCATCACGCCCGCGCTGTGGATCCGCGAGGAGGAGGAGCGGGACGCCACCGTCGCCGGCATGCCCGCGACGCCCGAACTCCTCGCCCAGGTCGAGGCGCTGCCCCCGGCCACGGACACCCCCGAGGTCGACGAGACCGCCGCCATGCGCCCGGAGGAGTCCTACGGTCTGCGGCGGCTGGTGCGCGGCTTCGGGGCCGTCCTGCTGCTGAGCTTCGGCCTGGTCGCCGTGGACGCGGGCATGGGCCTGCTGCTCCCGGTCCTCATCCGGCACGGCATCGACGAGGGCGTCACTCAGCTCTCGCTCGGCGCGGTGTGGGCGGCCTCCGCGATCGCGCTCGTCGTCGTGCTCGTCCAGTGGGCGGCCCAGACCGGCGAGATCCGGATGACCGGCCGGACCGGCGAGCGCATGCTCTACTCGCTCCGGCTCAAGATCTTCGCCCAGCTCCAGCGCCTCGGTCTCGACTACTACGAACGCGAGCTGACCGGCCGGATCATGACCCGGATGACGACGGACGTGGACGCGCTCTCCACGTTCCTGCAGACCGGTCTGGTCACCGCGTTCGTCTCGGTGGTCACCTTCTTCGGGATCATGGTCGCCCTGCTCGTCCTGGACCTCCAGCTCGCCCTGGTCGTCTTCGCCACCCTGCCCGTGCTGATCATCGGCACGGTCTTCTTCCGGCGCAGCAGCGTCAAGGCGTACGAACTGGCCCGGACCCGCATCAGCGCGGTCAACGCCGACCTCCAGGAGTCCGTCGCCGGTCTCCGGATCGTCCAGGCGTTCGGCCGCGAGCACGACGGAGCCGTCCGCTTCACCGAGCGGAGCGACAGCTACCGCCAGGCCCGGGTGCGCGGCCAGTGGCTGATCTCCGTCTACTTCCCGTTCGTCCAGCTCCTGGCCTCCGTCGCCGCGGCCGCCGTCATGATCGTCGGCGCGGGCCGGATCGATGACGGCACGCTGACCACCGGCGCCCTGGTCGCCTACCTCCTCTACATCGACCTCTTCTTCGCCCCCGTCCAGCAGCTCTCCCAGGTCTTCGACGGCTACCAGCAGGCCACGGTCTCGCTCGGCCGCATCCAGGAGCTGCTGCGCGAGCCCACCTCGACCGCCGACCCGGACGAACCGCGCGACGTGCTCTCCCTGCGCGGCGAGATCGCGTTCGAGGACGTGTCGTTCGCGTACGGGGACGAC
Source organism: Streptomyces californicus (assembly GCF_000717645.1). Lineage (GTDB taxonomy): Bacteria > Actinomycetota > Actinomycetes > Streptomycetales > Streptomycetaceae > Streptomyces > Streptomyces californicus. Next base: position 53,481 of record NZ_JNZZ01000030.1, read on the forward strand.
GAGGAGGCCCTGACCGGTGTGGACCTGCGCATCCCGGCCGGGCAGACGGTGGCGTTCGTGGGGGAGACGGGCGCCGGGAAGTCGACCCTGGTCAAGCTGGTCGCCCGGTACTACGACCCCACCGGCGGCCGGGTCACCGCCGACGGGGCCGACCTGCGCACCCTCGACTCGACCGCCTACCGGCACCGGCTCGGCGTCGTCCCGCAGGAGGCGTACCTCTTCGCCGGCACCGTGCGCGACGCCATCGCCTACGGGCGGCCCGACGCCACCGACGCCCAGGTCGAGGCGGCGGCCCGCGCGGTCGGCGCGCACGAGATGATCGCCACGCTGGAGGGCGGCTACCTCCACGAGGTCGCCGAGCGCGGCCGCAACCTCTCCGCCGGCCAGCGCCAGCTCGTCGCGCTGGCCCGCGCCGAGCTGGTCGATCCGGACATCCTGCTCCTGGACGAGGCCACCGCCGCGCTGGACCTCGCCACCGAGGCCCTGGTCAACCAGGCCACCGACCGGCTGGCCGGCCGCCGCACCACCCTGGTCGTCGCCCACCGGCTGACCACCGCGGCCCGTGCCGACCGCGTGGTGGTGATGGACCACGGGCGCGTCGCCGAGGACGGCACGCACGACGAGCTGCTGGCCCTGGGCGGACGGTACGCCCGGCTGTGGCGCACGTTCATAGGGGAGGACGAGCCGGTGACGGTCGTCGGCTGAGGGGAGGCGGCCGGTCCCGCCCCGGCCGTGCAACCTCTCACGGCGTTTCTGCGTCGTAGCCGGAGACGCGGGAGTGCGTACAGACGTCAGGTGGGGGCGAAGGTGTTCGACTGGGCTGCGGGGCCACCGGGGTGGAGAGCCGTCACCGGCGGGGGAGCGACGGCCGGACGCCCCGACTCCGCCAGGCCCCACCCCGCCCGGCCTGACCACGACCGTTCCGAGCCCACCCGACCTGACTCCGCCCGGTCCGGCCCCACCGGCTCCCGGAGGCGGAGGCTCGTGGTCCGCGTTCTCGTGCTCCCCCTCCTGGCCGGGCTCGTGCCCCTCCTCGCCGCCCCCGGCGCCGCGCACGCCGCGGCCGGCTGCTCCGGTCGCCCCGCGAAGACCGTCGAGTTCTCCACCGGGGAACTGCGCGTCTACAAGAGCCGCTCCCAGGCGTGCGCCGTGACCGTCGCCAAGAAGCCCGGCAAGCGGAGGACGATGAGCGTCACCCTCCAGGCGCGCGGCGGACGCGCCGTCACCGACAAGGGCGCGTACACGAAGATGGCCGGTCCGGTCACGGTCAGCGCGCTGAACCGCTGCGTCCGGGCCACCGGTGCGATCGGCAAGAAGTCCGCCTCCACCGGATGGATTCTCTGCTGACACGGGCAACCGGGTCTGGCGTGGCGTGTGTTGCCCCGATAAGTTCACGGCGACTGTTGTGAATCAAGGGGAGGGTGCATGCGCAAGGCGCTCACAGGGGTTCTCTCGCTCGCCGTGCTCATAGGCACGGTCGGAGCCGCGGGAGCCTCGGCCGGTGCGGCCACCGCCGCGGAACCGGCCGCGAAGCGGAACAGTGCCGCCGCCGGCGGCGAAGCGAGCAACGAGGACATCAAGGACCGCATCCTGGCGATCCCGGGGATGAGCCTGATCGAGGAGAAGCCGTACGCGGGCTACCGCTACTTCGTCCTCAACTACACCCAGCCGGTCGACCACCGGCGCCCGTCCAAGGGCACGTTCCAGCAGCGCCTGACCCTGCTGCACAAGGACGTGAGCCGCCCGACGGTCTTCTTCACCAGCGGCTACAACGTCTCCACCAACCCCAGCCGCAGCGAGCCGACGCAGATCGTCGACGGCAACCAGGTCTCCCTGGAGTACCGCTTCTTCACCCCGTCGCGCCCGGCCCCGGCCGACTGGTCCAAGCTGGACATCTGGCAGGCCGCCAGCGACCAGCACCGGGTGTTCACCGCGCTCAAGAAGATCTACGGCAAGAAGTGGCTGGCCACCGGCGGGTCCAAGGGCGGCATGACCGCCACGTACTTCGAGCGCTTCTACCCGAAGGACATGGACGGCGTCGTCGCCTACGTCGCGCCCAACGACGTGAACAACAAGGAGGACTCGGCGTACGACCGGTTCTTCCGCGACGTCGGCACCAAGGAGTGCCGCGACAAGCTGGCCGGGGTGCAGCGCGAGGCGCTGATCCGGCGGGCCCCGCTCCAGAAGAAGTTCAAGGAGCAGGCCGCGGCCAACGGCTGGACGTTCAACACCGTCGGCTCCCTCGACCGCGCCTACGAGGCCACGGTCATGGACTACGTGTGGGCGTTCTGGCAGTACAGCCTGCTCGCCGACTGCGCGGACATCCCGGCCGACGCGAAGAAGGCCGCGGACGACGACATCTGGAACTCCGTCGACGGCATCTCCGGCTTCTCGGCCTACGCCGACCAGGGTCTGGCGACGTACACCCCGTACTACTACCAGGCCGGTACGCAGCTCGGGTCGCCGGACATCAAGCAGCCCTGGCTCGGCAACCTGAGCCGCTACGGCTACCAGCCCCCGCGCAACTTCGTGCCGCGCTCCATCCCCATGAAGTTCGACCGGGGCGCGATGCGGGACATCGACCGCTGGGTCAAGCACAACGCCCGGCAGATGATGTACGTCAACGGCGAGAACGACCCGTGGAGCGCGGAGCCGTTCCGCCTCGGCCACGGCGCGCGGGACAGCGCGGTCTACACCGTCCCCGGCGGCAACCACGGCTCCAAGGTCTCCGGTCTCCCCGAGGCCCAGAAGGCCGCGGCCACCGCCGCGATCCTGCGCTGGGCGGGCGTCGCCCCGGCCGCCGTCGAGGCGGACCCGGCGAAGGCCGAGCCGCTGGCGAAGTTCGACAGTCGGCTGGACCGCCGCAACGGCGAGGTCGAGCGCGACGAGGCGACCCTGCGCCCGTAGGCGGGTGAGCGGGGGAGCACCGCGGGCCGGTGCTCCCCGTGGAGAACGCCCGGTTCCGGGACCCGCGGGTCCCGGAACCGGGCGTCGTCGTCTCCGCCGGTCTCCTGCGGCCCCGTCAGGCGGCCTCGGCGGGCGCCGGCTCCTCCACGGTGCGGGAGTTCGTGAGGCTCAGCGCGCCGATCGTGGCGATCAGGCCCACGGCGACGGCTAGCACGGCGTAGGCGATCCGCTCGCCGTGGAAGAACGAGGCCACCAGGCCGTCGCTCCACACGCCGGCCGGGAGGTGGGTGGTGACCAGGGCGGCGATCAGCGTGCCGACGGCGGCGGTGCCGACGCTGGTGCCGACCTCCTGGGCGGTGTCGTTGAGCGCGGTCCCCATCGAGGTGCGGTTGGCCGGCATCGCGTCGACGAGGGCGACCGCGCAGATCGTCATGACGGTCCGCAGGCCGATCGTCATGAGCACCATGCAGAGCGCGATGGCCAGGTAGCCGTGCTCGACGCCCCAGGACAGTCCCGCCAGCGCCGCGGCCAGGCAGCCCGCGCCCACCAGGCAGGCGACGCGGTGGCCGTAGCGGCGGGCCAGCCCCTCGGACAGGGGGGTGGCGAGCAGCATGGTCACGATGAGCGGCAGGTTGGCGAGGCCGGCCCGGACGGGGCTCCAGCCGTACGCGTACTGGAAGTGGAGGATGAGCCCGAACATCACGCCGGCCATCGCGATGGACGTGCCGATCTGCGCCACGGCGGCCCCGCGGACCGTGCCGTCGGAGAACAGGCGGAGGTCCAGCATGGGGGCCGGGCTGCGGCGCTCGTGGAGGACGAAGGCGATCGCGGCGACGACCGCGCCCGCCACCGAGCCGATGGTGGGGACGGAGAGCCAGCCGTTCTCGACGCCGCTGGTCAGCGCGTAGCAGCCGAGTCCGATGGTGGCGACGCTGAGCGCCGCGCCCGGCACGTCGAGCCGGTCGCGGGTGAGGTCCTCCGGCCGGTCGGCGGGGACGCCGAGGCGGACCCCGATCCAGGCGATGACGGCGATCGGCGCGTTGACGACCAGCAGCCACTCCCAGCGCACATGGGCCAGGGCGGTGCCGCCGATCAGCGGTCCGAGGATGAAGCCGGACATGCCGACGACGATCATCACCGTCATGGCGCGCATGCGCAGCGCCTTGTCGTCGAAGAGGCGGAAGACCAGGGAGTTCGTGATCGGGGCCATCGCCGCAGCGGCGATGCCGAGCAGGGCGCGCAGAGTGATCAGCTCACCCGTGGTCGTCACCCACACGGCGCACAGGCTCAGCGCGCCGAACACGGCCAGCCCGACGAGCAGGACGCGGCGGCGGCCGAGCCGGTCGGCCAGGGAGCCGGCGGTGAGCAGCAGACCGCCGAAGGTCAGCGAGTACGCGCCGGTGACCCACTGGAGGGCGGTGGTCCCGCCGCCGAGGTCGCGCCCGATGGTGGGCAGCGCGATCGACAGAAGGGTGTTGTCGACCATCTCCACGAAGAAGGCCAGGCAGAGCGCGGCCATCGGGATCCACGCGGCGCGCAGGGAGGGATATGTACGGGAAGCGGGGGGTTTCAGCATCGCGGTCGTCATGGCGGCGCTCCTTTCCATCGAACGCCGCTCGATTATCGAACGGTGTTCCATGGGGTACGATAGAACGGCGTTCGATAGAGATGCAAACGAAGGGCGGAAGGGCATGCCGCGCCACCAGGACCGCGCCGCCGGGGGCCGCCGCCGCGCCTCGCACTCGATGGAGTCGGTGCTCACCGAAGCGGTGGTGCTGCTGGATGAGGCCGGTCCCTCGGCGCTGACGTTCCGGGCGCTCGCCCAGCGCCTCGGCGGCGGGGTGGCCAGCATCTACTGGTACGTCGCGAGCAAGGACGAACTGCTCGACCGCGCCACCGACCACGTGATCGGCGGCGTCCTCGCCGACATCGACGCGATCGAGCCGGGCGACGACCCGATCGACGACCTCCGGGCGATCTCGCTGGCCCTGTTCGACGCGATCCTCGTGCGGCCGTGGCTCGGGAACTACTTCATGCGCAACACCGACGTCCAGGGCAACTGCCTGCGCCTCTACGAGAAGCTCGGGCAGCCGACCCTGCGGCTGAAGCTCACCGCCCGCCAGCGGTTCCACGCCGTCTCGGCGATCTCGACCGTCGTCGTCGGCTCGGCGGTCGACCTCGGGCAGGAGCCGCCCGCCGAGGTGCTCGACGGCGCCGTCGGCCGCGACGAGTTCTTGAGCCGCTTCACCGCCACCTGGCGGGAGCTGGACCGCGACGCGTACCCCTTCGTGCATGAGATCGTCGACGAGTTCGACGGCCACGACGACATCGACCAGTTCCGCGCCGCGCTGGACCTGACCCTGGCGGGAATCCGCCTCCAGGCCGGCGCCTGAACGGTCCGCCCGGGCGCGCGTACGCCGCCGGGGACGCGTACGCCGCAGGGCCTCGGGCCCTCCGCACGGGCCCTCGGTCCGCGTACGTAGCCGGGCCACGGGCGTTCCGTGCCGGTCCCGCCCGGCCGCGCGCCGCTACCAGCCGGAGGAGCGGCGCGCGCATCCCACCGGTTTCGCGCCGCGCAGGGAGACGTACAGCTCGGTGTCGTCCGGGCACTGCGCCCGCCGTCCCACCGCCGACTCCACCCGGTAGCGCGGGGCGCGTCCGCCCGCGTCCGCGCAGGCGGTCTCCGTCACCTCGCCGTCTCCGGCCGCCGTGACGCAGTCGCCGACCACGGTGAGCGGGCCGCCGCCCTGTCCCGGATCGCCCGGATGCGGCGGCCTCAGATTGCGCATGCAGGCGTATCCGGTGGTGAGCCGGGAACGGGCCCCGGCCCCCGTCTCGGACACGTGCAGCACGAAGTCGGTGGCGGCCGGGCAGACCGGCCCCGTGGCGGCGGTGCCGAGATGCCGGGCGAGCACGGTCGCCACGGCCTTCTCGCTGCGGCAGAACACCTCCCGGATCTCCGGTCCGCGCGAGCTGCAGTCGCCGGGCCCGAGGAACACCACGCCGTACGGGGTGGGCTCGGCCCGTCCGGGGGAGGGCCGCCCCCGGTCGTCGGCAGTCGTAGGGTCCGGCCCCTGGCAGCCCGACAGCAGCAGGGCGGCCAGCGTCACCAGCAGCGGCAGCAGGAGGGCGCGCGGGCGGGCCCGTGGATGGGCTCGCGGGAGGCTCCGGGGCGGCGGGCGCCGGGGCCCCGGGGAAACGTGATCGTCCATGCAGTGACCCCCGATACGTCCTTCAAGACGTACACCTGGCGTGGCCCGCCGGGGCGGGGCCACGCCAGGTGCCCGGGATGCTTCGCGCAACCGGTGGGGTGCCGGGGCCGTACGGTCGCCGTAGGGCTAGTACGACAGTCCGTGGCCCACCGGATACAGCACCTGCGTCGGATCGTCCGCGCGCTGCACCGGAACCGGGAGGGTGCCCTCCGGCTCGGCACGGCCCGCGATCACCCGGGCGGCGGCGCGCAGTTCGACGTCGATCCAGGAGTACGCGGCGAGGCTCGCCGCGACGCCGGCGCCGGTGAGGTGCGCGACGTCGTACGGGTTGCGGATCGCGACCGTGATCACCGGGACGCCGGTCGCCACGAGCGCGGTCACCAGGGTGCGCTGCGAACTCGTCGCCGTGACGTTGTACGTCGCCACGATCACCGCGTCCCGGCCCCGGGCGGCGGCCACCGCCTCGTCGATCTTCGCCTGCTTCGGGGCCGTACCGGTGGACAACGCCTGGGCGCTGAAGCCCAGTTCTCCGAAAGCCTTGGCCAGGACGGTGGTCGGCGGGCCCGTCGTGCCCGAGGGGGACGCCGGATCGGCCCCCACCACCAGCAGGGAACGGTGGGTGCGGCGGGAGAGCGGCAGCAGCGAGCCCGGGTTGTCGAGCAGGGTCGTCGTGCGCTCGGCGATCCGGTCGGCGGCGGCCAGGTGGGCGCGGCTGCCGACCGTGCGGTCGACGCCTCCGTGGGTGACGAACGGGTCCCGGAACAGGCCCAGTCCGCTCTTGAGCCGCAGGATGCGCAGGATCGACTCGTCGATCCGCGCCTCGGTGAGCTCGCCGTCGCGCACCGCCTTCAGCACCGCGTTCCAGGCGACGGAGAGGTTCGGCGGGTTGAGGAGCTGGTCCGCGCCCGCCCGCAGCGCGAGGACCGGCACCCGGTCGTCGCCGTACTTCGTGCGCACCCCCTGCATGGCGAGCGAGTCGGTGACCACCACCCCGTCGTAGCCCAGCTCCTCGCGGAGGATGCCGGTGAGGATCGGCCGGGAGAGCGTGGCCGGGTCCCCGGACGGGTCGAGGGCCGGGACCACGATGTGCGCGGTCATGATCGAGTCGATCCGGGCCCGGACCGCCGCGCGGAACGGCGGGGCGTCCAGCTCCTCCCACTGCGCGCGGGTGTGGTTGATGACCGGGAGCCCGGTGTGGCTGTCGACGTTGGTGTCGCCGTGGCCGGGGAAGTGCTTGGCGGTCGCCGCGATGCCCGCGCCCTGGTAGCCCTTCACCTGCGCCGCGACCAGGTCGGCCACCGCGTCGGGGTCGGAGCCGAAGGACCGCACGCCGATGACCGGGTTGGCCGGATTGACGTTGACGTCGGCGTCCGGCGCGTAGTTCTGGTTGATGCCGACCGCGGCCAGTTCCGCGCCCGCGATCCAGGCCGCCCGGCGGGTGTCGGAACGCGAGGCGCCCGCGCCCAGGGCCATCGCGCCCGGCAGCAGGGTGGCGGGTGCGCCGAGCCTGCAGACGATGCCGTGCTCCTGGTCGGTGGAGACGATCAGCGGCACCCGGGAGCGCTCGGCGAGTGCGGCGTGCTGGAGGCCGTTGGAGAGGTCCGCGATCTGGTGCGGGTCACGGGTGTTGCGCGCCCAGGTGAAGTAGATGATGCCGCCGACGTGGTACTTCGCGATCAGTTCGGCGGCGGTGCGGACCCCGATCTCCTTGAGGTTCTCGTCGATGTCGACCTGGTCGGGCTCGGTGGCGGAGTGCCCGTAGACCCGCATCACGAACAGCTGGCCGACCTTCTCCTCAAGGCTCATGCCGGCGATGATCCGCCGGAGCCGGCTGTCGGTGGAGGCGTTCGTCGTGTGAGCGGAGGCGAGGGCGGGGGTGGCGGCGAAGCCGCCGGTGGCCGCGGCCGCGGCGGTGGCCGCCGTGGCGGTGAGGAGGGTGCGTCTTGAGGTGCGGTGGGGCACGTGAGCTCCTTCCCGGGGGTGAAAGAAACTTCCAAGGAAGTACGCTTATCCGGAAAGTAACTACCGGTCAAGAGGGCGGGCCGACGCGGGGGTCGCACGCGGCCGAAAGAGTCCGTGTACCGGATGTACCGGATGTACCGGATGCGCCGGATTCGTCCGCAGGCTACGCCAGGCCCGCCGCCGCGCCGTGGGCCCGCAGCGCGTCCACCGCCGCCGTGATCGCCGGCCGACGGGCCGCCTCCGTACGCCACAGTGCGTACAGCCGCCGCTCCGGCACCGGGTCCAGCCGGATGGCCGCCACCCCCGCCGGGAGTGGCCCCCGACCCAGCCGGGGCATCATCGCGATGCCCAACCCTGCTGCCACCAGCGCCAGTTGGGTGTGGTGCTCCTCCGCCCGGTGGCGGATGTCGGGCTCGCACCCCGCCGTGCGCAGCGTCCGTACGAGCCAGTCGTGGCACACCGTCCCCGGCGGCTGGCAGATCCACCGCTCCCGCGCCAGCTCCTCGCGCCGCACCCCGTCCCGCCCGGCCAGCGCGTGCCCCTCGGGGACCAGCAGGTCGCACCGGTCGAGCCCGATCACCGCCTGCGCCAACCCTTCCGGCGCGGGCAGCGGGGCGATGTCCCAGTCGTGCGCCACCGCCAGATCGACGACCCCCTTCGCGGCCAGGTCCACCGACAGATGCGGGTCCACCTCGTCCAACCGCACGTCCAGCGCCGGGTGTTCACGGCTCAGCCCGGCCAGCACCCCCGGCAGCAGCCCGCGCGCGGCGGAGGCGAACGCGGCGATCGTCAGCCGGCCCGTCGGCAGCCCCCGGCGCTCCTCCAGCTCCGTCTCGGTCTGCTCCATGATGGCCAGCAGCCGCTGCGCCGCGCCCACCAGGTGCAGCGCCTCCTCGGTCAGCGACACCCCGCGCCCGCGCCGCTCCAGCAGGGTGGTCCGGGTCTCCCGCTCCAACTTGGTGATCTGCTGGGAGACGGCGGACGGGGTGTAGCCGAGGGCGGTCGCCGCGCCCGCGACGGAACCGTGGACGGAGACCGCGTGCAGGGCGCGCAGCCGGGACAGATCGAGCACGGTGACCTCACTCCTCGCGGCGGCCGACCCGCCGTTTCCTCGCCGCATCGTTCAGCGGTGCTGAATCCCACCATGAAGAAGTCCGCGCTGGTGCTGCACGGTCATCCTGCTGAATGCTCACCGCATGCGTCCACGCCATATCGCCCTGGCCGTGCTCGTCGCGGCGCTCTGGGGTGTGAACTTCGTCGTGATCGAGCTCGGGCTCGGCTACTTCCCGCCGCTCCTCTTCTCGGCCCTCCGCTTCCTGGCCGCCGCCGTGCCCGCGATCTTCCTCCTCGGCCGTCCGTCGGTGGCCTGGAAGTGGGTCGTGGGCGTCGGACTGGTCCTGGGGGTCGGCAAGTTCGGGCTGCTGTTCATCGGCATGGACCAGGGGATGCCCGCCGGGCTCTCCTCGCTGGTCCTCCAGGCCCAGGCCGTCTTCACCGCCCTGTTCGCCGCCCTCGCCCTCTCCGAACGTCCCGGCCGGGTCCGGCTGGCGGGCATGGCCGTCGCGCTCGCGGGCATCGGGGTGGCCGCCGTGGACGAGGGGGCGGGCGGCCCGGTCCTCGCGTTCGTGCTGGTCGTCGGGGCGGCCGCCTGCTGGGGCGTGTCCAACGTGCTGACCCGCCGGGCCGCACCGGCGGACGCGCTGACCTTCATGGTCTGGGTCTCGGCCGTGCCGGTGCTGCCGCTGCTCGCCCTGTCCCTCCTCTTCGAGGGCCCGGACCAGGGCATGGCTGCGCTCGCCGCACTCGACTGGAGCGGGGCGGGGATCATCCTGTACGTCGCGTGGATCAGCACGGTCTTCGGCTTCGGCGCCTGGGGCTTCCTGCTCCGCCGTTACCCGGCCTCGTCCGTGGCGCCCTTCACCCTGCTCGTCCCCGTCTTCGGGATGTCGTCGGCCGCGCTGGTGCTCGGCGAGGGCGTGAGCTCGCTGCGGTGGTGCGCGGCGGCCCTGCTGGTGGGCGGGGTGGCGCTGACCTCGGGCGTCGGCGGACGGGCCCGGAGGACGACCGCCGCGCCCGCTCCCGTGGATACGGAGGCCGCCGCGCCCGCCGCCGCGCGTACGGAGGTCGCCGCGCCCGCCGTCGATGCGCCCGCCGCCGTGCATACGCAGGCCGCCGCGCCCGTCCTCGTACGTCCGAAGGCCGGCGCGGCCGTCAGCGGTCCCGCTTCCGCTCCCACTACTGCTTCGGGGCGCCGATCCGCAGCAGGTGCTCCCGGCCCGCGCCCAGCAGGCCCGGCAGCTCCGTCGCGTCCGGGTGCCAGCGCTTCTCGTACTCCCAGCACACCCACGTCTGCGGATCCAGCCGGTCCACGCACCGGTCCAGCGGCAGCACCCCGGAGCCCAGCGGCAGCGGAGTGAGGTCGTCCGCCGACGCCACGTCCTTCACCTGGACGTAGCCCAGGTGCGGGGCGAGCACCGCGTGGCTGGCCACGGGCTCCTCACCGGCGAGCCAGGTGTGCAGGACGTCCCAGATCGCGCCGACCCGGGGGTGCCCCACCGTGGCGACGACCCGGGCCGCGTCGACGCCCGCGCGGTGCGAGTCATGGGTCTCCAGCAGGATGCTCACGCCCAGGTCGGCGGCGGCCGGAGCCGCCGCCCCGAGCCGCCTGGCCGCCGTCGCGTCGGCGGCGTCCTGGTCCTGTTCACCGCCGCCGGGGAAGACCCGGACGTACGAGGCGCCCAGGTCCCGGGCGAGCTTCAGCAGCTCGGACAGCTCCGCGAGGACCGGCTCGTCCTCCCCCTCGGCGGCCACCCGGACATACCCGGCCAGGGCCACGATCTCCACCCCGGCGGCCTTGAACGCCTCCACCACGTCGGCCCGCTCCAGCGAGGAGAGCCCCAGGTGGACGGGCTCCTCGGGGTGGACGCGCAACTCCACCCCCTGGTAGCCGTTCCCGGCGGCGAGCCGGACGACCTCGGCGACCGGAACCCCCGGCACCCCGAGCGTGGAGAAAGCGAGCTTCATCGTGCGTGTCCTTCCTTCGTGCCGACGCCCCGCTCCTGCCCGGCGGGCCCGTGGCTACTCCCGTACGGGCACCGGTCCGGCCCCGCCCGGAAGCGCCGAACGGAACCCGGGACGCCCTCGCCGGGGAGCGTACGGCGCGCGTACGGCGCGGCCCGCCTCAGCCGACGCCGCGCAGCAGCCGCTCCAGGCTACCGAGCAGCCGCAGCGCGTCCTCGCGCCGCGCCCCCTCCAGGGCCGGCCCGCCGAACACGGCGTGCTCCTCGGCCTCCCGCACCCGCTCGGGGGTGATCACGCGGAGCGCGGCGGCAGCCTGCCGGGCGAACATCGCGAGCAGATCCAGCTCGCGCACCCCCGACCGGGCCTGCGGGGAGGGGTCAAGCACCTCCAGGACGCCCAGCACGCGGGCGTCGCTGATGAGCGGGGCGGCCATCAGCGAGTTCGGAACGTACGCGGTCGACTCCGCCAGCGAGCGGTCGAAGGACGGGTCGTCGCTCAGGTCGTCCACCACCATCGGCTCGCCGGAGGTCGCGACCCAGCCGGCGATCCCCCGCCCCGCCGGGAAGCGGCGGCCCACGAGGAACTCCTCGCCCTGCCCGGAGACCGCCTGGAAGACCAGCTCGTCCGCCTCCTCGTCGAGCAGGAAGACCGAGCTGGCCTCGGCCCCGAAGATGGCGCGGGCCACGTCGACCACCGACTGGAGCAGCTCGCCCCGAGAGGCGTCCGCGACCGGGGCGGCGGTGGGGGAGAGGGAGGAGGACAGGGCGGAATCAGTTCTCGGAGTCATCACGGATATCTCCTGCCGCAGTGGTAGGACGCGGCACGTGGCGCACATTGGCCGCGGACAGATAGAGGGCGTTCTTGAGCTGGAAGGCCGTCATCCGCGGGTGCGCGGACAGGACGCGGGCGCACAGCCCGGCGACGTACGGCGTGGCGAAGCTGTTCCCCGTGGTGCGGATGGTCCGGCCGCCGAGCCAGGGCACGGACACGTTCTGGCCCGGCCCGAAGAACTCCACCGGGGGGTCCGGGTTGTAGAGGTGCAGTTCGGGGTCGTCCTCCTGGTGGCTGCCCACCGAGATCACCGAGGCGAACCGCCACGGGAAGCTCTCCACCGGGGTGTTGTGGGCGGAGGCGACGATCACCGTACGGGCGAAGTAGGCGCTGTCGGCCAGGTTGTGCAGCTCCTGCGCGAACCGGGTGCGGGTCGTGGACAGGCTGAGGTTGACGACGTCGAAGCGCTGCTCCACCGCCCAGCGCAGCCCGGCCATCAGGATGTCGCCGGTGCCGGAGAACCGTTCGCCGAGCACCCGCACGCTGTGGATCTCGCACTCCGGGGCGGTCCGCCGGACGATCCCCGCGCACGCCGTCCCGTGGCCGCAGGTGTCGCCGGTGGTGGTCGGCTCGACGGTGATCGCGCCGCTCTCCCCGTCCTTGACGACCACCCACGAACCGGCCAGCGGGCCGACCAGCGGATGGTCCCGCTCCACGCCCGAGTCCACGACGCAGACGCGGACGCCGCGCCCGGTGGCGGACCCGACCGGACGGCCGAGCGGAGGCCCGGCGTCCGCCAGCACCGGCACGTCGTCCGGCCCGCGCCCGCGCAGACTCCAGGTCAGCCCCTGCCCGGGGGCGGTGCGGGACGCGGCCGGGGCGGGAGGGGCCGCGCTCTCGGCTGTACGGGCCCCGCTCGCGGTTGTACGGGTCGTGCCCTCAGCTGTACGGGTCCCGCCCCCGGTTGTACGGGTTCCGCTTCCGGTTGTACGGGTTTCGGCGGGGTCCGTCCGGGGGCGGCCCGGCCCCGTCCGTGCCCGTTCCGGTTCCGTGGTAGTCATCGACCGGCTCCTCTCCTCGTCGTGACCGGCGGCCGGGCCGGGTCCGCGAGGAACCCGGCGGCCCGGTGCGCCCCCGGCAGATGGCCCTTGCCCGTGTAGTGCGCCTCGGCGGCCCGCGCCGACGCCTCGGCCTCCGGCAGCCGGCCCAGCGCGGCGAGCGTGTGCGCCCGGTCCAGCTCGGCCGCCGCCTGCACCAGCGGCGAATCGGTGAGCAGCGAGGCCCGGACCGTCTGCTCCGCGAGGCCGGCCGCCTCGCCGGGCCGGTCCGGCGCCGCCAGCCGGGCCCTCATCCCCGCCAGGTCCACCGCGTCGGCGCGGCTCAGCCCCGAGGTGTCCCCGACGCCGGCCAGCCGGGCCGCCGCCCGGCCGGGCCGGCCCTCGTCCAGCTCCAGCCGGGCCGCGTCCAGGGCCACCGCCGTCCGCATCCCGGCGGCTCCGGTGCGGCGGGCCGCCGCGTCCGCCCGGTCGAGCAGCTCCAGCGCGGCGGCGCTGTGGCCGCTCAGCGCCGCCACCGTCGCCCGGAACACCGGCAGGAACACCTCCGCCTCGGCGAACCCCAGCTTCCCGGCCAGCCGTTCCGCCTCGGCCAGGCAGCCGTACGCGTCCTCCGTCCGGCCCTGGAGCGCGTACAGCACCGCCAGCGGGCAGTTGAGCGTGACCCGGACCGTGGGCCGACCCGCGCCGTGCGCCGCCAGCAGGGTCCGGCAGCGGATCACCGCCGCTGGCACCGGGACGGGCCCGCGCCACAGGGAGATGCCGATCGCGCCGAGCGCCCCGGCCCGTTCCGGTTCCGCCCCGGCCAGCACCGCGTGCTCCAGGGCCCGCGCCTGGTCCCGCTCCGCCTCCTCGTGCCGGCCGGACCGCTGGAACTGCTGGGCGAGCCGCAAGTGGGCCCGGGCCCGGCCCACCGAGTCCCCGGCCGCCTCGAACACCGGGAGGACGGTGCGGGCCACCGCGGCGGGGCCCGGCCCGGGGCCGCCCGGGTCGAGCACCGAGAGCGCCAGCCGGGCGTGCGCCGCCTCCACCTCGTCGGCCCCCAGGTCCCGTACGGACCGCAGCAGTTCGGCCCCCTCGGCGATCCGGCCGAGCGCCACCCGTACCTCGCCCAGCCGCCGTGTCGCCTCCGGTTCGCCGGGGCACAGGTCCACCGCCCGCTCCAGCAGGCCGTGCGCCCAGTGCAGGTCGGACCGGGCGGCGGCCTGCGCCCCGGCCCGGCCCAGCGCGGCGGCGGCCCGCTCGCGCAGCCGTCGCGCCCGGTCGTCCAGCAGCCCCAGCTCGGCCCGGTAGCGGTAGGCGCGCTCCAGATGGCCGCCGACCGCGCCGTCGCCGCCGCGCAGCACGCTCGGCAACTCGGCGGCCCACGCGTGGCGTTCGGCCTTGGACCGCTTGGAGAGCGAGGCGTAGGCGACCTCGTGCACCAGTCCGCTGCTGAACCGGTAGGCCGCCTCGTCCACCCCGCTTCCGAGCGGGCCCGACTCCACCAGGCGGCGGCTGCCCAGCAGCTCCAACGCCGTCTCGAACGAACGCTGTGGGGCGGGGCCCGTGCCGGTGGATCCGGCGGTCGCCTCTCCCGCGCCGCCCGTACGGTGCTCACCGGTCCGTACGGACTGCTCCAGCCGGGCCAGCTCCCGCGCGGTGAACTCCCGACCGATCACCGCCGCCAGATCCACCACCTCGCGCTCGGTCCGGGCCAGCGCCCCGATCCGCGCGCCCAGGAGTGCCTGGAGCGTGGGCGGCAGCTCCTCGTCGCCGGTTCCTCCGGCCCGCTCCGTACGGTCGCCGACCAGGAGCTGCTCCAGATAGAGCGGGTTGCCCCCGGCCCGCGCCAGAAGGCCTCCCTCGTACGTGAGTTGAGGTGCGGAGCGGGTTCGGTGGGCGGCGTCCGCCGGGTCCGGGCCGCCGTCCGGGCCGACCAGGGCGGCGGCGAGCCGGGCCGCCTCCTCGTGCGAGAGGCCGGTGAGCTGGAGCCGCCCCGCGCCCGGCGGGAGCCCCTCGTCCCCGGAGGCCCGGCCGCTCTCCTCGGGGCCGTCCGGCCGTCCCGCGCAGAGCACCAGGACACCGGGGCACCCCGCACCGTCCGTCAGCCGGCGCACGGTGCGGACCAGCAGCGGGGCCGCCGCGTGCCAGTCGTCCAGCACCAGCACGACCGGGCGGCGGCGGGCCGCCCGTTCCAGGACCGAGGTCAGGGCCGCGCACATGTCCTCGAACGGCGCGTTCGGCGTACCGTCGCGCAGCAAGCCCTCGGAGAGCAGGGTCATCGCGTCGTCCACGGCCAGTCCCTCGGCCGCCGGTCGCCCGGCCTCTGTCCCGGCCCCCGGACCGCCCTCGTCGGCGGCGCCGACGCCGGTCGCGGTCATCAGCGACCGCACCGCGTCGGCCAGCGGGGCGAGGGTGCCGTGGTCCCCGTAGCTGCGGCACCGCCCCGCCCCGTACACCAGCGCTCCGGACGCCGACCGCTGTGCCAGCCACTCCCGTACGAGCCGGGTCTTGCCGATGCCCGCCTCGCCGGTGACCCGCAGCAGCTCGGCCGCGCCCCCGCGCACGGCCTCCTCCAGTGCGGCGTCCAGGGCCCGCCGCTCGCCCGCGCGCCCGACGAACGGCACGTCGAAGCGGCGCAGCAGCTCGGGGTCGTCCGCGCCGACGGCGAGCAGCCGGTACGCCTCCACGCTGTCCCGCTTGCCCTTCAGCCGCAGCGGCCCGGTGGGCTCGGCGCTCACCGTGGGACCGGCGGCGAGCAACGTCTGCGGGCCGATCAGGATCTCCCCCCGGCCCGCGTTCTGCTCCAGCCGGGCGGCGATGTTGACGGTCTCCCCGGAGACCAGGGCCTGCCGGGCGGTCCGGTCCGAACCCGCCACCACCTGACCGGTGTTGATCCCGATCCGGGTGGCCAGCTCGATGCCCAGCGTGGCGTTCAGCTCCTCGTTCAGCCGGGCCAGGGCGCGCCGCATCCCGAGCGCCGCCGCCAGCGCCCGCCGGGCGTCGTCGTCCCGGACCACCGGAACGCCGAACACGGCCATCACCGCGTCCCCGATGAACTTCTCCGGCGTGCCGCCGCGCGCCGTGATCTCCGCGCTCATCGCCTCGAAGTACCGCAGCGTCACGGCCCGCAGGGTCTCCGGGTCGAGCACGCCGGACAGGGCGGTGGAGCCCACCAGATCGCAGAAGAGCACGGTCACGGGCTTGCGTTCGTCCGCCGGCGGGGGCGCGGCGGGGGCGGGGACCGGGGCGGCGGTCGCGGCGGTTCCGGCGGCTGCGCACGGTGTCCCGCAGGACGAGCAGAACCGGGCCGTGGGCGGCAGATCCTGCTGGCACGAGAGGCAGTTCATGGCGGGTCCTTCTCTCCCGTAGGCCGTGCGGTCGGGGGTTGGCGGGGCGCGGGTCGCGCGGGTCGCGGCCGGGCGTGGAGCGGTGCGGGGAGGGCGTGGCGGCGGGGGCGCGGAGGGGG
>NZ_JNZZ01000031.1 GCF_000717645.1 Streptomyces californicus
GCCGGTCCCGGCCGGAGCTCCGGGGGCGGGGGCTTCGGGCGGGCCTGTCGAGCCGTCGGCCGGGCCGGCCGAGGCGTCCGGGTCCGCCGGGCCTGCGGAACCGTCCGGGCCTGCGGGGCCGTCCGGGGGGCCGTCGTCGTCCGCGGGTGGGGGCGGGGCGGGCTAGGGCCGCCTGCGGCGGGCTGTTCCCCACCCCGCCCCTTCCCGAAACCGGGGCGCTGCCCCGGACCCCGCTCCTCAAGCGCCGGAGGGGCTGGGAAGCAGCTTGCCGGAGGGGCTGGGAACACGAGGACTGGCGGAGGGGCGGGAGGTCAGTCCCTCGCGATCTCCGCGAACACCGCCCCCGTCAGCTCCGCCAGGTCCGTCGCCGACAGTTCGACCTCCAGGCCGCGGCGGCCCGCCGACACGCAGACCGTCGCGTGGGCGCGGGCCGAGGCGTCCAGGACCGTGCGCAGGCGTTTGCGCTGGCCCAGGGGGGAGATGCCGCCGCGTACGTAGCCCGTGGTGCGTTCCGCCGCCGCCGGGTCCGCCATCGTGGCGCGTTTGCCGCCGACCGCCGACGCCAGGGCCTTCAGGTCCAGGGAGCCGGCCACCGGGACCACTGCCACCGTCAGCTCGCCGTCCACGTCCGCGACCAGGGTCTTGAAGACCCGGTCGGGGGAGACGCCCAGGGCCTCGGCGGCCTCCTCGCCGTACGAGGGGGAGGCCGGGTCGTGTTCGTACGCGTGGACCGTGTACGCCGTGCCCGCCGCGGTCAGGGCGACCGTCGCGGGGGTGCCGCCCGTCTGTTTCCTGGGCTTCTTCGCCACCGGGGGAGTCCTCGATCAGTTGGGGTGGGTGGGGGCCCGGGTCAGGTCGGTCGCGGGCAGGGAGGGCAGATGGCGGATCATCGCGGTCTCCCGGCGCAGCAGCGTCAGCTCCTCGCGCAGCCGCGTCGCGGTGTCCGGGGCCTGGAGCAGCCGCTGTTTCGTCGGCACGTCCAGGACCGTGGCCGCGGCGACCAGGTAGGAGACCACCGAGGGGTCGTCGGGCAGCTCGGCGCCGGTCGCCAGCGAGCGCTCGTTCGCCCCGGCCAGCCGCTTCTGGTAGGCGCGGAAGGCCCGCAGGACGCCCTCGGCGAGCGCCCCCGCCTCGTCGCCCTCGTCCTCGCCGGGCGGCTCCTCGGCCAGGTCCTCGACCTCGGCGGTCAGATACGGGCCGCTCGACTCGACGGACAGCAGCCTGACCCGGGTGGTGCCGGTGGCCAGGACCTCGAAGCTGCCGTCGGCGCGTTCGCGGATCGTCGCCGCGTCGGCCACGCAGCCGACCCGGTGGAAGGTCTGGACGGGGTCGGGGCCGAAGCCGTCGGCCGGGGCGCGTTCGGTGATCGCGGGCCGGGCTGTGGTGTCGGGCATGCCGGTGCCCGTCGGTGCGGTCTCGCGGCCGTCGCGGATCGCGACCACGACGAAGCGGCGGGGCTCGTCCTCGTCGCTTTTCAGCAGTTCCCGCATCATGGCGCGGTACCGCTCCTCGAAGACGTTGAGCGGCAGCACCAGGCCGGGGAACAGCACCGCGTTGAGCGGGAAGAGGGGAAGGCGGGCGGTGGTCACAGCGGTCAAGCGTAATGGCCCCGGGGGCGGCCGTGGTCGGCCCGGTTGCGCAACGGTGTCAGGGAGGCCGCCTGGAGCCGTGCGCCGTCCCGCGCGTCGAGGAAGCGGCCGAGCGCGTCGTCGGACACCGACGACCACGGGAAGGACGTCGCGTGTTGGCCTATCAGGTGGAACTGGTGCAGCGCCTCCGCCCAGCGGCCCCGGGCGAGCAGCACGTACGCGAGGAGGTTGCGCACCTCCGCCGGCCACGGGTCGCCGGGCCGGTAGGCGGCGGAGAGCCTGATCGCCAGGTCGGCCGCCGCGTCGATCCGCTCCTCCAGGACGGAGGTGCTCCGGCCCGCCGCCTGGGAGTCCAGGAGCAGCGCGAAGGCCGCCCGCACCGGCAGGGCCTGCACCAGCGAGTCGGGCCGCGCGTCCTCCGCGGCCTGCTCGGCGAAGTCGAAGCATTCGCGGTGCGAGCCGTACCAGGCGGCGGAGAGGTAGCGCAGCGCCGCCACATGGCAGCCGTAGTGGTGCGCGGAGCGCCGTACCGCCTGCTCCCACAGCGACTCGAAGGCCGTGTGCGTGGCGTGCGTGCCGCGCGCGTGGTCCAGGGCGAGCCGCCACGGCACGGGGTCGCGCGGGTCCGCGTCGGCTGCGGCGGTGATCAGCGGGGCGACCTCCCGGAGCCGCTCCGCGCGGGCGGGCGACTCCCAGGCCCGGCGGACCGACAGCTCCGCCTTGACCAGCAGGGCGTCCGGGTCGCGCGGGGCGGCGGCCAGCCAGTCGACGAGCCAGCCGTCCCGGTTGCGGGCGAAGGCGACGAGCCGGTCGAGGTAGCGGTCCCGGTTCTCCCAGTCGGCCGCGTCCCGGGTGGTGGCGAGCAGCTTGGCTGCCGGTTCGTGGTCGCCCAGGGCAGCGGCGACCAGCGCGGGAGAGAGCCGCTCGTCCGGGGCGTCGAGCAGCACCGCGTCATCCGCGGCCGGCCCGGCGGACAGCGGAGAGCTGTGCCGGACCATGCGCGCGGTACGGAGCAGAGCGCGAAGGAATGCCATGGTGCAGACCATTGAAAAGCGCTGGTGAGGGCCGCGCCAGGGGCATGCTGTGAAGCTTCTGTGCCGAGTGGCGGGGTTGTATCAGGGCTGGTCAAGAACGGGCAAAGGAATGGTGCGGCAATGGCTTGATCACGTCGTTATGGCGCGGTCGTGCGGTTCGTTCGCCGCCGGGTCGGCGCGGGGCGGCCCGGGGCTTCGACGCCCCGAACGCCCCTGTCCGCAGGCCGGAGCCGCAGCGGCCGCCCGGCGCGCGCCGTCCCGAACGGCCTCGGCCCGTCAACCCCTGCGGAGCATCCGCGAGGCGCCCGCCGCCACCGTGGTGGCCAGAACCCACCCCACCAGCACCAGGCCCGCCGCACCCCACTGCCAGGCGTCCTCCATCCGCCAGTAGCCGTCCTGCCCGAGGTTGATCACCGGGATCAGCAGATCCAGCGCGTACAGGGCGGGATTCCACTGCGGATGCTCCTCGCCCTTGATCGACGGCGGGGTGTGCTGCGCGAAGGCCACTGTGCCCGCCGCCCACAGCACCGCCATCCACACCGCCGCCCGCCCCGGCCGGTAGCCGTACGCCACCATCCAGTCCTGGAGGTACCCCCACGCCTTCGCGGCGGGCGGCAGCGTCTCCCGGCGGCGGCGCTGCTTGGCGAGCAGCACCTCGCGCGCGTCCGCGTCCTCCCCGCAGCTCCGCATCACCGTGGCCAGCCGCTCGTACGGCTCGGGGACGTACTCCGGCGTCGCCGCCTGCACCCACTCCAGCCGCCGGGAGAGCGGGAAGTGGCCGTACGGGACCAGGTTCTCGTAGACGAAACCGCCCATCGCCAGACCGCCGGGGCCCGGCCAGCTCGTCGACAGGTCGATCAGCGTGACCACCTTCGCGCCGTTCAGCACGACCCGGCCCTCCTCCGGGCGCTCCGCGTTGAACCGCAGCTCCGGAGTGACGATCCTGCGCAGCGACAGCTCCTCCTGCCGCGTCATCGTGAACCGGGCCTTGTGCAGGTCCACCGCGTCCCCGAACCGCCCGTCGTCCAGCCGCACCCCGCCCCGGCACTCGAATATCTGCGAGCGGGTGCCGCGCGCCGGGGTCGGGGCGTAGACCACGCCGTACGGGGGAGTGGTGCCCTGGTTCCCCGTGTCGACGCTCACCCACGCCTCGGTCATGTAGAGCGTCCGCTCCACCGTCAACTGCGGGGCGTTCAGCGCCCGGCGGTCCTGTGCCGCCCGCAGCCGGCTGCCGCGCAGGGACAGCGAACCGCCCACCTTCGCCCCGCGCAGGCTCAGCTCGCCCAGCGTCTCGATCATCTCGGCCTGGAGGTCCTGCGCGACCGTCATGCCGTCCCCGACGACGGCCCGCCCGTGCCGGTCCGGGCCGACGCTGAGCTGGTTGATCAGCAGGTCCGTGCCGATCTGGGCGTCGGTCAGCCGGATGCCCCGGTCGATCCGGCAGCGCGGCAGATGCAGATCGCCCTCCGTCTGCAACCGCGCCGCCTCCAGCCGGGGCAGCGCGCAGCCCACCAGCCGCAACGTCGTGAAGTGACACTCCGGGAGCACCACCTCCTGCTCGAATCGGCAGCCGGTCAGCTCCACGTACGGAGAGACCCGGCCGCCCGCCAGATCCAGCTTTCCGGTGATCCGCACGCCCCGGAGCTTCAGCGCCGCCACCCGGCCGGGCCGGGCGGGCGGACCGCTCAGCAGCAGCCGCGCCACCGTGCGCGCGCCGACGCTCCGCTCCGGCCCCCAGGCGTGCGGGGCGAACGGGTCGTTGCGCGTCGGGTCGTAGGTCCGTAAGTCGTAGGTCGTCCCGTTGCGGAACGACTGCCACATGCCCAGCTCCGCTGCGCTGAGGCCGTCCGGGATATCGCCTTCGTGCGGCTCGGTCACGGCCGCTCCCTCCGTGCGCACATGCCGTCGTGCCGTCGTGCCCTCGTGGTGCACACACGCTGTAGAGCCGTTATTCCCGTGTGCGACGCCGTGAAGCCAGTGGTCAGCAGTGACAGCCGGACATGGCCGAGACACGTATCAGCCACTGGTGCGGACGGCCGGTATCAGCCAGTGATACGGCCGTCCGGCGGCTTCGGCGGGTCTGAGAGAATTGCCGTGTGATCTCTCGAATCGATCTGCGCGGCGATGCCCTCCCCGAGGGCGGAGCCCTGCGCGACCTGCTGCCCCGTGCCGAGTTCGACGTGGAAGCCGCCCTGGAGACGGTGCGGCCCATCTGCGAGGACGTACGCCATCGCGGCTCCGCGGCAGTGATCGAGTGGGGGGAGAAATTCGACGGTGTCCGGATCGCGTCGGTACGGGTGCCCGCCGAGGCCCTGACCCGCGCCCTTGCGGAGCTGGATCCGGCCGTCCGCGCCGCGCTGGAGGAGTCGATCCGCCGCGCCCGCCTCGTCCACCGCGAGCAGCGCCGCACCACGCACACCACCCAGGTCGTCCCCGGCGGCACGGTCACCGAGAAGTGGGTCCCCGTCGAGCGCGTCGGGCTCTACGTCCCCGGCGGCCGCTCGGTCTACCCCTCCTCCGTCGTGATGAACGTCGTCCCGGCCCAGGAGGCGGGCGTCGAGGGCGTCGCGGTGGCCTCCCCGCCGCAGAAGGACTTCGACGGCCTCCCGCACCCCACGATCCTCGCCGCCTGCGCCCTGCTCGGCGTGGACGAGGTCTACGCGGCCGGAGGCGCCCAGGCCGTCGCGATGTTCGCGTACGGCAGCGAGGACTGCTCCCCGGTCAACCTGGTCACCGGCCCCGGCAACATCTACGTCGCCGCCGCCAAGCGCCTCCTCAAGGGCCGCATCGGCATCGACGCCGAGGCCGGGCCCACCGAGATCGCGATCCTCGCCGACGCCACCGCCGACCCGGTGCACGTCGCCGCCGACCTCATCAGCCAGGCCGAGCACGACCCGATGGCCGCCGCCGTCCTGGTCACCGACTCCGAGGAGCTGGCCGCCGCCACCGAGGCCGAGCTGGTCCCGCAGGTCGCCGCCACCAAGCACATCACCGACCGTATCGAGCCCGCGCTCGCCGGCCGCCAGTCCGCGATCGTCCTGGTCTCCTCGGTCGAGGACGGCCTCAAGGTCGTCGACGCCTACGGGGCCGAGCACCTGGAGATCCAGACCGCCGACGCCGCCGCCGTCGCCGACCGCGTCCGCAACGCCGGGGCGATCTTCGTCGGCCCCTGGTCCCCGGTCTCCCTGGGCGACTACTGCGCCGGCTCCAACCACGTCCTGCCCACCGGCGGCTGCGCCTGCCACTCCTCCGGCCTGTCCGTGCAGTCCTTCCTGCGCGGCATCCACATCGTCGACTACACCCGCGACGCGCTCGCCGAGGTCACCCACCACGTCGTGACCCTCGCCGAGGCGGAGGACCTCCCCGCCCACGGCGCCGCCCTCAAGGCACGTTTCGCCGAAGGCGAACTCGACGAACACCGTGGCTGGAAGGTCCCGCAGCAGTGACGAACGACAGCACCACCTCCCGCAACGCCTGGGACGAGCTGCCCATCCGCGACGAACTGCGCGGCCAGTCCCCGTACGGAGCGCCCCAGCTCGACGTCCCCGTACGCCTCAACACCAACGAGAACCCCTACCCGCTGCCCGAGGCCCTGGTCGAGCGGATCGCCGAGCGCGTCCGCGAGGCCGCCCGCGACCTCAACCGCTACCCCGACCGGGACGCCGTCGAACTCCGCACCGAACTGGCCCGCTATCTGACGCGGACCGCCGGACACGAGGTCACGGCCGCCCACGTCTGGGCCGCCAACGGCTCCAACGAGGTCCTCCAGCAACTGCTCCAGACATTCGGCGGACCCGGGCGCACCGCGATCGGCTTCGAACCCTCGTACTCCATGCACGCCCTGATCTCCCGGGGCACCGGCACCGGCTGGATCTCCGGGCCGCGCAACGACGACTTCACCATCGACGTCGACGCCGCCCGCACCGCCATCGCCGAGCACCGGCCCGAGGTCGTCTTCATCACCTCGCCCAACAACCCCACCGGCACCGCCGTCGAGGCCGACACCGTCCTCGCCCTGTACGACGCCGCCCAGGCCGCCGGCCCCTCGATCGTCGTCGTCGACGAGGCGTACGGCGAGTTCAGCCACCAGCCCTCGCTGCTCCCGCTGATCGAGGGCCGCCGCAACCTGGTCCTCTCCCGGACCATGTCCAAGGCGTTCGGCGCGGCGGGACTGCGCCTGGGCTACCTCGCCGCCGACCCGGCCGTGGTCGACGCCGTCCAGCTCGTCCGGCTGCCCTACCACCTCTCCTCCATCACCCAGGCCACCGCGCTCGCCGCCTTGGAGCACACCGATACGCTGCTCGGGTACGTCGCGCAGCTCAAGAGCGAGCGCGACCGGCTGGTGGCCGAACTGCGCGCCACCGGCTACGAGGTCACCGCGTCGGACGCCAACTTCGTCCAGTTCGGCCGCTTCGACGACAGCCACGCCGTCTGGCGGCGGATCCTCGACAAGGGCGTCCTGGTCCGGGACAACGGCGTACCGGGCTGGCTGCGGGTCACCGCCGGCACCCCGGAAGAGAACGACGCGTTCCTCGACGCGGTACGCGAACTGAAGAAGGAGCACGACGCATGAGCCCCCGCACAGGCCGCGTGGAACGCACGACCAAGGAAACGTCCGTGCTGGTCGAGATCAACCTCGACGGCACCGGCAAGGTCGACGTCGCCACCGGGGTCGGCTTCTACGACCACATGCTCGACCAGCTCGGCCGCCACGGGCTCTTCGACCTCACGGTCAAGACCGAGGGCGACCTGCACATCGACAGCCACCACACCATCGAGGACACCGCCCTCGCCCTCGGCGCCGCCTTCAAGCAGGCCCTCGGTGACAAGGTCGGCATCTACCGCTTCGGCAACTGCACCGTCCCGCTGGACGAGTCGCTCGCCCAGGTCACCGTCGACCTCTCCGGCCGCCCGTACCTCGTGCACACCGAGCCCGAGAACATGGCCCCGATGATCGGCGCGTACGACACGACGATGACCCGGCACATCCTGGAGTCCTTCGTCGCCCAGGCGCAGATCGCCCTGCACGTCCACGTGCCGTACGGGCGCAACGCCCACCACATCGTGGAGTGCCAGTTCAAGGCGCTCGCCCGCGCCCTGCGCTACGCATCCGAGCACGACCCTCGCGCGGCCGGCATCCTGCCCTCCACGAAGGGCGCCCTGTGACCGGCCTCAGCACGATCCTGATCGTCGTCGGCCTCTTCCTGGCCGGCGGCGTCTACTCCTTCTCCAAGCAGGGGATGCCCAAGGGGGTCATCGTGCTGCTGTCGATCGGCTCCGTGATGTGCCTGGTGGCGGGCATCCTGCGGATCCAGGGACTGTGGGACTGAGGGCGGACGGACCATGAGCGAGAACAAGAAGAAGGTCGTCGTCTTCGACTACGGCTTCGGCAACGTGCGTTCCGCCGAGCGGGCTCTCGCCCGCGTCGGCGCCGACGTCGAGATCACCCGCGACTACGACCGCGCGATGGCCGCCGACGGGCTGCTCGTCCCCGGCGTCGGCGCGTTCGCCGCGTGCATGGAGGGGCTCAAGCGGGCCCGGGGCGACTGGATCGTCGGCCGCAGGCTGGCCGGCGGACGCCCGGTCATGGGCATCTGCGTCGGGATGCAGATCCTGTTCGAGCGCGGCATCGAGCACGGCGTGGAGACCGAGGGCCTGGACGAGTGGCCCGGCACGGTCGGCCCCCTGAAGGCCGACGTCGTCCCTCACATGGGCTGGAACACCGTCGACGCCCCCGAGGGCTCCCGGCTCTTCGCCGGCCTGGACGCCGACGCGCGCTACTACTTCGTGCACTCCTACGCGGCGCACGACTGGTCCCTCGAAGTCACCAACGCCAAGATCCGTGCCCCCAGGGTCACGTGGTCCACGTACGGCGAACGGTTCGTGGCCGCCGTGGAGAACGGCGCGCTGTGGGCCACCCAGTTCCACCCCGAGAAGTCCGGCGATGCCGGCGCCCAGCTGCTGACCAACTGGATCGAGACGCTGTAATGCCGAAGCTTGAACTGCTCCCCGCCGTCGACGTCCGCGACGGCCAGGCCGTCCGCCTCGTCCACGGCGAGTCCGGCTCCGAGACCTCCTACGGCTCCCCGCTGGAGGCCGCCCTCGCCTGGCAGAGCGCCGGCGCCGAGTGGCTGCACCTGGTGGACCTGGACGCCGCCTTCGGGACCGGTGACAACCGCACCCTGATCGCCGAGGTCGCCGGGGCCATGGAGATCAAGGTCGAGCTGTCCGGCGGCATCCGCGACGACGCCTCGCTGGAGGCCGCCCTCGCCACCGGCTGCCGCCGCGTCAACCTCGGCACCGCCGCCCTGGAGACGCCCGAGTGGGTCGCCAAGGTCATCGCCGAGCACGGCGACAAGATCGCCGTCGGCCTCGACGTCCGGGGCACCACCCTGCGCGGCCGCGGCTGGACGCGCGACGGCGGCGACCTGTACGAGACGCTGGCCCGCCTCGACTCCGAGGGCTGCGCCCGCTACGTCGTCACCGACATCGCCAAGGACGGCACGCTCCAGGGCCCCAACCTCGGCCTGCTGCGCGACGTCTGCGCCGCCACCGACCGGCCGGTCGTCGCCTCCGGCGGGGTCTCCTCGCTCGACGACCTGCGCGCGATCTCCCTCCTCGTCCCCGAGGGCGTCGAGGGCGCGATCGTCGGCAAGGCGCTGTACGCGAAGGCGTTCACCCTGGAAGAGGCGCTCAAGGCGGTCGCCGCATGACGGACGCCGCCCCCTCCGTACGCCGGATCTCCACCGGCGCGCCCTGGGAGGAGAAGTTCGGCTACTCGCGCGCCGTCGAACTCCCCAACGGGCTCGTCCTGGTGGCCGGCTGCACCTCCGTGGTCAACGGCGAGATCGCCGCGGGCTCCCCGTACGAGCAGGCCGTCACCTCCTTCGACGTGGCGTTCGCCGCCCTGGAACAGGTGGGCCTCGGCCGCGAGGACGTCGTCCGCACCCGGATGTACATCACGCACGCCCGGGACGTGGAGGAGGTCGGCCGCGCCCACAAGGAGCTGTTCGACGCCGTGCGCCCCGCCGCCTCGATGATCATCGTCTCCGGGTTCGTGGACCCGAGCCTGGTCGTCGAGGTCGAGGTCGAGGCGTACCGGGGAGGCGCGCGATGAGTCTCGCCGTACGGGTCATCCCCTGCCTGGACGTCGACAACGGCCGGGTCGTCAAGGGCGTCAACTTCCAGAACCTGCGCGACGCCGGCGACCCCGTCGAGATGGCCAAGCTGTACGACGCCGAGGGCGCCGACGAGCTGACGTTCCTGGACATCACCGCCTCCAGCGGCGACCGCGAGACGACGTACGACGTGGTCCGCCGCACCGCCGAGCAGGTCTTCATCCCGCTCACCGTGGGAGGCGGCGTCCGCACGGCGGACGACGTCGACAAGCTGCTGCGGGCCGGAGCGGACAAGGTCGGCGTCAACACCGCGGCGATCGCCCGCCCCGACCTCATCCGCGAGATCGGCGAACGGTTCGGACGCCAGGTCCTCGTGCTCTCCGTCGACGCCCGCCGCACCCCCGAGGGCACGTTCGAGGTCACCACGCACGGCGGCCGCCAGGGCACCGGCATCGACGCCGTCGAGTGGGCCCACCGGGCCGCCGAACTGGGCGCGGGGGAGATCCTGCTCAACTCGATGGACGCCGACGGCACGAAGGACGGCTACGACACCGAGATGATCGAGGCCGTGCGTCGGCACGTCTCCGTCCCCCTCATCGCCTCCGGCGGCGCGGGCCGGCTCGCCGACTTCGCCCCGGCGATCGGGGCGGGAGCCGACGCGGTGCTCGCGGCCTCCGTGTTCCACTTCGGCGACCTGCGGATCTCCGAGGTCAAGGACGCCCTGCGGGAGGCGGGCCACCCGGTCCGCTGAACCACTGACGGCCCGGCTCCCGCGCCCGTATCGGCCCGGCTCCCTCTCGGGGGAGCCGGGCCGCACGTTTCTCCGGAGGCTGTCCGAGGCCCGGCAAACGCACAAGAAAAGTTGTGCAAATCTTATTGTGCAACTTTTCTTTCGCATCTACTGTCCCTGTCATGCCCAGCAACGAACGCCACCGCATCTCCGACCTCGACACCCTCAAGGCGATCAGCCACCCCCTGCGCCTGAAGCTCTACCGCGCCCTGCACATCAAGCGCACCGCCACCGCCTCCCAGCTCGCCGACCAGGTCGACGAGGCCGTCTCGCTCGTCAGCTACCACCTGCGCAAGCTCGCCGACCACGGCCTGATCGAACCCGCCGAGGGGCAGGGCACCGACGGCCGGGAGCGCTGGTGGCAGCCGTCCGCCCGCGGGCTGACCTACAGCGAGGCGGACTTCGGTGACGCGCCGGAGACGGCGGCCGTATACGCCGCCGCGGGCCGGATGTCCTTCGACCAGCACGTCGAGCTCTACCGCGCCCACCAGGACTCGCGGCACACCTGGGACGCGGAGTGGCGCGGCGCCTCCTGGAGCTCGGAGAACCTCCTGAGGCTCACCGCGGGCGAACTGGCCGACCTGTCCCGGGAGATGGGGGCGCTGATCGACCGCTACCAGGAAGCCGGCAACGCCCGCGACGCGGCCGGCGACACGGAGGGCCGGGAGAGCGTCGCCCTGCACACCTACGGCTTCCCCTTCCGCCCGTGAGTCCGCGCCCGTGAGCCCGTGCCCGTGGCTCCCGGCCCGTGAGCCCGCGCCCGTGACTCTCCGCCTGTGAGCCCGCGCCCGTGAGCCTTCGTCCGCGAATCCCCGCCCGTGAGCCTCCGCCATGAGCTTCCGGCCCCTCCCGGGCCGCCACCCAACTCCCGAGGACGCACCCATGACCGTCGCCGCCGCGGCAGCCCCAGAACGCCCCGCCCACCGCGACCCCAACGTCCTGCGCTGGCTCGGCGCGTACACCGCGTCGATGATCGGCGACAGCGTCTACTTCATGGCCCTGGCCTGGGCCGCCGCCCGTACCGGCAGCGCTTCCGGCGCCGGCCTGGTCCTCGCCGCGGGATCCCTGCCGCGCGCTCTGCTGATGCTCGGCGGGGGAGTGCTCGCCGACCGGTTCGGCCCCCGCCGCATCGTCATCGGCAGCGACGCCGCCCGGGCGCTCCTCGTGCTCGGCCTCGCCGCCGTGCTGTTCCTCACCGGGCCCACCGTGGCCGTCCTGGTGGTCGTCGCCGTGCTCTTCGGCGCGGTCGACGCCCTGTTCCTGCCCGCCGTCGGAGCGCTCCCGCCCCGGCTCACCGCCCCCGGTCAGCTCGCCCGCGTCCAGGGCCTGCGCGCACTGGCCGCGCGCGGCTCCACGATCATCGGCGCGCCGATGGGCGGGGTCGCCGTGGCGGCCGGTGGCCCCTCGCTCGCCCTCGCCGCCGCCGGAGTGCTCTTCGCCCTGTCCCTGCCGCTGCTCCTGGGACTGCGGCTCCGGCCGCTGCCCGCCCCGGCGGTCTCCGACGAGGAGGCCGTAACGAAGGCCCCCCACGCCTGGCACGACCTCGTCGACGGGCTCCGGTACATCCGCCGCCACCCGCTGCTCGGCCCGCTCATGCTCGTCATCGCCCTCAGCGAGCTCGGCTTCGTCGGACCGCTCAACCTCGGCCTGATCCTGCTCTCCGAACAGCGCGGCTGGGGCGCCTCCGGCATGGGCTGGATCGTCGCCGGATTCGCCGGCGGAGCGGCCGGCTCCGCCCTGCTCCTCGCTGTCCGGGGCCGGGTGCCGCGCGCCGGACTGGTGATGGGGGTGCTGGCCCTCGTCGGCGGCGCGGGCATCGCGGCCCTGGCCCAGGTCCCCTCGGTCGCCGCCGCCGCGGCGATCGCCGCGGGGGTCGGCCTCACGGCCGGCCTGGCCGGCGCGCTGTGCGGCGCCCTCGTCCAGACCGCCGCCGACCCCGCGTACCTGGGCCGGGTCACGTCCGTGTCGACGCTCTTCACCTACGCCGTCATCCCGCTGAGCTACCCCGTCACCGGGGCCGCCGTCGCCCTCTGGGGCACCGGGCCGGTGTACACGGTCAGCGCCGCCGTGTGCGCGGCAGGCGGCGTCCTGGGGCTCGTGCTCACCGTCCTCCGCCGCGCCGAACTGCCCCGCTGACCCGGCGACCGGCGAGGACGGGCCCGGGGCACCCCGCCCGGTGGCCCCGGGCGGACCGCAGCCCCGCCGGGGGCGGCCTACATCCCCAGCTCCGCCATCCGCAGCCGCTCCACCGCCGACTCCTCGCCCTCCACCCGGACGTCCGCCGCGTCCTGCCGCCCGAAGGCGTACAGCAGCAGCTCGCCGGGCTCCCCGGTCACCGTCACCACCGGCGCCCCCTTGTGCGCCACCGCCGTCTGCCCGTCCGGGCGCCGCAGCACAAGGCCCACCGGGGACCGGCGGCCCAGCAGCCGGGCCGTCCGCTCGGTCCGCGACCAGAGCACGTCGGAGAAGACCGGGTCCAGCTCACGCCGCGACCAGTCCGGCTGGGCCCGCCGCACGTCCTCGGTGTGGACGAAGAACTCGACGGTGTTCGCCACCTCGTCGACCTGCTTGAGGGACAGGGGCGAGAACCGGGGCGGCCCGGTCCGGATCAGCTGGATCAGCTCCTCGTACGGTTTCGCCGCGAACTCCGCCTGCACCCGCTCCAGCCGGGGCTT
Source organism: Streptomyces californicus (assembly GCF_000717645.1). Classification (GTDB taxonomy): domain Bacteria; phylum Actinomycetota; class Actinomycetes; order Streptomycetales; family Streptomycetaceae; genus Streptomyces; species Streptomyces californicus. The sequence goes on from NZ_JNZZ01000031.1 coordinate 13,207, forward strand.
CAACGCCCCGACCAGCAGGCCGCCCGCCGCGTCCGCGCGGCGTTCGCGGACCACCACGTGGGCGGCCAGGTCGCGGGTCTTCCAGCCGTCGCACAGGGTCGGAGCCCCGGGACCGGCGGCCTCCAACAGATCGGCGAGCAGAAGACGTTCACGCTTCGCATGGGTCGACATGTCCGTCAGCGTACGACCGTCACCCGGGGTCCGCCCAGTGGACGCCCGCCCGGAGGGGGCGCGCGGTCACGGCACAATGGGCCCATGACGAGCACGCCCGACGCCACGACGCCCGCCGGCGGCCTGGACCCCGCCATCGCCGCCCGCCTCAAGCGCGGCGCCGACGGTCTGGTCCCCGCCATCGCCCAGCAGTACGACACCGGCGAGGTGCTGATGCTCGGCTGGATGGACGACGAGGCGCTGCACCGCACCCTCACCACCGGCCGCTGCACCTACTGGTCGCGCAGCCGCCAGGAGTACTGGGTCAAGGGCGACACCTCCGGCCACGTCCAGCACGTGAAGTCCGTCGCCCTCGACTGCGACGCCGACACCGTGCTGGTCAAGGTCGACCAGACCGGCGCCGCCTGCCACACCGGCGACCGCACCTGCTTCGACGCCGACGTCCTGCCCCTCCACGACAGCTAAGGTCCGGCCATGGATCTCGACACCTTCCGCAAGCTGGCCGTCGACCGGCGCGTCGTCCCCGTCGGACGCCGCCTGCTCGCCGACGGCGACACCCCGGTCGGCCTGTACCGCAAGCTCGCCGCCGAACGCCCCGGCACCTTCCTCCTGGAATCCGCCGAGAACGGCCGCACCTGGTCGCGCTACTCCTTCATCGGCGTCCGCAGCGCCGCCACCCTCACCGTCCGCGACGGCGAGGCCCACTGGCTGGGCACCCCGCCCGTCGGCGTCCCGGTGGCCGGCGACCCGCTGGAGGCGCTGCGCGCCACCGTCGAGACCCTGCACACCCCGCGCGACCTGGTGAGCGACCTGGGCCTGCCGCCGTTCACCGGCGGCATGGTCGGCTACCTCGGCTACGACGTCGTCCGCCGGCTGGAGAAGATCGGCGAGCACGGCGGCGACGACCTGGCGCTGCCCGAGCTGACCATGCTCCTCACCTCGGACCTCGCCGTCCTCGACCACCAGAACGGCACCGTCCTGCTGATCGCCAACGCGATCAACCACAACGACCTCGACACCGGGGTCGACGAGGCGTACGCGGACGCCGTCGCCCGCCTCGACGCGATGGAGCGCGACCTGCGCCGCCCGGTCGAGAACGCCCCCGCCGCCCTGCCCCCCTCCGAGCTGCCCCCGTACACCGCGCGCTGGGGCGGCGACGCCTACCGGGCCGCCGTGGACGACATCAAGGAGCGCATCCGGGCGGGCGAGGCGTTCCAGGTCGTCCCCTCCCAGCGGTTCGAGACCCCCTGCACCGCGAGCGCCCTCGACGTCTACCGGGTGCTGCGGGCCACCAACCCGTCCCCGTACATGTACCTCTTCCGCTTCGACGGGTTCGACGTCGTCGGCTCCAGCCCCGAGGCGCTGGTCAAGGTCGAGGACGGCCGGGCCATGGTCCACCCCATCGCCGGCACCCGGCACCGCGGCGCCACCCCGCAGGAGGACCAGGCGCTCGCCGAGGAGCTGCTCGCCGACCCCAAGGAGCGCGCCGAGCACCTGATGCTCGTCGACCTCGGCCGCAACGACCTGGGGCGGGTCTGCGAACCGGGCAGCGTCGAGGTCGTCGACTTCATGTCCATCGAGCGCTACTCCCACGTGATGCACATCGTCTCCACCGTCACCGGCCGCGTCACCGAGGACCGCACCGCCTTCGACGTGCTCACCGCCTGCTTCCCCGCCGGCACCCTCTCCGGCGCCCCCAAGCCGCGCGCCATGCAGATCATCGAGGAGCTGGAGCCGAGCCGCCGGGGTCTGTACGGGGGCTGCGTCGGCTACCTCGACTTCGCCGGGGACTCCGACACCGCCATCGCCATCCGGACCGCCCTGCTCCGCGACGGGACGGCGTACGTGCAGGCCGGGGCCGGGGTCGTCGCCGACTCCGATCCGGTCGCCGAGGACACCGAGTGCCGCAACAAGGCGGCGGCCGTGCTCCGCGCCGTCCACACGGCCAACCGCCTCCACGACCGCTGAGCCGACGGGAAACCGGCCCGATCCGTGGCTCCGGGGCATGCGGGGGCCCTGGCCGCCTCCACGACCGCCGAGCCGACGAGGGCCCCGGCCCGTTCCATGACTCCGGGGCCGGCGGGGCCCCCGGCCGGCCCACGTCACAGAACGGGCCGGCGGGGGCGCCCGGCCGCCTCCACGACCGCCGAACCGGTAGGGGATAGTGGAAGGCGTGAGTGCTGCCCCCGTACCCCAGCCCCGAACCGCCGACCCCGACCCCGCCTCCGGCGCCGCGTCCGACCGGGCCGGGAGCCGCCGCAGTCTCGCGGCCGCCCTGTTCCTCGGCGCGGTCGGCGCGGCCGTCGTCCTCCTCGCCTCCGGGCAGATCTGGGTCGAGGGCGACGCGGCCACCGCCGGCGGCGCCTTCCCGCTCTCCGTCGACGGCCGGGACGTCACCGGCGTCCCGGCCGCCCTGGCCGTGGTCGGCCTCGCCGCCCTGGTCGCCGTCTTCGCCGTTCGCGGCGTGGGGCGCCTGACGGTCGCCGCCCTGCTCGCCCTCAGCGGTCTGGGAGCCACCGTCAGCGCGTGGGCCGGAGCGTCCGACAGCTCGGCCCTCGACGACGAGGCCGCCCGCTCCACCGGCGACACCGCGGCCACCGTCGACGCGCTCAGCCACACCGGCTGGCCGATCGTCGCGGCCGCCGGCGGCCTGCTGATCCTGCTGGCCGGACTCCTCGCCCTGCGCTACGGCTCCCGCTGGCCCGCCATGTCCGGGAAGTACGAGCGCGACGGCACCCCCCGCCCCGGCCGGGCGCCCCGCACCGCCCCCGACCCGGACCGCCCCGAGGACCTGTGGAAGGCCCTGGACCGGGGCGAGGACCCGACGCGCGGGTGACCCCAGGTCACCCCCCGTACGCCCCGTACGGGACAATGGCAGCGAGCCGCCCCCGGGCGGCGGCCACACGCATCAGCGTCACCCACGGCGCAACACCAACGAGGAGCAACTCATGGCGGGCACGAGCCACGGACACACCCCGGCCGCCTGGACCGGTGTCATCATCTCGTTCATCGGCTTCTGCGTCGCAGGCGTCTTCATGGTCGCGGCCAACCCGCTCGGCTTCTGGGCCGGCATCGCCGTGATCTTCGCCGGTGGCCTCGTGGGTCTCGCCATGAAGGCCGCGGGACTCGGCATGCCGAAGGAGTCGGCCGAGCTGGTCGAGGCCCGGGCGCGCGCCGGACGGGCGCAGACCTCCCACTGACCCGGCCGCCGGCCCGTCCCGGCGCCGACACGCGCAAGGCGCGGCCCGGCACCGGGCCGCGCCTTTCCGCGTCCTCGGGGGACAATCGGCGGGTGGACGCCTCGCCGAACCCCTCCGCCGCCCAGCCGGACCCCACCGCCTCTTCCCGGCCCCGAACCGGCCCCGACCCGGCCCGCCCGGAGAGCGCGCGGCGGGGCGTGGGCCCCTGGAACATGCCGCCGACGGTCTGCCCGACCCCGGACGGGACGCCGGCCCGGGTCCCGGACGCGTACCCGAGCCCGCCCCCGGCCCCGGACGCCCCGGGCCGCCTCCGCCGTATCGCCGTCCCGGCGGGGGTCTTCGCAGCGGTCGCCGGGGCCTTCGCGTACGTCGGCGCCGTGGACCCCAACGAGGGCGGGCACTACCCCGTCTGCCCGCTCCTGCGGCTGACCGGCGTCCTCTGCCCCGGCTGCGGCGGACTGCGCAGCGCCCACGCCTTCATCACCGGCGACCTCGGCGCGGCGCTCTCCGCCAACGCGATCGCCACCGTCGGCTACGTCGTCTTCGCCGCCGTCTGGGTCCTCTGGCTGGTGAGGTCGTGGCGCGGCCGGCCGCTGCGGCTCGCTCTCGCGCCCGCCCACTGGTGGGCGGTGGGCGCCGTCCTGGCCGTCTTCACCGTCGTCCGGAATCTGCCGTTCGGCTCGGCGCTGGCCCCCTGAAACGGCCGCGTCGCCCGTCCCCGATGCCCAGGTAGTGGGACGGGGCGTGGCCGGATGCGGGCTGCGGGCCCCGCTGCGGATACCATCGGTACGGCTGATCCTGTTCCCTCATCACCGTTCCGGAAGGGGGCCGCTCGCGTGAGTGTGCTCGACGAGATCATCGACGGCGTCCGCGCCGACCTCGCGGAGCGGCAGGCGCGCGTCAGCCTCGACGAGCTGAAGGAGCGCGCCGCCCGCGCCCCCCAGGCGAAGGACGGAGTCGCCGCCCTGCGCGGCGAGGGCGTCACCGTCATCTGCGAGGTCAAGCGCTCGTCCCCGTCCAAGGGGGCCCTGGCCGCCATCGCGGACCCCGCCGCGCTCGCCGCGGACTACGAGGCGGGCGGCGCGTCCGTCATCTCGGTCCTCACCGAGGAGCGCCGCTTCGGCGGCTCCCTCGCCGACCTGGAGGCCGTCCGCGCCAAGGTCGACATCCCGGTCCTGCGCAAGGACTTCATCGTCACCTCCTACCAGCTGTGGGAGGCCCGCGCCTACGGCGCCGACCTCGCCCTGCTGATCGTCGCCGCCCTCGACCAGGAGGCCCTGGTCTCGCTGATCGAGCGGGCCGAGTCGATCGGGCTCACCCCGCTCGTCGAGGCGCACGACGAGGAGGAGGCGGAGCGCGCCCTGGACGCCGGAGCCAAGATCATCGGCGTCAACGCGCGCAACCTCAAGGACCTCAAGGTCGACCGCTCCACCTTCGAGCGCGTCGCCCCCGAGATCCCCGACCACATCGTCAAGGTGGCCGAGTCCGGCGTCCGCGGCCCGCACGACCTGATCGCGTACGCCAACGCCGGCGCCGACGCCGTCCTGGTCGGCGAGTCCCTGGTCACCGGCCGCGACCCGCGCGCCGCCGTCGCCGACCTGGTCGCCGCGGGCGCCCACCCGGCGCTCCGCCACGGCCGCGGCTGACCGGAGCCCCACGACCATGACCGACCGCCCCCCGCACCGCACCCGGCCCGGCCTCCGCCGCGCCGCGGTGCCGGTCCGCGACCCGCACGCCCCGCTGGCGCGCGGGTGCCGGCCGCGCGGCTGCCGCGCCCCCGCCCGGCGCGTGCACGGCCGGCGGGTGCGGTACGTCATCGGCGACGAGCCCGGCCAGGTCAACGGGATGCGATGGCGCACGGGCTCCGCGCCGTAGCGAGCCCCGGCCGACGTACCGCACCACCCCCTTCCCGTACGTACGACCGCACCACCGTGACCGGACGCCGGTCGCGGCGGCGCTCGCTGCTCCGCGCATACGGTGAACCCATCCGTCGCCCTGCCCAGGAGTACGCAGCATGTCGTCCGACTTCTTCGTTCCGGATCCCGAGGGTCTGATCCCCAGCGCCGAGGGCTATTTCGGCGCCTACGGCGGAAAGTTCATCCCGGAGGCGCTCGTCGCCGCCGTGGACGAGGTCGCCGTCGAGTACGACAAGGCCAAGGCGGACCCCGCCTTCGCCGCCGAGCTCAACGAGCTGATGGTGAACTACACGGGCCGCCCCAGCGCCCTGACCGAGGTCCCGCGCTTCGCCGAGCACGCCGGCGGCGCCCGGATCTTCCTCAAGCGCGAGGACCTGAACCACACCGGCTCGCACAAGATCAACAACGTGCTGGGCCAGGCGCTCCTCACCAAGCGCATGGGCAAGACCCGCGTCATCGCCGAGACCGGGGCCGGCCAGCACGGCGTCGCCACCGCGACCGCCTGCGCCCTCTTCGGCCTCGACTGCACCATCTACATGGGTGAGATCGACACCCGGCGCCAGGCGCTCAACGTGGCCCGGATGCGGATGCTCGGCGCCGAGGTCGTCGCGGTGAAGTCCGGATCGCGGACCCTGAAGGACGCCATCAACGAGGCGTTCCGCGACTGGGTCGCCAACGTGGACCGCACGCACTACCTCTTCGGCACGGTCGCGGGCCCGCACCCCTTCCCCGCGATGGTCCGCGACTTCCACCGGGTCATCGGCGTCGAGGCCCGCCGCCAGCTCCTGGAGCGCACCGGCCGCCTCCCCGACGCGGCGGTCGCCTGCGTCGGCGGCGGCTCCAACGCCATCGGCCTCTTCCACGCCTTCATCCCCGACTCCGACGTCCGCCTGGTCGGCTGCGAACCGGCCGGGCACGGCGTGGAGACCGGCGAGCACGCGGCGACCCTCACCGCCGGGGAACCGGGCATCCTGCACGGCTCGCGCTCCTACGTCCTCCAGGACGACGAGGGCCAGATCACCGAGCCGTACTCCATCTCGGCCGGTCTGGACTACCCGGGCATCGGCCCGGAGCACTCCTACCTCAAGGACGTGGGACGCGGCGAGTACCGCGCGGTCACCGACGAGGCGGCCATGGGGGCCCTGCGGCTGCTCTCCCGCACCGAGGGCATCATCCCGGCCATCGAGAGCGCCCACGCCCTCGCCGGCGCCCTGGACCTCGGCGAGGAGCTGGGCCCGGACGGGCTGATCCTGGTCAACCTGTCCGGCCGGGGCGACAAGGACATGGACACCGCGGCCCGCTACTTCGGGCTGTACGACACCGACGCCGCCGTCGAGGCGGACGCCGGAAGCGACCGCGCCGAGATCGAGGGGGACGCCAAGTGAGCGGCAACATCGAGCTGTTGAACACCACCCTCGCCGCCGCGAAGGCGGCGGACCGGGCGGCTCTCATCGCCTACCTCCCGGCCGGCTTCCCGACCGTGGACGGCGGGATCGAGGCGGTCAAGGCCGTCGTCGCGGGCGGCGCGGACATCGTCGAGGTCGGGCTCCCGCACAGCGACCCCGTCCTCGACGGCCCCGTCATCCAGACCGCCGACGACATCGCCCTGCGCGGCGGCGTCCGCATCGCCGACGTGATGCGCACGGTCCGCGAGGCGTACGAGGCCACCGGCGTCCCGATCCTCGTCATGACCTACTGGAACCCCATCGACCGCTACGGCGTCGAGCGGTTCACCGCCGAGCTGGCCGAGGCGGGCGGCGCCGGGTGCATCCTGCCCGACCTGCCGGTCCAGGAGTCCGCGCTGTGGCGCGAGCACGCCGAGAAGCACGGGCTCGCCACCGTCTTCGTGGTCGCGCCCAGCAGCCAGGACGCCCGCCTCGCCACCATCACGGCGGCCGGCAGCGGTTTCGTCTACGCCGCGTCCCTGATGGGCGTCACCGGCACCCGCGCCTCCGTCGGCGCCCAGGCCCAGAACCTGGTGGAGCGCACCCGCGCCACCACCGACACCCCGGTCTGCGTCGGCCTCGGCGTCTCCGACGCGGCGCAGGCCGCCGAGGTCGCCGGGTTCGCGGACGGGGTGATCGTCGGATCCGCGTTCGTCAAGGCCATGCTGGACGCGCCCGACGAGGCGGCCGGTCTCGCCGCCGTCCGCTCCCTCGCGGGCGAACTGGCCGAAGGCGTTCGAAAGCGCTGACCCCTCGCATCACCCGAACGGATGGATTGTGGACCGGGGAGGCGTGCCGACGCCTCCCCGGTTCGTTCCCCCGGGTGTGAGCGACAAGATCCCTGAGGGAAACAGAAGCGCGCGTGAGCGCCTGGCTCGGCAGCGCGAGCAGGAGAAGGGGCGCGAGAAGCGCCGCCGGACGCTGATCGTCGCCTCGGCCGTGGTCGGGGTGCTCGCCCTGGCCGCCGTGGTCGGCCTGATCGCGGCCAACGTGAGCAAGGACGGCGGCGAGGACACCGCGTCCGGACCCGCCATCGCCCCGTCCGGGGCCTCCGGCGAGGACGCCCTGACCCTGCCGGTCGGCGCGGCCGACGCCCCGTCCACCCTCACCATCTGGGAGGACTTCCGCTGCCCCGTCTGCGCCCAGTTCGAGAACGCGCTGCGGGACACCGTCTCGGAGCTGGTGAACGACGGGCAGGTCAGGGTGGAGTACCACCTGGCCACGATCATCGACGGCAATCTCGGCGGCTCCGGATCGCTGCGCGCCGCCAACGCCGCCGCCTGCGCCCAGGACGCCGGCAAGTTCGCGCCGTACCACGACGTCCTCTTCAGCAACCAGCCGCCCGAGCCGGACGACGCCTACGGCAAGAACAGCCGGCTCATCGAGCTGGCCGGGAAGGTCCAGGGGCTCGACACGCCGGAGTTCCGCAGCTGTGTGGAGGACGGCGACCACGACAGCTGGGTGAAGAAGTCCGACACCGCGTTCCGTAAGGGCGGCTTCCAGGGCACGCCGACCGTCCTGCTCAACGGGGAGTCGGTCTTCCCGAGCAAGGACGGCGAGCAGATCTCCCCGGCGGCCCTGAAGAAGTGGATCCTCGCGGCCAACAAGGGCAAGAAGCCGGGCACCGCCGCCCCGTCCGACCCGGACGCCCCGGCCCCGTCGTCCGCCGCCTCCTCGTCCGCGTCGCCGGAGGGATCGGCCACCGCCGACGGGTCCGCCACCCCGTCCCCGCAGGGCGACGGACCGGCGGACCCGGCCGCACCGTCGTCGGCCGCCGGTTCCTGACCGGGCTCCGGCCTCGTTCCCGACGGGGCTCCGGAGGCGGTCCGCACCGGGGCCCGGACGTGGCTCGCGGCGGGCCCGGGGCCTCCTTCCCGCCGGGGCCCGGGGCCGCTCCGGGCGGATCCCGGGCCCGCCTCCCGGCGCGGTCCTCGTTACCCAGACGTTGCCGGGTGGCTTGCCGTACCCACCGCCCGGCAGGGTAGCGTCGACCTCGCCATGAACCTTGCCTCCATTCCCAGTCCGTCGACCGGCGTGATCGAGCTCGGCCCGATCCCGCTCCGCGGCTACGCGTTCTGCATCATCATCGGTGTCTTCGTCGCCGTCTGGTTCGGCAACAAGCGCTGGATCGCCCGGGGCGGCAAAGCCGGCACCGTGGCCGACGTCGCCGTCTGGGCGGTCCCCTTCGGCCTCGTCGGCGGCCGGCTCTACCACGTGATCACCGACTACCAGCTCTACTTCAACGAGGGCGAGAACTGGGTCGACGCCTTCAAGATCTGGCAGGGCGGCCTCGGAATCTGGGGCGCGATCGCCTTCGGCGCGGTCGGCGCGTGGATCGCCTGCCGCCGCCGGGGCATCCCGCTGCCCGCCTGGGCCGACGCGCTGGCCCCGGGCATCGCCATCGCCCAGGCCATCGGCCGCTGGGGCAACTGGTTCAACCAGGAGCTGTACGGCAAGCCCACCGATCTGCCGTGGGCCGTCGAGATCAGCGAGGGCGTGAACCGGGTCGCCGGGACCTACCACCCGACCTTCCTGTACGAATCGCTCTGGTGCGTCGGCGTGGCGCTGCTGGTCGTCTGGGCCGACCGCCGCTTCCGGCTCGGCCACGGCCGGGCGTTCGCGCTGTACGTCGCGGCCTACTGCGCCGGACGGGCCTGGATCGAGTACATGCGGGTCGACGAGGCGCACCACATCCTGGGCCTGCGACTGAACGTGTGGACCGCGATCATCGTCTTCGTGCTGGCCGTCGTCTACATCGTGGTCTCCGCGAAGATCCGGCCGGGTCGCGAGGAGATCGTCGAGCCGGACCGGGACACCCCGGCGAAGGCGTCCGACGAGGAGGGCTCCGACCCGGACGGACCGGCGAAGACGGACGCCGACGAGCGGGACGCCGACGCGAAGAAGGACCCGTTCGCGAAGGACGAGCCGGGCAAGCCGGGCAAGGGCCGCACCGCCGGCAGCACCGAAGCGGCGGCCGAGAAGAGCTGACCGGGCGCCCGGCCGCGCACGGCCGGTCGGCCGCCCCCCCTCCGCACACCTCCCGCTCGCCGGGCGGGCCCGTCGTCTCAGGCCCGCCCGGCGAGTGCGAGCGTCCGGCGGGCGGAGGCCACCACCGCCGCGTCCACGAACCTCCCGTCCGGCAGCGCCAGGGCGCCCTCCTCCACCGCCGAGGCCGCGACGATCCGCTCGGCCTCCTCCACCTCCCGCGCCGTCGGCAGGTACGCCCGCTCGATCACCTCCAGCTGGCGCGGGTGGATCGCCGCCCGGCCGAGCATCCCGAGCGCCCGCCCCCGCGCGCACGAGGTCCACAGCCCGTCCAGGTCCCGCACGTCCGGGAACACCGACTGGACCGGCGGCGGAAGGGCCGCCGCCCGGGCCGCCACCACGACCCGGCCGCGCGAGAAGTCCAGCCCCGCGTCCTCCCGTACGCCCAGATCCGCCCGCAGGTCCGCCTCGCCGAGCGCGATGCCGTGGACGGCGTGGTGCGCCGAGGCGATCGAGTACGCGTGCTCGATCGCGAGCGCCGACTCCAGCAGCGGATACAGCGGTACGCCCGGGGCCACGGCCGCCACATGGTGCACCGAGACCGCGTGCGTGATCTTCGGCAGCCGGAACGCGGCCAGCCCCGGCAGCTCCGCCAGCGCCAGGACGTCGTCCTCGCCGTGCACCCGCACATGGACCGGAACGGCGTCGGGGGCGGCGGTCACCGGGTCGCCGAGGAGCTCGGCGGTGGCGGCCCGCGCGTACTCCTTACGGCCGGGGGCGACGGCGTCCTCCAGGTCGACGATCACCACGTCGGCCCCCGAGCCCAGCGCCTTGGCCACCACCTCCGGCCGGTCCCCGGGCACGTACAGCCAGGTCAGCGGCGGTCGTACGGTGTCGGGGCGCGGGTCCTCCGGCAGCGGCGGCAGGGGCGCCGCCGGGTCCTGCGGCCGTGGCGGGAGGGGCGTGTCGCAGCCGGTCACAGCGCCCCCTGGTCCCGCAGCGCGGCGATCCGGGACGCCGAGAGGCCGAGCCCGGTCAGGATCTCCTCGGTGTCCGCGCCGTGCGGGCGGCCCGCCCACCGGATGCCGCCGGGGGTCCCGGAGAGCCGGAAGAGGACGTTCTGCATCCGCAGCGGCCCCAGCTCCGGGTCGTCGACCTCCGTGAGGGTGCCCAGCGCCCGGTACTGCGGGTCCTCCACCACGTCCCGTACGTCGTGGACCGGCGCGACCGCCGCCTCTGCCTTCTCGAAGGCGTCCAGCACCTCGTCGCGGCCGTGCCGGGAGATCCAGTGGCCGACCGCCGCGTCCAGCTCCTCGGTGTGCTCGGCCCGGGTGGTCCCCGAACCGAACCAGGGCTCCTCGATGAGCTCGGGGCGGCCCACCAGGCGCATCACCCGCTCCGCGACGGACTGGGCGGAGGTGGAGACCGCGACCCAGTGGCCGTCGGCGGTGCGGTAGGTGTTGCGCGGGGCGTTGTTGCGCGAGCGGTTGCCGGTGCGCGGCTGGACGTAACCGAGCTGGTCGTACCAGAGGGGCTGCGGGCCCAGCACGGTGAGGATCGGCTCGATGATCGCCAGGTCCACCACCTGCCCCGCGCCGGTTTTCTCCCGCCCGGCGAGCGCCGCCATCACCGCGTACGCCGTCGCCAGCGCCGCGATGGAGTCCGCGAGCCCGAACGGCGGCAGCGTCGGCGGCCCGTCCGGCTCCCCGGTGATCGCCGCGAAGCCGCTCATCGCCTCGGCCAGCGTCCCGAAGCCGGGGCGGTGCGCGTACGGTCCGAACTGGCCGAAGCCGGTGACCCGGGCCAGCACCAGGCGCGGGTTGACCGCGTGCAGTTCCTCGGGGCCCAGGCCCCAGCGCTCCAGGGTGCCGGGCCGGAAGTTCTCGACGACGACGTCGCTCTCGGCGGCCAGCCGCAGAAGGACGTCCCGGCCGCCGGGAGCCGAGAGGTCGAGGGTCAGGGTGCGCTTGTTGCGGCCGAGCAGCTTCCACCACAGGCCGACCCCGTCCTTGGCGGGCCCGTGCCCGCGCGAGGGGTCCGGCCTGCGGGGGTGCTCGACCTTGATCACGTCGGCGCCGAAGTCCCCGAGCATGGTGGCGGCGAGGGGGCCGGCGAAGAGGGTGGCGAGGTCGAGGACCTTCAGTCCGGTCAGCGGTCCCGCGGCGGTGTCGTTCACGATGCCTCGATCTCGCTGCGGTAGGGCATGGACGTGGAGGCGCCGGGCTTCTGGACGCAGAGCGCGGCGGCCGACGACGCGAACGCCACGGCCCCGGCAACCGGCCGCCCCTCGCCGAGCGCCACGGCCAGCGCGCCGACGAAGGTGTCCCCGGCCCCGGTGGTGTCGACGGCCGTCACCGAGGGGGCCTCGAAGAGCACGGGCTCGCCGCCCCGGGCCGCGTACAGGCAGCCTTTCGCACCGAGCGTGATGATCACCTCGGGGACCTTGCGCAGCAGGATCTGGGCGGCGGCGTGCGGCTCGTCCTGTCCGGACAGCTCGGCGGCCTCGTGCTCGTTGGGCACCAACAGGTCGATGTGGTCGTAGAGTTCGTCGGTCAGCGGCTGTACGGGGGAAGGCGTCAGGATGGTCCGCACGCCCTGCGCGTGGGCGGCGCGCGCCCCCTCGACGACGGCGGACAGGGGCAGTTCGAGCTGCATCAGCAGCAGTTCGGAGGCGGCGATCGCCGCGATCTCCCCGGGGCCGAGCGCGGTGAGAACCCCGTTGGCGCCGGGGACCACCACGATCGCGTTGGACCCGGTGTCGTCCACCACGATGTGCGCGGTGCCGCTCGGGCCCTCGGCGGTGTGCAGCAGATCGGTGTCCACCCCCGCGTGTTCGAGGCCGTCGCGCAGGAGCGTCCCGTACGCGTCGTCCCCGACCGCGCCGATCATCATCACCTCCCCGCCCGCGCGGGCGGCGGCGACGGCCTGGTTGGCGCCCTTGCCGCCGGGGATCGTCCGGAACTCCCGTCCGGTGACGGTCTCGCCGCGCCCGGGGGCGCGGGCCGTGTAGGCGACGAGGTCCATGTTGGTGCTGCCGAGCACCGCGATGCGGGTCATGGGCGCAGAGCCTCCTGGTGGGTCAGTGCGGCGAGGGTGTCGAAACCGACCCGGTCGAAGCCGGGTACGGAGGTGGCGAGCCGGTTCTTCAGCGGGGCGGTCCACCGTTCGGGCAGGGCGTCCGGCCGGCCGGCCAGCAATCCGGCGAGCGATCCGGCGGTGGCCCCGTTGGAGTCGGTGTCCCAGCCGCCGGAGACCGCGTCGCCGATGGACCGGGTGAAGTCGCCGTCGGCGTGGGTGAGGGCGGCGGCCAGCAGCGCGGCGTTGGGCAGGACGTGCACCCAGTGGTGGGTGGCGTCGTAGACGGCGTGCAGCCGGTCCACGACGGTGTCGAACTCCCGCTCCGTACGCGCGGTCCCGACGCCGAGGCGGATCGCGCGGGCGTACCGGGAGCGCGGGGGCACCACCCGCAGCCCGGCGGCCAGGCAGCCGTGCACATCGCTCTCGCCCCCGGCGGCGACGGCGAGCGCGGCCGCCGTGAACATCGCGCCGTAGACGCCGTTGCCGGTGTGGGTGAGGACCGCGTCGCGGTGCGCCTGGGCGGCGGCCCCGGCCGGGTCGCCGGGGTGGGTCCAGCCGTGCACGTCGGCCCGGATCTGCGCCCCGATCCACTCCCGGAACGGGTTGCGGAGGCGGGCGGTCCGCGGCGGTTCGACACCGGCCAGCAGGTTGCCGTACGCGATGCGCTCGGCGGTGAACGCGCGCCCGGCCGGCAGCGCGTCCAGCCAGAGCCGGGCCAGGTCGGCGGTGGTGAAGGAGCGCCCGTGCCGCTGGAGCAGCAGCAGGGTGAGGAGCGGGTGGTTCAGGTCGTCGTCCTCCGGCATGCCGTCGATGTTCTCGGCCAGCGAGGTGGGGGCCGAGCGGCGGTTCCAGGGGTGGGCGGCGAGCAGGCCGGCGGGCACGCCCCGGGCGGTGAACCAGGTGGAGAGCGGCCAGTCGCCGGCGGCCCTGGCCAGTGCGCGGATCCCGTCCAGCGGCAGCTTCTCCACCGGCTTGCCGAGGAGGCAGCCCGCCGCCCGCCCGAGCCAGGCCGCGTGCAGCCGGTCCCGGCCGACGGTGGGCGCGGCCTCCGGCGGGCCCGGCCAGTGCGGGCAGGCGGCCACGATCGCGTCCAGGTCGGTCGGCTCGTCGGCGGCCAACGGCGATTCCAGTGCGGCGAGTTCGTCCAGCAGCTCACCGGCCAGCGCCCGCAGGCGCGGCGGTGCGGGCGGCTCGGACGCGCCCGCGCGGTCCGGGGCGGGACCGCCCCCGGCGGCGTACCACCGTTCCGCGATCTCCCGGGCGTCCCGGCCGTCCTGCGCGGCCTGCCGCAGCTCGTGCCCGACCAGGTCCTCGGGCTGCACCCAGGTGAGGCGGACGGGCGCGTGGGCGTTCACCGCTCACCGGCCAGCGCGGTGAACGCCTCCTCGTGGGCCGCGCGCCGCTCCAGGTCCCGGGCGAAGACCTCCCGGGCCACCCGCGCCAGCGCCCGCGCCGGGGCCTCCAGGTCCAGCCGGCTCGCCTCCGCGACCGTCGTCGCCCAGTCGTGCGGCACCTCGCCGCCCAGCGCGCCCGCGAGCGCGCCGCTCATCGTGGCGATGGAGTCGCAGTCGCGCCCGTAGTTCACCGAACCCAGCACCGTACGCCGGTAGTCGCCGCCCCCGACCAGCAACATCCCCAGGGCGACGGGGAGTTCCTCGATGGCGTGCAGCCGGGAGGGGCGGCGTGCGCCGAGGGCGGGGGAGCGGTAGTCGGGGCCGACCGTGTCGAAGGGCGTGACGGCCGCGCGCAGCGGGAGCAGCGCCGCCTCGAAGTCGTCGTGGCGCGCGGCGACTTCGCAGACCGCCTCGATCGCGGCCCGGGTGCCGTCCTTGGCCGGTGCGAGGGCGGCGTCGATCACCGTCTCCGGTGTCGCGCCCGGACGGCACGCGGCGGCGACGGCCGCCGCGAACACCCCGGCGGCCTCCCTCCCGTACGACGACTGATGCGGGGCGGCGACCTCCAGCGCCTCGGCGTAGGCGGCCTCGGGGTGGCCCGCGTTGACCAGGCCGACCGGGGCCATGTACATCGCCGCCCCGCAGTTGACGATGTTGCCCGCCCCCGCCTCGCGCGGGTCCACGTGCCCGTAGTGCAGCCGGGCCACGATCCACTTCTCCGCCAGGAAGATCCGCTGGAGCGGCAGCGCCTCGGCCTCCAGCTCCGGGATCCAGCGCGGCGCGAGGAGATCGGGGACGAGGTGGTCGGCGACGGCGTACGCGTCGAGGTGGTCGCGGACCTTCTCGTAGACGCGGATCAGCGCGTGGGTCATCAAGGTGTCGTCGGTGACGTGCCCGTCGCCCTTGTGGTACGGGGCGACGGGGCGCGCGGTGCGCCAGTCGTCGCCGTACCAGGGGCCGACGATCCCGGTCACCCGGCCGCCGTGGCGTTCGGCGATCTGCTCGGGGGTCCACCCCTCGACCGGGCCGCCGAGCGCGTCGCCGACGGCGGCGCCGACGAGGGCCCGGGTGATGCGTTCATCGAGTCCGGGCGTGGCGGGGGAGTGCGTCGGGTGCGAGGGGGCGGGCGCGGCTGCCGTGGCCGTTGTGGGCGTCATGCCGGAATTGTCCACCCGAGGTAGCCGGTTCCGTGGCTGCCAGCAGCCCGGCGAGTTCGATCAGGTCGGTACCGGCGAGCCGGGGCAGGGCGCACCCCGCGAGCGTCCGGCACGCCTCGCGCCAGCCCGCCGGCACGGCGCTGACCGAGCCGATCGCCCCGGTCAGCGCCCCGGCCAGGGCGGGGGCGGAGTCCGCGACCCGGGAGAGGCAGGCGGCGGCGGGGAGCGCCTGGGCGATCCCGCCCCGGGCGGCGGTGGTGAGGGCGAGGGCGACGGGGACGGTCTCGGCCGCCGCGATCCCGTAGCTGTAGACGTGGTCCACGATCTGGTGCTCCAGGACCGGGACCAAGGCGAACGCCCCGGCCGGTTCGTCCGCGAACTCCCGGGCCAGACGGACCGCGTGCACGGCGTTGCGGGCGATCTCGGTGCCCTCGGGGAGCCGGTCGAGGGCCGCGTCCACCACGGTGTCGACGTCCGCCCCGGCCAGCGCCACGGCGATCGCGGCGGCCATCGCCCGCGCCCCGTGCACTCCGTCGCCGTCCTGCGTGTAGCGGGCGTCGAACTCGGCGAGCGCGGCGGCCCCGTCCGGATCGCCCGGGTGGACCACGGCGAGCACGGCCGCCCGGACGCACGCGGCGTCGTCGAAGTAGTGCGGGTTGTCGTGGCCGGTGGCGGGCGGCCGCAGCCCGGCGGCCAGGTTGCCGAGCCCGGCCCGCACCGAGATCCGGGCGCGCAGCGGGAGCACCGCCGCCTCGACCTCGGGGGCCCGCGCGCTGGCGGCGGCGACGGTCGCGGCCAGCGCGTTCCAGGCCCGGTCCACCGCGTCCCGCATCCGGCGCCCGCAGGGGAGCCCCGCCGCGTCGTCGGCCGCCGCCAGCACCGTACGGGCGGCGAACGCGGCCCACTCGGCGTCGTCGGACGGGCCGAGCCGCAGCGGCTCGGGCGGCTGGTTGAGCGCGATGGGCACCGGCAGCGTGGTGGTGGCGTTCTGCTCGGCGAAGGTGTCCAGTTCCCGGGTGAGCCGCCGGGTCCACTCGGGCATCCGGGCCGCCCGGTGCCGGGCGGCGGGCCACCCGGCGGCGTCCCCGGCGGCCAGCCCGAGCAGCAGCCCCTCGATCCGGGCGCGGCGGGAGGGGGCCGGGGCCCCGGTCGCGGTCCGTGGTGCGGTCATCGCTCCTCCCCCGCAGCCTCGAAGGAGGCCGCCGCCGACGCCATGTCCCGTACGGCCGAGGGCTCGCGGCCGCCTCCCCGTCCCCGCGTCGCCCGCGCCGGGGAATCCGCTCCTGGGCCGTCCGGGGTCAGCAGCTCCGCGATGTCCAGCACGTGGTAGCCGCGCATCGAGGGCAGGCAACTGCCCCGGACCGGGCCGATCGCGCCCGCCCAGTGCGGCGGGACGGCGCTCTCGCCGTTCAGCGCCCCGGCCAGCGCCCCCGCCACCGCCGCCGTCGTGTCCGCGTCCCGGCCCATGTTGACGGCCGTCAGCACCGCCGCCGGAAAGTCCCCGCGCGCCGCCGTGAACGCCCCGAACGCCAGGCCCACCGCCTCCGGCGCGAGGTCCGTCCACGGGTAGCCGGCGATCACCACCGCCGAACGCACCGCCCGCTCCATCGTCAGCCGGTCGGGGTAGGGGCGCTGGGCCGCCGCCACCGCCCGGCGCAGCGACCGAGCCGTCCAGGAGTCCATCGGGACCACCGAGAGCGCGGCCGCGACCACGGAGGCGAGGCCCGAGCCGACCATCGCCGCGGCCACCCCGGCCGCCACCGCCTGGCCGCCGTAGATGCCCTCGCCCTCGTGGCTGACCCGGCCGTCCACCGCGACCAGCCGGGCCGCCTCGGCGGGACGGCCCGCCGCGAACACCCCGAAGGGGGCCGCCCGCATGGCGAGGCCGTCGCTCCAGGCGTGCCGGTGCTGCGCGGAGATCGGCGCGGCCAGGCCCCGCCGCAGGTTCTCCAGGGTGCCGCGCTCGCTGAACCCGGCGCCCCGGAACGGGCCCTCGTCCAGGTCGGCGATCCAGTGGTGCCACGCCCGCTCCACATCGGAGACGTCGAGCGCGGAGCCGTGCCGGGCCAGCAGCAACCCGGAGAAGATCGCGTACTCCGTGTCGTCGGTGCCGGCCGGGTCCTCGCTCACGAACCCCTCGATCCGCCCCCAGCGGCGGCGGATCTCGGAGGGCCGCAGATTCTCCGCCGGAGCGCCGAGCGCGTCCCCGACCGCCAGCCCCAGCAGCGCGCCCCTGGCCCGGTCCCGGAGGGCCGCCGTGCTCCCCGTCGTGCCGGGGTGCGCCGCCGTACCCCCGCCGCCGTCCCGCGCGTGCGCCGCGCTGTCGCCGCCCGCTTCCCCGTTCACCGCGTCACCGTTCACCACGCCGTCCTTCCGCTCGTCCGGCGGGAGGGGTCCCGGACCCCGGGCGGTGTCCGCGTCCGGGGCCGGGGCCGTCTCCGGGCCCTGCCCGCATCTGTGCCACGCGGTGGGCGGGGAGAGGCGGAAAACATGCGGAAAGGGGCCGGTCGGATGACGGCCGAAGTAGCTGAGGCTCACCTTTCTTCGCAGGTCAGAGCGGGTGTAGGGCAGCCTTGCCTTGCTGGCGGCGACCACTCGGACGGCGTAGTTTGGACTTTGTCGAAAGTTGTACGCAAGGGGGTACGGCGGGTGGCAGTCCACCCCGCCGTCACGAGGGGAGAGCCGCACCGTGGCCATCATCGAGACCGACGCCGTTCTGCACGAGGCGCACCGGGACAACCACACCCACCGGGATGTCAACGGCGGCTGGCTGCGTCCCGCCGTCTTCGGCGCGATGGACGGCCTGGTCTCCAACCTCGCCCTGATGACCGGGGTGGCGGGCGGCGCGGTCTCGCAGCAGACCATCGTGATCACCGGACTCGCGGGGCTCGCGGCCGGGGCCTTCTCCATGGCGGCCGGCGAGTACACCTCCGTCGCCTCCCAGCGCGAGCTGGTCGAGGCGGAGCTGGACGTCGAGCGCCGCGAACTCCGCAAGCACCCCAAGGACGAGATGGCGGAGCTGGCCGCGCTCTACGAGTCCCGGGGCGTGGACGCCCCGCTGGCCCGCGAGGTCGCCCGCCAGCTCTCGCGCGATCCCGAGCAGGCGTTGGAGATCCACGCCCGCGAGGAACTGGGCATCGATCCGGGCGACCTGCCGTCCCCGCTGGTGGCCGCGGTCTCCTCCTTCGGCGCGTTCGCCCTGGGCGCCCTGCTGCCCGTCCTGCCCTACCTCCTGGGTGCGAGCGCCCTGTGGCCCGCCGTGCTCCTGGCCCTGGTCGGGCTCTTCGCCTGCGGTGCGGTGGTGGCCCGGGTGACCGCCCGCAGCTGGTGGTTCAGCGGACTGCGCCAGCTCGCCCTCGGCGGTGCGGCGGCGGCGATGACGTACGGACTGGGCACCCTGTTCGGCGTGGCGGTCGGCTGACCCCGGCGCGACCCGGCCGCCGCGACCGGGCCGCCGGGCCGCCGCGTGCGACCGGCGCTGCCCGGCCCACCGCGCGCGTGCGGACCTGACGCGGCCTCGCCGCGTGCGCGCGGGTCCGACGCGGCCCGCCCCGCTCATGCCGCCCGCCGGCCCGACCGGACCGCCCGGACGGCGCAACCGCCCCGCGACCCCGTGTGACGTACGTCTTGGCTCCTGCCACTGGGCGGGACGGACCGCGCCGCCGTAGAATGAGATGCTATGCAGAGCTACACATAAGTAGCCATTACTCGGTGGTTTCGTTTCCTCGGCCGCCGGGCAAGAGCCGTAAGCACCGCAGGCAACGACGCCTGCTCTCTGCGACTCCCCGGGCGCCGATCGTCCCGACAGCGACCCACTCCTGGTACATCCGGTCACCTCTGCTCACCCAGTCGTTCCCGGTCCCCATGATGTCCGCATGTTGGAACAAGCCTTCCGCTTCTTGAGAAGCGCCCCATCATGTAACCTGCACGAAATTTCGCAGAGGGCCAACGTCGTCCCTCGGCACCGCACATGCCACGACGACGACGGGAGAGCCGATGCGTAACCACGCCTGGTCGCCCATGGACGGTCGCCCCGCCCAGCAGGGGATGTACGACCCCCGTAACGAGCACGACGCCTGTGGCGTCGGGTTCGTGGCCACTCTGACCGGTGTGGCCAGCCACGAGCTGGTCGAGCAGGCGCTGACCGTGCTCCGCAATCTCGAACACCGCGGCGCCACCGGTTCCGAGCCCGACTCCGGCGACGGCGCCGGCATCCTCTGCCAGGTCCCCGACGCCTTCCTGCGCGCCGAGACCCCGTTCGAGCTTCCCGACGCGGGTTCGTACGCCGTCGGCATCGCCTTCCTGCCCGCCGACGGCACCACCGAGGCCGTCCGCACGATCGAGACCATCGCCCGCGAGGAGGGCCTGACGGTCCTCGGCTGGCGCGACGTCCCGGTCACCCCGGCCCTGCTCGGCAACGGCGCCCGCGCCACCATGCCCGAGTTCCGCCAGGTCTTCGTCGCCGACGGCGAGTCCTCCGGCATCGTCCTGGACCGCAAGGCGTTCGTCCTGCGCAAGCGCGCCGAGCGCGAGGCCGGAGTGTACTTCCCCTCGCTCTCCGCCCGCACCCTCGTCTACAAGGGCATGCTCACCACCGGGCAGCTGGAGCCGTTCTTCCCGGACCTCTCCGACCGCCGCTTCGCCTCCACGGTCGCCCTGGTCCACTCCCGGTTCTCCACCAACACCTTCCCGAGCTGGCCGCTCGCCCACCCGTACCGCTTCGTCGCGCACAACGGCGAGATCAACACGGTCAAGGGCAACCGCAACTGGATGAAGGCCCGCGAGTCCCAGCTCGCCTCCGAGCTCTTCGGCCCGGCGCAGCTCGACCGCATCTTCCCCGTCTGCACCCCCGACGCCTCCGACTCCGCTTCCTTCGACGAGGTCCTGGAGCTGCTGCACCTCGGCGGGCGCTCGCTGCCGCACGCGGTGCTGATGATGGTCCCCGAGGCGTGGGAGAACCACGACTCCATGGACCCGGCCCGGCGCGCGTTCTACCAGTACCACTCCACGATGATGGAGCCCTGGGACGGCCCGGCCTGCGTCACCTTCACCGACGGCGTCCAGGTCGGCGCGGTCCTCGACCGCAACGGTCTGCGCCCCGGCCGCTACTGGGTCACCGACGACGGCCTCGTCGTGCTCTCCTCCGAGGTCGGCGTCCTCGACATCGACCCCGCGAAGGTCGTCCGCAAGGGCCGCCTCCAGCCGGGCCGGATGTTCCTCGTGGACACCGCCGAGCACCGCATCATCGAGGACGACGAGATCAAGGCGTCCCTCGCCGCCGAGCAGCCCTACCAGGATTGGCTGGAGACCGGCGA
The DNA here is from genome assembly GCF_000717645.1 of Streptomyces californicus. Taxonomy (GTDB): domain Bacteria; phylum Actinomycetota; class Actinomycetes; order Streptomycetales; family Streptomycetaceae; genus Streptomyces; species Streptomyces californicus. Next base: position 33,868 of record NZ_JNZZ01000031.1, read on the forward strand.
GATCGAGCTGAGCGACCTGCCCGACCGCGAGCACATCGTGCACACCCACGCCTCGGTCACCCGCCGCCAGCAGACCTTCGGCTACACCGAGGAAGAGCTGCGCGTCATCCTCGCCCCGATGGCCCGCACCGCCGGCGAGCCCCTCGGCTCCATGGGCACCGACTCGCCGATCGCCGCGCTCTCCGAGCGCCCCCGGCTGCTCTTCGACTACTTCACCCAGCTCTTCGCCCAGGTCACCAACCCGCCGCTGGACGCCATCCGCGAGGAGCTGGTCACCTCGCTGCGCTCCTCGCTCGGCCCCCAGGGCAACATCCTGGAGCCGACCGCGGCCGCCTGCCGCAGCGTCACACTGCCGTTCCCGGTGATCGACAACGACGAGCTCGCCAAGCTGATACACATCAACGCCGACGGCGACATGCCGGGCATGAAGGCCGCCACCCTCTCCGGCCTCTACCGGGTCAGCGGCGGCGGCGACGCCCTCGCCGCCCGCATCGAGGCCATCTGCGGCGAGGTCGACGCGGCCATAGAGGACGGCGCCCGCCTGATCGTCCTCTCCGACCGGCACTCCGACGCCGAGCACGCGCCGATCCCCTCGCTGCTGCTCACCTCCGCCGTCCACCACCACCTCATCCGCACCAAGCAGCGCACCCAGGTGGGTCTGCTGGTCGAGGCCGGGGACGTCCGCGAGGTCCACCACGTCGCCCTGCTCATCGGCTACGGCGCCGCCGCGGTCAACCCGTACCTCGCCATGGAGTCCGTCGAGGACCTGGTCCGCGCCGGCACCTTCATCCAGGACGTCGACGCCGAGCAGGCCATCCGGAACCTGATCTACGCGCTCGGCAAGGGCGTCCTCAAGGTCATGTCCAAGATGGGCATCTCCACCGTCGCCTCCTACCGCGGCGCCCAGGTCTTCGAGGCCGTCGGCCTCGACGAGGCGTTCGTCGCCACGTACTTCAACGGCACCGCCACCAAGATCGGCGGCGCCGGCCTGGACGTCATCGCCAAGGAGGTCGCCGCCCGGCACACCAAGGCGTACCCGGCCTCCGGCATCGCCGCGTCCCACCGCGCGCTGGAGATCGGCGGCGAGTACCAGTGGCGGCGCGAGGGCGAACCGCACCTGTTCGACCCGGAGACCGTCTTCCGCCTCCAGCACGCCACCCGCAACCGGCGCTACGACATCTTCAAGCAGTACACGGACCGGGTGAACGAGCAGTCCGAGCGCCTGATGACGCTCCGCGGCCTCTTCGGCTTCACCTCCGACCGGGCCCCGATTTCCGTCGACGAGGTCGAGCCCGCCTCCGAGATCGTCAAGCGCTTCTCCACCGGCGCCATGTCGTACGGCTCCATCTCCCGCGAGGCGCACGAGACGCTCGCCATCGCGATGAACCGGCTCGGCGGCAAGTCCAACACCGGCGAGGGCGGCGAGGACCCGGAGCGCCTGTACGACCCGGAGCGCCGCTCCTCGATCAAGCAGGTCGCCTCCGGCCGCTTCGGCGTCACCAGCGAGTACCTGGTCAACGCCGACGACATCCAGATCAAGATGGCCCAGGGCGCCAAGCCCGGCGAGGGCGGCCAGCTGCCCGGCCACAAGGTCTACCCGTGGGTCGCCAAGACGCGTCACTCGACGCCCGGCGTCGGCCTCATCTCGCCGCCGCCGCACCACGACATCTACTCCATCGAAGACCTCGCGCAGCTCATCCACGACCTGAAGAACGCCAACCCGCAGGCCCGCATCCACGTGAAGCTGGTCTCCGAGGTCGGCGTCGGCACGGTCGCCGCCGGTGTCTCCAAGGCCCACGCGGACGTCGTCCTCATCTCCGGCCACGACGGCGGAACGGGCGCCTCCCCGCTGACCTCCCTCAAGCACGCGGGCGGTCCCTGGGAGCTGGGTCTCGCCGAGACCCAGCAGACCCTGCTGCTCAACGGCCTGCGCGACCGCATCGTCGTGCAGACCGACGGCCAGCTCAAGACCGGCCGCGACGTCGTCATCGCCGCGCTGCTGGGCGCCGAGGAGTTCGGTTTCGCGACCGCCCCGCTCGTCGTCTCCGGCTGCGTCATGATGCGCGTCTGCCACCTGGACACCTGCCCGGTCGGCATCGCCACCCAGAACCCGGTGCTCCGCGAGCGGTTCTCCGGCAAGGCCGAGTACGTCGTCAACTTCTTCGAGTTCATCGCCGAAGAGGTCCGCGAACTCCTCGCCGAGCTCGGCTTCCGCTCCCTCGAGGAGGCCGTCGGCCACGCCGAACTCCTCGACACCGACCGGGCCGTCACCCACTGGAAGGCGCAGGGCCTCGACCTCGCCCCGCTCTTCCACGTGCCCGAGCTGCCCGAGGGCGCGGTCCGCCACCGCGTCGTCGAGCAGGACCACGGACTGCCGAAGGCGCTCGACAACCAGCTCATCAAGCTGGCCGCCGACGCGCTCGGCGCACCGAGCCCCGAGGCCGCCCAGCCGGTCCGCGCCCAGGTCGCGATCCGCAACATCAACCGGACCGTCGGCACCATGCTCGGCCACGAGGTGACCAAGAAGTTCGGCGGTCCGGGCCTGCCCGAGAACACCATCGACATCACCTTCACCGGCTCGGCCGGCCAGTCCTTCGGCGCGTTCGTGCCGCGCGGCGTCACCCTGCGCCTGGAGGGCGACGCCAACGACTACGTCGGCAAGGGCCTCTCCGGCGGCCGGGTCATCGTCCGCCCCGACCGGGGCGCCGACCACCTCGCCGAGTACTCCACCATCGCCGGCAACACCATCGGCTACGGCGCGACCGGCGGCGAGATCTTCCTCCGCGGCCGCACCGGCGAACGCTTCTGCGTCCGCAACTCCGGGGCGCTCGTCGTCTCCGAGGGCGTCGGCGACCACGGCTGCGAGTACATGACCGGCGGCCACGCCGTCGTCCTCGGCGAGACCGGCCGCAACTTCGCCGCCGGCATGTCGGGCGGCATCGCGTACGTCATCGACCTGGACCGCGACAACGTCAACGTCGGCAACCTCGGCGCCGTCGAGGAGCTGGACGACACCGACCGGCAGTGGCTGCACGACGTCGTGCGCCGCCACCACGAGGAGACCGGCTCCACCGTCGCCGAGAAGCTCCTCGCCGAGTGGGACACCGCCGTGACCCGCTTCAGCAAGATCATCCCGTCCACGTACAAGGCAGTGCTCGCCGCCAAGGACGCCGCTGAGCTCGCCGGTCTCTCCGAGCAGGAGACCACCGAGAAGATGATGGAGGCGGCGACCCATGGCTGACCCCAAGGGCTTCCTGACCACCGGACGCGAGGTCGCCCAGACCCGCCCCGTGGCCGAGCGCGTCAAGGACTGGAACGAGGTCTACGTTCCGGGCTCGCTGCTCCCGATCATCAGCAAGCAGGCCGGCCGCTGCATGGACTGCGGCATCCCGTTCTGCCACAACGGCTGCCCGCTCGGAAACCTCATCCCCGAGTGGAACGACTACGCCTACCGCGAGGACTGGACCGCCGCGTCCGAGCGGCTGCACGCCACGAACAACTTTCCGGAGTTCACCGGGCGGCTGTGCCCGGCCCCCTGCGAGTCGGCGTGCGTGCTCGGCATCAACCAGCCGGCCGTCACCATCAAGAACGTCGAGGTCTCCATCATCGACAAGGCGTGGGACAGCGGCGACGTCACCCCGCAGCCGCCCGAGCGCCTCTCCGGCAAGACCGTCGCCGTCATCGGCTCGGGCCCGGCGGGACTCGCCGCCGCCCAGCAGCTGACCCGGGCCGGCCACACCGTCGTCGTCTACGAGCGCGCGGACCGCATCGGGGGCCTCCTCCGGTACGGCATCCCCGAGTTCAAGATGGAGAAGTCCCACATCAACCGGCGCATCGAGCAGATGCGCCTGGAGGGGACCAAGTTCCGTACGGGGGTGGAGATCGGCCAGGACATCGACGCCGCCAAGCTCCGCCGCCGCTACGACGCGGTCGTCATCGCCGCCGGCGCCACCGTCTCCCGCGACCTGCCGGTCCCCGGCCGCGAGCTGAACGGCGTCCACTTCGCGATGGAGTACCTGCCGCTCGCCAACAAGGTGCAGGAGGGCGACCTGACCGTCGCCCCGATCCACGCGGGCGGCAAGCACGTCGTCGTCATCGGCGGCGGCGACACCGGTGCCGACTGCGTGGGCACCGCCCACCGCCAGGGCGCGGCCTCCGTCACCCAGCTGGAGATCATGCCGAAGCCGGGCGAGGACCGGAACGCGAATCAGCCCTGGCCGACCTTCCCGATGCTCTACAAGGTCACCTCCGCGCACGAGGAGGGCGGCGAGCGGGTCTACTCCGTCTCCACCACCCACTTCGAGGGCGACGAGGACGGCAACGTCCAGGCCCTCCACCTGGTGGAGGTCGAGTTCAAGGACGGTAAGCTGGAGCAGAAGCCCGGCACGGAGCGGCGCATCCCCGCGCAGCTCGTCACGCTCGCCATGGGCTTCACCGGAACCGACCAGTCCAACGGTCTGGTCCAGCAGTTCGGCCTGGAGCTCGACCAGCGCGGCAACGTCGCCCGCGACGAGCACTACGCGACCAACGTCGACGGCGTCTACGTCGCGGGAGACGCGGGACGCGGCCAGTCGCTGATCGTCTGGGCGATCGCCGAGGGCCGCTCCGCCGCCCGCGGAGTCGACCGCTTCCTGACCGGGACCAGCGCCCTGCCGGCCCCGATCCGCCCGACGGACCGGTCCCTGCTGGTCTGAGCACCACCCCGGGTTCCCCCTGGGCCACGCGGCCCGGGGGAGCCCCCCATCACGTCCCGTACAACGGCGTACGGAACTGAACGCGGCGCCTGCCTGTCCCCGACCGGACTTCAGCGGGCGCCGTGGCGCGTCCGGGGGCGGTTTCCCGCCACGGCGCGCACGGGCGACGGGCGAGCGGGGCGGCGCCCCTGAGAGCCCGCCCGGCCGCCCGGGGGGGTACCGGGCCCGGTCGTCCCTCCGCGACCGCGCCCGCCTCAGCCGGCCCTCCGGGACCCCGCTCGCCTCAGCCGCCCGTCCGGGACCGCGCCCGCCTCAGCCGCCTGTCAGCGCCGCGGTCTTCAGCGCCACCGCCACCGCGAACAGCCCCAGCAGCACCAGCCCGCCCGCGAGCTGGACCGACCAGGTGCGCAGCCTGGGCGGTGCGAAGGCGAGCCCGTACGTCACCAGGGCCCCGGTCAGCAGCCCGCCCAGGTGACCCTGCCACGAGGTGAACACGGCCGAGATCAGCATCCAGATCAGGAATCCGGCCATGAAGCGGTTGACCGCCGCCATGTCGTGGCCGAGCCGCCGGTGGATGACCCAGTACGCGGCGGCCAGCCCGAAGACCGCACCGGAGGCGCCGACCGTCGAGGTGTCCGGAGCCAGCAGGTAGACCAGGACCGAGCCGCCCACCGCCGAGAGCAGGTACAGCGCCAGATAGCGGGCCCGGCCGAGCTGCCCCTCCACGGCCCGGCCGATGTTCCACAGCGCGAGCATGTTGAACAGCAGGTGCATCACCCCGAACGAGGCGTCCGGCGGCATGTGCAGGAACGCCCCGGTCACCAGCCGGTACCACTCGCCGTCCGCGATGCCCGTCAGCTCGTACCCGGGGAACGTGTCGCCCCGGTAGTAGTACTGCTCCCCGTCCGGCCCGGTCAGCGCCGCCCCGAGCACCGCGAACCTGTCCACGATCTCCGGCCGCACCACCTCGGCCACGTAGGCCAGGACGTTCAGCGCCATCAGCGCGTACGTCACCACCGGTGTCCTCGCCCCGGACACCGCGCCGCCGAAGACGGTGCGGGCCTGGCGCACCGAGCGCTGCCCCTCCTTCACGCACTCCACGCAGTGGTGGCCGACCGATGCCTCGCGCATGCAGTCCGGGCAGATGTATCGGTCGCAACGGGTGCAGCGGACATACGTCTCGACGGACGGATGGCGGTAACACGTGGGGGCGGCGGCGGCCTCCATGGCCGGCTCCTTCACTGGGGGTGGGCAACGGGGCCGAACAGAGGCGGCGGCGATCAAGATAGCGAACCGGCGTGACGGTGCGGGGGGCCGGGGTGGCCCCACGGGTGGCCTACGCTCGGGACGCGGGCGGTGCGCAGCGGCCGACACCGTGCCCGACGAGGACCACGACGTGCACACGGCCCCGGGCCGGGACGGGGGACCACCACATGACCGTACGCATCCTGCGCGCCGCCGACCCCTGGAAGAACGGCGGAGGGACCGTCCGGGAGATCGCTGCCGGACCCGAGGGCGCGGGGACCGACGCCTTCGACTGGCGGGTCAGCCTCGCGGACGTCACCGCCGACGGGCCGTTCTCCGCGTTCCCGGGCGTGGACCGCGTCCTGACCGTGGTCGAGGGCGCGGGCATGGACCTCGTCGTCGGCGGGGAGCACCACATCGTCGACGAGCCCCTGTGGCCGCACGGCTTCCCCGGTGACCTGCCCACCGAGGGCTTCCTGCTCGGCGGCCCGGTCGTCAACCTCAACGTCATGTACCGCAGGGCCCGTACGCGGGCGGAGACCGCCGTCATCTGCGGCACGGTCCGCCTGCTGCCCCCCGAGGGCGGTGCGGTGCTGGCCGTCTCCCTGGACGACGGGGCGGAGCTGGAGGGCGGGCACGACGTCCGGCTGGACCGCTACGACGCGGTGCTGGCGACCGGGGAGTGCCCCGGGGTGCTCCGGACGATGGGCCGGGCGGTGCTGGTGACCCTCTCGGAGGTGTGACCGCCCACCCCTGCGCGGGGGGAGATACCGGGCTGACGGCTCGACCGCCTCGAAGGTACCGTCACCCGCATGCCCGTACACGCGCCCGGCCCCGTGGTGATCCGCCGTTACGCCCCCGCCGACGAGAACGCGGTGATGGACGTCTGGTCCCGGGCCGGCCGTGCCGCCCATCCCTTCGTCCCCGGTGAGGGGGAGGGGGAGCGTGCCCGCGAGATGCGCGAGATCCATCTCGTCCACGCCGAGAACTGGGTCGCCGAGTCCGACGGCCGTGTGGTGGCTCTTCTGGGCCTCATGGGCGCCGAGATCGGCGGCCTCTTCGTGGCTCCGGAGGCCCAGGGCACCGGAGTCGGCCGGCGCCTGGTCGACCATGCGGCGGCCCTCCACGGCCGCTTGTCCCTCGACGTGTACGAGAAGAACACCGGGGCGCGGAGCTTCTACGCCCGGACGGGCTTCGAGGAGGAGAGCCGCCGGGTCGACGAGGAGTACGACGAGGTCATGCTGAGGCTCGTCCGGAAGGCCCCCGAGGACCCTGCCTGAAGACCGGAGGACGGGCGTCCGGCAGCCGAGGAGGCGTGGCGTCGTCCGGCTCGGCGCATCCGTTCGCCTGTCGCGGCCGAAAGCGGACAGAAGATGTCGGGTATCCGGTGTTCCATGGCGTCCATGACGTCTTCCGCACCCCTGACCTGGGGCGGCTTCGCGGCCGCCGAACCCGACTTCGCCGACACCGTGCGGCGGCGCTTCCGCCTCTACAAGCACCACGTCCTCGCCACCCTGCGGAAGGACGGCTCACCCCGGGTCACCGGCCTGGAGGCCGACTTCCGCTTCGGTGAGCTGCTGCTCGGCATGATGCCGGGCTCCCTCAAGGCCCTGGACCTGCGCCGCGACCCGCGCTTCGCCCTCCACGCCAACCCCGGGCCCGACGCCGAGATGAACGACGGCGACGTCCGGATCAGCGGCCGGGCCGTGGAGATCACCGACCCGGCGGTGATCGCCCGTTTCATCGAGGAGGCCGCTCCGCCCGAGCCCTTCCACCTCTTCCGGGCCGAGCTGACCGAGGTGGTCCGTATCGGGCTCGACGGCGATGAGCTGGTCATCCGCTCCTGGCGACCGGGACAGCCGCCGCGCACCGTGCGCCGGAAGTGACCGCGGGCCGTGGCCGGGGCGGACCCGGCCACGGGCGTCCCCGCGGGCGTGTCCACAGGGGCGCTCACCCCGTCAGTACCCGGGCCCGGCAGGCGGACGGCGTTCCCCACGCGTCCCGCAGCGGCCGGGCCCGGCGCAGCCACCACGCGAGGTCCAGCTCCTCGGTGTAGCCGATCGCCCCGTGGAGTTGCAGCGCGGTGCGGGCCGCCGCGTAGCCGGCCTCGCCCGCCGCCGCCTTCGCCGCGGCCACCGCCGCCCCGGCCCCGAGCGACCCCATGCCCGGCCCCGTCCGGGAGCCGGACTCGGGCGACCCCATGCCCGGCCACGTCCCGGAACCGGACCCGAGCGACCCCGCGCCCCGCCCAGTACCGAGACCGGAGCCGGGCGGCCCCTCGGCGGGTCCCGTCCCGGAACCAACCCCGGCGCCGGGCTCGGGCGATCCCGTTCCGGCGCGGCCTCCGGAAAGCTCCTCGGTCAGCTCCACCGCCGCCCCGTACAGCAGCGGGCGGGCGAACTCCAGGCCGAGCAGGGTGTCCGCCAGGCGGTGCTTGACCACCTGGAAGGAGCCCACCGGCACCCCGAACTGCCTCCGCTGCTTCACGTACGCCACGGTCGCCCGCAGCAGTTCCTCCCCGCAGCCCAGCGCCAGCGCCGCCGTGGCGAAGGAGGCCCAGTCGCCCGCCGCCCGGGAAGCCGCCTCCACCGCCCGGCCCCCGGCGACCGGCTCGCCGCCCGGACCGGGCCGGAACAGCCGGCGCGCCGGGTCCGCCGACACCGACAGCTCCCCGGGCCCCGGCGCGCGCCGCAACCCGTCGCCGTCCACCGTGAACACCGCGTCCGCCGCGTCCGCGTCCAGGGCGTACGGCCCGTGCCCCGGCAGCCGCAGCGAGAGCATCGCCGCGCCCGACGCGATCCCCGGCAGCCACTCCTTCGCCGCCGGCCCGCCCACCCCGGCCAGCAGCACCCCGGCCGCCAGGGTCTCCGCCACCGGCCCGGGCGCCGCGTACCGCCCCAGCTCGACGCAGGCGACGGCCGCCTCCACCGGGAGCGGCCCCACACCCCCGTACGCCTCCGGCACCGCGAGCGCGAACACCCCCGCGTCCCCGAGCCGCCGCCACAGCGCCCGCCCCGGGCCGTGGTCCCCGGCCGCCCACGCCCGCAGCACCCCCGGGGTGTCCGCCGCCCTCAGCAGCGCGTCCAGGGAGCGGGCGAACTCCCGCTGCTCGTCGGTGAGCACGAAACGCATCAGCGCCGTCCCTTCGGCAGGCCGAGCAGCCGCTCGGCGATGATGTCGCGCTGGATCTCGTTCGTCCCCGCGTAGACCGGCCCGGCCAGGGCGAAGACGTACCCCTCCGCCCACGCCGTGTCCGCCCGCTCCGCGTCCGGTCCCAGCAGGTCCAGCGCCGTCTCGTGCAGCGCGATGTCGTAACCGGACCAGAACACCTTGTTCAGGCTGGACTCCGGCCCGAGCGACGCCCCCGCCGCGAACCGGGAGGCGGAGGCCGCCGTGAACAGCTGGTACGCCCGCGCCCCGATCACCGCGTCCGCCACCCGGTCCCGCAGCGCCGTGTCCGCCGGGTCGCCCGCCTCCCGCCACAGGGCCGTCAGCCGGCCGGCGGCGGCCAGGTAGCGCCCGGGGGAGCGGAGCGTGAGCCCGCGCTCGTCGCCGGTGGCCGCCATGGCGATCCGCCAGCCCTGCCCCGGCTCCCCGATGACGTCCGCGTCCGGTACGAAGACCTCGTCGAGGAAGATCTCGGCGAACGCGGGCTTCCCGTCCAGCCGCCCGACGGGACGGACCGTGACCCCGGGGTCGCGCAGCCCGAACATCAGATACGTCAGCCCGTGATGCGGCTTCGCGGCCCCCGCCTCCGTACGGAAGATCCCGAACGCCCGGTCCGCGAACGCCGCCCGCGACGACCACGTCTTCTGGCCCGACAGCAGCCAACCGCCGTCCGTGCGCACCGCCCGCGACCGCAGCGCCGCCAGGTCCGACCCGGCCTCCGGCTCCGACCACGCCTGCGCCCAGACCACCTCGCCGCGCGCCATCGGGCCCAGCACCCGCGTCCGCTGCTCCGCCGTGCCGTGGGCCAGCAGGGTCGGGGCGAGCAGGCTGATCCCGTTCTGCGAGACCCGGCCCGGCGCGCCCGCCGCCCAGTACTCCTCCTCGAACGCCAGCCAGCCGAAGAGGTCCGCGCCCCGGCCCCCGTACTCCTCGGGCCAGGAGACCGCCGACCACCCGCCCCCGTACAGCTCGGCCTCCCACGCCCGGTGCGCGGCGAACCCCTCCTTGGTCTCCAGGGAGGGCAGCGGCCGGTCCGGCACGTGGTCCCGCAGCCAGGCCCGGGCCCGGACCCGCAGTGCCTCGGTCTCCGCCGTCCGCTCCAGATCCATGACGCGCCCGCCTTCCGGGTACCTCACCGCCGACTGTTCCCTAACAAGTGTTTGGTAGGTTAACGTACGGTCCAGGCACCGTCGAGAAGCCGGGGGAGAGGCCGTGAGCGGGGAGAAGCCATGAGCGCACCGCCGTACCTGCCGGGACACGGGCTGCTGACCGGCCGCACCGCCGTCGTCACCGCTGCCGCCGGAGCCGGCATCGGCGGCGCGACCGCCCGCCGCCTCCTGGAGGAAGGCGCGCGGGTCCTCATCAGCGACACCCACGCGCGCCGGCTGGAGGAGAGCGCCCGCACCCTCGCCGCGGAGTTCGGCGCCCACCGGGTCGCCGCCCTGACCTGCGACGTCACCGACGAGGAGCAGGTCGGGGCCCTCTTCGCCCGCGCCGAGGGCCTGCACGGCGGCCTCGACGTCGTCGTCAACAACGCCGGACTCGGCGGCACCGCCGACCTCACCGAGATGACCGACGACCAGTGGACGCGCGTCCTCGACACCACGCTCAACGGCACCTTCCGCTGCACCCGCGCCGCCCTGCGCTCCTTCCGGGCCGCCGGCCGCGGGGGAGTGGTCGTCAACAACGCGTCCGTCGTCGGCTGGCGCGCCCAGCGCGGCCAGGCCCACTACGCCGCCGCCAAGGCCGGCGTCATGGCCCTCACCCGCTGCGCCGCCGTCGAGGCCGCCGACTACGGCGTCCGCGTCAACGCCGTCGCCCCCAGCCTCGCCATGCACCCCCACCTGGCCAAGGTCACCTCGGCCGAACTGCTCGCCGACCTCACCGCGAAGGAGGCGTTCGGCAGGTACGCCGAACCCTGGGAGGTCGCCAACGTCATCGTCTTCCTCGCCAGCGGCTACTCCTCGTACATGACCGGCGAGGTCGTCCCCGTCAGCAGTCAGCATGCGTGAGCGCCCGCCCGGGGCCCCGCGCGGGCGGGCGCGTGGCCGCACGGGCGGCGGGCGGACAATGGCCGGGTGCCTACCAAGAAGAAGCCCCAGGTGACCCCCACGCCGGAGCGACGCCGTGAACTGCTCGCCACCGCCGCCGAGGTCTTCGCCGCCCAGGGATACAACGCCACCACCGTCCGCCGCATCGCGGACGAGGCCGGCATGCTCGCGGGCAGCCTCTACTACCACTTCGACTCCAAGGAATCGATGGTCGACGAGATCCTCTCCACCTTCCTCGACGAGCTCTGGCAGGGCTACGACGAGGTCCTGGCCGCCGGACTCGGCCCCCGCGAGACCGTCGAGGCCCTGGTCACCGAGTCCTTCCGGGAGATCGACCGCCACCGCCCCGCCGTCGCCATCTACCAGAAGGAGTCCCAGCACCTCGCCACCCAGCCGCGCTTCGCCTACCTCGCCGACTCGCAGACCAGGTTCGAGAAGGCGTGGCTCGGCACCCTGGAACGCGGCGTCGCCGACGGCGTCTTCCGCGACGACCTCGACATCCGGCTCACCTACCGCTTCGTCCGCGACACCGTCTGGGTCGCCGCCTCCTGGTACCGGCCCGGCGGACAGCACAGCCCCGAGGAGATCGCCCGCCAGTACCTCTCGATGGTCCTCGACGGCATCGCCCCGCGTACGTAGCCCCGTGTCCGGCAGGCCGTGAACCCGACCCGCACGCCCGGCGGCCCCGGGGCTCTTGTCCACAGCTCCACGCCCAGCAGTCCGTGATCCCCGTCCGTCCGTCCGAGCGCACCGAGGAGCAGCAGCCATGGCCGAGGCATACATCGTCGAAGCGGTACGCACCCCCGTCGGGCGGCGCGGAGGGGGTCTCGGGGCCGCCCACCCCGCCGACCTCGGCGCCCACGTCCTGCGCGAGCTGGTCGGGCGCGCGGGCGTCGACCCGGCGGCCGTCGAGGACGTCGTCTTCGGCTGCCTGGACACCGTGGGGCCCCAGGCCGGGGACATCGCCCGCACGTCCTGGCTCGCCGCCGGACTGCCCGAGGAGGTTCCCGGCGTCACCGTCGACCGCCAGTGCGGCTCCTCCCAGCAGGCCCTCCATTTCGCCGCCCAGGGCGTCCTCTCCGGAACCCAGGACCTCGTCGTCGCGGGCGGCACCCAGAACATGACCCAGATCCCCATCGCCTTCGCCTCCCGCCGGGCCGCCGAACCCCTCGGCCTCACCCAGGGCCCGTACGCGGGCAGCGAGGGCTGGCGCGCCCGCTACGGCGACGCCCCCGTCAACCAGTTCCACGGGGCGGAACTGATCGCCGAGAAGTGGGGCATCAGCCGGCGCGACATGGAGGAGTTCGCGCTCACCTCGCACCGCCGGGCCGTCCGCGCCCTCGACGAGGGCCGCTTCGAGCGGGAGACCGCGGCGTACGGGGACGTCACCGCGGACGAGGGGCCGCGCCGCGACACCACCCTGGAGAAAATGGCCGGACTTCGCCCCGTCGAGGAGGGCGGCACCATCACCGCCGCCTGCTCCTCCCAGGTCTCCGACGGGGCCGCCGCCCTCCTCATCGCCTCGGAACGGGCCGTCGCCGAGCACGGGCTCACCCCGCGCGCCCGCATCCACCACCTGTCCGTACGGGGCGAGGACCCGATCCGGATGCTCTCGGCCCCGATCCCGGCCACCGCGCACGCCTTGAAGAAGACCGGCCTGACCATCGACGCCATCGACCTCGTCGAGATCAACGAGGCGTTCGCCCCGGTCGTCCTCGCCTGGCTGAAAGAGACCGGTGCGGACCCCGAGCGGGTCAACGTCAACGGCGGCGCCATCGCGCTGGGCCACCCGCTCGGCGCGACCGGCGCCCGGCTGATGACGACGCTCCTGCACGAACTGGAGCGCACCGGCGGCCGCTACGGGCTCCAGACGATGTGCGAGGGCGGCGGCCAGGCCAACGTCACCATCGTCGAGCGCCTCTGAGAGCGGCGCCCCGGGCCCGGAGACGGCCGCCCGACACCTCCCGTACGCCCTCCGGTCAGCGAAGTTTCTCCTCCGGCGGCGCGGCGAGCCCCGCCACCGGAGGAGAGGACGTGCTAGTGTGGACCGCGTTGCAGTTTTGGTACCCATGAACTTTATGTGCGCCTGACGGGAATGCTTCCTCAGGCGCATTATTGTTTTCCGGCTTTCTCCGGAATGGGGCTCAATGCGGCGACTTGGAATTCGTAAAGTGCGGATTTCCGGCACTGCACCTGTTTTAGGAGAATGACATGGCCACCGGTACCGTGAAGTGGTTCAACTCGGAAAAGGGCTTCGGCTTCATCGAGCAGGACGGCGGCGGCGCCGACGTCTTCGCCCACTACTCCAACATCAACGCCTCCGGCTTCCGTGAGCTGCAGGAGGGCCAGAAGGTCTCCTTCGACGTCACGCAGGGCCAGAAGGGCCCGCAGGCCGAGAACATCGTCCCGGCCTGATTGCCGGACGCGTACCTCGCTGACCGGGGCCCGCACCTTCACGGTGCGGGCCCCGGTTTGTGCTGTCCGAGCGACGACCCGTCGCAACAACCCGTTCTGTGCGCACATCCTGGGGGCGCACCCGGACGGCCGGGCCGGCACATCGCAGTCAACCCATTCGGCAGTTGCCCAGGAATCCCCCAGGAGGGCAATTCCGTATGACCAGCTCCGAACGCCAGGACCGCACCCCCCGCTCGCGACCGGCCCGCGGCCGAGGCCGCGGCCAGGCCGGCCAGGGCGCGCAGGCCCCGTCGAACGGCCGCGGCACCGCACCCCGCTCCCGTCCGCAGGGCGGCTCACGCGGCCAGGGCGGCTCCAAGCCGGCGGGCCGCCGCCGCGCCACCCCGCCGCAGGGCGAGTTCGCCCTGCCGGAGACGGTGACCCCCGCGCTGCCCTCCGTCGACGCCTTCGCCGACCTCGACATGCCCGCCGCGCTGCTGAAGACCCTCGCCGCGCAGGGCGTCACCGAGCCCTTCCCGATCCAGGGCGCGACCCTGCCGAACTCGCTGGCCGGCCGCGACATCCTCGGCCGGGGCCGCACCGGCTCCGGCAAGACCCTCGCCTTCGGGCTGGCCATGCTGGCCCGTACCGCGGGCCGCCGCGCCGAGCCGCGCGCCCCGCTCGCCATGGTCCTCGTCCCCACCCGTGAGCTGGCCCAGCAGGTCACCGACGCGCTCACCCCGTACGCGACCGCCGTGAACCTTCGGCTCGCCACCGTCGTCGGCGGCATGTCGATCACCAAGCAGTCCGCCACCCTGCGGCGCGGCGCAGAGATCCTCGTCGCCACCCCCGGCCGGCTCAAGGACCTCATCGAGCGCGGCGACTGCCGCCTGGACGAGGTCGCCATCACGGTCCTCGACGAGGCCGACCAGATGGCCGACATGGGCTTCATGCCGCAGGTCGTCGCGCTGCTCAAGCAGGTCGAGCCGGACGGCCAGCGGATGCTGTTCTCCGCGACCCTGGACAAGAACATCGACCGGCTCGTGAAGATGTTCCTCACCGACCCGGTCGTGCACTCCGTCGACCCGTCCGCCGGCGCCGTCACCACGATGGAGCACCACGTGCTCCACGTCCTGGACGAGACCGACAAGAAGGCCGTCGCCACGAAGATCGCCGCCCGCGAGGGCCGGGTGATCATGTTCGTGGACACCAAGCGCGCCGCCGACCGTTTCGCCAAGCGGCTGCTCGCCAGCGGTGTGCGGGCGGCCGCCCTGCACGGCGGGCGCTCGCAGCCGCAGCGCAACCGGACGCTGGACCAGTTCAAGACCGGGCAGGTCACCGCGCTCGTCGCGACGAACGTCGCGGCCCGCGGCATCCACGTGGACGACCTCGACCTGGTCGTCAACGTGGACCCGCCGACCGACCACAAGGACTACCTCCACCGCGGCGGGCGCACGGCGCGCGCCGGGGAGTCCGGCAGCGTCGTCACGCTGGTGCTGCCCGAGGAGAAGCGCGAGATGACCCGGCTGATGCAGGACGCGGGCATCGCGCCCCGCACCACGCGCATCACCTCCGGCGACGAGGAGCTGAGCCGGCTCACCGGCGCCCGCGAGCCCTCGGGCGTCGCGGTCGTGATCGAGGTCCCGCAGCCGGCGACGCCGCCGAAGCAGCGGACGCGGTCGGGCGGCGCGGCGGGCTCCGGCGGCACGGTGCGCTCCGGCAGCCGGGGCCGGGGACGGCGCGGATCCGGCGGCGGCAACGGTACGGGTGGCGGCGCGCAGGGCGGCGCGGCGCGCTCGGCCGCCCCCGCCCGCACCGGCGGTGCCGCCCCCGCCCGCTCCGGCGCCCCCGCGCGGCGGCGCCGGGCCGCCTAGAAAGCCTCACCGTCCGACGCCCGGGGCCGTGTCCTCAGGCGTCGGACGGGCCCGGCGCGGCGACCGGGCCAGGCGGGACCGCGCCGGGGCCGGCCAGCGCCGCCACGGCCCCGCCGGCCTCCGCCATGATCCGGTCCACCAGCTCTCCCACACCCGGCAGGTCCTCGATCGCGGCCGCCACCTGGCCGGACGCCATGATCCCGAGGTCGGTGCGGCCCTCCACCATGGACGCCCTCAGCAGCATCGGGGCGTTCGCCGCCATCAGCACCTGGCTCCAGCTCAGCTCCCTGCCGTGCCGCATCGCCAGACCGTCCCGCACCATCTCCAGCCGGCCCAGGCCCGAGATCCGGCGGAAGGCCGACGCCCGGCGCAGCGCCCGGTACAGGGCGCGCACCCGGCCCGCGTCCTCCAGCTCCGCCACCATCTCCGTACGGAGCATCCGGTGCGGCAGCCCGTCCACCGCCCGCGTCAGCGTGATGTCCCCGGCCGCCGCCGCCAGATAGCGGGCCTTCACCGCGTCCGGCACCGTCGAGTCCGAGGTCAGCAGGAACCGGGTGCCCATCGCCACGCCCGCCGCCCCGTACGCCAGCGCCGCCACCAGCCCCCGCCCGTCGTGGAACCCGCCCGCCGCGACCACCGGGATGTCCACCGCGTCCACCACCTGCGGCAGCAGCACCGTGGTGGCGACCTCCCCCGTGTGGCCCCCGCCCTCCCCGCCCTGCACGATCACCGCGTCCGCGCCCCACGCCGCGACCTTCTCCGCGTGCCGCCGGGCCCCCACCGAGGGGACGACGACCACGCCCGCGTCCTTCAGCTCCGCGATCAGCTCCCGGGACGGGGCGAGCGCGAACGACGCCACCCGCACCCCCTCCTCCACGATGACGCGCACCCGCTCCCGGGCGTCACCGGCGTCCGCCCGCAGGTTCACCCCGAACGGGGCGTCCGTCCGGGTCTTCACCTCCCTTACGGCACACCGCAGTTGACCGGGCGTCATGGTCGCGGACGCCAGGATGCCGAGTGCTCCGGCCCGCGCGGTCGCGGTGACCAGGCGGGGGCCCGCCACCCAGCCCATCCCGGTCTGCACGATCGGGTGCCGGACGCCGACGAGATCGGTGAGGGCGGTACGCATCAGGCCCGGACCTCCCGGTCCCGGGTGCGGCCCGGATCGATCACCTCGCGGATCAGGGCCAGTTCGGCGGGGGAGGGGTCACGGGTGCACGGCACGTCGGCGGGGACCGTGAGGGCGAACCCCGTCGCCGCGCGGACCTCGTCGGCCGTGACGCCGGGGTGGAGGGAGGCCAGCCGCATCGAGCGGTCCGGCGTCGCGAAGTCGAAGACCCCGAGATCGCTGACGACCCGGGGGATGCGGTGGAAGCGGGTCGCGGACGGGCCCGCGGCCGACGCCCGGTCGTGACCGACCCCGCAGACCATGTCGACCCGCTCGACGAAGACCCGGGGGGAGTGTCGGGGGATCCAGTAACTCACGGGGTTGTTCAGGGTGTTGACCGGCGCCCCGCGTACGCCCAGGAGCTGGCGCGAGGGCAGGTCCCAGTCGCCGACGCAGGAGATGTTCTGGTTGCCGAAGCGGTCGATCTGGCTCGCGCCCATCATCACGTGCCGCCGGCCTCCGGTCACCAGGGCCAGATGCCTGCGGTAGGGGAGCCAGCCCTCCGGCTCGCCGTCCGGGCCGACGAGCGTGGCCTCCCCGTCGGTGAGGAGCAGCTCGGGGGCGAAGGTCAGCCGGGCCAGCCGGGCGCCCACCGACGGCACCGCGCCCATCGGACTGGCCAGGATCTCCCCGCCGCCCCGCCACGCCTCCGCGCACGCGATCACGCAGTACTCGGCGCGGGTCGCGGGCCCGGAGGCCGTGCCGACCGGGGTTCCGGTCCCGGTGGCGGCCCCGTTCTCCGACGCGTTCATGACCGCTCCTCGTGCCGGGCGGGATCCGCCTGCTTCTCGTGCCGGGCGGGCGTCCCCTGTTCCTCGGGCCGGGCGGGTGCCGCCTGTTCCTCGTGCCAGGTCCGGACCGCCTGCCGGTAGCCCTTCTCGTCGCCGTCGGGGGGCAGGAAGCGGGCCGCGAACGCCTCCCAGGCCACGGGGTCCGCCGCCGCTGCCGCGTACGCACGCTGGAACGCCTCGTCGCGCGGCTGGTCGGGGGCGCACGAGGTGAAGTGGGCCCCGCCCGGGGCCTCCACGACCCCGGTCACGGAGTGCCGTTGCACCAGGAGGGTCTGCAGCGACCCGTTCTCCGTCAACTCGGCGGTTTCCACCAGGCGTTCGCAGGAGACGTACGCCGCGTCCGCCGCCTCGCAGAACAGGTCGTCGAAGTACGGGTCGGGGCCCAGGTACTGGCCGTTGCCGAGCCGGTCCGCCCGGTTGAGGTGGACCAGCGCCGCGTCCATCCGCAGGGCGGGCGCCGCCACGAACTCCTCGCCGTCCTCGTACGGCGACGTCACCGTCCTCAGCTCGGGGTTGACCCGCATGACGTCCGAGCCGAGCCCGGCCCGCACCGGCAGGAACGGCAGCCGGTTCGCCGCCGCGTGCAGCCCCCACATGAACATCGCCTCGTCGATCTCCGTCAGCGCGAACGCCCCGCGCTGCCGGGCCGCCCGGTAGTGCGGCTCCAGCGGGATGGAGTCGAGCGTCACGAACGCGGTGACCAGGCGGCGGATGCGCCCCGCCGCTGCCAGCAGACCGACGTCGGGGCCGCCGTAGGAGATCACCGTGAGATCGGTGACCGGTGACCGCAGCAGGGCCCGGACCAGGGCCATCGGCTTGCGGCGTGAACCCCAGCCCCCGATCCCGACCGTCATGCCGCTGCTCAGCCGGCCGACGACCTCCTCGGGCGTCATCGTCTTGTCGCGCGCGTACGGGGCGGCGGTGGTCACGGTTCATGCCTCCTTGCCGAAGGTGTCGCGGACCCGGGCGGCGGTCCCGGCGAGGTTCGCCTCGAAGGTGAACCCCTGCTCGAAGCGGTAGCTGCGCCGTACGTCCACGGGGTCGATGCCGTTGAGCGCCGCCTTGGCCAGCCGCAGCAGATGGCCGTCCTTCGCGGCGATCTCGTTCGCCAGTTCCAGTGCCGCGCCCATGAGTTCGGGGGCGGGCACCACGCGCCAGACCGACCCGTGGGAGAGCAGTTCGGCTGCGGTGACGGTGCGGGAGGTGTAGTACAGGGTGCGCATCAGGTGCTGCGGGACCAGCCGGGCCAGATGCGTCGCGGCGCCGAGCGCGCCCCGGTCCAGCTCCGGCAGCCCGAACACCGCGTCCTCGCTCGCGACGATCGCGTCGGCGTTCCCGACGAGTCCGACGCCGCCGCCCAGGCAGAATCCGTGCACCGCCGCGACGACCGGCACCTCGCACGCGTACACCGCCGAGAACGCCTCGGCGCAGCCCCGGTTGGCGCCGATCAGCGCGTCGTGGCCCGGATCGCGTCGCAGCTCCTTGATGTCGACGCCCGCGTTGAAGCCGCGGCCGGCGGCGGCCAGGACGACGCAGCGGGTCCCGGGCTCGCGGCCCGCCGACCGCACGGCGTCGGCGAGTTCGTACCAGCCGCTTACGGGAAGGGCGTTGACGGGTGGATGGTCGACGGTGACGACGCGCACGCCGTCCGCCCCGGCGGGCGAGGTGGTGGAGACACTCATCGGAGAATCGGCTACCTTTCCACCAAACATTTGTTAGGTGACGGTAGCAGTCGCACCCCGGTCCGCCAACCGGGCCCACACGAGGGGATCGAGATGACCGCACGCACAGCCGGACTCTGCGCGGGCCGGGTCGTCGTCGTCACGGGCGGCGGCCGGGGGCTCGGCCGGGCCCACGCGCTGGCCTTCGCCGCCGAAGGGGCCCGGGTCGTCGTCAACGACCTCGGCGTGGGGGCGGACGGAGACCCGGCCGCGGCCGGGGGGCCCGGCTCACCCGCCCGGGAGGTCGTGGACGCGATCGCGGCGGCGGGCGGCGAGGCCGTCGCCCACGGCGGCGACATCGCCACCGCCGAGGGCGCCGCCTCCCTGGTCACCACCGCCCTGGACGCCTTCGGACGCTTCGACACCCTGGTCAACAACGCGGGCTTCCTGCGCGACCGGATGCTGGTCAACCTCGACGAGGACGACTGGGACGCGGTCGTCCGGGTCCACCTCAAGGGCCACTTCCTGCCCCTGAGGCACGCCGCCGCCCACTGGCGCGCCGAGGCGAAGGCGGGCCGCCCGCCCGCCGCCCGTGTCATCAACACCAGCTCCGGCGCCGGACTCCTCGGCAGCGTCGGCCAGAGCAACTACGCCGCGGCCAAGGCCGGGATCGTCGCCCTGACCCTGGTCGCGGCGGCGGAACTCGGCCGGTACGGGATCCAGGTCAACGCCCTCGCCCCGGCCGCCCGCACCCGGATGACCGAGCGGACGTTCGCCGCGACGATGGCGGCCCCGGCGGACGGGAGCTTCGACGCCATGGCCCCGGCGAACGTCTCGCCGCTGGTCGTCTGGCTCGGCTCGGCGGCCAGCGACGGGGTGACGGGCCGCGTCTTCGAGGCCGAGGCGGGCCGCATCACCGTCATGGAGGGCTGGCGCCCCGGCCCCACCGAGGACCGGGGCGCGCGCAGGTCCCCGGCCGAGGCGGGCGACACGGTCCGCCGGCTGCTGGCGGACGCGGAGGAGGCGGGACAGGTGTACGGGGCGTCGTAGGCGGTTCTCCACGCAGCCGCAGCCGCAGCCGCAGCCGCAGCCGCAGGCTCAGTGGCTCAGGGGCTCAGGGGCTGCGGGGCTTCGGGGGAAACCCGTTTGCGCGGACGTCCGGGCGCCCGGTATCCAGCACAGGACACCGAGGAGCACACGATGACACGGCACGGCCCCCTGAACGAGTTCTGCTGGATGGACCTCAAGACGCGCGACCCCTCCGGCACCGCCGCCTTCTTCTCCGCGGTGCTGGGCTGGGACTTCGCCGTGGACGAGACGGACTGGCGCCGGGCCGTCGTGTTCTCGGCGGGCGACCACCGGATCGGCGGCCTGAGCGACCTCGCGCAGCCCGTCCACTCGCCCGGCCTGCCCGCCCATGTCTCCTACTACCTGGCGGTCGACGACGTGGACCACCGTACGGCCGTGGCGGCGGAGAACGGCGCACAGGTCCTCCTGCCGCCCTTCGACGCGGGGGACCAGGGCCGGATCTCCACCCTGATCGACCCCGTCGGCGCGGTCGTCTCCCTCTGGCGGCCGCGGGGGTTCGCGGGGTGGCCGGTATCGCCTCCCGACGAGGGCGCGGCGATCCCGCACCACATGGTCCTGGCCTGCGCGGACCCCGAGCGGGCCCGGCACTTCTACACCGGGATGACCGGTGCTCCGCTCTCCCGGGCCACGTTCCTGGAAGCCCCCGCCGGGTCCGCCCCGCACTGGGAGCTGTCCGTGGCCGTGCGCGATCCGGACCGGGTCGCCGCCCGGGCCCGCGAGCTCGGCGGCGAGTCGGCCACCGCCACCGGAGGCGCCGCACGGCTGTCGAGCCCGGAGGGGCTGACCCTCCGCCTCACCACCACGCCGCGGGACCCGGCGTTCCTGGAGACCGACCGGCTCGTCCTGCGCCCCGCCACGGCCGCCGACGCCCCCGACCTGCTCGCCCTCGACAACGACCCCGCCGTCATGCGGTACATCAACGGCGGCCGGCCCACGAGCGCCGAGGACATCCGGGACCGGACCCTGCCGAGGCTCCTCCACGACCACGCGTGCACCGGAACCCGCGGCTACTGGATCGCGCGGGAGAGGGACACGGGCGCGTTCCTCGGCTGGTTCGAACTCCGGCCGCTGGACGACCGCGACCCCGCCGTGGTCGAACTCGGCTACCGGCTGAACCGGGCCGCCTGGGGCCGTGGATACGCCACCGAAGGCGCACGCGCCCTGGTCGGCAAGGGGTTCACGGACCTCGGGGTCCAGCGGGTCACCGCCAACACCATGACGGTCAACACGGGGTCCCGGCGCGTGATGGAGAAGACGGGCCTGACCTTCCTGCGCTCCTACACCGACGACTGGCCGGACGCCATCGAGGGCTCCGAACACGGCGAGGTCGAGTACGAACTCACCCGGGAGGCATGGGAGGCCGCGGCGGCGCGGGAGCCGTGAGCGCCCCGCCGGTCGGGGAGGGCCGCGGGCGCGCGGCGGACCGCGCGGCACGACCGCCCGCGGGCGGTCACGCCACCGCCTCCAGCAGCGCCACGATCTCGCCGTGCCCCGTGTGCTGGTCCACTCCCGCCGCCGGCACCCCGTCCCGGAGCAGCTCCACGGCGATCGTCTCCTCGCCGTGGAGCAGCTCCCGCACCGTCACCGTCTCGATGCCGGGGCCGTAGCTCTCCTCCAGCCGCCGCCGCAGCTCCCCCTCGGCGTCGAGCGCCGCCGTGCGCCGCGCCTCGGCCAGCGCCACGGCGACCACGGGCTCCTGCCCCTGTGCCGCCGCGCCGTGCGCGAGCAGCGCCTCCACCGTGCGCGCCGACCCCCGCTGCGCCGCCAGCACCAGCATCGCCTCGCCCCGCGGGCCCGGCAGCAGCGGGTCGGCGCCCCCGGCGAGGAGCGCCTCGACCGTGGGGGCGTGCCCCAGCCCGACCGCCCACCGCAGCGCCGTGAAACCGAACTGCTCGCGCAGATCGGGCCGCGCCCCGGCGGACAGCAGCGCCTCCACCACCTCGGTGTGCCCGCCGCACGCCGCCCCGCACAGGGGGAGGTCGCCCGCCTCGGGGCCGCTCGCCCGGTCGGGATCGGCCCCGGCCGCGAGCAGCAGCCGTACCGCCTCGGGGCGGTCCTGGACCGAGGCCAGATAGAGCGCGGTCGTGCCCTCCTCGTCACTCGACTCGGCGGACGCGCCCGCGCGCAGCGCCCGTACGACCGCGTTCTCGTCCTCGTACAGCGCGTCGAACAGGCTTGGTTCGTCCCTGATCGGCTCGTTCGTCATGCTTCGACCCTACGGCGGGCCGCCGACAACCCCCGGCCCAGGTCACGGCCGTCCCCGGGCCGGGAGGCGCAGGCGCGTCGGCTCAGGTGTCGCACTCCAGGCGCGTACGGCACAGCCCGCACCGCGCGCTGAATCGGCCGCGGACCGGAACCCGGACGCGCTGGTGGCAGGTGGGGCACGGGAAGGAGACCCGCAGTCCCCGGTCGCCGGTCTCGAAGGCGTACGGCACGCTCGGGTCGGGCGCGGCCCCCGGGTGCTCCCGGGCGTACCGGCGGTCCTTCGCGTAACGGCGGCGGCCCGCCCACCCGGCGGCGGTGAGCGGCGGCCGGCGCAGATCGCGCAGCGCCCGCTGCCGCCCCGCGGTGTACGCGGTGTACGCCTGGGGGCTGGTGAACCAGGGGGAGGGGTCCTCACCGAACGCGAACGCCCGTGCGGCCAGGACGTATCCGAACTCCTCCGGGGTCAGGTAGCCGAGCTTCTGGCGGGAGGTGGCGTCCTCCCGGAAGGCGTCCAGCAGCAGCCACCCGGCCCCGAGGTAGGCCGTCACCGTGTCGGTCAGGATCTCGTTGGCGCGGGTGCCGGGGAACTCCAGGCCGAGCCGGTGCAGCAGCACATGGGCGATCTCGTGCGCCAGCGCCGCCCCGATGTCCCGGCGGTGGGTGCGGAAGCGGTCGTTCAGCTCGATGAAGTACTCCGGGCCCGCGGCGAGTTCGACGCTCGCCGCGTGCTCCATCGTCCGGAAGGCGACGATCACGCGGGCGTCGGGCAGGCGGAAGTGCTGGACCAGGGCGCGGGCCACCCGCTGGGTCCCCAGGTGCAGATCGTCCTGGTCCGCGAAGGCGGCGTCGGCGGGCGCGAGGCTGGTCGCGTAGGCGTGGACGCCGTCCGCCGAGAGCCGCCGGTAGAGCGCGGTGACGGCGGAGCGGACCGTGTCCAGATGCGGGAAGCCGTGGACGACGGGTGCGCCCGGCGGGTGGTTCGCCACGTCGGAACCCCCCATCGGCGACGGTCGACCCCGTGGTGCCCGCCGGATCCGTGCCGGCGGATCTCCACTGTAGGCCGCGGTCGCGCGGACCGGGCCGGGCAAGTCTCGGCGGGGACCGGGCTGGGCCTGTGGTGCCGGTGAGGCGCGGCCGAAAAAGCGCGGCTGGAAAGTGCGCCTTGTGTCAGCGGTCACTCGACACCGATAATCGGAGTGTTCTTGTCGTGTACGCGACATGTTCGGCCGCTGTGCCGGACGCCGTCACCCGGCCGGAACGCGCGTGCCGGACCACGCGACCCACAGCGCTCCCGTACGCACCCCACCCGTACTCCCGCTCCGACAACGCAGCGCTCGTACCCCGTTCCGCACCGCCGTGCGGGCGTCCCCACCCGGTGCTCCGTACAGGGATTCCTGCACGACGACGCGGCACGGCAACCCCCCACAGAAACCCCCCACACGAAATCCCCCCACGAAAGAAGGCATTCGTGAAGCTTCTGAGTGTGCTGAAAAGGTGTTCCGTCGCGGCGGCGGCCGTCGCGCTCGCGACCGTCGGCTTCCAGCCCGCGTCCGCGGCCCCCCAGCCGATCGTCGGCGGAGAACGTGCCGAGCAGGGCGAGTTCCCCTTCATGGTCCGGCTCTCCATGGGCTGCGGCGGCGACCTGTACGCCAAGGACATCGTCCTGACCGCCGCCCACTGCGTGGACGGTTCGGGCGACGACACCTCGATCACCGTCACCGGCGGCGTCGCCGACCTCGAATCGCCCGACGCCGTCGAGGTCCGGTCCGCCAAGGTCCTCCAGGCCCCCGGCTACAACGGCACCGGCAAGGACTGGGCGCTGGTCAAGCTCGCCGAGCCGATCGACCAGCCCACGCTGAAGATCGCCACCGACGGCGCCTACGACGAGGGCACCTTCACCGTCGCGGGCTGGGGCGCCGACAAGGAAGGCGGCAGCCAGCAGCGCCACCTCCTCAAGGCCGACGTCCCGTTCGTCCCCGACTCCGACTGTCAGGGCGCGTACAGCGAGCTCGTCGCCGACGAGGAGCTGTGCGCCGGACTCCTCGACACCGGCGGCGTCGACAGCTGCCAGGGCGACTCGGGCGGCCCGATGTTCCGCAAGGACGACTCCGACGAGTGGGTCCAGGTCGGCATCGTGAGCTGGGGCCAGGGTTGCGCCCGCCCGGACTACCCGGGCGTCTACACCCAGGTCTCGCACTTCGCGGCGGACATCGCCGCCGCGGCCGACACGCTCTGACCCACCGGGACCAGCGGGCCGGCCCCGACCCGACGGGGCCTGCCCTGGCCCGCCGGGACCGGCCCCGGCCCGCCGCGACCGGCAGGCCGACTCGCTTCGGCCCGCCGAGGAGCACGCCGGCCGGCCCCACCCCTGACCACGGGCCCGATGCCGCCCCGGCCACGGGTGACGACCGGCCGGCGGCGGTCAGCCGCGCACCGGTCAGCCGCGCACCGCCCCGGAGGCGTCCGGCGCCACGGGCGCCCCCGGGCCCAGCTCCACCCGCGGCTCACCCGACCCCTCCAGCTCCAGCACCCACACCTCGTTGACGCCCTCACGGAGCACCGGCCCCGGCACGTACAGCGTCCGCTGCGGGCCCACCGACCAGTAGCGGCCCAGGCAGAAGCCGTTGACCCAGACGAACCCGCGCGTCCAGCCCGGCAGTTCGAGCCCCGCGTGATCGGCGCCCGCCCCGCCCGGGGTCCCGTCGAGCGTGAACGAGCCCCGGAACAGCCCGGTCGTCCCCGGCACCCCGGGCACCGGACCGAAGCGCACCGCCGCCACCGCGTCCGCCTCGAACGCGTCGAGCCGCAGCCCCCGGGCCCGTACCCCATGCAGATACTGCCGCTCGTGCATCACCCCGACCGTGACGCCCTTCCGCTCGCCCAGGCGCGGCCCGTAGTTGACCCGGCCCAGCGACTCCACCCACAGCTCGACCTCCGCCGGACCCGCCACCGGCTCCGGCAGCGTCGCGCACTCCTCGGTCAGCACCCCGGCCCGGACCCCGTCCACCGAGACCACCGCCCGGTCCCGCAGCCCCGACACCCCCAGCGGATACGGCTGCCGGGGCCCCGGCACCGCCACCCGGTAGCGCACCAGCCCCCGGTCCACGCCCAGGTCCTCGAAGGTCGGCGGGACCCCCGACTCCGTCTCCGGATCGCCGAGCGCCTCCAGTACGTCCCCGAGCCCGGACCACTCCGCCAACTCCACCCGCACCGGCCCCGCCAGCCCCACCGGCTCCGGCGGCAGCGCGGGCAGCGGGCCCTCGGCGTACTCCGCCAGCACCTTCCGGAACAGCCGGAACTTCTCCGTCGCCCGCCCGTACTCGTCCACCGGCGCGTCGTAGTCGTACGATGTTACCGTCGGCAGGTACGCCCCGTCCTGGTGCGGTCCGGACCGGTTCGCCCCCGCCCAGCCCGCGAAGTTCGTCCCGCCGTGCGCCATGTAGAGGTTCACCGACGCCCCGCACTCCAGGATCTCCCGCAGCGCCCCGGCCGCCTGCTCCGGACCCCGGTGCACCGGCTCGGAGCCCCAGTGGGAGAACCAGCCGCACCAGAACTCCATGCACATCAGCGGGCCCTTCGGCTGGTGCCGGCGCAGCACCTCGAACCCCTCCCGCGCCCCCGAACCGAAGTTCGCCGTCGCGAGGAGCCCCGGCACCGAACCACCGGTCAGCATGTGGTCCTCCGGGCCGTCCGACGTGAACAGGGGAACCGTCACCCCGCACCGCCGCAACAGCCCCGCCAGCCACTCCAGATACACGGCGTCGCTGCCGTAGCTGCCGTACTCGTTCTCCGCCTGGACGAGGATCACCGGGCCGCCCCGCGACACCTGCCGCTGCACCACCTGCGGCAGCAGCTCGCGGAACCACCGCTCCACCACCGCCAGGTACTCCGCGTCCCGGGTCCGCACCCGCCGCCCGAACCGGCCCGTCACCCACACGGGAAGACCGCCGTTCTCCCACTCGGCGCAGATGTACGGGCCCGGCCGCACGATCGCCCACAGCCCCGCCCGCTCCGCCGCGTCCAGGAACCGGCCCAGCGCCCCCACGCCCCGGACCTCGCCCTCCCGAGTCTCGTGCAGATTCCACGGGACGTACGTCTCGACGCAGTTCAGGCCCATCGCGGCGAGCATCGCCAGCCGGTGGTCCCACTGCTCCTCGTGCACCCGGAAGTAGTGGAGAGCGCCCGACAGCAGCCGTACGGGCTTCCCGTCGAGCCGGAAGCAGTCGTCGCCCACGGTGAAGTCGGTCATGGTGCTCGTACGCTCCTGTGCTGGGCCGCGACCGCGGCCGTCGGATCAAGTGGTCCGACCACTGTCACCCCTGGCGCACACCGGGTCCATGGACAAAGATCGCAGGTGATTGGACGCAGGGGACCGAAACGGACGGGTCGCTTCCGGCCGTGTGCCCGGGGTGGCCCGGGCGCGGCCCGCAGGATCCTGACGGGCAGAATCGGGCCGTGAACAGCAGGAAGAAAGGGGAAGGGACCGCGATGTACCACACCTGGATGCGTTTCTTCACCCCGAGCCCGCTCCACCACCGCCTGGGCCTGGTCTGCCTCGGCGTCGGCCTCCAGCACGGGGCGCTGCCCACCGTCGGCCCCCGCACCCTCGACCACCACGTCGCCGTGATCGTCCACTCCGGCAGCGGCTGGTTCAAGGGCCCCGACGGCCGCCGCACCCCGGTCACCGGCCCCAGCCTCATCTGGCTGACCCCCGGCACCCCCCACCACTACGGCGCCGACCCCGGCACGGGCTGGGACGAGAGCTTCGTCGACTTCACCGGGCCCGCCACCGCCACGTACACCGAACTCGGCTACATCGAGCCCGACCGCCCCCTCGTCCCGCTCACCGACACCGCCGCCCCGCGCGCCGCGGTCGGCCGCATGGTGCGCGCCGCCCGCCGCGGCAACCCGCTGCTGGAGGTCGAGACCGGGGCCGCCGTCCACGAACTCCTCGTCGCCCTGCGCCGCGCCCGCGCCGACATCGGCCCGGACGGCGACCCCGTGCTCCAGGCCCTGGCCCGCGACGCCTACCAGCCGCTGACCGTAGCCGAGCACGCCGCCCGCCACGGCATGACGGCCGCCGAACTGCGCACGGCGGTACGGCGCGGCGCCGGATGCAGCCCCAAGGACTACCTGCTCGGCATCCGGCTCGGCCGCGCCAAGGAACTCCTCGCCGCCACCGACCTCCCGGTCGCCGCCGTGGCCCGCCGCGTCGGCTACGACGACCCGGCGTACTTCTCCCGGCTCTTCGCCCGCCGGGTCGGCGCCGCCCCCGTCCGCTTCCGCGAACAGCAGGGCCGCAGCGTCCCCGGCGGCTGGAGCGACCGGGTGCCCGACCCCGACGACCCGCCGACGATCAGCGCCTAAGCTCGCTGACCATGAGTACGAGCGAGATCGACTCCTCCGTCCGGGCCGAGCTGAACCGGCTGCGCGAGAGCATCGACAACATCGACGCCGCCGTCGTCCACATGCTGGCCGAGCGCTTCAAGGCCACCCAGCAGGTCGGCCGCCTCAAGGCGGACCACAGACTGCCGCCCGCCGACCCCGCCCGCGAGACCCGGCAGATCGCCCGGCTCCGGCAGTTGGCGCAGAGCGCGAACCTGGACCCGGCGTTCGCCGAGAAGCTGCTGAACTTCATCATCGCCGAGGTGATCCGCCACCACGAGCGCATCGCCGAGGAGACGGAGAACGCCTCCGGGACCTGAGGAACCGCCGGGCCCCGCCCGCCGTTCCCCAGGCCCCGAAGGCCCGGAGTCGCTCAGAAGGACGGGCGCGCGGAACCCGGCTGCTGGTGCGGGGGCCGCGGCTGCGCCGGGGTGCCGAAGCGGTCGTACGCCGTCGGGGAGCCGGCCGCCCCGGCCGGATACGGAGCCGCTCCCGCCGGGTGCGCGGCCGCCGCCTGGTGCGCGGCCGCCCCCTGCGGTGCGGCCGCTGCCTGGTGCACCGGCGCCCCCTGGTGCGCGGCCGGCCCCTGGTATGCGCCCTGGTGTGCCGTCGTGCCCGGGTGCGCGGCGCCGAAGCCCTCGGGCCAGTCGTCGGCCGGGGCCTTCGGGGCCTGCGGGGCGGCGGGGGCCGTCCACTCGCCCTCACCGAGGACGAGGATCGGGTCGAACATCACCACGACGGCCGCGAGCAGCAGGAACGCCAGGGGGCCGACCATCAGCGGCAGCATGATCGAGACCGCGGACGCCCCGCCCAGCGCCTGGGCGCCGTGGGACTCGTGCAGCCGCACGGAGAGACCGCTCATGCCCGTGTAGTGCATGCCGGTGACGGCGACGCCCATGACCAGGGACGCCCCGAGGGACGGCAGGAACCCCTTGACCGAAACGGCGGCCCACAGCGCGGCGGTCGCGGCGACCACCGCGATCAGGATGGAGAGGGCGACGGCCACCGGGCTGTACTCCAGCCGCCCGTTCATCCGCATGCCCGCCATGCCGAGGTAGTGCATGCCCGCGACCCCGAGCCCGGTGGTCAGGCCCGCCGTCAGCAGCGCCGCACGCGTCGCCCCCCGGTAACCGACGATGAAGACGCCCACGCCCACCACCACGATCGCGACCACGAGGC
Organism: Streptomyces californicus; assembly: GCF_000717645.1. Lineage (GTDB taxonomy): Bacteria > Actinomycetota > Actinomycetes > Streptomycetales > Streptomycetaceae > Streptomyces > Streptomyces californicus. Next base: position 62,772 of record NZ_JNZZ01000031.1, read on the forward strand.
TCAGGACCGTCCGCCGGAGGTCGTAGGAGATCGGTGTCTCCGCCACGTGGAAGCCCATCATGGCGACGAAGTGCATCGTCCAGATGCCCGAGCCGATGGCCGCCGCGCCGAGCCCCAGCCAGCCGGGCTTCCAGGAGGTGTCGGTGCGCAGGGAGCGGATGGTGCAGCGCAGCCCGAGGGCGCTGCCCAGACAGGCCATCACGTAGGCCACCACGGGGGTGACGGCGCCGTAATTGAAACCGTCGATGGTGCCGTGCATGGGCAGGCCGCTCCTTGATGTGGGAAAGCTGTGGAGGAAGAGGGTGCGGAGTGACCATAGAGTCGACTTTTTGCTTGGCCAAATCCGATCGAAGTGAATGCATGTAAAAGGGGCTTAAACACCTTAAATGACCGTTAATCAGGGGTAAAATCAGCCCAGATGCAACGTGATCAAGACACCTGATCCGTCGCACATCGGCACCCGGACGAACCACCCCACGAGCCGCGTCAGAACGCGGAACGCCGAGGCCCCGCCCCGGAGCTGCCCCCCGGAGCAGGGCTCCGAAGACCCCCGCGGCCGGACACACCGGGACGCCCCCGGCGAGGAACCGCCACCCGCCACCCCACCCCGGGTCAGCCCTGCGAGAACCCCGCTGCGCCCGCCACCCCCCGTACGGCAGCATGGGGCCATGTCCGTACTGACGCGCGACGAAGCGCAGACCCGAGCCCAGTTCCTCGACGTGGAGCGGTACACGATCGCCCTCGACCTCACCACCGGCGACCAGACCTTCGACTCCCGCACCGCCATCCGGTTCACCGCCCACGCGCCCGGAGACACCTTCGTCGAGGTCAAGCCCGCCACCCTGCGCTCGATCAGCCTCGACGGACAGCCGCTCGACCCCGCCCTCCTCGACGGCAACCGCTACCCCCTCACCGGCCTCACCGCCGGCCCCCACGAACTGCGCGTCGACGCCGCGATGCACTACTCCCGCACCGGCGAGGGCATGCACCGCTTCACCGACCCCACCGACGGCGAGACCTACCTCTACACCCAGCTCTTCATGGAGGACGTCCAGCGCGTCTTCGCCGCCTTCGACCAGCCCGACCTCAAATCGGTCTTCGCCATCGACGTCACCGCCCCCGAAGGCTGGACCGTCCTCGGCAACGGCGTCGCCGAACGCACCGGCACGGGACAGTGGACCATCGCCCCCACCCCGCTCATCTCCACCTACCTCGTCGCCGTCGCCGCCGGCCCCTGGCACTCCGTCACCACCGAACACGCCGGCCTGCCCTTCGGCATCCACTGCCGCCGCTCCCTCGCCCCCCACCTGGACGCCGACGCCGACGAGATCCTCGACATCACCCGCGCCTGCTACGACCGCTACCACGAGAAGTTCGACGAGCCCTACCCGTTCGACTCCTACGACCAGGCGTTCGTCCCCGAGTTCAACGCCGGCGCCATGGAGAACCCCGGACTCGTCACCTTCCGCGACGAGTTCGTCTTCCGCTCCGCCGTCACCGACACCGAGCGCCAGACCCGCGCCATGGTCATCGCCCACGAGATGGCCCACATGTGGTTCGGCGACCTCGTCACCCTCGCCTGGTGGGACGACATCTGGCTCAACGAGTCCTTCGCCGAGTACATGGGCTACCAGACCCTCACCGAAGCCACCCGGCCCCGCACCCCCGACACCGCCCGCGCCGGGGAACCCCTCTTCCCCGACACCTGGGTCGACTTCGGCGTCGCCCGCAAGGGCTGGGGCTACGACGCCGACCAGCGCCCCTCCACCCACCCCGTCGCCCCCGACCCCGACGCCGTCCCCGACACCGCCTCCGCCCTCCTCAACTTCGACGGCATCAGCTACGCCAAGGGCGCCTCCGCCCTGCGCCAACTCGTCGCCTGGCTCGGCGAGAAGGACTTCCTGGCCGGCATCAACGCCCACTTCGCCCGCCACAAGTTCGCCAACGCCACCCTCGCCGACTTCATCGACAACCTGGCCTCCGCCACCGACCGCGACGTCCACGCCTGGGCCGAGCAGTGGCTCCGCACCACCGGCGTCGACACCCTCACCGCCGAGGTCACCACCCCCGAGGCCCCCGCCACCGACGGCACCGGCCAGTCCTGGACCCTCACCGTCACCCGCGACGGCACCCGCCCCCACCGCATCGCCGTCGGCGCCTACGACCACGCCCTGGGCACCCAGGCCGGCCCCGGCCACCTCGCCCTGCGCGACCGCTTCGAGATCGACGTACCCGGCGACGGCACCCCCACCGTCCGCTCCGGCACCCGCCCCGCCGTCCTCGTCCTCAACGACGGCGACCTCACCTACGCCAAGATCCGCCCGGACGCCGACTCCTGGGACACCGTCCTCGCCGGCCTCTCCGGCATCCCCGACGCCCTCACCCGCGCCGTCCTCTGGAACACCGCCCGCGACATGGTCCGCGACGGCGACCTGGACCCCGCCACCTACCTCGCGACCGCCCGCACCCACCTCCCGTACGAGAGCGACCTCGCCCTCGTCCAGGGCGTCCTCACCTTCGCCGCCGGGCAGATCGCCGACCGCTACGCCACCCCCCAGGACCGGCCCGCCGCCCTCGCCACCCTCGCCGACCTCTGCCGCGACCTCATCCGCCGCACCGAGGACGGCTCCCGCCCCGGCCTGCGCCTCATCGCCGTACGCCACTTCATCGACGCCGCCACCCAGCCCGACACCCTGCGCAACTGGCTCGACGAAGGCACCGTCCACGGCGGCCCCGAACTCGACCCCGAACTGCGCTGGCGCATCCTCACCCGCCTCGCCGCCCTCGGCGCCACCGACGAGACGGCCATCGCCGCCGCCCTCGAAGCCGACCCCAGCGCCACCGGCCGCGAAGGCGCCGCCCGCTGCCGCGCCGCCCTCCCCACCCCCGAGGCCAAGGCCGCCGCCTGGGACGCCCTCTTCAACGACGACACCCTCTCCAACTACCTCTTCGCCGCCACCGCCCAGGGCTTCTGGCAGCCCGGCCAGGAAGAACTCCTCGCCGCCTACGTGCCCCGCTTCTACCCCGACGCCATCGCGCTCGCCGCCCGCCGCGGCCCCGCCATCGCCGAAGCCGCCGGACGATACGCCTTCCCCGCCCACGCCATCGACGCCGAAAGCCTCGCCACCGGCACCCGCGCCCTGGAGGACCCCGCCCTCATCCCCGCCCTGCGCCGCAAGCTCGTCGACCAGCTCGACGACCTCCGCCGCGCCCTCGCCGTACGGACGACCGCCACCGGCTGACCCCTACGGAGCGCCCCGACGGCCCGGACGCACCTCGTGCGGGCCGTCACCGCCCGACCGCAGATCCGCCAGCAGCTCCGCCTGCCCCGCCAGCACCCCGGTCAGAATCGTCCGCGCCACCCGCAGCAACTCCGCCACCCCCGGATCGGCCAGCGTGTAATGGACCGCCGAACCCTCCCGCCGCGCCGTCACCAGACCCGCGCGCCGCAACACCGCCAACTGCTGCGACAGATGGGCGGCCTCGACCCCCACCTCGGGCAGCATCTCCGACACCGCGTGATCGCGTTCGCTGAGCAGTTCGAGCACCCTGATCCGCACCGGGTGCCCCAGCGTCTTGAAGAACTCCGCCTTCAAGCGGTACAGCGGCGTACTCACCGGCGCGGCCCCGTTCCGTACGACGGAGACCCGCCGCACCACACCTGACCAGAACTCTTCTCCATGGGTTCATCCTCGCGCCTGCGCACCCCGGGGACGAACCCGAGGGTCACCGCGGACCGCGCCGCAGCGGGAGAGTGATCCATATGCTCTTGCCGCCCTCGTCGGCATCGCCCCGCACCACCGCGCTGCCACCCAGCCCACAGGTCAGCTCCATCACCGTCGCCAGCCCCCGCCCCGGCGCCACCCCCGCCGAAGCGAACAGCGCCGGACGGTACGGATGACGGTCGTGCACCCCGAACGCGAACGTGTCCGTGCCACCCGCGAACACCACCGTGACCTGCGGCGAGAGCGCCGCCGCATGCCGCACGCTGTTGGCCACCAACTCGCTCAGGATCAGCAGCGCCGGGTCATGGCACGGCTCCCGCGTCCCCACCCCCCACTGCGCCAGCACCTGCTCGCCGGTCTCCCGGGCCACGCGCACCGCCTGCCCCGTCGCGGGCAGCGTCAGCACGTGCCGGTACGGCAGCGGATCGGGCGGCGTGAGCATGCGGGCGGGCTCCCCGGTCGGAACGACCACGCCCCGCGGGCCGGAGCGCCACGCGGGGACCTCCACCCGCACCGGGCGGAACGACCCTCACAGCATGTAGTGAATTGCAGAAAACTGCAATTCACTCATTGAGCAAGAGCAGGGGATGCCACCACCCGCACCCGTCCGGCACCCCGCCTGCCTGCATGCGTTCGGCACCCCGCCCCTGCCTGCCCGGCACCGCGCCCGGCGCCCCGCCTGCCTGTACGCGTCCGGCCCCCGGCCTCTGTCTGCCCCCGTCCGGTGCCCGCCGGTCTGCCCGGTGCCCCCGCGCCCCCGCCGAGCCACCCCCGTACACCCGTCCAGCAATCGCACGCCGATACCACCCCAACCAGCCCCGATCAGGTCACACCGCCCACCAGTACCCCTTTCGAGTCCTGATCGTTGGGCTCTTCGGCCGCACCACCCCAAACCGGGAACGGCCCGCGCACCCACCCCGCCCGCACGTGAAGGACCGTTCCGCCCATGCCCACCACCACACCCCCGCCCCTCGCCGGAGGCACCACCGGCCCCGCCGCCCTGCGCCCCCT
>NZ_JNZZ01000032.1 GCF_000717645.1 Streptomyces californicus
CCCGGCCCCCCACCCCATCACCCCCACGCCTGCCGCGATCCCCACGCCTGCCACCGCCCCCGTCTACGCGCCCCGCCTGCTCGCCCCCGTCGTCACCGCGGTCGTCTGCGTCGCCCTCGCCGCCGCCACCGGGGCGCGGCCGGAGCTGGCCGCGTGGCTGGCGCTGACGCCTGTCGCGGTGCTCCTCGCCGTGGTCGACCGGCGGGTCCACCGGCTGCCCGACCCGCTGACGCTGCCCCTGGCGGCCGCGGCGGTCCTGCTGCTGGGCGGGGCGGCCCTGCTCCCCGGGGCCGCCGGGTCCTGGACCTCCGGCCTGCTGGGCGGTCTGGCACTCGGCGGCTTCTACTTCCTGCTCTTCCTGATCAACCCGAACGGCATGGGCTTCGGCGACGTCAAGCTCGCCCTCGCCCTGGGCGTGGCCCTCGGCTGGTACGGCTGGGCGGTGCTGTTCGTCGGCGGGTTCGCCGGGTTCCTGTTCGGTGCGGCGTACGGACTCGGCCTGGTGCTCCTGCGCGGGGCGGGGCGGAAGACGGGCATCCCCTTCGGCCCGTTCATGATCACCGGAGCGCTGGCCGGCCTGCTGCTGGGCGCCCTGGCCGCGTAAGCCCCGTACGACACTCAGCACAGCCCCGCACGTCACCCAGTACAGCCCTGTACGGCAGTCGATACAGCCCGTACGGCACGCAATCCATTCGCGCCCCCGTTCCCCGCCTGACACGATTCCCCCATGTCCGAACGACCCACCCCCACCCCCGACCCCGCCCCCGAAGAGCCCCCGGCCTTCGCCTCCGCGGCCTCCCGCGACCGGTTCGAAGCCCTCGTCGCCGAGGCCGACGCCGTGTCCGTGGACGGCTGGGACTTCTCCTGGCTCGACGGCCGGGCCACCGAGCAGCGCCCCTCCTGGGGGTACGCCCGCGCGATGGCCGACCGGCTCGGCCGGGCCCGCGCCGCGCTCGACCTCCAGACCGGGGGCGGCGAGGTGCTCGCCTCCGCGCCGAAGCTCCCGCCGGTCACCGTGGCCACCGAGGCGTGGCCGCCCAACGTCGCCCGAGCCACCGCCCTGCTGCACCCGCTCGGCGCGGCCGTCGTCGCCGACGAGGACGAGCCGCCGCTGCCCTTTGCCGACGCCGCCTTCGACCTCGTGGTCAGCCGCCATCCGGTTACCACGTGGTGGGAGGAGATCGCCCGCGTCCTCACCCCCGGCGGGACGTACTTCTCCCAGCAGGTCGGTCCGGCCAGCGTCTTCGAACTCGTCGAGTACTTCCTCGGCCCGCAGCCGGCCGAGATCCGCCGCGCCCGTCACCCCGACGACGCGCGGGCCGCCGCGACGGCGGCCGGGCTCGACGTGGTGGACCTGCGCTTCGAGGAGCTGCGCACCGAGTTCCACGACATCGGCGCGGTGGTCTACTTCCTCCGCAAGGTGATCTGGATGGTGCCCGGCTTCACCGTCGAGCAGTACCGGCCCCGACTGGCCGCACTGCACCGGCGGATCGAGGAGGAGGGGCCCTTCCTCGCGCACACCACCCGCTTCCTGATCGAGGCCCGCAAACCCGGGTGACCGGGGCCAGGCCGCGCCGATCCGCTCAACCCGCCCTCCCCGTACGCCAGTTCATCGGCGCCCACACGCAACGGGATCGACCGGAGAGCCGTCCTACCCATCGGAGCGACGCACACACGCAGAGCGAAGGAGAGGGCGGTCATGACCGTGGAGCCAGAGGAGTGCGCGGTGCCCGCCGGGCGGGCCCGGCGCGGCAAGGCCGACTGGCTCACGGGGGCCGGGATCACCGCCGTCCTCGGCGTGTACTACCGGCCCGAGGGGCCGGCGGGTGAGCCGGAGGCCGTCGAGTTCGTCCTCGCGGACGGCCAGTCCGTCCTGCTGACCTGCACCTCCGAGCGCACGCTGCGCGTCACCCCGGGCGCCTGGCCGCGGCTGCCCGACTGGTGCTTACCGGCGAGCCGTTGGCGGCACGCCCCGCCGGTCCAGCTCCCGCCGGTCCCGTACGGGGGAGTGTGGACGGTCGTCGGCACCCAGGAGCTGAGGGACGCCGACGGCGAGGTGCTCCAGGCCGTGATCCGCTGCGAGGAGGGGGACTTCGTGGTCGTCGCCGGCGACACGATGGCGATCCGCTTCGCCCCCGGGCCCCCGCCGAACGCTCCCTGACCCGCCCACGCCTCCCGGGCCCCCGCCGAACGCCCCCTGACCCGCCCCACGCATCCCGGGCCTCTTCGCGCGGCTCCCGAGCAGCGCCGCCGTACGGACGTCCGTGCGCGGCAGCCCGTGTCCGCGGCGGCCACCGGCGGCCGGGGCCCTGCAGCACCCGGGTGTGCGCGCCGGGCACCGCCGCCGCCTCCCGGGGCGCGAGCGGGGGCGTCAAGGCGGGGACGTCAGGCGGGGGCGTCAAGGCGGTGGCGTCCGGCGACCCCTCGATACGGAGGCCGATAACGCGGGCCGCCGACGAGGTCAGGGCTGGGTGCCGCCTGCTCGGAGCGCGGTCCGCCGATTCCGGAGAGTGAGGGCGGAGTGGCGTGGCACGCGGCAGGACTTACGAAGGGTTATGGTGGAAACCCCCCCTCGGGCCGGTCCGTATCCCCCCCACGGACCGGCCCGTTTTTTCATGGGCCGACCCGTGGCGCGCGTGAGCCCACCGCAACGGTCGCCGGCAGCGGGCCGCATGGGCTCCCGCAGCGGTCACCCACAGGGGGCCGCGAGGGCCCCGCAACGGTCCGCCCGCACACCTGCGAGCCCACCCCGACAGCCCTCCGCAGACCCGGAGCGTGCCCCCGCCGGGACGGTTCCACGCAGGCGGCACCTCAGCAGCCCCCGGTCGGCCCTCCGCAGGCCCGGAGCAGGCCCCGACGGCCCTCCGCAAGCCCGGAGCAGGCCCCCGCCGGGACGGTTCCACGCAGGCACCGCCTGGGCGGCCCCCCCCAGGCCGGCCCTCCTCAGCGCCTCAGCCGCGCCCCGCCCAGATGTTGGTGCCCGCCGTGTCCACCGCGAACGCGTCGATCTCCCGCAGCTCGTCGGCGGTCAGCGCCGGGGCCGCGAGGGCCGCCACGTTCTCCTCCAACTGCTTCACGCTCGACGCGCCGATCAGGGCCGACGTCATACGGCTGTCCCGCAGCACCCACGCGATCGCGAGCTGGGCGAGCGACTGGCCCCGGCCGCGCGCGATCCCGTCGAGCCCGTTGAGCCGGCGGACCACCTCGTCCGAGAGCAGCCCCGGGTCGAGCGACTTGCCCTGGGTGGCGCGCGAGCCCTCCGGGATGCCGTTCAGGTACTTGTTCGTGAGCAGGCCCTGGGCGAGCGGCACGAAGGAGATGCAGCCCATCCCGGCCGCCTCCAGCGTGTCCAGCAGTCCGTCGTCCTCGATCCAGCGGTTGATCATGGAGTAGGACGGCTGGTGGATCAGCGCCGGCACCCCCATCTCCCTGAGCAGCCGGGCGGCCTCGGCGGTCTGCTCCGCGGTGTACGAGGAGACGCCCGCGTACAGCGCCTTGCCCTGCCGGACGGCGGACGCCAGCGCGCCCATCGTCTCCTCCAGCGGGGTGTCCGGGTCGAAGCGGTGCGAGTAGAAGATGTCGACGTAGTCCACGCCCATCCGCTTCAGGGAGGCGTCGAGCGAGGACAGCAGGTACTTCCGCGAGCCCCACTCGCCGTACGGGCCGGGATGCATCAGATACCCGGCCTTGGTGGAGATGACCAGTTCATCCCGGTAGCGGGCGAAATCCTGGGCGAAGAGCTTGCCGAAGTTCAGCTCGGCCGAACCGGGCGGCGGGCCGTAGTTGTTGGCCAGGTCCAAATGGGTGACTCCGAGGTCGAAGGCGCGGCGCAGGATCGCCCGCTGGGATTCCAGGGTGCGGTCGTCGCCGAAGTTGTGCCACAGGCCCAGCGAGAGGGCGGGGAGCTTGAGGCCGCTGCGCCCGGTGCGGCGGTACTCCATGGCGTCGTAGCGCGTGTCGGCGGCGCGGTAGTACAGATCGGGGGAGAGGTAATCAGTCACGTTTCACTCCTTATCACGGAGTTGTGACACACCGGGTTGGGCCCCCGTGACCCGCTCGCAGTAATGTGGCGGCTTCGGGGAATGCCGATGTGCGGCGCGGCGCAGGCCCGCGCGGCCGTGTCCAGTGGTAAGGGGTGCGGACCGCTCAGGGCGCGTCCGTGCGGCGCAGGCCGTGCAGCGATCCCCCGCGGGGGACGGCCCCCGGACCCCCGGCGACGGGGAGGGCGGGCCACGGGCCCGTACGGAACCGAGAGGGTGAAAGCAGTGAACTTCCGCGACCTGGTGTACAGGCTCTACGCGCGCCGGGTGGAAGGCCGCCTGGACCACGATCAGGTGCCCAAGCACATCGGGGTCATCCTCGACGGCAACCGGCGGTGGGCCAAGGCGTCCGGAGGATCGGCCGTGCAGGGCCACCAGGCCGGCGCGGACAAGATCTCCGAGCTGCTCGGCTGGTGCGACGAGACCGATGTCGAGGTCGTCACCCTCTGGATGCTCTCCACGGACAACTTCGACCGCCCCGAGCACGAGCTGAAGCCGCTCCTCGGGATCATCGAGAACACCGTGCGCAACCTCGCGGCGGACGGCCGCTGGCGCGTCCACCACGTCGGCACGCTCGACCTGCTCCCGGCCGAGACGCAGACGGTTCTCAAGGAGGCCGAGGAGGCGACGTCGGGCATCGACGGGATAATCGTCAACGTCGCGGTCGGCTACGGCGGCCGCCAGGAGATCGCGGACGCGGTGCGTTCGCTGCTCCAGGAGCACTCGGCGAAGGGCACCACCTTCGAGGAGCTGGCCGAGATCGTCTCCACCGACCTGATCTCCGAGCACCTCTACACCCGGGGCCAGCCCGACCCCGACCTGGTGATCCGGACCAGCGGCGAGCAGCGCCTATCGGGCTTCATGCTCTGGCAGAGCGCCCATTCGGAGTACTACTTCTGCGAGGTCTTCTGGCCGGCCTTCCGCAAGGTCGACTTCCTGCGGGCGCTGCGCGACTACTCCGCCCGCCACCGCCGCTACGGAGCCTGACCGCCTCCGTACGTACGCCCGTCAGCCGCCGCCGCGGAGCCGGACGCCTCCGTACGCACACCCGCCACCGCCGCTACGGAGCCTGAGCGCTTCCGTACGCACGCCCGTCAGCCGCCGCCGCTACGGAGCCTGAGCGCCTTTGTACGCCCGCCCGCACTCCACCGCCGTAACGACGCCCGAGCGCCTCTGGCGCGACCGCCCGTCCGCCCGATCCCTTCGGCTCCCCCGGTACCCGCGCCGGGGGAGCCGAAGGGCGTCTGCCGACGGGTCATCGCGCGTCCACCGGGACTTCTCCACACCGTGTCATATGCGGCGGCATGGCTTCGGACCGAACAGGGAATACCCCTGTCAGGTCGACGTCCGGTCATCAACCAGGCGGATGTCGCGTCCAAGTGAGCGGCACCCAGCCCGCTCGCCCGGGAGGCCCTTTGCGCACGAAGGACCGTAGAGAGTCCGCGGCCGATGCGGTGGCCGTGGTCCGGTCCGCGCCCAGGCGCCCGATCCCGGTCCGTCCTCTCCTTTCGGGGAGTTCCGCGACCGTTCGTCGCACTCCCCGACCTCGTCCGAGGGGGTACGTCCTTCCGTGGTGACCAGCAGCAAGCGCCGCATGTCCGACCGGCGCACCTATGTTCTCGACACCAGCGTCCTGCTCGCCGATCCCGGGGCCATGTCCCGCTTCGACGAGCACGAAGTCGTGCTGCCGATCGTGGTGGTCACGGAACTGGAGGCCAAACGGCACCATCCCGAGCTCGGCTACTTCGCCCGGCAGGCCCTGCGCCTGCTGGACGACTTCCGGGTCCGGTACGGCCGCCTCGACGCCCCGATCCCGCTCGGCGAGCTGGGCGGCACGCTCCGCGTCGAACTGAACCACTCCGACCCGGGGGTCCTGCCCGCCGGCTACCGCCTGGGGGACAACGACTCACGCATCCTCGCGGTCGCGCGCAACCTCCAGGCCGAGGGGTACGACGTCACGGTCGTCTCCAAGGACCTGCCGCTCCGTATCAAGGCGTCCTCCGTCGGCCTCCTCGCCGAGGAGTACCGCGCGGAACTCGCCATCACGGACTCCGGCTGGACCGGCATGAGCGAACTGTCCCTCGCCGGGGAACAGATCGACCTGCTGTTCGCCGAGGAGACGCTGTACGTTCCCGAGGCCGCCGAGCTGCCCGTGCACACCGGTCTGGTCCTCCAGTCCGAACGGGGCAAGGCGCTCGGCCGGGTCACCGCCGAGGGCAACGTACGGCTGGTGCGCGGCGACCGGGAGGCGTTCGGCATCCACGGGCGCAGCGCGGAGCAGCGGATCGCGCTCGACCTCCTCCTCGACAGCGACGTCGGCATCGTGTCGCTGGGCGGCCGCGCGGGCACCGGCAAGTCTGCGCTGGCCCTCTGCGCCGGTCTGGAGGCCGTGCTGGAGCGCCGCCAGCACAAGAAGGTGATGGTCTTCCGCCCACTGTACGCGGTGGGCGGCCAGGAGCTCGGCTACCTCCCCGGCAGCGAGGCCGAGAAGATGAGCCCCTGGGCGCAGGCGGTCTTCGACACGCTCTCGGCGGTCGCCGGGCGCGAGGTCATCGAGGAGGTGCTGGGGCGCGGGATGCTGGAGGTCCTGCCGCTCACCCACATCCGGGGCCGCTCGCTGCACGACGCCTTCGTGATCGTCGACGAGGCCCAGTCGCTCGAACGGAACGTCCTGCTGACCGTGTTGTCCCGGATCGGGGCGAATTCGCGTGTCGTGCTCACCCACGACGTGGCCCAGCGGGACAACCTCCGGGTCGGCCGGTACGACGGAGTCGTCGCCGTCGTCGAGAAACTGAAGGGCCATCCGCTGTTCGCGCACGTCACGCTCACGCGGTCGGAGCGTTCGCAGATCGCCGCGCTGGTGACCGAAATGCTGGAGGAAGGCCAGATCTGACCCGCATGTCCCGTTGATGCCGCCCGGCGAGCCAAAGAGCTTAGCCGGGCGGCATGCTGCTGCGCCGTCATTTCCGTAAAACCGGGGGGCCAAACGGGATGTGACGTTTCCCACGCAACATGGAATTGCCTCCCTGCGTCCCCGTCCGGCAGAGTCTTGCTTCCGTCAGGCCCCGCATACGGCACTTGGGCACCTCCAGAGGCGCCACGCACCACACAACTCAAGACGAGACGCCCGTATGCCGCCCGCGAGCACCACGCGGCAACCTTCTCACCGAGGTTGCGCACCGGGCCCGTGCCTCCCGTGACCCATGCAGTAGGGAGGCCAGTGCCAGGGGCACGAACGCGCCCGCGAGGTCACCTAAGCGGGCGACGCTGGAAGGACACCATGTGAGCCGGATCTCGGTCCGGGGGTTCGCCGTGGCATCTGCCACCGCGGTCACCACCGTAGGCGCCGTCGTAGGCGTTGCTGCGGGCGGCGCTCCTGCCGCCGACGACAACAACTTCGAGGCAGCCGCAGCCGATACCACGCTGCTCGCAGACATCCCCGCGGGCCAGCAGGCCCAGGTCCAGACCGCTTCGCTGATGCAGCAGGCCGATGCCCAGGCATCCGCCGCCGACGCCGCAGCGAAGAAGTCGGCCGAGGAGTCCGCCCGTCTCCAGGCCGCCAAGGACGCCAAGTCCAAGAAGAAGGCGGCCGAGGACCGGCTGGAGGCCGAGCGCAAGGCGGAGAAGGAGGCGAAGGAGAAGAAGGCTGCCGAGCGCGCCAGCCGTTCCTCCGTCCGCGACGCGTCCTCGTTCGCCGCCCAGGGCTCGTACACCGTGGCCCAGGTCCAGGCGATGGCCCGTCAGATGGTCCCCGCCGACCAGTTCCAGTGCTTCAGCAACATCGTGAACCACGAGTCGACCTGGAACTACCGCGCCAGCAACCCGTCCTCCGGTGCGTACGGACTGGTGCAGGCGCTCCCCGGCTCCAAGATGTCGTCCGCCGGCGCCGACTGGCAGACCAACCCGGCCACCCAGATCAAGTGGGGCCTCAGCTACATGGACAGCCGCTACGGCTCCCCGTGCGGCGCCTGGTCCTTCTGGCAGGCCAACAACTGGTACTAGGGCGCGTCCCCGCACCCGCCTGCTCGACCTCCGAGGCCCCTCACCGTCCGTACGGTGAGGGGCCTCGCGCGTGTACCGTCGCATCCTGGCGCATCCGGGGTACGCGGAAGGCGCCGCGAGAAGCGCCGAGTCGTATCCCGGAGCGCTGAGCAGCGGAGATGGGGGAAGGAAAGCAGGCATGTCGAAACTACCGGGCTGGCTGGGCCGCTTCGGGGCCGAACTCACGGAGCTGGGCGAGCGGCTGGACGAACGCCGCGCGCGGGCCGCCGCCGATGACGAGCCCTTCACCGCGAAGGGGGCCGTCCCGGACGACGAGCTCGCCCAGGTGCCCGCGCCCCCCTCGTACGCCCCGTCGGTCGCCGCCAAGCCCGATCCGGTGGCCGCGCTCCCGTGGGGGATGCGGGTCGCCGCCGAGGCCGGCTGGCGCCTCCTCGTCCTCGCCGGGACGCTCTGGGTGCTGATGCGGGTGATCAGCGCGGTCCAGCTCGTCGTGCTGGCCTTCGCCGCCGCCCTGCTCGTCACCGCGATGCTCCAGCCGACCGTGGTGCGGCTCAAGCGGTTCGGGCTGCCGCACGGGCTCGCCACCGCCGTGACCGCCGTCCTCGGCTTCGTCATCATCGGGCTGGTCGGCTGGTTCGTGGTGTGGCAGGTGATGGACAACCTGGACACGCTCTCCGACCGGGTCCGCGACGGTATCGACGAGCTGAAGCGCTGGGCGCTCGACAGCCCGTTCCACGTCACCGAGTCGCAGATCAACGACATCGCCAAGAACCTCAGCGACACCATCGGCACCAACACCGAGGAGATCACCTCCGCCGGCCTCCAGGGCGTCACCGTGATGGTGGAGTTCCTGACCGGGCTGCTGCTGGCGATGTTCTCCACGCTGTTCCTGCTCTACGACGGCCGGCGCATCTGGGAGTGGTCGCTCAAGCTGGTGCCCGCCGCCGCCCGCCCCGGGGTCGCCGGAGCCGGTCCGCGCGCCTGGCGCACCCTGACCGCGTACGTGCGCGGCACCGTGCTCGTCGCCCTGATCGACGCCATCTTCATCGGCCTCGGCCTCTACGTCCTCAACGTGCCGCTCGCGGTGCCGCTGGCCGTCTTCATCTTCCTGTTCGCCTTCATCCCGCTGGTCGGCGCCGTGGTCTCCGGGGCGCTCGCCGTGGTGGTCGCGCTGGTCACCGAGGGCGTGTGGACCGCGCTGTGGGCGCTGGTGGTGGTCCTGGCGGTGCAGCAGATCGAGGGCCACATCCTCCAGCCGTTCATCCTCGGCCGGGCGGTGCGGGTCCACCCGCTCGCGGTGGTCCTGGCGGTCGCGACCGGCGGCCTGGTCGCGGGCATCGGCGGCGCGGTGGTCGCCGTCCCGCTGGTCGCCGTCACCAACACGGTGGTCGGCTATCTGCGCTCGTACGGGCAACCGGGCGAACGCGGCGGGCAGCACGGGGCCACCGCCCTGTCGATGAGCCCGGCGCACACCGGTCCCGCGCCCGGCTCACCGGGCGCTCCACCCGCTCCGCCCGCCCCGTCCGCTTCGGACGTGGGAGCCGAGGACGCCCCGGCGGACGGACGCCCGCCGGAGAACCGGCCGCCGCAGGAGTAGGGCGCGGCCGGTCGCACCGCGCGGAGGAGCCGGACAGCGAAGAGCCCCGGGGACGGTCGGTCGTCCCCGGGGCTCTTCCCCGTGTCAGGGGTGGTGCGGTGTCACTACTCGGCGAGTACGGCCTCGGCGTCGAGGGTCACACCGACCGCCTGGATCACCGAGGCGATCTTGACGGCTTCCTGGATGGTCTCGCGGTCCACGCCGGCCTTGCGGAGCACCTGCTCGTGGGAGTCCAGGCACTGGCCGCAGCCGTTGATCGCGGAGACGGCGAGCGACCACAGCTCGAAGTCGACCTTCTCCACGCCCGGGTTGCCGATGACGTTCATCCGCAGGCCCGCGCGGAGCGTGCCGTACTCCGGGTCCGACAGCAGGTGCCGGGTCCGGTAGAAGACGTTGTTCATCGCCATGATCGCGGCCGCCGACTTCGCCGCGGTGTACGCCTCGGCGGAGAGGTTGGCCTTGGCCTCGGGCTCCAGCTCGCGCAGCACCTTCGGCGAACGCGAGGCGATCGCGCAGGCCAGCACGGTGCCCCACAGCTGCTGCTGCGGAAGCTCGCTGTTGCCGATGACCGAACCGAGGTTCAGCTTCAGGTCCTTGGCGAAGTCCGGTATGGCGGACTTCAGTTCGTCGAGTGCCATGTCGGTATCAGCTCACTCGCCCGAGAGGAGCGCGACCGGGTCCAGGGTGTTCTCGCCCTTGGTCCAGTTGCACGGGCACAGCTCGTCGGTCTGCAGGGCGTCGAGGACCCGCAGGACCTCCTTGGGGTTACGGCCCACGGAACCGGCGGTCACCATCGTGAACTGGATCTCGTTGTTCTGGTCGACGATGAAGACGGCGCGCTGGGCGAAGCCGTCCTCGCCCTCGATGCCGAGGTCACGCATGAGCTCGTGCTTCGAGTCGGCCAGCATCGGGAAGGGCAGGTCGGTCAGGTCCGGGTGGTCCTTGCGCCAGGCGTGGTGCACGAACTCGGAGTCACCGGAGAAGCCGAGGATCTGCGCGTCGCGGTCGGCGAACTCCTCGTTCAGCTTGCCGAAGGCGGCGATCTCGGTGGGGCACACGAAGGTGAAGTCCTTCGGCCACGCGAAGACGATCTTCCACTTGCCCTCGTAGGTCTTGTGGTTGATCTGCTCGAACTCCTTGCCGCTCTCCAGCGAGACACAAGCAGTCAGGTCGAACTCGGGGAACTTGTCACCGACAGTGAGCACGCGCTCTCCTTGCAACGTCTGGAATTCCCTTTTTGAGGGCCTTCCTGAGGGTTGGACGCCTCCCACCTTGGCACAGAGTGCATTGATCACGGAAATAGCTACACTCGGTCGAGATGATCGGAGGTGCCTATCAGTGAGCCAGGCCAACCAGGGCATACGCCCCAAGCAGCACGGCAAGCAGCCCAGCCTGTCGCAGCTGCGCGCCTTCACCGCGGTGGCGGAACATCTGCACTTCCGGGACGCGGCGGCAGCAATCGGGATGAGTCAGCCCGCGCTCTCCGGGGCGGTGTCCACCCTGGAGGAGGCACTGGGTGTCCAGCTCATCGAGCGTACGACGCGCAAGGTGCTGCTCTCGCCCGCGGGGGAGCGGCTCGCGGTGCGGGCGGGGGCGGTGCTGGACGCCGTCGCCGCGCTGATGGAGGAGGCGGAGGCGGTCCGGGCCCCGTTCACCGGGGTCCTGCGGCTCGGCGTGATCCCGACCGTCGCCCCGTACCTGCTGCCCACCGTGCTGCGGCTCGTCCACGAGCGCTACCCGGACCTCGACCTCCAGGTCCACGAGGAGCAGACCTCCTCGCTGCTGGAGGGGCTCGCCGCCGGACGGCTCGACCTGCTGCTGCTCGCCGTCCCGCTCGGGGTGCCGGGCGTCACCGAGATCCCGCTGTTCGACGAGGACTTCGTGCTGGTCATGGAGCAGGAGCACTGGCTCGGCGGCCGGTCCGACATCCCGCGCGACGCCCTGCGCGAGCTGCCGCTGCTGCTCCTGGACGAAGGGCACTGCCTGCGTGACCAGGCACTCGACATCTGCCGGGAGGCCGGCCGCACCCAGGGCGCACCGGTCACCACGACGGCCGCCGGGCTCTCCACCCTGGTCCAGCTCGTCGCCGGCGGCCTCGGGGTGACGCTGCTGCCGCGCACTGCCGTGACCGTGGAGACCGGCCGCAACGAGGCCCTGGCCACCGGCTACTTCGCGGACCCGGCCCCCACCCGGCGGGTCGCCCTGGCGATGCGGACGGGGTCGGCGCGGGGCGGCGAGTTCGAGGAGCTGGCGGCCGCCCTGCGCGAGGCGATGAAGCCCCTGCCGGTGCGCCCGGTCGGCGCCCGGGACGCGGCTTCCTAGAAGGCGGTCCCGGTTACCGGGGCCGCGTACGCGTACGGCCGGGGTCCCGGCCACCGGGGCACGCACGCGTACGGCCGGGGTCCCGTTCCCGGGGCCCCGGCCGCATCCGGATCGGGCGGGTGCTACTCGGTGCGCAGGCCCTCCGGGCGCATCAGGCGCCACAGCGGGGGCAGCGACGCCAGGGTCACCACGGCGATCAGCCCGGCCCCGGCGCCGACCATCGGCCAGAACAGCCACCAGTCGACCACCGTCTTGTGGATCATCCAGGCCAGCGTCGCGCCGAGACCCAGACCGCCCGCGACCGCCACCGCGAGGCCGAGCGCCACCGGTACGGCGGTCTGCCACAGCACCGACCAGCCGAGTGTGGAGCGCCGAGTGCCGAAGGCCACCAGCACCGACAGCAGCCGCCTGCGCTCGCGCAACTGCTCCAGCTGGGAGACCAGCATCGAGGCGGCGATCAGCAGCAGCACCACGGTCGCCCCGACCTGGAGGCCGGTCCGCACGCTGTCGTACATGCGGTCGCGCGCCACGGGGTTCAGCTCGACGAAGCGCATCCCCGGGTCGATCCGGTACGCCGTGTTGCGTACATACTCCGCGATGTCCGGCACCCGATCGTCCACCCGGATCTGCGCGACGATCGTGGCGCCGGGCAGCTTGCTCGCGTCCAGCGCCCCGGTGGTCGCCATGATTCCGTGGTGGATCTCGCCCATCGGGTCCTTGCGCGCCGTGACGGTCGGCGTGTCGGCGGGCAGCGTCCACCGGAACGGCTCCCGGCCCATGCCCTCACCGATCAGGACGGTCTTCCCCTTGCGGGCGGTCCGGTCCACCCACTCCGCCTGCTCCTCGTCGCCCGGGGGGTGCACGACGAAGGCGTCGCCGTCCTCGCAGCGGTCGATCCGGGCCAGCTCGCGCAGGGTCGCGCAGGTGCCGATGGTCAGCGAGGTGGTGGGGGTGACGTCGTCCTCCGCGTACGTCCCGGGCTTGGTCGCGTACGCCTCCACCGAGCCGATCACCGTGTCGACGCCCTCGGTGGCGCGGAACCGCTCGATGGCCGAGGTCGCGGCGTCGCCGGTGACGTCCTCGGAGTAGGCGGCGAACTGGGCTCGCGAGGGGTCCTCGCCGGTGGCCCGGTGGAAGTCGGCGCTCATCGCGGCGAAGAGCATCTGGAGCGCGATCGCCCCCGCCACCGCGACCGTCACCCCGCTGACCGCGCGGGACGCGGCCCCGCTGCTCAACTGGAGCCGCCGGGTGGCGAGCTGCCAGGGCACCGGACCGCCGCGGAGCCGGTTCACGCACGCCTCGACCAGCCACGGCAGCAGCAGGGCGAGACCGACCAGCACCAGGACGGCCCCGGTCGCTATGGGGACCGGATCGACCGGATCGAACTCGCCGACCCGGCCCTTCATGACGAGTACCGACAGACCGGCCGCCGGCACCAGCAGCCGCCACCAGAGCCTGCGCCCGCGCTCGCGCCCCCGGCGGACGACGCCGAGCGGCTCGATCACCACGGACCGCATCGCCAGCAGGGTGACGAGGACGGCGGTCAGCGGCACCGCCACCACGATGAGCAGGCCCAGCCGGAGATCGGGGACGACGTCGGCGGGGAACGCGCTGACGTCCCACAGCTCCACCGAGCCGACGAACAACCGGCCCACCAGGAAGAACGCCAGCCCAAGCAGCAGCCCGAGCAGCGCACCGAACATCGCCTCCCCGGCGGCGATCCGCCGGGTCGTCCGGATGTCCGCGCCGACCAGGCGCAGCGCCGCGAGCCGGCGGTCGCGGCGGTCGCCGCCGAACCGGACGGCGGTGGCGATGAAGATCGCGACCGGCACCAGCAGCACCACGCAGACCATCACGATGAGCACGACGAGCAGCGGCGGCACCGGGTCGGTCTCGCCGGCGCCGCCGTACTCGGTGATCCGGTGGGCGCCCCGGGCGGTCGTCAGGGTGTCGCTGCCCGCGTAGTAGCGGAGTTCGCCCGGCGACCGCAGACCGTCGTCCCCGATCGTGCCGGTGATCCGGTACGCCAGCCGCTCGCGCAGCAGCCCGCTGCCCGGCGAGGCCAGCAGCTCCTTCAGGGCGGGAGAGACCACCATCGTGCCCGGTGCGGGGAAGCGGTCGATGCCCGGCGGTAGCACGGGGTCCGCGCCCTCCGCGCGCATCAGGAAGCCGCTGATCGTCTCGTCGCCGAAATCGGAGCCGGCGTCGACCCGCAGCACGGAGCGGTCCGTCCTCCCCGACTGCGACGCCGTGGAGGCCGGGGACTCCTTGCGCGCCTGGTCGCGGGCGCTCCGCGCGTCCAGCAGATGCGGTACGGAGGAGGCGAGCAGCAGCAGGGCGACGCCGAGGCCGACGCCGACGGCGGTCAGCAGCGTACGGATCCAGCCCTCGCGGCCGCCGCCGGCCGCGAACCGGATGCCGAGCCCGAGGTCGCGCAGGACCGCGGCCCCGCGCGAGGGCGGCGCCGGGCGCGGGGGCGCCGGGGCGCCGGTCGTGCCGGGCTTGTCGAGCAGGATCATGCGGAGTACTCCAGATTGTGGGCCCGGCCGTCGCGCACGGTGACATCACGGTCGGAGAAGGCCGCGACCCGGGCCTCGTGGGTCACCAGGACCACGGCGACGTGGGAGGAGCGGGCGGCCTCGGTGAGCAGCTCCATCACTCGTTCTCCGTTGAGGGAGTCCAGGGCGCCGGTCGGCTCGTCCGCGAAGATCACCTTCGGCGATCCGGCCAGGGCGCGGGCCACGGCGACCCGCTGCCCCTGTCCACCGGAGACCTCGCCGGGGCGCTTGCCTCCGAGGCCGTCGACCTCCAGGCGCTCCATCCACTCCAGCGCGGTGCGCTCGGCGGCCTTGCGCTTGACCCCGTTGAGCCGCAGCGGCAGGGCGACGTTCTCCACACAGGTCAGCTCCGGGACGAGCTGGCCGAACTGGAAGACGAAGCCGAAGTCGCTGCGCCGCAGGGCGCTGCGCTCGGCGTCGGACATCGCGGACAGCTCGCGGCCCGCGTAGGTGATGGTGCCGGAGTCGGGGTTGACGATCCCGGCCAGGCAGTGCAGCAGGGTCGACTTGCCGGAGCCGGAGGGGCCCATCACGGCGACGACCTCTCCGGGGTGCACGGAGAACGACGCGCCGTCCAGGGCGGGCGTCGAACCGTAGGTCTTGCGCAGGTCGTGCGCGGAGAGCAGGGAGCCTTCGGGGATCACGGGGTCACCACCTTGGCCAGCTGGTCGAGACGGGCGGCGGTCAGTTCCAGCCAGCGCAGATCGGCTTCGAGGTGGAACAGCGCGTGGTCGCAGATGAGCTGGTCGGCGAGGTCGCCCTTGCGCTTGCGGTCGGTGAGGATCCGCATCAGCCGAAGGTGCTCCGAGCGCTGGGTGTCCAGCAGGCCGGAGGCGCTGCGCCCGGTGAGGAGCGCGAGGACGACCTTGGTGTACAGGGTCGACTGGAGGTAGGGCTCCGGCTTCTCGGGCTGGTCCAGCCACTGCGAGACATCGGTGATCCCGGCGTCGGTGATGGCGTACCGCTTGCGCTCGGGGCCTCCCTCGCTCTCGACGCCGTCGACCTCGACGAGCCCGTTCTTCAGGAGCCGGGACATCGTCGAGTAGACCTGGCCGTAGTGCAGCGGGCGGTCCTGGCCGAACTTCTCGTCGAAGGTCCGCTTCAGGTCGTAGCCGTGTCGGGGGCCGGACTCCAGGAGCCCGAGGAGGGTGTGACCGATAGACATGCGGAGAACTGTACATGGGGTGTATACCTGCGATGTATACGCGTCCGAAAAGCGACCCCGGCCCATAAAACGGACCGGGGTCGGGGGGTGTTGTCCCGCGAGGGGGCGGTGAGCGCTGGGTTCACGGGCTGCGCCGGTCACCCGGAGACGGGCGGGCCTCCGGGGTGCATCGGTCACCCGGACCCGGGCGGGCCTCCGGGCGGCTCCGGGCTCCCCGGGGCCTCCGGGCTCTCCAGGGCCTCCGAAGCCTCGTGCGGCGGGATGGCCTCACCGGCCTCGGGGGGTACGTGAGGCGGGGCGCTCTCCCCGGGCTCCGGGCTCCCCGGGGCCTCCAAGGGCTCGTGCGGCCGGACGCTCCCCCCGGCCTCCGGGGTCTCCGGTCCCTCCGGCGCCTGCTTGGGCGGCCGCCCCCGCCGGGCGATCGGCCGTACGGACCCCGGCAGCCGGCCCGCCTCCGCGAGCGCCCGCCGCAGCAGGAACTCGATCTGCGCGTTGGTGCTGCGCAGTTCGTCGGAGGCCCACCGGGCGAGCGCGTCGTGCACCGCGGGGTCCAGCCGCAGCAGCGTCTGCTTGCGCTGCCGCGGCTGGGCCGCCGGCGCCCGCCGGGGAGGCGTCTGCTCGGTCACTGGTAGAGCGTGCCCGTGTTGAGGACCGGCTGGGCCGCGCGGTCACCGCACAGCACCACCATCAGGTTGCTGACCATGGCGGCCTTCCGCTCGGAGTCCAGCTCCACGATGTCCCGCTCGGCGATCCGGTCCAGGGCCATCTCGACCATGCCCACCGCGCCCTCGACGATCTGCTGGCGGGCCGCGACGACCGCGCCGGCCTGCTGGCGCTGGAGCATCGCGGAGGCGATCTCCGGGGCGTACGCGAGGTGGCTGAAGCGCGACTCGATGATCCGGACGCCCGCGGCCTTCACCCGGGCGGTCAGTTCGACGGCCAGCTTCTCGGTGATCTCCTCGGCGTTCCCGCGCAGCGAGAGGCCGTCCTCCTCGTGGGCGTCGTACGGGTACTCGATGGCGATGTGCCGGACGGCCGCCTCGGTCTGGGTGGCGACGAACTCCAGGAAGTCGTCCACCTCGAAGAGCGCCTGGGCGGTGTCCTCGACCTTCCACACGACGATCGCGGCCAGCTCGATCGGGTTGCCGTAGGCGTCGTTGACCTTGAGGACGGCGGTCTCGTGGTTGCGGACCCGGGTGGAGATCTTGCGGCTGGAGGTCAGCGGGTTGATCCAGCGCAGCCCGTCGGCGCGGATCGTTCCGACGTACCGGCCGAAGAGCTGGATCACCCGGGCCTCGCCCGGAGCGACCATCTTCACACCGCTCATGCAGAAGAACGAGGCGATCACCAGGAGGATGCCGAGGATGAGGAGCGGGACGCCGACCGCGTTGTTCCCGTCGGCCCCGACCACCCCGCCGACGACGGCGAGGCCGACCCCGGCGAAGACCCCGAGCACGGTCAGGAGCAGTCCGAGGCCGCCCGGGATGGAGTGCGCGGTGACCTCCCTGACCTGCGGCTCGGGCATGTCGGGGGCGTCGATCGAGAGGTCCGTCGCCGGGGCGTCCGGGCGGTGGTCGTCGTGCTGGGCGGTCATGGGGTCCCCCGTTCCGTGCGGTATCGCACCGCGTTAGCAATGTGATTACACATTATCTGATCTCGCAACCTTGTCCACCCCTGAGGAGTCGGTTCCAGGGAGAGCGGGTGCTGATTCTCACGTCCGCAAAAGGCGGGATCGCCCGTCGTTCGTCCCTTCCGTCGGTGTTAGCTGGCAGGTCGGAGCGGACCGACGAGGCCGAGCGAGCCGGTCGAGCAGAGAAGCGGGAGCCACACAGCAATGGGTCGAGCGGATGCGCGACGAGCCCAGGCGCAGGAGTCGCGCCGGGCCGGGAAGAGCGGCGGCATACGCAGACTCTTCACGTGGAAGAAACTGCTGGGCGCGTTCTTCGGGATCGTCCTGCTGGGCATGGGCGCCTTCGGCGCGCTCTACCTGTACGTCGACGTCCCCGCCGCCAACGCCATGGCGGAGCGGCAGAGCAACGTCTACAAGTACAGCGACGGCACCGTCCTCGCCCGGACCGGCAAGGTGAACCGCCAGATCATCGATCTGGCGGAGGTGCCGAAGGAGGTCCAGCACGCGTTCGTCGCCGCCGAGAACAAGTCCTTCTACAAGGACCAGGGCGTCGACCTGAAGGGCACCACCCGCGCCCTCTTCAACACCGTGAGCGGCAAGGGCAAGCAGGGTGGCTCGACCATCACCCAGCAGTACGTGAAGAACTACTACCTGACGCAGGACCCCACCGTGAGCCGCAAGCTCCAGGAGCTGGTGATCTCGCTCAAGGTGGACCAGAAGCAGTCCAAGGACGAGATCCTCGCCGGGTACATCAACACCGCCTACTACGGACGCGGCGCCAGCGGCATCCAGGCCGCCGCGCAGGCGTACTACGGCGTGGACGCCAAGGACCTGAACGTCTCCCAGGGCGCCTACCTCGCCTCCGTCCTCCAGGCCCCCAGCCAGTACGACTGGAACTCCGCGACCCCCACCGGCAAGAAGCTGGTCAAGGAGCGCTGGGCCTACACCCTGCGCAACATGGTCGAGATGAAGTGGCTGAGCCCGTCCGAGAAGGCCGGTCTGGAGTTCCCCGCCCCGCAGAAGCCCAAGCCCGCCCAGGGCCTGGAGGGCCAGCGGGGCTACCTCGTCGAGGCCGCCAACCGGGAGCTGGAGAAGCAGGGCGTCACCGAGCAGGACCGCGAGGCCGGCGGCTGGACCTTCACGCTCACCGTCGACAAGAAGCGCCAGAAGGCGCTGGAGAAGTCGGTGGACGAGCAGCTGGAGTCCAAGCTCGACCGCGAGGGCAGCAAGATCGACGCGGGCGTCCAGGCGGGGGCCACCTCCGTCGACCCGAAGACCGGCAAGGTCGTCGCGCTGTACGGCGGCGAGGACTACATCAAGCACTACATCAGCAACGCGACCCGCCAGGACTACCAGCCGGCCTCCACCTTCAAGCCGCTGGTGCTCGCCTCCGCCCTGGAGAACGAGTCCACCACCCAGAGCGGCAACCTCATCGGGCTCAACACCGTCTACGACGGGACCAGCAAGCGGCCCGTCGTCGGCAGCGACACCCCGTTCAACCCGCAGAACGAGGACGGCCGCAGCTACGGTCCGATCTCCGTCCAGAAGGCCATGAACAGCTCGGTCAACTCCGTCTTCGCCCAGATGATCGTGGACGTGACGCCGGCCAAGGCCAAGGAGACCGCGCTCGCCCTCGGCGTACCGGACAAGAACTTCCCCGAGCGCCCCGCCGTCAGCCTCGGCACCATGAACGCCTCGACCTGGGACATGGCCGGCGCGTACGCCACGCTCGACAACCACGGCCGCAAGGTCACCCCGCACATCGTCCAGTCCGCCGAGCACCGCGACCGCACGGTGACCCCGGAGAAGCCCAAGCGCGAGCAGGCCATCAGCCGCGCCTCCGCCGACACCGTGACCAAGGCGCTCACCGGAGTCGTCGACGCCGGCTCCGGCAGCGCGGCCAACACCTCCGCCTACGACGCGGCGGGCAAGACCGGCACCTCCGAGGACAACAAGTCCGCCTGGTTCGCCGGGTACACCCCGGAGCTGACCACGGTCGTCGCCCTCTTCGGCGAGGGCGACGGCGGCCGCAAGCAGGTCTCCCTGACCGGTACTGCCAACTCCGGCCGCGCCAACGGCGGCGGCTTCCCGGCCCGGATCTGGGCCGACTACACCCTCGGCGCCCTCGGCGGCGGCTCGGACAAGACGTTCGACCTCCAGGACGTGGAGCGCGGCGAGGTGCCGCCCCCGCCGACGCCGTCGGACACCCCGTCCGAGGAGCCCACCGAGTCCGAGGAGCCGACCCCGTCGGACACGCCGTCCGAGTCGCCGAGCGAGACGACGCCCAGCGAGACCCCGACCACGCCGGCCCCGCCGGCCACCACACCGCCGCCGACCACCACACCGCCCACCACGCCGGAGATCCCGCCCCTGCCCGGGGACGGCGACGGCCGGCCGGGCGAGCGGCCCGGCGGCAACGGAGCGCCCCCGCAGTGAGGCCGCGACGGCCGTGACGCGGCAACGGCAGGAGACGTGACAACGGCAGGAGGGGCGGACCCGACCGGGTCCGCCCCTCCTGCCGTACCGACGCCTCTACAGCGCGGCCGTTGGGCGCGCTCCCATCTCGAACCAGACGACCTTGCCCGTCGACAGCCGGGTCGCACCCCACCGCCGGGCCAGCCGGTTGACCAGGAACAGGCCGCGTCCGCCCTCGTCCGTCTCCCGGGCCTTGCGCTGGCGCGGCAGCTGCGGGGAGTCGTCGCCGACCTCGCAGCGCAGCACGTCCGTCCGCAGCAGCCGCAGCGTCACCGGCCGCTCCGCGTACCGCACGGCGTTGGTGACCACCTCGCTGACCAGCAGCTCCACCTCGTCGGCCAGATCGTCCAGGCCCCACCGGCTCAGCGCCCGGCGGGCCAGTCTGCGGGCCCGGCCCGGGGCGGCGTCCTCGGGCTCCAAGTACCAGTACGCCACATCGCTCGGCGCGATCCCGTCGAAGCGGGCGGCGAGCAGCGCGATGTCGTCGTCCCGGTCGCCGGGCCCGAGCATGTCCAGCACGTCGTCGCAGAGCGCTTCCAGCGGCGGCGAGTGGTCCGGCCCGGTGAGCTGCGCGGTCGCCGCGAGGCGCTCCCGCAACTGCTCGATGCCCGTCCACACGTCCCGCAGCCGCGACTCCACCAGCCCGTCCGTGTAGAGCAGCAGCGTCGCCCCGGCGGGCGCGTCCAGCTCGACCGCCTCGAAGTCGACGCCGCCCACCCCGATCGGGGCGCCCGCCGGCACCCGCAGCACCTCGGCCCGCCCGCCCAGGTGCAGCAGCACGGGCGGCGGATGCCCGGCGTTGGCGACGGTGATCCGGTGCGCGACCGGGTCGTACACCGCGTACAGGCAGGTCGCCATGCGGTCGCTGCCGAGCCGCTGCGCCTGCTCGTCCAGGTGGTGCAGCACCTCCTGCGGCGGCAGGTCGAGCTGCGCCAGCGTCTGCGCCGTCGTCCGCAGCTGGCCCATGATCGCCGCCGAGGTCATCGAATGGCCCATCACGTCGCCGACGACCAGCGCGACCCGGCTGCCGGGCAGCGGGATCGCGTCGTACCAGTCGCCGCCGACCCGGGCCGTCTCGGCCGCCGGGAGGTAGCGCGAGGCGAGCCGGACGCCGGTGGGCTGGGGGAGGGAGTCGGGCAGCATCGTGCGCTGCAGCTCGTCGGCGATGTACGCCTCGCGCCCGTACAGCACGGCCTTGTCGATGCCGAGCGCGGTGTGCGTCGCCAACTGGGCGGCGACCAGCAGATCACTGGCCTCGAACGCGGTCCGCTCGATGCCGCGTACGAAGACCGCCGCCCCGATGACCCGGCGCCGGCCGCGCAGCGGGGCGAGGATCGCCCGGTGCCCGGTGGGGACGGACCGGCCGGGGCCCAGCAGCTCGGGCAGGGCGGCCCGCGCGGCCGCCGAGTCGCCGAAGACCGGCCGCACGCCGCGCAGCACCTCGGCCAGCGCCCCGTCCGGCCGCACCTCGCACAGCTCGGCGGCAGGCATCAGATCGGCCTGCGGGTCGAGGATCAGCGGACGCAGCCGCTCCGTCTCGGAGCCGACCGCCTCCGCGCCCTCCTCGTCGCTGACGCGCAGCCGGTCGCTGCGGCGCAGCCGCAGCACGAACGGGCTCACCGGGCGCTCGTCGCCCACCGGGAGCGGATCGCGCAGGTAGACGAGGATCGCGTCCGAGAACGTCGGCACGCTGGCCCGGCACAGCCCGAGGACGATCTCGTCGAGATCGATGCCCCGGGCGATCCGTCTGGTCGCCGCGCCGACGAAGCGCAGCCGGTCGCCCTCGCGGCGGGTGGCCGCCTGCGCGTCGTTGACGGCGGCCGTCGCGGGGGCCGGGCCCGGCGCGGGGGCCGGAGCGGGCACCGCGGCGGCCGAGGCGGCGGCCGCGGCGTCCTGCTGCCGGGGCCGGGTGCGCTCCTGCGGCCGGGCAGCGAGCGGCTGCCGGCCTTCGTGGGAGGTGGGGTGCTCCGTCACGCGTGGGATTCCGTCCGTCCGGGCCGGTTGTATGAGGCAGTCACCTCGTGGGGCGCTACTGTGCCCCGGCAAGCGCGGGAAGAACAACGGCTGTCACCGGATGCCCCGGCGGAAGGGGCCGAAACCGAACGGTGCGGAGATGGCCGAGACGCAGCCCCTCCGGCGGAGGGCGCGGTGAGCGGGCAGCGGACAGCGTGCATGTCTCCACCCCCTCGTGGTGGTCCCGCGTCCGCGCGGAGCGCCCGGGCCGTGGCCCGTGGCTCCGTGCGACCGGCATGGTGACGTGTGGTCAGTTCCGGTGTGGCGGCCGCTGGTTGCGACTGTCGGCCCTCCGTGCGTCCGGGCCTGCCGACCGGACCGCCCGAAGGGTTCCTCCAGGGTCTCACGACGGCATGCGGGCAGGGGTCCGGTCCCAGTCATCCGGCAACGGCGGCACCCGCCACTCCGGGTCCGGCCGCCAGTGCTCCCAGCCGTCCCGGAACGGCGACCCCCAGCCGGTGATGACCTCGACCGCCGCCAGGCCGGCCTGCCGTACCCGCCGGGCGGTGCGGCGGTCCATCAGGCCGACCCGCTGCGCCTGGGCGAACTCGTCCTCGTCCAGCCATCTCCAGCTCCGGTCGGGGTTCACGGAGATGTCGAGAAAGTGATCCTCGGAATCCACCCCTCCGGACCACCGGCTGCGGGGCTCCTCCAGGTTCACGTACCAGTTGCGGAACAGCCAGCCGCGGTCCCAGAACAGCCACACCGACCACGGCTCACCGGGCCGGGCCAGCTTCAGCACCCCGGAGCCGAACCAGGTCGAACGGGCCGTCGTGCGCGGCGCGGTGTAGCGGGTGGCCAGCGGCTCGGCGTGCACCTGGGTGCCGTCCGCCAGCACCGGCCGTACGCACTCGGTGCCGGGCGCCATCCAGACGGCGAGCAGGTCGTCGGTGTCCTGGACGACGGTCACGGGACGGCAGATGTGCACGGGCCGGCCCCCGGCCGCCCCCTCGGCCCGGCCGTTGTCGCGGTAGCGCCAGAGGATCTGGTCCCCCGGCGCCCAGCGTGGGTGCTCTCCCGTACCTGTCATAAAGAGATCTTACGGAGCGCTCCCGCCGTCCCGCTGCGACTCAGGTCACCCGGGGGCACCGTCCGGCCGCTCCGGCGCGCGGCGGAGCGCACCCGGGCCCCGCCGCGCGCCCCGGCCGTGGGCACCCGGGCCCCCGCCTGCGCCCCGGCCGGCCGGGGCGGGGCGTGCGGGGCCCGGTCCGGCCGGGGCGGGGGTCACGGCCGCGTCATCCGCAACACGTCCAGCGCCTCGTCGAGCTGCTCCGTCGTCAGGTCGCCGCGCTCCACGTAACCCATGGCCAGGACCGTCTCGCGGATCGTCGTCCCGTCCTTCAGTGACGTCTTGGCGACCTTCGCCGCCTCCTCGTAGCCGATGTACTTGTTGAGCGGGGTCACCACGGACGGCGAGGACTCGGCGTAGGCGCGGGCCCGTTCCGCGTCGGCCGTGATGCCGTCGACCGTACGGTCCGCCAGCAGGCGGGAGGCGTTGGCGAGCAGCCGTACGGACTCCAGCAGGTTCTTCGCCATGACCGGGAGCATCACGTTCAGCTCGAAGTTCCCCGCCGCGCCCGCCGCGGCCACCGTCGCGTCGTTGCCGGTGACCTGGGCCGCGACCATCAGGACCGCTTCGGGGATCACCGGGTTGACCTTGCCCGGCATGATCGACGAACCGGGCTGGAGGTCGGGCAGCGCGATCTCCGCGAGGCCCGTGCGCGGCCCCGAGGCCATCCACCGCAGGTCGTTGCAGATCTTCGTCAGCGAGACGGCGATGGCCCTGAGCTGGCCGGACGTCTCCACCAGCCCGTCCCGCGCGCCCTGCGCCTCGAAGTGGTCGCGGGCCTCGGTGAGCGGCAGCCCGGTGACCTCCGCGACCCGTGCGATCACGGCGGCGGAGAAGCCGGGCGGGGTGTTGATGCCGGTGCCCACCGCCGTCCCGCCCAGCGGCAGTTCGGCCAGCCGGGGCAGGGAGGCGCGCAGCCGCTCCACCCCGTACGCGACCTGCGCCGCGTACCCGCCGAACTCCTGGCCGAGGGTGACCGGGGTGGCGTCCATCAGGTGCGTACGGCCGGACTTCACGACCTCCGCGAATTCGGCCGATTTCCGCCCCAGGGAATCGGCCAGATGATCGAGCGCCGGGATCAGGTCGGCGGTGACGGCGGCGGTGGCCGCGATGTGGATGGAGGACGGGAAGACGTCGTTGGACGACTGGGAGGCGTTCACGTGGTCGTTGGGATGGACCGGGCGCCCCAGGCGTTCGGTGGCGAGGGTGGCGATCACCTCGTTGGCGTTCATGTTCGAGGAGGTGCCCGAGCCGGTCTGGAACACGTCCACCGGGAAGTGGTCGTCCCAGCGGCCCGCCGCGACCTCCTCCGCCGCCTCCTGGATCGCGGTCGCGATGTCCGGATCCAGCACCTTCAGCTCGGCGTTCACCCGGGCCGCCGCGCCCTTGATCCGGGCCAGCGCCTCGATGTGCGCGCGTTCCAGGCGCTGTCCGGAGACCGGGAAGTTCTCCACGGCCCGCTGCGTCTGCGCCCGCCACTTGGCGTGCGCGGGGACCCGCACCTCACCCATCGAATCGTGCTCGATCCGGAATCCGTCGCCCTCGGACGCGGTACCCGGCATATCGGTTGAAGTGGGGACCGACCTGTCGACCATGGTGTTCAAACCTCCTGAAAAAGATGAGCACGTGTCTTGTTCTATGTATTCCCAAGCGGCCTACCGCCCAGTAAATACCGGGGGTAACCACTCACCGGGAGGCGCAATGAGGCGCACCAGCACCAGAGTTCGAGGGAAGCGAAGCCTGCGACGGCTCCGCTGTACGATCGCCGCCGCCGTCGCACTCGCGGCCGCCGTCGGCGGTATGGCCGCCGCCGGATCCGCGGGCGCGACGGAGTCGGGTACCAGCTCTATCGCATCCACCCCTCTCCCGCCCGCACTGGAAGCCGTCCGGGCGGCCGAGGCCACCCAGCTGTACGGGAGCCCCGCCGAGCGGCCGCTCGGCGACCGCAAGACCGGGCTGATCTCGCTCGGCGACAGCGAGATCTCCGGCGAGGGCGTCGGCACCTACGACCCCGGCACCAACGGGCCGGACAACTGGTGCCACCGCTCACCGGAGGCCGCCGTCCACCGCACGGGCATCGCGGCGGACGTCACGTACAACGTCTCCTGCTCCGGCGCCTATACCGGGAACATCAAAATCGGCGGAAACAAGCAGTACGCCGACGAGCTGGTGCAGAGCGACAGCCTCGCCATCAAGGCCCGCAACACCCGGATCAAGATGATCGTCCTGGTCGCCGGGGCCAACGACGACCTCCAGTTCGGCCCCGTCATGACCGACTGCGTGGTGCGCTACATCAGCCTCCAGGGCCCGTGCGAGCCCAAGTATGCGGGCGGCTGGCAGGCCCGCGTGGACGCGCTCGTCCCCAAGGTCGAGCAGACCGTCCGCGACCTGCGCACCGTCATGACGGACGCCGGGTACGCGAACAACGACTACAAGCTCGTCCTGATGGGCTACCCCAGCCCCATCGGCCCGGACTTCCGCGACAACCCCGACTTCCCCGGCAAGCTGATCTGCGGCGGACTCGGCTACGACTCCGACACCGTCTGGGGCCGCAACACCGCCGTACCCGCCTTCCAGGTCGGCATGCGCAAGGCCGCCGCCAGCACCGGGGCCACCTACCTCGACAACTCGCGGCTCTTCCACGGCCACGAGGTGTGCAGCGAGAGCCCGTGGGCGCGCGGCCTCTACATCGACCTGAGCAAGCCAGGACTGCCCGACGAGAACTCGGTCCGGCAGTCCTTCCACCCCAACGCGGCCGGCCACCGGGCCTTCGCCTCCTGCCTGACGCAGCTGTACGCCTCCGGGCTGCGCGAGGCGAGCTGCGCCGACCCGGCGAGCACGGGGACCCCGGTCCTGACCCGGGTGGCCTGGGACGACGTGTTCGTCCCGCTGAAGAACGAGGCGACCGGCACCTGCGTGGACGTGCCCGGCTCGGTCACCCGCAACGGCACGGCCATCGGCGGCTGGGACTGCCACGGCGGCCGCAACCAGAACTGGTGGTACGACAGCGGTACGCAGACCGCCCGCACCGCCCTCAGCCATGACCGCTGCCTCGACGTGCCCGGCGCGAAGTACACCGCCGGCGCCACGCTCGTCGTGTGGGACTGCTCGGGCGCGGCCAACCAGAAGTTCGTCCGGCAGGCGGGCACGATCCGCCCGGCCGCCGCGACGGGCCTGTGCCTGACACTGGCGGGGGCCAAGGACCCGCTCAGGCTCCAGACGTGCGACGGCACCGCGAAGCAGCGCTTCGCGTAACCGGGAGGGGCGCGGGGGCGGTCGCGACGCGCGGCCGCCCCCGCACCGCGTCCGCGGGTGCCTCCGCACCGCGTCCCCGGCCGCCCCCGCCCCCGAACCGCGTCCGCGGGCGCTTCTCCTCCTACGTCGCCGACGGGGCCGGGCCGGGTCCGACCCGGCCCGGGATCACTCCCCGACCATGATCGTGGTGAGGATCGCGGCGAGATGGCCCGGGTCGCGCACCCCGCACATCTCGCGCGCCGAGTGCATCGACAGCCCCGGCACCCCGACGTCCACCGTCGTCACGCCGAGCCGGGCCGCGGTCAGCGGGCCGATCGACGTGCCGCACGGCATCGCGTTGTTGGAGACGAACGGCTGCCAGGGGGCCCCGGCCCGCTCGGCCGCCGCCGTCAGCACCGCGATGCCGGTGGAGTCGGTGGCGTACCGCTGGTTGACGTTCACCTTGACGGTCGGCCCGCCGTTGGGGAGCGGACGGTGGTCGGGGTCGTGCCGCTCGGCGTAGTTGGGGTGCACCGCGTGCGCCATGTCGGCGGAGACGCAGAACGCGCCCGCCAGCGCCCGCGACCAGTCCTCCTCGCTGCCGCCGCGCGCCGCCAGGGACCGCGACAGCACGCGCTCCAGCAACGGGCTCTGGGCGCCCGTCTCGGAACCGCTCCCGACCTCCTCGTGGTCGAAGGCCGCCAGCACCGGTACGTAGGAGGGCCGCGTCTGCCCCGTCGCCGCGTCCACCAGCGCCGTCACCCCGGCGTGCACGGAGACCTGGTTGTCCAGCCGGGACGCCACCACGAACTCCCGGTCCACGCCCAGGTATCCGGGCGGCTGCACGTCGTGCAGCATCAGGTCCCAGGCCAGCACGTCCGACGGGTCCTCCCCGGCGGCCGACGCGACCCGGCGCAGCAGTTCGCCCTCGCGCGGCTCGCCCAGCGCCCAGATCGGCGCGATGTGCCGCTGCCGGTCCAGGGCCACGCCCTCGTTCACCGTGCGGTCCAGGTGGATGGCCAACTGGGGTACGCGCAGCAGGGGTTCGTCGATCTGGACCAGCCGGTTGCGCGGGACGCCGTCCGGGCCGCGCAGGGCGAGCCGGCCGGAGATGCCGAGGTCCCGGTCGAGCCAGGTGTTCAGCGGGACCCCGCCGTAGATCTCCACGCCGATCTGCCGCCAGCCCGCGGTCCCGGTGTCCGGCGCGGGTTTGACCCGGAGGTTCGGCGAGTCGGTGTGGGTGCCGACGATCCGGAACGGGGTGTGGGCGGGCGCGTCCTCGGGGACGTACCAGGCGATCAGCGCCCCGGCGCGGGCGACGAAGCAGCCGCCCGTCGCCCCCGTCCAGTCGTCCGTGCCGCGCAGTTCGCGGAACCCGGCCTTCTCCAGGCGCTGGGCCGCGCTCGCCACCACGTGGTACGGGGACGGGCTGGCGGCGATGAAGGCGAGCAGGTCGTCGGTGTGGCTGCGGTGGGGGGCCGGAGTCATACGGCATCCGCCTTTCCGGTGTTCGGCTGTGGCTGGGAGGGTGGGTCCGGCAGGGGCCGGGTGGGGATGTCCGGCAGTGGCCTCGTGGGGGAGGCCGGGAGCAGCGGTGTGCCGGGACGGCCGGGACTGCCGGTCCCGGCGTCGCCCGGGACGTCCTCGGCGCCGGGGGCCGAGGACCCCGCCGAGGGGTGTTCCCCGAGGAGTTCCCGCACCGGCCGGTCGGGCCGGGCGCAGAACTCCGCGAGCAGTTCGGTGTACGAGGCGAGCAGGGTGTGGGCGGTCGCGTGGTCCCACAGGTCGGTGGAGAATTCCAGGAACGTTCGATAACCCTTCGCCGGGTCCCGGCGCGGCGCAAGCCCGAAGCACAGCTCGCTGCGGGAAAGCGGCGGTGCCAGATCCGCCACCTCGACCCGGAGGCCGGGGATCTCGATGTCCGTGTCGACGGAGTTCTGGAAGGCCAGGACGTGCGGCACCCGGTCGGGGACGCTGACAGCGCCCGCCTCCCGCATCGCCCGCATGATGCGCGCGGTGGGCAGCACATGGGCCATGGCGCCGAGCGCACCCACGCCCGTTCGGGCCGCGAGCTCCGCGCAGCTCTCCTCAAGATTGGCTGAATCCAGTCGTACGCGGACCATCACCGCGGTGGACGTCATCGCCACGAGCGACTCGGTCGCGGTGCCCTCGCGGTTGGCGTACGGCACGCTCAGCAAGGTGTCCGGTTCCCCCGAGAGCCGGGTGAGGAAGACCCCGAGAGCCGCCGCCGCGACGGCGAACGGCGTGGTGCCCCGGGCCGCCGCCAACTCCTCCACCGCCGCCCGCAGCGCACCCGGCGCGACCCCGCGCACGGTGTCCCCGCGCCCGCTCAGCTTCGGCGGGCGCGGCCGGTCGGTGGGTACGGGGACGGCGGACGGCACCCCGTCCAGGTAGCGCGCGCAGAACGCGGCCCGCTCCGCCTCGGTGTCCGGGTCGTCGTGCTCGCGCTGCCACCGCGCGTACCCGGGGGCCTGCATCGCCGGAGCGGGCAGCCCGTGCGGCACGCCCGCGGCGGCGGCCGTGTACAGCGCCGCGATCTCCGCGAGCAGCAGCGACAGCGACCAGCCGTCCGCGCACACGTGGTGCAGGACGAACATCAGCTCCCAGCGGTCCTCCTCGACCCGCAGCAGCCGCAGGCGGGGCAGCAGGGGCCGGCCCAGTGCGAAGGGGGCTGCCGCGTCCGCCCGGCACAGGGCGTCCGCCCGGGGGCGGCGCTCGGCGGCCGGCAGCCCGGTCAGGTCCTCCACCGGCAGCGCCACCGGTCCGGCCGCCACCACCTCCTGCCACCAGGGTGCCTCCGGGGCGCCGGAACCGGTCGGCGCGCCCTGAGCGCTCTGACCGTCCTTGAGACCCTGACCGCCCGGCCCCTCCGCTGCGTCCTGACCGTTCGCCGCGCCCGGCCTGTCCGGGGTTCCCTGGACGTACCGGGTGCGCAGCGCGTCGTGGCGGGCGATCACCTCGGAGACGGCGGACCGCAACGCGGCCGGGTCCAGCGGGCCGGTGAACGTGATCCGCGTCGGTACGTTCCACACGGCCGGGTCCGGCATGGCGTGGTGCCCGGCGATCATCCGGGCCTGCTGGTCGCTGACCGGGGCGCGGTCGACGACGACCAGCGGGTCGGGGTCCGTCGGCCGGTCGGGCTCCGCCGGCGGGTCGGAGCCCGGCAGCGGTTCAAGGCCCGCCGCCGCCCCGGAATCCACCGCCGACTCCGAACCCACCGCCGACTCCAAACTCACCGCCGTCGCCACCGCATCCGTCGCGGACGCCGCGTCGCCCGCGAGCCGCGCGGTCATCGCCCGGAGGGTCGGCTCGGCGAAGAGGTCCCTCATCGGATACGCGACGCCGAGCGTGTCGCGCACCCGGTTCACCAGGCGGATCGCGGCGATCGAATTGCCGCCCAGATCGAAGAAGTCGGCGTCGTCGGGGAGGCCCCGCAGATCGAGGACGGACTCCCAGACCTCGCGGAGCAGGGCGGCGGTGTCCTCGCCGGTCGCGGACGCCGCCTCTGCCTCCGCATGAGTCTTCGTCTCCGCTTCCGCCGGTGAAGCCGTTCCCGTCGGGGAAGCCGTTCCCGCCGGGGAGGTCGTCCTCGTCGGCGCGGTCGTCTCCTCCGGTGCGGTCGTCTCCTCCGGTGGATCGGTCATCGTGTCCAACTGCCGTGCCAGATCGGCGAGGTAGCCGTCCGCCGTCCCCTGGTCGAACAGGTCCGCGTCGTAGCGCAGCCGCAGCCGCAGGCTGCCGTCCGGCGCCTGGGTGGCCATCAGCGCCAGCTCCAGGGGAGCCGACGCCGTCCCCGCCCAAACCGCCTCGGCACGCAGCCCCGGCAGTTCGATTCCGGCCAGCGCCGTGTGGTCCAGATCGACCGAAACGGTCATCAGCGGGCGCGGATTCCCCGGATCCGGGTGGACGGAGGCCAGCAGCGCGTCCAGGTCCACCCCGCTGTGCTCGTCCGCCGCGAACAGCGCCCGGCCCGTCGCCCGTACGGCGTCCGGCAGGGGCGTGGCATCGGTGGCGGACAGCGACAGCGGCAGCAGCGCCACGTGGAAGCCCACCGCGTCCGCCGTCTCCGGCCGCCGCCGCCCGAACGTCGTGCCGAGCAGGAACGCGTCCTGCCCCGACCGCCGCCGCAGCACCCACTGCCAGGCCGTGCACAGCGTGGCGAACAGGGTCACCCCGTGGAGCCCGCTCCACTCCCGCAGCCGGTCCGTCTCCGTCCGGCCCACGGTCCGGGCCACCGCCCCGCCGCGCCCCGCCACCCGACGGCCGCGCGGCCGGTCCGTGTGCAGGACCAGCACCGGCGGCTTCTCGCCCAGCAGCTCCCGCCACCAGGCCAGGTCGGCCGGGTCGGGGGAGGGCTCGGGGGCGCCGAAGGTCGTCCCGGCGGGACGCGCGAAGTACGGCGGGCGCCCGGCGCGGGCCGCCGCGTACAGCTCCTGGAGGTCGCCGGCGAGCAGCGCGGCCGAGTGCGCGTCCGTGATGATGTGGTGCAGGCCGAGGACCAGGACGTGGTCGTCGTCGGCCAGCCGCAGCAGCCGGGGCGTGAACAGCGGCCCCTCCGCCAGGTCGTAGGCCCGGTGGCTCTCCTCGGCGAGCAGCGCGGCGATCGCCCCGTCCGCGTCCTGCCCCCGGGCGTCGGACACCGCGAGCGCGCTGCGCGGCCCCTCCCGGACGACCTGGACGACACCGGCCCGCCCGTCGCCCCGGAACACGGTCCGGAGCCCCGCGTGGCGCTCGACCAGCCCCTCCACCGCCGTCCGCAGCGCTTCCACGTCCAGCGGTCCGCGCAGCCGTACCGCCTGCGTCTCGTTGTACGCCCCCGGGTTCTCCAGCACCTGCGCCGCCAGCCAGAGCCGGCGCTGGGCGGCGGTCGCGGGCGCCACCGCCTCCCGGGGCGGTGCGTCCGCCTCCCGGGTCGGTGCGTACGCCTCCCGGGGCTGTACGTCGGCCTCCCGGGTCGGGGCACACGCTTCCCGGGGCTGTACGTCAGCCTCCCGGGTAGGGGCAACCGCCTCCCGGGGCGACGCGACGGACGGCCGCGTCGGGTCGGTGCTTCGCGGCGGGTCGGTCCGCACCCGCTCCCGGACAGCCCCGGACCGTTCCTCGGCCCCCGCCCGCGCGTGCCGCTCCCGGGTCCCGCGGCGCAGGGCGTCCAGGTGCGTCAGCCCGGACCGCAGCCGCTGCTCGTCCATCCCGAAGTCGACCAGCGCGGCGATCTCGTCCACCCCGGCTCCGTGCAGCGCGTCGACGAACGGGGCGACGGTCGCGGGCGTCCCGATCAGGGCGCGCCGGTCGCAGTACCGGTCGTACGCCCGACGGAACAGGTAGTCCAGGTCCTCCCCGCTTGCCGCCGCGACGTCCTCGCGCCGCTGCCCGGCCGCCGTCGCCGCCGCCCGCATCAGCAGCGAGGACCGCAGATACCGCACCATCGGCTCCAGCGCCTCCGCCCGCGCGGTGGCGTGGTCGTCGGCGAGGTAGGTGTGCACCAGCACCGTCACCCGCCCGGCCGCCGGGTCGAGCCCGCACCGGGCCCGCGTACGCCGGTAGTGCGCGATGTTCGCGGCGAGTTCGTCCACGCTCTGGCCCATCAGGTTGGTGACGACGCCGAGCCCGCGCCGGGCCGCCTCCTCGTACGAGCCCCGCTGCCCGGAAGTGGCCAGGAAGAACGGCGGCTCCGCCTGCACCGGGCGCGGCCGGACGCGGATCTCCGCCTCCGCGCCCTCGCCCGTGCGCCGGCGTACCCCCTCGCCCCGCCACAGCCGCCGCACCTCGTCGAGATGGTCGAAGGCGATGCAACGCCGGTCCGCGAACCGGTCCGGGTGCAGGGCGAAGTCGCGGGCGTGCCAGCCGGTGGCGCAGCCGATGCCGACCCGCCCGCCGGAGAGGTTGTCGACCACCGACCACTCCTCCGCGATCCGCAGCGGATCGTGCAGCGGCAGGACGACCGAGCCCGCGTTGATCCGGATGCGGCCGGTCTCCCTCGCCACGGCGGCGGCGAGCACCGAGGGGTTCGGGAAGAGCCCGCCGAAGGAGTCGAAATGCCGCTCGGGCAGCCAGACGGAGGAGAAACCGTGCTCGTCCGCGAAGCGCGCGGTCGCGCAGACGGTCTCGTACGCCCGGACCGTCCCGCCGTCCTCCCGGCCGCCGTCCGTTCCGGCCCCGGCCTCCTCGCTCTGCGGGTAGTCGCCGAAGAAGTAGACGCCGAAGTCCGGTGCGGGACGCCGCGTTTCGGGCTCGCGGACGACGGGGGACGGTCGCGGCGGCCGGGGGAAGAACCCGCCGTCGCGCAGCTCGCGCAGCGACCCCTCGACCGCCTCGGCGACCCGGATCACGTCCTCCTCCGTGTGCGCGGTGGAGAGGTAGAAGCTCCGCCACTCCCAGACGTACACGCCGCGCAGTTGGAGGTGGTGGTACAGCAACTCCAGGTCGGCGCGGTGCTTGAAGCGAAACATCGACCCGAAGTGGACGAGTTCCAGCGGGAATTCCTCGTCGTGGAAGAAGGCGTTGAGCCGGTCCGCGAGCGCCTGCGTGCGGGCGTTGAGACCGCTCTGGAGCCCCGGCCCCCGCTCGGTGAGATGGGTGAGGACCGCGCGGGCCGCCGCCATCGACAGCGGGTGCTGCATGTACGTCCCGCCGATGAACGTGGTCTCGCGCGAGGGCCCGCCCGGCTCCCCGTACCGCCAGAACCCGCCGTCCACCCCGTCGAGCAGGTCCGCCCGGCCCGCCACCGCGCCGATCGGGAGCCCCGCCCCGAGCGCCTTCCCGTACGTGGCGAGATCCGGCACCACGCCGAAGTGGTCCTGTGCGCCGCGCGGGTGGGGCCGCAGCCCGGTCAGCATCTCGTCGAAGAGCAGCACGATGCCGCGCCGCGCGGTGAGTTCGCGCAGCGACCGCACGAACTCCACCGGCCGCAGGCCCGGGTTGCGGCACTGCACCGGCTCGACGAGCACGGCCGCGATCGTGTCGCCGAGGGCCTCGATCGTCTCCAGGGCCTCCGGCGCCCCGTACTCCAGCACGATCAGCTCCGCCACCGCACTGGCCGGGATGCCCCGCGAGACGGGCACGGCGTGCTGCCCCGGGCCGCCGGGGCGGCCGAGGACGGAGTCGATGTGGCCGTGGTACGAGCCCCGGAACATGACGACCTTGTCGCGCCCGGTCGCGGCCCGGGCCAGCCGGATCGCCGCCGAGTTCGCCTCCGTACCAGACGAGGCGAAGGCGACCCGCTCCGTACCGGTCAGCGAGGCGAGCAGGGCGGCGGCCTCCCCGGTGTCGGGGGAGCGGGGGCCGAAGCGCAGCCCGTCGGCGAGGTGGCGGCGCACCGCCTCGGTGACCGGCGCCGCCTCGTGGCCGAGGAGCAGCGCACCGAAGCCCATGGTGATGTCGGTGTAGTCGTTGCCGTCCACGTCGGTCAGGCGGGATCCGTGCGCCGAACGGGCGGCGATCGGGTAGAGCATCTCCTTCGTCGCGTCCCGGAACCCCACGACGGCCCGGCTGTCGGCGAGCGCCGAACGGTGGTGCTGGGCCAGCTCCTTGGAGGTGCGGGTGCGCTCGGTGAACCGCCGGACGAGCGAGGCGGTGTGGGCCCGCTGCGTGGCGTCGGCCCCCGCCCCGGCCATCCCGCCCGCCGCGTCCACGACGAGGCGTGGGCCGTGGGCGCTCGCCTCGGCAGCGGGGGCGGCCGGTTCCGTCGTGCGGGCCGCCGCCCCCACAGACGACGCGCGGCCCGCCGCCTCGCGCGCCGCCGCGAGCCGGTCGGTGAGCGCGCGCGACAACGCGGCGGCCCGCGCCACGGCGTCGGCGGCGGAACCGGCGGCGGACGCGGGAACCTCCGTGCTCATCGGGTCTCCGTCCCGGCGCGGGCGGTCAGCAGCGCGACGGCCTCGGAGAGCTGGGTGATCATCGCGGCCTGGATCTCCGCCAGTTGGCGTATCTGCTCGGACAGCGCGGCGACCTCGGCCCGGGTGGCGTACGCGGACGCGTCGGCGGCGGGCGAGTCCGCGCCGGTGGCGCTCCCTGCGACGGGCCCGGTGCCCATCGGCCCAGCGGCCGAAGGGACTTCAGGAGTCGGCGCCACAGCACTCATGCCCCCGAGGCCGACCGCCGGAGCCGCCAGAGCGCCGGCGTTCGTCGTCGCGGGGGCCGCCCGCCCCGCTATCAGCGCGGCCGTCAGACGCGGGGTGCCCGCCTCCTCCAGGACCTCCCGCATGCTGATCTCCGTGCCGAACTCCGCCTCCAACTGCCGCACCATCCCGATGAGCTGGAGCGAGTCCGCACCGAGCCCGACGAACGTGCGGTCCGCCGCGACCTCGTCGGGGCGGTGCCCGAGGTGGCGCGCGGTCAGCTCCAGCACCCTGTCCAGTACGGCCTGTTCGGTCATGCGGTCCTCCGGGGAGCGTGGCGATGGGCGAGCGGCATCGCAGCCGGCCGGGCGGGCCGGAGCGGGCGGTGCCGGGGGTGTGTCGGAAGCCGGGCGCGGCGTGCGCGGAGGGGGCGGCGGGGGCGTGTACGGGCCCGGCCCCCTCCAGTACGACCGGCGCTGGAAGGGGTACGTGGGCAGCCGGATACGCCGGCCCCCGCAGCCGTCGAGCAGCGCCGCCCAGTCCACCGGGGCCCCGGCGCAGTGCAGCGCGGCCACCGCCCGCTCCGCGTCCCGCGTCGGTACGCAGAGCGCGTCCGGCAACGTCCGGCGGACCATGCGCGTCAGCACGGCGGACGGCCCCAGCTCCACCAGCAGCGGAGCACCGGGACCCGGCAGCGGCCCCCCGGCCCCCGCACCCCCGCCCAGCCGGTCCAGCACGGCGGCGAAGTCGGCCGTACGGCGGGCCTGCGCGACCAGGTACGCGGCGTCGGCCCGCCACCCCGCCGGGCGTACGGTGCCGTCGATGCCGTCGACGAACTCCGTGTGCAGCGGGCGCAGTTCGGTCTTGTCGGCCAGCACCCGGAACTCCTCCAGCGCCCCGTCCAGCAGCGCGGTGTGGAACGCCCGGTCCACGGCCAGCACCTCGTACGCCTCGCCCCGCGCCGCCAGCAGCGCCCGCACCGCCTCCACGGCTTCCGGGGCCCCGCCCAGCACATGGTGCGCCGCCCCGTTCACCACGGCGAGCTCCAGCCCCGGCACGGCGGCCAGCAGCTCCCGTACCCGGTCCCGGGGGACGAACGCGGAGGCCATCGCGCCCGGGGCGGAACGTTCCTCCATCAGCCGTCCGCGCCCGCAGACCAGCCGCATCGCGTCCTCGGCGTCCAGCGCCCCGGCCACGCAGAGCGCCGCGTACGCCCCGACACTGTGCCCGGCGACCCGCGCCGGGACGATCCCGAGCCGCTCCCACAGGCGGGCCTGGGCGAGCTGGAGGGCGAACAGGGCGGGCTGGGCGAAGGCGGTGTCCCAGCGCGCGGGGCCCCGCCCGCCGACGATCCGGTCGAGGAAGTCGTGCCGGCCGGTCTCCTCGGCGTACACCCGGGCGCACTCCGCCAGCGTCCGGGCCACCACGGGGAAGCGCGCGGCGAGTTCGGCGCCCATGCCCGGGTGCCCGCCGCCCTGCCCGCTGAACAGGAACACCGGCTGCCGTACGCCGTCCGCGACCCCCGTCGCGTACGCCTCGCCCGCCGGGGCCCCGGACAGGAACGCGTCCAGCCCGGCGACCGGGTCCGCCGCCGTCACCACCAGCCGGTGCGGCAGCAGCCGCCGGCCGAGCGCCATGGTGGTCAGCAGATCGGCGGGGGCCGGGGGCGCCTCGTCCGCCAGCCGGTCCCGCAGCGCGCCGGCGTACGCCCGCAGCGCCTCCCCGTCAGCGGCCGAGACCGGCAGCAGGGCGGGCACGCGGGCCGACGGCGACGACAGCGCGGGCGCGCGGGCCGAAGGCGACAACAGCGCGGGAGCCGACATCGAGGGCGTCGATGGAGCGGCTGCGGCTGCGGCGGCTGCGACGGGCGCGGCCTCCGGCGCCTGTTCCAGGATCACGTGAGCGTTCGTACCGCCCATGCCGATCGCGTGCACACCGGCTCGCCGCACCCCCGGCAGCGGCCAGCTCCGCTCCCGTACCGGCAGCAGGAACGGACTGCTCTCCACCGCCAGCGCCGGGTTGGGGCGGGCGAAGTTCACCAGCGGCGGGACCACCCCGTGGCGCAGCACCTCCACGGCCTTGATCAGTCCGGCGAGCCCGGCCGCGCTGTCCAGATGGCCGATGGCCGGTTTCGTCGAGCCGAGCGCGCAGAACCCGGTCCGGTCGGTGTGCGCGCGGAACGCCTCCGTCAGGGCGGCGAACTCGATCGGGTCACCCTTCAGCGTGCCCGTGCCGTGCGCCTCCACATAGCCGATGGACGCCGCGTCCACGCCCGCCGCCCGCAACGCCCCGAGCACCGCGTCCCGCTGCCCGGCTGCCCCGGGGGCCGCGAACCCCCGTTTGTCCGCGCCGTCGTTGGTGACCGCCGAGCCCAGGATCACCGCGTGCACGGTGTCGCCGTCGGCCAGCGCCCGTGCCAGCGGCTTGAGGAGGACGGCGGCGGCCCCGTTGCCGCCCACCGTGCCGTCCGCCGCCGCGTCGAAGGCCCGGACGGCACCGGTGGGGGAGAGGGTGGAGCCCTTCACCGGCACGTGTCCGCTGACCTGCGGCAGATGCAGCGCCGCCGAGCCCACCAGCATCAGGTCCGCGTCCCCGGCGCGCAGCGCCTGGCAGGCCAGGTGCACCGCCACCAGAGAGCTGGAGCAGGCCGTCGACACGGTGAGCGCGGGGCCGGTCAGACCGAGCCGGAAGGCGGCCCGAGCGGCCACGAAGTCGGGGTAGGTGCCGACCTGGACCTGCTTGGCGGTCATCCAGTCGCCCGACCCGGCCTCCGCAGCCAGGTTCTCGGCGAGATAGCTGTGCAGCGAGTACAGGCGGTAGCCCACGCTGCCGTACACCCCGATCCGCACGGAATCGTGCGCACCGCCGCCCGCGCGCCCCTGCCGTACGGAGCCGCCGCCCCCCTCCGCGAGGCCGTCCCCGTCCCCGGCGTGGCCGCTGCCGTCCCCCGCGTATCCGCCGTCCTCCAGCGCGTGGAAGCAGCATTCCAGGAACAACCGCTGCTGCGGATCGGTGAGTTCGGCCTCGCGCCCGCTCATCCCGAAGAAGCCGGCGTCGAAGCCGTCCACCCCCGCCAGCGGCGCGCTCGCCCCGGCGAACCCCGGCTGCCGGTACCGCTCCGCCGGTATCCCCGCCGCCGCGAACTCGGCCCGGGTGAAGCGGCGTACGTGGCCGGCCCCCGCCCGGATGTCGCGCCAGTACGCCTCGGGGGTGTCAGCCCCCGGAAACCTCAGCGCCGTCCCGATCACCGCGATCCGGTCGTCCCTCAACGGCCTGTTCCTTTCGCAGCCCCGCACGCCCCGCGCGCGCCGAACGCCCGGCGCGCTCTCCCCGCCCCGTACGCTCCTCCGCCCGCCGCAGCCCCGCCACCCGCAGCAGGAACACGACGGCCACGACGATGGCGGCCCCGTGGGACCAGCCCACCACGGCCAGCGGGGTGAACCGGTCCAGGGCCGCCGCCACGAGGATCATGCCGACGCCGAAACCGAGATTCTCAAATGTGGCCGACAGACCGAAGGCGTGGCCGCGCAAGGTGGCCGGAAGTGTCTGCAGGTGCGAGGTGTACGAGACCTCCGTGAGGCCGTCCGCAGCGCCCGCGACCAGCGCGATCACCGCTGTCACCGCCAGCGGGAACCCGGCGAACGCCGCGATGAAGGCGGCCGACATCACCACCGTGCCGTAGCCGAAACCGAGCGCTCCCACCGTGTGCCCGGTGCGCTGTGCGTACCGCTGGATCACCTGCTGGGCCCCGATGTTGCCGAGCGCCCAGACGCACCAGAACGCGCTCACGAACACGGCCGGGTTCGCGTCGTCCAGCGAGGCCGAGTAGATCGGCAGGGCCGCGTTGTGGGACGAGGAGCCGAACGCGTCGACCCCGCGCAGCGCCACCATCAGCCCGAGGCCGGGCGCGGCGGCGAGCGCCAGGAAGGCCGTCGGGCGCCACCGGCTCCCGGACCCCTTCGAGGACGCCTCCGCCTCGGACTTGCCCTCGTCCTCCTTCTCCCCGGCCGCGGTGCCGCCGGCTCCCTTCCCGCCCGCGATCGGCAGCAGCGCCACCGTCACCGCGCAGACCACGAAGGTCGCCATGTCGACGAGGAAGGCGGCCGTGTACCCGACGAGGGAGACCACGACGCCCGCCGAGGCGAACCCCGCCACCATGGCCAGCGAACGCCCGGTGATCGAAAGCGAGTTCGCCCAGGCCCGGCGGTCCTCGCCGACCATCTCCGGGATCGAGCTGCGCAACGCCACCATGAAGAGCGTCCCGCACGCCCCGATCACCACCGAGACGGCCATCAGCGCGCCGGTCAGCAGACCGTCCGGCGCCAGGATGAGCAGGAGCATCACGGCGCCCTGCCCGATATTTGCCCACAGCATCACGCTTTTCGCGCTGAATCGGGCGAGGAGATTGCCCACGACCAGTCCGGCGACGAATCCGGAGGCCAGCCGCACCGCCATGAACAACCCCATGGCCAGCGCCCGCCCCGTCGTCTCGTAGACGAAGAGATTGAGCGCCACCATATTCAGGAATGTGCCGTAGGAGGACACCGCGTATCCGCCGACGAGGAATCGGAAACGGCGCTCGGAGACCGCGGTGTCCCGGTCCTTCCCGGCGTCGCCGTCCGGGTCGTTCGCCGTCGGCCTGTCCGTACCGTCCATTCCAGATGTCACCCGGACATACTCGTCGCACG
Source organism: Streptomyces californicus (assembly GCF_000717645.1). Lineage (GTDB taxonomy): Bacteria > Actinomycetota > Actinomycetes > Streptomycetales > Streptomycetaceae > Streptomyces > Streptomyces californicus. The sequence continues at coordinate 38,872 of NZ_JNZZ01000032.1, forward strand.
ACGCCGCCGAGAAGACGTCCGCCGATTGCACAAAGGTAATCTGCACCCTTGTGAAGGCCGATCATTCCCCCTCACCGGTATGTGATTGCCGTGAATCACGCATGGACCGGTCGATTCCGGAACAACCCTGCGAGGCGGCGCTCGCGGCCTATCGCCGCGCGCTGACGGAGGGCGGGCTTCCGGCGGAGGCCGCCCCGCCCTGCCTGCGCTCCCTGCACCTGATGGTGGCCGACCAGGAGGTACCGGGGCGCCTCGTCCCCGTACCGCCGGAGACCGCGTCGTTCGCCGCCCTCGCCCCGATCGAGGAGGCCATCGCCGAGCAGCGCCGCACCCTGCGCTCCGCCCGCGCCACCCTCGCCGCCTTCGAGGGCCTCTACGCCGAGACGTACCCGCCCGAACGCCCCGCCCTCACCCGGCTCGCCGGGGCCGCCGTCATCAGCAAGGCGCTGGAGGCCGGGGTGAGCGGCTGCCGCGCCGAGGTCCGGACCGCCCACCCCGGCGGCGGACGCCCCGCCCACATCCTGGAGCAGTCCCTCCCGCGCGACCTCGGCAACCTGCGGCGCGGCATCCGCCAGCGCACGCTCTACCAGCACGCCGTCCGCTCCGACCGCACCACGCTCGCCTACATCGAGCAGGTGACCGCCGAGGGGGCCGAGATCCGGACGCTCCCGGAGGTCATCGACCGGTTCATCGTCTTCGACCGGGACCTCGCCTTCATCCCGTTCTCCGACGATCCGCACACGGCGCTGCGCGTCCGCCACCCGTCCCTGGTGCGGTTCCTGGTCCGCCACTTCGACGAGGCGTGGTCGCGCGCGGCCCCCGTACGCCCCGAACGCGCGCCGCTGCGCACGCCCTTGGTCACCTCCGACCTCCAACGGGCCATCCTCCAGGCGGTGGTGAACGGCGAGACCGACGCCGCCATCGCCCGCCGCATCGGCATGAGCCGCCGCAGCGTGGCCGAGCACGTGCGCAAGGTGTCCGAGCAGCTGGGCAGCAACAGCCGGGCCCAACTCGGCTACCTGGTCGCGACATCGGGCCTGCTGGACGACTGAGGAACGGCCGACCGGAGGCCGAGGAGCGGGTATCCGGGGCGACCGGCCGGGACCGGCCGACCAGGACCGGGCCGACCGGCCGGGACCGGCCGACCGGACCCCCGAGGGCCCGAGAGGCACCGGACCCCCGAGGGCCCGAGAGGCGCCGCACGCCCGAGGCGCCGCACGCCCCAGGGCCCGACCGCCCCAGGCGCACCGCACGCCGCAGGGGCCCACCCGGACGGGCGGGCCCCTGCGTACGCGTACGGGACGACGGGTTACGGGACGACGGGTCAGGCCAGACCCGGCCCCCGCACCGGAATGCTGGTGAAGGTCGGCGCCGGGGCGGGCTCGGTGAAGAAGTCGTTGCCCTTGTCGTCGACGACGATGAACGCGGGGAAGTCCTCGACCTCGATCTTCCAGACCGCTTCCATGCCGAGCTCCTCGTACTCGACGACCTCGACCTTCTTGATGCAGTCCTGGGCGAGCCGGGCCGCCGGGCCGCCGATCGAACCGAGGTAGAAGCCGCCGTGCGCGTCGCAGGCGTCGGTGACCTGTTTGCTGCGGTTGCCCTTCGCGAGCATCACCTTCGAGCCGCCCGCCGCCTGGAACTGCTCCACGTAACTGTCCATGCGGCCGGCCGTCGTCGGGCCGAACGAGCCGGAGGCGTACCCCTCGGGCGTCTTCGCCGGGCCCGCGTAGTACACCGGGTGGTCCTTGAGGTACTGCGGCATCTCCTCGCCCGCGTCCAGCCGCTCCTTGATCTTGGCGTGGGCGATGTCGCGGGCCACGACCAGCGGGCCGGTCAGCGAGAGGCGCGTCTTGACCGGGTACTTGGTCAGTTCGGCCAGCACCTCGTCCATCGGCCGGTTGAGGTCGATCTTCACGACGTCCCCGGACTCGTCCAGGTGCTCGTCGGTGGTGTCCGGGAGGAAGCGGGCCGGGTCCTTCTCCAGCTGCTCCAGGAAGACGCCCTCGGCGGTGATCTTCGCGGTGGCCTGGCGGTCCGCCGAGCAGGACACGGCGATGGCGACGGGCAGCGAGGCGCCGTGCCGGGGCAGGCGCACCACGCGCACGTCGTGGCAGAAGTACTTGCCGCCGAACTGCGCCCCGATCCCGATCCTCTGCGTCAGCTCGAAGACCTTCTCCTCCAGCTCCTTGTCCCGGAAGCCGTGCCCGGTGGGGGAGCCCTCGGCGGGCAGCTCGTCCAGGTAGTGCGCGGAGGCGTACTTGGCGGTCTTCAGCGCGAACTCCGCCGAGGTGCCGCCGACCACGATCGCCAGGTGGTACGGCGGGCAGGCCGCGGTGCCCAGCGAACGGATCTTCTCCTCCAGGAACTTCATCATGGAGGTCTCGTTCAGAACGGCCTTCGTCTCCTGGTAGAGGAACGACTTGTTGGCCGAGCCGCCGCCCTTCGCCATGAAGAGGAACTTGTACGCGCCGCCGTCGGTGGCGTACAGCTCGATCTGGGCCGGGAGGTTGGAGCCGGTGTTCTTCTCGTCCCACATGGTCAGCGGGGCCATCTGCGAGTAGCGCAGGTTGAGCTTGGTGTACGCGTCGTAGATCCCGTGCGACAGGGCCTCCTCGTCACCGCCCTCGGTCAGCACGTTCTGCCCGCGCTTGCCCATGACGATCGCCGTGCCGGTGTCCTGGCACATCGGGAGCACGCCCGCGGCGGCGATGTTGGCGTTCTTCAGAAGGTCCAGCGCCACGAACTTGTCGTTGGAGGACGCCTCCGGGTCGTCGACGATCCGCCGCAGCTGCGCCAGGTGGGCCGGGCGCAGGTAGTGCGAGATGTCGTGCATCGCCTCGGCGGCGAGCGTGCGCAGGGCCTCCGGCTCGACCTTGAGGAACGTCCGGCCGTCGGCCTCGAAGGTGGAGACGCCCTCGGCGGTCACCAGACGGTACGGCGTGGTGTCCTCTCCCAGGGGGAGCAGATCGGAGTACGCAAACTCTGCCATGACGGCCATTCCTCACTCGGCGACAGCGGCTGACCTCCCTCGGGCAGCGCGTCAACCAGGGTAGAACGCCGCCTACGGGAACATCCTGTGAGGTAAGGCTCACCTGGACCGGGGCCCGGGGCTTCCGGGCCGCGGGCCGGTGTCCGGGGGCGCCGCACGGCCCGCCGCCGGCCGCCGGGCGCGCCGGTCGAGGGGTAGTCGCGATCTATCGCGTTTGGGTACCCTGGGCCGGTGGACCTAGAGAAGCAGCCCCAGCAGCCGCTCGCCCCGGCCGCCCCGCCGCACGCCGAACCCCTGGCGGCCGACGACCTCCGCGCCTCCGACGCCGACCGCGACCGGATCGCGGACATCCTGCGCGAGGCGATGGCCGAGGGTCGTCTGACGGCCGACGAGCACGCCGAGCGGGTCGACCTGGTCTACCGGGCCAAGACCGTCGGCGAACTCCAGCCGCTGGTCAGGGATCTGCCCGCCTCGCACGGTTCCACCGCCCGGACGAGCGCCCAGCAGCCGTACGCCTACGGCCCCGAGGGCCCCGACGGGCCCGCAGAGAACTTGGTCGCGGTCTTCAGCGGCGCCTCCCGCAAGGGCCGTTGGCGGGTCGGCGGCCGGACGAACGCCTTCGCGCTGTTCGGCAGCGTGGAGATCGATCTGACCGAAGCGCTTTTCGGCCAACGACTGACCGTCATCAACGCGACGTCCATCTTCGGCAGCGTCGATGTGCGGGTGCCGGAGAACATTTCCCTGCGCGGCAACGGCACCGGGGTTTTCGGCACGTTCGACGTACGGACGCTCGAATCGGTGGACCCGGAGGCGCCGGTTGTCGTGGTGAACGGCTATTCCGTGTTCGGGACCGTCGAGGCGCGGCCGAAGCGCGGCAAGTTCGTCGCGGACCTCCAGCGCCGGCTGCGCAAACACCTCGGCCACTGAATAGGAGGCGGCGGAAGCCCTTCGGTATTCAGCCAGAATGCCGCGCGGGCGCATTGCTGTGCGTCGCGCGCCGGTGTCTCTCAGTGCATAGGCGTACGCGCAGCGGGTAGGGAGTGCTGCATCGACTCTCGTTCGCGAAGCCGTAGCCGTCGTCAGGAGTAGACCGTGCTGCAACCGCCGCATCAGCCCCTGCAGGTCGCCGCCGTTCCGGCCCAGCGCACCCCCGCCCGGGAGGACGATGCGGGCCCCTGGCACTCCGACGCGGCCTGCCGCAGCGACGAGGCCGGCCTGTTCTTCGCCCCCTCCAAGGAGCCGACCGCCGCCCGGCTGGCCCGCGAGGAGGCCGCCAAGCGGGTCTGCGCCCGGTGTCCGGTCATGGTGGAGTGCCGGGAGCACGCGCTGATGCAGCCCGAGCCGTACGGGGTGTGGGGCGGGCTCACCGCCGCGGAGCGCCGGGTCGCGCTGGCCCGGCGGAGGCGGCGGGACATCGAGCTGACGACCGCGGCGACGGCCGGCCGCATAGCCGCCGCGGGCTGACCGCGTACGCGTACGAGGAGGGGGCGCCGGGAAGCGGATCAGCTTCCCGGCACCCCCTCCTCGCGCACACGTCACGGGCTTCCGGCCGCCTCGGCGGCCTCCGGCCTACTTCGCGCGGTCGAAGTCGATGGCGCTGTACGCGCGCAGCTTCGACAGCCGGTGGGTCGAGGAGATCGACCGGATCGTGCCCGACTTGGACCGCATCACGATCGACTCGGTGGTCGCCGTCTCCGCGCGGTACCGCACACCGCGCATCAGCTCACCGTCCGTGATCCCCGTCGCCACGAAGAACACGTTGTCGCCGCTGACCAGGTCGTCGGTGGACAGCACCCGGTCCAGATCGTGGCCCGCGTCCAGCGCCTTCTGCCGCTCCGCCTCGTCCTTCGGCCACAGCTTGCCCTGGATGACGCCGCCGAGGCACTTTATGGCGCACGCCGAGATGATGCCCTCGGGCGTCCCGCCGATGCCCATCAGCAGGTCGACGCCGGTGCCCTCGCGGGCCGCCATGATCGAGCCCGCGACGTCGCCGTCGGAGATGAACTTGATCCGCGCGCCGGTCTCCCGGATCTCCTTGACGATGCCCTCGTGCCGAGGCCGGTCGAGGATGACGACGGTGACGTCCTCGGGCGTGGAGTTCTTCGCCCGGGCCACGCGGCGGATGTTGACGGCCACGGGCGCGTTGATGTCGACGAAGTCCGCCGCCTCGGGCCCGGTGACCAGCTTGTCCATGTAGAAGACCGCCGACGGGTCGAACATCGCGCCGCGGTCGGCGGCCGCCAGCACGGCGATGGCGTTCGGCATGCCCTTGGCGTTGAGCGTGGTTCCGTCGATCGGGTCGACGGCGATGTCGACCTCGGCGCCGGTGCCGTCACCGACCCGCTCGCCGTTGAACAGCATCGGGGCCTCGTCCTTCTCGCCCTCCCCGATGACGACGACGCCGTTCATCGAGACGGTCGAGACGAGGGTGCGCATGGCCTTCACGGCGGCGCCGTCGGCGCCGATCTTGTCGCCGCGGCCCACCCAGCGCCCGGCCGCCATGGCGGCGGCCTCGGTGACCCGGACCAGCTCCAGGGCCAGGTTGCGGTCGGGGGCCTCGGGGGAGACCTCCAGTTGGGACGGCAGATGATGCTCGGACATCGGAGCGCACCTTTCTGTACGGCGACGACCGGATATGAGGGTGCTGTGACTCTATCGGTAGGTCGATAAAATGAGCAGGGCGGGTCACGCATGAGCGCCGCCGCGCCGCCCGCTTCGGCCGATATCCGCCGCGTCCCGTGGCCGGCGTCCGCCGCGCCCCGCGACCGGCACCCTGCGGCCGGGCGTGTCAGGCCGCGTGCCACCATGGACCCGTGGCAAGCAAGCGAGGCAAGCAGACAGTCCGGGACATGTTCCTGTCGACGTTGGTGATCGCCGCCTGCGCGGGGGTCATCTACCTCTTCATCCCGAAGGACGAGCACGCGGACCCGGTCAAGGCGGTCGACTTCACCGTGGAGCTGGCGACGGTGCGGACCGCCGCGCCCTACCCGGTGGCCGCGCCGGAGGGCCTGCCGGAGAAGTGGAAGGCGACCTCCGTCCGGTACGACGAGGCCGCCGACAAGGCGTGGCACCTCGGCTTCCTCGACGCGGACCGCAAGTACGTCGCGGTCGAGCAGTCCACCGCCGCCGCGCGTACGTACGTCCCCGAGGTCAGCCAGAAGGCGAAGGACACCGGGCGCACCGAGACCGTGGCCGGCGAGGAGTGGCAGGTCTGGGAGGGCGACAAGTACGACGCCCTCGTCCTGCCCGGGAAGGGCCACACCACCGTGGTGACCGGTTCGGCCCCCAAGGAGAGCCTGGTCGCGATGGCCGAGGCGCTGAAGACGACGCCGCCGGCCGCCCCGGCCCCCTGATACGCGGCTCACGCCGGACCGTCGCGGACGAAGCGCCGGACCGTCGCGACGAAGGCCCCGGACCGTCGCGGACGAAGCGCCGGACCGTCGCGACGAAGGCCCCGGACCGTTGCGGACGAAGGCCCCGGACCGCCAGGTACGCCTGGTGGTCCGGGGCCTTCGCGCGGGCGAGGTGCCTCAGACGGTCTTGACGACCTCGTCGTAGGAGAGGCGCGGGCTGCGCGGGAACCAGGCGTCCTCGCCCGGCTTGCCGATGTTGACGACCATCAGCGGGGTGTGGTCGCCGTCCAGGAACTCCTTCTGGATGCCCGCGGCGTCGTACCCGGTCATCGGGCCGGCGGCCAGACCGGCGGCGCGGACGCCGATGATGAAGTAGGCGGCCTGCAGCGCGGCGTTGAGGCCGGCGGCGGACTCGCGGACCGGGCGCTCCGAGAAGAAGACGTCCTTGGCCTGCGGGAAGTGGGGGAGCAGGGCCGGGAGCTCCTCGTGGAACTCGTTGTCGGCGGCCAGGATCGCGACCAGCGGGGCCGTCGCGGTCTTCGGGCGGTTGCCCTCGGCCATGTGCTGCACCAGACGCTCGCGACCCTCGGCGGACCGGACCAGGACGACGCGCAGCGGCGACTGGTTGAAGGCGGTGGGGCCGAACTTGACCAGGTCGTAGATGGCCTGGACCTGCTCGTCGGTCACCGGCTCGTCGGTGAACGTGTTGGCGGTACGGGCCTCGCGGAAGAGGAGGTCCTGGGCGGCGGCGTCGAGAACGAGGGACATGTGGTGCTGACCTTCCGAAGTACACAGTGGGGGAAGAAGGTCCGAGCGTACGCCTGGATTAGGTTAACTTTCAACTAAAGCTGGCGCCGGGTGATCCATTGCACAGGGCACCCATCCGGTCCGCGCGACACCTGGACCGGTCCGTCCCCGCGTCCGGGATCGCGGGCCGCCCCGGCTCCGACCTCGGTCGCAGGGCCGGCTCCGGGCCGCAGAGAGGGCTCCGGCCGCAGGGCCGCCCCGGCTCAGCCCTCCTCGGCGTCCCGGTCCTCCGGGCGGGCGAGGGCCGCGTCCAGCCGGGCGCGCGCACCCTCCAGCCAGCGGCGGCAGACCTTCGCCAGCTCCTCGCCCCGCTCCCACAGGGCCAGCGACTCCTCCAGCGTCGTGCCGCCCGCCTCCAGCCGGCGCACCACCTCGATGAGCTCGTCGCGCGCCTGCTCGTAGCCGAGCGTGCCCGTGGCGGCGGCAGTCGCCTCCGTACCGTCGTCCGTCATGTGATCCACCCTAAATGTGAGCTGTCATGTCCAAGGAGGCCCCGGGCCCCGGTACGTCACGGCGGGCGCGGGCCCGCCGGTTCACCCGTCCACCCGTACGGTGAACTCGCCCTCCGACACCCGCGCCCGCAGCGGTTCACCGGGCGCCCCGGCCTCGTCGGGGGAGCGCACCACGTGCCCGTCGGGCCGCTGGAGCACCGCGTACCCGCGCTCCAGCGTGGCGGCGGGGGAGAGCGAGACGACCCGGGCGAGCGTGTGCGCCAGCTCCGAATCGGCGCGGTCCAGCAGATGGCCCAGCACCCGGCGGCTACGCCCGACGAGCGCGTCGACCTCGGCCTCGCGCTCGTCCACCAGCCGCTGCGGCCGCTCCATCGCGGGCCGGCCCAGCGCGTGCGCGAGCCCCCGCTCCTCCCGGTCCAGCAGCCCCCGTACGGTCCGCAGCGCCCGGTCCCGCAACTGCTGCACCCGGTCCAGCTCCTCGCCCACGTCGGGGACGACCTTTTTGGCCGCGTCCGTCGGCGTGGAGGCCCGCAGGTCGGCCACCAGGTCCAGCAGCGGCGAGTCGGGCTCGTGGCCGATCGCGGAGACCACCGGCGTACGGCACGCGGCCACCGTCCTCACCAACTGCTCGTCGGAGAACGGCAGCAGGTCCTCGACGCTGCCGCCGCCCCGGGCGACCACGATCACGTCGACCTCGGGCAGCGCGTCCAGCTCCTCGACCGCCTGCACGACCTGGGCGACCGCGTTCACCCCCTGGACGGCGGTGTTGCGGACCTCGAAGCGGACGGCGGGCCAGCGGCGGCGGGCGTTCTCCAGGACGTCGCGCTCGGCGGCGGACGCCCGCCCGCAGACCAGGCCGATGAGCTGCGGCAGGAAGGGGAGCGGCTTCTTCCGGTCCAGCGCGAAGAGCCCCTCCGAGGCGAGCGACTTCTTCAACTGCTCCAGCCGCACCAGCAGCTCGCCGATGCCGACCGGCCGTATGTCGGTGGCCCGCAGCGAGAGCTGCCCCCGGGGCGCGTACCACTCGGGCTTGGCGAGCACGACGACCCGCGCGCCCTCGCTCACCACGTCGGCGATCCGGTCGAAGACCTGCCGGAAACAGGTCACGCTCACCGAGATGTCGTGCGAGGGGTCCCGCAGCGTCAGGAAGACGACACCGGCCCCCGGCCGCCGCGAGAGCTGGGTGATCTGCCCCTCCACCCAGACAGCGCCGAGCCGGTCGATCCACCCCCCGATCAGCCGGGAGACCTCACCGACGGGCAGCGGCGCTTCCGCGGACGTGTTGAGAGCCATACGGGCGAGCGTATCGGCACCTACCGACACCCAGCCCGTACGCGCGCACATCCCGTACGCCGGTCCCGTATGCGCGCCGCCTTGTGCCGCACCCCGTACGCGCGCCCATCCCGTACGCGCGCCCCGGTAGGTCCCCCGGGCGTCCGCCCTCACCTCACCGCGCCCTCACCCCACCGTGCCGCGCGGGCTCCCCGGGTCACCAGGTGCGCCCGGTCCGCCCGGCCCCTCCGCGCCGCTCTGCCGTCCCGTCCCCTGCACCGCCAGCACCACGAGCCCCACGCCGAGCCAGCAGAGGCCCACCACCTGGGACGTCGTCGTCGCCTCGACGATGACCGCGACGAGGATGCCCGCGCCGACCACCGGCACGAGGACGTGCCGCCACCACACGGGCGGCCCCGCCATGCGGCGTACGGCGAACCAGCCGACCACCGACGCGTGCAGCAGGATGAACGCCGTCAGCGCGCCGATGTCCACCACCGAGACCAGGTGGTCGAGACCGTCGTCGCGCCGGGCCGCCCACACGGCGGCCACCAGCGTCACGACGGCCGCGCCCAGGATCGCCAAGCGCGGCACCCCGGACGTCGGGCTGACCTTCGCGAGGACCGACGGCAGCCGCCGCTCGCGCGCCATCGCGAAGACGAGCCGGCCGGCGGCGGCCTGCCCCGCCAGCGCGGCGAAGGCGGCGCCGATCGCCTTGCTGACCGCCACCAGATCGTGCAGCCAGGTTCCCACCGAGGCGTCCACCGCGTCGTAGAACGCCGACCCCTGCGCCGCCGGGTCCGCCGCCAGCTCGGCCGAGCTGACCGGTTCCAGCAGGGCCGCCAGATACGACTGCGCCACGAAGAGCGTGCCGGCCAGCACCAGGCAGAACAGCACCGCCCGCGCCACCTTCCGCGAACCGCCCGTCACCTCCTCGGCGAACGAGGCGATGGCGTCGAAACCGAGGTACGACAGCACCGCGATCGACACCGCCCCCAGCACGGCCGCCGCGGAGAACCCGGTGTCCCCGGTCAGCGGCGACAGCCAGCCGCGCTGCGCCCCGTCCCGTACGAGGACGACGACGGCCGCGACCACGAAGACCAGCAGCACGATGATCTCCATGGCCAGCACCGCGAAGCCGACGCGGGCGGCGGCCCGTACGCCCCACAGGTTGAGCAGGGTCGTCACGAGCACCGCGAGGGCGGTCCACACCCACCGCGAGACCTCCGGGACCAGCGCGTTCATCGCGATCCCGGAGAAGAGGTAGGCGACGGCCGGGATGAGGAGGTAGTCGAGCATCGCCATCCACCCGGCGATGAACCCCGGCCCTTCCCCGAGCCCCTTGCGGGCGTACGTGAAGACCGAACCCGCGAAGGGGGCCACCCGCACCATCTGGGCGTAGCTGAAGGCGGTGAACCCCATGACGACCGTGGCGACCACGTAGACGAGGGCGACCGCGCCGCCGGACTTCGCGTCGAGGGTGCCGAACACGCCGACGGGGGCCATCGGGGCGATGAAGAGGAGCCCGTAGACGACCAGGTCCCGGAACCCCAGGGTCCGCCGCAGCCCGCCGCCCTCGGCACTGCTCCCGGACCCGCCCCCGCCGCCGGCAGGGCTCCCCGGTGTCCCGCCCCCGTCCCTCGTACCGGCACCGCCTCCTCCGCTCGTACCGCTTCCCGATCCGCTCCCGGGCACCGACGCCATGACCCCTCCATCACCATCCGCGAACCACTGCACACGCACCGCGACCAGTGTCCCGATCCGGCCGTCCGCGCGCCTGTTCGCCACGGCCTTACGATGGGACGCATGACTGCAACGCCTGCCCGCCGTGTCCTGCTCGCCGCTCCCCGTGGCTACTGCGCGGGCGTGGACCGTGCCGTGATCGCCGTCGAGAAGGCCCTGGAGCAGTACGGGGCCCCGATCTACGTCCGCCACGAGATCGTGCACAACAAGTACGTCGTGCAGACCCTGGAGAAGAAGGGCGCGATCTTCGTGGACGTCACCGCGGAGGTGCCCGAGGGCTCCATCGTGATGTTCTCCGCGCACGGAGTCGCGCCCACCGTCCACGCGGAGGCCGCCGAGCGCAAGCTCGCCACCATCGACGCGACCTGCCCGCTGGTCACCAAGGTCCACAAGGAAGCCGTCCGGTACGCCAAGGAGGACTACGACATCCTCCTGATCGGCCACGAGGGCCACGAGGAGGTCATCGGCACCTCCGGCGAGGCCCCCGACCACATCCAGCTCGTCGACGGCCCCGAGGACGTGGCGAACGTCGAGGTCCGCGACGAGTCGAAGGTCGTCTGGCTCTCCCAGACCACCCTGTCCGTCGACGAGACGATGGAGACGGTCGACGCCCTCAAGTCGAAGTTCCCGAACCTCCTCTCGCCCCCGAGCGACGACATCTGCTACGCCACGCAGAACCGCCAGATCGCGGTGAAGAAGCTGGCCGAGGACGCCGAGCTGGTCATCGTGGTCGGCTCCAAGAACTCCTCGAACTCCATCCGGATGGTCGAGGTCGCCCTGGACGCCGGCGCCCCCGCCGCCCACCTGGTGGACTTCGCGAGCGAGATCGACGAGGCGTGGCTGGAGGGCGTGACGACGGTCGGCCTGACCTCCGGGGCCTCGGTGCCGGACGTCCTGGTCGACGGCGTCCTGGAGTGGCTCGCGGAGCGGGGTTACGCGGACGTGGAAACGGTGAAGACGGCCGACGAGTCGATCACCTTCTCCCTCCCCAAGGAGCTCCGCCGCGACCTGCGCGCCGAGGCCGCCGCCCTGTCCTCCGCCGAGTAGCGCCCGCCTCTCCGCGCAGAAGCGGGCGCTCTGTCCTTGGAGTGTGGGGCCCGTCCTTTCCGCCGAGTAGCCGCGCACCGGGCGCGGCCTGCCCGTACGGTGGATGCCATGGAGATCTTCGGCGTGGACATCGGCGGATCCGGGATCAAGGGTGCTCCCGTGGACCTGGACCGCGGGGACCTGGCGCAGGAGCGCCACAAAGTGCTGACACCGCAACCGGCCACGCCCAAGGGCGTGGCCGACTGCGTGGCGGAGGTCGTCGGCCACTTCGACTGGTCGGGCCCGGTCGGCGTCACGTTCCCCGGAGTCGTCACCGACGGGGTCACCCGCACCGCGGCCAATGTCGACAAGGGCTGGATCGACACCGACGCCCGGGCCCTGCTGGGCGAGCGGATCGGTCAGCCGGTCACCATCCTGAACGACGCGGACGCGGCCGGGGTCGCCGAGATGACGTTCGGCGCGGGCAAGGGCCGTACGGGCACGGTCATCCTGCTGACGTTCGGCACGGGCATCGGCAGCGCGGTCTTCACCGACGGCGAGCTGGTCCCCAACACCGAGCTGGGCCACCTGGAGCTGCACGGCCACGAGGCGGAGAAGCACGCCTCCACGAAGGCCAAGGACGACGGGGACCTCAGCTGGCAGCACTGGGCGCACCGGGTCCAGAAGTACCTGCTCCACGTGGAGATGCTGTTCTCGCCGGAGCTGTTCATCATCGGCGGTGGAGTGAGCCGCAAGGCGGACAAGTTCCTGCCGCTGATCGAGAAGGTCCGCGCCGAGATCGTCCCGGCCCAGTTGCAGAACAACGCGGGCATCGTGGGCGCGGCGATGGCGGCCCGCGCGGCACAGGCGAAGGGCTGAGCGGAGCAGTCGGTACGGGGCGGGGCACGTAGCTTCCCGGGGCGGGGCCGCGCAGCCTCGCGGGGGCGGGTGCGGCGCGCGGCGCGCGAGGCCGAACCATGCGGCGCGCGGCCGGGGGCGGGCGCGGGCGGCGCTCACGGCGCGGGGCGGGGCGCGTACTTCAGGGCCGCTGAGTCCGACGGGCGGCGGGCGCTCCGGCTCCGGCCCGTACGGCCTTGGCGGCAGCGGCGGAGGCCGGGGACACGGCGCGGGACTGCGGGGCGGAGCCGGCGGGCCGACCGGCGGCAGCGGCGCGCGGCGAGCGCCCCGGTCCTCCGGCGCCCCGCTGCTCCCGGGCCGCGGGGTTCCGCTCCTGGGCGAGCACGTACTGCCGCCGGGCCCGCATCAGCCGCACCTTGCGTACGGAGGCGATGAGTCCGGCGATCAGCGTGCCGCCGTACAGCCAGCCGGCGTGTACGGCGAGAGCGGTGACCAGGCCCATGAGCTGCCCGCCGAAGCCTTCGGTCCCCCCGGAGATCGGGAACACGCCGACGGCGAAGGCGATGGGCACGCTGATCGGCGCGGTGACCAGGTCGGCGGGCCGGACCCAGACGGCGGTGAGCGCGCTGACGGGGAGGAAGAGCAGCCCGTAGACGAGCTCGGAACTGTCGAACAGCAGCCGGTCGAGACAGGCGAGCACGAACATGGTCAGGCAGGCGAACAGCCCGGCCCCGATCCCGGTCAGCCGAGGGTTGGGGAACCGCCGCAGCGCCAGCACCACGGGCGGCATGCTGCGCACCCGTACCCGGTACACGGCGGAACTCTCACCGGGAGGAACATCCGGCGCGGGCGGTACGGGCGCGGGCTGCGGGGTCTGCCTGCGCTGCGGGGGACGTGTCCTGGGCTGCTCCACCCGACCAACGTAGGTCGCCGGGGGCGGGGAAGCGGGCGTTGGACACGCGCTTTGGCGGAGCTTGGGGTTGCGTTCGATGTCACACGGCCGAAAGCAGCCCGTCCACGGCCGGAAGTGGAGGGCACCCGGATCGCACACCCGTGCGACCTGCGGATTCGCCACGATCCCGACCGACGGCGGAAGCGCTGCGAAGCCGGCCGACCGCCGGGGCGCCACGACCCACGGACCGCGCAGGGGAGCACCACGAACCCGGTCGGCACGGGAGAGCGCCACGCCCCACGCACGGAAGCACCACGACCCACGACCCACGGGCCGCGCACGGCGACAGAGGGTCCCCACCCGCCGGTCGGGCACTCCTGCGGCCGATTCGGGATCGACGCGGAGTGACGTCTCGCCCGCCCCCGAGAACCGCCCTGTCCCGGCCCACTGGGGCGGCCCGTAAACTGGAGAATCGGTCCACTCCGGGACCTGGCCGGCCCAGCCGGAACGGCCGCGCCGGACCCGGACGCCCCTGACCCCCTCCTCACTCCAGGAAGTCGCCAAAGTGTCGCTCACGATCGGAATCGTCGGTCTGCCGAATGTCGGCAAGTCGACCCTGTTCAACGCCCTGACCAAGAACGACGTGCTGGCGGCCAACTACCCGTTCGCCACGATCGAGCCGAACGTCGGTGTGGTCGGCGTCCCGGACCCGCGCCTGAACAAGCTCGCGGAGATCTTCAACTCGCAGCGGCTCCTTCCCGCGACGGTGGACTTCGTCGACATCGCCGGCATCGTCCGCGGTGCGTCGGAGGGCGAGGGCCTGGGCAACAAGTTCCTGGCGAACATTCGCGAGTCCGACGCGATCTGCCAGGTCATCCGCGCCTTCAAGGACGAGAACGTCGTGCACGTCGACGGCAAGGTCTCGCCGAAGGATGACATCGAGACGATCAACACCGAGCTGATCCTCGCCGACCTCCAGTCCGTCGAGAAGGCCGTCCCCCGCCTGACGAAGGAGTCCCGCCTCCAGAAGGAGAAGGTCGCGGTGCTCGCCGCGGTCGAGGAGGCGCAGAAGATCCTGGAGTCCGGCCAGACGCTCTTCGCGGCGGGCATCACGGCGGGCACCGAGAAGGGCAAGCTCCTGCACGAGCTGCACCTGCTCACCACCAAGCCCTTCCTGTACGTGTTCAACGTCGACGAGGACGAGCTGGTCGACGAGGACTTCAAGAACGAGCAGCGCGCCCTGGTCGCCCCCGCCGAGGCGATCTTCCTGAACGCCAAGATCGAGTCCGAGCTGATCGAACTGGACGACGAGGAAGCCCTCGAACTGCTCCAGTCGATGGGCCAGGAAGAGCCCGGCCTCGCCACCCTCGGCCGCGTCGGCTTCGAGACCCTGGGCCTCCAGACCTACCTGACCGCCGGCCCGAAGGAAGCCCGCGCCTGGACCATCAAGAAGGGCGCGACGGCCCCCGAGGCGGCCGGTGTGATCCACACCGACTTCCAGAAGGGCTTCATCAAGGCCGAGATCATCTCCTTCGACGACCTGGTCGAAACCGGCTCGGTCGCCGAGGCCCGCGCCAAGGGCAAGGCCCGCATGGAGGGCAAGGAGTACATCATGCAGGACGGCGACGTGGTGGAGTTCCGCTTCAACGTTTAGTCATACGCGTGCTTCGCGCTGGACGATGAGCGCGGCGTGTGCGTCAGAAGGGCCGAGCTCTGTCGAGTCCGGCCCTTCTGTAGTTACTGCGCTGGATGAGTACTGGGTGTTCTGAGGTGTGATCAGAGGTTGTCGGGCGCCGTGACGGTGGGCCGGCGTCCCGCGTGAGCGGCCCGTACCTCCGACTCCCCGTTGTCGATCGTGTGGACGACGCGGTAGTTGCCGACTCGCAGGCGTCTGCGGACGGCCCGTGTGTCTCGCGGCCCTCACCCGTCCTGGTTCACCCGTGCCAGGTGGCTGTCCATGGCGGTGCCCATCTCCGCCAGCAGGGCCCTGAACCGGTCGAGGTCCTCGGGCGGGTAGCGGCCGACGATGGCGTCCATCGGTGCCGCGAGGGGGCGGAAGAACTCGTCGGCGCGCTCCTGGATGTGCGGGCTGCTGCGCAGGGTGACGACGCGGCGGTCGCTGTGCTCCCGGCTGCGGACGATGTGCCCGGCGCGTTCGAGCCGGTTGAGCAGCGAGGTCGTCGCCCCCGAGGAGAGCAGGATGCGCTTGCCGAGGCGGGCGGGGGAGATCGGGGCTCCCCGCTCCTCGGCCGCGATGATCTCCAACAGTGCGGTCGCGTCGGTCGCGTACAGGCCGAGATGGGCGGCGAAGCTGCGGCTGAGCTCGGCGTAGCGCCCGCCGTAGACCCTCAGGGCCTCCACCAGCAGCTCGCGCCGCTCCGCCGCCCCCTCCAGCGCCGATTCCTCCATCACCCGTGGCCGTCCTTCCCCTGCGTGAACACCGTCGGACCCGCACCCGCAGATCGCCTTTGACAATCTACCGAGGTCAATTTACCTTCATTGTAGAATTACTTCACCATGGAGGTATTGAGATGCGGGATGCGACAGCCACCCGGCGGTGGCTCGGACTGATCGCCATCGCCCTGGGCGTGGCGCTGATCGTCGTGGACACGACGATCGTCAACGTGATCACGCCATCGGTCGTCGAGGACCTGGGTGTCAACTCCTCGCAGGCGCAGTGGATCCAGGAGTCGTACGCGATCGTCTTCGCCGCGCTCCTGCTGCTCACGGGCCGGCTGTCCGACATGCTCGGCGCACGCCGGGTCTTCACCTGGGGAGTCGTCGTCTTCGGTGCCACCAGCGTGCTCGCCGGGCTGGCACCGAACGGCGGACTGCTGATCCTGGCCCGATTCCTGCAGGGCGTGGGCGCGGCGATGATCCTGCCGACCTCGCTGGCGCTGCTGAAGGCCAACTTCACCGGCAAGGCCCGCGGTCAGGCGTTCGCGGTCTGGGGTTCGACCATCGGAGCGGCCGCCGCGCTCGGACCGCTGCTCGGCGGATGGCTGTCCGAGCACGTCTCGTGGCGCTGGGCGTTCGGCATCAACGTCCCGCTGTCCGTGCTGGTCGCGTTCGGCGTGGTGCGCTACCTGGCCCGCTCGCCCCGCACCCGGGGCAGCATCGACACGACCGGCGCCGTACTGTCCGTCGTCGGGCTCGGACTGCTCGCCTTCGGGCTCGTGGAGGGCCGTATCTACGGCTGGCTGGCCACCGTCCACCCGCTCGAACTCTTCGGCTTCACCTGGGACAGCGGGCCCTCGCCCGTCCTGGTCGCGCTGGTCCTCGCCGCTCTCGCGCTGGGCCTGTTCGTACGCCGTCAGTCGCGGCTGACGCGGGGCGGCGACGCGTCCAGGGCGATGATGGACGTGCGGCTGTTCTCCATCAGCTCGTTCCGCAACGGCAACATCGCCACCCTGATCATCGGTGTCGGGGAGTTCGGCATCGTTGCCGTCCTCCCGCTGTGGCTGCAGTTCACCCTCGGCTACAGCGCGCTGCAGGCCGGGCTCGCCCTGGTGCCGGTGGCCATCGGCAGCTTCGTCGCCAGCGGGGCCAGCTTCGGCATGGCGGCCAAGGTCTCACCGCTGATCCAACTGCGCATCGGCCTCGCGCTCGAAGTCGTCGGCCTGGCCGGCGTCGCCCTGGTCGCCGCCCCGGACACCTCGTGGTGGGCGGTCTCCGCGATGCTCTTCCTGTACGGCATCGGCGTCGGCTTCGCCACCGCCCAGGTCACCAACGTCGTCCTCGCCGACATCCCGGACGACAGCAGCGGACAGGGCTCCGGCATCCAGAGCGCGTTCCGCCAGCTCGGCTCCGCCCTCGGCATCGCCGCGCTCACCACGGTGTTCTTCACGACCCTGAGTTCCCGGCTGCACGACACCCTGGTCTCCTCCGGACTGTCCGGCGCCGCCGCCGACAAGTTCAGCCACACGGTCACCGACAGCGCGGGGGCCGCGATCGGCCCGCTGGCCGGGAACCCTCAGACGGCCTCGGTCGCCGACGCCGCCCGCGCGGCGATGTCCGACGGCGTCGCCATCGGCGGCTGTGTCGCCGCGGGGTTCGTCGTACTGGGCCTGCTCGCCTCCCTGCTCATCCCCGCCATGCCGCCCCAGGCGCAGACCGAGACGGAGGACGCCGAAACGGAGGACGCGCCCGCCCTGCGCGGCTGACCGCTGTCCGTCGTCGGCCGGGGATCGTGGGCCCGGGGGCCGGTGGTCACGTCGCGGAACGCCGCGCCCTGCGCACCACCGGCCACGCCAGGGCGGTCAGGGCGGCGCCGGTCCACAGGACGCTCGTCGTGCCCAGGCTGTCGACCGTGAGGCCGCCGACGAGGGCGCCGACGGCGATGGACAGGTTGAAGGCGGAGACGTACAGGGAAGAGGCCGCCTCGGTGGCGTTCGGGGCGGCGTCGAGGATCCAGCTCTGGAGGGTGACCGGCACCGCGCCGTAGCCCAGGCCCCACAGGACCAGGACGGCCCCCGCCGAGAAGGCCCCCGTGCCGGCGACGGCGAGGGCGGCCATGGCGGCCGTGAGGATCACCGCGATGCCCAGGACGTTCTGCCGGAGGTACCGGGTGACCAGCGCCCCGGCGATGAAGTTGCCGCAGACGCCGGCGGCCCCGAACACCAGCAGGAGCACGCTGATCGAGCCGGCGCCGACCCCGCCGCCCTGCAGGACCGGACGGACGAACGTGTACGCCAGGAAATGGCCGGTGACCACCAGGAAGGTGAGCGCGATGCCCGCGCGGACACCGGCGTTGCCCCGGAGGACGGCCGGCAGGGCGGAGAACGTGACGGTCTGTTCGGCGGGGAGCCTCGGCATGAGGAAGAGCATGCAGGTCAGGGAGAGCAGGCCGAGCACGCCCACGGCGGTGAACGCGGTACGCCATCCGTCGAGGTCGCCCAGGAACGTTCCCGTCGGCACGCCCAGGACGGACGCCGTTTCCACGCCGCCGAAGATGACGGCCGTGGCCCGGCCCACGTGCCGTGCCGGTACCAGGCGCAGGGCGATTCCCCCGGCGATGGACCAGAAGCCCCCGACGCTGACCCCGATCAGGAACCGGGCGACCAGGACCACCGCGAAGCCGGGAGCGAGGGCCGAGGCCAGGTTCGCCGCGCCCATCAGCCCGATCAGCGCCACCAGGATGACGCGGCGGTCGACGCGTCCCGTGGCCACGGTGACCAGCGGCGCCGAAACGGCGGCGACCAGCCCCGGCACCGTCACCATCAGGGCGGCCGTGCCCTCGGAGACGTCCAGCTCGGCACCGATCGGGGTGAGCAGGCCCACGGGCAGCAGCTCGGAGGTCATCAGCGAGAAGATGCCCAGGGTCACCGCCAGGACGGCGAGCCAGCCCCTGACGGAGGAGCGGCCGGTGGCGGAAGGCGCCCCGGACTCGACGGTGGTCACGGCGTGGTCGGCCCTTCGGTGGGAAAGCGGTCCATGACGTGTACGCCACGGGAGACGGCCGACCGGGCGGCCCCCTCCCGCGACGCGGGCCGTGGCTACACGGTGCCGGGCGTCTTGCGCGTGGTGACGTTCATCCGGTTCCACGCGTTGACGGTGAGGACGAGCGCGATGAGCTGGGCGAGCTCCTGCTCCGCGAAGTGCTCGGCGGCACGCTCGTACACCTCGTCCGGCACCCCTTCGGGCAACAGGGTGACGGCCTCGGTCAGTTCGAGGGCGGCCCGCTCCTTCTCCGTGTACAGGCTCGACTCCTCCCACGCGGAGAGCTGGTAGATCCGCTGCTCGTTCTCCCCGGCCTTGCGGGCGTCGGAGGTGTGGTAATCGATGCAGTACGCACAGCGGTTGACCTGCGAGGCCCGGATCTGCACCAGCTCGACCAGCACCGGGTCGAGCCCTTCGCGAGCGGCCGCGTCGAGGGCGAGAACGGCCTTGAACACCTTGGGGGCGACGGCGGAGAAGTTCATGCGCTGAGGTACCTGGAACGTGGTCATGGAAGGACCGTAGACGCGGATGCGACCGGGGGAGGGGTGCATTTCCCGGGTGAAATCGTGGGTCAATTCTCGCCCTGGCTGACTGTCGCCTCTTGCGGTACTTGCCGCGGCCGGCCGAGGTGAACTGTCGGCCGGCCCGGCTCCGTGCATCGGAAACCGCGTACATCGGAAGTCACGCGCATCGCATCGGAAACCACGTACATCGGAAACTACGCGGACCGCGGAACCGGCAGAGGGGGCGCGGCTCCGTGACGCCTGCCCCCTCTGCCCATGCGGCACCGGCTGATCCACGTGAGGTGAGCCGGCACCGCTGTCGAGGCCGACCCCACGGTCAGCTCTCGTCCCCCGCGTCCTGCTCACGGGGCGTGGTGGGCCGGTGGCGGGTGTGGGAGCTGTCCCAGTAGTACGGCGAGGCCGCGGTGTCCTCGGTGTGCGGCGTTGCGGGCGGAACGTTCTCATCCGGCCGCCACCAGTAGCCGTCGTGCTCGCCCGGGGTGCTGCCGGCCGCGCCCGGAGCGGTCGTTGCCCCGTACGAATCCCCCTCCGGCTCCCCGTCGGCGCTCGGGGCTTCGTCGGCGTACGGGAGATCCTCGGAACGGGGGCCGGGGCGGAAGCCCTCAGCCCCGGTCATCCCGTCCTCCGGCCCTGCGGCGTCAGCCGTGCCCTGCCGGGGCATCACGTCACGACGGATCTCATCCGCCGCCTCGTACAGGCCGGCCCCCTCCAAGCTCATCACGATCCTGTGCACGATCACCGTGTACTCGTCCATGTCCGGTTTCAGACCCGTGGCCTCCAGCAGCAGGAGCAGTCGATCCGCAACCCCCACTTCCTCCTCGCGGTCGAACATCCCCGCCCCCTGGCCGTCTCCGACCCACAACGGGTTCTCGGCGCCCTCTTCGGCTTCGGCGCGGGCACGGGCGCCCACGGGCGGTACCAGCAGATGGCGGAAGAGCTCCGGCACCTCGGCGTCGTTGGCCGCCGCCGAAACCTGGGCGAGCGGGCCGATCATGTCGACCGCCTTCTCGATCTCGTCCTCGTGGCGGGCGAGCCACCACACCACGGCGCTGCCCGGACTCCTGAGCACGTCATCGCCGAGATAGCGGCGCTTGTTGCGTTCGTGCTCGCGTTCGTGCTCCCAGACCTCCTCGTCCTTGCGGAGGTCGCTCAGCTTCCGCAGGCGGTCGCGGTCGGCCGGAGCGAGAGTGAGCGTCACGTCCGCCGCCATGGCCTCCACCCGGCCGCTCCGGTCCCGGAGCGGAACGCACAGTTCGCCCTCCAGGAGGTAGCGCGCGAAGCTCGATCGGCGCGGCTCCTCGTGGCGGACCACTTCCAGGGCGCGGCTGAGGACCGACGACTCGGCGAGCGCCGGTGACACAGCGTCTCCCGGGACCACGCTGTCGGGGGCCGGCCTCCACCACACCGTGGCGGAGAAGAGGAAGTCGTACCCGTCCGTCGCGCTCGGAAGCGCCGCGTCCACGACCCGTGTCTCCTGGTACGGCTCCTCCGCCGGCCCGGCCGGCGGTTCGGGTTCCCGGAGCTCCTGCCGCTGTGCGGGTGGCCGTTCACCGTGCGAAGCCGTCATCACGATCAGCTGGGAGCCCGAGGCCGTCACCGCGGACAGGAATCCCCACAGCCACGGCGACCAGTTCTGAAGACTGCCGATCACGGCCGGTGCGAGACTGCAGAGCACGACGAACAGCAGGCTGGACATGCGGATTCTCATCGCGCCTCTCCCGTGGTCGGTGATCCGGCACCCGTGTCGTCGGGACGCTCCGAGCCGTCCGCGCGGGTGTACTGCGTGTGATCGATGCGTTGCCAGAAATGGGTGGCGACAGCGGTCCGGGACGGATCGCGTGAGCCGGCCGCCCAGCCGCAGGCGATGGCGTAGAGGCGGTGGAGAGCCGCCGGACGGCCGGCTGTCGCTCCGACCAGCACCTCCAGCCCCAGCCTGCGTGTGCTGTCGGCCGCCGCGGCGTCGAGCCAGTCGCGGACCATGGGGCTCCAGAACTCCGCCGGAGGCTGGGAGAAGACCGCTTCCCAGCCCAGGAACAGGTCGGGCCAGGGCGGTGGGTCGGGCGCCCGGTCACTCCGCAGCAGTTCGACGAGCAGACGGAGGTGAGGGCCCGTGCCGTGCGACTCCCGCTGTGTACGCGCTCGGAGGCGGTCGATCAGCAGCCGGTAGAGCCGGCGATCGCCGCGGGCGATGTCGAGCAGTGCTCGCCGGGCCTCGTGCGCGGCCTCCCCTTCCCGTACGGCGAGGTGGTGGAGCCGCACGACGGCCTGGTCCGGATGGGTCGCCACGAGGCTGTGGAGGCAGGCAGCGGTCATGACGCGCGAGAGACCGTCCGTCAGCGGGCCGGATCGCGCACGGTGGTAGAGCTGCCGGCGGAACCAGATGCCGTGTCTCTCGTGGCTGAGGCCGAGTTCGAGCCCTGCGAGGGCGCGCGGATCGCACACCCCTCTCATCGCGCCGCCCGCCCAGTGCGCGACCAGATCGAAGAGATGCGCGGGCCGGCCCACGGCCAGGGCGCGCTCCCCGAAGCGGAGGACGATGTTCACCCGGTCGTCAACGGTCAGGTCGGGCAGCCCCGCGGCATCACGGATCCAGTCCTTGAGATCATCACGAACTCCGGGGAAGTTCGCCCAGAAGTAGGTCCTCACGGCGTCCGCGTAGGCCAGGCGGTCGAAGCGGAGCAGCCCGTCCGGATCCCGCTCGATGCCGAGCGTGGCCAACCGTTCCCCGAAATCCATCCGGGCGAGCTCGGTCGTCGCCTCCTCCTCGTGCTTCACCGTCCTCAGCAAGCCCCGCCAGGCCGCGTAGACGGTGTCCGCCCGGGCGCCCTCGAACATCGCCGTCGCCAGCAACAGCGCTCGGGCCGGCGTGGTGGTGATCGCGGTCATCTGCCGGCCCACTTCGGCGGCACGATCGGTCACCGCGTGCATGGCCTGGTCGAGCCAGCCCGCGAAGTCGGTGCCGAACCGGCCGCTGTCGCGGGCGGCTCGTACCAGCCTCGTGAGGCGAGCCAATTCCCCCATCGGGGAGCGGTCGAACACACCCCGGAGTTCGGCGCTCAGCAGATCCGTGGAACGGAAGGTCATCCGGTCCATGCGGAGATGCCGGGTGACGACGGCGACACCTCGGGGGCGCCCCAGCGTCACGGTATGGGGCGCGAGGTCCGACACCTGGGCGTGCCGCAGCGCGGCCGGCAGGACGACGACCATATGAGCGCCGGCTTCCTGAACCTGTGACCGGCGTACGGCCAGCAGGTGTTGGGCTCGGACGTACGCCCCCTCGTCGCCGATCCCCGAGAGGTCGAGGAGGAAGCGGTCTCCGTCGCCCACCGCGAGGGGTGCCGCGTCCTCGTCCGAGACGGGAAGTTCCTCGAAACGGGCGTCCTCTTCGTCGGTGCCGCCGTCTTCACCGAGGCCGTGCAACAGCATGATCGCCGCGGCGCGGCGGCCGCTCCCCGGCTCGGCATCCACCAGGACTACCGATCCGGGCTTCTCCAGCCGGTCGGCCGCGATGCGGAAGCCCGGAGGGGGAGTGAAGCGGTCCGCCAGATGCAACCGGTCGTCACGACGATGCGCAGGGGGGCGACGCTCCTGCGGGTCGTCCAGCCGGCGCCGACACCGTAATAGATGTGCTGTTGCCCTTCCCCGCTGTGCACCGGTCCGCGCGGGTGGTTGACGGTGGTGTGGTCCCCCTCGGTCATCGGCCGTCGCCCGTCCGTCGGTGCCCGCGCCCGAAGCGCTGGTGGACGGTGCCGCTGTTGTCGCCCGCCGTGTACTGGACCCCGGTGTTGTCGCCCTGGAAGCGGGGTGCGTTGTACTGGTGCCCTCGTCCGGTGTTCACCGGGCCCTGCGGCTCGTTGACGAAGGTGCCGGACAGGTCTCCGTTGAGGCTTCCGATGCCGCCGCGAACGCGCTGGTCGACATCGCGCGACCTCATCCCGGTGTGAGTGGCGTTCCCGTGCGGCTTCTCGTGGGACTTCACTTCTGTCCGCTCGCGTGCCGCCTGGGCGTCACGATCTGCCGCGCCCAACTCGGGCAGCAGCCGGGCGAGGGCGTCTCCGAGAGCCGCCAGGTCGGCCCCGGCGTTACGGTGGTCGAACCGCCGGTACTGGCAGTCCGCCAGCTCTCGCAGACTCGCCGGGAGGAGAGCCGGGTCGATGCGCGTGACCTTGCCGACGAGCACGGGGATGACTAGGACCCCACGATCAAGGGCGGTCTCTATTTCGCGGAGGGCCCAGTCCTGATCAGTCTCAAGTGCGGTGTGGCCGTGGGTACTCCGCAGTTCGGCCCACCGGGGCCCGATCACGGCGAGGAGGGCCGCACACTCCTCCACCGCCCTGACCAGTTCGGCCGGGAAGCGCTGTCCCGGCTCGATCGAGCTGCTTGCGAAGAAGATCCGTTCGGCGCCGAATCGGCGGGTGAGCTCCCGGGCGACCATGGTCGCCGCTGATTCCTCGTCGCCAGTCCGGTAGTTGACGAAAACGTCGGGCATGAAGGTCCCTCTGTCGGAGTGGGCGGGTGCAGACATGTACGGGAGCAGGTAAGCCGACAAGCCCTTACCCCGGACAGCAGGAGGCTTCTGCGGTCGGTGTGCGGATGGGCACACGGAAGCAGGGGCGATGCCCCCACCGGTCGGAGGCAGTCCGCCCCAGCGGAGCGTGTTATCAGCCCTGCGAGGGGGTGAGCACCTGCGCCAATGCCGGTTGAAGATCGCGTACGGGCCAGCTGCTCCGGGACCGGGAGAGCTCGCGCGCCAGACGACGGACGTCGCTGTTCACCGTCGCCGAAGGCACGGCGGGCATCATGCCCAGAAGCTCCCCGGCGATCGTGCACGCGTGCTCGACCTCCCCGGAGGCGGCGTGCGCGAGGGACCTGCGGAAGCCGTACCGGGTACGTGTGCGCAGCGCGTGCGACGGGAGCCGGCCGCACTCCCGGTCGAGGAGTTCGGCGGCCGCCTTGGGCCGACCGAGGTCGTACAGGCACCATCCCGTGGTCATCGCCGCCGGATCGCTGACATGAGTGGTGCCGATCGTGGGGCCGGCCTCGTCGTGCGCGCTGTCACCGGTGAGCAGGGTTCGTGCGCGGTCGAGGCTGCGGAGACAGGCACGTTCATCGCCGACGAGGGCGTGCCCCTGCGCCTCCCTCTGAGCGGCGAGCCCGCGAATACGCGGAGGGAGCCCGCCACTCTGGGCCAGGCGAGCCAAGGTGATGGTGCTCGCGGCGTCCCCGTCGTAGAGCGTGACCAGGGCACGGCGCACGAGTCCGTAGGAACCGAGGTGCGGATCGCCCCCGGCTCGCGCCAAATCGGCGGCCTCGCCGGTCCATTGGAGCGCGGCGCCACTGTCGCCGGCCTCTTGGGCCATCCAGCCGGTGAACTCGGCGAACCGTGACGCGAGCAGGAACGCGGCGGACCGGGTGGTGGCTGTGGCACCGGCCGCGAGGCCGGTGACCGTCCTCGTCTGGGTGGCCAGCAGCGGCAGCAGGGCGGCCGGTGAGGTGGACTGGCCGAGCATGCGCAACTGGTCGAACTGCGTACGGAAGGAAGTGAGCAGCGGGTCGTCGGCGGAAGGCGCCCGGTCGCTCGGGCTCAGACTCAGGTCGATCAGTGTGCCCGTACCCACCGCCAGGACGGCCCGGCGCCCCACGGCGCCGGGGCCCCGGGAGGGGCGGACGCCGGCGGTGTCCGCGTCGGCCGCGGCAGCGGGCTCGGGGCCGATGACCAGGCGCTGCAGTTCGCCGCCGGCGCCGAGAAAGGCCCCGGCGGCGCCGACCCGGGTGAACGGGACCGTGCGGGGAGACGGTCCTGCGGCGGGTCAGGCGTCGGTCGGGGTGTGGTTGAGGCGGAGGGCTGTGGCGAGGAAGAAGACGCCGCCGAGGAAGGCGTAGCCGGACAGGCTGGTCAGGGCCGTGTCGCCGCTGTTGGCCTGGGCGATGAAGGAGGCGCCGGCCAGCGTGGAGATGGCGCCGCTGGCGATCATCGCCCACTGGCCGCCCATGCGCCGGCGCGCGGCGCCCACGGTGAGCTGGACCAGGCCCGCCGTGACGGCCCAGGCGCCCCAGACGTGGAGGACCGCCGGGATGCCGGAGGTGGCGGCGACGGTCAGGCCGATCGCGGTGAGGGTGCTCAGGACGACGTTCGCGTACAGGCCGCGCACGGGGCCGCCGTTCGCCCGGGTGGAGCGGATGTCCACGATCGCGCACGCCACGTCGAACGCCGGATACAGCACCAGCAGCGTCGCGCTCAGCGGGCCCAGGGTGTCCGCCGTCGTGAACAGCAGTGCGGCCCAGACGGCGGCGAACCCGAAGCGCAGGAAGTACAGCCTTCTGAGCGTCGCCGCAGCGGTCGGGGGAGTGGGGCGGGTGCGAGGGG
>NZ_JNZZ01000033.1 GCF_000717645.1 Streptomyces californicus
GGCGGACGGGGCGGGGGCGGGCACGGCGGGGTGGGCGGTCCGGTCGGCCGGTGGCGGGGCGCTGTCCCGTACGGCCTGCGGCGGGTCGTCCTCGGGCGGGGGCGGGGCGTCGGTGAAGCGGTCCAGGACCACGACGAGGCGGCCCCCGGCGGTCCCCAGCATGGTCATCAGCGCCTGGACGGCGGGGGCGAGCGCCTGGGTGAGATAGGTCAGCGCGCCGACCAGGGCGCCCGCGGTCAGCCCGTTCCGCAGCAGCCAGGGCGCCGCGAGGAGCAGCAGGAGCGGGGGGAAGCGGCCGCAGACGGCGAGGGCCAGCACCCGGACGGCCGACCAGCGGGCCAGCGACCGGGAGGCGGCGAGCTGGGCTTCGGCCAGGGCCCCGGACTCCGCCACGGTCCGCCCGGCGGTTCCGGCGGCGGCGATGTCGCGTACGGAGGCGGCCAGTTCGCCGGCGTGCGCGGCGTACGCCTCGTCGGCGGCGAGGTAGGCGCGCTGGCGGGCGGCCATCGGGGGCAGGGTGGCGAGGAACAGGGCGGCCCCCACGGCCAGCGGCGGCAGGACGATCAGGAGCAGGGCGGGCGCGAGGGCGAGCAGACCGGTGACGGCCCCGGCGGCGGTGAAGGCGAACGAGCGCAGCGTCAGCACGAGTCCGGCCCAGCCGTCCCGGGCGATCTCACTCTGATGGGTGACCTGTGAGAGGGACCGCGTGCTGACGTCCCCGGAGCGGCCGAGCGCGCCGCCGAGCGCCCGGGACACCGCGCGCCGGACCAGTCCGTCGCGCAGCGGCTCCACCAGGTCCGCGAGCCGCCCGAACACCCCGCGTGCGGCGAGCACGGAGGGCAGGACGGCGACCGCGGCGACGGCCAGCCAGCAGAGGCCGGTCGCCGGGCGTGAGGCGAGGAAGCCGTCATCGAGCGCGCGGGCGACCCCGTACCCGCTGAGGAAGGTCTGCGCGAACTCCAGCAGGGACCAGCCGGCCAGCCGCAGGACCGCCCCCGTGCGCGCCCGCAGGAAGGGGCGGGCCTCCCGGGCGACGCGGCGCAGCGCGGTGTCGCGCCGGGGGCGCGGGGCCGTGGGGCCGTTCGCCTTCACCGGGCCGCCTCCGCTCCGGTCGGTTGGTGGGGGGTGTTCGGTCCGGTGGGTTCGTGGAGTGGGTGGGGGCCGGTCGGTTCGCGGGACGCCTTCGCATCGGCCCGTGCCCGGGTCGCGTCCGGCGCTGTCGATTCGCGGGACGGGTCCGGCCCGGTCGGTTCGGGGGACGCCTCCGTCTCGGCCCGTGCCCGGGTCGCGTCCGGCGCCGTCCGTTCGCGGGGCGTGTCCGGTCCGGTCGGTTGGTGGAGCGGGTCGGGGCCGGTGGGTTCGCGGGCGGTTTCCGTCCCGGCCCGTGCTCGGGTCGCGTCCGCCGGTTCGTCGCGGAAGACCGCCCGGTACTCAGGATCGGCCCACAGTTCGTCGTGGCGGCCCGTCGCGCGGAGCCTGCCGTCCTCAAGCCAGGCGACGCGGTCGGCCCGCGCGGCCGACGACAGCCGGTGGGCCACGATGATCCGGGTGCAGCGGCCGGCCCGCGCGTCGAGGGCGCGCCGGACGTGGTGCTCGGTCACGGTGTCGAGGCTGGACAACGCGTCGTCGAGGATCAGCAGGCGGCCCGGGTGGGCGAACGCGCGGGCCAGCCCGAGGCGTTGGCGTTCACCGCCGGAGAGGGGGGCGTCGGCGAGCGGGGTGGCGTAGCCGTACGGGAGCAGGGCGACGAACCCGTCGGCGCGGGCCGCGCGGGCGGCCTCGCGTACGGCGTCGGGCGCGGCGGTCCAGGGGCCGTGGGCGATCGTGTCCTCGACGGTGGTGCCGGGGAGGGCCGGGCGGGCGAAGGCGTACGCCACCTCGCGGCGGAGCCGGGCCGGTTCCATGCCGTCCAGCGGGACGCCGTCCAGCAGCACATGGCCGGTGTCCGGGTCGAGGAGCCGCCCGGCGACCGCGGCGAGCTGCGACTTGCCGGAGCCCGAGCGCCCGACGACGGCCAGGGACGTACCGCCGGGGACGGTCAGATGGACGCCGGTCAGCAACGGGACGCCGTCCTGTTCGACGCCGACGTCCCGGAGTTCGAGCTCTCCGGGGGCGTCCGGGACCGGTCCCAGGCCGCGGTGCGGCAGCGGGGCGAGGGCGAGGAGCGGTTCGAGGGCGGTGGCGGCGGCGCGGCTGCGGGCGAGCGCACCGAGGGCGCCGGTCAGGGAGCCGATGCCGACGGCGAGGCTCGCGTAGCGGGAGGCGGCGACCAGGTCGCCGACGCCGATCGCGCCCGCGCCGAGGCGGAGTCCGGCGACCGCGAGGACCAGCAGCATGAGCAGGGGCAGCAGGAGTCCACTGCGGCCCACGGCCCGCCCGTACACCTCCCACGTACGCCTGCCGTGTTCGGCGAGGGCGGTCAGGGGTTCCAGGACGCGGCGGTGTTCGCGGGCGGCGGTGCGGGCGGCCCGGATGGTGTCGGCGCCCTCCAGGGCCTCGGTCAGCCGGTGGGCGATGAGCGACTGGGCGCGCTGGTAGTCGGCCCCGGCGTCGGCGGTCCCCCGGGTGAAGGCGCGCAGCAGGACGACGAGCAGGGGCGCGCCCACGAGGAGCGCGGCGGCCGTCCACACGTCGATGAGGAGGAGGCCCACGAGCGCGCCGAGCGGCAGCAGGACGCCCGCGACGGCTCCGGCGGCGGTGGCCGGGCCGGCGGCGGCGTCGGCGGTGCGGGCGGTGAGCCGGGCGGTCAGGTCGCCGGTGGGCAGCGCGAGGGCGCGGCGGGGTTCTGCGGCCAGGACGCGGGCGGCGGTGCGGGTGCGCAGGGACGCGGTGAGCCGGGCGGTGGTGGTCGTGCCGGTCACGGCGGCGGCCGCGTCGAACCCGGTCTCGGCGAGGGTGAGGGCGGCGCAGAGCAGCAGCCCGGACCAGGGCACGGGACCGCCGGAGACCAGCCGGTCGACGGTGTGGCCGAGGGCGGCGGGAAGGGCGAGGGCGGCCAGCGCGCCGCCGGTGGAGCAGAGGAACAGCCAGGTCAGGGCGGCCGGGTGCCGCCGGGAGAGCCGCCGGACGCCGGACGCGGGGCCCGGTCGGAGGTGCAGCGGCACGGGTCGCCTTTCTGGTCGGCGGGACGGCCGCGGGGACGTCCCGGCCGCGCGGTCGGCGCCGGGCCCTCGCGGGCACGTGGCCGGCCGGCCCATCGGCGGTGCTCGCCGATGGGCCGGCCGGGGTGGTTCACGGGGTGCAGAGGACCACGCTGAGCGAGCTGTACTCGCAGACCAGCACCGAGACCTGGCTGCCCGTCGCGAGCTCGCCGAACGAGTCCTCGGCCGGGGTGTCCATCGCCTGGAGGTCGAGAAGCGCCATGATGATGTCCTTTCGGGGACGGTTGCTTACTGAACGGTGGTGTTGCCACGACCCCTGGAGGGGCCGGTCTGTGGGGCCGCTGGAGCGGCCGGGTGCGCCGCCGGGGCGGCGGGCAGGAAGGGAAGTCCGATCGGGGCGCCGTGCGCGGCCCCCAGGGCGAGGAGCGCGCCGGCGGTCCCGGTGGCCAGGTCCATCGACAGGCGCATCAACTGTTCGCCGGGGAAGGCGAGTCCGCCGCCGTCGGTCAGGGCGTGGCTCGCCAGCAGGTCGAGGTGGCGGTCGATCGCGCGGAGCCGGTCGGCCGGCTCCGCCAGCGGGGTGGCCGCGAGGTGGGCCAGGAGTCCGGCGGAGCCCCGGAACAGTCCCGGCTGCACGTAGAAGGCGGAGCAGGCGGCCGGCAGGAGGGCGCGGCCCGCTTCTTCGAGCGCGGGGTCCGGCCGCTGGGCCAGGTAGGCGTCGATGACGGCGGCTATCCCGGCGCTGCCCGAACCGAGGTACGGCATCAGCCGTTTGCCCTCGACGACGAGGAGTTCGCCGTCGTCGCCTGCCCGGCACCGCTCCAGGTCGCGGTGGAGCGCGGCGGCGGCCAGGTCGAGGAGGGCGGTGTCCCCGGTGTTCTCGTACCGGCGTATCAGCAGCAGGGCGACGCCGCTCGCGCCGTGCAGCAGTCCGGTGCGGGGCGAGGGAGGGCCCTCGGTGAGCGCGCGGACGGCGAAGGCGGTGCAGCGGGCGGCGGCGGCGGAGAGGGCCGGGGCGTCGGGGCCGGAGGCGGTGCGGGCCAGGTCGTCGAGGGCGAGGCCGATGCCCGCGTACCCGTTGTGCAGGCCGGGCGCCAGGCCCTCCAGCGGCTGGTCGAGGACGATCCGCAGGAGGTCGGCGGCCTCCGCGGTGCGGCCGAGCCGGTGCAGGGTCCAGGCGATGCCGGTCAGCCCGTCGTAGAAGCCGAGGGGGCTGCCGGACGCCGGGGCCTTGGCGTGGCGCAGGAGCCAGTCCTCGGCGGCCGGGCAGGGCGGGGCGCCGGTCTCGTGGAGGGCGTAGAGCACGCCGGCCGCCCCGTACGCGAAGGACTGGCCGCCGGTGGCCGTGGCGAACTGGGCGATGTCCCCGGGGAAGCAGCGGTCGTCGCGCTCCGGCGTACAGGAGGCGGCGATGGCGTCGGCCATGGCCTCCCGGGCGCGCGGCCAGTCCCGGAGGTCGGGCCCGGCGGCGTCGGCGTACGGGCCGGGTGCGGCGGTCGCTGCGTCGGGCGTACGCGGGGCGGTCGAGGCGTCGGAGGTACGCGGACCGGGTACGGCGGCGTGCGGCGGGGCGTCCGTCGCGGCGGTCGCGTCCGCCTCGCCCGTCCCCCGCAGGATCTCGGCGACCGCCGGCCGCAGCGCCTCCTCCGTGACCGGGAAGACGCGGGCGATGTCCCGGGCGAGCCCGGCCGCCTTGGTGCGGTCGATGCCGAACAGCGTGGTGAGCGGGAGGTACAGGGCGAGCCGCAGGCAGGCCAGCGCGTACCGGTCGATGTCGGTGCCGCGCCGGTCGGCCGGGGCGACGAAGGCCGGGTTGGCGACGATCTGGCGTCGGCGGTCGGCCGCCGGGAAGGCCGCCTCGAAGTCGAGCAGGGCGATCCGGCCGCTCTCCTCGTCGACCATGACGTTGCTCATGTGCAGGTCGCTGATGACGATGCCCCGGGCGTGGACCGCCTCGACGGCGCGCTCCACCTGCCCGTGGACGTCCTCGGCCCACGCCGCGTGGGCGGCGAGCAGTTCGGGCGAGGGGTGCCGCCGGGCGAGCGGGAAGCGGCGGGCGAAGACGGTGTTGAGGGTGGCGCCGGGCATGTACTGGAGGACCAGGAAGTGGTGGTCGCCCACCTCGAAGGCGTCCTTGACCTCCGGCACGCACTCCAGCCCGGCGAGGTGTTCCAGGGCGGTCCGTTCGCGGTCCAGCCGGGCGACGGCGTCCGCCCCGTCGGCGGCCAGTCCGGCGTACGGGCGGGCCTCCTTGAGGACGACCTGCTCGCCGGTGCGGGTGTCGCGGCCCAGGTAGACCCCGCCGCCGTTGGAGAAGTGCAGCGCCTTCTCCACGGTGTACGGGAGGTCGCCGAGGCCCACGGCGGCGCGGGCTTCGAGGTGCGGGGCCAGGAAGCCGGGCGGCGTCACCCAGGAGGGGATGCGGAAGGCGGGGCCCCGGTCGTCCGGGACGAGCCGGCCCCGGGGGTCGGCGACGGCCGGCACCGGCCGCCCGTCCGGGCCGGAGCAGAAGCGGGCGGCGAACGCCCCGTAGCGGGTGTGCACGGGACCGTTCCCGCAGCGCAGGTCGCTCAGGATGTACGGTCCGTGCTCGCCGTCCAGCAGCTCCATGAGGGCGGTGCACACCTCGGGGAACGCCTCGTCGGACGGCGGGTAGACGGTGATGAACTTCCCGCTGCCCGCCCGGTCCGCGTACTTGGCGTTCCGCAGCGCCAGCAACCCCGGGTTCGGTACGCACTTGAAGGCCAGCCGGTGCGCCAGACAGTGGGCGACGACCCGCTCCAGCACCGAGTCCGCGTTGTCGAGGGCGGCGGATATGTGCAGCTTCCAGCCCTGGGGCGGCAGACGCAGCCCGTCGGGGCTGTACGAGAGCCAGTCGCCGCGCCGGGAGCGGGTCCACCCCTGGGGGGCGGCGCCTCGGACGGCCGGGTAGAACGCAAGCTCCTCACCACCGGCGCCCCCGGCCGGCTGGAGGGCGCGGTGGGGTGCGTCGTAGAAGCGGCGGTCCGCCTGGCAGTACGCGGCGTACTCCGGATTCACGCACGTTCCCCTCGCTCGGTTCGGTCGCGGCGAGAGAGAAATTGTCATAACGACGAGCGGTGCCCATAGTCACGGTTGTCACGAGTCGTACATGCACGCCAACCGTCACCGCACATGCGAAGCGCACGGGTTACCGGTGCGTACCCCCTTCCGCGCAGGTACGGACCGGTGCGGACCGGGGGGCGCACCGGGGCGTGCGCCCGGCGCTTTCGGTGCCGGTCAGCTCGCGCTGCGCACCAGGACGTCGCCCGCTTCCGTACGGACGTAGAGCACGGAGCGGCCCGCACGGCGCCGGCGGACCAGGCCGGCGTCCCGGAGGACCCGCAGATGGCGGCCGACCGAGCCCAGCCCCTGGCCGGTCAGCGCGACGAGTTGCGTCGTGCTGAGCGGCGAGGCCAGCAGCACCAGGACCGCCGCCCGCGCCGCGCCGAGCAGCGCTCCCAGCGCGGTCGGTACGGGGCCGCGCCCGGCGTCGGTGAGCGCGCCGGAGCACGGGTACACCAGCGCGTACCGGCGCGGGATGTCCCAGCCGACCCAGCACTGGTTCGGGGTGACGGGGACGAACAGCAGCTCGGCGCGGCCCAGTTCGCGGGGCGGGTTGTCGTAGGCGTTGATCTGGAGGCGGCTCTCGCCGAGCCAGCGGATGCCGGGGCGCATGCCGTTCAGCGCTTCGGCCCAGCCGCCCCGTCCCAGGCGGGCCGTCCGCGCGACCACATCGGCTTCGAGCACCCGCCGCCGCCTCGGCCAGTCGGGCAGCACGGTGTGCGTCCAGACCCACGCGACGGCGTCGGCGGCACGGTCGGCCAGGTCGTCCCGGTCGAGCGCGGCGGGGAGCGGGCCGCCGCCCAGGGTCACCGCCAGGTCGGCGCGGGCCTGGTCGGGCGGGGTGGCCCGCATCCGGGCCAGTTCCTCGGCGAAGGCGGGCGCGGGCCGGCCGGGCGGGGCGGGGACGGGGGCGGCGCCCAGGAAGTCGGCGGTCCAGCGAGGTGCGAGGGCGGACCGGATCACCAGCGCGGAGACCGGGTCCTCGGCCGCCCGCCGCCGGTAGGCGGGCAGGTGCTCCGCCAGCCAGGCGCGCTCCCCCGGGTGGGCGGCGGCGGCCCGCTCCAGGAGCAGCAGACTGGCGACGGCCTCCGCGAGCGGTGAGACGACGAACCGGCTCCCGGCGAGGGTGTCGGCGCTGATCTGCCACCAGCCCATCCCGCTCTTCACCGCCCTGTTCGCTCGGTCCGCTCGGTGCGCGCTGTGGTGACGGCCGCACCGTCCGCTCGCGCTCAGCATGCGGTGTGCGGGGGCTCCGCCTGCGCGGCGGCCCCGGGCTTTCGCGTCCGCGCGAAACAGTAACGGCCTCGGCGGCGGCCTCCGCAGACTCCGGTCATGCGCACCTACCGCGAGCTGTTCCGGACCCCGGAGTTCACCCCCTTCTTCACGGCCGTCTCGGTCCAGACGGCCGCCCACACCGCGACCGGCCTGGCGCTGGGCACCCTCGTGTACACGCGAACGGGCTCGCCCCTGCTGTCGGCGCTGGCGATGTTCGGCCCGTCGCTGGCCCAGGCGGCCGGGGCGCTCACGCTGCTCTCGGCGGCGGACCGGCTGCCGCCACGCGCCACGCTGAGCGCGCTGGCCCTGCTGTCGGCGGTGGCCGCCTGTGTGCAGGCCGTACCCGGACTGCCGCTGTGGGGAGCCTTCGCCGTGCTGCTGGTGGTCGGGGCGGCCGGGTCGGCGGGCGGCGGGGTGCGGTACGGGCTGCTCAACGAGATCGTACCGCGCGAGGGGTTCCTGATCGGCCGTTCGGTGCTCAACATGACGGGCGGCGCGATGCAGATCTGCGGGTTCGCGGTGGGCGGGGCGCTGGTGGCGGTGGTCTCGGCGCGCGGCACGCTGCTGGTCGGGGCCGCCCTGTACGTCGTCGCGGCGGCCGTGACCCGGTTCGGCCTGTCGGCCCGGCCACCGAGGGCCCCGGGCCGTCCCTCCGTCCGCGAGACCCGGCGGACGAACGCGCTGCTCTGGTCGTCGGTCCCGCGCCGGTACGTGTTCCTGGCGCTGTGGGTGCCCAACGGGCTCGTCGTCGGCTGCGAGTCCCTGTACGTGGCGTACGCGCCGGCGCACGCCGGGCTCCTCTTCGCCTGCGGGGCCCTGGGGATGCTGGCCGGGGACACCGTGGTGGGGCGGTTCGTGCCGGCCCGGTGGCGAGCCCGGCTCGGGGCTCCGCTGCGGCTGCTGCTGGCCGCGCCGTACCTCCTGTTCGCGCTGCGCCCGGGGCTGCCGGTCGCTCTGGCGGCGGTGGCCGTGGCGAGCACGGGGTTCGCCGCGAGCCTGCTGCTCCAGGAACGGCTGGTGGCGCTCACCCCGCCCGAGCTGAGCGGCCAGGCGCTCGGGCTCGCCTCGTCGGGGACGATGGCGATGCAGGGGGTGGGGGCGGCCGTGGCCGGCGGCATCGCCCAGTTGACCTCGCCCGCGACGGGCATGGCGGCGGTCGCGGGGCTGTCGGTGGCGGTGACGTCGGCGCTGGCCCCGGGCCTGGGCGATCGTCGCGCGGGCGGACGGGGCAGACTGCTGGGAGCGGACGGAGTGCCTCCGGAACCCGGAGCTCCCGACGCGCCGCGCGCACCCCGGACGAAGGAGACGAGTTGAGCGACGAGACCAGGCCCGGCCAGGACGACGGCAGGCCCAGCCAGAAGGAGGCCATGCTCTCCGGCGAGCTGTACCTCGCGGACGATCCCGAACTGGCGGCGGACGCGCTGCACGCGGCCGTCCTGAGCGAGCGCTACAACGCCACGTCGGCCGCCGACCCCGAGGCCCGGCGCGCGGTCCTGGCCGAACTCCTCGGCGAGGTGGGCGAGGAGGTGGACGTACGGCCGCCGCTGCGGGTGGACTACGGCTACCAGACCACCATCGGGCCCCGGACCTTCGTCAACTTCGGCGCGGTCTTCCTCGACGTCGCCCGCATCACCATCGGCGCGGACGTCCAGATGGGCCCGAACGTCCAACTGCTCACCCCGACGCACCCGGTCGACCCCGAACCGCGTCGCGCCAAGTGGGAGGCGGCGCTGCCGATCACCATCGGCGACAACGTGTGGCTGGGCGGCGGGGTGATCGTCTGCCCCG
Source organism: Streptomyces californicus (assembly GCF_000717645.1). Lineage (GTDB taxonomy): Bacteria > Actinomycetota > Actinomycetes > Streptomycetales > Streptomycetaceae > Streptomyces > Streptomyces californicus. Next base: position 9,249 of record NZ_JNZZ01000033.1, read on the forward strand.
GGGTGACCATCGGCGAGAACACGGTGGTCGGCGCGGGCGCGGTGGTCACCAGGGACCTGCCCGCGAACGTGGTGGCGGTCGGCAACCCGGCCCGGGTGATCCGCGCGATCGGCGAGGAGACGACCGAGGCGTGACGCGCCGCCGGCCCGCCCCCGGACGAGGCCGGCCGATCCGCGCCCCGTACGCGCTGAGACCCGCCGGCCCGTACCCCGTACGCGCCGAGACCCGCCGGCCCGTACCCCGTACGCGCCGAGACCCGCCGGCCCGCCGGGTTCAGCGTCCCGGTACGAACCGGCGGGTTCCGCGCCCCGCTTGAGACCCGCCGGCCCGCCGGGATCCGCACCCCGGGTCCGGACCGGCGGGCGGGCCTCACGCCCCCGGGGCCTGCCCGGCGACCACGCCCCGCGGGCCTCACGCCTCCCGTACCGGCCAGGTGATCGCCCCGCGCGGTCTCACGCCTCCCGCCAGGTCTCGGTGGAGCACGGCACCTCGAAGTGCCACCAGCCCTCGTCCTGGCCCCGGGCGAGCAGTTCCTTGACCCCGCGCAGGTCCGCCCCGCCCGGCACGGTCAGCGCGAGGAGCGGGAACTCCTTGCTGAAGACCTCGCCCGTGAGGCCGAACCCGGCGAGCCGCTCGTGCACGGCGCGGGCGTCGCGCCCGAGTGGACCGGAGGGCACCGGCAGCACCCGTACCGTGCAGTTGTCCGACGCCGCCACCCGCTCGACGGCCCAGTGCTGCCCGTCGTCGTCCGTCCGGAACCGTACGGTGTCCCCCTCGGCGACCCCGTCCTGGAGGAAGGGCACGTTGTCCACCCGCGCGGTGTCCGGACCGAGCCGCCGCGCCCAGAGTCCCTCGGTGTCCTGCGGCAGCCAGCCCTCACGCGGGACGAACCGGAACCAGACCTTGATCTGGTCGGCGTCGATCTCATCGGCTTCGCGGGAAGAGTGTTCCGGACCGGCGGAGAGGTTCATGGCCCCATCGTCTCGCGTACACGAGACGCACGCGAAGCGCCCCCCTCACCCGCGCCACCGCTACCGCGACCGGACGCGACGTCTTCCCGCTACGGACCCACGGAGCCCGTACGAGGACGCACCGACGACTCCGCCCCCGGCCGGGGTTCCCGGGCGGGGGCGGAGAGGGGTGCGGGTGGAGTGGTGGTGCGGGGTCAGCCCTGGCCGGTCAGGTCGATGGTGACCGTGCGCTCGGCCTCCGTCGTGCCGGTCAGGGCGGTCTTCATCGCCTGGGCGACGTCGTCCGGGCCGACCTCGTGCTCCTTGCCGTCGGCCTTGACCGCCATGATTCCGTCGAAGACGCCGTCCAGCAGCTCGTCGATCGCCTGCTTGTCGTAGACGTCGACCAGCCTGCCGTCCACGGCCTTCATCGAGAGGATCTGCGGCAGCGACCGGGCCGGGCCGAACTGGATCTGCTTCGGGCCGGCCTTGATGGTGATCAGGCCGGACATCGCGGGCTGCGCGAACTCCTTCATCGCCCGGTCCAGTTCGGCCTTGGTGATGGTGGGCTCGCTGGTGGTGACGGGGAGTTCGACCAGGCGGGCCTTCCCCGTCTGTACCTGGGCCCGGTAGGCGTCCCGGACGGAGATCAGGGACTGCGCCGCGTCGAGCCGCTTGCCCGGCTTGCCCGGCACCGCCACGGCCTTGTTCGGCTCGAAGCGGATGGTGCCGTCGTTGGCCGAACCGGACGTGCCCGCCAGATCGTTCAGCGCCACGCCGAGCTTCTCCTCGTCGACCGGGATCACCGGGTCGGCGGGACGCTCCCCGCCGAACAGCGAACCGATCACCGAGACGGGGTTGTAGTCGCTGCCCGCCGCGCCGCGCACGGTCTCCTGGCTGTCCAGGGTGAGCCCGGCCTTCTCCGGGTCGAGCTTCTCCTCCTTGCCGTCCACCGACAACTGGAGGGGCGCCTTGGCGCGCTCGCCGAGGGCGCCGTCGAGCTTGGCGACCGCCTCCTCCTTCGTGCCGCCGCCGATGTCGACGCCGAGCACCGTGGTGCCCTTGGGGACCTCGGCGTGGTTCAGCAGGAGGCCGGCCCCGTACGCGATGCCGAGCAGCACGACCGCGGCCACGCCGAGCAGGACCAGCTTGGAGCGGCCCTTCCTGGCGGGGGCGGGGGCCGGTTCGGGGGCCGGGCGCTGCGCCGCCGGACGCGGCGCCGCCGGGCCGGACCCGGGACCGCCCGGAACGCCGGGGCCGCCCGCGCCGGGGCCGCCGGGGGTGCGCGGGCCGCCCGGGAACGTGGAGCGCGGTTCGCCGGAGATCACGGGGATGCCGCTCGTCAGCGTGTCACCCGAGACATGGCCGCCGGGCTCGGGCGCCGGGGCCTGCGGCGTGAGGATCGCGGTGTCGTCGGACATCCGGGGCGGGTGCGCACCGGGGCCGCCCGGGGCCATCGGCCCGGTGCCGGGGCCGGGCCCGGCGATGTCCGGGACGCCGTCGAGGTTCGGGGTCAGCGAGGACGTACCGGTGACCGGTCCCGTGGTGGGGCCGGACGGTCCGGGCATACGCGGACCACCGCCGGGCAGGTCGGCGCCGTAGCCGTCGAGCGCGCTGCGTTCGGGGCCGGGCGCGCCGGGGCCGCCACCGGGCTGCCCCGGTGCGCCGCCGGGCTGCGGAGCGTCCGAGAAGTACGGCAGGTCGGGGCGCGGCCGGCCGGGACCGCCGTCGGACGCGCCGCCGGGGCCGGCGGGGCCGCCCGGAAGGCCGGCGCCCGGGCCGGAAGGACCACCCGGGCCGGAGGGTGCGCCCGTGCCGCCCGGCGCTCCCGCGCCCTGGGGCTGCGTTCCCGGCGCGGGGGCCGGAGCCTTGCGCGGGGCGAACCAGTCGCTGCCGCCCTTCTCGCGGGCGGGCTTCTCGGCGGGCGGCTCGGCGGCGGCCGGAGCGGCGTCCCGGGACCGGTCCGCGGGCGTCCCGCCGTCCGGCCCCGTCGAACGGTCCGCCGCCATCGGCGCCGGCGCGGCCGGCGGGGTGCCGGGCCGCGGGGTCGCCGAGGTGCGCTCCGGGTCGGGGCGGTCGCCTGAGATGTCGCTCTCCGCCATCGGCGTGCGCATCACGACGGGCGGGATGGGGCGCGATCCGGGGATGTTGATCCGGATGCGCGTCGTCAGCGTCGTCTCGGTCTTCGGCTCCTCGGGCCGCGGCGGATTCACGGATTCCGGGTCCATGTCGGAGCCGTCCTGCGCCGAATGCGGCGACGGATACTGGCCGGATCCGTACGGCGGCGTACCCGACGGGTACGCGGCTCCACCGCGCCCCTGGGGCCCGGAGGACGAACTGTCAGTTTCACGACTCAAAGCAGGTTCTCCCGATTGGCTCCGCCGCCCGTACTTCCCCCATGCCGCAGGCCAGGGGACGGCTCGGCGCGCGCACCACCATACTGGCCGCCGCCGCCGGACACTCCGCGACCGGGGGAAACCTCCCCCTTCGCGTCACACCTCTGAGGACCGTTCACGGCCCCGACTTGGCACTTCACGTACCGGACCGACCGCTGTGCATGGCTGATTGCGGCACTCTGGACGTGGTGGCACAGATCACAGCGACGGCGGTTCCGCCGAGCATGAAGAGAATCAGGCCGAGTTCGTCGCCGAAGACGTAGTCGCCCTCCGGCCGGCCGCTCAGCAGCAGGAACACCGTGATGAACCAGCCGGCCGCCGGGGCCAGCGCGCCGATCTGGGTCCGGATCAGGACCCGGCCGCCGTAGAAGAGCCCCGCGGCGGCCGCCAGCGCGATGATCAACCCGCCCGGGAACCAGGCGGCTTGGACGAGGGTGCCGGCGAGTCCGACGAGCGCGCCGACGACGGCGAGGCCCGCATAGGCCGCGATCCGGGCCGGGTTGGGCCGGGCGGCGAACCCGACGGGCTCGGGCTCCCTGGGCGGGGCGTTCCGTCGCGGAGCGTACGAGGACGAGGAGGCGGAAGCGGACGACCGCGCCCGGACGCGCCCCTTGCCCTCACGGGCCTTCCCGGCAGACCCTTCGGCCTTCCCGGCGGACGCACCGCCGTTCCCGGCCTTCCCGGTGCCGGCGCCCTTCCCGACGGACCCACCGCCGCTTTCGGCGCTCCCGGCCTGCCCGGTGCCGCCGCTCATGCCGCGTCCTCCCCGGCGCCCGTGAGCCCGGCGAACAGGTCGCTCTCGCGCACGGGCGCGACCACGCCCCGTTCGCCCCGCACCAGTTCGTAGTACTCGGTCGTCAGCAGCGGCTGGCAGAGATCGTTGGAGAGCGCGAAGTAGGGCTCCTCGACCGCGATCTGGGTGGCGTGGGCGCGCATCGCCGCCGCCTTCACCCCGGCGTACGCCGATCCGTCGATCTCCGCCGTGATCCGCTCCCCGTCCGTCACGCCCGGTACGTCGTCCACGGCGGCGATGCCCGGGAAAGCGTCCGGCGCGGTCGTGCGCAGCCGGTCGAAGGCGGCCTCGACCACCTGGCGCTCCACCCGGTTCCAGTAGATCTTCGCGACCGCGTGCGGGGCGTCGGAGCCGTACGCCGGATCGGCGGCCAGCTCGGCGGCGCGCATCGCGACGCGGTGGGCCTGGATGTGGTCGGGGTGGCCGTAGCCGCCGTCCGGGTCGTAGGTGACCAGGACCTGGGGGCGGACCTCGCGGATGACCTCGACGAGGTGGGCCGCGGCGTCGTCCACCGGGGTGGACCAGAAGGAGCCGGGGCGGCCGTTCTGCTCGGCGCCCATCATCCCGGAGTCCCGGTAGCGGCCCGCCCCGCCGAGGAAGCGGTGGTCGCTGACGCCGAGTTCGCGCATCGCCGCGGCCAGCTCGCCGACGCGGTGCGGGCCGAGGGCGTCGTCCCGGTCGGCGGTGAGGCGCGCGAGCGCGGGCGGGATGACCTCGCCCTCCTCGCCGAGCGTGCACGTCACCAGGGTGACGTGGGCGCCCTCGGCCGCGTACCTGGCCATCGTGGCGCCGTTGTTGATCGACTCGTCGTCGGGGTGCGCGTGCACCAGCAGCAGGCGGCGGTCGCGGAGGTCCTTCATGGGGACCACCCTACGAGCCCCGGAGGCCCCGCGGTGACCTCCGCCCCCGCCACCGGCACGCGCACCGCGCCCGCGCCCGCCCTCACGCCCGCGGACGCGCGGGCGGCGGACCGGCGGTCAGAACTTGATGCTGCTGATCATCCCCGCCACGTTGCTCGTCAGATCGGAGATGGTCGGCGCGACGGACGAGCTCGCGATGTAGAACCCGAGCAGCATGCAGACCACCGCGTGCCCTCCCTTCAATCCGGATTTCCGGATCAGCAGGAAGACGATGATCGCCAGCAGCACTACCGCCGAAATCGAGAGCGCCACGGCGGTTCACCTCCATCGGTACGTTCGGACGGTCGGAACGGGGGTACACGCTCGGCAGGTATCTACCCACCGAGCGCTACGGATCATAACTATCCGTGCCAACGCATTGATCGGGGCACAGCAGCACGAGGGGCGCACGGACCGGCCCGCGCGGATAGGTTCGGTGCCATGACCTCGCAGAAGCTGTCCTTTCCCCGCCAGCAGGCTCGCACCCAGCGCTTCACCCTCGGCGCCCCTCGGGCCTTCACCGTCTCACCGGATGAGACGCGCGTGATCTTCCTGCGGTCCGCCTCCGGGACGGACCGGACCAACCGGCTCTGGGTGCTCGACCCGGCGACCGGCGAGGAGCGCGTCGCCGCCGATCCCGAGGCCCTGCTGGGCGGTTCGGCCGAGAAGCTGTCGCCACAGGAGCGGGCCCGGCGGGAGCGGACCCGGGAGGGTTCGTCGGGGATCGTCTCCTACGCGGTGGACGCGGCGGTGGAGTTGGCCGCTTTCGCCCTGTCCGGGAAGGCGTACGTGGCCGAGTTGCGGGCCGGGACCGCGCGGGCGCTGCCGGTGCCCGGCCCGGTGATCGACCCCCGCCCCTCCCCGGACGGCCGGCACGTCGCGTACGTGGCGAAGGGCGCGCTGCGGGTCGTGGGCGCGGACGGCGAGGGCGACCGGGCGCTGGCCGAGCCGGAGGACCCCCAGGTCACCTATGGTCTGGCGGAGTTCATCGCGGCCGAGGAGATGCACCGGTACCGGGGCTTCTGGTGGTCCCCGGAGTCGGACCGGCTGCTGGTGGCGCGGGCCGATGAGAGCCCCGTGCGGCGCTGGTACATCGCGGACCCCGCGCACCCCGACCGCAAGCCGGCCGAGGTCGCCTACCCGGCGGCCGGGACACCCAACGCCGACGTGCGGCTCTACGTGACGGACCTGGAGGGGGCCCGTACCGAAGTGGTCTGGGACCGGGCGGCGTTCCCGTACCTGGCCCAGGTGCACTGGTCGGCGGCGGGCGCTCCGCTGCTGCTGGTGCAGGCGCGGGACCAGCGTGCCCAGCGGTATCTGGCGGTGGACCCGGAGAGCGGTGCGACCCGGATCGTCCACGTCGACGAGGACCCGGTGTGGCTGGATCTCTTCCCCGGGGTGCCCGCGTGGGCGCCGGACGGCCGGCTCGTGCGGATCGTGGACGAGGGCGGGGCGCGGGTGCTGGCGGTCGGGGACCGGCCGCTCACCGGCTCGCAGCTGCACGTCCAGTCGGTGCTGGACATCGGGGAGTCGGACATCCTGGTCTCGGCGGTGGCCGGTGAGGACGCGGTCGAGCCGGAGGTCGGGCAGGTCCATGTGTACCGGGTGAACGAGCTGGGAATCGAGAGGATTTCCGAAGGGGTGGGTGTGCACTCCGCGGTCCGCTCGGGCGCTCTGTCGGTGGTGGTGTCGGCCGTTCCCGAGGAGCCGGGGGCCACCGCGTGGGTGGTGCGGGACGGCGAGCGGCTGTCCCGGATCGCGAGCCACGCCCAGGAGCCGGTGATCTCCGCGCGGGTGACCCTCACCGAGGGGGGCGCACGGCGGATTCCGTGCGCCGTGCTGCTTCCGTCGGACTACCGCGAGGAGGACGGTCCGCTTCCGGTCCTGATGGACCCGTACGGCGGTCCGCACGGCCGCCGGGTGGTCGCCGCCCACAACGCGCACCTGACGTCGCAGTGGTTCGCGGACCAGGGCTTCGCGGTGGTCGTGGCGGACGGCCGGGGCGCGCCGGGCCGTTCGCCCGCCTGGGAGAAGGCCGTACGGGACAACCTCGTGCTGACCATGGAGGACCAGGTCGAGGCGTTGCACGGGCTGGCCGGCCGCTTCCCGCTCGACCTGTCCCGGGTGGCGATCCGCGGCTGGTCCTTCGGCGGGTACCTGGCGGGGCTCGCGGTGCTGCGGCGGCCCGACGTCTTCCACGCGGCGGTCGTGGGCGCGCCGGTGACGGACCAGCGGCTGTACGACACCCACTACACCGAGCGCTATCTCGGGGACCCGGCGGTTCAGCCGGAGGTGTACGCGTACAACTCGCTGCTCACCGACGACGGGCTCTCCGAGCCGGCCTCCGAGGTGCGGCCGATGATGATCGTGCACGGTCTGGCCGACGACAACGTGGTGGTCGCCCACGCGCTGCGGCTCTCCTCGGCGCTGCTGGCGGCCGGGCAGCCGCACGAGGTGCTGCCGCTGAGCGGGGTGACCCACATGACGCCGCAGGAGCAGGTCGCGGAGAACCTGCTGCTGCTCCAGGTGGACTTCCTCAAGCGGTCGCTGGGGATGTCGGGGGCCTGAGCGGGGCGGGGGCGGGGCGCCCGGCCGGGGCGACAGGACGACGCCCCGGCCGGACCACGGCACCCGCACGGCCGTACGCGGTCCAGCATGGGGCGTCCGTATATCGGGGCGGCGTCGGCCGGGTTGCCCGCGTGTTAACGCCCCCGCCGCCCGCTCACGGCGTCCCGTCCTCCTGCTGCGACGGCGTCCCGTCCTCCTCCGGCAACCGCCCCGCTCGCGGTTCCCCGGGCCCCGGCAGGTCCTCCACCGCCGGCCCGCCCCGGCCCGGCGCGTCCGGCGACGGCCCCTCCCGCTCGCCCTCCGGCGGCACCACGCGCTTCTCCTCCGCGAAGTGGCACGCGGAGTCGTGGCGGGCCGGGGTGTCGGCCGAGCGGAACACCGCGGGCACCGCCAGCAGCGGCACCTCCAGCTCGCACCGCTCCTGCGCCTTCCAGCACCGGGTGCGGAAGCGGCAGCCCGAGGGGATGTTGGCGGGCGAGGGCACGTCCCCGTGCAGGATGATCCGCTCCCGGTGCTCGCGGGCCGACGGGTCGGGCACGGGGACGGCGGACAGCAGCGCCTGGGTGTACGGGTGGGTGGGGTGGTCGTAGATCTCGGCGTCGGAGCCGATCTCCACGATCCGGCCCAGGTACATCACGCCGACCCGGTCGGAGATGTGCCGCACGATGGAGAGGTCGTGGGCGATGAAGACGAAGCTGAGGCTGAACTCGGCCTGGAGCCGGTCCAGCAGGTTGACCACCTGGGCCTGTACGGAGACGTCGAGCGCGGAGACCGGTTCGTCGGCGACGATGATCTCCGGGTTGAGCGCGAGGCCGCGGGCGATGCCGATGCGCTGGCGCTGGCCGCCGGAGAACTGGTGCGGGTAGCGGTTGATGTACTCCGGGTTGAGCCCGACGACGTCCAGCAGGTCCTGCACCTTCTGCCGCCGGCTGCCCTTCGGTGCGACCTCGGGGTGGATCTCGTACGGCTCCCCGATGATGTCGCCGACCGTCATGCGCGGGTTCAGCGAGGTGTACGGGTCCTGGAAGACCATCTGGATGTTGCGGCGCACGGCCTTCAGCGCGCGGCCGGAGAGCCGGGAGATGTCCTCGCCCTTGTAGCGGATCGACCCTGCGGTGGGGCGCTCCAGGTGGACGAGCATCTTGGCGACGGTGGACTTGCCGCAGCCGGACTCCCCCACGATGCCGAGCGTCTCGCCCGCGTGCAGGTCGAAGTCGACGCCGTCGACGGCCCTGACCGCGCCGATCTGCCGCTTGAAGAGGATGCCCTGGGTGAGCGGGTAGTGCTTGGCGAGTCCCCGCACCTGGAGGATCGGGTCGCCCTCGGCGTACGGGGCGACGGCGTCCTCCCGCGCTTCGGACAGCAGGGTCGATCCCCCGCCGCTCCCGCCCGTGTCGCGCCCGTCGCGGTCAGCGTGCATCGAGCGTCTCCTTCCAGAAGTGGCAGGCGCTCCGGCGCCCGGCGTCGACCTCGTAGAGCGGCGGCACGTCGGTGCGGCACACGTCCCGCGCGATCGGGCAGCGGGGGTTGAACGCGCAGCCCGGCGGGATGCGGGTGAGGTTGGGCGGCAGGCCCTTGATCGCGTACAGCTCCCGGCCCTTCTGGTCCAGGCGCGGGATCGACCGCAGGAGGCCCTTGGTGTAGGGGTGGGCGGGGGCCTTGTAGATCTCGTGCACGGGGGCGGTCTCGACGATGCGGCCCGCGTACATCACGGCGATCTTGTCGGCGACGTCGGCGACGACGCCGAGGTCGTGGGTGATCAGGATCAGCCCCATGTTGTACTCGCGCTGGAGCTCGGCCAGCAGGTCCATGACCTGGGCCTGCACGGTGACGTCGAGGGCGGTGGTGGGCTCGTCCGCGATGATCAGGGACGGCTCCAGCGCCATCGCCATGGCGATCATGATGCGCTGGCGCATACCGCCGGAGAACTGGTGCGGGTACTGGTTGACCCGCTCCTTGGCGGCCGGGATGCGGACCCGGTCCATCAGCTCGACGGACTTGGCCTTCGCGTCCTTGCGGGACATCCCCCGGTGCACGACGAACATCTCGCCGAGCTGCTGGCCGACGGTGAGGACCGGGTTCAGCGAGGAGAGCGCGTCCTGGAAGATCATGGCCATCTCCTGGCCCCGGATCCTGCGCCGTTCCTCCGGCTTGAGCTTCAGCAGGTCCTGGTCCTTGAAGAGGATCTCCCCGCCGGCGATCTTCCCGGGCGGCATGTCGAGGATGCCCATGATCGCCTGGGCGGTGACGGACTTGCCGGAGCCGGACTCCCCGAGCACGGCCAGGGTCTCGCCCTCGGCCACCGAGTAGTTGACCCCGTTGACGGCCTTGGCGACGCCTTCGCGGGTGTGGAACTCCACGTGCAGATCGCGCACTTCGAGCAACATGGCAACCGGCTCCTCAGCGCAGCTTGGGGTCGAGGGCGTCGCGCACCGCGTCGCCGAGCATGATGAAGGCGAGCACGGTGATCGCCAGCGCCCCGGCGGGCCAGAGCAGCATGTGCGGGGCGTTGCGGACGTAGTTGGCGGCGGCGGAGATGTCGATGCCCCAGGAGACGGCCGGGTCCTTCAGTCCGACGCCGAGGAACGAGAGGGTCGCCTCCAGGGAGATGTACGTGCCGAGCGCGATGGTCGCCACGACGATGACGGGCGCGATGGCGTTCGGGGTGATGTGGCGCAGCATCATCCGGGAGTTGGAGGCGCCGAGGGCGCGGGCCGCCTGCACGTAGTCGTTCTGTTTGGCGGTGATGACCGAGCCGCGGGCGATGCGGGCGATCTGGGGCCAGCCGAGCAGGACGATGAAGCCGACGACGGGCCAGACGGTGGAGCTGGTGACGACGGAGAGGAAGACCAGGCCGCCGAGGACGACGGGGATGCCGAAGAAGACGTCGGTGAGGCGGGAGAGGATCGAGTCCCACCAGCCGCCGAAGAAGCCCGCGAGTCCGCCGAGCACGCTGCCGAGGATCGCGACGCCGAGGGTGGCGCAGACGCCGACGGTCACCGAGGTGCGGGTGCCGTGGACGACCCGGGTGTAGACGTCGCGGCCCTGCGGGTCGAAGCCGAAGGGGTGGCCGGGTTCGGAGCCCTTCTGGGCGTCGTCCAGGTTGGCCTGGAGGGGGTCGCCGCTCGCGATGAGTCCGGGCCAGATCGAGATGACCACCAGGAAGAGGATGACCAGGGCGGAGATGATGAAGACCGGGTTGCGCCGCAGGTCGCGCCAGGCGTCCGACCAGAGGCTGCGGGGCTTCCCGGAGGGCCCGGTGCCGTCCGGGCCCCCCGGGTTCTTCTCCAGGCTGGCGCCCTCCTCCAGGGCGAGGTCCATCGGGCCACCGGTGCCCGCCGGGGAGATCGCTCCGTCCGATGACTGCGGCTCAGGCATAGCGGATCCTCGGGTCGAGTACGGCGTACAGGAGGTCGACGATCAGGTTGGCGGCCAGGAAGACGAGGACCAGGATCGTGACGAAGCCGACGACGGTCTGGGAGTTCTGGCGCAGGATGCCCTGGTAGAGCTGGTAGCCGACGCCGTGGATGTTGAAGATCCGCTCGGTGACGATGGCCCCGCCCATCAGGGCGCCGACGTCGGTGCCGATGAAGGTGACGACGGGGATCAGCGAGTTGCGCAGCAGGTGCCGTACGACGACCCGGCGGCGGGGCAGCCCCTTGGCGACGGCGGTGCGTACGTAGTCGGCGCGGGCGTTCTCGGCGATCGAGGTGCGGGTGAGCCGGGTGACGTAGGCGAGCGAGACCGAGGCGAGGACCAGGCCGGGGACGAGCAGCTCGTCGAAGGTGGGGTCGGCGGAGACCGAGGGTTTGATGATGCCCCACTTGACGCCCAGGAGGAGCTGGAGCAGCAGGCCGGTGACGAAGGTCGGGATGGCGATGACGACCAGCGTGAGGATGAGGACGGTGGTGTCGACGGGCCGGCCGCGCCGCAGGCCGGTGACGACGCCGAGGGTGATGCCGATGACGACCTCGAAGACGATCGCGACGACGGTGAGCCGGATCGTGATGGGGAAGGCCGTGGACATCAGCTCGGTGACCTTCTGCCCGTTGAACGCGGTGCCGAAGTCGCCGGTGAACACGTTGCCCATGTAGGTGAGGTATTGCTGCCAGACCGGCTTGTCGAGGCCGAACTCGGAGCGCAGCCGGGCGGCGGTGGCGGGGTCGCACTGGCGGTCGCCGCAGAGGCCGGCGATGGGGTCGCCCATCACGTTCACCATGAGGAAGATCAACAGCGTGGTGCCGAAGAAGACGGGGATCATCTGCAGCAGCCGCCGGATCACATAACGTCCCATGAGGGGCTCCGGGGGTCGGGTCGAGCGGTACCGGGCGGGTGGGGCGCGGAGGTACGAGCACCGTGCGGGGCACGGGGTGCGCGGACGGCCGGGCGCCGGTGTGTCGGGGCGTCCCGGCCGTCCGCGTCGCTCAGCGCGTCACTTGACGGTGATCTCTGAGTAGACCGGGACGCTGAACGGGTTCAGCGCGACGTTGTCGACCCGGTCCGAGTAGCCGGCGCTGCCGTTCTGGTACCAGAGCGGGATGACCGGCATCTGCTCGACGAGGACCTTCTCCGCGTCCTGGAAGGTGGTGACGGCCTTGGCCTTGTCGCTCTCGGCGTTCGCCTTGTCGATCAGGTCGTCGAACTTCTTGTCGCTCCACTTGCCGTCGTTGGACGGGGCGTTGGTGTAGTAGAGCGGCTGGAGGAAGTTCTGGATGAGCGGGTAGTCCATCTGCCAGCCCGCGCGCCAGGCGCCGGAGAGCTTCTGGGTGGAGACCTGGGCGCGGAAGTCGGCGAAGGTGCCGACCGGTCCGCCGACGCACGCCTTGTTGTTGCCCATGACGTTGTTGATGCTATTGCAGACGGCGTCGACCCACTCCTTGTGGGAGCCGGTGTCCGCGTTGTACGAGATCTTGAGCTGGCCGCCGGGGATGCCGCCGCCCTCGTCGATCAGCTTCTTGGCGGCGGCCTTGTCGTACGTGCACTCCTTGCCGCACAGCCCCTTCTTGAAGCCGCCGTCGTCGCCGAGTACCGGGGAGGTCCAGTCGGAGGCGGGGGTGCGGGTCTTCTGGAAGATCTGGTCGGTGATCTGCGCCCGGTTGATCGCCATCGACAGGCCCTGGCGGACCTTGCGCGCGTCGTCGGTGTCCCACTCCTTGTCGTAGAAGGGGAAGGCCAGGGTCTGGATGATGCCGGCGGGGGTGTTGATGTACCGGTCGCCGAGGTCGGCCTCGACGTTGCGGAGCTGGGAGGCCGGCACGTCGTCGACGAGGTCGAGGTTGCCCGAGGTCAGGTCGCTGTAGGCGGTGTTGTTGTCGGTGAAGACCTTGAGGTCGACGCCGCCGTTCTTCGCCTTGTCGTCGCCCGGGTAGTCGTCCCACTTGCGGAGCTTCATCGACGAGCCCTTGGCGTACGAGTCGATGGTGTACGGGCCGTTCCCGACGGGCTTGGAGAGCCAGGCGTCGTGGTCGTCGTAGAACGCCTTGGGCAGCGGGACGAAGGCGCTGTAGCCGAGGGTGTCGGGCCACAGGGAGAACTTCTGGGTGAGCTTGGCGGTGAAGGTCAGGTCGTCGACGACCTTCAGCCCGGACAGGGTCTCGGCGGAGGCGGAGCCGGACTCCGGGTGGACCTTGTCGTAGCCCTCGATGTACTGGAAGAAGTAGGCGTTCTTCTGGTTGTTCTTCAGCGCCGCGCCGTAGTTCCAGGCGTCCACGAAGGACTTGGCGGTGACCTTCTCGCCGTTGGAGAACGTCCAGCCGTCCTTGAGCTTGACCGTGAAGTTCTGGGAGTCCTTCGTGTCGATGGACTCGGCGATCATGTTCTTGGCCTCGCCGGTCTTCGGGTCGTAGCGGATCAGTCCGCGGAAGACCATGTCGAGGACCTTGCCGCCCTGGACCTCGTTGGTGTTGGCGGGCTCCAGCGGGTTCTGCGGGTCTCCCCAGGAGGAGCTGACGATGCCGTCGGCACCGCCGCCGCCGCTGCCACCGCCGTCACCGCCGCCGCAGGCCGTCGCTGCGAGGGCGACGGCCACCGCACATGCGGCCCACCTGACCTGTGTGGCTCCGCGCATGAAGTGCCTCCTAGAGTCATCGAGTAGCTCAATGCCTCATATCACCCCATAACGCCACGTACCGCATGCGGGGTTGCCCCGTACGGGCACGGCCGCGGGCGGACGCGACGATGCCCGGCCCCCTCCGAGGGGGGCCGGGCATCGTCGTCGGAGAGCGGAAGCGGTTACGCCGCGTTCACGACGTCCTTCTCCTCGGCGAAGTGGCACGCCGACTCGTGCGCGGCCGGGGTCCTGCCCGCCACGAAGCGCTCCGGGATCGCCAGCAGGGGCTCCTCCGTCGCGCAGCGCTCCTCCGCCTTCCAGCACCGGGTGCGGAAGCGGCAGCCCGAGGGCGGGTTCGCCGGCGACGGAACGTCACCGGTCAGGATGATCCGCTCGCGTCCCTCGCGGGCCGTCGGGTCGGGGACCGGGACCGCCGACAGCAGCGCCTGGGTGTAGGGGTGCGTCGGGTGGTCGTAGATCTGGGTGTCCGTGCCGATCTCGGCCATCTTGCCGAGGTACATCACGCCGACCCGGTCGGAGATGTGCCGGACGATGGACAGGTCGTGCGCGATGAAGACGTAGGACAGGTTGAACTCGTCCTGGAGCTTCTCCATCAGGTTGATGACCTGCGCCTGCACCGACACGTCGAGCGCGGAGACCGGCTCGTCGCAGATGATGATCTCCGGGTTGAGCGCGAGGCCGCGGGCGATGCCGATGCGCTGGCGCTGACCGCCGGAGAACTGGTGCGGGTACCGGTTGATGTACTCCGGGTTCAGGCCGACGACGTCCAGGAGCTCCTGGACGCGGCGGCGCCGGTCGCCCTTCGGGGCAACCTCGGGGTGGATCTCGAAGGTCTCCCCGATGATGTCGCCGACCGTCATACGCGGGTTCAGCGAGGTGTACGGGTCCTGGAACACCATCTGGATGTTGCGGCGCACGGCCTTCAGCGCGCGGCCGGACAGCTTGGTGATGTCCTGGCCCTTGTAGAAGACCTCGCCGGCGGTGGCCCGCTCCAGCGTCATCAGGAGCTTGGCGACCGTGGACTTGCCGCAGCCGGACTCGCCCACGATGCCGAGGGTCTCCCCGGCGTACAGGTCGAAGGAGATCCCGTCGACGGCCTTGACCGCGCCGATCTGCTTCTTGAAGAGGATGCCCTGGGTCAGCGGGAAGTGCTTGACCAGGTTGCGCACCTGGAGGATCGGCTCACCCTGGCTGACGGGCGCGTCGATGGCGGCTACGGCCTCCGCCTCGGTCGCGGCGTCCACGGTCTCCACGTCGGAGACGTTGGGGGTGGCGTCCACGGGCTCCTTCTTGAGCTCAGCCATGGATCGTCTCCTTCCAGAAGTGGCACGCGCTGCCGCGGCCGACCAGCTCGGCGCCGTCCGGCTCGGTCACCGGGGCGAGCGGCGGAACCTCGGTACGGCAGATGTCCTGTGCCTTGGGGCAGCGGGGGCTGAAGGCGCAGCCCGCGGGGATACGCGTCAGGTTGGGCGGGAGGCCCTTGATCGCGTACAGCTCCTGGCCCTTCTGGTCCAGGCGCGGGATGGAGTCCAGCAGACCCCTGGTGTACGGGTGGGCCGGGCGGCTGTACAGCTCGCCGACCGGGGCCGTCTCCACGATCCGCCCCGCGTACATCACGGCGATCTTGTCCGCCACGTCGGCGACGACGCCGAGGTCGTGGGTGATCAGGATCAGACCCATGTTGTACTCGCGCTGCAGCTCGGCCAGCAGGTCCATGACCTGGGCCTGCACCGTCACGTCGAGCGCGGTGGTCGGCTCGTCCGCGATGATCAGGTCCGGCTCCAGGGCCAGCGCCATGGCGATCATGATGCGCTGGCGCATACCGCCGGAGAACTGGTGCGGGTAGTCCGAGATCCGGGCCGCGGCGGCGGGGATCTTGACCTGGTCCATCAGCTCGATGGCCTTGGCCTTGGCGTCCTTGCGGGACAGGCCCTGGTGGACCCGGAACATCTCGCCGAGCTGGTAGCCGACGGTGAGGACCGGGTTCAGCGAGGAGAGCGCGTCCTGGAAGATCATCGCGATCTTGCGGCCGCGGATCTTCCGGCGCTCCTCGTTGGACATCTTCAGCATGTCCTGGCCGCGGAAGAGGATCTCGCCCTGCGTGATCTTCCCGGGCGGCATGTCGAGGATGCCCATGATGGTCTGCGCGGTCACGGACTTGCCGGAGCCGGACTCGCCCAGCACCGCGAGGGTCTCGCCGGCGCTGACGGTGTAGTTCACACCGTTGACCGCCTTGGCCACACCGTCGCGGGTGTGGAACTCCACGTGCAGGTCACGGACGTCGAGCAGTGGACCGTCGCCACTCACGGACTCCCGCGGTGCGGGAACGTGAGCCGTCTTGTCGATGGTGGTCACGAACGCCTCCCTCAGCGCATCTTGGGGTCGAGGGCGTTGCGGACCGCATCGCCGAACATCAGGAAGGACAGCACCGTGATCGAGACCATCACCGACGGGATGATCAGGACGTACGGGGCGTTGCGCAGCTGCGCGGACGCGGCGGACACGTCGATGCCCCAGGAGACCGTCGGCTCGGCGAGGCCGATACCGAGGAAGGACAGCGTGGCCTCGGCGGCGATGTAGCCGCCGAGCGCGATGGTGGCGACCACGATCACCGGAGCGATGGCGTTCGGCAGGATGTGCCGCGTCAGGATCCGGGTGGTGGAGGCGCCGAGCGCCTTGGCGGCGACCACGTAGTCGGCCTGCTTGATCGTGATGACCGAGCCGCGGGCGACACGGGCGATCTGCGTCCAGCCGAGGAAGGACAGCGACAGGATGACGACCCAGACCGAGCGCTGCTCGAAGCTGGTCAGGATGACCATGGCGCCGACGATGAAGGGGACGCCGAAGAAGATGTCGGTGACCCGGGACAGGATCGTGTCGATCCAGCCGCCGAAGTAACCGGCGATCATGCCGATGATCAGGCCGAGCACGGTCACCGCGATGGTGACGACCACGCCGACCATGATGGACGCGCGGGCGCCGTAGATCAGACGCGCGTAGATGGAGCGGCCCTGGCCGTCGTACCCGAGCCAGTCGGGGGCGAAGAAGTGGCCCCAGTTCGGGTGCTGCAGGTAGTGCTTGGCCAGGTCGGCGTCGCGGGGCGAGGCGCTGGTGAAGAGGCTCGGGAAGATCGCCATGACGACGAGCAGGAGGATCAGCACCATCGAGATGAGGAAGAGCGGGTTGCGGCGCAGGTCGTGCCAGGCGTCCGACCAGAGGCTGCGCGGCTTGCCGGGAGCCGGGCCGCTGTCCGTGACCGGCGGTGCGTCGACGGCGGCGGCCGGAGCGTCGGTGCTCTTGAGTGCGGTGGTGTCAGGCATACCGGATCCTCGGGTCCAGGACCGCGTAGAGCAGGTCGACGAGCAGGCTGCAGACGAGATAGACGACGACGAGCAGGGTCACGACGCCGACGACGGTGGCTCCCTCACGCTTCTTGAGGGCCTCGAAGACGAGGCTGCCGACGCCCTTGATGTTGAAGATGCCCTCGGTCACGATCGCGCCGCCCATGAGGGCGCCGATGTCGGTGCCGAGGAAGGTGACGACCGGGATGAGCGAGTTACGCATCAGGTGGACGCCGATGACCCGGCGGCGCGGCAGGCCCTTGGCGACCGCCGTGCGCATGTAGTCGGCGCGGATGTTCTCGGCGACCGAGGTACGGGTGAGGCGGGCCACGTACGCGAGCGACAGGGACGCCAGCACGATGGCCGGCATGATCAGCTCGCCGTTGGTGGGTTCGAGACTCACGTTCGGCTTGGCGATGCCCAGCTCGAACGCGACGAAGTACTGCACGAGGAAGCCCAGCACGAAGGACGGCATGGAGATCAGCACCAGCGTCAGACCGAGCAGACCGCGGTCCCGGATGGACTCGGCCTTCAGGCCGGCGATGATGCCGAGGGAGATTCCGGCGACGACCGTGAAGACGAAGGCGAAGATCGCCAGTCTGACGGTGATCGGGTAGGCCTCGGAGATGACTTCGGCGACCGGACGCTGCGTTCCGATCTGCTGGCCGAAGTCGCCCTGGAACAGGTTGCCCAGGTAGTTCAGGTACTGCAGCCAGATCGGCTTGTCGAGACCTAGGCTCGCCTTCATGGCGGCGATCTGCGAAGCGTCTACATGCTGCTCACCGGCAAGCGCTCTGACGGGGTCGCCGGGCAGTGCGTACATCATCAGGAAGACCAGCAGGGTCGACCCGAGGAAGACCGGGATCATCTGGAGCAGTCGTCGTGCGACATAGCGCCCCATGGGTGCCTCCGTGTGGGGATAACTGCGGCGCGGGGGCCGCCTCTTCGCAGAGACGACCCCCGCGCCTCCGACCGCACTGAGGGGCAGTACGGCCGGATGACGGCCAGTTGGGGAATGACCCGCAGGCGTTACTTGGTGGTGACGCCGGTCAGTTCGAGGTCACCGTGGAAGTCGACCTTGACGTTGTCGACGTTCTTGCCGTGGCCGCCGTTGATGGCGTAGTACCAGAGCGGAATGGCCGGCATCTTCTCGACCAGCTTCTTCTCGACCTCCTGGTAGGCGGCGACGGACTCCTCCAGCGAGTCGGCCTTGTCGCCCTTGGCCATCAGCGCGTCGACCTCCTTGTCGTTGAAGCGACCGTTGTTCGACTCCGCCTTGGAGTGGTAGAGCTCCTTGAGGAAGTTCACGTTGACGGGGTAGTCGGCCACCCAGCCACCGCGGTAGAAGCCCTTGACCTCGTCGTTGTCACGCGCTTCGAGGTCGGTCGGGAAGTCCGGCTTGGCGTCGCCGGTGCACTCGACCCCGGTGGCGTTGCGGATGGACTCGCAGACAGCGGTCACCCACTCCTTGTGCCCACCGTCGGCGTTGTACTGGATGGTGAACTTGTTCTCCGGGACACCGCCGCCGGCCTTGATGAGCTCCTTGGCCTTGGCCGGGTTGTACTTCAGGATGTCCGAGTCGAGCGTCTGGTTGCCCTTGACCTGCGGGGGCGTGAAGCTCGTCGCCGGGATGCGGGTGCCGTTCAGGACGGTCTTCGTGATCGTGTCACGGTCGATCGCCATGGACAGACCCTGGAGGACCTTGGGGTCGATGTCCTTGAACGACTTCGAGTAGAACGCCGGCACCAGCGTCTGGATCGCGGCGTACGGCTGGTCGATCGCACCGTCACCGAGGTCCGTCTTGTACTTCGGGAGGTCACGCGGGCCGACCTGGCGGATCATGTCCAGGTTGCCGGAGATGACGTCCTGGTACGCGGCCTCGACGGTCGAGTAGTTCTTGAACTGGATGCCCTTGTTGGCAGCCTTGTTCGGACCCTGGTACTCGGGCCAGGCCCTGACCTGGATGAGCTTCTTGTGGGTCCACTTCTCGAACGTGTACGGGCCGTTGCCGATCGGCTTCTGGCCGAACGCCTTCGGGTCGTCGTAGAAGACCTTGGGCAGCGGCGCGAAGGTCGCGTAGCCGAGCTTGTAGTTGAAGTACGGGACCTTGTCGGTCAGCTCGATCGTGAAGGTGGTGTCGTCCACGGCCTTCAGACCGGACATCTTGTCGCTCTTCGGGTCACCCTTCTCCGGGTGGACGTCCGCGTAGCCCTTGATGTCGGAGAACCAGAACGCGTTCTGCTGGGCGTTCTTGACGTTGGCGTACCAGTTCCACGCGTCGATGTACGACTGCGCGGTCACGGCCTCGCCGTTGTGGAACTTCCAGCCGGCCTTGAGCTTGACGGTCCAGGTCTTGGAGTCCTCGGTCTCGACGGACTCGGCGTTCGTGAGAACGATCTCGCCCTTGTCGTCGAAGTCCAGCAGCTGTGTGAACAGCGACTGGATGACGTAGGAGCCGTTGCTCTCGTTCGTGTCGGCCGGCATCAGAGGCTTCTGGGGCTCACCGACGTCGATCGAGACGTATCCGGCGGGCTGGCCCGACGTGTTCTTCTTGCCACCGTCGCTGTCGCCACCGCCACAGGCAGTCGCGGCCAGGGCGATGACGGCCGCTCCCGCGACCCACTTGGCGCTCTTGGCACCGCGCATGGGTTTCCTCCTCATGAGTCCACTTTTGACTACAAGAAGGGCACTGGAGAGATTCACCGACACCCCTGACGGTGATCGTTCAGTGCCCCGAGTGTGCTCGTGAGTCGGCACTCCCCACAGTGCGTGACCCATTGACCCGAGCTCAATGGAGCCAACTATTGAGTACGACCGGGCTGTAAACCACACTTAAAGGGTCTCGGTTTGACAACATCAGACCGGCCCGTGTGCCCGAAATCCGGACAAAGCGATCCCAGACAGACACGCCCGAAACGGACTGTTAACACATGTTCCGGAGAGCGACCCCCGATATCCGGACACCGCGGTCAGGAAAAACGATTGACGAAGGCCCGGCCCTCCACAGTCTCCGTGGCGGGCCGGGCCTTCTGTCAATGCCTGGGCTGACACACCGTCCGATGAGGTGACGGTACGCACGGAGACCTTCGCATACGGAGCGTACGGCTCCGGCGCCGGGCCGAACGGGGCGAAGCGGGTGAACCCGCCCTCCGGGGCTCCCAGGGGCCCTCACGGGGCCGCCGGGACGCCGTCCGCGGGGCGGCCGCAGGGCGGGGGCGCCGGGGCCGCACGGGATGCCCGGCACCGTATGCCGACGCGTCCGGCACCGCACAGGGCGCCCGGCACCGCACGGGAGCCCGCGCCCCGTCGAACGCGGGGCGCGGGCTCAGGTACCGCTCACGGCGGGAAGGGTCAGCCGTGCTTGGCGCGGGAGGCGGCGCGGCTGCGCTCGCGCTGGTCGAGGACGACCTTGCGGATGCGCACGGTCTCCGGGGTCACCTCGATGCACTCGTCCTCGCGGCAGAACTCCAGGGACTGCTCCAGCGACAGCTTGCGGGCCGGGACCACGTTCTCGGTGGTGTCCGCGGAGGCCGCACGCATGTTGGTGAGCTTCTTCTCCTTGGTGATGTTGACGTCCATGTCGTCGGCGCGGGAGTTCTCGCCGATGATCATGCCCTCGTACACCTCGGTGCCGGCCTCGGTGAAGATGACGCCGCGCTCCTGGAGGTTGACCATCGCGAACGGCGTGACCGAGCCCGCGCGGTCCGCGACCAGCGAACCGTTGTGGCGGGTGCGCAGCTCGCCGAACCACGGCTCGTGGCCCTCGAAGATGGAGTGCGCGATGCCGGTGCCGCGGGTCTGGGTCAGGAACTCCGTACGGAAGCCGATGAGGCCGCGGGACGGGACGATCCACTCCATGCGGACCCAGCCGGAGCCGTGGTTCGTCATGGTCTCCATGCGGCCCTTGCGGGTCGCCATGAGCTGGGTGATGGCGCCGAGGTGCTCCTCGGGCGAGTCGATCGTCATGCGCTCGATGGGCTCGTACGTCTTGCCGTCGATCTGCTTGGTGACGACCTCGGGCTTGCCGACGGTCAGCTCGAAGCCCTCGCGGCGCATCTGCTCGACCAGGATGGCGAGCGCCAGCTCGCCGCGGCCCTGGACCTCCCAGGCGTCGGGGCGCTCGGTGTCCAGGACGCGGAGCGAGACGTTACCGATCAGCTCGCGGTCGAGGCGGTCCTTCACCTGGCGGGCGGTGACCTTGTGGCCCTTGCCGCCCTTGCCGACGAGCGGCGAGGTGTTGGTGCCGATGGTCATGGAGATGGCGGGCTCGTCGACCGTGATCAGCGGCAGCGCGATCGGGTTCTCCGGGTCGGCCAGCGTCTCGCCGATCATGATGTCCGGGATGCCGGCGATGGCGCAGATGTCACCGGGGCCCGCCACCTCGGCCGGCTTGCGGGTGAGCGCCTCGGTCATCAGCAGCTCGGTGATGCGGACGTTGGACATGGTGCCGTCGCGCTTGATCCAGGTGACGGTCTGGCCCTTGCGCAGCTCGCCCTGCTCGACGCGGCAGAGCGCGATGCGGCCGAGGAAGTTGTCGGCGTCCAGGTTGGTCACGTGGGCCTGGAGCGGCGCGTCCGCGTCGAACTCGGGGGCCGGGACGTGCGCCAGGATCGTGTTGAAGAACGGCTCCAGGCTGTCGCTGTCCTGCGGGACGGTGCCGTCCTCGGGCTTGGTCAGCGAGGCCACGCCGTCACGGGCGCAGGCGTAGACGATCGGGAACTCGATCTGGTCCTCGTCCGCGTCCAGGTCCAGGAACAGGTCGTACGTCTCGTCGACGACCTCGGCGATCCGGGAGTCGGGGCGGTCCGTCTTGTTGATGCAGAGGATGACCGGCATCCGCGCGGAGAGCGCCTTGCGCAGCACGAAGCGGGTCTGGGGCAGCGGGCCCTCGGAGGCGTCGACGAGCAGCACGACGGCGTCCACCATCGACAGACCGCGCTCGACCTCGCCGCCGAAGTCGGCGTGGCCGGGGGTGTCGATGATGTTGATCGTGATCGGGTCCCCGCCGTCCTTGGGGTGATACTTCACCGCCGTGTTCTTGGCGAGGATCGTGATGCCCTTCTCACGCTCCAGGTCGTTCGAGTCCATCATGCGGTCGTCGAGCGACTCGGCGGCGTGCGCGGCGAAGGAGCCGGCCTGCTTGAGCATGGCGTCGACCAGGGTGGTCTTGCCGTGGTCGACGTGGGCGACGATGGCTACGTTACGGATGTCGTGGCGCGTGGGCATGGGTGGCTTGAGCTTCTCTCGGATCGTGGGATCAGGCGTCTCAGTCGGTCTTCGAGTCCTCGTACGCCCGCCGGGCGGCACGCCACGGCTCGTCCCATGGTACGGGCCCGGGGCCCACCGGGCTTCCCGGGCTGATCCGCGGAAGCGGTCTTCCCGTGTGATTCACACGATATTCAGCCGGTGTCAAACAACTGTCGGGCCATCGAAGTGGCCGAAAAACGCGGGCGGAGCTGTGGGGGGTGAGGAGCGGTGACGCGATGAACGGCCCGGGTCAGGGCAGACACCACACTGCCCGCCGGCGGAACCGGCGGGCAAGGGTTTTGAGGGGTACTTGAGCTTCGCGGGGTGCGGGTGTGGTAGTTGGCCGCTACTTCTTGCGGTCTGCGGAGGAACCGGCGGCTTGGCGGTTCTTGAACCCGATGTCCTGGTAGCGGGGGGCCGCGAACCCGAACGCCCCGACGTTCGCGAGCTTCTTGTCGACGGCGACGAGCTGCGGACGCTGGTAGAGCGGGATCGAACCGGCGGCGGCCCAGATCCGGGCGTCGGCCTGCTTCATCAGGTCCCGCGCGGCCTTCTCGTCCAGTTCCCCGGCGGCGCGGTCGAAGAGCTGGTCGATGTGGTCGGTGCCGACCCGGGTGTAGTTCTGCTCGACCAGGAGCGATCCGTCGGTGGCGGGCTCGGGCTTGGCGTAGATGGGGCGGCCGTCGGTGGCCGGGTAGGCGGAGGCGGGCCACGAGTAGAGCGCCAGGTCGTAGACGCCGGAGGCGATGTGGTCCTTGAAGTAGCTCTCGTCGGGGACCTTGGTGATCTCGGTGCCGATGCCGATCTTCTCCAGCATCGCCGCGATCTTGTCCCCGACGGTGCGCAGCGACTGGGAGCCCGGCCCGGAGGGGAGCACGAAGCGCAGGGTCAGCGCCTTGCCGTCCTTGCCGAGCTGCCCCTTGGCCGCGGCGGGCGCGGGGGCGGGGGTGCCGGCGGGGGCGTACGCGCCGGCGGCTCCGCCGGGCTGCTTGTCCTGGGCGGCGACGGCCCCGTCCTCGCCGAGGACGGCGGCGGCCTGGCGGAGCAGCGCGGCGCTCTGGAAGGCGGCGTGCCGGGCGGGGGCGAGGGCGGGAACGGCGGACGTGCCGGTGGCGGCGGGGGCGTGCGCGGCGGGCTTGTCGTCCTCGCCGACGATGTAGAGGCCCTCGTCGCGGGAGGCGGCGGAGTCCTCCTCGTCGCGGGACGCCTTGTCGGCCTTGCCCTCGTCCTTCTCGGCGTCCTTGTCGGTCTTCTCCGCGTCCTTGTCCGCGTCCTTGTCGGTCTTCTCGGCGTCCTTCTTCTCGGCGCCCCCGGTGGTCTTCTTCTCCTCGCCGGTGTCCGCGTCGGCGCCGTCCTCGCCCGCCTTCTCGCCCTTCTTCTCCGCCTCGCTGCCGGCCTTGGTGTCCTTGGGCTGCTGGAGCGCGCCGCCCCGGGTCCAGCCCGCGTCGGCCAGCAGGGCGCGCGCTTCCTTCTCGTTCTGCTCGCCGAGCGCGCCGCTGCCGTCCGCGTAGCCGGGCTGCCCCGCGAGGGCGAGGTGGCTGCCGAGCGGCTTCGCCGGGAGCCCCAGCGGGCCCAGCACCGTCCGCGCCAGCTCCTCGCGGTCCAGGGCGCGGGCCACCGCGCGGCGGACCCGGTCGTCGGCCAGCGGTCCTGACTCGCCGTTCAGTGCGAGCTGGGTGTAGGCGGGCTCCAGGGACTTGCGCACGGCGAAGTCGCGCAGCGCCTTCTGCTCGGCGGCGTACGCGAGGACGGCCTTGCGGTTCTTCGCCCGCGCGGCCTGCTCGGCCTCGGCGGCCTTCTCGTCGCTGCCGTGCGCCACGGCGTACGAGTACAGGGCGGCGGCGGGCGAGACGTCGGCGCCGGGGCCGTGCGTGAGCGGCTGGCCGTCGCCGCCCCGGTCGCGGCGGGCGAGCGTGATGCGGTCGGCCGTGGACGGGTCGACGTCGGCGACGTCCACCGTGCCGTCCGTGAGGGCCTTCGTACGGTCCTTCGGGGCGACCGCCCGGAAGACGAGGGTGTCGAGCTTGGCCTTGTCGCCCCACCAGCGCGGGTTGCGGGCGAGGGTGACCGTGCCGTCGGCCTTGCTGACGCCGCGCAGCACAAACGGCCCGGCGGTGTTCTTGAGGGTGGTGCGCGCGCCGTCGTTGAAGGTCTCCGGGGAGCCGGTGATCTCCTTCGGGTACAGCGGCGAGAACAGCGAGCGCCAGTCGCCGTACGGCTTGGAGAAGGTGACCCGCACCTGGAGGTCGTCCGCGCCGCGTTCGATCTTCTCGATCCGCTCGTAGCCGGAGTTGCGGGCGGTCCAGAACGCGGAGTCCTTGCCCCGCAGGGCCCGCCACTGGGCGACGAAGTCGGGGGCCCCGATCTCGCGGCCGTCGCTCCACACCGCCTGCTGGTTGAGCTTGTAGAGCACGACCTGCTTCGGCTCGCGTTCGATGACCTTCGCGGACTCCAGGTAGTCCGGGTTGAGCCGCGGCTGCCCGGCCTTGTCCATCGGGAAGAGCGTGGGGAGCAGGGCTTCGGTGACCCGGGTGGTGGCGCTGTCCGCGTCCGCCTGGAAGGCGTTGAAGGTGGCGGGGAGCGCGTCGATCGCCCAGTTCACCGTGGACCCGTCGGCGACCGCCTGGCGCGCGGTGGGCGCGATGTCCTGGGCCACCCCCCGGGGGGCCTCCTCGTCGCCGGAGCTGCACCCCGCCAGCACCGGGATCGTGAGGACCCCCGTCGTGAGGAGCGCGAGCGTGCGGCGCTTGCGAACCGTCCCGCGCGGGACGCCGACGTGGGACATGGCTGTTACCTCCGGGGCCGGCCCGGACCACCCCGTACCGGAATGGACCGGATAGTGCGTATGTGGTGGCATTTGCAGTTGATCACACTGATTCCTCCGCCCACTGAAAACGCCCCCTCGCGCGAGGGGGCGCAGACACGGCGGGCCGGGGCCGCAAGCTCACCCGCCCGGAGGAACGTTCCGCCGGGCCGCCCCCGCACGGGAACGCCGACCGGCTGTCAGCCGGGCACGGTGGCGGAGGGCGGGTGCCGACGACCCGCGCGGTGGGAGGCGGAGGGAACGCCGTACTCCTTCTCGAACTGCTCCGGGGCTGCGTCATGGACGCGCCGGGCGTCCGAGGGGGAGGAACCACCATCGGACGAGGGGGACGCCCGCCTGTGCGCATGGGCGAGTGGGGCCCCGGGCCGGGGTGCTACGCCTTCCGGCCGCGTCACGGCGCCTCCACGCTCATGGCGAGCCCGTGGGGCGGGGCACTCCGTGCGACGCCCCGGATCAGGGGTGGCGGCGTATCACCTGACGGATCCAGTCCGCGTGGGCGGGCACGCTGGAGTAGAGCCCCGGGCCCTCGCCGCACCGTACGCCGGGGGCGCCGGGGCCGGAGGTGATGCCGACGAGTTCCCAGCGTCCCGTCCGGTTCCGCTGGAGCTGCGGGCCGCCCGAGTCGCCGTTGCACGCCATGGCGCCGGGCACCTGGCTGGTGGTGCACAGGCGCGTGTGGTCCGCGTAGCCCGGTGCGCAGTCGGAGACCGCGCCCCGGCGGGTGTCGAGCTGCTGGAGCCGGTCGGGGAAGTCCCAGGGAGCGTCGGGGGCGTCGTCGGTCCTGCCGAAGCCCAGGATCCGCGTCGGGGTTCCCGGCCTGCCCGGCCGGTCGGCGATCCGGACGGGCTTCTCCTGGACCGGCCGGTCCAGGAGGACCAGAGCGACGTCGTCCCGGTTGGGCCCGGTGTCCTCACCGTTCCTGTAGCCCGTGTGGGAGACCGTCTTCGCGATGGACCGGACCGTGCCTCCGGAGTCCTTCCATTCGCTTCCGACCCGGACGGTACCGTCCAAGGTGACCAGCGTCGGGTCCACACAATGCGCTGCGGTGAGCACCCATCGGCGGTCGATCAGCGCTCCCCCGCAGACTCCTTTGAACGTGTCGTCCTCCACTCCCGTCACCGGGATCGACACCATGGACGGGTAACGCTGCGTGGAGTTTTCTCCGTTGACGATGGCCTGGGCGTTCCCGGTCATCACGGCGGTGCATGCCGCCGCTGCCAGGACACCTGCGACGGCGCGCGCCCACGTACGGGGCGAGGACTTCGAACTGAACACTGGGTTCTCCGATCGGTGAGCATCTTGCTGCCTGCTCAGCCTCCGGGATCGGGACAAGCCCATCCATCCGGCCCGCACGTCTTTTCGGGGTCCCGTTGGCAGGACCGTTCGAAGGGGGAAAACCCCACCACGCGTGGCCGGTGTGGACGCGGCCCGCCGCAGCTCCTACCGGAGCCTCCCCCCGAGGTCCCAGAACGATGCGCTCGGTTCAGGAGCCCGCTCACTGCCGAAGGCCACGTCGCCGAACCTACTGTTCCTGCTCCACGAAGTCGTACGACGCGTCGCCGACGGGCCCCGACCGCACGAAGGCCGCGCGTTCGGAAGCAAGGAGTTCCTGTGAAACCGACCCTCCGGGCCACGCTGCGCCGCGCCGCCGCGGTCGCCGCGGCGACCGGTCTGACCGCCTCTCCGGCAGCGCAGGCCGCGCAGAACGACCGAGCCGAGCCCCGGCCCGCCATGGTGCGGGCGGCGCACCTGGAACGGATGACCATTCCCGACATCCAACGGGCCATGGACCGCGGCCGGTTCACGTCGCAGCAACTCACCGGCCTCTACCTGGAACGGATCCGCGCGCTGAACCCGCTGCTGAAGGCCGTCGTGACGGTCAACCCCGACGCGGTGGCCATCGCCCGCGACAGCGACCGCAGGCGTCGTGCCCACGGGGCGCGGGGACCGCTGGAAGGCGTCCCTGTGCTGCTGAAGGAGAACATGGACACCGCCGACCGCCAGCCGACCACAGCCGGGTCGACCGCTCTCCTCGGCGCTCGGCCGCGTCAGGACGCGGAGGTGGTGAGACGGCTGCGTGCCGCCGGAGCCGTGATTCTCGGCAAGGCGAACATGACGGAGTGGGCCAACTTCCGTGACCCGTACGCCGTCGCGGGTTGGAGCGCGGTCGGCGGGCTGACCCGTAACCCGTACGTCCTGGACCGCAGCGCCGCCGGGTCCTCCAGCGGATCGGCGGCCGCGGTCGCCGCGAACCTGGCCACGGTGGCGCTCGGCACCGACACCGGAGGCTCCGTCGTCGACCCGGCGGCCATGACGTCCACCGTCGGTGTGCGCCCCTCCCTCGGGGTGGCCGGCAGGACCGGCATCGTGCCGATCTCGTCCCGTCACGACACCCCCGGGCCCCTGGCCCGCAATGTCACCGACGCCGCGCTCACCCTGTCCGTGATCAGCGGCCCCGACCCCGCCGACCCCGACACCAACTCCGCCGAAGCCCTGCCGGCGGACATCGGCTCCGTTCTGGACGCGGACGCGCTCAGGGGAAAACGCATCGGCGTCTGGCGCACGGGGCACACCGGTGTGGACCGTGACGTCGACCGCGTATTCGAGGCGACGGTACGCGAACTGCGGGCACAGGGCGCGACCGTCGTGGAGGGAGCGGACGTGACCGAACCGGAGGAACTCCTCGGCCACCTCCTGCCCGCCCTGCTCTCCGAGTTCAAGCACGACGTCAACGCCTACCTCGCCGCGACTCCCGGTTCCCACCCGAAGAGCCTGGCCGGTCTCATCGCCTACAACGAGAAGCACCGCGCCGTGGAGCGCATGGACTGGTTCGGCCAGATGTACTTCACGGAGGCGCAGAGGAACGGCGTCGGTCTGGAGGACCCGGGGTACCGGGCGCACCGGGTCGCCGCCACCGCGCTCGCCCGCCGCTCGATCGACGACGTGGTGGAGTCGAAGAGGCTGGACGCGATCGTCACCCCCACCGCCCTGCCCGCGCCGCCTGTCGATCACCAGGCCGGTGAAGGGGACACGAGCCCGTTCGTCAGTACGACCAACAGCTCCGTCGCCGCCGGTTACCCCCAGATCAGCGTCCCCGCCGGGTACACCGCCGAGGGGCTCCCGCTCGGTGTGACCTTCCTCGGTACGAAGGCGAGCGACGCCGCGCTCCTGGGCTACGCGTACGCCTTCGAGCAGGGGTCGCAGGTCCGCAGGACACCTCGCTACCTGCACGGCGCCGGCTGAGCGCACCGCCTGTGGCGAAGGAGGAGACCGCCCTCGCCGACCGCCGCCGTCAGGCGCGCTCGCCCGCCCTGATCAGCCCGGCCTCGTAGGCGGCGATCACCGCCTGCGCCCGGTCGCGGACCTGGAGCTTCGCGAAGAGCGCGGTGATGTGGTTCTTCACCGTCGACGGGCTGATGAACATCTCGGCGGCGATGCCGGCGTTGTCCAGGCCGGTGGCGATCAGCCGCCACACCTCGCGCTCGCGCGGCGTCAGCTCGTCCAGGACGCCTGTCGCCCCGGCGGCGGACCGCGCCGGGCCGCGCGGGGCGGTCACATACGAGGAGATGAGGCGGGTGAGCAGGCGCGGGGCGACCACCGCCTCACCGGTGTGGACCACGCGCAGGGCGGTGACCAGCTCCTCGGGAGAGACGTCCTTGGGCAGGAAGCCGCAGGCGCCCGCGCGCAGGGCGGCGACCACGTGGTCGTCCATGTCGAACGTGCTGAGAGCGAGCACCCGGCAGTCTGGCACCTGCTGGGTGACCTGTGCGGTGGCGGCGATGCCGTCCAGGACCGGCATACGGATGTCCATGATGACGACGTCGGGCCGCAGTCGGCGCGCGAGTTCCACGGCCTGTGCTCCGTCAGCGGCCTCCCCGACGACCTCGACGGTGGGTTCCGGCCCGAGCATGAGCACCAGACCGCGCCGCACGAGGAGTTGGTCGTCGGCGATCAGTACCCGGATGGGTGGGGGGCCCGCCGCACCCGTCACGCTCCCCGCGCCCGCCTCTTCCGCCGCGCCCGAACCGTCCGTCGTCCCGCTCACCGCAGTGCTCCTTCTTCTTTCGGCAGAGGCAGCCGCGCCGTCACCAGGTAGCCGCGTTCTTCGCAGCGGCCCGTCCACAAGGACCCGCCGTGCAGCGCGACGCGTTCACGCATGCCGATCTGGCCGTATCCGGAGCCGGCCGCAGGTCCGGGGCCCCCCGGCTTCTCTGCTCCGTCGTCCCGTACGTCCACCACCGTCTCGTGGTCACCGTAGGTGAGGCGTACGTGTGCGCGGGCACCGTTCCCGCCGTGCTTGCGGGCGTTGGTCAGAGCCTCCTGCACGACGCGGAACACCGTCAGCTGCATGCCTTCCGGCAGCTCACGGGGGGCGCCCCGCACCTCGAACCCGGTGGGCAGCCCCGCCTCGCACGACTCGGCGACGATCCGGTCCAGGTCCGCGACCCCCGGTTGGGGAGCGGTCGACGACCCCCGCGCCTCGCCGTCGGTCCGCAGCACGTCGAGGAGTTCCCGCATCTCGTGCAGTGCCGTGCGCCCGAGTCCCTCCAAGGTGACCAGGGCGTCCCGCGCGACCTCGGGGTTCCGGTCGAGGTTGGCCCGGGCGCCGCCCGCCATCAGCTGCATGGTCGTGACGTGGTGGGCGACGATGTCGTGCATCTCCCTGGCGATACGGCGGCGTTCGTCGGCCACGGCCCGCTCGGCGAGCAGCCTGCGGTGGGCGTCGACCTCCTGCTGCCAGCGGTTCATCCCCAGCCCGGCGGCGACCACGAACAGCACGGCCGCGCCGTTCCCCGCCAGCTTCAGCAGCGAGCCCTGCGACCAGGGTCCCCACGCGGTCAGGGGCAGGACGGCGGCCACCAGGACCGCGGGCACGTACACCGCCGCGCCCCGGACGCGCACGACGGAGTAGAGGGCGACGATCATCGAGGCGTTGAGCCCCTGGCCCACCGGCCAGCTCACATGGACGGTGAGGCCGAGGACCAGGACGGCGGCGAACGTGAGCACCGGGGCCCGTCGGCGCGCGAGGAGCGCCAGCCCGGACACCGTCATCAGCAGGCAGCCGGTCACGGGGACGAAACCCTGTGCGTCCTGGCTGCTGAGAGTGAAGCCGATCAGGTCGAGGGCCGCAGCCCCGACGGCGACGAGGGCGTCGTTGCGGGTCCAGGGCGGGGCCTCGCCGAAGCGCGGCATGCCGCGCTTCCCGGCGGGCTCGGCGTCGGCCGTGGGCATCGTGTTCCTTCCTCGGCCCCGTCCACGGCGCCTCATCCACCATTCTCCCCGGGTTCCCGCCGAGGACGTGGGGCCCCAGGACGATACCGGCCTGGGAGCAGGGTCCCGGTCCGGGTCGGTACGGCACCCCGCTCCCCCCTCGCATCTCGTTCCCGGCTCCGAGGATCCGGCGCCTTCGCGCTGATGTGCTGGAAGCAGGCCGGGCTCCCGGCACGATCCCACTCCACTTCTCTGCCGGAGGCATGCTGTGATCCGCGCCCTGACCGGGTTCTCGACCCGTCATCCCTGGAAGGTCATCGCCCTGTGGTCGGTGATCGGCATCTTCCTCACCGTGGTCGCCGGAGCGCTGATGCCCCGCGCGATGCAGGCGCAGACCGGCGACTTCCTGCCGAAGGGCTACGACTCGGCCGCCGCCCTCCGCACCGCCGAGGAGAGGTTCGGCGTGACGTCCGACGCCGGCGTGTTCACCGTCCTGGTCGGCAGGGCGGACGGCGAGGCGCTGACCGGCGCCGACGAGAAGGCCGTCGCGTCCGTGGCGGAGGAGCTGGGCGGCCGCCGCGTGACGATGCCGGACCCGCGGGACACCCCGAGCACGAGCGACGACCAGATCCCCTTCCTCGTCACGGACTACTCGCAGACACCCGAGGTCCACGTGAGCATGACCGCTCCGGACCGCGCCTTCACCCTGCTGTCGGTGCGCCTGGAGGGCAACACCGTCGACCCCGGCATGCACAACCTGTTCCGGGCGTTCCGCGAGCACGCCGAGGACGCCTTCGCCGAGGTGCGTCTGCGGACCGGGTTCACCGGCGGCCTCGCCGACCAGGTCGACACCCGCGACGCCGAGGAGCCCACCCAGCGCATTGTCGGCATGCTGATGCTGGGCCTGATCGTCCTGGTGAACGTGCTGGTCTTCCGCAGTCTGTGCGCCGCGTTCGTCCCGCTGCTCGCGGTGACCGTCGTGGGCGGTGCGGCGACCGGCGTCATCGTCGGCGGCGCCCTCCTCACCGGCACCTCGCTCGACACGTCGACACCCAGCATGATCAGCGTCGTCCTCATCGGCATCGGCGTCGACTACTTCCTGTTCCTGCTCTTCCGCTTCCGCGAACTCCTGCGGGACCGCCCCGACGCGCCCCCGCGTGCCGTCGCCGCCGAGGTCGGGGCCCGCGTCGGCACCGCCGTCACCTCGGCCGCCCTCACCATCGTGGCCGCCTTCGCCACCCTGGGCATCGCGACCTACGGGGGGTTCCAGGTGCTCGGTCCCTCCGTCGCGGTGGCCGTCCTCGTCATGCTCCTCGCCAGTCTCACCCTGATGCCCGCCCTCCTCGCGGTCACGGGCCGCCGCATGTTCTGGCCCTCCCGCGCCCTGGAGCGCACGCCCCGCCCCGGGCTCGCCGGGCGCACCGGTGACTTCGTATCCCGCAGGCCGCTGGCCGCACTCCTCGCCTGCACCGCTCTGCTGGGCGCGCTCGCGGTGGGCATGCACGGCATCCGGATGGACTTCGGTCAGGGCGCGACCCCCCGGGAGACGGAGGCGGCCGCCACCGCCTCCGAGATCGCCAGGGCCCTTCCGGCCGGCGTGTCCGACCCCGCCACCGTCTATGTCACGGCCCCCGAGGGCGGCAGCGTCACCCCCGGGGCCCTGGGTGCGCTCTCCGGCGAACTGGCCCGGCTCAACGGCGTCGGCGAGGTCGGTGAGCCCGTCCTCAACGGACAGGGGGACGCCGCCCGCATCGACCTCTACCTGACGTCGGAGTCCCAGACGCAGGCGGCCCGGGACCTGGTCTCGGGCCCGGTGCGCGACACCATCGCGGCCCACACTCCCAAGGGCCTCGAAGCCCATGTGGGGGGCACGGCGGCGATCTTCGCGGACCTCTCCACCGCTGTCGACGAAGACCTGAGGAAGGTCTTCCCCCTGGCCGCGGGCCTGATCGCCCTGATCCTGCTCGTGCTGCTGCGCAGCGTGCTCGCCCCCGTCGTCCTGCTGCTCTCCGTGGGACTGTGCTTCGCCGCCACGCTCGGCGCGTCGACCCTGGTCTTCCAGCACGCCCTGGACGGGCCCGGCGTCAACTTCGTCCTGCCGCTCGTGCTGTTCCTCTTCGTCGTCGCGATCGGCACCGACTACAACATCCTGATCAGCGACCGCATCCGCGAGGAGATGGAGGGCCCGCGCCGGGCCCGGGACGCCGTCGCCCGCGCCGTACGCCACACCGCACCGGCCATCGCCACCGCGGGCATCGTCCTCGCCGCGTCCTTCGGCAGTCTCGCCGTCGGCTCGAACGCCTCCACCCAGCAGATCGGCTTCGCGACGGGCCTCGGCATCCTGCTGTCGGCGTTCGTCCTCTCCGTCGTGCTCGTCCCCGCCGCGGCGGCGCTGCTGGGCCGCCGCATCTGGTGGCCGGTTCGCCCGCGCGGACACCGCGACCACGGCACCCTCCCGGAACCCGCCGCCCCGGTGGACACCGCGGGAGAGCACCGCCCGGGTCCCCTCCCCGTCCCGTCCGGGCGCTGACCGCCTCCTTCCCCCCCCAGACGCCGGCCTGCGCACGCACGCGCCGGGCCGCCCCGACCCCCCCGAACCCCCGAACCCCCGAACCAAGGGAGTCATCCATGTCCGTGTCCACCCGGGCCGCGTTCCGCGCGGCCACCCTGAGCGCGGTCGCCGCCGTCGCCGCGAGTCTCCTCAGCACTCCCGGCGCCGCCGCGGCATCCCCCGCCCGCACCCCCGACCCCGTGCAGCGGCAGTTGGAAGCGATGGTTCACGACGGCGACGCCCCCGCCGCCCTCGCCCACGTCGTGAAGGCCGAAGGCACGGCACGGCACTACACCTCCGGCATCGGCAATCTGGCGACCGGTGCCGCCGTGCCCCGCGACGGCTCCGTCCGCATCGGCAGCAACACCAAGGCGTTCACCGCGACGGTCGTGCTCCAGTTGGCCGGTGAGGGCGGCATCGCCCTCGACGAGCCGGTGGACGCGTACCTGCCGGGACTGCTGCGCGGCGACGGCATCGACGGGCGGTCCATCACGGTCCGCCAGCTCCTCCAGCACACCAGCGGACTGCCCGAGTACCTGGACCAGCACGCGGTGCTCACCGATCCGCGCCGCTACTACGAGCCCCGGGAGCTCCTCGCCCACGCCCTCGACCGCCCGGCCGACTTCGCACCGGGGGCCCGGTGGGCCTACAGCAACACCAACTACCTCGTCGCCGGACTGCTCGTGCAGAAGGTCACCGGCCGGCCGCTGGGCGAGGAGATCCAGCGGCGGATCACCGACCGCGTCGGCCTGCGGCACACCTACCTGCCGACCCCCGGCGACATGACCCTGCGCGGCAGGCATCCGCACGGCTACCACCGGTCGGCCGCCGACGGCGCCTGGCGCGACTACACCCGCCTGGACCCGTCGTGGGGGTGGGCGGCGGGCGGCATGATCTCGACCAACAGCGACCTCAACCGCTTCTACGCCGCGCTCTTCTCCGGCCGGCTCCTCGCTCCGGCCCAGCTCGCCGAGATGCGCAGGACCGTCCCCGTCGACGCCGAGGGAGCGGCCCCCGGCACCCGGTACGGCCTCGGCGTCCAGAGCATCCCGCTGAGCTGCGGCGGCCGGTACTGGGGCCACGGCGGTTCCCTCCCCGGCTTCAGCACGTACGGCGGCGTCACCGCGGACGGCAGAGCGGTGAACGTCACCCTCACCGCCCTGCCGGACCGCAGGACCGCTTCGCGGGCGGCCGACACGGTGGACACGGCGCTGTGCCACTGACGTGAACCTCCGCCGGGTCCCCGGCGCACGTGCCGGTGTGCCAGGGACGCGGCGGAGCGGCTGACGCAATGCGGGGCGGCGCGGTCCCGCCGCTGAGGGGCCCTCGGACGCGGGAGCGCGATACCGATGAGCAAAAAACTCATGTCCGATATCAAACAGTGCATACGGATACATCCACCCGGTTTCTCGAATTGATGCGGTGAGCGGAGCGCCAGAGGGCACAAGTTTCATCAACTTGAGGAGGCTGTGGTGAGTGACAGGACGGGACTGGCCGCAGTGCTGGCGGCCGCGGAGAAAGCCGCACCGGTGGATTCTCTCGACGTCGTGGCGCGCGACCTGCGGAGCCGGTTCGGCGCGCGGTCCGTGTCGTTCCTCTTCGTGGACGTGGTCGGCAACCGGCTGCTGCGGGTCAACGACACGGCCGACGGCTCCCGGGAGGACCGCACCGAACGGGTCCCCCTGGCCGGCAGCGGCATCTACGACAAGGTGCTGCGCTCGCAGAAGCCGGTGCGGGTCGAGCAGGACGGGCGCGGTCAGCGGGTCCTCGCGCCCGTCACCAATCGCGGTGACGCCATCGGCGTGCTGGAGCTGTTCCTCGACACCGTCACGGAGGACGTGCTGAGCCGGGTCGAGGAGGCCGCGCACGCGCTGGCGTACATCATCGTCACCGACCGCCGCTTCACCGACCTCTACCACTGGGGCAACCGCACCACGCCGGTCAGCCTGGCGGCGGAGATCCAGCGCCAGCTCCTGCCCTCCGCCCCCTCCTGCGACGCGGCCGAGTTCTCCCTGGCCGGGGCGCTGGTCCCGGCCTCCGACATCGCCGGGGACACCTACGACTACAGCCTCGACAACAACGCCCTCCACCTGTCCGTCACCGACGCCATGGGCCACGACGTCAACGCCTCGCTCATGGCCACCCTCGTCGTGAACGCGTCGCGCGGCGCCCGCCGGGCGGGGGCGGAACTGACGGAGCAGGCCCGCCAGATGCACCAGGCCCTCCTCGACCACGGGAACAGCACGTTCGCCACCGGCCAGTTGCTGCGCATCGCCCTGGACGGGAGCCGCGCCCAGCTCGTCAACGCCGGCCATCCGCGCCCGCTCCGGCTGCGTGACGGCACGGTCGAGGAGGTCGCGCCGAAGGTCGACATGCCCTTCGGCTTCCCGCCGCAGGGCGCGTACCAGGTGCAGGAGCTGGATCTGCGCCCCGGCGACCGCCTCCTGCTGTACACCGACGGCGTGCAGGAGCGGGAGGCGGCGGCGGTGGACCTGCCCGGAATCCTGCTGCGGACCGCGGCGGAGCACCCCCGGGAGGTGGTCCGCGCGATGGTCACGGCGGTCGCCGACGCGTACGACGGCCACGCGCCCAAGGACGACGCCACCGCCCTGTGCCTGGACTGGCACGGCCCGGACGGCGGGGCACGGGCCGCGGCCAGGTAGCTTCCGCCGGCGCTCAGCCCCGTACGGGCACCGGGTTGTCCGGGGTGTCCAGCCACGGCGTGTGCCTGCCGTCGGGGGCGATGGTCAGGCCGAACCGTTCCGGCCCGGGGCGGCCGGACTCGCGCCACCAGCCGTGGGCGGCCTCGACCGACGCCCACAACCGGCGCGGCCCGTGCTCCCACACGGTGAAGCGGTCGGTGGTCCGCCCGTCCAGGTCCACGGCCGCCCAGGAGGCCGCGTCGGTGGTGGCCAGCCAGAGGCGGGAGGCGACGCCCTTGACGTCGGGGTTCTCGTGCCAGGTCCGCCAGACGCCGGGCAGTTGCAGCCCGATCGCGAACTGCGCGGCCCAGTCCCCGCCGGCGACCGCCCCGGGGGCCAGCCGGGTCGCGGACTCCTGCGGCACGTGGTGGTCCCGCACCACATCGCGGTAGATCCGCAGGTCCGTACGCTGCCCCCGCATCAGCATGAACGCCGAGTACGGCGAGAAGGAGCCGGACGCGCCCCCGTACCCGTCGACGGTGAGCCTGAGCAGCCCGTAGCAGAGCCAGGGCGACTCCCACGGTACGAGGACGATCCCGCCCGGCCGCGTCCCCTCGATCCACGCCGGAGGGACGGACCGTACGGAGCAGGTCGCGACGGTCCGGTCGTACGGGCCTTCGGCCCCGGCCCCCCGCGCCCCGTCGCCCCGGACCGTCCGGACGCCGAGCCCCGCGTCCTCCAGCCGGGCCGCCGCCCGCGCCGCCAGCGCCGGGTCCACCTCGACGGTGGTCACCCGGCCCGGTC
Organism: Streptomyces californicus; assembly: GCF_000717645.1. Taxonomy (GTDB): domain Bacteria; phylum Actinomycetota; class Actinomycetes; order Streptomycetales; family Streptomycetaceae; genus Streptomyces; species Streptomyces californicus. The sequence continues at coordinate 45,545 of NZ_JNZZ01000033.1, forward strand.
CGAGGCGGTGGGCGAGGAGTGCCGCGTTCCACCCGGTCCCGGTGCCGATCTCCAGGACGCGGTGGCCGGGGCGCACGTCCAGCAGGTCGAGCATGCGGAAGACGATGGACGGGGCGGACGCGGAGGAGGAAGCCCAGCGCTCCCCCGGTGCGGCGGTGCCCCCGTCGTTGACCTGGGTGACGACGGCGGTGTCGGCGTAGGCGTGGCGCAGCCAGTCCACCGGAGCCGCCTCCCGGTCGCACTCCACCAGGTCCTCGCCCACCCAGACGGTCCCGGGCAGGAACGTGTGCCGGGGCACGCCCCTGAAGGCGGCCTCCCACACCGGGGCCATCGGCGCGCCCAGGCTCTCGTTCACCGAGTCGAGCAGGCCGGCCGCCAGGGCGGTCACGTCGTCCGCCCGCTCCTCCACTCCGTTCGCCTCCATGCGCGGTGCGCCTACTTTCCCTTGTGCTTCGGCTCCGGCGCCGGCTTGGCGGTGTCGGACGACGGCTTCGCCGTGCCCGGGTCCTTGCCACCCGCGTGCTTCCCGTCGCCTTTGCCTGTTCCCCAGCCCATGGCTCTCGGTTCCTCTCCCCTGATCGGTCGTGAACGGCTCGGTCGCATCGCAATCTGGCCGTCCGCGTACGTCACTGCGATACGTCGAACGTAGGGAAGGGGCGGGCAGGGAAGCCACGTTGTTGCATGTGATTGCGCGGATTCACCGGAGGGAGTCCAGAGCTGCCACGATCAAGGCGCGCGCGTCGACCCCGTACACAGCCATCTCAGCCAGTTCGGCGAAGGTGTCGGCGTACATCGCGACCTCGCTGGGTTGCGTGAGCGTGAGGTAGCCGGAGACCAGCTCGACGTTGGTCCGGTCGCTGTCGAAGATCCAGAACCCTTCCACAGGCATTCTGGAACGCTCCGCGCTCGTCGGGATCACTCCGAGACTGACGTTGGGCAGAGAACCCACGGTGAGAAGGTGGCCGAGCTGCCCGACGAGCACGTCCGTTCCGCCGATGCCGTTGCGCAGAACCGGCTCCTCCACGAGGAACGCGAATCGGCGTCCTCCTTCGTACAGCACACGCTGCCGCTCCATACGTGCGGCCACGGCCTCCGCCACGTCGTCGACCTCGACACGTCGGCGCTGAACAGCACGCAACACCGCCTCGGTGTACCCGCGGGTCTGGATGAGCCCAGGAACGAACCACGACGAGTAGGACCGGAAGCGGCGCGTGCGCTCGAACAGCGGCAAGCGCGCTTCTTGGGCCTGCTTGAGCCCCGCTTGCTCCATGCGCCGCCAGCCGATCCACATTCCTTCGGCGCTCCGCAGCGATGCGAGAAGGTCGGCGGTCTGGTCCTCCGCACCGCACGCCCGGCACCAGGCCCGGATGTCACCGGTCGACGGGGGCGTGCGGGCGTTCATGATCCGGGAGGACTTGGAGGGGTGCCAGCCGCAGCGCACGGCGAGCTCCCGCCCGGTGAGCCCGGCGTCCCGTGCGAGGCCGGCGAGCCGGTCCGCGAGGATTCGCCGTGCTTGCTGCGCACTCGAAGAAGGTGACTCGGCCATGGCTACGTGTCAGCGGGGTCTGTAGTTCTCATGAGGCGTAGCACGTTCCCACACCGCATCGAAGGCGTCGACACACAGCTTCACCAGTCCGGGGTCAGCCGTGTACTCCCGCCCGTTCTCGTCCAACTCCCCGTGACCGGTGAAGTGGTGGAGGAGAACCCGCTCTCCGTCGAACACCCAGAAGTCAGTGCTGGGCAGCGCGAGGCCGGTCGCCCTCCGCCTGGGCAGCCAGCGCACCGCCTCTCCCGCTGCGACATTCGTGAACGTGATGTCGTACTCGTACGCCACGTAGTCGCTGATCGGTTCCGATACGACTCGGCCCCGCCGGACCGTCACCCCTCGGTCGACGGCGTCGCGCACCGCGTCATGCCAGCCGTTCCACCACGCTGCCCGCTCGTCGCGGTCCAGCCGCGCCCCGTGCTGCCACGCGATGTACCCGGGATCATCGAGGGTGTACGCGTCGCGCAATTCGAGGTGCACCGCGGACTGTCGAGCTTGCGCCAGCGCCTCACGCGCCGGGGGCTGGACGTTCCTCCCGCCCAGCAGCGTGGTGAACCTGCTGAGCAGGAAGGAAGGCCAGCATGGCTGCCGGAAGCCTGATGATCGTCTCGTTGTCCGGAACATCGGTGGAATGACCCGGGATGGAACCGACTTCCTTGCAACTCCCGACTTCCGCGTCAGTCGCTCTGTACGACTGGATCAGAAGGTCTCCGGTCTCTTCGTGGAGCCAGATCGTGGGCGACTCGTCGGTCGGCGAGTCGGGGTCGATCCCGAGGAACCGTAAAGCCATGGCTTGCTCCTGTTGCCGAAGGGTTGCATCGGCATGCACGAGCCTTTCCCTCAAGTGCCGCAGCCGTCAACGCCTCAGAGGGGGCGCAGGGAGGGGAAGGGAGCGACTGGGGGCGCAGTGCCTTGTCACCCGCACCTCGACCCACCCCCCCCTACCCCACCCCGGCCCGCTCCAGCATGCGCCGCTGGTGTTCGCGGCCGAGGGTCTCGTAGCCGACGACCGTCACGAACGGCGCGAGCATCACCACGATCAGGCAGACGGCGAGCGGGGCGCCCGTGACGGCCAGGAGGGCGGCCACCAGCAGGACGGCGGCGGTCAGGCCGATGAGGAGGATGTGGAAGCGGTCGCCCGCCGAGAGCAGCAGGGCGTGCAGCAGGTAGACGACCAGAAGGTAGAGGGCGACGGGGAGGGCCAGGGCGAGCACGACCGTCGTGCGGGAGATCTCCGCGTGGTGCTCCAGGGAGAGGCCCGCCACGTGCAGCCCGGCCCCGGCGCCGGCGACGCCGATGAACAGGGGGATGTGGCCGTACCCGAAGAGGTAGCCCCGGTTGCGGCGGTGTTCCAGGACGTCGCCGAACGGCGTCGTGAAGTAGACCCACCACATGCCGAAGGTGAGGCCGACGCCCACGACGACGACGGCGATCGCGTTCCCGGTCCAGGCCGTGCCGTCGGCCCCGCCGAGCAGTTCGCCCGAGCTGGCGACCGTGCCCACCACGCTCTCCCCGAGCACGATGATGGCGAACAGGCTGTACCGCTCCGCCATGTGGTGCGGGTGCCAGGGCGTACCGCCCGCCGCGCCCTGGGCGAAGACGGGAAGCGCGAGTTCCAGCGCGCCGAGGACGATGAACGCCGCGAAGACGACGTAGACCGGCAGCCCGACGAAGGCCAGGACGACCCAGCCGGCCTGGGCGACCACCGTCCAGCGGATGTTGGCCAGGCAGACGCCACGGAAGCCGGGGGCCTCCCGGGCCGCCCGCCCCCACTGGAGGACCATCGCGATCCGCATCACGACGTACCCGGCGACCATGGCGCGCAGCTCCAGGTGGCCGCCCTCGTCGACGGAGTGGAACATCGCCGGGAGCCCGAGGGAGAAGACGACGACCCCGATCATCTGGACCATCGTCAGGGCCCGGTAGAGCCAGTCGTCGGTGGCGAACGCGGAGGCGAACCAGCTGAAGCTGATCCAGGCGACGCTGATGGCGAACATCGCCATGACGAACGCGGTGACCGCGTGCGCCAGGTGCCCCTCGGCGAGCAACTCCGCGAACTGCGACGACGCCGTGCCCACCGCGACGACGAACGTCAGGTCGAACAGCAGCTCCAGCGGCGAGGAGACCCGCCCGCTCTCCCCCGGGTCGCGGCCGGACATCGGGACGAGCCGTCGCGCCCGGCCGGACGGAGTGCCTTTTTCACGGTCTTTGTCGCTCTTGCGGTGTTCTGGCATGCGCGTCATCATTCCCACGCCCGGCCGTGGCGCCCCGCATCCACGCCGTCGCGCGGCGCGAGGTGCGGGTGCTGCCGCGCCAGTACGGCGTCCACCGCCGCGAGCGTCCCGTCGAGGACGGCCCAGTCGTGGGCGGCGGGGTGCTCCGCGAACAGCCCGCACGCGTCCTCGCCCCGGGGGTCGGTCACGCCGCACCAGGCGAGTTCCGCCAGGGTCGCCCGGTCGCCGCTCCAGCGCGCCCAGACGGCGAGGTGGCGGGGATCGTCCTCCCACAGCACCATCGCGTGGTCCGCGTCGTGCCCGGCGGCCAGCTCGCAGAGGACGTACCCGGCTTCCGGCCGGCGACCGCCGCGCCCGGCGAGCCGCACCAGGAACTCCGGCGGCGGCAGCAGGGTCACGGCGGTGCAGGGGGTGGAGGGATGGGAGGGGTTCATGTGCGGTGGGCCTCCTGTCGCCGTCACGGCGCGTCGCTCTCGGGTCCGTCGGGTGCGTCGGGGTTGCCGGGCGGTCCGGCGTCGCCCGGCGGCTCACGGCGGCCCTGGGTCGCCCGGCGGCTCACGGTGGTCCGGCGGGTCACCGTCGCCCGGCGGGCCCGGGGGCCGGTCGGCGATCAGGTCGCCGAGCGGATCGGTCACCGAGAAGGAGTGCGGCCCGGAGTGGTGGTCGAAGAACGCGCACTGGGTGACCGCCCCCGTCGCCAGGACGCGCAGCCGGGCCGGGCACACCGGCAGCACGTCGAGCCGGTGGACGCGGTGCGCCCCGTCTCCCGACCAGAGCAGCCACAGCTCCTCGCCGAACGTGGTCTCCGACAGCCACAGATGGGCTGCGTGCTCGACCGACTCGTCGTGCTCACCCAGTTCGCACAGCACGAAGTCGTCCTGCTCGACGTAGTCGGTCGGGCGCGCGGGCCCGCCGTCCATCGCGGCGAGCGCCAACAGCGCCTCGGCGTACGGGATGTCGGTCACGGCGGTGCATTGCAGCACGGCGTCAGCCCCCTTCCGTCCACGTCGGACCCGCCGGAGCCCCGCCCGTCGCTTCCTCCCCGTTCACAGCACCTCTCCCCGGCTGCGGGCGTTGAGCCGGGCGGTACGGGCCCGAAGCTGCTCCATGAGCAACGCGGGCCGTACGAATCGGGGTTCGACCTCCCACTCGCGTCCGCCGCCGACCGGCCGGAGGGACCAGTACGGCCCCGCGACGCCCCGGAACTCCCCGACCCGGTCACCCCGGCTCGTATCCACCAGCAGGACCCCACGGGTTGGGACGGCGGAGGCAGGGGGGACGCCCGGGGCAGCAGGGCCGGCGGGGACGCCCGGGGCAGCAGGACCGGCAGATCCGGCCGAAGGCTCGCGTAAAGGCTGCTCCGGGGGCTGTTCCGCATTCGGGCTGGCGTTCTCGCCGTACACCGTTCGCTCCTCTCTGTAGCCAAACGGCTACCGGGGCGACACAGCGTGGCCTAGCGTGAGACTCGCCATCAACGTTTCAAATCCGGGGGGTACGTTGGTAAACCGTCGAGAACTCAACCCCCACGCGAGCCCCGAGGCTGCGTACGGTGCGCGCCTGCGCAGTGCGCGGGAGGCCCGTGGCTGGAAGCAGGACGAACTCGGCTTACGGTGCGGATACTCGGGACGTCACGTCTCCGGCGTGGAAACTTGTACCAAGTCTCCAACCCGCCCTTTCTCGATCGCGATCGACGGCGCGTTCGGCTTCGCCGGAAGCATCGATTCGTTCGAGCGGGAATGGCTCAAGATCAAGCGGGGCGTGCTTCTCCAGGGATTCCCGGAGTACGTGGTACTGGAGGCAGAAGCCACGGAGATCAGGCTGTTCGAGGTGGGAGTGATCCCCGGCCGGTTGCAGACCCGGGCGTACGCGCAGGCACTGGCCAACGCGGCGGTCGTACGTGGCGTCATCAACCATGACCAGGCCGAACAGCGCGTCGCTTTGCTGATGGAGCGCCAGCAGGCACTGATCAGGCTCATCCCACCGATGATCATGTCGGTACTGGACGAAAGCTGCATCCGTCGGACGGTCGGCGGTCTGGCCGTCATGGAGGCGCAGTTGCGGCATCTGGTCGACTTCGCCGCGCAGGGCCACACCATGCTGCAGATCGCCCCCTTCAGCATCGGAGAACGCCGCCCCTTCAACCGGGCCGTGAACCTGCTGACGCTCCGGGACCGGTCCTTGGTCTCCTATGTCGAGTCCGAGACGCAGGGCTATCTGGACCGTGAACTGACCTCAGTTCTCCCCGTAATGAGGGGCTACCATCAGTCGCAGGCCGCGTCTCTGTCCCAGGCGGGGAGCGTGGACATGATCCACCAGCAACGAAAGGGCATCTCGTGACGACCAAGTCCACGACCCAGCAGTGGGTCAAGTCCACCTACAGCGACAACGGCGGCACCTGCGTCGAGTGGGCCCCGCGCACCGCGATCCTCACCGGCACCGTCCCCGTACGCGACTCGAAGACCCCCGACGGCCCGGCCCTCGCCCTCACCGCCGACGCCTTCACCGCGTTCGTGGCAAGCGTCAAGACCGGCGACTTCACCCCCGCCGCCTGACCCCAAGCCACCGCCACCCGGTTACGCCCCACCGCGCCCGCACACGCTGGCCGCACGGTGGGGCGTACTGCTGCCGGAACGCGGGAACGGGAGCCGCCGCCTCCATGGGGGCGGGGTGCCCCGGACGCCTCCGCTCTCCCGTGCCGGTCCCGGTGGCGCGCGCCGAGCCGGTTCCCGGGCGGCCGTCCGCACTGCCCGCCGGGACCATGAACCGTATCCGGGCGGCCTCTTCCGCAGCCGCCCCGTGCCCGGTATCCAGGAGGACCACGCAGACCGCTCTCACCCCCCGCCCCCGGGGCCGCGAAGGAGCAGTTCGGCTCTCCACCGCGGTAGTCGGACACGGTCAACGCGCCCTGGACCGGTGATCTCGGGGGCACCCACCTGACAGATCTGATGACGCTGCTCGACTAGATCCTCGGCCGGGCCCGGTCCGGCCACACGGACCTGGCGCGCGCGATCGAGGATCTCAAGGGGCACCTGCGCCCCCTCCCGCTCCACCCCACCGCCACCGCGCGGCTTCAGCAGCAGGCACCGCCCGGAAGCGCCAACCGGCTGCACTACCAGGGCGTGAACCTGGAGAACGCGGGTGAGGACGTCCCCACGGAGGAGCGCCGGGTCGAGTTCCGCGATCTCGCGGCGCAGAGCAGCTACCAGGAGCTGATGAGCGATCTCGGCTACATCAACCGGCTTCTGCTCGACGTGCGTTCCGAAGTCCTGGGCGCGCAGAACAGCCGCCTGGCGGCCCGCAACGGCGCCTGAGCCGACGCCCTCGCCCCGGCGCACGGCCCAGGCCCCTAACCCGGGGCTCCTCACCCCGGGGCCCTTTTACCGGCACACGGCCCAAGGCCCTCACCTGGGCTCCGGTGCGCCTACCGGCCCCCGTCCCACGCCGCCGTGTCGGGGTCGATGCCATGGGCGCGGGCGTCAGCGTCGACAAGGCGGCGGAACCAGCCGGCCAGCCCCTCGCGGACGCCGTCGTAGTGGGCGGCGAACCCCGGATCGTCCTCGTACACGCGGGCGAGGCAGACCTGCATCTCCCGGGTGAGGGGGAAGTGCGCGGCGAAGACATCGCGGTGCCGTTCCACGAGCCGGTGCGCCTGGGGGCTGCCGGGGGCGACGCCGGCGTCCATCGCCTCCCCGAGGGCCTGGTCGAGGGCGGCGATGTCGTCGGCGACGGCCTGCCACTCCTCCGGGGTGCGGGAGGCGGAACGTTCCGCGTACTGCCGCCACTGCGGGGTGTCCCCGTAGAGGCGGCGGGCCTTGACCGGGCCTTCCGGGTCCCAGCGGGGGCCGAAGATCTCGGTCTGCTCCTCGATGGACAGGAGCAGACCGCGCTCGTGGGCGTCGATCATCCGGTCCAGTCCGCCGATCAGCCGCTGGAGTCGGTCGATCCGCCCGGCGACCTGGGCGCGCTGCGCGCGCAGCGCGCCCGGGACGTCCGTGGTCGCGTCGTCGATGACGGCCCGGATCCGGTCCAGGCCGAGACCCAGCTCGCGGTAGACGACGACGCGGTGCAGGCGTTCCAGGTCACCGGCGGTGTAGAGCCGGTACCCGGCGGCCGTGCGCAGCGACGGCCGCGCGAGCCCGATCTCGTCCCAGTGGTGGAGCGCGCGGACCGTCACGCCCAGGCGCGCCGAGGTCTGGCCGACGGTGAGGCCGTCGCCGTCCGTTGTCTCAGCCATGCCTCTCATTCTCGCCGTCGCCGTCGCCCTCGCCACCACCCGCTCGACCGTCCGCTCCGCCGTCCTCCCGTCCGCTCGGCCGTCCCCCCTCCCGCTCCGCCGTCACCCCTCCCGCCCGTCGTCACCGCTCCCGCCGGGCGGGGTGATCCCGATGTCCGCGAGGTTCCGCGCCTCCTGGCTCGCCGGATCGAAGGGCTTCGCCGCGGTGAAGACGATCCGCGCGTTCTCGGGAGTGATCACCTCCACGTCACGGGTGTTCCAGGGGGTGTCGCGGGGGCCCTCGACCGCGTCCGGGCGCAGCGCACGGCAGTCCCGGGCGAGGGCTTCGACCTGGCCGAGGACGCCCGAGAAGCTGAAGCTCATCGCCGGGGGCTGCTCCGGTACGCTCTCCGCCGCGACGAGCAGGACGTCCTGGAAGGCCCAGCGGCGCAGGTGCACCAGCGTGCCGGGGACGGCGAACAGCTCGAAGAACCCGAGGCCACGGGTCCAGAAGTCCACCGACGCCGCCAGATCGTCGGTGGGGATCGTCACGAAGGACGGCATGCCGTAGATGCCGTGGAACGGCTCCGGCGGGACGGCGTCGGGGCCGGGGGCGGGTACGGGGCTCATCTCGAACGCGTTGTAGTAGTCGCTCATGGCCCCCACCTTTCAGCCTCACGCAGCGTGAGGGTCAAGCGGAGTTTCCGGCCGCCCCGCGCCCCGGGCCGGGCGCGGGGCGGCCGGGCCCGGCGGAACGGCCGGGCCGGGGGCGTCAGCCCTTCAGGAACTGGATGACCTCCGGGGCGACCTTCTTCGGAGCCATGACGACGGCCCCGTGGTTGAGGCCGGGCAGGGTCCGGTGGTCGGCCTTCGGCAGGATTCCGGCGAGCGCTCCGGCCGCCCGCTGGAAGGCCGCCGGGCTCTTGCCGCCGGTGAGGACCCGGGTGGGGACGTCCACGCCCTCCCACTCCCCCGCGTCGAGCGGCCTGCCCCGCTGGGTGTCGCCCATGACCGCGATGTCGTACGGAAGGGTGCGGGCCAGGCCGACGAGGTTCTTCCAGATCTTCGGCATGAGCTTCATGAAGAAGACGGCGATGCCCGGCATGCCCTGCACCCTCGTCATGAAGTACTTCACCGCGTCGGCGTCCCGGCCCTGCTCCAGCAGTGCGCCGACCTGCTCCGCGAGGTCCAGGGGCGGCCCGGCGTCGCCCTCCGCGATCACGAACGGCGGCTCGTACAGGGCCAGTCGGTCCACCTTCACGCCTGCGGCCGCCGCGCGCAGCGCCAGGACCGCGCCGGAGGACGAGCCGAACAGCGAGGCGGAACCGCCGACGTGGTCGACCAGGGCGGCGATGTCCTCGATCTCGCGGTCGACGGCGTAGGCGTCGGCGTCACCGCTGGCGCCCCGTCCGCGCCGGTCGTAGTTGATCACGGTGAAGTGGTCGGCGAGCAGCACGGCGAGCTTCTCCGTGTCGGAGCGGTCGGCCAGCGCGGAAGCCACCAGGATGACGGCGGGGCCACTGCCCGACAGCTCGTAGGCGATCTCGGTGCCATCCGCGGAGCGGGCGACGCCGGTGGCCGCCCCGCCGGCGCCGGCGCCGCCGGTCTGAGTACGGCCGTGGTCTGCGGTCATGAGTAGCTCCCGTTCTGCGTGAGGAACGTCAGGGAAAGAGCGACGAGAGAGTCGCCCTCGTACAGACCTTCGGGCCGTCGGAAACTCATCGGCGGGCGGAGAAGTCACGCGTACGGTGGCCCGCCTGGCAGCATGTTGACATGAGCTTGACACTCTCTTGGTCGCACCGGAGGCTCGGAGTCCCCCCACACACCATGGACAGCTCGATCACAACGAGGTGGAGACCCATGCGATCACGCCCCATCGGATTCCTCGTCTCGGCCGTCGCCGGCGCGGCCCTCGCGTTCGGCGGCACGACCACCGCCTCCGCGGGCCCGGCCCCCACTCCGGCCCCCGCCCCGGCCCCCGGCTCCGCGTCGGCGACGGACGTCCGGGCGGCCGACGGCTGCTACACCTGGAGCGGGACGCTCCGGGAGGGCTCCAGCGGTGAAGCCGTACGCCAGCTCCAGATCCGGGTCGCGGGCTACCCCGGGACCGGGAACCAGATCGCCATCGACGGGCAGTTCGGCCCGGCGACCAAGGCGGCCGTCGCGCGCTTCCAGGCCGCGTACGGGCTGGGCTCCGACGGCATCGCCGGCCCCCAGACGTTCAACAAGATCTACGCGCTCCAGGACAACGACTGCACGCCGGTCAACTTCACCTACGCGGAGCTGAACCGCTGCAACTCCGACTGGTCCGGGGGCAAGGTCAGCGCCGCCACCGCCCGCGCCAACGCCCTGGTCACCATGTGGAAGCTCCAGGCCATGCGGCACGCGATGGGCGACCGGCCGATCACCGTCAACGGCGGCTTCCGCAGCGTCTCGTGCAACAGCTCGGTCGGCGGTGCGGCCAACAGCCGCCACATGTACGGGCACGCGGCCGACCTCGGCGCGGGTTCCCAGGGCTTCTGCGCCCTCGCCAAGGCCGCGCGCAACCACGGCTTCACGGAGATCCTCGGACCGGGCTACCCGGGCCACAACGACCACACCCACGTGGCCGGCGGCAGCGGCCGCTTCTGGTCCGCGCCGAGCTGCGGCATCTGAGGCACGCCGGGGGCGGGGCTTCCCACGGGGAGGTCCCGCCCCTCCCCCGATCAGGCCCGCCCCTCCGCGTCCCCGCCGGGAGGTCCCGCCCTCCGCGTCGCCCGTCGCGTCGGGCGGAGCGACCGCCCCCGGACCCGCCCCGCTACTGTCTGCCGGATGGAGACGCACACGATCCCCCGGGGCCACTGGTTCGACGACGACGACTTCCGGACGCTGGTGAAGCAGGTCATGGGACTGCGACCGCGCTCATGGAGCCTCGCGGAGGTCGAGCGGGCCACGGCCGCACTGGGCTGGGAGCTGCGCGAGCCGAGAACCGTCGGGCACCGGGTGTGGCGCAGATTCGCTCCGCGCACGGGCCCGTCGTACGGATACGGGCTCCTGGAATCCGACGTGTCCGATCCCGAGCGGATACGCAGGCTCAACCTCAGCCTCATCGATCTGCCCGACGAGGGCGAGGATGACGTCGCCGTCGCGGACCGGATACGCGCCGCCTGGTGGGTCATGGAGGACGAGCTGGGGCCGCCCGCGATGTGGGGAGGCTACTCGGGCCCGTGGACGCTGTGGCGGCGTACCGACGTCGGCGACCCCCGACTCGCCGCACTCCCCGACCTCCTGCTGCACGCGCACGACGACGGGCGGATGAGCCTCGACCTGCTGCCGCCCGGCTCGGACGCCGACGCGGTGGGGCAAGCAAGCGTCCGGGGCCGCTGGTACGCCACCGAACCGTCCGACCTGCCGCCCGCCTCCGCGCCGACCGCCACGGCCCTGCCCCCCGGCACCACCTGGGAGGACGTCGAGAAGCGGCTGGCCCAGGCCCTGCGGACACTCGGCCGCGGCATGCCCTTCCTCCCCGGCCGGTTCATCCTCCACCTGGGGGCGGTCGGCGATCCGCAGCGCTTCGTCCAGTGCTGGAGCCAGGACCTGGGCCTCGTCATCGAGGCCACCGGCTTCCTCCACCACCCGGACGCGGCCAACCCGGCTCAACTGACGCGCGACGGCTGGGACTTCTCCCGTTCGATCTGGCAACGCCGCTTCCCCGACGCCATGAAGGACTACGAGCACGCGACGATCGCCGCCCGTCTGCTGATCGGGGAACTGCGGCACATCGGCGTCGAGTTGGCCGACCTCTCCTACGACGGCACGATCAGCGGGCGCGGCCGTGGCTTCCACCTGGAGCTGCCGGACCTGCTCGTCCCGCGCGTCCACCAGCCCGCCTCCGACTGAGAGGGCTGCCGGACCGCCGCACCGCACCCGCACCCGCTACCTCCCCCGGCTCCCGTCCGTGACGCGGTCGAGGTGGTAGAAGTCCGCGACGCAACCGCCGGGCCAGTAGCGGCGGCCTCCCTCGCTGAACGGCTCCAGCATCTGGCTGATCACCAAGCGCTCGTACGGCAGAACCCGCTTGCCGTCCGCCGCGCCCTCGCGCAGGCGGTGGTCCTGGGCGTCCCACTTCTCGGCCCGGTCCCGCAGCTCCGTGCCCAGGTCGGTCAGGGCGACGGCCGGACCGAGGCAGGCCAGGACGCAGAGCGCGGCGCACACCGCCTTCGCCGGGGTCGCGGTACGGGGGGCGAGGCGGCGGAGCGCCAGGCCGAGCAGGGCCCCCGCGCCGACGAGCAGGATCACGTACAGCAGGAGGTAGTCGTTCCACAGCCGGTTGGCGCTCGGAGCGCTCACCCGGGCGCCGAACACCGGGTAGGCGATGACCGTGCAGAGGTAGCCGGAGACCAGCAGCACGAGCACCCCGGCGGTGACGAGCAGCGGCCAGTGCGCGGGCGGGCGGGGCGTCGCGCCGTCGGCCCGTCGGCACAGCAGCCCGAGCAGCACGCCCGCCGCGACCGCGCCGACGTACTGCCAGGTGGTGACCACGGTGACGGTGATCTCGGCGAACGCCCGCAGCGACGCGGCCAGGGAGTCCGAGGAGAGCAGGGACGTGGTCTCCGCGCCGAAGCGCTCCCTGCGGTTGCGGGAGCCGGGCGAGGTGATGAGGACGAGGGCCCCGGCCGCCGTTCCGGCGATGCCCGCCGCGCACCACAGCCGGACGAACGCCCGCTGCGGCGCGGCGACGACCCGGCCGGAGACGAGCAGGGCGGCCAGCAGCACCATCACCACGACGATCGCCGTCTCCTCCGACAGCGTGGCGAGGAAGGCCGCCGCAAGCAGCGCGACGGCCACGGCGAACGCCCGCCCCCGGACCGAGCGGGCGAGCAGCAGCGGGATCAGGGCGGCGCAGGCCAGGACGGGCGGCAGCGTGTGCGAGACGGACGCGGCGGGCCAGTAGAACGTCTTGTACGTGTTCGGCGTGGCGAACAGGAAGAGCGCGGTGGTCATGGCCGCCGTCAGGAGCGGCAGTCCGCGCGGCGTGCGCAGACCCGCCCGGCGCAGCGCGAGGACGGCCACCACCCACAGCACGGCGACCACCAGGACGCCGCTGACCAGCGGGAACCACTGGTGTCCGGCGACCTGGAACTTCGCGTACGCGCCGACCAGCAGCGCGTTGGCGAGCCGCCCGTTGTCGTCGAGGTAGAACTTCCCGACCAGGCCGGCGACGCCCTCGTCCCGGACGAGCGGCAGGAAGCACCAGTCGTCCGCGCCGGGCCGCACCCACCGCCCGGCCCAGGCCGCGGCGGCGAGCAGGGCGAGCGGCGGCAGGGCGAGCGCGGTCACCCAGAGGGCGGTCCAGGGGCGGCTGCGGCTCCCGGGGCGGCCCTCGTCCTGGCCCCGGCCTCGGTCTCGGCGGCGGCCGGTCGGGCCGGGGGCGGTCGGGTGCGGCCGGTCCGGCGGGGTCGCCGTCGCGGGAACGTCGTCGGACATCGCGGCCTCACCGGTCCTGGGGCGAGCGGGTGGGGAGCGGCGCGGGCCCGGGGCGGCCGGACGCCGGTTCGGCCGCGCCCCCGGCCCCCGTCACCGTCTCCGTACTCGTGGCCGTCTCCGTACCCGCGCCGATGCCCTGGCCCGTCCGCGTGCCCGCCACCGCCTGGGTTTCCTCCCGCTCCGCCGCCCCGGCGTCCGCTTTCGCCTCCCGGGCGGCGTCCGCTCTCGTCCGGCCCGAGGTGATCGCCCAGCGCGCCAGCAGGAACGAGACCGGGGTGACGAGGACGCCCGCCGCGAGCGCCGCGAGGTTCTTGTCCATCCCGAGGCCGCTGACCGCGCCGTAGAGCAGCGCCCCGGACGCCACCAGGTTGACCAGGCTGGAGAGCGGATAGCGGACGAACGCGTGCCAGGTCGGCCGGGTCCGGCAGGTGACGTAGGAGTTGAGCAGGAACGAGCACACGATGCTGACCGTGTAGCCGATGACATGGGCGGTCAGGTACGGGATCCAGCGGTTGAGCGTGGCGTAGACACCGAGGTAGACGGCGGTGTTCACACACCCGATGAGGACGAAACTGGCGAACTGGCGCATCGTGCGGGCCCGCCCCGGGCGGGCGGCGGCGGGGTCGGCGGGGCGCTCCACCACCCGGCCGCCGGTGAGCACGGCGCGTTGCGCCGGCCCCTGCCCCGGCCCCTGCGGCAGTCCGTCGGGCAGCGCCCGGCAGGTCGCGTCCGTCTCGCGCACGACGTAGGGCGGGCGGTGTTTCGCCTCGTGGTAGATCCGGCCCACGTACTCCCCGATCACGCCGAGCGTCACCAGTTGGATGCCGCTGAGGGCGACGACGGCGGTGAGCAGGGTGGCGTACCCCGGCGTGTCCGCGCCGTGCAGGACGACGCTCACGACCGTCCACAGGGCGTAGGCCAGGGCCGAGACGAAGACCCAGAAGCCGGTGTAGATCGCGAGGCGGAGCGGGCGGTTGTTGAAGGAGAGCAGTCCGTCGATGCCGTAGTTCAGCAGCCGCTTGCTGCCCCACTTGGAGCGGCCGGCCGCCCGCTCGCTGTTGCGGTAGCGGAAGGTGACGGTGTCGAAGCCGATCCAGGAGAAGATCCCCTTGGAGAACCGATTGCTCTCGGGGAGGGACAGCACGCTGTCCACGGCCCGTCTCGACAGCAGCCGGAAGTCCCCGGAGCCGTCGATCAGCTCCACGTCCATGCAGCGGCGGACGAGCGCGTAGTAGGTGTGGCTGAGCGTGCTGCGGAGCACGCCCTCGCCCGTGCGGTCGCGGCGCGGGATGACCTGGTCGTAGCCGTGCCGATGCAGTTCCAGCATGCGGGGGATCAGCTCGGGCGGGTGCTGGAGGTCGGCGTCCATGATGACGACGGCCGCGCCGCGCGACATGCGGAGCCCGGCGAGCATGGCGGCCTCCTTGCCGAAGTTGCGGCTGAAGGCGGTGTAGTGGGCGCGTGGGTCGCGGGCGGCGATGGCGCTCAGCAGGGAGCGGGTGCGGTCCCGGCTGCCGTCGTCCACGTAGCAGATCTCGAAACTGTCCCCGAGCGGGTCCAGGACGCCGAGCAGAGTGGCGTGGAAGGACTCGATGACCTCGGCCTCGTCGAAACACGGCACGACGACCGACAGCTGAAGGTCCGCCACACGCCACCTCCGGACTCCGGGCCTCGGCACCGGCGGGGCGTGACGGCACCGGGGCCCTGAACGCGCCACGCCGGGCCCATCTGACGCCAGGCGCACACCTTGGTCTCCCCGCACACGCGCGGGCGGCCCCCTTTGTCCGCGCCCTTTCATGCGAACAGCGGACGCGGGCGCAGAATCGTTCACGCGGTCGGCGGCGCGGCCACCGGGCGGTACGGGGGCGGGGGCCTGGGTCGGCGGCGCGCCACCGGGCGGTACGGGGGGGGC
>NZ_JNZZ01000034.1 GCF_000717645.1 Streptomyces californicus
CCGCAGACCCCACCCCCACCATCGCCGCCCCCACCACCGGGATCCGCACGGGCACCGGGGTCCACACCGGCACCGGGATCCACACCGCCGCCGAAGCCACCCGGCCACGCGGCGCCCCGCACGTCCTTCCTGTCGCCGAAGCCCACCGCCTGCCCCGCGACCGCACCACCGGGCCCGGCACAGAACACGCCGGACCGCCCGACCGGCTTCCTGTACGGGCGCTGGTTCGTGCCCGTGGTCTCCGTACTGGCCGCGGCGGTGGTCGCCGGTCTGGTGGTCCTGTTCTCCGGGTGACCCCGGCCCCGCCCCCGACCTCAGCCCGCCTTCGCCACCGGCCGCCGTTCCACGATCCGGGCGGTGGCGTCCGCGTCCAGGTGGGCGGTGCCCTCCTCGCCGGTCACGGTGACCCGGACCCGGGGGCCCACGCCCTGCCAGGCGCCGGGGTCCGGTGCCACGTCGATGCGCCAGCTCTGCGGGGTGCGGACGCCGAGCGTCGTACGGGCCTCGCGGACCAGCGCGGGGAACAGTTCGTAGGGGAGCATCTGCACGTGCAGCGTCTCGGCGGGCGGGAGTGCAGAATCGCCCCGGATCTCCATGCGGCGCTCCCGGATGGTGATCGCGGTGACGTCCGAGGTGCCCGCCCGCTCCGCCAGCTCCGTGACCGTCTCCCGCATCCGGCCCGGGACCAGCAGCGACGACGGGCCGGAGACCGTGGTCGAGGTGGTGAACGTCCGGGAGACGGAAGCGGATACGGAGGCGGAGGCGGACGACGTGACGGCGGGCCGCTCCGACGCGGGCCCCGCCGCGTCGTCGGACGCGAACAGCTCGCCCCGGAACAGCAGCACCACCAGCGCCGCGCCCGCCAGGAAGGCGAAGAGCACCAGCACACACCAGGAGCCCTCGCCCAGCCCCGGGTTCTCCACCAGCGTGGACGCGGGGGCCGAGTCGATCTCCGCCGCCTCCGCGCGGCGGCTCCACTCCGGGGTCGGGCGGGTGACGATCCGCACCTCCCAGGGCTCGTCCGGGCGGTACTCCACGACGGCGGTGCCGCCGGGCCGGTAGGCGGGGATGTCGACCAGGTTGATGTGCTGGTCGATCACCACGCGGTAGGCCGGCCGGCCGTCCGCCGGCTCCGGTGCGACCGTCAGCCGGAACTCCACCGGGACGTCGGCCGATTCGCCGTTCGTCGCCCGCAGGTCCTCGATCCGGGCGAGGGCGGTCCGGGTGACCGGCGGTGCGTCCGGCCCCGGGCTCCGCCGCCCGGCGACGAAGCCGATCAGGACGAGGAGGAGCAGGACCCCGCCGCCGGTGAGGAACACCGTGGCCCGCCCCAGGATCACGCCGACCACGACGGCCGAGGCCGCCGCCCCCGTCACTCCCGACGTGAAGGTCAGGCGCAGCCCGGCGAGCGTTCGGCGGAAGGCCGAACTCTCTTGCTCAGTAAGGCCGTTCCCCCCGGCCGGGTCCTGCGCGACCGGCCCCCGCCCCGTTGTCCCCATGACCGCGATTGTGCCGGTCGGGAGCGGCCCGGGGCAGGGTCCGGCGGAAGAACGCGGAAGAAACACGGAGCGGGCCGCCGCGCTCCGCCCGCCGGGCCCGCCGCGGCGAGGTCAGTCCTCGCCCTCCAGGTTGCCCTCCGTCTCCAGGTACACCTGGCGCAGCGCCTCCAGCACCGCCGGGTCGGGCTTGGCCCACATGCCGCGGGACTCGGCCTCCAGCAGGCGTTCCGCGATGCCGTGCAGGGCCCAGGGGTTGGCCTCCTGGAGGAACTGCTTGTTCTCCGGGTCGAGCACGTACGTCTCGGTGAGCTTGTCGTACATCCAGTCGGCGACGACGCCGGTCGTGGCGTCGTACCCGAAGAGGTAGTCCACCGTCGCCGCCAGCTCGAACGCGCCCTTGTAGCCGTGGCGGCGCATGGCCTCGATCCACTTCGGGTTGACCACGCGGGCGCGGAAGACGCGGGACGTTTCCTCGACCAGGGTGCGCGTGCGGACCGTCTCGGGGCGGGTGGAGTCCCCGATGTACGCCTCCGGGGCCGTGCCCTTCAGCGCGCGGACGGTGGCCACCATGCCGCCGTGGTACTGGAAGTAGTCGTCGGAGTCCGCGATGTCGTGCTCGCGGGTGTCGGTGTTCTTCGCGGCGACCTCGATGCGCTTGTAGGCGCTCTCCATCTCCTCGCGGGCCGGGCGGCCGTCGAGTTCGCGGCCGTAGGCGTAGCCGCCCCAGACCGTGTAGACCTCGGCGAGGTCGGCGTCGGTGCGCCAGTCGCGGGAGTCGATGAGCTGGAGGAGGCCCGCGCCGTACGTGCCGGGGCGGGAGCCGAAGATACGGGTGGTGGCCCGCCGTTCGTCACCGTGCTCGGCCAGGTCGGCCTGGGTGTGCGCCCGTACGTGGTTGCGCTCGGCGGGCTCGTCCAGCGAGGCGGCGAGGCGTACGGCGTCGTCCAGCAGCCCCACCGTGTGCGGGAACGCGTCGCGGAAGAAGCCCGAGATGCGCAGCGTCACGTCGATGCGGGGGCGGCCCAGCTCCTCGTACGGGATGGGCTCCAGGCCCGTCACCCGGCGCGAGGCGTCGTCCCAGACGGGGCGGATGCCGAGCAGCGCGAACGCCTCCGCGATGTCGTCGCCCGCAGTGCGCATCGCGCTCGTGCCCCAGAGGGAGAGGCCGACCGAGGTGGGCCAGTCGCCGTTGTCGGTGCGGTAGCGGGTGAGGAGGGATTCGGCCAGCGCCTGGCCCGTCTCCCACGCCAGCTTCGAGGGGACCGCCTTCGGGTCCACCGAGTAGAAGTTGCGGCCCGTGGGGAGCACGTTGACCAGGCCCCGCAGCGGGGAGCCGGACGGGCCCGCCGGGACGAACCCGCCGTTCAACGCGTGGACGGCGTGGGTGAGTTCGTCGGTCGTGGCCGCCATGCGCGGGACGACCTCGGTGGCCGCGAAGGTGAGGATGTCGGCCACGGCTCGGGGAAGGCCCGCCGCCACCGTCGCCACGGCCTCCGGCGCCCAGTCCGCGTCGTCCATCGCCTGGACCAGGGCGCGCGCCTGCTCCTCGATCTCGTCGGCGGCGGTGCGGGTGGCGGCCGACTCGTCCAGGCCGAGCGCCTCGCGCAGGCCGGGGAGCGAGGCCGTACCGCCCCAGATCTGCCGGGCGCGGAGCACGGCCAGGACCAGGTTGACCCGGTCGTTCCCGGCGGGCGGGTTGCCCAGCACGTGCAGGCCGTCGCGGATCTGGACGTCCTTGATCTCGCAGAGCCACCCGTCGAGATGCATGATGAAGTCGTCGAAGCCCTCGTCCTCCGGGCGGTCCTCCACCCCGAGGTCGTGGTCGAGCTTGGCCGCCTGGATCAGCGTCCAGATCTGGGCGCGGATCGCCGGCAGCTTCGCCGGGTCCATCGCGGCGATCTGCGCGTGCTCGTCGAGGAGTTGCTCCAGCCGCGCGATGTCGCCGTAGCTGTCGGCGCGGGCCATCGGCGGCACCAGGTGGTCGATCAGCGTGGCGTGGACGCGGCGCTTGGCCTGCGTGCCCTCGCCCGGGTCGTTGACCAGGAACGGGTAGACGAGCGGGAGGTCGCCGAGGGCGGCGTCGGGGCCGCAGGCGGCGGAGAGGCCCGCGTTCTTGCCGGGCAGCCACTCCAGGTTGCCGTGCTTGCCCAGGTGGATCATGGCGTCCGCGCCGAAACCGTTCTCCTCGGCGGAGGCGGCGATCCAGCGGTAGGCGGCCAGGTAGTGGTGGGACGGCGGGAGATCGGGGTCGTGGTAGATCGCGATCGGGTTCTCGCCGAAGCCGCGCGGCGGCTGGATGAGGATGAGGAGGTTGCCGCGCCGCAGGGCCGCGAGGACGATGTCGCCCTCCGGGTTGGCCGACCGGTCCACGAACATCTCGCCGGGGGCCGGGCCCCAGTGCTCCTCCACGGCGGTCCGCAGCTCCTCGGGGAGTTCGGCGAACCAGCGGCGGTAGTCGGCGGCCGGGATGCGCACCGGGTTCTTCGCCAACTGCTCCTCGGTCAGCCACTCCTGGTCGTGGCCGCCCGCGTCGATGAGCGCGTAGATCAGCTCGTCGCCGTCGCCGGAGACCAGGCCCGGGATCTCCTCCTCGGGCCCGAAGTCGTACCCCTCGGCGCGCAGCCGGCGCAGCAGGGCGACGGCGCTGGCGGGGGTGTCGAGGCCGACCGCGTTGCCGATGCGGGAGTGCTTGGTCGGGTAGGCGGAGAGGACCAGCGCGATCTTCTTCTCCGCGTTGGGGATGGTCCGCAGCTTCGCGTGGCGTACGGCGATCCCGGCGACCCGGGCGGCCCGCTCGGCGTCGGGGACGTAGGCCGGGAGCCCGTCCTCGTCGATCTCCTTGAAGGAGAACGGGACGGTGATCAGCCGGCCGTCGAACTCCGGCACCGCGATCTGGGTGGCCGCGTCCAGCGGGGAGACGCCCTCGTCGTTCTCCTCCCAGGCGCTGCGCGGGCTGGTGAGGCAGAGCGCCTGGAGGATCGGCACGTCGAGCTGGGTGAGCGCGCCCGCGTCCCACGACTCGTCGTCGCCGCCGGCCGACGCCTCGGCGGGCTTGGTGCCGCCCGCCGCGAGAACGGTGGTGACGATGGCGTCGGCGGAGCGCAGCGTCTCGACGAGGTCGTCCTCCGGCGTACGGAGGGAGGCGACGTACAGCGGGAGCGGGCGGCCCCCGGCGTCCTCGACCGCCGTGCACAGCGCGTCCACGAACGCGGTGTTCCCGCTCATGTGGTGGGCGCGGTAGTAGAGGACGGCGACGGTCGGCGCGCCCTCGGGCGCCGTGCGGGCCTCCCGCTCCAGCGGGCCCCACGCGGGGGCCGGGGCGGGTGGCTCGAAGCCGTGGCCGGTCAGCAGCACCGTGTCGGAGAGGAACCGGGCGAGCTGCTCCAGGTTGGCGGGCCCGCCGTGCGCGAGGTAGGCGTGCGCCTCGGCCGCGATGCCGATCGGCACGGTGGAGGCGGCCATCAGCTGGGCGTCGGGGGCCTGCTCACCGGTCAGCACGACGACGGGCCGCCCGGTGGCCAGCACCGCGTCCAGCCCCTCCTGCCACGCGCGTACGCCGCCGAGGAGCCGTACGACGACGAGGTCGACGCCCTCCAGCAGCTCCGGCAGTCCGCCGAGGTCGACGCGGGAGGGGTTGGCGTACCGGTAGCTGACGGGCCCCTCGGATGCGCGGGCGCTCAGGAGGTCGGTGTCGGACGTCGACAGGAGCAGGATCATGCTGCGTCAGGCCTTCCTCGGGGTGTCCACGCCCCGGGCGGTGTCGGAGGGTCTCCCCGGGCGTCCCGGCGGCTGCCGGGCACTCGGGGAAGGGAGTTCCTGACTCGTCCGGCTGCCGGTGGTGGCGGCGGCCGGACTCACAGTGGCGGGACCGCGCCGGATTCTCACCGGGCTTCCTCCCCTGTCGCCGTCTGGCGATGGCGGCCTGAACGGACCACCGCCTGCATCCTAAGCGGCGGGGCGCGGCCGGGGCAGGGGGCGGGGGTGCGGCGGTGATCACTGTGCGGGCGGGCCCTTCCCGTGGGCCGGGCCACTGTCCCCCAGGTCACAGCGGCGGGCCCGCCGCTCGGATCGGCACGGTCGGTATGCTCGCCGCCATGCCCGATTCCGCCCCCTCGCCCCTTTCCGCGGGCGGCCCAGCCCTCCGCGACGGCGGTGACGCCTGCCCGGGAACGCTGCGGCTGCACCGGGCCGACGACGGTGCGCTGGCCCGGGTGCGGGTGCCCGGCGGGGTGCTGAGCGCGGACCGGGCGGAGGCGCTGCTCGCGGCGGCCGGCCGGTTCGGGGACGGTGAGTTGCATCTCACCTCGCGCGGCAACGTCCAGCTGCGCGGGCTGGGCGCGGAGTGCGGCGGCGGGCTCGCGGAGCTGCTGGCCGGCGCCGGGCTGCTGCCGTCCGCCGCGCACGAACGGGCCCGCAACATCGTGGCCTCCCCGCTCGCCGGGCTGGACGGCTCGCCCGCGCTCGGGGAGCGGCTGGCCGAACTGGACGCCCTGGTCTGCGCGTCGGCGGCCACCGCCTCGCTCTCCGGCCGCTTCCTCTTCGCCCTCGACGACGGCCGGGGCGACGTGGACGCGCTCGGCGCCGACGTGACCCTGATCGCGGACGGCGACGCCTTCCTCCTGCGGATCGGGCCCGGCGACGAGGTGTTCCGCATCCCGGCGGCAGAGGGCCCGCGCGCCGCGCTCCGGGCCGCCGAGGCGTTCCTGCGCGCCGCCCGGGACTCCGGCGCCTGGCGCGTGAAGGACCTCCCCGACCCCGTACGGTCCGAGCTGGTCCGAGCCGTCGGAGCGGCGGCGGGCCCGGCCGAGCACCGGCCCCGGCCGCGTACGGCGAAGGCCCCCGAGCCGGGCACGCACGGGACCGGGGACGCGGTGGAGACCACGCCCGGATCCGGGGCCGCGCCCGAGACCACGCCCGGGCCCGGGGCCGCGCCCGAGACCACGCCCGGCTCCACGGACGCGCTGCCGGACGCCCACCGTCACGCGAACCCCCACGGTCCCGCGCACACGGCCGCCCCCGCCAACCCGCCGCAGGCTCCACCCGCTTCCGCTGCCGCGCTCGCCGTCGACGTACCCCTGGGGCGGCTCACCCCCGGCCAGTGGCGGTTGCTCACCGCGACCGCGCGGCGGTACGGCGGCGAGCTGCGGCTCACCCCCTGGCGCGGGATCGTCGTCCCCGGCCCCTTCACCGGGGCCGAGGCGGCCGACGCGCTCGGCGCCCTGGCGGCGGCCGGGCTGATCACCTCCCCCGACTCCCCCTGGACCGGCGTCGGCGCCTGCATCGGCCGCCCCGGCTGCGCGAAGTCGCTGGCCGACGTGCGCGCCGAGGCGGGGGCCGCCCTCGGGCCGGCCGGGCGGCTCCCTGTGTACTGGTCCGGGTGCGAACGCCGCTGCGGCCACCCCCACGGGGAGTGGATCGACGTGGTCGCCACCCCGGACGGGCACCGGATCTCGTACGTGCGGGGAGAGCGGCGGGACCCCCCGGCCACGGTCCGGGACGATCCGGCCGCGCTGGCGGCGGCGGTCGCCGCGGCCCGCGCCCGAGCCCTCTGACCCCCTGGCCCCGCCCGACCCGCCGCCCGCCGCCCCACCACGCGCCCGCCCCGACCCCCTGACCCTCTGATCCGTCAGCTGAAGAAAGCGACAGCACTGTGCACCAGTACGAGAAGGACGGACCGGCGATCTACCGCCAGTCCTTCGCCACCATCCGCGCGGAGGCGGATCTGGCCGGGCTGCCCGCCGACGTCAGCCAGGTCGCCGTCCGGATGATCCACGCCTGCGGCATGGTCGACCTCGTGCGCGACCTCGCCTTCTCGCCGAACGCCGTGGCCGACGCCCGCGCCGCCCTGCGTGCGGGCGCGCCGATCCTCTGCGACGTGGCGATGGTGGCCAGCGGGGTCACCCGCAAGCGGCTGCCCGCCGACAACGACGTGGTGTGCACGCTGTCCGACCCGTCGGTGCCGGAGCTGGCCGCGAAGATGGGGACGACGCGCAGCGCGGCGGCCCTGGAGCTGTGGCGCGACCGGATGGAGGGCGCGGTGGTGGCCGTGGGCAACGCGCCGACCGCCCTGTTCCGGCTGCTGGAGATGATCGAGGAGGGCGCCCCGCGCCCGGCCGCCGTCATCGGCGTCCCGGTCGGCTTCGTCGGCGCGATGGAGTCGAAGGAGGCCCTGGCCGAGCATTCGTCGGGCCTGGAGCACCTGATCGTCCGCGGCAGGCGCGGCGGCAGCGCGATAGCGGCGGCGGCGCTCAACGCCATCGCGAGCGAGGAAGAGTAGTGACGACTCCGGCGAAGGACACCGGCACCGGCACCGGCCGGCTCTACGGGGTCGGGCTCGGCCCCGGCGACCCGAACCTGATGACCCTGCGGGCCGTCCAGGCCATCGGCGACGCGGACGTCGTGGCGTACCACAGCGCCCGGCACGGCCGCTCGATCGCCCGGTCCATCGCGGCGGCGCACCTGCGGTCCGACCATATCGAGGAGGCTCTGGTCTACCCCGTCACGACGGAGACCACAGACCACCCGGGCGGCTACCGGGGCGCGCTGGAGGAGTTCTACGAGAAGGCCGCGGCCCGTCTCGCGGCGCATCTGGACGCGGGCCGCACGGTCGCGGTGCTCGCCGAGGGCGACCCGATGTTCTACGGCTCGTACATGCACATGCACAAGCGGCTGGCCGACCGGTACCCCACCGAGGTCATCCCGGGCGTCACCTCCGTCAGCGCCGCCGCCGCCCGGCTCGGCACCCCCCTCGTCGAGGGCGAGGAGATCCTGACGATCCTGCCCGGCACGCTGCCGGAGGAGGAGCTGACGGCGCGCCTCGCCGCGACGGACACGGCGGTGGTGATGAAGCTGGGGCGGACGTTCCCGGCGGTGCGCGGGGCGTTCGAGGCGTCGGGGCGGCTGGGCGAGGCCCGGTACGTGGAGCGCGCGACCATGGCCGGGGAGCGCACCGGCGAACTGGCGGACATCGACCCGGAGTCGGTGCCGTACTTCTCCGTGGCGGTGCTGCCGAGCCGGGTGGACGCGCCGCGCCCGTCGCCCTCGGCGGGCGGCGGGGTCGTGGTCGTCGGCACCGGCCCGGCGGGCCCGCTGTGGCTGACGCCGGAGACGCGCGGGGCGCTCGCCGCCGCCGACGACGTGGTCGGCTACACCACCTACCTGGACCGGGTGCCGGTCCGGCCGGGCCAGGCGCGGCACGGCTCGGACAACAAGGTGGAGTCGGAGCGGGCCGAGTTCGCCCTGGACCTGGCCCGGCGCGGCCGCCGGGTCGCGGTGGTCTCGGGCGGCGACCCCGGGGTCTTCGCGATGGCGACGGCGGTCCTGGAGGTGGCCTCGCAGGAGGCGTACGCGGACCTTCCCGTGCAGGTCCTGCCCGGGGTCACCGCCGCCAACGCGGCGGCCGCCCGCGCGGGCGCCCCACTCGGCCACGACTACGCCACGATCTCCCTCTCGGACCGGCTCAAGCCGTGGGAGGTCATCGCGGAGCGCCTGCGCGCGGCAGCCGCGGCGGACCTGGTGCTGGCGCTGTACAACCCGGGCTCCAAGTCCCGTACATGGCAGGTCGGCCAGGCCCGCGACCTGCTCCTGGAGCACCGCTCGCCGGACACCCCGGTGGTGCTGGCACGCGATGTGGGCGGCCCGACGGAGTCCGTACGGACGGTGCGGCTGGCCGATCTGGACCCGGCGGAGGTGGACATGCGGACACTGCTGATCGTGGGGTCGTCGCAGACGCGGTGGGTACGCAGGGGCGAGGGCGGCGACACCGTCGTCTGGACCCCGCGCCGCTACCCGGAGGCGTAGGGCGTGTCCGGCGCACCGTGACCGGGTCCGCTCCTGGTCCGCCGGTCACTTCCTAGAACCGGCGCACCCACTCCACGGCCTCGTCGGGCGTCGCGGCCACCGGCACCCCTTCCGGCACCGGTGGCCGCCGCACGACGACGACGGGGATCCCGGCTTCGCGGGCGGCGGTGAGCTTGGGGGCGGTGGCGTCCCCTCCGCTGTCCTTGGTGACGAGGACGTCGATCCGGTGGCGGCGCAGCAGCTCCCGCTCGCCCTCCAGCGTGAACGGCCCCCGGTCGAGCAGGACCTCCATCCGGGCCGGGCAGGGCGGCTCCGGCGCGTCGACGGACCGCACGAGGAACCACAGCGCGTCGAGGTCCGCCCCCGCGAAGGCGGCGAGCCCCATCCGCCCGGTGGTGAGGAAGACCCGCTCGCCGAGTGCGGGCAGCAGCCCGGCGGCCTCGGCCAGCGATCCGGTGGAGTGCCAGTGGTCACCGTCCTGGGCGACCCAGCCGGGCCGGCGGAGGGCGAGGAGGGGAACATGGGCCAGGGCGGCGGCCTCGGCGGCGTTCCGGCTCATGGCGGCGGCGAAGGGGTGGGTGGCGTCGATGAGGGCGTCCACGTCGTGCTCACGCATCCACGCGGCGAGCCCCTCGGGCCCGCCGAACCCGCCGACGCGCACCTCACCGGGGGGCAGCCGGGGGGCGGCGACGCGCCCGGCGAGCGAGGTGGTGACCCGGACGCTCCGGTCACCGGCCAGGCTCTCGGCCAGCCGGCGCGCCTCGGTCGTACCGCCCAGAACAAGAACACGCACGGCAGCAGGCACAGGCATCGGAACGGACTCATCTCATGAACGCTGAGGCGCGGGGCGCGGACGGCAGCGGGGCGGGCACGGCGGGCGGAGGCACCGGCGCGGCGGGCGGGGAGGCGCGGGGCGGTCGCAGTGCCCAACTCAAGCACACCGGTCTGCGCCCCGGCTGGACGACCGGCGCCTGTGCGACGGCGGCGACGACGGCCGCGTACACGGCGCTGCTGACCGGCGACTTCCCGGACCCGGTGTCCATCACGCTGCCGAAGGGCCAGACGCCGGCGTTCGCGCTGGCGGTGGAGGAGCTGACACCGCAGGGGGCGAGCGCCGGGGTGGTGAAGGACGCGGGCGACGACCCGGACGTGACGCACGGGGCGCTGGTGCGATCGACCGTACGGAGGCTGCCGCCGGGTTCCGGCGTGGTGTTCCGGGCCGGCCCGGGCGTGGGCACGGTCACCCTCCCCGGCCTGCCGCTGGAGGTCGGGGAGCCCGCGGTGAACCCGGTGCCGCGCCGGCTGATGCGCGAGCACGTGGAGCGGGTGGCGGCGGAACACGGCGCGGCGGGCGACGTGGAGATCACGGTGTCGGTCGACCACGGCGAGGAGATCGCCCGTTCCACGTGGAACGGCCGCCTGGGCATCCTGGGCGGCCTGTCGATCCTCGGCACGACGGGCGTGGTCGTCCCCTACTCCTGCTCGGCCTGGATCGACTCGATCCGCCGGGGCGTGGACGTGGCGCGGGCAGCGGGTCTGACCCACGTGGCGGGCTGCACCGGCTCGACGTCGGAGAGGACGGTGGTCGCGGAGTACGGTCTGCCGGACATCGCGCTCCTGGACATGGGCGACTTCGCGGGCGCGGTCCTGAAGTACGTACGCCGTCACCCGGTCGACCGCCTCACGGTCTGCGGCGGCTTCGCCAAACTCTCCAAACTCGCGGCGGGCCACCTGGACCTCCACTCGGCCCGCTCCCAGGTGGACAAGCCCTTCCTCGCCGACCTGGCCCGCACGGGCGGCGCGGACGAGGACCTGGCCTCCCGCATCGCCACCGCCAACACGGGCCTGGAGGCCCTGCGCCTGTGCGAGGCGGCGGGCGTCCCCCTGGGCGACCTGGTGGCGGCCCGCGCCCGCGACGAGGCCCTGTCGGTCCTGCGCGGCGCCCCGGTCGCGGTGGACGTGATCTGCGTCGACCGGGCGGGGGCGGTGGTGGGGCGCTCCGTCCGCCCCTCCGTCAACGGACCGACGTAGCCGGCCGCGCGGAACTGCGAGGGATTCCGGAGGTTCTCCAGCCCGGAACCCGCGCACCACTGCCCGTCCGCACCTGCACCCCCCTCCGAGGAGGAGTGCGTCAACTCGACGCGTGGATGAACTCGTTGGTGACTTCGCCGACCGGGCCCCCGTACGTCTTGTTGGAATCGTTCGACAACCGGCCGTAGTGGGCGATCGGTGAAGGGCGGAGGGAAGACGATGAGCACTGCTCGGACGGAAGCCGGTGGCGAGAGTTTCGTCCCCGAGATCAGCACGGTCGCGGGGACCGGGACCGCGGGGTTCAAGGGGGACGACGAGCCGGCCGTCGCGGCGCAGTTGAATCGTCCGTACGGCATCGCGCTGGACGGTTCCGGCAGCCTCTACTTCTCCGACTACAACAACCACCGGGTCCGAAAGATCAGCACCGACGGGAAGATCCGCACGGTCGCCGGCGCCGGGGCGGGTTACCGGGGCGACAACGGCCCTGCGGTATCGGCTCAGCTGAACTGTCCGCGCGAGGTGGCGGTGGACGCCGCGGGCAGCGTCTACGTCACTGACGCCGCCAATCACCGGGTCCGGGTGATCACCACCGACGGGAAGATCAACACCGTCGCGGGTACAGGCACCGCGGGGTTCAGTGGTGACGGGGGCCCAGCCGACAAGGCCCAGTTGAACTACCCGTTGGGGGTGACGGTGGACAGCACCGGCGCCCTGTACATCTCGGACCACAGCAACAACCGGGTCCGGAAGGTCGGGGCCGACGGGAAGATCAGCACGGTCGCGGGGACCGGGGCGGCGGGGTTCAAGGGAGACGACGGCCCAGCGGCTTCGGCGCAGTTGAACCGCCCGTACGCCTTGGCGGTGAGCCCCGAGGACGTCCTCTACATCACCGACGGGAACAACCACCGGGTCCGCAAGGTCGCGGCCGACGGGACCATCAGCACGGTCGCCGGCAAGGGCACCGCGGGGTTCAGCGGCGACGGCGGTCCGGCGACCTCTGCCCAGCTGAACCTGCCCCTGGGGATCGTGGTGGACAGCACGGGGAACCTCTACATCTCCGACTACCACAACCACCGCGTCAGGAAAGTAACGCCGGACGGCGAGATCACCACGTTCGCCGGCAAGGGCACCGCGGGCTTCGGCGGCGACGGAGAACCGGCCGCAGCCGCCCAGCTGCACCATCCGTTCGGGCTCGCCGTGGACTGCGTCGACACCCTCTACATCGCCGACCACCTCAACAACCGGGTCCGGAAGGTCGTCTCCGAGAAGATGGCCGGGCTGCCCGAGTCGGGCACGGTGGTCTCCTGGTCCAACGTGCGCAGCAGGCTGCGGATGGGGGTCCTGCGGGAGTCCACTGCGGACGGGGCCGAGATCCATCAGGCACTCGCCTCCCCCAGGGCTCACCAGCGGTGGCGGCTGATCGCGTCGGGCCAGGACGACGGCGAGGTCCTGTACCGGATCGAGAATCTGCGCAGCGGCAAGGTCCTGGAGGTCGTCGGAGGAGGCACCGTGGACGGGGCGGTGGTCGCACAGCGCGCCTACGGGGGCAGCGACGCCGACCACCAGCTGTGGAGGTTGATTCCGGTGGGTTCGGGGACCGACACTCCGCAGGTGTACGAGATCGCGAACCGCAACAGCGGTCTGCTTCTTCGCGTCGACACCAACGCCCCTACGGTGATCAAGCAGTACGGCGCGCAGGGCGACCACCGCGGCCGGCAGTGGCAGCTGTTGCCCGCGTGAACGCACGAGTGGCCAGGGGCGATGTCGCTCCTGGCCACTCGTGCGCGGGAACCTACTGGGGGTCGGAAGGCTTCTCGGCGGAGGCTTTGGGTGCCTTGGGGGGCTGTTCGGCCTTGGGCGATGCCGGGGTGTCGGGAGCCTTGAAGTCGTCCCTCTTCGGTGCCCGCAGGTCCTCGTCCTTCTGCAGGTCGCCGTACTGCTTCACTGTCTCGCTGGACTTGTCCATGCCGGCGGCCGCGGCCGTGGAGACCGATCCGGGGTCCTGGGCGTAGGCGGCCTGGGTGCCGGCGGAGTCCTGGGTGGTCTGGATGAAGGAGGCGAGAAAGCCCAGGATGGCCCGGGCTTCGGGCGCCTGTTCCCGCACGGTCTTCGCCCGGTGTGAAGCGCCGTGGATTCCGCTGGTGAACAGGCTCGTCGTCGTGTCGTCGTACGTGTCGTCGTCGGCGTCCTCGAAGTCGACGTCCGCTCCCGGTTGCGGCTTGTCGCGGTCGGTGGTCACCGAGAAGAGCCCCGCGCCCGTTCCCGCGGAGTCGAAGACGTTTTTGAACACCATGGTTGTCACCTCTGGTCGTCGTGGCGGTGTCGCCCGCTGGTCAGGGCGCCTTGTACAGATCTCGGTCGCTGTCGGTGAGGCTCTCTCCGTCGAACATCGTGTGGTGGACCTCCAGGGCGGAGACGACCTCGGCCAGACCCGTCATGCGGAAGCCGCCGCCGGCCAGGTCGAGGTCAGCGATGTCGCGGGCGACCAGCTCGTCGAGACCGGGGTGGTCGCCCGCCTGCGGGGGAGAGAGGACGGCCACCGGCACCGCGTACTTCACCGCGAGCAGCCCGGAGAAGGTCACCGGGATCTCGTAGGTGTACTGCTTGAGGGCACGGCGCTGGGTGACCATGGTTTCCACGCGGGAGCCTGGCGGGACCTTGCCGGAGATCTGCGACTTCGACGCCCAGCTGGTGGTCAACGAACCGCCGACGGAGGCCGCGATCCCCAGGGCCAGCGCGGCGTTGAGCGCGGCGGTGCCGGAGGCGCTGCCCGTGGTGGTGAAGTCCACCGAGCCGGCCAGCGAGGTCGAGGCGGAGTTCGTCATTCCGTTGGCCACCGAGGTGTCGACGGTGTTGGCGTTGTCCACCCCCACGCTGTCCTTGCTGTTCTTGTTGGTCACCGTGTTGGCGTTCTTGTTCGCCATCTCGTTCTTGAGCTGCGTCCCCAGCTGTCCCTGCAGGTTCAGGCCGAGCTTGTTCTGCAGTTGCAGCTGGAGCTGGGCGCTGACGCTGCCGCCGAAGGTGAGCTTGGAGTCTCCCGAGAGTGACCAGGTGGCCCCGTTCGACACGGTGAAGTCGACGGAGTCGGTGAAGGTCATCTCGGACTGGCTGCGATTGACGTAGGTGCGTGAGGAGAACGAGTCGGGCGGGGGCTGGGTGATGTTGCGCCGTTCCTCGATCAAGGGCTCGCCGAGGTTCATGTAGGCGAGCCAGCCCAGCCCGTACGCCGTGCCGGGGAAGGAGCCGAAGCTCGACTTGTTCACGGAGAAGCCGACGGGCTTGTGCCGCACCCCGTAGTCGTCGACGTAGACCAGGTTGGGGTGGTCCAGGATGGCCTGCCAGGTCTGCTCGATGTTGAGTTCCCGCAGGTTCTTCTTCGTCAGCGGCCGGCGCTTGGCCCGTTCCAGGTTGTACGCATTGGAAGGCAATTTCTGTCCTCGACTGATCTGGCCGAAACCGCACTGGGTGAAATGGCAAAAAATAAATTCGCACACGCTCCGACAAGCGAAGCTAGCAGCGGCTCCATCACCCGAGAAGGCCACTCCTCGTATCGCACTCAAACGGGTGATCAAGAATTCCCGGCGAACCTGATTCACCCGATCGATGACCTCACAGGAGTTCATCGCACCTCCCTGACCTCGAAAGTTGCCACTTTGGGCGTATTTACTCCGATCGCACATTCGCTTATGAAGCTGAACCGATCGCGGGCGGTGGAGCTTTTGGTAAGAGCGCGTGATAAACCACTTCACTGAGCGCCTAAGGCGTTGTTCTCCTCATCAAGAACAGGCGAGGTTTCCACGTTGTATACCCAAGAGCGCACGGCGATGGCGAATTTGGTGGTCGGTGGCCCGGTAGCGGTGAACAGCTACGACAACGCGATCGTCGCCGCGCTGGTCGAGAACCGGCCGGTCATGCTCGTCCACGCCTTCAACGGCGGTTACCTCCGGCCCGCGGAACTGGCGGCGAGCAGCCACGACAAGGGCGTCAAGCTGGCCACCGCGCTCGACCCGGCCACCAAGGACGCGCAGGGCCACCTCTGGCACATCACCCCCGGAGGCTTCTTCGGGCAGCGCCCGCTGTACTTCATCGAGAGCGCCGCGGGCCAGGTGACGCCCCCGCCCGCCGGCACGGCCGACGCGGCTGCCGGCCGCGGTGACGACGGAGCGCCGAAGCCGCAGCGCAGGCGCGTCACCGTCCACCAGGACGCCCCGCAGAGCACGGCCGACACCCTGCAGGTTGGTCTGCCCGCCAAGGTGGCCGACAAGTGGCGCGGGAAGAACGGGGCGGTGGAGGACACCCAGCTGTGGGTCGTCACGGTCACGCCGTGGGGCGGGATCACCTTCGTGCCGATCACCCACCCCGACGCCATCCTCGGGTTCAAGGACCACACGGTGGCGAAGGACAGCGAGGCGCGGCTCACCTACAACTGGGGCGGGGACTTCACCGGCACGGTCATCAACACGTTCTACCCGCGGCTGCCCAACGAGTGGGACGTCCCTTACCACCACGTCTTCACGTGAGCCGCGGCCACCATCGCGCCACACCTGTCCCGAGCCGTCGCACCACCCGCCCGGAAGAGGCACCACCATGCCCGTGCCCACGCAAGAACTGAAGTTGGAGATCGTCAACGCCGCCACAGGCCAGCCCCTCGGCGCCAAGGCCGTACCGGGAGCGGACGGGGCGCTCGTCGTCCGCGACCACCCCGAGGGCGGCCCGCGCCCGCAGCAGTGGCGCCTCGTCCCCGCCCCGGGTCCGCAGGACGAGCCGACGTACGTGATCCGCAACGCGGTCAGCGGCAAGGTGCTCGACGACCCCGCCGCCGCGGACCGCGGCATCCGCCAGTGGGATGCCGCGGCCAACAGGAGGAGCCAGCAGTGGCACCTCGTCCCCGTCGACGGCGAAGCGGGTCACTACGTCATCGAGGGCGCGGCCGGTGGAACCGTTCTCGACCTCGCCGAACCCGGCCCTGACGACACCCGGATCGTCCTGGGCGAGTACGACGACAGCGCGCGGAGCCAGCGATGGCTCCTGCTACCGGCAGAGCCGGAGCGCATCAGCGACCTCGTCCTGTCCTGGGCACCGCTGGGCCACTGGAACAGCCGCCGGTCCTGGCGGCTGACCCACGACAGGACCGCCCTGCGGCCGACGGCCGACGCGACGCCCTCCTTCAGCAACGTACTGCTGGTCCTGGAGAAGTTCGGCAGCGACCAGGACGCCGGCGGGTGGAAGACCGACAGGCCCGACCGCCGTCCTGCCGGCCAGGCGGGCTGGTGGTCGGGGCTGGGCGACCGCTTCCTCGCCGACACCACCGGAAGGGGGATCGCGGACATCGTCGGGCTGAAACCCGCGAAGGGGGCGGTCACCTGCTCCAGCCGAGGGGACGGGACGTTCGAGGACGAACGGGTTCTCCACCCGCCCGCGCCCTCCGCCACGCCCAAGGATCTGTGGACACTCGCGGACCTCGCCGGCGAGAGCCGCCCCGGCGTCGTCGTGCTTGCCGCCGACGGGGTCCGGGTGTCCACCCAGGACGAGGGCGGCACGTTCGCGCCGGCCGGCGGCGAACTGGTCCTGAAGGCGTTCGGCCACGGCCCACAGGCCGGCAGTTGGCTCGCCGACAAGCACCCCAGGTTCCTCGCCGACACCACCGGCGACGGCAGGCTCGACGTCATCGGCTGCCACGACGACGGCCTCTGGGTATCCCTCCAGGACGACGACGGAAAGTTCGCACCACTCCCCGACGAGCCCGCCCTCCGGGCGTTCGGCCACAGCGAGGAGGCCGGCGGCTGGCTGGTCGACAAGCACCCCAGGTTCCTCGCCGACACCACCGGCGACGGCAGGCTCGACATCGTCGGCTGCCACGACGACGGCCTCTGGGTATCCCTCCAGGACGAGGAAGGGACCTTCGCCGAACCCCTCTACGTGCTCGACGAGTTCGGGGTCGATCAGGGGTGGAGCTCCCCCGACGAACACCCCCGGTTCCTTGCGAGGACGACCCGCGACGGCGCGGTGGACATCGTCGGCTTCGGTCCACAGGGCGTGGTCGTCGCCCGCGGGCGCGGCGACGGCACGTTCGAACCGGGCAAGCTCGTCCTGAACGACTACGGGCAGGCCCAGGGGTGGACGGGCGGGAAGCACCCCCGCCTCCTCGCCGACACCACCGGCGACAAGAACCCCGACGTCATCGGCTTCGGCAACGAAGGCGTCTGGGTGTCGCACAACAAGGGCGACGGCACCTTCGAACAGGCCCAGTTGGTCTGCCGCGGATTCGGGTACGACGAGGACGCGGGCGGCTGGCGGGTCGACCGCCATTCACGCTTCCTGGCCGACATCACCGGCGACGGCCGCGTCGACATCGTCGGCTTCGGCGGCCCGGGCGTACACGTCGCCCGTAATCTCTTCCGCCGCTTCAGAACCCGGTGACCCACAAGCACGTCACCTGTGGGCAGCCGCTGCTCGGAGCTGCCTGACGAAGGAACTCGGACCGCGGCCTCCGGCGCGCTGACCCCGCCCGCGCGGACCGTACGCTCCCCGGGCCGTACGGCCCCCGGGTTCCGCCCGGCCCCGGGCCCGTTCCACAGTGGAACCCCCGTTGTGCCGTGGGTCGGACGGGCGGTGGCCGGGCGGAGGTCGGTGCCGCCAGGCGCGCCGCCCTCGTCCGGGCCCTGGCCGACCCCGATGGCCTGACCGACCCCGCCTGGCGGACGGCGTTCGGGAGAGTGCCCCGGCATGTGTTCGTCCCGCAGTCGGTGGGGTGCCGCTCGGCCCCGGTTCAGCTCCGGATGCCCTCCGCCCGCAGCCGCGCCCGTACGTTCTCCCACGACGGGTCCACCGGTGCGAGGTGGTGGTCGCCCACCCGGGTGTCCTTGAAGCCGCTGGATGTGGTGACGCAGACCACCGGGCCCTCGATGGTCTCGTCGTCCGGCAGGGTGCGCAGACCGGCGAGGCCCGCCGCGGCGGACAGCTCCACCCACAGGCCCTGGCCCGCGAGTTCCGCCTGGGCGCGGTGCATCGCCGCGTCGTCGACCGTCAGCGCGCGGCCTTCGCTGACGGTGATCGCGCGCACCCCGCGGTAGCTGTTCACGGGGCAGGCGATGCCGTACGCCTCCGTGTCCCCCACCGCCACCTCGGTGGCGGGCAGGCCCTGCCGCAGGGCCGACGCGAGCGGGCCCCCGACGGCCGGTTCGCAGCTGAACAGGCGGGGGACGCGGGAGACGAGGCCGAGGCGGTGGAGCTCCGTGAACCCCTTCGCGATGCCGAAGAGCAGCTCGCCGTAGCCGGTGGGCACGAAGACCGCGCCCGGGTCCACGATGTCGGCCGCGATCTCGTACGCGACCGTCTTGTACCCCTCGGGCCCGAAGGCGTGCCCGGTGTGGAACGGGGTGAGGTTGCTGACGGGGTGGAAGCCGAACTCCTCGGCGATCCGCTCGGTCAGCGGCCACCGGTGGGCGGTCTCGACGGGCAGCACCACCGCCCCGTACGCGCTGAGGAACGACGCGACGGCGGGCGGCAGTTCGGGCGAGCCGAGCACCACGCAGCGCAGCCCGGCCCGCGCCGCGTACGCCGCCGCGGAGGCGCCGTGGTTGCCGGAGGAGGCCACGACCACGCCCGGGGCGCCGATGGCCACGGCAGCGCTCACCGTGCAGCGGTTCAGCCGGTCCTTGTGGCTCCATGTGGGGTTGCGCGACTCGTCCTTGACGTACACCCCGTCACCGATCGCGATCAGCGGGGTACCGCCCTCACCCAGTCCGGGCGCGGCCAGCGGCGGGAGCAGGGGAGCCCAGCGGTCCAGGCCGGAGCGCGGCCGCCCCTGCCCGGTGATGAAGTCGGACGTCACGCGGGCGTAGTCGTAGTCGATCTCCAGGGGGTACGACATGGTGTCCGAGCTGGTCCGGGGGCAGCCACGCGTCAGCGGCGGCCACAGCGGATAGCTGATGTCCGGATCGCCCAGGGAACGTTGGCCGGTGGCCAGGGAAGTCGTGGTCATGGTCCCGAAGTCTAGGAACTCAGGAACCGCACGCTCCCCGGTCGCGCCCCACCGCGTACAGGTGGCTGTCGCGGAACTGCTCCGCCCCGAGCGTCCGGCCGACCATGATGACCGCCGTCCGGATCACCCCGGCCTCCTTCACCTGCCCGGCGATCGAGTCCAGCGGGCCGCGCAGGATGATCTCGTCCGGGCGGGACGCCATCGCCACCACCGCGGCCGGACAGTCCGCCCCGTAGTGCGGGAGCAGTTCCGCCACCACCCGGTCCACGTACCGGGCCGCCAGGTGCAGCACGATCAGCGCGCCGCTGCGGCCCAGCGTCGCCAGGTCCTCGCCCTCCGGCATCGCCGTGGCGCGCTGCGCGATCCGGGTCAGGATCACCGTCTGGCCGACCGTCGGAACGGTCAGCTCGCGCTTCAGCGCAGCAGCAGCCGCCGCGAACGCGGGGACGCCGGGCACCACCTCGTACGGGATCCCCGCCTCGTCCAGGCGCTTCATCTGCTCGTTCACCGCGCTGAACACCGACGGGTCGCCCGAGTGCAGCCGCGCCACGTCGTGGCCCTCCGCGTGCGCCCGGACCAGTTCGGCGGTGATCTGTTCGATGTCCAGGTCCGCCGTGTCGACCAGCCGGGCGCCCTCGGGGCACTCGGCCAGCAGCTCCACCGGAACCAGGCTGCCCGCGTACAGGCAGACCCGGCTGGCGGCGAGGATCCGCGCGCCGCGCACCGTGATCAGGTCGGCGGCGCCGGGGCCCGCGCCGATGAAGTACACCGTCATGATCGATCTCCCTTGTCCGAACGCACCCCGGATTCCGGGGACTTGACCACAGACCACTGGGTCACCGGCATCGCCTGCCGCCAGCCGGTGAAGCCGCCGACCGGGACCGCGTGGGCGACCGCGAGCCGCACCAGCTCGCCGCCGTACGCCGCGTGCCGTCCGGCCAGCAGCGCCTCCGACTCCAGCGTCACCGTGTTCGCGACCAGCCGGCCGCCCGGCCGCAGCGCCTCCCAGCACGCGTCGAGCAGGCCTGGCGCGGTCAGCCCGCCACCGATGAACACCGCGTCGGGCACGGGCAGGCCGGCCAGCGACGCGGGCGCCGGGCCGGTGACGACCCGCAGGCCGGGGACGCCCAGGCGTTCCGCGTTACGGGTGATCCGCTCGGCCCGCACCGCGTCCCGCTCCACGCTCACCGCCCGGCAGGACGGGTGGGCCCGCAGCCACTCGATCGCGATGGAGCCCGACCCGCCGCCCACGTCCCACAGCAGCTCCCCCGGCGCGGGCGCCAGCGTGCCCAGGGTGGCCGCCCGGATGTGGCGCTTGGTGAGCTGGCCGTCATGCTCGTACGCCGCGTCCGGCAGACCTGGCACCGTACCGAGCCGCAGCGCGCCGGCGGACGGCAGGCACTCGACGGCGACGACGTTCAGCCGGTCGCCCGGCGGGTGCGCCCACTCCTGCGCGATCCCCTCGGCGCACCCCTCGTCCTCGCCGCCCAACTGCTCCAGGACCCGCAGCCGGCTCGGGCCGAAGCCCCGGTCGGTGAGCAGGGCCGCGACCTCGGCGGGGGTGGACGCGTCCGCGCTCAGCACCAGCAGCCGGCGCCCCGGATACAGGGAGGCGGCGAGCCGGGCCGCCGGGCGGCCCACCAGCGTCACGACCTCCGTGTCCTCCAGCGGCCAGCCCAGGCGCGCGCAGGCGTACGAGACGGAGGACGGGTGCGGGACGACGCGCAGCCCCTCGGGCCCCAGCTCCTGCGCCAGCGCGCGCCCGATCCCGTAGAACATCGGGTCCCCGCTGGCCAGCACCGCGATCCGGCGCCCCCGGTGCTCGGCCAGCAGCCGGGGCACGGCCGGCCGCAGCGGGGACGGCCACGCCACCCGCGCTCCGGCGCACTCCGGCGGAAGCAGGTCCAGCTGGCGCCCCCCGCCGATCAGCACCTCCGCCGCGACCAGCGCCTCCCGGGCCGCGCCCGACAGACCGGGCCAGCCGTCCGCACCGATCCCCACGACGAAGACCGGGTGCGAGGAGGCGGCGGCCGGGGGCGGAACGGGTGACACGTCGGAACCTCGATCAGCGGCGGGGGTACGGGGGCGAGGGAGGCGGGAGTACGGGGACGGGGAAGGCGGGAGGAGCGTGCGCCGCGCGGGCGCGACGCTGCCGAACTTTACTGAACGCCCTGTTCCGCGCCGTCCGCCGGGTGAATCCGAGAAGACCGCGCGCGTGGTGTCGAGAACGCCGCATCGGCCCCGACGTCCCCTGTGCAGCAGGAAGAAGAACGACGAACGAGCGAGCGATCACGGAGGCGACGGTCATGAGGTATCTGGTGATGGTCCAGGGCAGCCAGGCGGACTACGACGCCCAGTCCGGCAAGGGGAGCGCCGACAGCCCGGTCTGGGACGAGAAGGCGATCCAGGCGATGTTCGCCCACATGGGCGCCATCAACGACGATCTCGCGGAGTCGGGCGAGCTGATCACCGGCTACGGGCTGAAGGAACCGGCGGCGGGCCGCGCCGTCAGCCTCGACGGAGAGGGCCGCCCGGTCGTCTCGGACGGGCCGTACAGCGAGACGAAGGAGCTGCTCGCCGGGTTCTGGGTGCTCGACTGCGAGAGCCTGGAACGGGTCACCGAGATCGCGGCCCGGGTGGCGCGCTGCCCGCAGCCGGCCGGGGCGCCCGAGTACCCGGTGCTGATCCGCCCCGTGGACGGCGGGATCGACGACTAGGAGGCGGGATCGACGGGTGTGCGTCCGGTCGGCCGGACGCACACCCGTCGGGCGGACAGCCGACCGTCCGGCCGCCGACCGGTAGATGCCCCTTTCGGCGTGTGGCGCTCGGCCGTGCCGGGTGATCGACTGGTCCCGCGCACCGCATCGACGGCACACGGCGCGCGGGGCCCGCCTCGTACGCCCCGGCGCCGCCCGGGGAGACACATGGACGGTACGACCGACGACGTCATCGAAGAGCTGGTGCGCCGGCACGCGCCGCAGGTCCTCGGCGCGCTCGTCCGCAGGTACGGTCACTTCGACCCGGCCGAGGACGCCGTCCAGGAGGCCCTGATCGCGGCGGCCGGGCAGTGGCCCCGGGACGGGATCCCCGACAACCCGCGCGGCTGGCTGATCCGGGTCGCCTCCCGCCGGCTGACCGACCGGCTCCGCAGCGACGAGGCCCGCCGCAGGCGTGAGAACACCGCGGCGGCGCTCACCCCGGCGGACGCCTTCGTCACCCCGCCGCCCGACGCGGCCCCCGGCGGCCCGGACCGGGCGCCCTCCGAGGACGACACGCTCACCCTGCTCGTCCTGTGCTGCCACCCCGCGCTCTCGCCCGCCGCCCAGATCGCGCTCACCCTGCGCGCGGTGGGCGGCCTCACCACGGCGGAGATCGCCCGCGCCCACCTGGTGCCGGAGGCGACGATGGCGCAGCGGATCAGCCGGGCCAAGCGGGCGGTGCGCGGCACCCGGTTCCCGCGCCCGGACGCCCGGGAGCTCGACCGGCGGCTCGGCGCGGTGCTCCAGGTCCTCTACCTGATCTTCAACGAGGGGTACACCGCCACCGCCGGCCCCGACCTCCTCCGTACGGACCTGGCCCGTGAGGCGATCCGGCTGACCCGGGCCGTCCGCCGGCTGCTGCCCCACGAGGGGCGCGTGACCGGGTTGCTGGCGCTGATGGTCCTCACCCAGGCGCGCGCTCCGGCGCGTACCGGCGCGGACGGCGCGCTGATCCCGCTGGACGAGCAGGACCGCGCCCTCTGGGACCGTACGGCCGTCGCGGAGGGCATCGCCCTGGCCGAGGAGGCTCTCTCCCAGGGCCCGGCCGGGGACTACCAGCTCCAGGCCGCGATCGCCGCCCTGCACGACGAGGCGGAGCGGGCCGAGGACACCGACTGGCCGCAGATCCTGGCCCTGTACGACCTCCTCGTGCGGCGCACCCCCGACCCCGCCGCCGCGCTGGGCCGGGCGGTCGCCGTGGCCATGGTGCACGGGCCCAGGGCCGGCCTGGCGGAGGTCGACGCGCTGGAGGAGGCGGCGGGGGCCGCGGGCACGGCCGGGGGAACGGCGGAGGCGGCGGCGCGGCACTACCGGCTCGACGCCGTACGCGCCCATCTCCTGGAACGGGCCGGGGACCCGGCCGCCGCCCGTACCGCCTACCGCGCGGCCGCCGACGCCACCCTCAGCGAGCCCGAGGCCCGCTATCTCCGAAGGCGCGCGAACGAGCTGGACGGGTAGCGGCTCCCCGGCCACCGCCGGCGACCGCCGCCACGGCCGTCGTCACCTTCGCCGTCGCCTTCGCGGCCGCTCCCGCAGCCCCAGCAGCCCCATCAGCCCCCGTCGCTCACTCCCGGCGTCCGAAGAACTCGACCTCCGCGAGCGCCGTACGCCGCTCCTTCCCCGTGCCGTACGCAGACGCGACCGTGATCCGGGCGCTCACCGTGCCCGACCCCCGTACGTCGAAGGTCTGCTGGCCCGCCTGGTCGCGCAGCCGGATCGTGCGGCCGGTCTTCTCCCCGTCCTCCGACGTGAGCTCCACCGTGAGACGTGCCGGGCGGCTCTGCGTCAGGAACTCGTCCTGGCGGGCCGACGTCCCGGAGAACACCACGATCTTCATCATCCGTACCGGCTGCGCGAAGTCGCACTCCAGGTGCTCCCCGACGCCTTCGCCGGCCCGCTCCGGCGCCCAGTAGCGGTTGTTGAACCCGTCCACCGCCGCCGACGCCGGATGCCCGTCCGCCTCGCTGGACGCCCGGCAGACGGCGGGCGGCACCGACTCCGGAGCCCCGGTCTCCTGCCGGGCGAAGCCGAACAGCCCCGAGAGGTGCGGCAGCGCGAACCAGACGCCCACCGCCAGCAGGACCAGCACGATCGGCAGGCCGAGCCTCGGCCGCCGCCAGCCGCGCCGGGGCCGCGCCCCCGCCGCACGGGTCCGCCGGGGGCGGCGGCGCAGGAGCCGCCGCCACCACGGCGGGCGGCCCCCGGGCGCGGGCCCGGGGTCCAGCAGCAGGGCGCACCGTCGGCACAGGATGCGGTCCGGGGCGTTCTCCGTACGGCAGTTGGGGCAGACGACCGTCGCACGGGCGGGTGTGGACCGGCCGGGCCCGTCACCGGACCCCCGGCCGCCGTCCGGCCACGCGTCGGGCCCGAGCGCAGGCCCGGGCGGCAGGTCCCCCGGCCGCCTGGGCGCCGCCCTCCCGGACACCGGGGGCGCGGGCTGCGGCGCAGTGACGGGCATCGGCGCGGGGGACGCCACCGGCGCGGGCGCGGGAGGCGTCACGAAGGGGGCGGGGGCGTCGGACGGGGCGTCGGACGGCCGCCCGCCCGGGCCGGACCCCGGCGCAGTGGGCCGCACGCCTTGCCCCTGCGCGTCGGGCCGCTCACCGGAACCGGAGCCCGGTGCCGTGGCGGACGGTTCACCGGAGCCGGAGCCGGCACCGGCACCGGACCCCGCTGCCGTGCCGGACCGGTCACCGGAGGCGAGGCCGCCACCCTCCGGCCCGGGTCCCCCCTCCGGTCCAGGTCTCCCCTCCGGCCCAGGTCTCCCCTCCCGCCCCGGTCCCCCCTCCGGCTCCCATCGCAGAAACGCCTCGCACGCCACGCAGAACTCTCGCCCCGGCGGATTCCGGTGGCCGCACTCGTCGCAGGTCACAGCAGCTCCAGGGTGTATCCGACGTGGGCCGGCACCTCCGCGTCGATCAGCTCCTCCAGCCGCGCCCGGTCGCCCTCGCCCCCGGCCGCCCGGAGCCGTACGGTCACCCACGCGCGGGCCTGGCCGGGCAGCGGGGTCCCCGGGCCGGTGGACCAGGCCGTGCCGCCGCTCTCGACGATCTCCGCTTCGGCCCCGGTCTCCAGCCGCAGCGCCTCGGCCAGCCCGCCCACCGTGCCCCGCCGGGCGTGCCGGGCGACCGCGCCGCGCACCGCCGCCCGGCGCAGCTCCGGCGGGCTGCCCTCGTGCGGGTCCACGGCCACCCACTGGGCCAGCCAGTCGAGGAAGTCGCCGGGGGCGCTGCGCGGGTCCAGGTGCGCGGGCAGGTTGTCGATGGACAGCAGGACCGGGGCGAGGACGTCGTCGAGCGCCGCCAGGAACCGCTGGAGGAAGTCCTGTTCGAGGTAGACGGCGGGGAGGCCATCGATCAGCGGGTGCGGGGTCGGCAGCCCCGGTACTCCGGTGCGCATCGGCTCAGGCCCCCCTCACCCGGAGCTGGTGCTCGTAGCTGAAGACCAGCGCGTGCGGGTCCAGCGGGATCTTCGCGGTGGCGTCGGTGCGTTCACCGGTGACCGGGTCGGCCCGGTAGAGCCGTACGTCCTCCACCAGGTCCACCCCCGGCACCCGTTGGAGCACGGCGAACGCCTCCCCGGACTGCACGGGCCGGCCGAACGGCCAGCCGTCGCCGCCCGGCCCGCCGGTGAGCGGGTTGAAGTACCCGTACAGCGCGGCCAGCGCGCTCTCGCGGACCTTCTCGGCGACCGCCCCGCGCTCCGCCTGGACCAGGGCGACGACGGTCACGCCCTGGTAGAACGGCGGCTCGACCACCAGCCGGGCCCCGATCGGCCGGCGGGCGTCCAGATGCCCGGCGATCAGGGCGAGCGTGTCGGCGGGCGGGATCAGTTCGTCGAACGCGATCCGCCCCTGCCCGTCTCCGCTGCCCGCCGGGACGATGAGCAGCCGCACCCCTCCGGTCTCCGGCGACCCCTCCTCCGTACCGGCTCTGATGCAGTGGACCCGGGCCGCGTCCGGGGCGATCTCGCGGGCGAGGAGTTCGTAGTCGTGCGGGACGACCGCCCGGTGCAGGGTGCGCAGGGTCATCGGGCCGCGCACGCGGGCGCTTTCGACGCTCTCGCCGTCCACGCCCCCGAGCGCGGGCCGCCGGTTCTCGACCCGGGCGACGTACGGGATCGCGCTGCGCAGGACGCGGAGGGTGGCGCGGGCGACGTTGCCGCGCAGCCCGCCGCCGGTGCGGTAGGAGCGGACCCGGACGGTGGCGCCCTTGGCGGGGACCCGGCCGTAGTGGCGTACGGAGCCGTCCCGTTCGCGTACGGCGGGGCCGAACTCGACGCGTCCCGCGTTGGGGTCGAGGGTGATGTGCCGGTCCTCCGGGCCGGAGTGCGCGAAGTCGTCGACCCGGCTCCACCGGGTGGCGTCCGGGCCTTCGATGTCGCCGGGGGCGGCCGGCTCGACGACCTCGACCACGAACTCGCCCGGCACCACCGGTGCCCTGGCCAGCCGGAACACCTGCCCGGGGACCCCCTCCGCCTGGCCCAGCACCTCGTCCGCGACGGTCTCGGCGTGCTCGGCGGCGACGGTCGCGCCGACCGTGAACGCGGTGATGCCCCGGACGACGGGCGGGGCCAGGTATGTCGGCCGGCCCGGCTCCGCCTCGATCAGCCGGCAGCGCAGCCAGCCCCCGGTACGGCGCACGACGGCGGCCGGGGCGTGGGTGTGGGGCAGGTGGAGGATCAGTTCGCCGGACCGGTTGAACCCCCCGGTCTCGTCCTTCTCCACCTCGCAGACCGCCCACCGCGTCCCGTCCCACGCCTCCCAGAGGATCGGCGGGCGCTCCGGGTCGACGCCCACCCCGTCCACCGTGCAGTCCAGCCGGAGCGCCACCACGCCGGCGGGCACGGCGGCCGAGAGCCCGACGTACAGGCAGTCGCCGGGGGCGGGGGTGGCGCCGAAGACGGGCACGTCCCGGCCGAGCGCCAGCTCCTCGGTCCGGTCGGCGGCCTCGCCCGGCGAGGGCCAGGTCGCCAGGTGGGCGAAGAAGCAGGGGACGATGGAGAGCGGCGCCGATGTGGTGAACACGACCGCCTCCTCGGTCTCCGTACGGACGGTGGCGACCTCCGTGCCGGCGCGCACCAGCACCGGGTCCGGGCGCGGCGCGGAGAGCCGGAACGTCACCTCGGTGCGGGCGGCGGTCGGCGGGTGGAGCTGGACGCCGATGAGGTCGAGGAAGGTGAGGTAGCTCTTCTCCGGGACCCGGTTCACCCGGTAGACGAGTTGGTCGACCATGGTCGCGAACGCCTCGATCAGCGTCACCCCCGGGTCGGAGACGTTGTGGTCGGTCCACTCCGGGCAGCGCTGCTGGACCAGGCGTTTCGCCTCGTCGACCAGGCCCTGGAAGGTGCGGTCGTCCAGGTGCGGGCTGGGCAGGGTCACGCCCTCGCCTCCTCGTCGTCGTGCGTCGCGGCCGTACGGGCGGGGCTCACGCGCCGGCCTCCTCGTCGTGCGTCGCGGCCCTGCGGACCCGGATCGCGCGCCGGTCTTCCCGGCGTGCGCCGCCGCCCGCCGTACGGGCGGGGCTCACGCGCCGGCTCCCGGGTCTGCGGCCGGGCGTTCGGCGGCCTCAGCGGACTCCGCGTGCTGCGGGATCACGTAGAACGGGAAGACCAGGTTGCGGGGGTCGTTGGAGCCGCGCACGGTGTAGCCGATGTCGATGTAGAGGACGCCGTCGTCCGCCTCGTCGAACCGGACGACGATCTCGGTCACCTCGATGCGGGGCTCCCACCGCTCCAGGGCGAGCCGTACCTCGTACGCGAGTTGGCCGGCGGTCCCCGCGTCGGCCGGGGCGAACACGTAGTCGTTGACCGCGCAGCCGAACTCGGGCCGCATGGGCCGCTCCCCCGGCGAGGTCGCGAGGATGAGCCGGATCGACTCCTCCAGCTCGTGCTCGCCGCGTACCAGGGCGATGGACCCGGTGGCGTCCGTACGCGGCGGGAACGCCCAGCCCGCGCCGATGAACTGCTGTCCCACGGCCGTCTCACCCGCCGATCAGGACGGTCGGGCAGCCGGAGACCACCGGGGAGCCGCAGCCCGCCAGGTCCCCGGCCCGGGCGGCGGGCCGCCCGCCGATGAACACCGTCCTGCTGCCGGGCGGTGCGAGCACCGTCGGGGGATGGGCGGCGGGCGACGAGCACACATGGGCGGTCCCGACGGTGGCGGCGGGCTTCCCGCCGATGAGCACGGACAGGACGCCCGGCGGTCCGACCGTGCCGGGGTGGCCGGTGGGGTCGCCGACCCGGGCCGCCGGGGCGGCTGCTGCGTCGGACATACTGGTCGCTCCTCCCGCGAACATGGCCTGACCGGCCATCAATTGAGCTTGATCATCGGCGCGTTCACGTTCACCGAGCCGCCGCTCCCGATCTCCGTACGGCGGCTCCCGTCGACCGCGACCTCACCGCCCCGCACCTCCACCGCGCCCTGGGAGGCGACGTCGACCTTTCCG
Organism: Streptomyces californicus; assembly: GCF_000717645.1. Taxonomy (GTDB): domain Bacteria; phylum Actinomycetota; class Actinomycetes; order Streptomycetales; family Streptomycetaceae; genus Streptomyces; species Streptomyces californicus. The sequence continues at coordinate 28,520 of NZ_JNZZ01000034.1, forward strand.
GTGCCGCCGTCCACGGACACGCCCTTGCGCGCGGTCAACGTGACGCTCTCCCCAACCAGTTCGAGCTTCCCGCGACCGGCGTCCAGGGCGACGCCGCCGTCCGCCCGGAGCGAGATCTTCTCCTTGGCCTCGATCGTCACGCTGCCGTCGCTGCCGATGACGATGGCCGTACCCCTGCGGTCCAGGTCGATGGTCAGCCTGCCGTCGCCGGTGCGGAGCCGGACGCCCTGCGGGCCGTTCGCGGCGTCCAGCAACTCCAGTTGGTTGCCGCTGCGGGAGGCGAAGGCGCGGCGGTTGACGGCGCCGCTGGTGGGATCGACGAGTTCGCCCCCACCGCCGCCCCCGGAGCCCCCGGCGCCTGCCCCGACACCCCCGCCGGCCACGGAACCGAAGGCACGCCCGGCCGATCCGGGAGCACCACCGGCCGCCCCCGAAGCGCCACCGGCCGACCCGGTACCGCCACCGGCCGATCCGGGAGCACCACCGACGGACCCGGGAGCACCCGCGCCGCCCCCTCCTCCGCCCCCCGGCCGGTCCTGGCCGTTGTACAGCCCCGCCAGGACGTACGGCCGGTCCAGATGCCCGTGCTCGAAGCCGACCAGGACCTCGTCGCCCACCTCCGGGATGAACGCCTCACCGCCTCCGGTGCCGTTGGCCTGCGCCGTACGCGCCCAGTCGCTCGCGTACTCGTCGGACAGCCACGGGAACCGCACCTTGACCCGCCCCGACCCCTCCGGGTCCTGCGTGTCCGTCACCGTCCCGCTGACCAGCCCGGCACACCGCGAACCCATCGGTGAGGAAACGGAGTTGGACGCCAGCCCGTACAGGGACCGCTCCTGCTGCCCCGACACGGTGATCCAGGTCTCGTACCCGCGTACGGCGTCGAAGACGTGGCGCGAGGTCGTCACGGTGTACCGGCCCTCGAACGGCGCGCCCACCGCGTTCAGCGCCACCGCGCTGCCCGCCCGCACCTCCGGATTGCCCCGGATCACCGCCTCCAGCTCCGCGAACGACCCGGCGATCCGCTCCGCCAGCGCCTTCGCCGTCAGGTCGACCTGGGCCTGCGTCCCGTACGCCGCGTCCGTCACCACGAACCGGGCCTCGCCGAACGGGGCCGACACCTCCGCCGCCGTCACCCCCAGCTCCAGCGTCGGAGTGGTCCCCGCCGGGGCGCGGCCCACCAGCGGCTGCTTCGCCCCGACGTCCCAACCGCGCACCTCCACCTCCGCGACCTGCTCGGCGGCCGACACCCCGGCCCGGCAGCGCAGCAGGTTGCTGCCCAACTCCAGTACGAGCGGGTCGCGTTCGGCCCGCGCCGAGGCGTCGGGGGCGCTGCCCGCGTCGGCCGGCTTCGTGATGTGGAGCCGCCCGTCCCGTACGTACGCCTGCGCGCCCGCCTCCTCGGCGAGTCCGCGCACGAACTCCCAGTCTGTGACGTTGGGTTGGGCGATGTGCTCCAGCACGGGCCCGGCGATGTCGACGGGGCCCGGCCGCAGTCCGGCGCGCTGGGCGACCTGGCCGCAGATGTCGGCGAGCGTCATGTTCTGGTAGCTGGCCACCCGCCGCCCCCGGAACAGCCGGTGCGACTCGTCGAGCCCGCGCACGACGGTGAACGTGCCGGAGTCGTCGAGCTCCACCTCCAGCGCCGTGACCACGCCCTCCAGCAGCGGCTTCGGGGCCGTGTCACCGCCCGCGCGGGCCAGCAGCCGCGCCTCGGTGCCGATCTTCAGGCCGGCCTGTTCCAGCAGCACCCGGTCGGGGTCCCGGAACCGCAGCAGGAACAGGTCGGGGAGCGTACGGCTGTCGTCCACATAACCTTCGACCAGGGTGTTCACGAACTTCGCGGGCAGCGGAGTCCCGCCGAACTCCACCGTCAGCGCCGTGGAGACCCCCTGGCCCGCCATCAGCCGTCCCTCCGGCCCCGGCCGCCGCCCGCGCCCGTCCCGGGCCCCGTGCCGAGCCCCCGGCCGGCCGCGCCCCCGGCCTCCGCCTTGAGCCGGGCCAGCTCGTCCAGGGCGGGCAGCAGGAGCTGGGTACCGGGGGCGAGCCGCAGCGGATCGTCGATGCCGTTCGCCTCGGCGATCACCCGCCAGGCGCCCGGGTCCCCGTACTCCCGATGGGCGAGCGAGGGCAGCGAGTCGCCCGAACCGACCCGGTGGACGCGCCGGGCGGCCAGCGCGCCCGAGGTCGGGTTCTGGCCCGGGGTCTCGCCGCTGATCTCCTCCATGGTGACCTGGCAGACCGCCCGGATCGGCACGCCGGACGTGGTGAACAGCGTGTATTTGGCGGCGACTTGGCTGACGTATCCGGGGAATCCGGTGAGCCCGCCCCAGTGGAAGACGACCCACGGCGGGGACGAACGCTGCTGCTGCCGGGTCTCGTCCGTCGGCACGCAGCAGGCGAAGAGCTGCTCGACCGAGGTGACGACCCGGGTGTCCTGGGTGTCCCCGGCATCGAAGAACATCTCCACCGTCAGCTTGCTGGGCTGCGACCCCTGGTACTCCGGCGGCCCCGAACTCTTCGCCCCCTTCGCCGGACTCCGCTTCCAGGAAGCCGCCTTGGTGAGACTCAGCTCCTTCGGGTTGAACTGGAAGTCGATCCGCCCGCACGGCCCGCCCGGGGTCAGCCCGCCTCCGGTCGGCGGCGTGCGCAGCTCCAGGTAGGCGTGCTCCAGCTTGGGCCGCGCCGCACCGCCCTTCGCCGTCGAGGCCACCCCCGACGTACCGGCCGCGCTGAACGCGATGGGTCCCGCAGCACCGCTCATCGCGCTCAGCCCTCCATCACGTAGCCGTGGTGGGCGATCTCGATGGTCTCCATGGCGACCTTGGGCGACTCCGGCGTGAACGACGGGCCGGTCCACCGCACCGGGACGACCTCCAGCAGCCCCCACTGGGCGACCTTCCGGCCGTCTCCCGTACGCGCTTCGATGTGCGCGGTCTTCCGGCTGAACCCGGTGGTCATGGTGGCGAACCAGCGCGCCACCTTCTCCGTCTCGCGGGTGAGGGGCCGCGACAGCTTCACGTTGCTGTACTTCAGCCGGGTCGGAAGCTGCCAGACGTGCCCGTTGTTGCCGCCCTCCTCCCGCGCTTCGAGGACCACCTCGCAGCCGAGGCCCTCGCACGTGTTGAACGACCCCAGCTCGATGTCGTCGATCGTCACGACGAAGCAGACGCTGACGGCGGGGTCGCTGTCCTGGGCGGTGGCCATGACACGCACCTCTCGGTTCGGTTCGGTTCGGTTCTCTTTCGGTTTGCTTCGGGTCGGTTCGCTTCGGTGGGGTCCCGGCGACGGGGCGGGGGCGGGGGCTTTCAGCGGCGGGGCTTTCAGCGGCGGGGGCTTCTAGTGGCGGGTGTTGATGAGATGGCCGGCGCGTTCGCGTTCCAGCCGGAGGTCGTTCTTCAGGAGCCTGCTCAGCGGCGCGTACAGGGCGCGGACCAGCTCGTCCGTGACGGCGGGAGCCCCTCCGCCGCCCTGCCCTCCCGCCACCTCGGGCACCGGCTGCTCGCCGCCCCCCGGTTCCGTCACGGGTACGGGCTCGGGCGGGGGCTCATCGGCGGGCTCCGGCGGGGGAAGCTCCTCCACGGGCTCCCCGGGCTCGGCGGCCCGCTGGATGACCGCCCGCGAGGTGCCCGAGACCGGCGCGCCCGCGAAGACGACACTGCCGTCGGCCATCCGCTGCGCCACCCCGGCCGACACCGCCACCGCGCCCGCCCCGCCGCCGGACCAGGGCGGGGGCGGGCCCGGCGGACCGGCGGCGCCACGGCCGGTTCCCGCCGCCCCCGGTCCCACGGAACGCGCGACCGAGGCGGGGACCGGGGGACCTCCGGCCGCGCCCACCGCCCGCCGCTGGAGGGGGCCGGGCGCGGACGGCACCCCGGCGGGAGCGGGTCCGAGCCGGACCCCGGGGCCGGCCGGTGGCCCGCCCTCCTCCGCTCCGGTCCAGCGGACCGGGACACCGCCGGGCGGTACGGCGGACCCGTCATCCGGGCCCGGCGCGGGGCCGGGATCCGGCTCGACGGCCCGCTGTACGTCGGCGTTCCTCGGAACCAGGGGCCGGTCACCGAGCAGGGGCGCGACGGGCCGCCGCGCGGGCTCGGGGTCCGGACCGGGCGGAGCCGGAACCGCGGTCACGCTCACCGTCCGCTGAACCGAACCGCCGACCCCACCAGCCCCAGCACCCCCAGAATCCCCACTGGTCCCATCGGCCCCTTCGACCCCACCACCGCGCGGCACGTCCACGACCGCACCACCCGCATCGCCCACACCATCCGCCTCGCCCGGCCCACCCGAGCCCGCGGGCCCCCGGAACGCCACTCCCGCCACCGGGTCCTCGCCCAGCAGCGGAGCGACCGCGTCCCGGCCGCCCAATCCCTCGTCCGCCCCGGCGAAGCTCCCCGCCCTGCCGAAGCCCTCCGCCCCGGCGATGCCCTCCGCCCCGGCCCCCTCGGCTCCGGTCCTGCCCGAGGCCGGTCCGCCCGAAGCCGGTCGGTCCGTGGCGGCCCGTCGCTGTGCGGTCGGCGGCAGGCCGGGCAGCGGCGCACCCAGCCCAGGTGTCCGGCGCGTCCGCTTTCCGGCGTCCCCCGCCGGAGGCGTCACGGCCCGCTGGACACCGGGACCGCCGAAGTGCGGACCGGCCCCCTGCGCGGTCGGGGCGTCCCGCGCTTCCGCGGGGGAGGGGTCCGGCACCGCCGGCCGGGCGTCCGGCACCACGGTCCGCTCCCCCACCAGACGCCGTACGGGCCACTCCTGCGCGCCCCCGGCCCCCGCCCCGTACTCGGCGGCGGACGTCATGGCCGGGCCCTCACCCCCGTACAGACGCTGCACGGGTGCGGTCCCGGCCTCCCGTACGCCGGGCTGGTCCCGCGCCTCAGCACCCCCGGCGGATCCGGCGGGCGGGCCCGCCCGTCCGGAGGGCCGCGCGTCGCCCCGCAGCGGCATGTCCACGGACCGCTGAGCGGCGACCGGCGACGACGGGGCGGGAGACGACGGGGCGGGCTCCGCGACCCCGATCCCCCGTACCAGCCCGGCCGGTGCGTCGGGGCTCACCAGGTGGCCCAGCGGTGTGCCCAGCGCGGTGTCCTGCCGCGTGGTCAGCGACGCCTCGAACTCGGCGGGAGCGGACGTCAGCCGCTGCCCCGACACCAGGCGCCGCATCGGCTCCAACCGGTCGACGTCGACCCGTCCGGCCCGCTCGTCGGCACCGGAGCCGGCCCCACCGCCAAAACCGGTGACGGAACCGGCCACGGAACCGGGCTCGGACGCACCGCTGCCGGGGCGGTCGGCGTCACCGCCGCCCACGCCCCGCAACCAGGACATCAACCCCATGAGCTTCCCGTCCTCCCCCGCACGTTCTCCTCCGGTCCGGCTCGGCCGCCGCTAGTGCCCGTTGAGGCGGGCGACCTGCGCGACGAACTTCAGGCGTTCCGGATGTTCCAGGTCCAGCAGGTCGTCCAGCGGCCAGTGGAAGTGGTAGGCGAGGTACGCGACCTCCTCGTAGAGCAGGTCGGCCGCGTACGTCACGATTCCCCCAGGCGGCCACCGGCGAGATTCACCGCGAACTCCTCGTCGCAGGACGGGCAGGTGACGGCGGCGCGGGTGTGGCCCTCGGCGTTGATCCGCCGGTAGAAGTCCTGGAGGAAGGCGAGATCGGAGGCGAACAGGTCCTCGATGACGCCGGGGTGGATGTCCTCGACCGTGCCGATGCGCGTCACGACGCGGGAGATGAGGACCACCGACAGGTACGCCGAGTTCTCCCGCACCCGGTCGTCCCGCAGCGGGACCAGCTCGTCGCGGGCGGTGGCGAGGCGCATCACCCCCGTACGGTGCACGGTGCCCGACTCGTCGACGTAACCCCGGGGCAGCTCGAACCCGAACTCCGTGCGCAGCGGCTCGCGTTGACGCACGCCGCCCCGGTCGGGCGCCGCCTCGGCCTGTTCGGGGCTCTGGAACTGGACCGACCGGCGCATCAGTCGAGTTCCATGCTCTCGTAGGTGATCGCCAGCTTCTCCGTGAGGACCGAGGTGTCGCCGGCCTTGAGCGTGCCGATCTCCAGGGACTTCGGCCAGGCGTTGATCAGCTTGTAGCGCTTGATCGGCAGGCCCTCGTAGTCGTAGACGATGACGGCCCCGTTGCGGCGGGCGCTCGTCATGCGGCCGAACCGCGAGTCCTTGATCCAGCGTTCAAAACTGTTGTCCTCGGTGAGGCCGCGCGTGACGGTGACCTCGCCGGCCTTGGGGCGGCCGGGCAGCTTCTTGATGGCGTACTTCCCGTCGGCGGTGTTCTGCTTCAGCTCGATGACGTCCTGTTCCATCTTCAGACCGCTGACCTCGGTGATCTGCTTGATGATGACGCTGTCGAATTCGAGGCCGAAGGAATGCCCGACGGAACTGTCGAGATCGGGAAGGGGCACGGCGGACTCCTTACGCCAGGCTCGGGAACGGGCTGTCGGCGGGTGCCGGGCGGGGGCGCGGCGGGGCGTCACTCATCGACGCCGCCGCTGCCGCCGGTCAGCTGGGAGAGCCGGAACACCACGAACTCGGCCGGCTTGACGGGGGCGACCCCGATCTCGCAGACGACCTGGCCCGCGTCGATGCTCTCCGGCGGGTTCGTCTCGCGGTCGCACTTCACGTAGAACGCCTCCTCGGGGGTCAGCCCGAACAGCGAGCCCTTGCGCCACTCGTTGACCAGGAACGCGGAGACGGTGCGCCGGACCCGGGCCCACAGGGCGTCGTCGTTCGGCTCGAAGACGACCCACTGGGTACCGGCGAGGATCGACTCCTCCAGGTAGTTGAAGAGTCGCCGCACGTTCAGGTACCGCCAGGCGGGGTCGGAGGCGAGCGTCCGCGCGCCCCAGACCCGGATGCCCCGGCCGGGGAAGGAGCGGATGCAGTTCACCCCGATCGGGTTGAGGAGGTCGTGCTCGCCCTTGGTGAGCTGGGTGGCCAGGGCGACGGCTCCCCGGACGACCTCGTTCGCCGGGGCCTTGTGCACCCCGCGGGTGTCGTCGTTGCGCGCCCAGATCCCGGCGACGTGCCCACTGGGCGGTACGAGGGAGGCGCGGCCGGACGCGGGGTCCGCGACGCTGATCCAGGGGTAGTAGAGCGTGGCGTACTTGGAGTCGAAGCCGGCCTGCCCGGTGCGCCAGCCGCGGACCTGCTGCGGGGTGAGGCCGGGCGGCGGGTCGAGGATCGCGACGCGGTCGCCCATCAACTCGCAGTGGGCGACGATCCCCTGCTGGACGGCGACGACCGCGTCGAGGTCCAGCAGTCCGCGCCCGTACGCGCTCATCAGGTCCGGGACGGCGACCATGGTGACCTCGTCCACCGCTTCGAGCCCGCCGAGCCCCGTACGGCGGTCGGCGTCCCCGACGTACACCTCGGGGGCCAGCGCTCCGGCGCCGCCCGGTGCGGGGGCGGCCGGGGCGAGGACCACCGTCTGCGGGCCGGGCGGGGCGGGCGCGGGGCCGCGGCCCGACTCCCGTACCTCGATCAGCTCCGACGTGGCGTTGACGCGGGTGGCGACGTTGTCCTTGCTGCGCTTGGTGGTGACGGAGGCGTACGTCTCCGCGACCCGGCCGTCGCGCAGCACGAGGAACCGGAAGACGTCGGCGGGCGGGTCGTCGCCCTGCACCGGGGCGACCTCCACGCTGATCTCGCCGCTCACCCCGGGCCGGGCGCGTACGGCGTAGGGCCCGACGGGGACCTCGGCCCCGGGCGGAAGCTCTCCGCCGGCGCCGCCGGCGCGCTCACCGGCGGCGTGCTCACCGCCTGTGTGCTCACCGTCGTCGCCGCCGTCCGGGGAGACGGCCGTGCCGTCGTCGACCCGCACGATGTAGCAGATGCCGCCGCCGTTGGCGAAGAACCCGTAGACGGCGGAGGCCAGGTGGGCGCCCTCGGTGAAGTCGCCGAACGTGGCGACGAACTGGCTCCAGTTGGTGATCAGCGTCGGCTCGTCGAACGGCCCCTTCTGGGCGAAGCCGACGAAGGCGGCGACCGAGGTGCCCACCCCTTCGATCGGCCGGGACCCGGACTCGACCTCTTCGACGTAGACGCCGGGGGACAGGTACGACGGCATAGGGGCCTCTCCTCGGCACACTCCTGGGCGTACTGCTCGACGGGGGACGCGGGCCATTGTGGCCACTGCGGCGATCACCGGGAACGGACGGTCGGCCGCCCGCCCGCGCACGCCGGGCTGCCCGATGAGGCAACGCGACCACGTCGGGGATGCCGCCCGGCCCTGCCCCGTACGAGGGTCGCGCGCGCTCGGTACGCCCTCCGGCTTCCCGGCACCGTGGCAGGCACTACGCGAGCACCGCCTCCTGGGGCGGCCGCCTGGCGGCCTTCACTCGGCCTTCGGGCTGCCAGCCGGCGACCTCGGGCGGCCTCCGGGCTGCCTGCCGACGGCCTCGGGTTTCCTTCGGGCGGCTTCGGGCCGGGGGTCTCCTGGCCGGCGGGAGCGGAAGGGCGGGAGGGGGCGGCGGATGAAGGCGGTTCCGGAGAAGCCTTCCGAGACCTCGCGCCCCGGCACACCGCGGACGGACGCGTCGCCCCGGCCGGCCCTCTCGCCCCCCGACCGCCGCTCCCTCCAGCGGCTGCAGCGCATGGCCGGGAACGGGGCGGTCTCCCGGCTCGTCGCCCAGCGGTACACCGCACCGGTCAAACCGGCCCCGGCGCAGTCGCCCCGCTTCCGCGGCGTGAAGGCCGACGTGGCGGCGAAGAAGACCCGGCTCGCCGCGCACGCCCCGGCGGCTGCGGAGTCGAAGGCGTCGCAGGACGCGGCCGTGGCCCCGCCGGACGACAAGGAGGCCCAGGGCAAGGCGGCGAACGCCGAGAAGATGAACGCGGCGAAGCCCGGGGAGTTCGACAAGAAGGCGTTCATCGACGCCGTGAACAAGGCGATCGACGCGCAGGCGCCCAAGAACCTGGACGAGGCGGACAAGTTCTCCGGGTCCGGCAAGGCGGACCAGGTCAAGGCCGAGGTCGACGGCAAGGTCACCGACGGCAAGGAGTCCTCCGCCAAGGACATCGACACGGCGACGAAGGCCCCGCCCGACACGTCCGCCGCCCAGGACAAGGACGTCACCCCGCTCACCCCCGACCGGGCCCCGGGCAACCCGGGCGCTCCGTCCGCCGCGGACGCGGTGCCGGAGAAGCAGCCCGCGGCGGTGACGGACTTCTCCGAGGGCCCGGCCGCCAACGACCAGGCGATGGCGGACGCCGAGGTCACCGAGGAACAACTCGCCAAGGGCAACGAACCGGAGTTCGACGAAGCGCTGTCGGCGAAGAAGAGCTCCGAGGCGGACGCGGCGAAGGCGCCGGCGAAGGGGAGGGCGGCGGAGGACCGGCAGCTCTCCGCCGCCAAGGAGAACGCGGCGGCCTTCGGAGCCCAGGCGATGGCCGGGCTCACCGCGACCCGGGCCGCCGCCGGAAAGCAGGTGGACGGCGGCAAGAACGACACGAAGTCGAAGGACGAGAAGAAGCGCGCCGAGGTCACGGCCAAGCTCCAGAAGGTCTACGACGGCACGAAGAAGGACGTCGAGGACGTCCTGTCCGGCCTGGACAAGAAGGTGGACACGGCGTTCACGTCGGGCGAGAAGGCGGCGCGGGACGCGTTCACGGCCGACCACAAGAGCCGGATGAAGAAGTACAAGGACAAGCGGTACTCGGGCCTCATGGGCAAGGGCCGCTGGATCAAGGACAAGTTCGCCGGCCTCCCGAAGGCGGCGAACGACCTCTACCAGGAGTCCCGCAAGCTCTACGTCTCCCGCATGCAGACGGTCATCTCCTCGGTGGCGGACATCATCGGCGCCGAACTCGGCAGGGCGAAGGCCCGCATCGCCAAGGGCCGCACGGAGCTGAAGGCTGAGGTCGACAGACTCCCCGCCGACCTGAAGCAGTTCGGCCAGGAGGCCGCGAAGGACTTCGCGGGCAAGTTCGACGACCTGGAAGCCACGGTCGACGAGAAGTCGGAACAGCTGGTCCAGGACCTGGCCCAGAAGTACACGGCGGCGCTCGACAAGATCGACGAGGAGATCAAGAAGCTCCAGGAGGCCAACAAGGGGCTGATCGACAAGGCGAAGGACGCCATCGTCGGGGTCATCAAGACGATCAACGAGCTGAAGAACCTGCTCCTCGGCATCCTCGCCAAGGCCGCCTCCGCGATCATGAAGATCATCAAGGACCCGATCGGCTTCCTGGGCAACCTGGTGAGAGCGGTCGGCGCGGGCCTGAACCTGTTCATCACGAACATCGCCGACCACCTGAAAACCGGGGTCGTCTCCTGGCTGCTCGGTACGGCGGTGAAGGCGGGCCTGGACCTCCCGCAGAGGTTCGACCTCAAGGGCATCATCCAGCTCATCGGCTCCATGCTCGGCCTGACCTGGGACAACATCCGCGCCCGCGTCACCCGCAAGGGCGTCCCCGACGAGGCGATGTCGGCCGTGGAGACCTCGGTCCCCGTGGCGAAGAACCTCGCCGCCGAGGGCCCGGCGGGCGCGGTCAAGGAGATCCAGGCCGAAGCGGGCGACCTCAAGGCCACGATCCTCGGCAAGCTGACGACCTACCTGATCCCCACGGTCCTGATCGCGGGCATCACCTGGATCATCTCCCTGCTGAACCCCGCGTCGGCGTTCGTCCGGGCCGTCAAGGGGATCATCGACATCGTCACGTTCATCGTGACGCAGGGCGCGCAGATCGCGGACTTCGTCAACGCGGTCCTGGACGCGGTCATCGCCATCGCCAACGGCGGCCAGGCCGGCGTCCCCAAGCTCATCGAAGCCGCCCTCGCCACGAGCGTCCCCCTCCTGATCGGCTTCCTGGCCGCCCTCCTCGGCATCGGCGGCCTGGCCAACAAGGTCCAGTCGGTCTTCCAGTCGGTCTCCCGCCCGGTCACCCGCGCCATCGACAAGATCGTCGACTTCATCGCCAAGAAGGGCAAGGCGCTGTGGCGAAAACTCCGAAAAGACAAGGAAGGCAACGAACGCAGGGATCAGAAAAAAACCAGCCCCAAGGACGGGAAGGAGAGCTCCCTCGACAAAAGAAAGCTTCTGAGGGAAGGCGTCAGGGCCGCATCGAAGGAGCTTGACAGGCACGAGGGCGAACTCGTTCCAGAGTCGAGCGTTCGCGTGAAGTTGAGCACGATCAAGGCCCGGTACAAGCTGACCGAGCTTCGAGCATTTGAGGACGGTGACAGCTGGAGGATCGAAGCAGCGATCAACCCCCGAGCCTCAGCGAAATCAAAGGCCCCCACCAAGAAGCAGCTCATGACGAGCATGCGGAAGTCTCTCGGTGACTACGGACCCAAGAGAGCACAGGAGATACACAGAGAATGGGGAAACCAATTAGGCAAGTCAAGAATAGGAGGGATCTCCATTTGGGACGAGACATCCCTCAAGGGGACAGAGGAAGAGGCCCTGAAGGATTTACAGAAGAACGTGACAGGAAGGGCGCTCATAGGGTACTTCAAAAAGACGCGAGGAAAGGATCTGGCAGAGACCGACACCTTTCATAAGTACGCTCTGCACGAAACGAAAACCGACCCACCTCATACGGTTCGCGCTGATTTCATTGGCGCCATGTCACGAGGCGCACTCATCTGGATCACAGGAAAGGAGGGCGGAGAGAAGCGCATAAAATCGATCGCCACGGACGAAGACGATGCAAAAGTCATCAACAAGCTTCCGGGCATCGGATTCGAGCTGAAAAACTACCGGTACGGCCGCTTCACCCATCTCCCCAACACGGGCGAGGAGGCGGATGCCAACCTGGTGGATGCCGTAGCGAAGTGCGAAGGTCCCCCGGACAAGCCGATCATCAATTTCCTGAAACTGATAGTCAAACCCGGCGCGACGGTCAACGGCATAGACTCGACCGAGTTCCTCAAAATATGGAAAAAGGGAGGGGCAAGCACCGGCTGGGTCAAGGAGCAGTTTCGCGCAGCCCGCCCCGGGCACCACGAGTGGATTCCTACGAACTATATCGGCCGGGTGCTCGAAACCGCGATCGAGAGCAGGGATCGCGACGGAATAGACACCGCCGTCGAGTGGATCACACTGCAGCATGCCCTACGCTCCTTCACCGGCGACGTCCTGTGGGACATGAAAATCGACAGCACGACGACCGCCATTACGCGCGACAATTTTGCAGCCCACACGGGTGCATACGCGGAGAACACCTACAGCTCAGTCGCCGACCCGATATACCACGGAGATCCGAAGAAGCGCCATCTTCCCCAGGACCCTGAGACGCGCATCCCCAGCGGGGGCTTACGTGGGATATTCGAGGCATTCCTAGAAAGTCCTGACCAGGCGGACAAAACAGCTAGAGGGTTCCTGTCCCACCTCCAAGCCCTTCTTGAGAGCGGAAAACTCATGTGGGACGGGGAGATCAGCCCGGACTTCCCCGAGGATGTATACACCGTCCCCGTCATGGGCACCTATAAGAGAAAAGTTGTGACCATCGACACCCAAACAAGCGTGAAAACCATAACAACGGTCGAGATGGTCAACATCCCCGTCAAGGAACTGGCGGACAAGCAGAAAGAGAACTACCAGCGAGTCCTACAGGATTTCTTCGAAGCCCGAAAGGCTCTCGAAGGTCGAGGAAATGCCGGATAGGAGTGCAGAAATGGACGCATCTGTTCAGGAAAGCATCCGCAAAAAGGTGGGACACGAGGCGCCATTCGAAACCGCCGAGCTGGCCGCAATCACATCGATCAACATCAATTCCGCTCACTCACTGGAAGGACTGGAGAGCCTTCACGCCCTACGGATCCTCATCATGAACGGATGCAACGTTCCTTCGATCGGCCGGCCTTTGCAGGACATGCGGTCCCTGGTCGCTGTGATCTCACACAACAGCGCACTGTGCGACATTTCTGGACTGAGTGAACTACAGCTGGACCGAATGGATCTGCAGAGGAACAGGATCGAGGACCTCACGCCCCTCCTCGCGCAGGCGAACCTCATGGAAGTGAACGTGACGGGGAATCCGTTGAATCGCCACAGCTACCGGAGCGTGATCCCGGAACTGATGGATAGAGGGTGTCGCGTGATTCACTCCGGGGAAACCGAATGGGCACTGGGACTACGGATGAGCGAAGAAGGAATACCGTTCTCCTACTATGAAAGCGCGGAGGGGTACCGGCTCTGCCGCCCCGGGCTGCGATTCACATCCGTCCCGGAACTGAACCACCCCATCATCGCTCCAGAAGAGCTCGATGCGCTGCTGACCGAGAACCCTTCCGCCGTCGCTTCGTTGTTTGAGAAGTAGCTCCCTCACCCCTGCACCAGCCCCAGATACGGCCCGAACTCCGACGCCAGCGTCAGCCGGCCCAGTTTCTGGTACTCCCGCTGGATCGCGTGGATCACCGTCTCCATCGTCACCGCGCTCCCCGCCTCCGCGGCCAGGTACGCCGATGTCACGGCGATCGACCGGATGTTGCCGCCCGCCAGCTCGAAGTTCTCGGCGCAGAAGGCGAGGTCCAGGTCGGCCGACCTCGGAAGCGTCGGGCCCAGGCAGCGGTCCCAGAGGAGCAGGCGTTGTTCGGGGTCCGGGACCGGGAAGTCGACGACCAGGTCCAGGCGGCGGGTGAAGGCGTCGTCCAGGTTGGCGCGGAGGTTGGTGGCGAGGACGGCCAAGCCGTCGAAGGACTCCATGCGTTGCAGGAGGTAGGCGCTCTCCACGTTGGCGTAGCGGTCGTGGGCGTCCTTCACGTCCGAGCGCTTCCCGAAGATCGCGTCCGCCTCATCGAAGAGCAGCACGCCGTTCACGCCGGCCGCCTCCGTGAAGATCCGCTCCAGGTTCTTCTCCGTCTCGCCCACGTACTTGTCGATCACCGTCGCCAGGTCGACCGTGTACAGGTCCAGCCCCAGATCGGCCGCGATCACCTCCGCCGACATCGTCTTGCCGGTGCCCGAGTCGCCGGCGAACAGGGCAGATACGCCTCGCCCCCTCCCCCCGCCCGGCCGCATGCCCCACTCCCCCAGCACCCGGTCGCGGTGCCGGGCGCGCGCGGTGAGTTCGCGGAGCTGGGTGCGGGTGTCGGGCGGAAGGACCAGGTCCTCCCAGCCCACCGTGGGTTCGATGCGACGGGCCAGGCGGTCCAGGCCCGCCGCGTTCTGGGCGCGGGCCCCCTGACGTACGTGGTCGGCGGTCAGTTCCCCGCCCGCCAGCCGAGCCGACTGGGCGGCGGACCGGGCGGCCCCGGTGATCTGTTCCGGGGTGAGGAGGAAGGGGGCCAGCAGGTGGTCCGGGGCGATGCCGGGCGGCAGCGGGGCGGCGATGGCGGGCGGGTGCCCCGGGCTGGCCCCGGCGGGGAGCGCGGCGGCGTCGCCGGACGGGTCCCCGTGGCCGACCTCGGGCGGGCGGCCTCCGTGCCCAGCCCCGCTCATGGGCCCTCGTCCCGCCCCGGCCGCCTGCTCGTACGCCTCCCGCCACAGCGCCCCCCGCGCCGACGGCTCCACCCGGGGCGCGTGCAGCAGCAGCGGCGGGACGGCCGACCACGACGCGTCCCAGGGCGCCCGGCCCACCAGGACCGTCGGGACCGGGGCCGCCGTGAGGAGCCTGAGGAGCCCCGGGCGGTCCCGGGACACCGCGTCCAGCGGCGCGCACACGAGCCCCGCCCCGGTCAGGCGCGCCTCCCGGACCAGGGCGCGCACCGCCTCGGCGGGCGACGAATCCTCCGCCAGCCGGGCCAGGTCCAGGCCCAGCACCCCCAGGCCCGCCCGCGCCAGCGCCGACGCGGCCAGTGCCGTGCCCGCCCCGCCCTGGTCCTCGCTCAGGTACGCCAACGCGACCCCGTCCGCCAGCACTCCGGCGAGCGTGGCCGGGTCGCCCGCCCCGGCCACGGCCTGCCACGGGGCCAGCAGCTCCGCCAGCCGGGGGTCCGGGGCGTCGTCGCCCAGCAGGTGCGCGGCCACCCGGTCCGGCACCCGCAGCGCACGGCTCAGGAACGGCCGGTTCAGCTCCTCCACCAGCAGCAGCCCGCCCGCCCGGAGCGGGGCGCCCGCCGCCAGCCGGGCCCGGGCCGCCGGGTCGGAGAGCGCCGCACCGCACAGGCCGAGGGCCAGCCCGATGGAGGGACGGCGACGGGACACGTCGTCGTTCAGGTAGCCGTAGAAAGCCTCGAAACGGTCGTCCAGATCCGGTACGAGCGCGATGAGCAGGATCTCCGTGTCGAGCACGGTGAGACCGAACTCCCGCGCCAGTCGGCCCAGTCGGGAGGCCGCTTCCTCCTCGGAAGCCTCCGCCCCGTCCCGCAGACCCTCGGCCGCGAAACCGGCCGTCGTCGGAAACCCCCGCGCCCGCTCGTCGTCCAGCAGCCGCGCGATGCTCTCGTCCGTCAGATACAGGCCCCGGAAATCGTCGTCCGGGTCCGGGTCGGTGCTCCTCCGCAGCTCCACCGCGTGCCGGATGCGCCGCTCCACGGCCGCCGTCCGGGCGAGCAGATGCCGGAGGTCCGGGCCGACGCCGTCCCCCGCCGTCATCCGTCCCTTCCCTCGTCCGCCTCGTCCGTCTCGTGCGCCCTGCCTGCCTTGCCCGCACCGCCTGCCCCGCCTGCCTTGCTCGCCTTACCCCCCTCGTCCGCAGCCGACGTCCCCCGCCGCCCCGCGCCCCCGCTCGCGTCCCCGGGCGCCGTCCCCCGCCGCTCCGTGATCCGCAACGACACCGCCCGCCCCCGCTCGCCGCCCGGCGCGGCGGCAGACGGCACGCGGGCCGGCCGGCCGGGACGCGACCCGTACACCGGCAGCCCCGGCCGTCCAGGCTGCGGCTCCGTCGCACCCACGCCCGCCCCCGCCCCCGCACCCGCGCTCTCCCCGGGAACCGACGCGGGCATGTCCCCGAACTCCGCGCGCAGCCCCTCGTCGCCCACCGGCGGGCCCGCCTCGTAGACCGGCGAGGCCGTCACCGGAACACTGATCACCAGGTCCAGCGAGGGTTTCAACTCGCCCCCGAGGGCGCTCCACACATCGGCGAACGACCGGTCCTCCGGCGGCGGCAGCGCGATCGACATCGGTACCGCGGCCCCCACCGCCGCCAGCGTGCCCGCCAACCGCTCCGGTGGCAGCGCCTCGTACCGCAGCAAGCAGGCCAGCAGGGAGGAGAGCAGGCGGTGTTCGTCCTCCGGGCGCTTGGTCCACGCCGTGATCAGGTACGACAGCTTGAAGTAGCGGGGTGGGCGGCGGCGCGCGACGATCGCCCCACGCTCGTCGTACTCGTTGTGCAGGCCGCGCTCCCGCCGCCGCATGTCCTCACGGATGTCGTAGAGGTAGAGGTTGACCATCGGCGCGTTGACCTTGGCCGCCCACTCCCGGGTCGGGGCGTCGAAGACCACCGCGATCTGACGGCCCTCCAGCACCTCGGCCCGGATCAGGGACCGCAGGACGTCGTCCACTTCATGGATCATCCGGCGACCGCCTCAGGGCGTGTCCGGCGGTTCTCGACCGGGTCCACGACGGGCGTCCTCATGACCGGCCCGCGAAGTCCGGGGGCTGGAGGTTGCGCTGCACGACGAGGACCGGTTTGCGCAGTCGTGGCAGGTCACGGGCGTCCGCCCGCAGAACGCGCGGGCCCAGCGTGTCCTTCCGCAGGACCAGCACCTGCACCTCGAACGTGCCGTCGCGGCCCACCCGCACACCGGACCGGTCGGCGGTGATGCCGATGTTCCACGTGAAACGTACGGTCTCCCCCGGCGGGTAGTCTCTGCCCCGGGCCAGTACGGGCTGCCCCGGCTTCGCCACCTGCGGGGTGACCGTCAGCGAGGGCTGGAGGACCCGCAGCCGTTCCACGTCCCGGTTGTTCGCCGTACGCCGGTCGGGCAGGGCACCGCGCACGGAGGCTCGTACGTCGCCGGTGACCGCCGCCCGGTAGGTCGCCGTCTGCGTCACCTCGACCCGCCCCCCGGGACGGATCGTGCAGGGACGCGCCGCCGTGCACCGGCCCACCGCGGGCAGGCTGCGGTCCTCCGCCTTCTCCGTCCTCGGCCAGACCGTCCCGAGGACGACGCCGGTCGCCGTGTCCGGGCCCGCGTTCGTGATCGTGAACCGGGCGGAGGCGGGCCGCCCCACGTACGTACGGTCCGGGCTGACGTCGGCCCGCACCGCGAGGTCCGAGACCGGGGGCGGTGGAGGCGGCGGCGGGGCGGGCGGGTCCGGCGGGACGACCGGTTCCAGCACCTCGAACCGTGCCGTGTCCGCGCCCGTGTTGCCCGCCGAGTCGGTGGCGGTACAGGTCACCGTCGTCAGACCGACCGGGAACAACGATCCGGACGGCGGTGCGCAGGTCACCGGCAGCGCCCCGTCCTGCGGGTCCGTCGCCGTTGCCGTGTAGTCGATGCGTACGCCGTCGTCGTCGGCGGCCCTGGCCGTACGGTCGTCCACGGTGACGACGGGCAGGTCGATGTCGTTCACGGAGATGCTGATCCGTTGCTGGAAGTCGGGGTCGTCCACGGCGGCCGGCCCGACCGTGTCCGTCCCGGGCACCTGGGTGCCCAGCAGGAACTGCACGGTGCAGGTCAGCGTCGCGCCCTGCGGGGCGTCCTCGGACACGTCGACCGTCTCCGCGAAGTGCGCGGTCTCCCCGCTGGTGAGCCGGCGCGTCGGCGGGTCGAGGGCGACGGTCAGATGCGGATCGCAGGCGTCGAGGCGGTAGCCGACGGAGGTGGGGAGGTTGTCGAAGCCGTCGATGATGGCCTCGGCGACCCGGTCCCCGTCGATGCCTTCGAGCAACCGGCCGCCGGTGGCCTCGATGATGCGGGTGGCCTGGCCGGGAGTCGTGGGCGGGTCCTCGACGTAGTCCGGGTTTCCGGCGTCGCCGTTGCCGTTGAGACCGTCACCGATGGTGCTCTCCACATCGACGCCGATGACGCGAACGCCCTTGTCCTGGAGCGCGAAGATGGTGTCGTCGATGGAGTGCCCGTTGCTGGGCGCGTGGCTGGAGGCGTCGCTGACCAGCACGACGACCGGGCTGGCGCCCTCGCGGAACTCCGTCGCACCGCCCGCGCCGTCCGCGATCTGCCACAGCCCGTTGATCCAGTCCTCCGAGGGGCCCCGGCTGGCGCCCCCGAGATCGGTCCTCAGCCCGTCGACGCCCTCCTGCACCTTCGTCAGGTCGTCCGTCAGCCCGGTGAGCACCTTGAAGCCCGCGTCGACATCGCCCTCCTGGTCACCGAAGGTGGCGACCGCGAACCGCGAGTCGGGCTGCTCGGCCAGGATCTTGCCGGTGATGGCGGGCAGGTTCTCCCGGACGCTCCCGATCGGGTCGGCCATGCTCGCCGTGCCGTCCACCAGCAGGACCACATCCGGCCGCGGCGGGATCGCCGGCGTCCGCACCTGCTTGTCCACCCCCGTCGAACCGCCCGGGTCCAGCACCTCCTCCAGCTTCGCCGGAGTCACCCACGGCTCCGGGGGCACGGGGACCGCGGAGGCCACGCCGCCCGCCCCCGAGACGGGGACGAGCCCGGCGATCAGCACCAGGAGAAGAGCGCACGCGCCCGAACGGCCGTGCCGCGCACCGGCGATGCGCCCCGACAGCCCGACCGCAGGCCGACCCCGCCCGGCCGTACGCCGACGCGGCCCAACCGCGCGCCACAGCGAACCCGCCCCCGGCTGAAGCCACCGCACAGCGTTCCCCTCCCCGTGTCCCGCCCGCTACCCGCCGACCACCGTCGCGCACCGGCCCGCCGCGCACCGAGGAGGGCGAGCCAGACCCCCGGGAAGACCTGACTGCCCGATGGTGCAAGGACCCTGCCGCAGCGGGGCCGCGCCCAGCCGCACACGCGACGCAGAGGGCGGCAGCCGCCGAAAGAGAGGCGTCGGACGAGCCCGGGACAGGTGACAACGAGACGGGACGGGACGGGACGGGCGACACGGTGACGGGACATACGCCACGAGAACGGGAACGGAGCAGGAAGCACGAGGCCGGAGCAGAAAGCACGAGGCCGGAGCAGAAAGCACGAGCACGGGACAGGAAACACGAGACCGGAACGCGCGCCGCGAGGCGTCAGATCAGTCCCTGGCGCATCGCGTACGCCACCGCATGGGAGCGGTTGCGCAGTTGCAGGCGGGTCATCACCGAATGCAGCACGTTCTTGATCGTGCGCTCCGAGTACGCCAGCTTCGTCGCGATGTCCGCGGTGTCGTACCCCTCCGCGACCAGGCGCAGCACGTCCACCTCGCGCGAGGCCAGCCCGGTGAAGTGCAGGCCGCGCGGCCCGAGCACCTGGCCCTGGAGCCTGCCGACCTCTTCGAGGAGGCGTCCGAGCAGGTCGGAGGGGAGATGCCCCTCGCCCCGCGCCACCGTGCCGATGACCTGCACCAGATGGTCCGGGGTCGAGTCGGACCGCCGGACGACCCCCGCCACCCCGCACTCCGCCGCGCTCACCAGCTTCTGTTCGTCGATGTCCCGGGTCACCAGCACTGTGCGGCAGGTGCTGGTGCGCTGGATGTTGCGCAGCACCCGCAGGACTTCGTCGTCCACCGTGTCGACCACCAGGAGCACGACCTGGGGCGTCGGCTCGCCGCCGTCCTGCTCGACGACGCTGACCTCGGGACGGGCCCGCAGCTGACTGGCCACTCCGGCCTGGGAAATCGGGTCCTGCGCGCGTAAAGAGACAGTGATGCGCTCCATGCGAATGCTCCCCCTGGGCACCAGCTGGAAGCGTCACACAGCAGGCACAAGCTCCACAGCTGTATTCGTCCGCCCCATCTGTCGTGAGGCGGTCAGAGGATTCCCGCTCCCCCAGATGAGGAAACAGAAAGGGTGCTACGGGCACCGAAGTTGCCCGAAAGTGTTCCTCCGTGACCGGTGTCCGTCCACCGGAGCGGCTCTACCGTCCGCCGTATGAGCCTTACCGCGAGCCTCGACGCGTCCGCCGTCACCGTCGTACCGGGCGAGGAGACGACCCTTCCCCTGCAGATCCTGAACTCCGGCCGGACCGTCGAGGAGTACCACTTCGAGGTGGTCGGCGCGTGTGCCGCCTACACGGCGGTGGAACCCGCGGTCCTCTCCCTCTACCCGGGCGACTCCGGGTCGGTGTCCGTGATGATGCGCCCGCCGCGCGACTCGGCGGTCCTCGCGGGGGAGACGACGTTCGGGGTCCGGGTGACGCCGGCCGGGGACCGCGGCGAGACCGTGGTGCCGGAGGGCCGGGTGACGGTCCTGCCGTTCACCGAGACGACCGCCGAACTGGTCCCGCGCAGTTCGAACGGGTCGCGCGGCGGGCGGCACCAGTTCGCCGTGGACAACCGGGGCAACGTCCCGGTGACCGTACGGCTGGGAGCCCGCCCCGGTACGGACCAGGCGCGGGTGGTGTTCGCCGCCTCCGAGCTGCGGATCGAGCCGGGGCACGCGGAGTTCGCGAAGCTGCGGGTCCGCCCGGCGAAGCGGATGTGGCGCGGTACGCCGGTGACGCACGCCTTCCAGGTGTTCGCGGCGCCCGAGCCGCCCGAGGGCGAGGAACCGCCGCCTCCGGTGCTGGTGGACGGCTCCTACCAGCAGGACCCGATCCTGCCGCGGTGGCTGCCCCGGGCGCTGGCCACCGCCGCGCTGCTGGTCCTCGCCCTGGTGGGCCTCTGGTACGCGCTGCTGCGCCCGGCGGTGAAGTCCGCGGCCCGGGAGGCGGTCACGCCCGAGGCGGTACGGTCGGCCGCCGCGGCGGACCGGAGCAAGGCGCCCGAGGAGGGCGGACAGGGCGGGGCGGACCCCGGAGGGAGCGCGTCCGCCGGTACGGGCCCGGGCGGCGGATCGGGCGGCGCCACCCCGTCACCGGGCCCGTCGGCCTCGGGCGCCACCGGGGGCGGCGGATCCGGCGGCGGTACGGGCGGCGGGGCCCCGACCAGTGCGCAGGCCCGGGTGCAGGACGCGGTGGGCGGCGGCGCGAATACCGGGACGGCCCTGACGGTTCCGGCCGGCCAGACCTTCCAGCTCACCGACATCGTGGTGCAGAACCCGCAGGGCGACGCGGGCACGGTCACCGTCACGGCGGGCGAGGACACCCGGGTCCTGAGCCTCGGGCTGGAGAACTTCCGCGACTCCGACTACCACTTCGTCACCCCGATCCTGGTGCCGGCGGGCGGCAAGGTCACGATGACCATCGACTGCCGTCGGATCGGCAAGCCGGTGGGCGCCCCGGCCCCCTCGCGGTGCGCGACCTCGATGTTCCTGGGCGGAACGATGCGCCCGGACGCGACGGACTGAGCAACGCAACCGACCGTCGTGGCACGCACCCGAACGTCGTGACACGCACCCGGGCGGCCCACCCGCGCCCGGAGCGCTCCCACCGGGCAGGCAGTCCCACCAGCCCCGGGGCGGCCCACCGCGCCCGGGGCGGTCCCAGAGGTCACGCCGGAGGCGCTTCCTCCTCTTCCTCCTCCGGCTTCTTCCCCACCGCCCGCTGGACGAAGGAGCCCTGGACGTCCGCAGGCTGCTCGTCCTCGTCCTCCGCGGCCGTCCGCTGTACGGCGGAAACAGGCGTGGAAACAGGCGCGGGCGCGGGGACCGCCACCGGGGCGGGCGCGGACGAGGCCGTCTCCGGCGCGGGCTCGGCCAGCACCCGGTCCGCGTTGGCGACGGCCTCCTGCTCGAACCGGTCCGAGGGGTCGCTGACCCGGATCCCGCCCGGCGCCTCGGTGCCCTCCACCGGACCGTTGCGCTGCTGGATCACATGGGTCAGCTCATGTGCGAGCGTGGTGCGGCCCTGCGGTGACGAGGGGTCGTAGGCGTCGCGCTGGAACACCACGTTGTTGCCCACGGTGTAGGCGTGCGCCCCGACCCCCTTCGCCGACTCGTGCGCGGCGGTGTCGTGGTGCACCCGCACGTCGGAGAAGTCCGCGCCCATCCGGCTCTCCAAGTCCGCACGGGTGTCGGTGTCCAGGGGCGAGCCTCCGGAGGAGATCACGTCGTGCACCGGCGACCGCCGCTCCTCAGTCGGCCGGGCCCCGTGCTCGGTCCCGGCCGTTTCTGCGGCCGTCTCCTCGGCCTCGGACCGGGACCTGGACCGCTGGACCATCGCCCCGAGAGCGCTGTTCCCGACCGTGCGCTGGAGCAGTCCCATCCCGGCCGTCCCCACCACATCGGCCCGTCCGGCGGCCGCCGCCCGGAAGACGTGGTGGGCCCGTTCGCCGGGCGCGTCCGCGGCATGGTCAGCGCGCTGCTCCCCGCCGTGCTCGTCACGCTCGTGGGCCGGCTCCCGCTCTCCGGGCCCCTGGCGCTCGCCGTGCCCGTGGTGCTCATGCCCGTCGTGGGGTTGCTCGATGTCGTGCGCGTCCATGCTCATCTCCCCTGACCGCGCTGTCCTCGGCCTTCCACGATTGGGGCGCGGCCCCCGGGCCGTCCAGCCCGCACCACGGCCCGGGCCGGGCATCCGGAACTGCCTCATCGGGCAGCGCGGCGGCACGCGCGGACGCGGACTCCCCGGCCGAGGAGCGCCCCTCCCGCTCCCACGCCCTGCTCCCTTCGGCGGACAGGGCAGAGGCCATCGGCGCAGTACCGGTCGCCGTCCTCCCCGGTGCTCGCGATGATCGGCACCATGACCGAGAGCGACAGCGGCACGGCCGCCACCCTGCGGATCGCCCAGAGCCCGGAAGCGGACGCACTCCTCGGCCGCAGCCCGCTGGCCGCCCTGGTCGGCATGCTCCTGGACCAGCAGGTGCCGATGGAGTGGGCGTTCACCGGCCCGTACACCCTCGCGGAGCGCATGGGCGCGGACGATCTGGACGCGGGGCGGATCGCCGCCTACGACCCGGACGCCTTCACCGGACTGTTCACCGCCAAACCGGCCCTGCACCGCTATCCCGCCTCGATGGCCCAGCGGGTGCAGCAGCTCTGCCAGTTCCTGGTGGCGGAGTACGACGGCGACGCGAGCGCCGTGTGGCGGGACGCCGCGACCGGCGGGGAGCTGTTGAAGCGCCTCAACGCGCTCCCCGGCTTCGGCAAGCAGAAGGCGCAGATCTTCCTGGCGCTGCTCGGCAAGCGGTTCGGCGTACGGCCCAAGGGCTGGCGGGAGGCGGCGGGCCCGTACGGGGAGGCCGGATCGCATCGGTCGGTCGCCGACATCACCGGACCGGAGTCGCTCGCCGAGGTACGGGCCTACAAACAGGAGGCCAAGGCGGCGGCCAAGGCCGCGGCGAAGAAGACAACGAAGACAACAAAGACGGCGAAGACAACGAAGACGACGGCGAAGAAGACGACGACAACGCGGGCAGCGGGGAAGAGCGGCGGCACCACGTCCGAAAAGTGACGTGGACATGGTCCGAATCAGGACGACACCCCCGCCTCACCGTCGAGAACCGGCCACACCTGTTCCCAGGCGTGACGCCACTCGCTAGCTTTCGCAGCACATTCGTTCAGCCGTTCAGCCGTTCCGTTCCGATCCGCCCGAGCAGCGTCCGAACACCGTCGGAGCCCCGGGCGGACCGGGGCGCCGGCCGTTCCGACCGGAAGGACTCCTGTGCACGCCATACGTCGCAGAGCCATGGCTGTCGTGGCCGCCACCGCACTGGCCACGCCGCTCCTGCTGGCAGCGTCCCCGCACCCCGGGCGCCCCGCCCCGCACGACCCCGGCAAGGAAGCGGCCAAGCTGTCGCGGGAGCTGGTGAGGAACGCGTCGGCCCGTGACGCCTACCGTCACCTCCAGCAGTTCCAGGCGATCGCGGACTCCACCGACGGCCACCGCGCCGCCGGATCGCTCGGTCACGACGCCTCGGCCGCGTACGTCTACCGCCAGCTCCAGCGGGCCGGCTACAAGGTCTCGTACGAGAACTTCCGCTTCACCTACACCGAGACGCTGGCCGAAAAGCTCGCCGTGGTGACGCCGACGCCCCGCGACGTGACGATCAAGGCCATGACGTACACGCCGTCGACGCGGAAGGGCGGCGTGACGGCGCCGCTCGTCGCGGTGCCCGCCGACGCCACGACCGGCTGCGAGGCGTCCGACTACGCCGCCGCGGACTTCACCGGGAAGATCGCGCTGATCAAGCGCGGCGGCTGCTCCTTCGCCGAGAAGCAGGCGGCCGCCGGTGCGGCGGGCGCGGCCGGTGCGGTCATCTACAACAACGTGGAGGGCGTGCTGTCCGGCACGCTCGGCGAGGTCGCCGCCGGGAAGGTCCCGACCGGCGGTCTCACCCAGGAGGAGGGCGAGAAGCTCGTCCGGGACCTCGCGGCCGGCGAGGTCACCGTCTCCTTCGAGATCCGCGAGCTCCAGGAGGACCGCCCCACCCGCAACGTCATCGCGGAGACCCCCGGCGGCGCCCCGGCGCGGACCGTGATGCTCGGCGCGCACCTCGACTCGGTGACCGAGGGCCCCGGCATCAACGACAACGGCTCGGGCTCGGCCGGTCTGCTCGACGTCGCCCTGAAGCTGGCGCAGTCGAAGAGCAAGCCCGCCAACAAGGTCCGGTTCGCCTGGTGGTCGGCCGAGGAGAACGGTCTGATCGGCTCGGAGAAGTACGTCGCGGCGCTCTCCGAGAAGCAGCGCGAGCAGATCGCGCTCTACCTGAACTTCGACATGATCGCCTCCCCCAACGGCGTGCAGTTCGTCTTCGACGGCGACAACTCCGACGGCGTCGGCGAGGGCCCGGGACCGGAGGGCTCGGCCCAACTGGAGCGGGACATCAACGCGTTCCTGGACGGCAAGGGCAAGCCCCACGAGGGCACGGACTTCACCGGCCGCTCGGACTACGGCCCGTTCATCGAGGTCGGCATCCCCTCCGGCGGTACGGACACCGGGGCCGAGGGCATCAAGACGGCGGCCCAGGCGAAGGTGTTCGGCGGCGAGGCGGGGATCGCGTACGACCCCTGCTACCACGCGGCCTGCGACGACCTGGACAACATCGACATGCGCCACTTCGACACCAACATCGACGTGATCGCCAACGCCGTCGGAACGTACGCCCACGACCTGCGCTCCCTGACCCGCCCGGTCGACCCCGACAACGGCTCGGGCGCCCCCGGCAGCGGCGGCAGCGGCGGCGGTCTGCGCGAGGGCCACGGACGCGACACGGAGTAGCGGCTTCCGCCTCCTCGCACCCCACGGCACGGCCCCGGACGCGGCCACCCGGTACGTCCCGGGACCGCGCCCGGCCGCATCCCACGGCCCCTGCCCGGGCGGGCGGCACCACCACCCGCCCGGGCAGAACACCTCCGCCGCCACAGCGGGCCGGGGCGCCAGAACACCCCCGCCGCCTCGGCCCGCTGCCGCTATCCCGCCCTATCCGGCGCTATACGGCCTTTGCACCTGCGGTGTGGCGAGTTCCCTGGCTGCGCCCGGTGGTCCTTGCCCGGTAGGCTTTCCGTGTGATCTTCAAGCGCATCGGAAATGGGAAGCCATACCCCGACCACGGCCGTGAAAGCACCCGGCAGTGGGCGGACGTCGCGCCGCGTCCGGTTCGCCTGGACCAGCTCGTGACCACCAAGGGCCAGCTCGACCTGGAGACCCTCCTCGCCGAGGACTCCACGTTCTACGGCGACCTGTTCGCGCACGTCGTGAAGTGGCAGGGCGACCTCTACCTGGAGGACGGGCTGCACCGGGCCGTCCGCGCCGCGCTCCAGCAGCGCCAGGTGCTGCACGCCCGCGTCCTCGACCTGGGCTGACCCTCCCACCAGGCCCCGCTACCGCTACCGCCGCCCGGCCGACCAGCGGAGCACCAGGGCACCGGGGCATCGGAGCACCGCGGACGAATTCGGGCCTTTCGGGTGCTTTCCCACTCATCCGGGTGCCATACGTTGATCATTTAGTACGCATCATGACCAGCGGCACTACGCTACTTCCATGAGCATGCTCACTCCCCCCGGCATGGGCGGAAAGTACCGCATCACGGGTGACGCCTACCCCCGGATGCGCCGCCCCCGGAAGCGCCGCAGGCTGGTCCTCGCGGGCGTCGGCGCCGTCGTCGCCCTCGGCCTGGCCGGCTGGGGCACTCTGCAGCTCATCGACGTCTTCACCGGCGGCGACAAGAGCGCCGCCGCGGCCGGCCACAAACGGGCGTGCCCCACCGTGAAGCCCGCGGTGGCCCCCGCCAAGGCGCTGCCGAAGCCGGCCGCCGTCAAGGTCAACGTCTACAACGCCACGACCCGCAGCGGACTGGCCAAGGACGCCGCCGAGGAGCTCAAGAAGCGGGGCTTCGCCATCGGCGAGGTGGGGAACGCCTCGAAGGAGTACGACAAGAAGGTCCCGGGCACGGGCGTCCTGCTCGGCGCACCGGCCGCGAAGAACGGCGGCTTCACGGTGCTCGGCACCCAGCTCGCGGGCGCGGTGGAGAAGACCGACGCGAGGAAGACGGGCGAGATCGACCTGATCCTCGGGACGAAGTTCAAGGCGTTCAGCACCCCGCAGGAGGCCACGGCGGCGATGACGGCCCTCACGAAGCCGGCCCCCGCCCCGTCCCCCTCCTGCTGACACCCTCCCCGGCGCCCGTAGACGTACCGGGTCGCCGCACGAGGCAGGGCCCCGCACGACGACGTCCCGCCGCCCACCGCACGAGACCGCGCGGTGGGCGGCGGGACGTCGTCGTCGCCGGGGTCGGCCCTATTCGGCCGTGCCGTACATCCGGTCGCCCGCGTCGCCGAGGCCCGGCACGATGTAGCCGTGCTCGTTGAGCCGCTCGTCGACGGAGGCGGTGACGACGGTGACCGGGGTCCCGGCCAGCTCGCGCTCCATCACCTCGACGCCCTCGGGCGCGGCGAGGAGGACGACGGCGGTGACATCGTCGGCGCCGCGCTTGATCAGCTCCTGGATGGCCGCGACGAGCGTGCCGCCGGTGGCCAGCATCGGGTCGAGCACGTAGACCTGGCGGCCGGAGAGGTCCTCGGGCATCCGGGTCGCGTACGTCTCCGCCTGCAGCGTCTCCTCGTTGCGGATCATGCCGAGGAAGCCCACTTCGGCGGTGGGCAGCAGCCGCACCATGCCGTCCAGCATGCCCAGGCCGGCCCGCAGGATCGGAACGACCAGCGGCCGGGGGTGCGAGAGCTTCACCCCGGTCGTGGACGTCACCGGAGTCTCGATGTCGACCTGCTCGGTGCGCACGTCCCTGGTGGCCTCGTACGCGAGCAGGGTGACCAGCTCGTCGGCGAGCCGCCGGAAAGTCGGGGAGTCGGTGCGCTTGTCGCGCAGCGTGGTGAGTTTGTGCGCCACCAGCGGGTGGTCGACAACGTGGATCCGCATACGTCAACAGTAACCGCGCCGCCCGGCACTCTGCGCTGGCATCAACCACCTGTTCGGGGGGAAGGTGGGGGCATACGGACCCAGTACTGGGGTGGTGTGTCGATGGCTGACGGGGAACTGCGCCGAAACCCGGCCCCGCGCGCGCCGCGCAAGGAGCGCGACGCCGAGGGCGCGGCGGCTGCGACGAGCACGGCCGGCGTGCCGGACGCGGCGCGCGGCGACGAGGACGCGCAGGAGAGTGACGCGGCCCGCCGACGGCGACGCGCCCAGTTCCTCCGCGAGCTCCACGAGGCCAAACAGCTCCGCGACCGCGTACAGCCGCGCCGGGCCCGCGCCGCGCGGATGCGGCAACAGATGCGGATGCGCACGTTCCGCTGGTGAAATCCGGTGCGTACCACCGGCGCACTCCCCCGCTGACCGGCGCATAAGGCCCGCTCAGCGGCGCGTCAGGGCGACGTCCGACCGGGCACTCCTGGAACTGATGGCCGACGCAACGGCCGAAGAGGTCTCGCGCGGCGCTTGTTTCTGCCACGATGCCGATTGGGCGGGGCCCAGGACGGACGGATCACCGTTCGCCCTCCCGCCGGACCGATTCGCCTATGACCAGTGGGAGAGTCACGGTGTACTTCGCCGCACTGCTCGCGCGCACCGAAGACGGGTGGGAAGCGAGCGATACAGAGCTCGACGATGTGGAAACCCTGTCCGATCTGACGGACCTGGCCCGGGATGCCTCGGTGGACGAGGACACGGTCCTGGTCTACATCGAGCAGGAGGACGCCTGGTTCGGCGTCGTCCGCGTGGACGGTGAGGAGGACCCCCGGATCTACGTGTCGGATGCGTCCGCCGCCGCCCGCTCCTCGTACGGGGAGATCCTGCTCACCGACGAAATGCTCGGCCGCGAACCCGGGGCCGAGGACGAGATCGCCGCCCTGGAGGAGCTCGTCGGCCTCGACGGCACGGAGGACGGCGAACCGCACCGTTCCGCCGCCGCCCCGGCCGACCAGGACGACTCCACCGACCCGGACGCGGTACCGGCGGGGCCGATCGGGGAGCTGGGGCTCCTCGCCGACCTCGGGATGTCCGAGAAGGAGCTGCTGACCCTGCAGACCGACGCCCTCGCGGAGATCGCGGAGGCCGTGGGGGCGGCGGAGGTCCTGGAGTCGGTCCGCTGACCCGGGCCCACCCACGCCCCCAGGCCCCCACCAGCCACTCCACCCCTCACCCT
>NZ_JNZZ01000035.1 GCF_000717645.1 Streptomyces californicus
CTCCCACGCCACCCCCACCGCCCCCCGCGTCACCGTCCGCGGCGAAGCCCACCTCGAAGTCGACCCCGAGATCGCCCGCATCACCATCACCCTCACCGCCCGCGGCACCGACCGCCGCACCACCCTCGACGACCTCACCCACCGCAACACCACCACCCTCGACCTCATCAAGACCTACGGCGACGCCGTCGAAAAACTCGAAACCGGCACCCTCGCCATCCGCCCCGAACTCGCCCGTCACGGCCGCGGCGAACGCATCCGCGCCTACCACGGAAGCATCCAACTCACCGCAACCCTCGGCGACTTCACCGTCCTCGGCGAACTCGTCACCCGTCTCGCCGACCACGACCTCACCCGCATCGACGGCCCCTGGTGGGCCCTGCGCCCCACCTCCCCCCACCACGCCGCCGCCCGCCGCCAAGCCGTCCACGAAGCCCTCCAGCGCGCCCGCGAATACGCCGAAGCCCTCAACACCCGCATCGACGCCCTCCTCGAACTCAGCGACACCGGCACCCTCGGCGGCCCCACCTTCGCCACCGCCTCCTACGGCGCTGGCCTCTCCCGCTCCGCCCACACCGAAACCGCCACCGACCCCGCCCCCATCGACCTCGAACCCGTACGCCAGAACGTCGACGCCCACGTCGAAGCCGCCTTCACCCTCATCCCCCCGAACCTCGGATAAACGCTCATCGGAGCACCCCGCCGCACAATTCAACACTTGTCAATAACCCTTCACCCAAAGGTTGTTGAGGTGTCATACCGACCCACATACCTACCCGTAGGTAAGGATTAGGCTCGAACCATGCGCCGAGCCAAAATCGTCTGCACCCTGGGACCCGCAACCGACTCCTACGACCAGATCAAAGCCCTGGTCGAAGCCGGAATGGACATCGCCCGCTTCAACCTCAGCCACGGCAGCTACACCGAACACGAAGCGCGCTACCACCACGTACGCAAAGCCTCCGAGGAAACCGGCCGCAGCGTCGGCATCCTCGCCGACCTTCAAGGCCCGAAGATCCGCCTCGGACGCTTCCGCGAAGGCCCCGTACTCCTTGAACGCGGCGACACCTTCACCATCACCGTCGAACCCCTCGAAGGCGACGGCACCGGCGACATCTGCGGCACCACCTACGACGGCCTCGCCACCGACGTCACCACCGGCGAACGCATCCTCGTCGACGACGGCCGCGTCACCCTCGAAGTCACCGGCGTCGACGGCCCCCGCGTCCACACCACCGTCATCGAAGGCGGCATGGTCTCCGACAACAAGGGCCTCAACCTCCCCGGCGTCGCCGTCTCCGTCCCCGCCCTCTCCGAAAAGGACATCGACGACCTCCGCTGGGCCCTGCGCACCGGCGCCGACCTCATCGCCCTCAGCTTCGTCCGCACCGGACACGACATCGACGACGTCCACCGCATCATGGACGAAGAAGGCCGACGCGTCCCCGTCATCGCCAAAGTCGAAAAACCCCAGGCCGTCGACAACATCGACGACATCGTCGCCGCCTTCGACGGCATCATGGTCGCCCGCGGCGACCTCGGCGTCGAAATGCCCCTCGAACACGTCCCGATCGTCCAGAAACGCGCCATCAAACTCGCCAAACGCAACGCCAAACCGGTCATCGTCGCCACCCAGATGCTCGACTCGATGATCGACAACTCCCGCCCCACCCGCGCCGAAGCCTCCGACGTCGCCAACGCCATCATCGACGGCACCGACGCCGTCATGCTCTCCGGCGAGACCAGCGTCGGCAAATACCCCGTCGAGACCGTGCGCACCATGTCCCGCATCGTCGAAGCCGCAGAGGAAGACCTCCTCGCCAAGGGCCTCCCACCCCTCACCGAACGCAGCAAGCCCCGCACCCAGGGCGGCGCCGTCGCACGAGCCGCCGCCGAGATGGGCGACTTCCTCGGCGCCAAGTTCCTCGTCGCCTTCACCCAGAGCGGCGACACCGTCAAACGCCTCTCCCGCTACCGCTCACCCATCCCGCTCCTCGCCTTCACCCCCGACGAAGCCACCCGCGCCCAGCTCAACCTCACCTGGGGCGTCGAGACCTTCCTCGGCCCGGAGGTCGACTCCACGGACGCGATGGTGGCCCAGGTGGACGAGGAACTCCTGCGCATCGGCCGCTGCAAGAAGGGTGACGTGGTCGTCATCACCGCCGGCTCCCCGCCCGGCGTCCCCGGCTCCACGAACCTGGTCCGCGTCCACCACATCGGCGAGGACGACAGCCCGAAGTAGGGCGGCTCAGTACTTCGGCCCGACGTGCGCATCCATGAGGGCGACGGATGCCCGTCGGGCTACGGAGATGTTGTAGGGCTTGCCGGCGCGCGTGCAGTGCGTCCACACGACACCGAGCGCGTCGAGGGTGTCGGTGTAGATGCGGCGGATGTCGTCGGAGACGTTGGTGAACCAGTAGCGGGGATACTCGTAGCGCTTGCGTTCACCGCCGACCACGCGGGTCGTCCAGTTGGTGAGCCGGCAGCCGTCGGAGTGGACGAGACCCCGGACGAGCTGCCAGGGATGAGCGTCGACGATCTTCTGCTGCCAGGGCTCCAGGACGGTCCCGCGCTCGTGCTTCCTGCCCGGACCGTGCTGGGGGAAGTAGCAGACGAGATGCTTCGAATACACCTTGATGTTGTGACAGCCGGTCCGGCGGACCCGGCACGTGGCGTTCTGCGGGAAGACCCTGCGTAACGCGGCCTCCGCCTCGTCCTGGATGCCTGGCCAGGCATCGTCCAGAGTGATCATCAGGCTGGGTGCTCGGTGCTCCGAGTGTTGACTGATGTGGCCGTCGCCCAGGTAGAGCCCGAGCAGGTAGGCGTAGGCGTGCTCGTCCAGTACCGGGCCGTCGCACCGGTGGCACGACGGGTTGTGCGCCCCGGGGCACTCGCCACGCTTGGAACGGTCCTTATGAAGCCAGTACGAGACGGTACCGCGAGGGATGCTCAGCCGACGGGCCACTTCGGCGCTCCCGGTGCCGTCCCGTAGCAGAGCAAGCGCCTCTTGGCGTACCTCTGTGCTGTGCGCGTTCATGCGTTCACTCTTCGCGAGCTGACTCGACCGCGGACAGCGAAAAGCGGATGTTCACCCTAAAGTGAACATCCGCTTCGGTTGTGCCCGGTGTGGGATTCGAACCCACATGCCCGAAGGCACGGTGGTTTGAGCACCGCGAGTATGACCAGTTCCTCCAACCGGGCAGGTCACGCTGCTCAGAGTGTACCGGGTCCCTGGCCGTCGCTACAGCTAGGTAGGCTCTGAGGCAGCAGTTCTGCCCTGGAACAAGGAGCCTCCGTGACCACCCCCGAGTCGCCCCAGCCCGTTGACGCCGCCGACGACGACAAGTCGCACGTCCCGCCGCTGACGACCCGTGTCGTCATCGCCGAGGACGAGGCGCTCATCCGCCTCGACCTCAAGGAGATGCTGGAGGAGGAGGGCTACTCCGTCGTCGGAGAGGCCGGCGACGGGCAGCGGGCCGTCGAGCTGGCCCGGGAGCACCGGCCGGACCTCGTCATCCTCGACGTGAAGATGCCGGTCCTCGACGGCATCTCCGCCGCCGAGAAGATCGCGGGCGAGTCCATCGCGCCGGTCCTCATGCTCACCGCGTTCTCGCAGCGCGAGTTGGTCGAGCGGGCCCGGGACGCCGGGGCCATGGCGTACCTCGTGAAGCCGTTCAGCAAGAGCGACGTGGTTCCGGCCATCGAGATGGCCGTCTCCCGGTTCGCGGAGCTGAAGGCGCTGGAGAACGAGATCGCGGACCTCTCGCAGCGGCTGGAGACCCGGAAGCTGGTGGACCGGGCGAAGAGCATCCTGCAGACGGACTACGGGCTGTCCGAGCCGGCGGCGTTCCGGTGGATCCAGAAGACGTCGATGGACCGCCGGATGTCGATGCAGCAGCTCGCGGAGGCGTTGATCGCGGACGCCGAGGAGAAGAAGAAGGCGGCCGAGTAGCCGCGTACGGACAGGGCGAGAGGCCCGCACCCGGGGTGAACCGGGTGCGGGCCTCTCGCGTGCGGCGGGGGTGTCAGTCCTCGCCGAGGTACGCCTTGCGGACGGACTCGTCGTGGAGCAGGTCGGAGCCGGCTCCGGAGAGGACGATCTTGCCGACCTCCATGACGTGGCCCTGGTCCGCGAGGGAGAGGGCGGCCTGGGCGTTCTGCTCGACGAGCAGGATGGTGGTGCCCGCCGCCTTGAGCTCGACGATGGTCTCCATGATCTTCTGCATCATGATCGGGGAGAGGCCCATGGAGGGCTCGTCGAGCATGAGCAGCTTGGGCTGGGACATCAGGGCGCGTCCCATGGCGAGCATCTGCTGTTCGCCGCCCGAGAGGGTTCCGGCGGCCTGCTTGCGGCGTTCCCCGAGGATGGGGAAGAGGTCGTATGCGCGCTGGACGTCCTTCTCGATGCCTGCCTTGTCGTTGCGGAGGTAGGCGCCGAGGAGGAGGTTCTCGGTGATCGTCAGCCGGGGGAAGATGTGGCGTCCCTCGGGGGAGTGGGCGATGCCCAGGGAGACGATCTTGTGGGCGGGGATGTTGGCCAGGGGCTTGCCCTCGAAGAGGATGCGGCCGCCGAGGGGCTTGAGCAGTCCGGAGAGGGTGCGCAGGGTGGTGGTCTTGCCGGCGCCGTTGGTGCCGATGAGGGTGACGACCTGGCCGGCGTCGACGGTGAAGGAGATGCCCTTGACCGCTTCGATCTTGCCGTAGGCGACCCGGAGGTCTTCGACCTCTAGCAGTGCGGTCATCGGGTGCCCTCCTCATCGGTGCTGGTGGTGTCGGGCGCGGTGGTGTCGGCCGGGGTGCCGGTCGCCTTGGTGGGGGCGGTCCTGGTGGGGGCTGTCTCGGCCGGGGCCGTGGTTCCGGCGTGGGCTTCGGCGGCTTCCACTTCGGCGACTTCGTCGGCGCCGGGGGCGCCTTCGAAGGGGGTGCCGAGGTAGGCGGCGACCACGCGTTCGTCGGCCTGGACCTCGCCGGGGGTGCCTTCGACGAGTTTCTCGCCCTGGACGAGGCAGGCGACCCGGTCGCAGAGGTTGAAGATGAACCGCATGTCGTGCTCGATGACGAGGACGGCGATGCCCTGGTCCCGGATGGCGAAGATGAGTTCTTCGGTGACGCGGGTTTCCTGGGGGTTCATACCTGCGGTGGGCTCGTCGAGGAGGAGGAGTCCGGGGTCGCTGGCGAGGGCGCGGGCGATTTCCAGCTTGCGCTGGTCTCCGTAGGGGAGGTTCCGCGCGAGGTGGTCGGCCTTGTCCTGGAGGCCGATGAATTCCAGGAGTTCCATGGCGCGTTCGCGGCTGGCGTCTTCGGCTTTGTGGAAGCCGGGGAGGCGCAGGAGGGCTGACCAGAGGCCCTCTTTGGTCCGGGTGTGGCGTCCGACGAGGACGTTTTCCAGGACGGTCATGTTGGCGAAGAGCCGGATGTTCTGGAAGGTGCGGGCGATGCCGGCCTTGGTGACGAGGTGGGGTTTGGGCGGTAGGACGGTGCCCTTGTAGCTGACCTTGCCTTCGGTGGGGATGTAGAGGCCGGTGAGGCAGTTGAAGAAGGTGGTCTTGCCGGCTCCGTTGGGGCCGATGAGGCCGACGATCTCGCCGCTGTTGACGGTGAGGTCGACGCCGCGTACGGCGGTGAGTCCGCCGAATCGCATGGTGACGCCGCTGGCGTCGAGGACCGTGGTGGTGGTCGGGGTGGTGGTTTGGGTGGTCATGTGTTCACGCCCCCGCCTTCGTGGTGCCGGCGGTCGTCTGGGTCAGCGGGGCGTCTTCCGCTGGGACG
Source organism: Streptomyces californicus (assembly GCF_000717645.1). Lineage (GTDB taxonomy): Bacteria > Actinomycetota > Actinomycetes > Streptomycetales > Streptomycetaceae > Streptomyces > Streptomyces californicus. The sequence goes on from NZ_JNZZ01000035.1 coordinate 5,770, forward strand.
TCGAGTTGGCCGGTCTCGTGGAATTCGAGCTGCTTCCTGCGGTCGGCGACGAGGCCTTCGGGGCGGAAGCGCATGAGCAGGATCAGCGCGATGCCGAAGAGGAAGAGCTGGTAGTCCTGCATGAATTGGAGTTTGGCCGGGATGAGGTAGAGGAGGGCCGCGCCGACGAGGGGTCCGCTGAGGGTTCCCATGCCGCCGAGGATGACGGCGGCGAGGAGGAAGGCGGAGTTCGGGGGTACGGAGCCGGCGAACTGGTACTGCTCGGGCGTCACGGTGTAGGAGACGTGGGCCTGGACGGTACCGGCGAGTCCGGCGAGGGTGGCGCCGAGGGCGAAGGCGAGGAGCTTGAGCCGGAAGGCGTTGATGCCCATGGCGGTGGCGGCGGTCTCGTCCTCGCGGATGGCGACCCAGGCGCGGCCGATGCGGGATTCTCCGGAGCGTCGGAAGACCAGGACGACGACGGCGGTGAAGACGAGCATCAGCAGGTAGTAGTTGGCCGACCTGCCGAGGGTGAATCCGGCGATGTCGTGGCTGATGCCGAAGTCGAAGCCGAAGAGGTTGAGGTCGGGGATGCTGGGGATGCCCTGGGAGCCGTTGGTGAGGTCGGGGCCGCTGACGCCGTTGAGGGCGTTGACGGTGAGGCGGAAGATCTCTCCGAAGCCGAGGGTGACGATGGCGAGGTAGTCGCCGCGCAGTCGCAGGGTCGGGGCGCCGATGACGACGCCGAAGACGAGTGAGGCTGCGGCGCCGGTGAGGACGGCGGCCCAGAAGGGGAATTGGACGCCGACGGGGGAGAGCGGGGAGCCGGAGACCAGGGCGGCGGCGTAGGCGCCGACGCCGAGGAAGGCGACGTATCCGAGGTCGAGGAGTCCGGCGAGGCCGACGACGACGTTGAGGCCGAGTGCCACGGTCGCGAAGATGAGGATGTTCGCGCCGATGAGGGCGTACTGCTCGTTCTGCTGGGTGAAGGGGAAGCAGAACGCGGCGACGAGTGCGGCGGCCAGGGTGACGTTGCGGTGCTTCGTGGTCAGCCGGGTGATGCGGGAGATGAGTCCGGCCCGGTTGAGTGCGGTGAAGCCGAACGCGACGCTGATGATGTAGCCGATGAAGAGTTCGGCGTACTCGGTGTCGATTCCGTAGGTGAAGACGTGGAGTGCGACGCCGAAGGCTGCGGCGATGATGAGGATCTCGGCCCAGTTGGGGAGGTCCTTGGCGCGTTCGGGCGCGGGGGCTCGGAGGGTGTTGAGGAAGCGGTCGAGGGGGTTGTGCTTGATGGTGTCGTCGAGCGGCTGGTCGGTGGGGAGGCCGAGGGAGGCGGCGACGGCGATGATGGCGCCGGCGAGGCTGACCCAGGCTCCGGGTTCCAGGTTGACGATGCCGCCGAGTTCGACGGAGATGGCGCCGATGGTGAAGCCGGTGGTGCCGAGGACGCCGATGGCGGCGAGTCGGACGGGGCTGTTGGCGCCGCCGGGGGTGAGCCAGCGCAGGCCCTTGATTCCGTAGCCGGAGAGGGCCAGGAGGAGGGTGAGGGCGGCGCCGACGAGGGTGAGGACCTGGAGGCCGCCGGGGTAGCCGGTGACGGTGAGGTCGCCGGGGAATTCGGCGGTCCAGGTCCAGGCGAGGAAGGTGCCGATGAGGGCGGTGGCGGCGCCGGCGGTGGTGAGGTGGCGGGCCGCGGGCACCGTGATGAGGGGGGTGCCGGTGGGCGTGTTGTTGTTGGTCATGGTCATCACGCTCGATCCGAGACGCGTTCGCCGAGCAGGCCCTGGGGTCGGACGAGGAGGACGATGATGAGGAGGGCGAAGGCCCATACGTCCTTCCAGGCGCCGCCGCCGAAGAGTTCCATGCCGGGGACTTCGCTCATGTAGCCGGTGGCGAGGGCTTCGGCGATGCCGAGGACGACGCCGCCGAGCATGGCGCCGTAGATGTTGCCGATGCCGCCGAGGACGGCTGCGGTGAAGGCTTTGAGGCCCATGATGAAGCCCATGCGGAAGCCGATCTGGCCGTTCTTGAGCCCGTAGGCGACGGCGGCGACGGCGGCGAACGCGGCGCCGATGGCGAAGGCCATGACGATGATGCGGTCGGTGTTGATGCCCATGAGCTTGGCGGTGTCGGGGTCCTGCGAGGTGGCCTGCATGCCGCGGCCGGCGCGGGTCTTGGAGACGAAGAGGCCGAGGGCGAGCATGCAGAGGGGGGCGACGATGAGGACGAAGATGTCGCCGCGTTGGATGGTGGCGCCGAGGACGTCGAAGGATTCGCCTTCGAACTGGGGGAAGGAGCGGTCCTTGGTGGCGTTCGGGTACCACATCCATACCGCTTGCTGGAGGGCGAGGGAGAGCCCGATGGCGGTGATGAGGGGTGCCAGGCGTGGTCCGCCGCGCAGGGGCCGGTAGGCGAAGCGTTCGGCGGCCATGCTGATGGCGACGGCGGCTATGACGCCGCCGACGATCATGAGGGGTATGGCGGCGATGAGGGAGAATCCGGACGGAAGCCCGAGGTAGACCGTGAGGGCTCCGAAGCCTCCGATCATGAAGATCTCGCCGTGTGCGAAGTTGATGAGCTGGATGATTCCGTAGACCATCGTGTAACCGATCGCGATGAGACCGTACATCGCGCCGAGGATGAGTCCATTGGCCAGCTGTTGCGGCAGTTCGTTCACCGCAGGGCCTCCGTGGAGTGGTTCGGATATGGCACCGCGCGGGAGGGCTGGTAGCGCTCCCGCGCGGTCTGGTTGCTTTGTGTGACGGGGGCGGGGCGGGGCCCGGCCGGTGTTACTTGACGGTGCTGCTGAGCTTGGAGGCCCACTTGCCGCCGGTGACCTGGTAGGCGGTCATGAGGGTGTTGGTGGTGTCGCCGTATTCGTCGAAGGAGACGGGGCCGGTGACGCCTTCGAACTTGACCTTGTCCATGGCGGCGAGGACCTTGGCGCGGGCGTCGTCGCCGGGGATCTTGCCGTCGTTCTCGGCGGCGACGATCTTGACGGCTTCGATGATGGACCAGGTGGCGTCGTAGGTGCCGCCGCCGTAGGCCTCGTAGGCGTCCTTGTAGCCGGCGGCCTTGTAGTCGGCGATGAACTTCTTGGCGGATTCGAGTTCTTCGACGGGCTTGCCGACGGAGGTGGCGATGTCGCCTTCGGACTTCTTGTTGAGCTTGATGAAGTCGGCGCTGTACATGCCGTCGCCGCCCATGAGCGGGATCTTGACGCTGTCCTTGATCTGCTGGCTCAGGGGGGCGCCGGCGGGGTATTCGCCGCCGTAGTAGACGGCCTTGGCGCCGGAGCTCTTGACCTTGGTGGCGACGGAGTTGAAGTCGCGGTCCTCGGGGTTGACGTGGTCGGAGCCGACGATCTTGCCGCCGAGCTCGGTGAACGTCGCCTTGAAGGAGGCGGCGAGGCCGGCGCCGTAGGGCTTCTGGTCGTCGATGAGGTAGACGTCCTTGATCTTCGCGGTTTCGAAGAGGTACTTGGCCGCGAAGGCGCCCTGGATCTGGTCCGTGGTGGCGGTGCGGAAGTAGGACGCGTAGGGGCGCTTCTTGTCGCCGGTCTTCCAGTTGTCGCCCTGGGACAGTTCGGTGCCGGTGTTGGCGGGGGAGACCTGGGTGAGCTTGGCGTCGTTGAGGGGCTTCTGCATCGACTGGGCGACGCCGGAGTTCAGCGGGCCGACGACTCCGAGGACTTCGTCGGTGCCGATGAGCTTGACGGCGTTCTGCTGGCCGACGGAGGGCTGGGCCTGGTCGTCGAGGGCCTGGAGTTTGAAGGTGACGCCGGGGACGGTCTTGTCCTTGTTGGCCGTGTTGACGGCGAGCTCGGCGGAGTTCTTGATGCCGAGGCCCAGGGCGGAGAGGTCGCCGGTGAGGGGGGCGTCGAGGCCGATGACGACCGTCTGGTTTCCGCCGTCGCCGCCGCCGCTCTTGCTGTCGTCGCGCGACCCGCAGGCGGTGAGGGTCAGTGCTCCGGTGGTGAGCACTGTGGTGAGTATGAGCAAAGAACGGTGTCGCACGAAAGGTCCTTTCCCTGGCGCGGCCTCCTCTGCGTGAGGTGCCGTGTCGGTCGCCGGGCCGTACTGGGTTGGTACAGGGCCGTGCTGCAGACGCGCCCGGCGGCGCGGTGACTGGCCGTGACTCTAAGCGCAGCCGGGGGCCATCGGGATGGGTCGGCGAGGGATGTGACTCTCTTGTTATGCCCTTGAGCAAGGCTTGAGCTTCCTGTGAGGACATGTGCCGGTTTCGCCTGGAGTGCGCGGTGACCACATGGTGAGAACGCGCAGCTCTGCTAAGGGGCTTGGGGTGATCTTGGTGCTGACGGGGGTGTCCGGCCGTGGTGGGGTGCGGCGGGCATGGCGGGGTGGCCCCGGGTGGCGGCGTGGGTGTGGGCGGCCGGTTTCCGCATCCCTTGATCGTCACGCTGTGTTACGTGGGGCGTGGGGGTGCGGGTGTCGCCGGGGCTGATGTGGCTGCTGAGTGGCTCATGGAACGCGTGCTGGCGTCAAGGGAGTTGACCGAGTGTGTTGGTCAACGGTCTTTCTTTGGTGGGGATATGGGACTGCCCGGCCGGATTGCGCTGGGTGCGCTTCCGGCCGGGCAGATGGGTGGTGCGGTGTGCGGGGGTGCTTTCCGCGGTGCGCGGGGTGCTTCTTCGTGGCGGGGTGTGGTGGTGTCAGTCGGCGTCGGGTCGCGGTGCGTCGCGCAGGAGGCAGGTGAGGCGGGCGGTGCAGACGCGCTTGTCCTGTTCGTCGGTGATGACGATTTCGTAGGTGGCGGTGGAGCGGCCGCGGTGGACGGGGGTGGCGACGCCGGTGACGAGGCCGTTGCGGGCGCCGCGGTGGTGGGTGCAGTTGAGGTCGACGCCGACGGCGATCTTGGAGGCGCCGCCGTGGAGCATGGAGCCGACGGAGCCGAGGGTTTCGGCGAGGACGGCGGAGGCGCCGCCGTGGAGGAGTCCGTAGGGCTGGGTGTTGCCTTCGACGGGCATGGTGCCGACGACGCGGTCGGCGGCGGCTTCGACGATGGTGACGCCCATGCGTTCGCCGAGGTGGCCGGCGGAGAAGAGGGCGGGGAGGTCGACGCCGAGTGCCGCGTACTCGTCGATGACTTCCTGGGGGAAGAGGGGTGCGGTGTGCTCGCCCATGGTCCGGCTCCGTTCGGGTGCGCTGGTTCGTCGCTGTCTGCCCTGTTCCTATCAGACGGCTGAGCGGACGCTTAGGGCGTGTCGGGCGGAGTGTGACCGGATCCGCGGCTTCTGGTGCGGCCCGTCCGGTCCTGGTCCGCCGGACCCACCCCGGGGTGGGTCCGGCGGACCGTGGCCGGGTGGTGGTCCGGCGGGCGCCGCTGGGGATCTCAGGCGGTGCGGGTGTTCTCGAAGCGGATGACGACGGACTTGCTGGCGGGGGTGTTGCTGGTGTCGGCGGTGGAGCCGAGGGGGACCAGGACGTTGGTCTCGGGGTAGTAGGCGGCGGCGCAGCCCCGGGCGGTGGGGTAGTGGACGATGCGGAAGCCCTCCGCGCGTCGTTCCACGCCGTCCTTCCATTCGCTGACGAGGTCGGTGTAGGAGCCGTCGGGGAGGTCGAGGGCGGTGGCGTCCTCGGGGTTGATCATGACGATGCGGCGGCCGCCTTTGATGCCCCGGTAGCGGTCGTCGAGGCCGTAGATGGTGGTGTTGTACTGGTCGTGGGAGCGCAGGGTCTGCAACAGGAGCCTGCCGTCGGGGAGTTCGGGGTATTCGACGGGGGCTGCGGTGAAGTTGGCGCGGCCGGTGGCGGTGGGGAAGCGGCGTTCGTCGCGGGGGGCGTGGGGGAGGGCGAAGCCGCCGGGGTGGGCGATGCGGGTGTTGAAGTCCTCGAAGCCGGCGACGACGTGGGAGATGCGGTCGCGGATGGTGGCGTAGTCGCGTTCGAACTCCTCCCATTCGGTGCGGGATTCGGGGCCGAGGACGGCGCGGGCGAGCCGGGCGACGATGGCGGGTTCGGAGAGCAGGTGGGGGCTCGCGGGGGTGAGGTTGCCTCGGGAGGCGTGGACCATGCCCATGGAGTCCTCGACGGTGACGAACTGTTTGCCGCTCGTCTGGACGTCCTTGTCGGTGCGGCCGAGCGTGGGGAGGATCAGGGCGCGGGTGCCGGTCACGGCGTGGGAGCGGTTGAGCTTGGTGGAGACGTGGACGGTGAGGCGGGCGCGGCGCATCGCGGCCTCGGTGACGGCGGTGTCGGGGGTGGCGGCGACGAAGTTGCCGCCCATGGCGAGGAAGACCTTGGCGTCGCCGTCGCGGAGGGCCTGGATGGCGCGTACCACGTCGTAGCCGTGGTGGCGGGGGGAGGTGATGCCGAATTCCTTGTCGAGGGCGTCGAGGAAGGCCGGTGCGGGGCGTTCGAAGATGCCCATGGTGCGGTCGCCCTGGACGTTGGAGTGGCCGCGTACGGGGCAGACGCCGGCGCCGGGGCGGCCGATGTTTCCGCGCAGGAGGAGGAAGTTGACGATTTCGCGGATGGTGGGGACGGAGTGCTTGTGCTGGGTGAGGCCCATGGCCCAGCAGACGATGGTGCGTTGCGAGGCGAGGACCAGGGCGAGGGCCTGCTCGATCTCGGCGCGGGTGAGGCCGGTGGCCTTGAGGGTCTCGTCCCAGTCGGCGGCTTCGGCGGCTTGGGCGAACTCCTCGTAGCCGTGGGTGTGTTCGGTGACGAAGGCGGTGTCGACGGCTCCGTCGGCGGCGAGGATCAGCTTGTTGAGGAGGCGGAAGAGGGCTTGGTCGCCGCCGATGCGGATCTGGAGGAAGAGGTCGTTGAGGGCGGTGCCCTTGAGCATGCCGTGGGGGGTCTGGGGGTTCTTGAACCGTTCCATGCCGGCTTCGGGCAGCGGGTTGACCGAGATGATCTTCGCGCCGGCCTTCTTGGCCTTCTCCAGGGCGGACAGCATGCGGGGGTGGTTGGTGCCGGGGTTCTGTCCGGCGACGATGATCAGGTCGGCCTGGTGGATGTCCTCCAGGGAGACGCTGCCCTTGCCGATGCCGATGGTCTCGACGAGTGCCGAGCCGGAGGACTCGTGGCACATGTTGGAGCAGTCCGGCAGGTTGTTGGTGCCGAATTCGCGGGCGAAGAGCTGGAGGAGGAACGCGGCCTCGTTGCTGGTGCGGCCGGAGGTGTAGAAGAGGGCTTCGTCGGGGGAGTCGAGGGCGGTGAGTTCCTCGGCGATGATCGCGAACGCGCGCTCCCAGGTCACCGGTTCGTACCGGTCGCCGCCCTCGGGTAGGTACACCGGCTGGGTGATCCTGCCCTGCTGGCCGAGCCAGTAGCCGCTGCGCTCGGCGAGGTCGGCGACGGGGTGGGCGGCGAAGAAGGCGGGGGTGACGCGGCGCAGGGTCGCTTCCTCGGCGACGGCCTTCGCGCCGTTCTCGCAGAATTCGGCGGTGTGCCGTTCGTCGCCCTCGGGCCAGGCGCAGCCGGGGCAGTCGAAGCCGTCCTTCTGGTTGACCTTGAGCAGGGTGCGGGCGGTGCGGCCGATGCCCATCTGCTGCCGGGAGATGCGCAGGGAGTGGGCGACGGCGGGCAGGCCGGCGGCGGCGTGCTGGGCCGGTTCGACCGTAGGGGCGTCCTGGACCGGGTCACCGGTCGGCGGCTTGGTTGCCATGATGCTGCTCCCCTTCGAGCGCTTCTTCCTCGGGTCTGTGTCCTGTCCATCGATCCTGTCACGGCTGGGCGAGGCGGTGGAGGCCCGGATTGTCGGTGGGCCGTGGCAGGATCGGGGGCGTGGCTGAGACGGCATCGAAGAAGACGGCAGACAACCGACCGCGCCTGCTCCTCATGGACGGGCACTCCCTGGCGTACCGGGCGTTCTTCGCCCTGCCCGCGGAGAATTTCACGACGGCGGTGGGCCAGCCGACGAACGCCGTGTACGGCTTCATGTCGATGCTGGCGAACACGTTGCGTGATGAGGCGCCCACGCATTTCGCGGTCGCGTTCGACGTGTCCCGCAAGACGTGGCGGTCCGAGGAGTTCCCGGAGTACAAGGCGAACCGTTCCAAGACCCCCGACGAGTTCAAGGGGCAGGTGGAGCTGATCGGGGAGCTGCTGGACGCGATGAACGCGGACCGGTTCGCGGTGGACGGGTTCGAGGCGGACGACGTCATCGCGACGCTGGCGACCCAGGCGGAGGAGGCCGGGTTCGAGGTGCTGATCGTCACCGGCGACCGGGACTCCTTCCAGTTGATCACGGACAACGTGACCGTGCTGTACCCCACGAAGGGGGTCTCCGAGCTGACCCGGTTCACGCCGGAGAAGGTCGTCGAGAAGTACGGGCTCACTCCGCGGCAGTATCCGGACTTCGCGGCCCTGCGCGGCGACCCGTCGGACAATCTGCCGAGCATCCCGAAGGTCGGGGAGAAGACGGCCGCGAAGTGGATCAACCAGTTCGGTACGTTCGACGAGCTGATCGCGCGGGCCGACGAGGTCAAGGGTGTGGCCGGGCAGAATCTCCGGGACCACCTGGACGCGGTGAAGATGAACCGGGTGCTGACCGAGATGGTCCGGGACGTGGAGCTGCCGAAGACTCCGGTGGAGCTGGAGCGCGCTCCGTACGACCGTACGGCGGTCACGGGCATCCTCGACATACTGGAGATCCGCAATCCGAGCCTGCGGGAGCGGCTGCTCGCCGTGGACCCGGGGGCGGCGGAGGCCGAGCCGCCGGCGCCGGCGGCCGGGATCGAGCTGGACGGGGCGGTGCTCGGTTCCGGCGAGGTCGGGCCGTGGCTGGAGGAGCACGGGGCGCAGCCGCTCGGCGTCATGACGGTCGACACGTGGTCGCTGGGGGCCGGGACGGTCACCGAGGTGGCGCTCGGCGCCGCGGACGGGTCGGCCGCCTGGCTGGACCCGACGCAGCTGGACGAGGCCGACGGGCGGGCGTTCGCCGCCTGGGTCGCGGACGGGTCCCGGCCGAAGGTGCTGCACAACGCGAAGAACGTGATGCGGGTCTTCCCGGAGATGGGCTGGCGGCTCGAAGGCGTCACGATGGACACGGCGCTCGCCGCGTATCTGGTGAAGCCGGGGCGGCGCTCCTTCGCCCTGGACGCGCTGGCCGTGGAGTACCTGGGTCGTGAGCTGGCGCCGGCGGCCGCGTCCGACGGGCAGCTCGCGTTCGGCGCGGACGACCGGGCCGAGCAGGACGCCCTGATGGCGCAGGCCCGTGCGGTGCTCGATCTGGGCGAGGCGTTCACGACCCGGTTGCAGGAGGTGGGCGCGGCGGAGCTGCTGCACGACATGGAGCTGCCGACGTCGATCCTCCTGGCCCGGCTGGAGCGGCACGGGATCGCCGCGGACCGGGCCCATCTGGAGTCGATGGAGCAGCAGTTCGCCGGGACGGTGCAGCAGGCGGTGAAGGAGGCGCACGCGGCGGTCGGCCGCGAGTTCAACCTCGGTTCGCCCAAGCAGCTCCAGGAGATCCTCTTCGGTGAGCTGGGTCTGCCGAAGACGAAGAAGACCAAGACCGGTTACACGACGGACGCGGACGCGCTGGCGTGGCTGGCGGCGCAGACCGAGCACGAGCTGCCGGTCCTGATGCTGCGCCACCGTGAGCAGGCGAAGCTGCGGGTCACCGTCGAGGGGCTGATCAAGACGATCGCCGAGGACGGGCGCATCCACACCACGTTCAACCAGACGGTGGCGGCGACGGGGCGGCTCTCCTCCACCGACCCGAATCTGCAGAACATCCCGGTCCGTACCGACGAGGGCCGGGCGATCCGCCGGGGCTTCGTCGTCGGTGAGGGCTTCGAGACACTGATGACGGCGGACTACAGCCAGATCGAGCTGCGGGTGATGGCGCACCTGTCCGAGGACGCCGGTCTGATCGAGGCGTTCACCTCCGGCGAGGACCTGCACACCACGGTCGCCTCGCAGGTCTTCGGCGTCGGGAAGGACGCGGTCGACGCGGAGATGCGCCGCAAGATCAAGGCCATGTCCTACGGTCTGGCGTACGGGCTCTCCGCGTTCGGTCTCTCCCAGCAGCTGAACATCGACCCGGCGGAGGCCCGGGTGCTGATGGACACCTACTTCGAGCGGTTCGGCGGGGTGCGGGACTATCTGCACCGGGTCGTGGAGGAGGCCAGGGCCACCGGTTACACGGAGACGATCCTCGGCCGCCGCCGCTACCTCCCCGATCTGAACAGCGACAACCGCCAGCGTCGTGAGGCCGCCGAGCGGATGGCGTTGAACGCCCCGATCCAGGGCACGGCCGCCGACATCGTGAAGGTGGCGATGCTGCGGGTGGACAAGGCGCTGCGGGAGGCGGAGCTGACCTCGCGGATGCTGCTCCAGGTCCACGACGAAATCGTCCTGGAGATCGCGAAGGGCGAGCGGAAGCGGGTGGAGGAGATCGTGCGCCACGAGATGGCGAACGCGGTCAAGCTGCGCGCCCCGCTCGATGTGTCGGTCGGCGTCGGCACGGACTGGGAGTCGGCCGCGCACTGAACGGGCCCGTCCCGCAGGTCACGGGGGCCCGGAACCGCGTCCCGGTTCCGGGCCCCCGTTCGTGTGCGGCTACCCCCGGCCGGCCGGGGCCTTCGTCCGGGGCTCCTCCTCCGGTAGGGGCCCGGGGCGTCCGGACCCCCGCGTCCCGCGCCGCAGCCGCATCCCCGCCCCGTACAGGAGCAGTCCGGCCGCCAGCCCCGCGCCCGCGCCGAAGCAGGCCGTGGGGACGATGTCGAGCGGGCTCTCCACCCGGCCGAAGTGGGCGTACCAGCGCAGGCACCGGTGGGCGACGCCGGCCAGGAGGCACACCGCCAGCAGTCCGAGCGCGCCCCACCGCTCCCGGCGGCCGAGCACCGGCACCTCCGCGGGCGCGGGGAGGGGTGCGGTCCGCCGCAGCCCGGTGGCGGCGAACCAGCCGATGACCACGAGGGCGAGCGCCGAACTGCCGTACTGGGCGAGCTGGTACCCCGGGAAGCCGCCGACGGCGCGGTTCAGTACCGGCAGCGACTCCGTGCCCCACCGGCTGTGGTGGGTGAACGCGTCCCACACCACGTGCGTGGCCGCGCCCAGCGCCGCCGAGGCCGCGAACCGCGCCCACGCGGACGGCCCGAACGATTCCCGTGTCCACCGCTGACCCCGGACGAACGCGTGGACGCGGCCCCGTACGTCTGCCGGCAACAGTGCGACCAGCGGCTCCCGCAGCAGCGCCCAGACGGCGACCAGGGCCGCGGCGATCGCCACGTTCACCGTGACGACGCCGACGGCGGTGTGGGTGAACGCCCCGAACTCCATCGCCCCGGGGACCACCGTGTCCGCGAAGTAGGTGACGTCCGGCGCGAACGAACCGGCGACGAGCGCCGACGGGAGCAGCGCCCAACGGGCGGTCCCGTTACGGCGGATCGCCGGGAGCACGGCGGCGGCGTGGCTGAGCGTGAACGGCATGGCGGCAAGTATGGGGGACCGTTCGGGCACCCTTCCGTGGCCGGGCGGACAACGTAGGGCCCCGAACGTGAAAAAACAGTAAGAAGCGGTCAGGGTGCGGTGCCCCGGTGACACGAGGTGTCGTAGGGTCGCTGAAGTCCTCGCGCTGGGGAGCGCGAGCAGCCTTCGAGGGGGAGGGACCGGAACGTATGGCAGCGCACATGCGCCGACGTCTGCGCAGGGGAGCCACGACCACCGCGGTGGCGGCGGCCGCCGTGGCGGCGCTCGCGGCCTCGCAGGCGCCCGCGGCGACCCTGTCCGAGGGGTCGGCCGGCGGTGACCCGCAGGCCGCCGGGGAGGACACCGCGAGCGCCGGGAACGACGGCGCGGCGACCGGCAACTCGCCCTACTACACCGACCTTCCGCCCCTGGTCACGCCCGACAGGCCCGGTTCGTCCAGCAACCTCCCGGCGGCAGGCCGTGCGGAGGCGGGCATTCCGGCGACGATCCTCGCCGCGTACAAGCAGGCCGAGCGGACCGTCGCGACCACCGACCCCACGTGCCGGCTGCCCTGGCAACTCCTCGCGGCGATCGGCAAGGTCGAGTCCGGGCAGGCCCGCGGCGGGCGCGTCGACGCCGACGGCACCGCGAGCCCCCGCATCCTCGGCCCGGCCCTCAACGGCCAGGGCTTCGCGCTGATCAAGGACACCGACGGCGGCGCCTACGACGGGGACGCGGTCCACGACCGTGCCGTCGGCCCCATGCAGTTCATCCCGTCGACCTGGGCCTCCTGGGGCCAGGACGCCAACGGCGACGGCCGCAAGGACCCCAACAACATCTACGACGCGGCGCTCGCCGCCGGCCGCTACCTCTGCGCCAACGACCGCGACCTGGCCGTCTCCGCCGACCTCGACAAGGCTGTGCTGAGCTACAACCGGTCCACGGAGTACCTGAACACGGTCCGCTCCTGGTTCTCCTACTACCAGCGCGGTACGCACGAGGTCCCCGACGGCGCCGGCACGCTGCCCACCACCCCGAGCACGCCCCTCCCCACCCTCCCGGGTCCGCGTCCGGGCTCCGGTCCGAGCGTGACGCCGAGCCCGAAGCCCTCCCCGTCCAAGCCGGGCGGCAAGCCGAGCCCGAGCCCCTCGAAGCCCGGCGGAGGCTCCACCAGCCCGACCCCGACCCCGAAGCCGCCCACCCCGCCCACCGGCGAGCCGACGCCGCCGGCCGAGACGTTCGGCTCCCTGGAGAACGCGGGCACCGGACCGCTGCGCGCCACCGCGGGCGCATCGTTCGACGAGCGGGTCTCCGTCCGCGCCCGCAACGCGCTCGGCGCCCCGCTGGCCAAGGCGCCCGTCACCTTCACCGTCACCGGCGACACCGGCACGCTCTTCGCCGGCGGCAAGAAGACCGTCGTGGTACGGACCGGGGCCGACGGCACCGCCACCGCGCCGGAGCTCCGGGCGGGCGAGAAGGCCGGGGAGTTCACCGTGACCGCCACCGCCGGCATCGGCCGGCCGCGCACCCTGACCTACGCGGCGACCGTCACCGCCCGCCAGGCCGACGCCATCGCCCGCACCGACGACAAGGAACTCGTCGCCGTCTCCGGCGAGAAGTTCACGGACGCCGTCACCGTCAGGGCCACCTACAAGGACGCCGCCGCGCCCGGCGTGGCCGTCACCGCCACCATGGTCAAGGACCGCCTCGGCGTCATCGACAACGACAAGGGCCCGTACTTCGAGGACGAGGCGGGCAAGCCCGTCCGCACCCTCACCGGGCTGACCACGGACGCCGACGGGAAGCTGCGCCTCCCGGACATCCACGCGGACGGCGAAGCGGGCACCTACCTGCTGCGCCTCACCACCGAGGGCGGCGGCTCGGTCGTCGTCGAACTCACCGTCAAGGCGCCGGCGGAGACCGCACCGGAGGAGCCGGCGTCCCCCAAGACCCCGAAGGCGACGGGGACTCCCCAGGCCGTCAAGCCCTGACCCCGGGCCCACCGCCCCGCCACCGCACGGCGATCGCACAGCCCCCCGGCCACCCGGCCGGGGGGCTGTGCGCCGTGCCCCGGCCGCCGGTGTTCTCATCTCGCGCCCGGGTTGCTACGGTGCCCCCGCCCTGGCGGCCCGTCAGCTCGCGGCGCCGTCGCCGGACCACCGCCCCGGGAGGCCCCAGCATGCGCGCCCTCGTCGCCGCCGCCATCGGGCTGGCCGCCGCCCTCGCCCTCGTGCTCACCGTCTCCGCCGTCGGCGCACCGCCGGGGGAGACCTCCCCGAAACCCCTGCTCACCACGGTCCCGGGCCCCAAGAGGTGACACCGCGGAGGGAGAGGACCCCCACCATGCGCCGCCGAGCCGGTCTCGTACTCCTGGCCTTCGCCGTCTTCTTCGCCGCGCTGTCACCGCTGCTGCGCTGGTACGCCTTCCCGCGCCTGGCCAAGGTCCCGCCGAACCAGTACCAGGAAGTCGTCCTGGAGGCGTCCCCCGCCACCCTCCTCGACTACACCACCCTGAAGGCGAAGGAGGTCGAGAAGGTCACCATCGTCCAGACGCTCAAGGGCAACGTGGAGGAGTCCGAGAAGATCGAACGCAGCGCCGGACGCGACGTCGTCGTCTGGGACGCGCTCTCCTACATCGAGGGCCCCGACGGCGAGAAGGTCTCCGCCATCCCCGAGCGCTACATCTTCGACGCCCACACCCAGGCCCCCGTCAACGCCACCGGCGAGATGGTCGACGGCGACCCGGTCCGCCGCGAGGGCATCGAGTTCAAGTGGCCCTTCCTCACCGAGAAACGGGACTACGCCTACTTCGACGCCCAGACCCGCACCACCGCCCCCATCCACTACCGGGGCACCCGCACCTTCCGCGGGCTGGAGGTCTACTACTTCGAGCAGACCGTCCCCTGGACCAAGGTCCCCCTGCCGAAGAAGATGCCCGTCGAGGGCATCACCCCCGAGCAGATCGCGCGGACCGGCATGACCCGCTGGTACACCACCCAGCGCATGTTCTGGGTCGACCCGGTCACCGGAGCCCCCGTCAACGGCGAGGAGATCCACCGGGAGGAACTGCGCGACGCCAGGAAGATGGGCATGTCCGAGGACACCGTCACCGCGTTCTCCGGCCATGTGAAGATGCGCGAGGACTACATCGAGGACACCGTCGAGCTGGTGAAGTCCCAGCGCGTCCTGGTCCTCCTCCTCACCTCGTACCTGCCCTGGGGATTCCTCGGCCTCGGCGCCGGACTGCTCGCGCTCGCCCTGTGGCTGGAGGCCCGGACGCGCCCGCCGCGAGGCCCTACGACCGCTTGAGCCGGGCCGTCGTGAACCGCGTCGCCGGTACGGTCGCGGGGTCCTCCGGCCACGGATGCTTCGGATAGCGGCCGCGCAGCTCCGCCCGCACCGCCCGGTAGCCCTCCCGCCAGAACGATGCCAGATCGGCGGTGACGGCCGCCGGGCGCCCGGCGGGGGAGAGGAGGTGCACCAGGACCGGCACCCCGGCCACCCGGGGCGTCTCGGCCAGCCCGAACACCTCCTGGAGCTTCACCGCGAGGACGGGCTGCTCCCCGCCGTACTCCACCCGGATCCGGGACCCGCTCGGCACCTCGATCCGCTCCGGCGCCAGCTCGTCCAGCCGGGCCGCCTCACCCGTCGCCCACGGGAGCAGCCGCCGCAGCGCCTGCCCCGCGTCCAGCCGCCCCAGATCCGAGCGCCGCCGCGCCCGCGACAGCTCCGGCTCCAGCCACGCGTCCGGGTCCGCGAGCAGCGCCCCGTCCGACACGTCCGGCCACGGCGCCCCCAGCACCCGGTGCAGGAACGCCAGCCGCGCCCGCGACTGCTCCGCGTCCCGGCTCCAGCGCAGCAGCCCGAGCCCCTCGCGCCGCAGCCCCTCCACCAGCGCCCCGCGCACCAGCCCGGTGTCCGGCTGCTTCAACGGCCGTACCGCCAGCTCCACCGCGCCCAGCCGGTCCACCGACCGGGCCACCACGTCGCCGTCCGTCCAGCGGACCTCCTCGCCCCGCACCCGCAGCCGCCCGGCGGCCGCCAGCGCGGTCTCCTCGTCGACCACCGCCGCCAGCCGCACCCGCGCCGACGCCGCGTGGGAGGGCCGGTCCGCGACCGCCACGGCCAGCCAGGGCGCACTGCGCAGCCGCGACCCCTCCCGCAGCTCCGCGCCCGTACCCGACACCATCAGGAACGCCCCGTCGCCCCGGGCCCGCGCCACCCGCTCGGGGAACGCCAGCGCGGCGACGAGCCCGACCGCCGCGTCGTCGGAGCGTCCCCCGCCGCCGGCCTCCCCGGCGCCCCCGCCGTCCACCTGGGCGGAGAGCCGGCGCACCTCCTGCTTCCAGCGCCCCGCGTACCCGTCCTGACCCCGGCGGGCCGCCCGCAGCGCCGCCGCGAGATCGTCCCCGTACTCCCTCGGCGGCTCCTCGCTGAGCAGCGCCACCACCTCCGCGGCCCGCCGCGCCCCGAGCTCCGCCGCCCCGTCCAGCAGGGCCCGCGCCAGCCGGGGGTGCAGCCCCAGCCGGGACATCCGTACGCCGCGCGGTGTGGCCCGGCCGTCCGCGTCCACCGCGCCGACCGCCGCCAGCACCTCCCGGGCCGCGCCCATCGCCCCGGCGGGCGGCGGGTCCAGCAGGGCCAGCGAGGAGGCGTCCGGATCACCCCAGCACGCCGCCTGGAGCGCGAACGCGGCGAGGTCGGCCACCTTGATCTCCGGGGCCGGGAAGCGCGCCAGCCGCCCGTCCTCGGCCTCGTCCCAGCACCGGTACACGGTCCCCGGCGCCTCCCGCCCCGCCCGGCCGGCGCGCTGCCGCCCGGCCGCCCGCGAGGCCCGCACGGTCGTCAGGGCGCTCAGCCCCCGGGCATGGTCGGTACGCGGCTCCCGCGCCAGACCCGCGTCCACGACGACCCGGACGCCCGGCACCGTCAGGGACGACTCCGCCACCGAGGTCGCCAGCACCACCCGGCGCCGCCCCTCGGCGGACCCGGCCAGCACCGCGTCCTGCACGGCCGCCGGGGCGCGCCCGTGCACCTGGAGGACCTCGGCGTCCAGCCCGGTGAGCTGCCCGGCCACCCTGCCGATCTCCCCGACGCCGGGCAGGAAGCAGAGCACGTCGCCCTCCCGCTCCGCGAGCGCCCGCCGCACGGTCGCCGCCACATGCGCCAGCAGCGCCGGATCGACTCTCATCCCGTGCGGCGGCCCCACCGGCCGCACGGGCGGCGCCCACACGACCTCCACCGGGTACGCGACGCCCTCGGCCTCGACGACCGGGGCGTCGCCCAGCAGCCGTGCCCAGCCCTCCGCGTCCGTCGTCGCCGACGCCGCCACCAGCCGCAGATCGGGCCGGATCGCCTCCCGTACGTCGAGGAGGAAGGCGGCCACCGTGTCCGCGTCCAGGTGCCGCTCGTGGCACTCGTCGATGATCACCACGTCGACCCCGGCCAGCTCCTGGTCCCGCTGGAGCCGCTGGAGCAGCACCCCGGTGGTCACGACCTCCACCACCGTGCCCCGCCCCACCGCGCGCTCGCCGCGCACCGTGAAACCGACCCGCTCGCCCGGGCGCTCGCCCAGCAGCCAGGCCATCCGCCGCGCCGCCGCCCGCGCGGCGATCCGGCGCGGCTCGGCCACCAGCACCCGGCGCACCGGGCCGCGACCGCTCAGCCCCGCCAGCACCAGCGGCACGAGCGTCGTCTTGCCGGTGCCGGGCGGGGTGCACAGGACGGCGACGCCCCGATCGTCGAGCGCGCGCGCCAGGGCGGGCACGGCGGTGCGGACGGGCAGGCGGTCCAGGGCTTCGGTACGGATCACGCCCCCAGTGTCGTACGGGGCGGACGCGGTCCGGGCGGTCAGTCCCGCTCGCACACGAAGATCGCCGTGCCCGGGATCAGGTTGCCGCGCAGCGGGGACCAGCCGCCCCACTCCTGGTCGTTCCAGGCGGGCCATTCCGGTTCGACCAGGTCGACCAGCCGGAAGCCGCCCGCCACCACGTCACGGACCCGGTCGCCGAGCGTGCGGTGATGTTCCACATAGACGGCCGTGCCGCTCTCGTCCTGCTCGACGTAGGGGACGCGGTCGAAGTAGGAGGCGGCGACGGACAGGCCCTCGGGCCCCGGCTCGTCCGGGAACGCCCAGCGGATCGGATGCGTCACGGAGAACACCCAGCGCCCGCCCGACCGCAGCACCCGGCGCACCTCGCGGAAGACCCGCACGGGGTCGGCGACGAACGGGACAGCCCCGTACGCGGAGCAGGCCAGGTCGAAGGAGCCGTCGCGGAACGGGAGCCGGCCCGCGTCGGCCTCCACCAGGGGCACGTCGCCGCCGATCCGCAGCGCGTGCTGGAGCTGGCGGTGCGAGAGGTCGAGGGCGACCGGGCGGGCGCCCCGCGAGGCCAGCCAGCGCGAGCACTGGGCGGCCCCGGCCCCGATCTCCAGGACGTCGAGGCCCGCCAGGCCGTCGGCCGGCCCCAGCAGGGCGGCCTCCGCCTCGTCCAGCCCCTCCGGGCCCCAGACGAAGCGGTCGTCCCCCAGGAACCCGCCGTGATCGCTCTGGTACTCGTCGGCGTTCCGGTCCCACCAGCCCCGGCTGGCCCGGCTGCTCTCCGCCTCGTCGGCGGGGCGGCGGGTGGCCTCCGCCCCGGCGTCGTCGGCCGCTTCCGCGGAGTGGGTGCGGTGGATCTCTTGGCTCATCGTGCCCGCCGTTGTAGTTTGCCTTCACCCGCCGCACGCGGTACATACCAGGGGTGTACTCCCGGGTAGGGGCCCGCGTCCGGGGTGCCGTGCCGTGGTGTTCCGGGACCGACGAGGCCCCGGGGAACAGGAGTTGTGCCGGGAATGGGGCGTTCCGCCCCGGGTGTGCGCCTTCGCGCATTGACCCTGTCCGGCTGCCCCCGTATGCTACAAGTTGCGCTGCGAGCCTGCGCGCTTCAGACCTAGCAGGCCGCGCTCGCGTCTGTTGCATGTCCCCTCGGTTGTCGAGGCGTCTCTCCGGAAACGGATTGCGCGCTTTCCAGGCTGTCCGGCTTCTGCAGAGGCGATACGGGCTTTCGGCGTGGCATTACCTACGACTCTCTGTCCGTACCGGAGCCCTTTCCCACATGACGAGCAGCACCGAGACCACCGCCACCACTCCGCAGGTTGCGGTCAACGACATCGGCGACGCGGACGCGTTCCTCGCGGCGATCGACGAGACGATCAAGTACTTCAACGACGGCGACATCGTTGACGGTGTCATCGTCAAGGTTGACCGGGACGAGGTTCTCCTCGACATCGGTTACAAGACCGAAGGTGTCATCCCGAGCCGCGAGCTCTCGATCAAGCACGACGTCGACCCGAACGAGGTCGTCAAGGTCGGCGACGAGATCGAGGCCCTGGTTCTCCAGAAGGAGGACAAGGAAGGCCGCCTGATCCTCTCGAAGAAGCGCGCTCAGTACGAGCGTGCCTGGGGCACCATCGAGAAGATCAAGGAAGAGGACGGCATCGTCACCGGTACCGTCATCGAGGTCGTCAAGGGTGGTCTCATCCTCGACATCGGCCTCCGCGGCTTCCTCCCGGCGTCGCTCGTCGAGATGCGTCGTGTCCGCGACCTCCAGCCCTACGTGGGCAAGGAGCTCGAGGCGAAGATCATCGAGCTGGACAAGAACCGCAACAACGTGGTCCTGTCCCGCCGCGCCTGGCTCGAGCAGACCCAGTCCGAGGTGCGCCAGACGTTCCTCACCACCCTGCAGAAGGGTCAGGTCCGCTCCGGCGTCGTCTCCTCGATCGTCAACTTCGGTGCCTTCGTGGACCTGGGCGGCGTCGACGGTCTCGTGCACGTCTCCGAGCTGTCCTGGAAGCACATCGACCACCCCTCCGAGGTCGTCGAGGTCGGTCAGGAAGTCACCGTCGAGGTCCTCGACGTCGACATGGACCGCGAGCGCGTCTCCCTGTCGCTCAAGGCGACGCAGGAAGACCCGTGGCAGCAGTTCGCCCGTACGCACCAGATCGGTCAGGTCGTCCCGGGTAAGGTCACCAAGCTCGTTCCGTTCGGTGCGTTCGTCCGCGTCGACGAGGGCATCGAGGGTCTGGTCCACATCTCCGAGCTGGCCGAGCGCCACGTGGAGATCCCGGAGCAGGTCGTCCAGGTCAACGACGAGATCTTCGTCAAGGTCATCGACATCGACCTCGAGCGCCGCCGCATCAGCCTCTCGCTGAAGCAGGCCAACGAGTCCTTCGGTGGCGACCCGGCCTCGGTCGAGTTCGACCCGACCCTGTACGGCATGGCCGCGTCCTACGACGACCAGGGCAACTACATCTACCCCGAGGGCTTCGACCCCGAGACCAACGACTGGCTCGAGGGCTTCGAGGCGCAGCGCGAGGTCTGGGAGACCCAGTACGCCGAGGCGCAGCAGCGCTTCGAGCAGCACCAGGCCCAGGTCATCAAGTCCCGCGAGGCCGACGAGGCTGCCGCGGCCGAGGGCGCTGCCGCCCCGGCCGGCGCTGCTCCGGCCGCCTCCGGCGGCAGCGGTGGCGGCGGCTCCTACTCCTCGGAGTCGGCGGACAACTCCGGCGCCCTGGCGTCGGACGAGGCCCTTGCCGCGCTGCGCGAGAAGCTCGCGGGCGGCCAGAGCTGACGCTTTGACCCCTGCGGCCGATCGGCTGCGGTAGCTGTACAGCGGTAGGTGAGGCCCGTTCCCTTCGGGGGGCGGGCCTCACTCGCGTTCGCCGGGGCCGCTACGGGGTGACGGCGATGTTGGTCAGCCCCTTGCCGCCGGTGACGGTGTTGCTCGCGTACACGGTGGTCCGGCAGTCGGGGCCGCTGTTGGTGACGTTGACGGCGAGCTGCTTGTCGCCGGTGGCGCCCGTCAGGTTCGAGGAGTTGTTCCGGAAGACGGCGCCGCAGCCCCAGCCGCTCCGCTGGGTGTGGGTCTCGTAGCCGTTGTTGGTGGTGCGGGAGCCCTTGTTGCCCTCCACCAGGACGTCGTTGCCCTTCACGTCGACCCAGGAGTCGTCGTAGTTGGCGCCGGTCAGCCCGTCGCCGTCGAAGGTGTTGCCGATGATCCGCGCCCCGGTCGTGCCCTCCTTGATGTCGACGGACTCGCCGCCGACGCCGGGGCCGATGGTGTTGTTCAGGATCCGCGCGTTGTCGCTGCGGTCGGAGAGGTCGCCGGCCGAACCGACGTACACGCCCTCGCCCATCCCGCGCCCGTTCTGCCCGGTGTCGTGGATCCGCGAGTTCTTCAGGACGCCGTCCCTGCTGGAGTCGCGGAAGTGCACGCCCTCCATGTCCAGGTCGTGCACGGTCACCGAGTCGATCACGACCCCGTTCGCCGCGTCGGTCACGATCCCCTTCTGGCCGCCCCTGACCGTGACCCCGTGCACCGTCCAGTACGAGGCGCCGTTCAGGTGCAGCCCGTAGCCGCCGCCCGCCGCCAGGACCGCCCCGGCGGAGCCGGTGAGGGTGATCCGCGCCCCGGAGGTACCCGGACGGGTGGCCTTGAAGTTCCCGGTGTAGGTGCCGTCGGCGAGCCGGATCGTGTCGCCGGGGGAGACGGTGGTGAGCGCCGACTTGAGCTGGGCGGCCGTGCTCACGTCGATCACGGCGGCGTTCGCCGGGCCGGCCGAGACCACGGTGAGACCGCCCGCCGCGAGGGCGGCGGCGAGCAGGGCGGTGAGGGGGGAGCGGGTGCGCATGGGGGGCCTTCCCGTCGGGGGAGTTGCGTCCGGAGCGTGCGGGCGGGTGTGCCGGTGCGTGCGTGGCAGGGCCGGGGGCGGGTGTGCGGGCGTGCCCGTGCGGGTGCCGGCACGGCCGGATGGTCGCGTGCGGGGATGTGTGGGGATGCGGAGCGTCGTGCTCTTCGGAACGCTCCGTGACGGTAGGGGCGGCGCCCGGACCCGTCAAGGTCTGGACCAGGATGGGCGTACGGCCGGCGTCGGCGGAGCGTCCGCACCGGGGGGCGGCCGACGGCCCGTGAACCGCTCCCGCCGGGAAAGGTCCGGGCGAGGGGGAATGCCCGTGCGGCCGGCCGCGTTCTCGCCTAGGAACACGAGGAGGAGCGGTAACCGTGCCTGATCCGCAGAGTTTGTACGAATGGGAGCCGAAGGGCCTGGCCGTCGTCGACATGGCGCTGGCACAGGAGTCGGCCGGCCTGGTCATGCTCTACCACTTCGACGGCTACATCGACGCGGGCGAGACCGGCGAGCAGATCGTCGACGGCCTGCTCGAGACGCTGCCGCACCAGGTCGTCGCGCGCTTCGACCACGACCGGCTCGTCGACTACCGCGCACGGCGCCCCCTGCTCACCTTCCGCCGCGACCGCTGGACCGCCTTCGAGGCCCCGACCCTGGAGGTCAGGGTGGTCCAGGACGCCACGGGAGCGCCCTTCCTGCTGCTGTCGGGCCCGGAGCCGGACGTGGAGTGGGAGCGGTTCGCCGCGGCCGTCGAGGAGATCGTCGAACGCCTCGGCGTCCGGCTCGCGGTCAACTTCCACGGCATCCCGATGGGCGTCCCGCACACCCGTCCCGTCGGCGTCACCCCGCACGGCAACCGCACCGACCTGATGCCGGGCCACCGCAGCCCCTTCGACGAGGCGCAGGTGCCCGGATCGGCCGAGGCCCTCGTGGAGTACCGGCTGATGGAGGCGGGCCACGACGTCCTCGGGGTCGCCACCCACGTTCCGCACTACGTGGCCCGCTCCGCCTACCCGGACGCCGCCCTCACCGCGCTGGAGGCGATCACCGCGGCGACCGGCCTGGTGCTGCCCGCCCTCGCGCACACCCTGCGCACCGAAGCGCACCGCACCCAGACCGAGATCGACCGGCAGATCCGCCAGGGCGACGAGGAACTGGTCTCCCTGGTCGAAGGACTTGAGCACCAGTACGACGCCGTCGCCGGCTCCGAGACCCGCGGCAACCTGGTCGCCGAACCGGCCGACCTGCCGTCCGCCGACGAGATCGGCCGCGAGTTCGAGCGGTTCCTCGCCGAACGGGAGGGCGAGGGCTGAGCGCCCCCGGGCGGCCCGTAGGCTGCGGCCCATGCTGAAAGTGGGTCTGACCGGTGGCATCGGCGCCGGCAAGAGCGAAGTGTCGCGGCTGCTCGTCGAGCGCGGCGCCGTCCTGATCGACTCCGACCGGATCGCCCGCGAGGTCGTCGAGCCCGGAACACCCGGACTCGCGGCCGTCGTCGAGGAGTTCGGTCCGGACATCCTGACGGCGGAGGGGACCCTGGACCGCCCGGCGCTCGGCGCGCTCGTCTTCGCCGACGACCAGCGGCGGGCCGCGCTGAACGCGATCGTCCACCCCCTCGTCGGCGCCCGCGCGGCCGAGCTGGAACGGGCGGCTCCCGAGGACGCCGTCGTCGTCCACGACGTACCCCTCCTCACCGAGAACGGGCTCGCCCCCTTCTACGACCTGGTCGTGGTCGTCGACGCCTCCGCCGAAACCCAGCTCGACCGGCTCGTCACGCTGCGCGGAATGACGGAGTCCGACGCCCGTGCCAGGATGTCCGCCCAGGCGACCCGAGAGGAGCGCCGCGCCGTCGCCGACCTGGTCGTGGACAACGACGGCACGCACGAGGCGCTGGTCGAGCAGGTCGACGCGGTCTGGGACGAACTGGTCCGCAGGGCCGCCGCCCCGCGCTGAGCACCGCTGGGGGACGCCCGGCGCGCGGCCGGCGGAACACGAAGAGCCCCGGCGCCGGAATACCGACGCCGGGGCGGACGTTGACGGCGCGTGGGGGCCCGTGCGAGGTGCGCGCGGCCGAGAACCCGAGGACCGGGAAGGACGGAACCGTGCCCGAGAGGAACCCGGAGACCGACGTCATCGACTTCCGCGCGGCCGAGCAACTGCTCGACGCCCGGGACCCCCGGGGCGCCGTCAAGCTCCTCGACTCGGTGATCGCCGCCCACCCGGAGAACACCGCCGCCCGGCTGCTGCGCGCCCGCGCCTTCTTCGCCGCCGCCCAACTGCGCCCGGCCGAGCTGGAGTTCGAGCTGGTCCTGGAGCGCGAACCGGACAACGCGTTCGCCCACTTCGCGCTGGCCCGCACCTTCGAACGCTCCGGCAACCCGGTCCGGGCGACCCGGCACTTCCGCCTGGCGGCCGCGCTGGACCCGAAGCCGGAGTACCTGCGCGCGGCGAAGTTCGACGAGCGGCCCTGAACGGACCGGGGCGCGCTCCCCGGCGTGCGGGCCGGGGAGCGGCGGCGGTCCGGCACGGTCAGCCCGAGGGCCCGCGCGGACGCCGGTCGCCGCGGTCCGGCTCGTACGGCGGAACCTCCCGGCCCGGCTGGTAGCGCGAGCCCTGGCGCATCCGGTACGTGACCACGCAGAGGTCCGTCACCGCGACCAGCAGCACCACCCCGCACGCCGCCGCCCAGCCGGGTCTGCCGTTCACCGCGAAGGCCACCAGGCCGAAGAGGGCCCAGGCCGTGCCCCACAGGCTCAGCCAGAGCCGCATCCGCAGCGGACTGCGGGCGGTCGTCGGTTCACTGCCGGTACGCATGGCGATCACCTCACTCCCCAGCATGGACCCACCCGGCGAAGGACGCGGCGCGGTGCGGCGTACGCGACCGGAACCGCCGGGTGCGCGGACGGGCGCGACCACCCGCGGTGACGGCGAGTTGCAGCCGGTGGGCGGCGGTGGAACCGGGGGCGGCGGCGGATCGTTCGTCTCTCATGAGCGAGTCACTGGTACGTGAGGGGTACGCCGGGACCGGCCCCGGGGCCATCACGCCGGACGGGTGCGCGGTCGAGCTGTACCGCCGGCTGGCCGTGGGCGACGAACCGGACGTGATCGCGGGCGCGGCTCCCGCCGGGGCGAGCCTGCTCGAACTGGGCTGCGGCGCGGGGCGGGTGACGCATCCGCTGGCGGAGCGCGGGTTCCGGGTGACGGCGGTGGACGAGTCGCCGGAGATGCTGGAGCGGATCGCCGGGGCGCGGACGGTGCGGAGCCCCATCGAGGCGCTGGATCTGGGCGGCGAGCGGTTCGACGTGGTGCTGCTCGGCTCGTTCCTGGTCCACGCGGGCGAGCACCGGGTGCGCGACGCGATGCTGCGCGTCTGCCGCGCCCACGTACGGGACGACGGGATCGTCCTGATCCAGCGCGAGGGCGTGGCACACCGCTCCGAGCTGCCGTGGGAGCGGACCGACGCGTCGGGCTGCCTGATCCGGATCGTCTCCGCCGATCCGGTGGGCGACGGTGTGCGCTCGGTGCGCGCGGAGTACCACTACGACGACGCCCGGTGGACGCAGACGTTCCTGTCGCGCGAGCTGTCCGACGCGGAGCTCGCCGGGCATCTTCTGGCGGCCGGGCTCCGGGTGGAACGCGTCCTCACCGACGACGGCACCTGGCTGCTGGCCCGCCCGGTCCTCTGAACGGGCTGTCTCCGGCCCGGCGCGCCGCTCCCCGTTCCGCCGCCGCCCTCCGGTGGGCCGAGCCCGTCGGCACACGCGGCCCGTCAGTGCACGAAGCTGTAGCTGCGCCACGGCCCGCTGCCCGGTGCGGTCACATCGCTGAACCGGGTCGGCACGTACGTCGTCCCGCGCCCCGTGCAGTCACGGGTGCGGTACAGGATCACGTCGACGAGCGTCCCGTTCTCCACCTCGTGGGCCCCCGCCGGGGCCATCCGGTGGCAGCCTCGCACCGAGGGGCTGTTCACCTGCACCACCGCGTCGCGTTCCGTCGTGTACGTCACGGGGCCCACGGCGGTCCGGCCGAGTCCGGAGCAGCCGGTGGCGGCGAGGGCGAGGAGCGAGACCCCGGCGACGGCGCCGAGACGGCGTCGGCGGCGGGGAGCGGTAGCGGTCACGGACATGGGCGGGTCCTCGTCTGCTCGTCCGGTGCTCGTCCGGCGGATCGGTACGTCGGGGGAGACGTGCTGGCGCTGGCCACCCTGCCCGCCCGGAGCGCCCCCGGCATCCGGTGCGCGGCCGACCGGGCGAGGGCACGCCCGGCGGATCCCGACCGGGACCGCGACAGCCGGTCCGACCCTGATCCGCCGGACACACCCCTGGGGCGCGTCCGGCGCGGGGTCGCCGCTCCAGGTCCGCCACCGGCCGTCACCGAGCGTCGCCGGGACGGTGAGCGGCGGGAACCTCTCCCGCCCGGGGCACCGCTCCGGTCCGCCCCCGTCCCGTCGCTGACCTGCGGTGACGGGGCGGGAGTCCGGAGTGTCAGACCGCCCGCCTAGACTCGCGGCATCAGCACATTCCGTGCTGGGGACGACCGGAAAACGACCGCGATACGGGCGGGAGGGGGGTGGCGGACATGACGACGGGGACCCGTGCGGGCGGACCGGGCGGCGCCGAGGGCGCGCCCCGGAGCGCCGACGCCGCCCGTCTGCTGCGCCGCGCGGCGCTCTTCCTGCCCGGAGCGGTGCCCCGGGACGGCCGGATCGCCTTCTGGGACCCGGACGGCGAGGACGACGCGCCGGGACGGTTCGCGGAAGAGCCGGAGCCGGTCGGGGCGCCCTTCGGGGCCGCCGACGCGGGCGCGCGCCGCGACCCCGTCCCGTACACCCCCGGCAGGCTCACGGTCGTCCGGGCGGACCCGGCGGCCGGCCCCGGCGAGGTGCGCGCGGCCGAGTCGCCCGTGGCGCTGCTGACCGTCGAGGACGCGCTGCCCCTGCTCGTACGGGCCCGGCACCTGGCCACCGCCCACCCCGCCACCCGCTGCTGGGGCGCCGCCGCGCTGCACGCCCTGCACCTCGTCGCGCGCGGCCGGCTCCTGCCCGGCCTCACGGCGGACGGCCACGACGCCTGGCGGGCCGGCCCCAGGGACGCCGAGGACGTCGCGCACCTGCGCGCGGTCGCCGCCGCGCTGCCGCCCGAGGGACACGCGGCCCCGGTGCCCGGCGCCGGGGCGCCCCGGCTGCCCGACCCGGAGGCGCTGGTCGGGGCGTTCCTGGACGCGGTCGCGGACACGCTGCCGCGCACGCCCGCCGCCGCGTACGCGATGGGCGCCCCGTTCGCCGCCCGCGAGGCCCAGCATCTGCCGCACGCCGCAGCCTGGGCCGTCGAGGTGGCCTCGGGACTGGACGCGGGCGTACGGATCTCGCTGCGCCTGGACCTCTCCGCGTACGAGCTGTTCGACACCTCCGACACCTCCGCGCCCACCGCCGCCCGCGAGGAGGCGGAGGACGGGGGCGGCGCGGGGCGGACCGCGTCCGGGGGCGATCCGGCGGCCCGCCGGGCCGCGGCGGCCGTCGTCCAGGTCCACAGCCTCGCCGACCCGACGTACGTGGTGGACGCGGCCGCTCTGTGGGGCGGCGCGGCGGGCGAGCCGTTCGGGCCGCGCGCCCAGGTCGACGCGGTGCTGGCGGTCCGTCGCGCCGCCCGCGTCTGGGCCCCGCTGGAACGGCTCCTCGGCCAGCCGGTCCCCGACGTCCTGGCGATCACCGAGGACGAGCTGTACGAGCTCCTGAGCGACGGCGGCTCGCGGCTGGCCGCCGCCGGGGTCGAAGTGCACTGGCCGCGCGAGCTGGCCCGTTCGCTCACCGCGACCGCCGTCGTGCGGCCCGCGCCCGGGTCGGCCACCGACGGCACGTCGTTCTTCGACGCCGAGCACCTCTTCGCCTTCGACTGGCAGCTCTCCCTCGGGGACGAGCGGCTGACCGAGGCCGAGATGGACGCCCTGGCCGAGGCGCACCGCCCGGTGGTGCGGCTGCGCGACCAGTGGGTGGTCGTCGACCCCGCCCTGGTCCGCAAGGCGCGCAAGCGGGAGCTGGGGCTGCTGGACCCCGTGGACGCGCTGGCCGTCGCCCTCACCGGCAGCGCCGAGGTGGACGGCGAGCGGGTGGACGCGGTCCCCGCCGGGGCCCTGGCCGCCCTCCGCACGCGCATCCTCGACCAGGACGCGGTGATCGCGCCCCCGCCCGGCCTCGACGCGACCCTGCGCGACTACCAGCTGCGCGGGCTGGCCTGGCTGGACCGGATGACCTCGCTCGGGCTCGGCGGCTGCCTCGCCGACGACATGGGCCTCGGCAAGACGATCACCCTCATCGCCCTCCACCTGCACCGCGCCCACCCCTCGCCCACCCTCGTGGTCTGCCCCGCCTCCCTCCTCGGCAACTGGCACCGCGAGATCAACCGCTTCGCCCCCGGCGTCCCGGTGCGGCGCTTCCACGGCGCCGACCGCACCCTGGGCGACCCGGACGGCGGTTTCGTCCTCACCACGTACGGGACCATGCGCTCCAGCGCCGCCGAGCTGGCCGCGCAGAGCTGGGGCCTGGTCGTCGCGGACGAGGCGCAGCACGTGAAGAACCCGCACTCCTCCACGGCCAGGGCGCTGCGCACCATCCCCGCCCCGGCCCGGGTCGCCCTCACCGGCACCCCCGTCGAGAACAACCTCTCCGAGCTGTGGGCGCTCCTCGACTGGACCACGCCCGGACTACTCGGCCCGCTCAAGGCGTTCCGCGCCCGCCACGCCCGGATCGTGGAGAGCACGGACACCGCCGCCGGGCTCGGCAACGAGGAGGCCGTCGAACGGCTCTCGCGCCTGGTGCGCCCCTTCCTGCTGCGACGCAGGAAGTCCGACCCGGGCATCGCCCCCGAGCTGCCGCCCAAGACCGAGACCGACCACCCCGTCTCCCTCACCCGCGAGCAGGCCACGCTCTACGAGGCGGCCGTCCGCGAGACGATGGCGCACATCGAGGCGGCGGAGGGCATCGCCCGGCGCGGCCTGATCATGAAGCTGCTGACCTCGCTCAAGCAGATCTGCAACCACCCGGCGCAGTATCTGAAGGAGGAGCCCACCCGCCTCGTCGGCCGCTCCGGCAAGCTCGCCCTCCTCGACGAACTGCTCGACACGATCCTGTCCGAGGACGGCTCCGTCCTGATCTTCACCCAGTACGTGTCGATGGCGCGGCTCCTGTCCGCGCACCTCGCCTCCCGCGCGATCCCCTCCCAACTCCTGCACGGCGGCACGCCGGTGGCCGAACGGGAGCGGATGGTGGACCGCTTCCAGTCCGCCGAGGTCCCCGTCTTCCTGCTCTCCCTCAAGGCGGCCGGCACCGGGCTCAACCTCACCCGCGCCGCCCACGTCGTGCACTTCGACCGCTGGTGGAACCCGGCCGTCGAGGAGCAGGCCACCGACCGGGCGTACCGCATCGGGCAGACCCAGCCCGTGCAGGTCCACCGGATCGTCGCCGAGGGCACGGTGGAGGACCGGATCGGCGAACTGCTGGAGTCCAAGCGCGCCCTGGCCGACGCGGTCCTCGGCAGCGGGGAGAGCGCCCTCACCGAGCTGAGCGACCGCGACCTCGCGGACCTCGTGGCCCTGCGGAGGCCCGCATGAGCCCCCGCCCGACCAGCGGTACCGCCGCCCGCAGGTCCGCGCCGCGCGCCAGGATCGGCCCGGACGACCTGCGGCGCACCTTCGAGGCGGTGCCCGCCCGCGCCTCCGCCGAGGGCGAGCCCTTCGCGGCCAGCTGGTGGGGCCGGGCCTGGGTCGACGCGCTGGAGTCCCTGTCCATGGACGAGGCCCGCCTCGCCCGCGGTCGCGCGTACGCCGACGACGGCCAGGTCGCGGCGATCACCGTCACCCCCGGCCGGGTCGTCGCCTACGTGCACGGCAGCCGGGCCCGTCCGTACCGGGCCGAGCTGCGGCTGCGCACCTTCGCCGACCCCGGCTGGGAGGCCCTGCTCGACGCGGTCGCCGCCCGGCCCGGCCAGCTGTCCGCGCTGCTGGCCAAGGAGATGCCGCACTCCCTGTCGCGTACGGCGGAGGAGGCCGGGGTCCGGCTGCTGCCCGCCGCCGACGACCTCGACCCCAGCTGCACCTGCCCCGACCACGGGCGGCCCTGCAAGCACGTCGCCGCCCTCTGCTTCCAGACGGCCCTGCTCCTGGACAGCGACCCGTTCGTCCTGCTGCTGATGCGGGGCCGGGGCGAGCGCGAGCTGCTGGACGCCCTGGGCCGGCACAACGCGGAGCACTCCGCCCGCGAGCGCCCCGCCGCCCCGGGCCTCTTGTCGGTCGCCGCGCGCGACGCCTTCGCCGTGCGCTTCCGGGCCCCGCTCCCGGCGCCCCTGCCCGCCCCGCCGCACCCCGGCCAGCCCCCGTCGTACCCGGACCTCCCCGGCGCCCGCGACCCGCTGGGCCTGGACCACCTCGCCACCGACGCCGCCGCCCGCGCCCACGCCCTGCTGACCACCGGCCGCGATCCGCTGGCCGGGCTCACCGCGTGGCAGGACGCCGTGCGGCTCGCCGCCTCCCGCCCGACAGCCGGACTCACCGCCACCACCCGTGCGCTCTACCGGGAGCTGGCGTACGCCACCGGCCGCACCACCACCGACCTGGCCCGCGCGGTCGCCGGCTGGCGGCAGGGCGAGGCGGAGGGCCTGGCGGTCCTGGAGACGCCCTGGGACCCGCCGGCCGGCCCCTTCGACCGGGCCAGGCCCGCCCTCGCCGCCGCCGGGCACCCCCGCTTCACGCCCCGGCGCAACCACCTGACCCACCCGGGCGGCTCGCTCCAGCTCCGCTTCGGCCGCGACATGCGCTGGTACGGCTACGAGTCCGACCCCGGCGCCGAGGACTGGTGGCCGCGCGCCGCCCCGGACCCCGACCCGGTGACCGTCCTGGAGGCGCTGCTGGCGGGTGACCGCGTCCCGGAGGCCACCGGGGACGACGACCCCCACTACGTACGGTAAAACCCGTGGCCGGAGGGGAGTTGCCGCTGTTAGCGTCCTCGACGTGGCGAAACTCAATCAGATCATCGCAGTGGAGAAGGGCGTCAAGACCAAGGCGCACCAGGACCTGACGGCGGCTCATCACGGGCTCCAGAAGGCGGCGTTGCTGGCCGGGATCTCCCGTACCTACCAGCCCAAGGACGAGGAGGGCGAGCAGCTTCCGCCCGAGTCGACGCTGGTCCAGGTCAAGGCGGAGGACGTGCTGCGGCAGACCGCCGCCACGCTGACCCGCCTCTTCGATGTGACCGCCACGAAGGACTGGGCGAACTGCTCGGCCCGCGCCGATGTGAAGGTCGACAGCCGGGTGCTGGTGAGCGAGGTGCCGGTGGCGTACCTCCTCTTCCTGGAGAAGCAGCTGACCGACCTCAACACCTTCGTCCGCAAGCTGCCGGTGCTGGACGCGGCCGAGGCGTGGGTGCAGGACCCGTCGACCGACTCCTGGAAGACCGAGCCGGTTCGTACGCTCCGCACCAGGAAGGTGCCCCGCAACCACGTGAAGGCGGAGGCCACCGAGAAGCACCCGGCGCAGGTCGAGGTGTACTACGAGGACGTCCCGGTCGGGTACTGGACGACCGTCAAGTTCTCCGGGGCGCTGCCCGCGCGGCGCGTCAACGAACTGCTGGACCGGATCGAGAAGCTCCAGCAGGCCGTGAAGTTCGCCCGCGAGGAGGCCAACGGCGCGGAGGTCACCGACCAGCGGGTGGGAGATGCGGTATTCGGTTACCTCTTCGGGTGACCGACCATGGATTCCCCGGCCGCCGATGACGGTGACCGGGGTGCGCGAGGAGCGCAAGCTGAAACTGAGGCTTGTCGTGAAAGCGCGGTCCCAGTGGAGGTTCGACTCCTCCCTCCGGCACGGGCCGGAGTAGCCCAAGTCGACAGAGGCAGACCGCCGTCAATCTCAGACTCTTGCTCCAGACTCAGCATGCGCCGCCGATCGCCGGATCGAACGGGCCCGGGCCCGCGCGCGTCGAGATGCCGGTTCAAGTCCGGCCCGCAGAGCTCCGATCTGCGGTGGTCCAAAGGCAGGACGCGACGACATCATGACTGACCCGGACCCTTAAACGTGCCGGCGTGCGAGATGGGCGGCAACCACAGGGCCCGGAGGCCGGCTACGCCTCCGGGCCCGCTCCCGTCTCCGACGCCTCCGCCGATCCCAGCGAGACGCCCCGGCCCGCGAAGAACCGCTCGAACTCCGCCAACGGCAGCACGGCCGCCCGTGTCCCGGCATCCGTCCCCGACGGATTGTGGAAGTGGACGCCCGCCCCGTCCGCCGTGCGCGCGGTCACCAGCACCAGATGCCCGCCCCGTCCCGGAGCGGGCCGCTCCGGATGCCGGATCCCGTAGTGGACGGAGGCCAGCACGGTCCGGCCCGCGTCCAGCAGTCCGGGGATCCCGGTCACGTCCAGGTGCCGGTGCACCGTGGCCTCACGCCCGTACACCTCGCTCACGTACTCCGCGAAGGGCGCGTAGACCAGGCCCCGGATGGTGCCGTCCGCGTCCTCCGTGTACGCCCCGTACTTCAACGCCCCGTCCCGCAGCGCGAACAGCGAGGGGGCGTCGGCGCCGAGCGCCATGCGCAGACAGGTCATCCCGCACAGATGGCCTGCCCAGCGCGCGTACTCGGCGGGCGAACCGGCCCCCGATCCGGCCCAGCCGGGGTCCTCGGCCGGATCGAGCCCGCCCTCCACGATCGCCCCCACCAGCTCCGGAGTGGCGAACTGGGTGTGCACGGGGACGGAGCAGAGGGCACAGGTCACTGGCGATATCCGTTCAGGAAGCGGCCGATGCGGCTGATCGCCGCGTCGAGATCATCAGCGTACGGAAGGGTCAGGATGCGGAAGTGGTCCGGGCGCGGCCAGCTGAAACCGGTGCCCTGCACCACCTGGATCTTCTCCCGCAGCAGCAGGTCCAGCACGAACTTCTCGTCGTCCACGATCGGGTGGACCTTCGGGTCGATGCGCGGGAAGGCGTACAGCGCGCCCTTCGGCTTCACGCACGAGACGCCGGGGATCTCGTTCAGCCGCTCCCAGGCGCGGTCGCGCTGCTCGTGCAGCCTGCCGCCCGGCGCGACCAGTTCCCGGATGGACTGCCGGCCGCCGAGCGCGGCCTGGATGGCGTACTGCGCGGGCGCGTTGGGGCACAGCCGCATGGAGGCCAGCATGGTCAGGCCCTCCAGGTAGTCGCGGGCGTGCTGCCGGGGGCCGGACACCACCAGCCAGCCGGAGCGGAATCCGGCCACCCGGTACGTCTTCGAGAGCCCGCTGAAGGTGAGGCAGACCAGGTCCGGGGCGAGAACGGCGGCGCTGTGGTGCTCGGCGCCGTCGTACAGGATCTGGTCGTAGATCTCGTCGGCGAACACCATCAGGTTGTGCCGCCGGGCCAGATCGAGGATGCCTTCGAGGACCTCGCGCGGATAGACCGCGCCGGTGGGGTTGTTCGGGTTGATGATCACGACGGCCCTGGTGCGGTCGGTGATCTTCGCGGCCATGTCGGCGAGGTCCGGATTCCAGTCGGACTCCTCGTCGCAGACGTAGTGCACCGCCTTGCCGCCCGCGAGGGTGGTGACCGCCGTCCAGAGCGGGAAGTCCGGGGCCGGGATCAGCACCTCGTCGCCGTCCTCCAGCAGCGCCTGCACGGCCATGGAGATCAGCTCGGAGACCCCGTTGCCGAGGAAGACGTCGTCCACGCCGATCCCGGTCAGCCCCATGGCCTGGTAGCGCTGGACCACCGCGCGCCGGGCCGAGAGGATGCCGCGCGAGTCGGTGTAGCCGTGGGCCTGCGGCAGCATCCGGATCATGTCCTGGACGATCTCCTCGGGAGCCTCGAAGCCGAAGAGCGCGGGGTTGCCCGTGTTGAGCCGGAGCACGCTGTGGCCCGCCTCCTCCAGGGCGTTGGCATGCTCGATGACCGGGCCCCGGATCTCGTAGCAGACCTCGTTGAGCTTGCTGGACTGCCGGAACTCCATGCGCTGCCTCCCGAGCCGAATTGCGGTACTTGGTTTTACCAAGCTTGAGCTTGGAAAGTCCAACAACATGTCTAGACTGCGTCGCATGCCACGTCAGCAGCAGCCGCCCGCACGCCCCGCACGCCGCCGGAGCTACGACCAGTTCGACGCCACCGCCCGCGCCCTCGACTCCGTCGGCGACCGGTGGACGCTGCTGATCGTCCGTGAACTGCTGGGCGGCCCCCGCCGGTACACCGACCTCCACGCCGACCTGCCCGGCGTCAGCACCGATGTGCTGGCCTCCCGCCTCAAGGACATGGAGCAGGGCGGACTGGCGCTGCGCCGCAAGCTGCCGCCCCCCTCGGGCGCTTCGGTCTACGAGTTGACCGAGCACGGCCACGGCCTGCTGCCCGTCCTCACCGCCCTCGCCGCCTGGGGAGCGCCCGCCCTCGCCGAGCGCCGCCCCACGGACGCGGTCCGGGCCCACTGGTTCGCCCTGCCCCTGCTCGGCGCTCTCGCCGGACTCACGGGCGGGGGCGTCCTCGAAGTCCGGCTCGACGAGGGTGCGTTCCACCTCCATGTGGGCGGGGGAGCGGGGGCGGTGGTGCCGGGCGCCGAGGCGTACGGAGCGGTGTACGGGTACGGCCCCGCCGACCGCCCCGACGCCCGGATCGCCCTGGACGCGGAGGTCTGCCTGGAGCTGGCGCGGGGCGGGACGACCTTCGCGGAGGCGGTGAAGGGCGGCCGTGCGGAGGTGACGGGGGAGGGGCCGCTGGCGGCGGAGCTGCGGGGGGAGTGACCGGCCCGCCTCTCGACAGCGCCGGCCGGGCCCCGGGCCGCTTCGGGGGAGCGGCTGCCCCTCGACAGCGTCGGCCGAGTCCCGGGCCGCCTCGGGAGAGCGACTGCCCCCGGCCGCCCCTCTCCGGTGTCGGCCGAGCCCCGGGCCGCCTCTCCACGGGGCCCCGGCCGCCCTTTCGCGCCGCCCGCCCGCCGGACCGGTGATGATGGGACCGTGCGATTCGAACCGATCACCCGGGAACGGCTGGCCCGCGAACTGGCGCGGTACGGCGACGGTCGATCCGCCGCCGACGGCGGGTCCCGGCTCGCGTTCGGCATCGACGGGGCGCCGGCCGCCCGCACCGGTGAGACGGCCGGCCGCCTGGCCGAGGAGCTGGGACTGCTCGGCCGCTCGGTCCTCGTCGTCCCCACCGAGGGCTTCCTGCGCCCGGCGAGCCTGCGCTACGAGTACGGGAAACGGGACCCGGACGCGTACCTCGACGGCTGGTACGACACCGGGGCGCTGTGGCGCGAGGTGTTCGGGCCGCTGGAGGCGGGCGGTTCCGGCCGGGTGCTGCCCGACCTGTGGGACCCCGTGACGGACCGGGCCACCCGTACCCCGTACCGGCAACTGCCCGAGGGCGCGGTCGTGATCGTGCACGGGCCGTTCCTGCTGGGGCAGTGGTTCCCGTTCGCGCTCGGCGTCCATCTGCGGCTCTCCCCGGGCGCGTTGCGGCGCCGGACGGCGGAGGACGAACGCTGGACCCTGCCCGCCTTCGCCCGGTACGAGGACGAGGTCGGGCCGGCGGAGCGCGCCGACGTGGTGGTGCGGGCGGACGACCCGTCGCGCCCGGCCTGGACGGGGCTGCCCGGGGCCGGGTGAGCCCGCGGCCCCTGCCGCGCCGCCCCCCCCCGCCGCGCAGGCTCCCGCCGCGCCGGCCTTCGTCAGCGCGCGGCGAGGGGCGGACGCCCGCCCACCGTGCCCACGGCCGCCGCCCCGGCCCGGCAGCCCGCGAGCGCGGCGGCCGTATCGTCGCTCCCGGCCAGCAGGGCCGCCAGGAACCCGCCGGTGAACGCGTCGCCCGCACCGGTGGAGTCGACCGGCTCACCCACGGGCGGGGCCGCGACGCGGCCGACGACCTCGCCCCCGGCGGCCACCACGGCCCCGTGCGCGCCCAGCGTGACGACGACGCGCGGGAACCTCCGGCTCAACTCGGCCGCCGCGTCCCCCGGTTCGGGCAGCCCGCTGAGCAGCCGGGCCTCGTCCGCGTTGGGCACGAGCAGCTCCGCCCCCTGCGCGTACTCCAGGAAGCGCTTCGGTCCCAGCGCGCCGAGGAACCCGGCCGACGCCGGGTCCACGCTCACCGGAACGCCCCGCTCCACCGCGGTCCGCAGCGCGAGGCGGGCGGCGGCCCGGCTGCCCGGGGCGAACAGCAGATAGCCCGAGACGTGCACCCGCCCGACGCCGTCCAGCACCGAGGGCGCGACGTCCTCGGCGGTGAGCCGCAGCACCGCCCCGCTGTCGGTCAGGAACGTCCGCTCGGCGCCCGCGTCGACCAGTGCGATCACGGTCGCGGTCGGGGCCTCGTCGTCCACGGCGAGGAGCGCCCGCACCCCCGCCCGCTCCAGCGCCTCGCGGTGCCAGCCGGCGGACTCCACGCCCGCCCTGGCCAGCAGGCGGACGTCCGGGCAGCCCGACCACGCGGCCCAGCACGCGACGTTGGCTCCCGCGCCGCCCGGCAGCGTACGGATGCGGGCCGTCGTGTCCGTTCCGTACGCGAGGGGCGTCCGGTGCCGCGCCACGACGTCCGTCACCACCTCGCCCACCACCAGCAGACCGTCCCCGGCCGCCGCGTCTCCCGCACGGGGATTCCGCGCGGTGCCTGCGCCCCTGGCGCCGTCCACCGGCCGCCCGTCCCCGGGACCGGTCACCTGGGTTCCGCGGCCGCGACCGCGATCCGTGCGGCGAGCGCCACGTTCCCGCGAACCGCCGCGAGGTTCGCCTCCAGGGACGCGCCATCGGTCCGCCGCATCAACTGGTCGAGCAGGAACGGCGTCACGGCCTGCCCCGCGACGGCCCGCTCCCGGCACGCGTCCAGCGCCTCCGCCAGCACCCGGTCGTGCAGCCGGGGATCCAACTGCTCCTCCTCCGGTACGGGGTTGGCGACGATCAGCGCGGTGGGCGGCCCGCCCAGCGCCGCCTTCGCCCGGATCACCTCCACCACCTCCTCGGGGCTGTGCACCGTCCAGTCGACGGGCTCGCCGGAGCTGCTCAGATAGAAGCCGGGGAAGCGCCCGGTGCCGTACCCGAGGACGCCGACGCCGAGGGTCTCCAGGCGCTGGAGGGTCGCCGGGACGTCGAGGATCGACTTCACCCCCGCGCAGACCACGGTGATGCCGGTGCGGGCGAGCAGCCGCAGATCGGCCGACTCGTCCTGGTCCACGGCCCATTCCCGGTGGACGCCGCCCAGCCCGCCCGTCGCGAAGACGCCGACCCCCGCCCGTGCCGCCAGGAACGCCGTCGCGGACACCGTCGTCGCACCGCTCGCCCCGGTGGCCAGCGCCGGGGCGAGATCGCGGTGCCCCAGCTTGCGTACCGAGGGATCGGCGGCGACCCGCTCCAACTGCTCCGCGCCCAGACCGACATGGGCCCGCCCGTCGAGCACGGCCACGGTGGCGGGGACGGCCCCGGCGGACCGGACGAGCCCCTCCAGTTCCAGGGCCACGGAGAGATTGCGGGGGCGCGGCAGACCGTGCGCGATGATCGTCGACTCCAGTGCCACGACGGGCCGTCCCGCGCCCAGAGCGGCGCGCACCTCCGCCGAGAGCACCGGCTCATAGGGTTCGGGCGAGTTCTGCGACATGCCCCCATCCCTGTCGCGGACCGTGGGGGCGCAAACCACGGGCGGGCTCCTTACGGCGGGTCCTGGTCGCGAGGTGGCCGGAAGTAGTCGCTAAGGTGACCGGCCATGACGACAAATGGCCAGGCCACCCCCTCCTTCGCCGTGCACATCCCGGACGCCGAACTCGTTCCGGAACCTCTCGATCCGTCGCAGATCGTCTCGGGCGACCCCGTGGTGACGGGCAAGGTGCTGTGGGAATCGCCCGACGGCAAGCAGATCCGGGGCATCTGGCAGATCACGCCCGGCGTGGTCACCGACACCGAGGCGAACGAGCTGTTCGTCGTCGTCAGCGGCCGGGCGACGGTCGCGGTCGAGGGCGGGGCGACGCTGGAGATCGGCCCGGGGGACGCCTGCGTCCTGCGCGAGGGCGACCGGACGACCTGGACCGTCCACGAGACCCTGCGCAAGGCGTACCACATCAGCCTCTGACCGGAGGACGGCCCGGGACGCGCGGCCGGGGCGGTGCGACGGTGCGCCCCGACTACGGATCAGCCCGCCGCCGCGTCCGGCCGCCGCAGGCTCCTGCGCAGGGTGAGCGCGGCCACCGGCAGGAGCAGCGCGGCGCCGATCGCGTTGAGCGGGCCGTACCCCCACTGCGCGACGATCACCCCGGCCGCCGCCCCGCCGACCCCGGCCGCCGCGTTCATGGTCAGGTCCGAGAGCCCCTGCACCGCGGCCTGGGCGGACCGGGGCACGGCGTCGGTGAGCAGCGCCGAACCGGCGATCATCCCCGCCGACCAGCCGAGCCCCAGGACGAACAGGCCCGCGGCGGTCTGCCCGTGCCGGGGTCCGGCGGTGCCCGCGAGCAGCGCGGCGCAGCCCAGCAGCCCGACGGCCAGCCCGATCACCGCCGGCCTTCCGAACCGGTCGGCCAGCCACCCCATCACCGGCGAGAACGCGTACATGCCGGCGATGTGGCCGCTGATGACCAGCCCGATCAACTGGAGACCGGCGCCGTGCCGGCCCAGGTCGACCGGGGTCATGACCATGATCGACACCATCACGGTGTGCGACACGGCGACCGTCACCAGCGCCAGGCGTGCCGTCGGCGACTCCCTGACCGCCGCGATCCCGGCCGCGAGGGAACGTTTCGGCGGCTCCACCGGGCCCTCCGGCGCCAGGGCGCGGGCGGTGAGCAGCGGGTCCGGGCGCAGCGCGAGCGCCACGACGAGCGCGGCGACCAGGAACACGGCGCCCGAGCACAGATACGGCCCGGCCGCCTCCGGTATCGGCGTACCGCGGAACAGTCGGCTCGCCGGGGCCGAGATGTTGGGCCCCAGCACCGAGCCGATCGTGGTGGCCCAGACGACGGTGGAGATCGCCCGCCCCCGCCGTTCCGGTCCCACCAGGTCGGCCGCGGCGAACCGGGCCTGGAGACCGGCCAGCGACCCCGCGCCGAACGCGGCCATGCCGAGCAGGAGCAACGGGAAGCTGGGCAGCATCGTGGCGACGACCACCAGCCCGCCGCCGAGCGCGCCGATCAGATAGGCGAGGACCAGGCCGGCGCGGCGTCCCCGTCCGGTCATCAGCGCGGCCAGCGGCAGCGACAGCAGCGCGGTGCCGATGACGGACGCGGTCGGCGCCAGACCGGACAGCGCCTCCGATCCGCTCACCTCGGCGGCCAGCATCGGGGCCAGGGCGATACCGACGGCGACACCGAGCCCGCCGAGTATCTGGCTGACGACGAGCACGGCCGACGTCCGGCGCTGAAGAGCGGGCAGAGCGGCGGCGGTGACCTGGGGGAGGGGAAGGGATCGCGTCACCGGCGCAGTGTGCCATTTCCCGGCCGCCGCCATGCACCCGTTCGAGTGAACAGGTTCTCGCGAGGACCGCCCGTGCGGACTCCGCACGGGTGGTCCTCGCGAGAACCGCCCGTGCCGAATTCGGCACCGGCGGAGGCCGATCCGGGCCCGTCTAGAACAGCGGCTGCGGCAGGACCCCCTCCAGCGCCAGCAGGTGCCGCTTGGTCTCCGTGCCGCCGCCGAACCCGCCGAGACCCCCGTCGCTCTCCACCACCCGGTGGCACGGCACCACCACCGGCAGCGGGTTGGCCCCCATGGCCGCGCCCACCGCCTGCGCGCCCTCCGGCCGGCCGACCCGGGCGGCCAGCTCCCCGTATCCGACGACCGTCCCGTAGGGCACCCCGGTCGCCAGCTCGCGCAGCACCTCGCGGTGGAAGCCGGCGGTCAGCGCCCAGTCCAGCGCGAGGCCGAACTCCTGCCGGTCACCCGCGAAGTACGCCGCGAAGGCGCGTACCGGTTCCGCCAGCCGGGCCGAGGCGGGGGCCTCCACCGGCTCCGTGCCGAACCGTGCCCGCAGCCGGCCGAGGGCCGTGTCGCGCACGGCGGGGCGGGCGTGGAAGGCCACGTTCACCAGGCCGGTCGCGGTCGCCGCGAGCAGCAGTGGGCCGATCGGGCTGTCCACGACCGCCCACTCGACGGAGGCCGGACCCGTGGCGGACGGACCCTCGCCGGTCCCGTGGCTGTCCATGCCGTCACCCGCCGGTCCCGTAGTCGTTCATGCCGTCACCGTACGGCCCGCCACTGACAACGAGGGACGGGGCGAGGGCAGAACGGGAGGGGACGGCACTGGTGCCGCGCCGACCCCGGCGAGGCCCGCCCCAC
The DNA here is from genome assembly GCF_000717645.1 of Streptomyces californicus. GTDB lineage: Bacteria > Actinomycetota > Actinomycetes > Streptomycetales > Streptomycetaceae > Streptomyces > Streptomyces californicus. The sequence continues at coordinate 45,049 of NZ_JNZZ01000035.1, forward strand.
CGCCCCCGCGCCGACCCCGGCGAGGCCTGCCCCACCGCCCTACCGCGTCAGCTCGTCGCGTCGCGCACCACGTCGGGGAAGTTGGTGATGATCCCGTCGACGCCCAGGTCCCGGGCCCTCACCGCGTCCGCCGCCGTGTTGACGGTCCAGGTGTTCACCCGCAGCCGCTTGCCGTGCGCGCCCTTGAGCCGCTGCACGGCCGCCACGTAGTCGGCGTCGATCGTCGCGTACGAGGGGTTGATCTGGTCGGTGAACGCCGCGTACGAGGGCAGGTCGGCCACGGCCGGGGTGCCCAGGAAACCGGTCGTCACGTCCGGGCGCAGGCTGTGGATCCGCTTGACGCTGTCCGCGCCGAAGCTCTGGACGACCAGCCGGTTCCGTACGTGGGAGCGGTCCAGCCACCCCGTACGGCCCAGCGTCCGGATGATGTCGCGCTCGATGCCCGGATAGGTCGCCGGGCTCTTGATCTCCAGGAGCAGCTTCTGCCGGTTGCGCTCCAGGCGGTGCAGGAACTGCGTCAGCGTCGGAATGCGCGTCCCGGCGAACTGAGCGCCGAACCAGTTGCCCGCGTCGAGTTTCGCCAGCTCCGCCGCGGTGAAGTCCTTGACCGCCCACGGGGCTCGGTCGGGGAAGACCTGCTCGACGTCGGTCGTGCGCTTCAGGTCGGTGTCGTGCAGGACGACGAGCACACCGTCGCGGGTGCGCTGCACGTCGTTCTCCACCCAGTCGACGCCGAGCGCTTCGGCGGCGTCGACGGCCGCGAGGGTGTTCTCCGGCGCGTGACCGGACGCTCCCCGGTGGGCCACCACGACCGGGTCCGCCCGGTGGGCGGAGACCTGGCCCGTCGCCTCGGGCCGGTCTGCGGGCAGCAGCAGGGCGCCGGAGCCGAACAGGGCGGCGGCCGCGGCGGCGGTTGCGGTGCGGACGGACACGGGGGCTCCTCACGTCGGGAGAGTGCGGACACGCAGAGAGTGACAGTGTCCCGCCAACACTCGGCGGGGCAGCGGTAACCGTGACATGAACGGAACCTTCGCTCCCGGGCATCACGGAAGCCCGGCACGGTGCCGTGCCGATAAAATGGAGTTTCTTTGTCTGCCTGCCGGGACTCGCTCCTCGGGGGCCCTCCTCGACCCCGGGCACTCTCGAAGGGCGCTGCACACATGCAAGGAACGGTGGACGGATTCACCTACGGCCTGGTGACCCCGGTCGCGGCGTTCCTGATGGCCGCCCTGGGAGCCGCCCTCGGGCTCCGCTGCACCACCCGGTCCCTCCGGACGAAACGCGGAGGCCGGGCCGGCTGGCTGGCGCTCGGTTCGCTGTCCATCGGCTCCGGGGTCTGGACCATGCACTTCGTCGCGATGACGGGCTTCACCGTCCGGGAGACCCCGGTCTCCTACGACAAGCCCCTCACCTTCGCGGGTCTGGCCGTGGCCGTGGTGATGATCGGGATCGGCATCTTCATCGTCGGGTACCGGGGCGCGACCCGCATGGCGTTGATCACCGGCGGCACCATCACCGGCCTCGGCATCGCCTCGATGCACTACCTCGGCATGGCGGGCATGCGCGTGGACGCGCGGCTGGCGTACGACACCCCGCTCGTCGCCCTCTCGGTCGTCATCGCCGGATGCGCCGCCACCGGGGCGCTCTGGGCGGCCGTCACCCTCAGGGGGACGCTCGCGAGCCTCGGCGCGAGCGTCCTGATGGCCGTCGCGGTGACCGGGATGCACTACACCGGCATGGCCGCGCTGAACGTGCACCTCCACCTGCCGCCCACTCTGCCGTCCGACCTGGCCGACGTCCTGCCCGGTGACCGGCCCGCCGAGATGATCGGCCCGATGCTGGTCGGGCCGGGCTGCTTCCTGCTCCTGGCGGCCCTGGTGCTCCTGTTCGACCCCGGGGCCGTGACGGGCGGGCCGACCCGCCGGGACCCGCGGGCGGTACGGCGCCCGCGGCCCTCCCCGGAGCCCGCGCGGAGCACCGGCCGACACGACGCGGGAAGCCTCCGCCACCGCTGATCCGGAGCCGTTGTCAGTGGCGAGCCGTACGGTGGATGCATGCGGCCCGTTTCCAAGATCGAACGTTCGGTGCGGCCTTTCGAGGTCGTCAGTCCCTACCAGCCCAGCGGCGACCAGCCGACGGCCATCGCCGACCTGGAGCGGCGCATCCGCGCGGGTGAGAAGGACGTCGTCCTGCTCGGCGCGACCGGCACCGGCAAGTCGGCGACCACCGCCTGGATGATCGAGAAGCTGCAGCGCCCCACCCTGGTGATGGCGCCGAACAAGACCCTCGCCGCCCAGCTCGCCAACGAGTTCCGTGAGCTCCTGCCGAACAACGCGGTGGAGTACTTCGTCTCGTACTACGACTACTACCAGCCCGAGGCGTACGTCCCGCAGTCGGACACCTACATCGAGAAGGACTCCTCCATCAACGAGGAGGTCGAGCGGCTGCGCCACTCCGCGACGAACTCCCTGCTCACCCGGCGCGATGTCGTCGTGGTCGCCTCCGTCTCCTGCATCTACGGCCTCGGTACGCCCCAGGAGTACGTGGACCGCATGGTCCGGCTCGACGTCGGCGAGGAGATCGACCGGGACCAGCTGCTGCGCCGCTTCGTCGAGATGCAGTACACCCGTAACGACCTGGCGTTCACCCGCGGCACCTTCCGTGTCCGGGGCGACACCATCGAGATCTTCCCGGTCTACGAGGAGCTGGCCGTCCGCATCGAGATGTTCGGCGACGAGATCGAGGCGCTGTCCACGCTCCACCCGCTGACCGGCGAGATCATCAGCGAGGACCCCATGGTCCACGTCTTCCCCGCCAGCCACTACGTCGCCGGCCCCGAACGCATGGAGCGGGCCGTCTCCGGCATCGAGCAGGAGCTGGAGCAGCGCCTGGCCGAGCTGGAGAAGCAGGGCAAGATGCTGGAGGCCCAGCGGCTGCGCATGCGCACCACGTACGACATCGAGATGCTCCGCCAGATCGGCACCTGCTCCGGCGTGGAGAACTACTCGATGCACTTCGACGACCGCGCCCCCGGCACCGCCCCCAACACCCTCCTCGACTACTTCCCGGACGACTTCCTCCTCGTCCTGGACGAGTCCCACGTCACCGTCCCCCAGATCGGCGCGATGTACGAGGGGGACGCCTCCCGCAAGCGGACCCTCGTCGACCACGGCTTCCGGCTGCCGTCCGCCATGGACAACCGGCCGCTGAAGTGGGAGGAGTTCCTCAAGCGGATCGACCAGACGGTGTACCTCTCCGCCACCCCGGGGAAGTACGAGCTCTCGCGCGGCGACGGGTTCGTCGAGCAGATCATCCGACCGACCGGCCTCGTCGACCCCGAGGTCGTGGTCAAGCCGACCGAAGGCCAGATCGACGACCTGGTCCACGAGATCCGCAAGCGCACCGAGCGGGACGAGCGAGTCCTGGTCACCACGCTCACCAAGAAGATGGCCGAGGACCTCACCGACTACTTCCTGGAGCTCGGCATCCAGGTCCGCTATCTGCACAGCGACGTCGACACCCTGCGCCGCATCGAGCTGCTGCGCGAGCTGCGCTCCGGCGAGTACGACGTGCTCGTCGGCATCAACCTGCTGCGCGAGGGCCTCGACCTCCCCGAGGTGTCCCTCGTGGCCATCCTCGACGCCGACAAGCAGGGCTTCCTGCGCTCCGGCACCTCGCTCATCCAGACCATCGGCCGTGCCGCCCGCAACGTCTCGGGCCAGGTCCACATGTACGCGGACAAGGTCACCCCGGCCATGGAGCAGGCGATCGACGAGACGAACCGCCGCCGCGAGAAGCAGATCGCCTACAACACCGAGCGCGGCATCGACCCGCAGCCGCTGCGCAAGAAGATCAACGACATCGTCGCCACCATCGCCCGCGAGGAGATCGACACCGAGAAGCTCCTCGGCACCGGGTACCGGCAGGGCAAGGACACCAAGGCCCCGGTTCCCGCCCTCGGCGGCAAGGCCGCCCAGGGCGGCGCGAAGGGCAAGGCGGCGAAGGCCGGCGAGGTGCGCGGCGACCGGCCCGCGACCGAGCTGGCCGGGATCATCGAGGAGATGACCGACCGGATGCGGGCCGCCGCCGCCGACCTGCAGTTCGAGGTGGCCGCCCGGCTCCGCGACGAGGTCGGCGAGCTGAAGAAGGAACTGCGCCAGATGAAGGAGGCGGGCCTGGCCTGACCCGGGTCCCGCAGGGGGCGTCCGTCCGGTGCCGGGTCCGGGCCGTTCCCGGCGGCCACGCCCGGCATCGTTCCCGGGCCGTTCCCGGCACCGGACGGGCGCTGCCCTCGCTCGCGGTGTGCCGTACGGGGCGTGAGGTACGGGCGTTCCGCCGCCGCACCCGGTACGCCGTGCCGGTGTGTTGCAAGACCGACACGAAAACGGACGGAACCTGCTGCCGCACGGGGTGGAATGCGTAGGGTGCGGGGAAACCGCACACGGATGGTTGCGGGGCAACGCCGAGAGGGGACAGCGCGTGACGGTCAACATGACCAAGGGTCAGGCCATCAGCCTGCAGAAGAGCGACGGGGGGACCCTGACCGCGGTGCGGATGGGGCTCGGCTGGCAGGCGGCCCCGCGTCGCGGGCTGTTCGGTTCGCGCACCCGGGAGATCGACCTGGACGCCTCGGCGGTGCTCTTCGCCGACAAGCAGCCGGTGGACGTCGTCTTCTTCCGCCACCTCGTCAGCGACGACGGCTCGGTCAAGCACACCGGTGACAACCTGGTCGGCGGGGCAGGCTCCGGCGGCGACGACGAGGCGATCCTCGTCGACCTCCAGCGCGTCCCGGTCCACATCGACCAGATCGTCTTCACGGTGAACTCCTTCACCGGGCAGACCTTCCAGGAGGTACGACACGCCTTCTGCCGCATCGTCGACGAGACCAACGGCCAGGAACTCGCCCGCTACACGCTCGACGGCGGCGGCCAGTACACCGCCCAGATCATGGCGAAGGTGCACCGCTCGGGCGGCGGCTGGCAGATGACGGCCCTCGGGAACCCGGCCAACGGCCGTACCTTCCAGGACCTGATGCCCGCCATCCTGCCGCACCTGTAGGTTCCGCCCGCGCGGGCGGCGAGGCGCGGGGCGGCGGCGGTCCCCGGGGGCACGGACCGCCGGGGCCGCCGCGCCGTCGTCCCGCCGGCACCACGCCAGGGCACGACACGGCACCGCACCGGCACAGCACCAGGTCGGCCCGGGGAACACCCGCACAGCACCACCGGCCCGCACCACACCGGCCCGGACCACCTGTACAGCACCACCGGCACCGCACCAGGCCGGCCCGGAACACCCGCACAGCACCAGGCACCAGCACGGCACCGCCCCCATCGGCGCGCGGGCCGTCGTCGAGGGGGACAACGCAATGACGGCCGAATTGGTCCGGGGGCAGAACCACCCCCTGCCCCAGACCCGCCTGGAGATCCGGGTGTCGGCCGGCACGCCCGTCGTCGCCGGGGCCACCCTCGGCGACGACCGGGGCACGGTGGGCGGCGCCGAGCGGATCGCCCACCCCGGCTCGCCCCAGCTCCCCGGCCTCGACGTCTCCCGGCAGGCGGCGGCCGACCACCGGCTCGCCGTCGACCTGGAGGCCCTGCCCGAGGACGTCCACCGGGTCACCGTGCTGCTCGCCCTGCCCGCGGTGGACGGCGCGGCGACGCGGTTCGGCGCCGTCCCCGCCCCCTTCGTCGCCGTCACCGGGCTCGACGGCGAGGAGATCGCCACGTTCACGCTCACCGGCCTCGACGCCGAGTCGGCGGTCAGCGCCCTGGAGCTCTACCGTCGCCAGGACGCCTGGAAGGTCCGGGCCGTGGGGCAGGGGTACGCGGGCGGGCTCGCGGACCTGCTCGCCGACCAGGGCGTGAGCGACGCCGCCGCACTGGCCGGCTCCATCCAGGAGACCGTGACCCGGGGCCTGGCCCGCTCCGTGGCCCCGCCCCCGCCCCGCACCCCCGACGGCGACCGCGTACGGCACCCGGCGGGCCCGGCCGACCCTCTCCCGCCCACCCCGC
>NZ_JNZZ01000036.1 GCF_000717645.1 Streptomyces californicus
CCTCGTTGTCCGGAGGCAGCGCCTTCTCCGCGATGACGGCGCGCAGGACGTCGTCGTCGCCGAGTCCGGCGTGGTTGGCCCGGCCGTTCCCGACGAGGTGGACCGTGCCGTCCTTGGCGATCACGCCGTGGCAGAGCGGGCCGGGCAGGGCGGAGTGGCCGTTGTAGCAGAGCTCGACGGAGGACGAGGTGCCCGAGGTCACGGTGTGGTGGATCATCACCCCATGCGTCGGACCCCACGGCCCCTTGTGATTCCGATTGTTGGTGCGCCAGCTCCGATGCTCGACGACGTGGAGCCCCTCGTCACGGAGCGCCTTGAGCAGCTTGTCGGCGGACAGCGGCACGGACATCATCTGCTCCCCTCATCGGATTCCGAGATCACGGCCAAGAGGACCGCGCAGTCCTTCGCCTCCCGAAGCTTCCGCAGGGCCGCGCTCAGCTCCGGGTCGTCGGGAAGCCTGTCGAGGAGCTGCTGCCCAAGGTCGTGGAAGGGCTTGCTCACCTCCTGGAGGTGAGCGGGGAGGTGGTCGTAAGCGAGGCCGCGGACCGCCTGGGCGGTGCTCGGGTGTCTGCCGGTGGTGTCCATGGGTGCCTCCAAGGCATGAAGAAGCCCCAGGCCGGGGCGGCGTGGGGCGTGGGGCGGGGGGCAGAGACGGTCAGCCTGTGACGAAGGTCCCGGCGAAGTTCACGCTGGCGCCAGACGCGATGCTGCTGGTGGGGTCCATGCTGGTCAGGGTGCAGACCCCGCTTGGCAAGATCCGGACCGAGCCGGAGGCGGTCCCCGCCTTGTCGAAGCTGGTCACATACATGTCGGCAGGACGGCAGTCCGGCGGCAGCGTGGCGCAGGCGATGTCGCCGATGTTCCCCGCTGAGTCGGCCGCGCCGAGGGAGGCGCCCGACCGGATGAGGATCAGCGTCCACTCCGTGACTCCACCCGCCCGCCGCCCGCTGAAGGTCGACACGGTGAAGCCGGCCGCGGGCGTCGCCACGCTGGTCAAGGGCACGGGCGTGAAGTCGTTCAGACGTGAGTCGGTGATCCTCATGCCGGGCTGCCAGAGCATGCGCTCCTCCTCATAGGGCGACGATGGTGGGGTGGGCGAGCCTCACGTCAGTCCCGGACGAGTGCCCCTTGCGGATGCCGTTGACGGCTCGGGCCACGGTCATCTGCTGTGGGCCGCAGTGCAGGTTGTCGAAGCTCGCCGTCAGCGAGGCGGTCGTGGCGGCGCTGCCGAGCAGGGACCGACACCCTACGGACCCTGGAGCAGTGAGATCACTGTCCGTCACGGACAGCTGCCACCCGGTCGGCTCCGCCGTCCCTCTCAGCCACATCTTCATGGCCAGGGTGCTGCCGATGATGGACAGGCGGACGGTGTACCAGGCACCAGGCGCATACGTGAGCCCCGTCGCGTAGGCCGACCCCAGCTGGGTTTCGCCCCCGACGCGTTTCCGGAGCGTCAGCGTCATAGCCCCCGATGCCGCTACCTGCACCCGACCGAAGTACATGCTGGTGGCCCCGCTCGCCCGGACCATGGGGAAGATGTATGCGGAGTCCCCCACCGGCAACGAGTTCAGCGACCAGTCGAACCGGAGGTCTTGGTCGGCTGCTGACGCGCTGGCGAGGGTGTGCCGGATGGTGTCCCGGGGGGTCATGGAGTGCTGGCCGACCCCGCCGGACACGGCGTAGTCGCCGGGGACGCCGCCGAGGAGCGTCCACGGTTGGCCACTGGGTGCCGTGCCCCACCCGGCCGATACGGTCCGGCCGGTGAAATCGTCCTCGGCCTGCCCAGTGATCGCGGTGCAGGTGGCGACCTCGCCGCCGGCCTTCACGTCGAACGGGAAGTCGCTCGGGTACTCCGCGGTCGTGATCCAGGCGCGGCCGGCCGTCACGGTGATCGGCCACGCCGTAGCGCCCTCCGTCACCGGGGCGGCCAGGACAGTACCGGACGTGTCCACCCGCCCGTGCACCGTATCGCCGACCACGCCGACCCGGTACGGGCTCGCCGGGGTGCAGACCAGGGTGACCGTCCACGCGCGCGGGCGTGGTTCGTGCTGGATCTGCATCACGTGCAGATCTGTCGTCGACTCACCCACCCACAGGGGCAGTCCGGTCAGCCGTACGAGGTCTCCGATCCGGAGGCGAAGCGCAGCTGGGATCAGCTCCGGGTGCTTATGCAGGTTCACCTTGATGCTCGGGTAGCGGGCCTCGTCCACCGTGCCGAGGTGCGCGAGCCACGACGCCATCGGCTGTGCCTGCGCGTCGTCCGCGAGATTCAGCTCGACGGACTCGTCGTAGACGCCCACGCCACCCTGCTCGGACGGCAGGACCGAGAGTGGACCGGTTTCGACGACCGCGCGCCCTGACCCGCCCCCGCGCCGGCTGGCCGTGACGTCGTTCCGTACGGCCTGGTCGTCCTCGACCGGCTCCAGGGACGGAGCGATTGCCCCGTACGGCAGCACGAGCTTCGGCGACTGGTTGTAGAGCGAGGCCCGTGTCCGGTAGACCAGCCCCAAGGCGTCCGGCCGTTCCATGAGGATTCCGCCGTCGGCCTCCGCGCATTCGTGCAGCAGCTCCACCAGGGTCTGTGGACGCTGCGGACCCATCAGCGCGCTATCAGCCGGGTCGCCCAGGACGGCCAGCTGCACCCCCTCCTCGGTCGCGAGCCGGACCGCTCGGGCACCCGCGGTCTCCCGGTTGTACCCGTGGTCGGCGTAGTCCATCACCTGCACGCCGGTACTGCTGAAGACCGAGAGGTGCCCGATCGCCGTCGCCTCCAGGACGGAGGTGTAGGACCCGCTGATCCCTCGCAGAGGGCCCACAGTGCCGGTGAATGACTGGTTCCAGACGCCTCCGGACCCGCCGATCGGGAGGATCAGGACGGAGATCCGGACCAGGGTTCCGTCCTGCGTCAGCGTCAGCCGGAAGCGATTCCACTGACCTGCGACCGGGCCTGAACCGCCAGTCAGTAGCGCCGAAGAGCTTTCGCCGTCGGCACTGGTCCCCATGATGGTGACCCCGCCGCCGGGGCCGATCCGCACCGAGAGGCGAGGCCACGGAGACACCCCAGTGGCCAGCTCCAGGATGGGCATCAGGAGCGTCGGCTCCACGGCCCGGAAGTACACGAACTCCAGCTGCCAGGAGGTGCTGGCGGGGTACGCGGGCACGGACGCCTTCAGCGTGGCCCCCGCCGTGATAGTCGGCAACGGGGACGAGCCCGGCAGCGTGTCGGCCGACGCCCAGTCCAGCCCCGGCGCGACGAGAGGCGCGCACCGAGGGACCGGGCTGTACGCCTGGGTCGCGCTGTCGCCCTCCTCCATCGGCCAGTACGCCACCGGCGCCCCACTCGGAATGCGCCGTCGCAGAGTCGAGTTGAGCGCCTTCCGGCCCTGCTGCATCCGCCGCAGAATCCCCGCGCCCTCGACAGGCACCCAGGCGTCCTGACCGGACGGGGCCCACCGGGATGGCCAGGACGCGATTTCGCCGACGCCGATGGGCTCCTGGGTGGTGATCTTCGCGTCGCCTTCGAGAGCCCACACTCGGCCGGTGGCGTCCGTGTGCGACGTCGCGCCAGCCGGTGCTGTCGCCCAGTCGACCTTGGCCGCCACGGGCCCGCCGATGCCGGCCCGGATCTCCGCGCCGTGCACCCGGCCCGGCATCCCGATCCACGACGTGGTCGGGATATCGCCGATCGAGAGCGGCGTCGAGGACGCATATGTCGACGTGGTGCCGGACCGCACGGTCGGCGACCCGAGCTGAGTCCACGGGCCCGCCAGGGTCGGCGCCTTGTACCAGGTGATCACATGGCTGCCCGACCCGTTGTCCACGTCCAGGGTGACGCGAGCCGCGGCCCGCTCGCCCGGCTGGAGCTCCAGTGCCGGCGACACCGCCCCACTGCTGTCGGTGCCGTTCGGCGACCAGTTCACTTGCAGGCGCCCGGTCTTCGCCTGCACGACGAGGACCCAGGAGCGCCCCGGGGCCGGGTCCCACCGGCTGAGCAGTTCTGTCGCATCGGCCGGCGACCAGGTCTCGGGGGTGAGCTCGACTCGCAGGTCGAGGTCAGTCGACCCGGCCGGGAGGCCGGTGCCCGCCGTGACGGCACGGGCACCGGGGGCCCCGTCCAGCGACAGGTAGGTCTCCCCGCCCGGCACCGAGATCCTGACCGGTGTGTTCCGACCGAGCTTGCCGTAGTACGGCGACAGAGGGTTCCTCGGGCTGAAGACGCCATCCTTGTTGTTGAGGGTGAGGGACAGGGACGCCGGGTCCACCCCGGTGCCCTGCGCGCTCATCCCCGCCACCGTCCGGATCGGGTCCCGCGTGTACGCGCGCTTCGTCACGTCCACCCAGGTGGTCCCGATCCGGAGCTCCGCGCGGAGCCCGAGCGGATCCTCGGGGAAGGCCATCGCCTACCTCCTTCCGCCGAGGACGAGTTGCACGTCCCCGCCCTTCGCCTGCACGGAGCTGCGCAACTCCTCGACGAGCCAGTCCGAGCGACGGGACCCGTCGGACCGGATCTCGATCACGGTCGGAGCCGCCGAACCCCGTGAGCCGGAGCTGAAGCCGCCGCCGTACGAGCCCGCACCCGCCGGCGTGATCACCGCGTCCGGGTCGACCAGGCCAGCCATCGACCGGTCGACCAGGCCACGCTCGCCGTCGATGCCCGCGACCAGGCCGCGCGGGATGTACTTCCCGATCGCCGCCATCACCCGAGACGGGCTCTTGATGCCGAGCGCCCGCCGGATCGCCCGCTGCATGCCGGTAGCGATTTTCAGCATCTGCCGTTCGATCGCCGCCTGCTCCCGCTGGAGCCCACGGACGAGACCCTGGCCGGCCTGAATGCCCGCGCCGTACATCGCGTCGCCCGCGGTCGCCCCCGCGCGCCCCGCCGCCCTGACGAGCGCCGCCTGATTCGCGTTGGCCTGCTTGATCTGCGCCTGCGACGCCGTAGCCAGAGCGGCGGCCGCCGACGCGCCCTGCTCGACCCCGGCCTGCGCGATCTGCGAGATCAGGTCGGCCCTGAGCCCCTTCTTGCGGAGCGCCGCCAGGTGCGCCTCGAAGGTCCGGGCCCGGGATGCCTGGGCGTCGAGCGTCTGGATGATCTGGTCGGCGCTGGTCGGCCCGCCGTCCCCCACGATGTTCCCGGCTTCGAGGACGCCCTTCCGCACATCGGCGGCGAGGGTGTCGCGGGCCTTGATCTGGTCGGCGAGCTTCTTCTGCGCGGTCTTCAGCCGCCCCGCTACCACTAGCTCGCGGTTGGCCAGCTTCACCAGCTTCTTGCTGTCGGAGCTGATCCGGCCGAGCGCCTTCGACCTGGTCTTCCCCGGGCGGAGGCTGTCGGTGACGATGTCCGCGAGCTTCGCGGCCGCCGCCCGGACCTGCTTCGCGGAGCCGGTGAGTCCGTCGACCAGGCCGCGGGCGATCCACCGCCCCTGCGCCTTCGTCACCTTCGAGGGGCTCGCGATCCCCAAAGCCTTCGCGATCGGCCCGGGGATGACGCTCCGCGCCCAGCCCATGATCTTGGCCTTGATCCAGCCGCCCATTGCCTGGATTCCCGACCACAGGCCCTGGACGACGTTGCGGCCCTTCTCCAGCAGCAGCGAGCCCAGGCTTCCGAGGCCCGCACTGATGCGTCCAGGCAGGCCGGAGGCCCATTGGATGAGCTGGACCGCTTTGGCTGTGGCGCCGGATTTGATGCGGTCCCAGTGCCGCAAGAAGATCGAGACGATGTTCCACCGGAGGAAGAAGCCGATGATGGCCGAGGCGATGCCCTTGATCTTGTCCCAGATCCACCCCCACGCCTGGGTAGTCCACTTGACGATCTTGTCCCAGTTCTTCCAGATCAGGACACCGAGCCCGACGATCGCGGCGATCACCCAGCCGACCGGGCCCATCGCGATCACCCACGCGGCAGCCATCCGGGCGCCCTGGAGTAGGGACTGCACGCCCATCAGCAGCCAGGCCCCGACCACGCGCGCACCCGCAGCCACCTGACCGGCCGCCGACGCAGCCGCCCCCGCACCGGCCATCAACCACCCGGCCGCCACCCGGGCCCCGTTGAGCACCGCGCGGCCCGCCATCAGCAGCCACGCGCCGGCCACACGGCCGGCCGCGGCGATCTGCGTTCCGGCCGACCGCAGCGCGGCGACACCGGACATGACCCACCCGGCCACCACCTGCGCGCCCCGCACCGTCGCGGCCACGCCCATCAGGACCAACGCCGGCACGAGCACACCCGCGACAACACCGGCGACGATGCGCAGGGTGACGCCGTTCTTCTGCGCCCACTGCCCAAACCGCATCAGGGCCGGAATTACCTGGGCGCCCAGGACATTCACGATGCCCTGCGTCACACCGCGCTTGAAAGCCTCGACGCGCACACCGGCGGACTCCTGAATCGAGTTCCCGGCCTTGTCGACCGCCCCGGAAAAGGTACCGAATTTCGCGGCCGCCTTTGACGGGTCCATGGTGTCGAAAGCGCCACCAAGGTCCTCGAATTTGGTGCCGAAGAGCCCGATGGCGACGGTGTTCTTCTTGACGGGGTCGTCGAGTCCGCGGATCTTGTCGAAGATCGTGTCCATCGCCTTGGTGGCCTTGGGGCCGCCAGCAGCAAGGATCTTGATCATCTTGTCGGCGTCGAGGCCGAGCGCCTTGTACGCCTCGGCCGCCGCTTCGCTGCCGTCGATGGACAGGAGCGAGAATTCCTTGATTGCGTCAGCCGCGATATCCGTGTCGCGTGCACCCCCGGCGAGAGCCTGCGAAACAAGCCCCATTGCCATCGGTCCATCAATTCCGACCTTGCGAAATTGGGTGCTGTACTCATCGAACGTATCGAGGAGATCCTCGCTCGCATTCAGGCCCTTCTGCTGGGCCTTGACGAGAATGTCCATCGCCTCTTCGGCGTCACGTGCCATCCCCGTCTTGACCATCTTCCCGACGGTCGTAGAGACGTGCGCGACCTCCTCGCCGAGGATCCGCCCGGTCGTCGCGATCCGGATACCGAGCGCGTCGAGCTGGCGCTCGGTCGCGCCGGTCGGGATCAACCCGTTCTGAGCGATCGCGGCCATGGTGTCGGCGGCGGTCTGGAAGTCCTCGACCATCGCCGAGGCGAAGAGCCGGCCCGCAGCCTTGCCGTACTTCTGCGCGACCGCGGGCGTGCCGCCGATCTGCCCCTCCAGCGTCCCCAGGATCTGGGACTGCTCCAGGTAGTCGGTGATCCCGACCACGAGGGCGGCCCCGGCCGCGACGCCCGCGCCAGCAGCGATGGTCTGGAGCCGGGAGAGACCGCCCTCGGCAGCCTGGACCGCGTCGTCGGCCCCATCTCGGGCCCCGTCGCGGAGCGCGTCGCCGAGGGCATCCCCGGCAGCGTCACCGGACCGGCGGGCAGCGGAGACGAAGCGGCCCCGGGCGTCCCGGATGCTGCCGTCGGCGGCCCGGGTGAAGCCGTCGCCGAGGGCCTGGCCCGCCTGCTGCCCGGCCTGCTCGGCGTCGTCTGCCATCCGCTGCCCGGACGCGTTGAGGTCGCCCTCCGCCCGGCGAAGGGCAGGGCGCACCTCGCCGTCGTCGAGCCGGATGAATCCCACCAGCTCGCCGACGGTCAACGCCACGGTGGCCCCCTTACTTGCTGCGCTCAGGAGGCGCGAAGTGCCGGTTGATCCTGGTCTCCGCAGAGAGGAGCCCGTAGATGCGGGTCTTCAGCCAGCGCCAGCTGCGCGCCCGCATGAGACCGGGGGTGTCGAGGTCGATCCCGTACGTTTGCTGGAAGTCGGCCTCGATCAGGGCCCATTGCTCCAGCAGCCCCGCCCAGGTCAGCTGCGGGCCGCCGCCTTTTTGGGCTTTTTGGGCCGGGATGCCGTCTTCGTACCACTCGTAGAGGCCGGTGGCTTCGTCGTACTCGCCGCACCCTTTGCCGAGGAGGCGCGCGCGCCCGACTTCCGCCGTGCCGCGCGATTCGGTTTTCCCGGCTGCGCCCCGGTCTTCCAGTACTGGGCGGCGGTCTCACGATCCACGGTGATCCACATCATCGCGGTGATCGCGACGTGCTTGAAGCGGGACCAGCGGAGGTCCGTCAGGAGGACGTCGTACTGGTCGCCGAGGCACATCTTGTAGAGGTCCAGCTCCTCCTGGTCGTCCAGGGCCTGGGACTCGACCGGGGCCCCGCCCGCGACCATCCGGGCGGCCAACGTCGTGATCTTCTCGATCTTCACGCCGTCCACGGCCGCCGGGTCCTCGATCCGGTAGACCCGCTCGACACCGTCCTTGCCCGTGACCGGGAGCTCCAGGACGTCGTCGAGGAAGGCGTCGAGCGCCTCGAACTCGCCGGCGCCCATCAGGCGATCGGGTTCGTGATCGGAGTGATCTTGCCGTCGCCGGTGATGGTGATCTCCACCTGGCCCAGCGCGGTGTGCTCGCCGCCGGACTCCTCCCACTTCACGATGCCCGTCCCCTCGTACGCCTCGGGGTAGCCCTCGCGGTCGAACCAACGGCTGTGGACCTTCGAGCCGGAGCCGAACTCGAAGGCCGCGAGGCGCAGCTTCTCGTGGGTCGGGTGGTACGTCCTGACCTGGTCGTTGACCTTGCGGTTCAGGGTCGTGGTCAACTCCCAGGACTGGGCCGTCTTGGTGTTGCCGTTCCAGCCCTCCGACTCGTAGTCGCTGCTGTCCTCGATGTTGGGGTCGGGCATCGGCGGCTTGAAGTCGGTGACGCCCATCACCGTCGTCCATTCCGGGGCCTCGGCGGTGCCCATGTTGAGCTGCCAGCGCCACCGGCGGGCGAGAGCGGTCTCCGGGGTGGGTGTCGACATGCGCGATCTCCTAGTCGTTCAGAAGGGGCCGGGTGGTCCGGAAGTAGAAGTTGCTGGTCAGCTCGTGCCGACCGTGGGTGTCCTGGCCCATGGGCCCGGCGGACTCGCGCCAGGACAGGGCCACGTAGACGCTGCGGAGCCGGTAGCTGCGCCGCTCGTGCAGCAGCCGGAAGGCGCCGTCCGCGAGGGCCCAGACCTCGCGGAGGTCCGGGCCGGCCCGGTACCGGATCTGCACGGCCGTGATCGCGTCCGTGGTGTCGGTGTCCTCGACCGGGTACGGCGTTAGCGCGTACACCCGGGCGGGCTCCTCGGGCATCGCCCCCAGGATGATCGGAGTCTCACCCGGCCGGATCGGGGCGTCGGGCCGGTAGACCCCAAGGCCCCCGCCGGCCATCAGCTCGGCCAGGCCCTGCAGGAGGTCCACGGTGTACGTCATCGCAGCGTCCGCCGGAGCTCGGCCGCGACGATCGCGGCCACCTGCTGCCGGGCCTGGTTCAGCGGCTCCTCTACGTACTTCGCCTGGCGCCCGGGCGCGTGCTGGAAGTCCAGCTCCTCGTGCTGCCGGACCGCGTACGGGGTGTCGTAGCTGACGGCGGAAGTCAGCGTCGCCTCGTCGACTGACGCAGTCCCGGACCGGGACAGGGCGGCCTCGTCGAGCGGGACGACGGCCTGGGTCTCGCCGAGGACGTACTCCGCGGCGAGGAACGCACCGCGGGCGGCGGCGGGCCGGAGCGCGCGCACCACCTGGTCGCCGTTGAAGCGGAGTCTGTAGCGCGCGGGCATGCGGCGGCCTCCCTACTCGAGCTGGATTTCCACGTGGTCGGGGGTGCCGAGGCCGCCGCTGTCCCGGGGCGCGTCCTGGATGACCCGGGTCTGGCGTCCGCCGGGGAGCGTGACCCGGGACAGCGGCGGGGCCGTGGTGCCCGGGGAGGCGTACGCGGTCGACGAGGAGACGACGACGTCCCCCTGGGGTGTCCGTACGTTCCGCGTTTTCTGGTCCAAGAGGCACCGCACCTCGACCGGGGGGCCGTACAGCGGGCCCGTGCTGGTCCGGCCTGCATACGGCTCGACGACGATCTGATGCCGCAGGAAGCGGCGCGGGATGGCCATCAGCAGCTCGCCAGAGCCGTGAAGCGGATGTGTTGCGAGGGGATGAGCTGGAGCGCCCGGAGGAGCTTGGGCGCGTAGTAGGACGGGCTCGCACGGTTGTCGCCCGCGCCGAACTGGAGGTTCACGCTGCCGATCTGGGCTCCCTGGAGAGGGCCGGAGATGTCGGTCTCCTCGCCGACCTCGCCCCAGAACTCCACCTGGCTGCACACCGCGTCCCGGAATCCGGCGGCGACGAGGGGGTGTGTCGGCATCCCGTCGCTGTCCACCTCGTAGATCGCGGTGAGCAGAAAGTCGCTGTCGAGGAGCTGCGACGCCCGTTCGAGCAGCCGCTGAGCGCCCAGCGGCGGCGCCTGTCCGAGGGCGTTGGCGAGATCGGTCGTCGTGGCGTACACCCGGCCGTCCCCGCGCGCGCCCGGGGCGGGAGCGATGGACACGAGCTCGTGCTCGACGCCCGCGCCGGTGCCGGTGATCGACCACGACAGCCGCCACACCCCGGCCGCCGTGTAGACCACCGGCGCGGTCCACGCCGCGCCGTCATCCACAGGCGTGACCACAGGTGTGGATACCGTGCCGTCCGGCGCGGCCACGACCAGCGTCACCGCCGTCGTCTCGTCGTGCTCGCCGACCTCCAGCCGAGCCGTGACGAGGTCTCCCACATCGGGCATCGAGTCCTCCTGTTCAGTGGCGCGGGCGGCCGGAACCCCGTCGGCCGTGCGAGAGCGCCCACCACAGCACTCCGTCGCGCGGCCAGGCTCCGACCGCCCACGCCTCCACCACCGCACCCACGGGATGGTCCAGGTCGGCTACGCGGACGCGCCGATGATGTGGATGTCGTAGGTGACCGCCGACCCCGCGCCGGAGTTGGCGATCTTCAGCAGGTCGCCGGTCGACGCGGTGACCGCGTAGCCGATCGCGTCGGCCACCCCGGTCCCGACGGCAACGAACCCGCCCGGGCGGACGGTCAGCGTGTGCGTCGCGCCGAGCAACGTGGCCCACGGGTTGCTGGACGCAGCGCCGACGACCACGTTGTTCGTGTTCCCGGCCGCCGCCGCGATCACCAAGCCCTTAATCCGGGCGAAGGTGATCGTCGCGCCGAACGCGTCGATGAGGACGCCCGCCAGGTCGAGGTCCTCGGTCCCCGACGCGGCCAGCGTGCGCCGATCGGAGAACACCCTGTCGGCCTTGCCCGCTCCTGTGCCGCTCGCCAGGGACATGGACCGGGACAGCGACTGGGGCGCCCGGCTGGTCCCGAGGTCGATGGCGGTGACCTGCTCGGCGAAGGCGGACACCGCGAGCATCGTTCCGGACAGCGGCATCAGCTATCGCCCCCGTACCGGGCCGCGAGCTCGTCGCGGGTGAGGCCCTCGATCTCGGCCTCCTCGTTGGAGTCCTTGGCGCGCGTGTGGGCGTACGCCTGCCAGTCGGCACGGCTGGCGTTCTTGGCCGGCTGGCGGGGCTCGCCCACCGGGGCCTGGCTGACCGGAGTCAGCTCGACCGGCGGCGTGTCCTGCGTCGGCACCTCGTGAGCCGCCGGGGGCGTCGTCTCGACGAGAACCTGGCCGGGGCCCCGCTCGGCCCGAGGCCCGGCCAGGGAGGGACGGGACAGGATGCCGTCGGCGACCACGGGCGGGTTCGGCTCGTCGTCGCCGAGCCGCTTCCAGTTGGGCAGCGAATCGAGTCGGGCGGACCGGCCGTCCATCTCGACCCGGTCGCCGGTCCGCTCGTTGAAGTAGGTGGTCATGCTGCCGGTACCGCCGTTCGCAGGTCGACCTGAACCAGGGTCTCGGTCGGGGAGCCCCCGGGGGTGCCGAGAACGACGGACAGGTTGTCACCGGCCGCGCAGGTGGCGTTCTGGACGGTGGTGCTTCCCGCCCAGGCGTCGGTCGTGGTGGCCATCGGCGACGCGAGCACGTCGCTGGTGCCCTTCTTGACCTGGACGGTGCCGGACGTCCCGCCGGTCCGGTAGGCACGGACGGCGATGATCACCGCTCCGGCCGGGACCTTGCACAGCTGGTACGTGCCGGCCGCCGAGGAGGCAACACGGACGCTCTTGCTGTACGTGCGGGCCGTCGAGGTGTCGACCTCGCCCGCGCGACCGTCCACGGTGTGGACCTTGTAGCCCATGTGGAATCCCTTCCTGGGAATGCGAAAGGGCCCGCACCGGCGGGCCCTGCTGGGTCAGTGGCGCGTGACGCGCCGAAGATCAGGCGGCGTCGGCACCCTTGATGAGCACGGCGCGGTTGGCGTCGAGGGTCTTGGCGCCGTACAGGGTGTCGATGCTGACGACGTCCTGCTTCTTGTCCTGGTCGTAGCCGTAGATCACGCGCAGGGCGAAGCCCTTGTAGTTCATGATCGCGGCGTTCTGCGCACCCTTGGGGAGCTCCAGCGGGCGGAACGCGAGCGCGAACGCGGTCCGGTGGAAAGCGAGGTTGACCTCGGTGGTCGGCTGGCCCGGGGCCGGAGACTGCGCCGGCTGGCCGACGTTCTGGGTCATGTACGGGTCGAAGCCGGATACGCGGCCGCCCATCGACGCCTCCAGCAGCCCCTCCGTGGAGCCGCGCTTGTCCGCCTGCCGCCAGGTCTTCTCGGCGGTCCAGCGGGCCTGGGTGGTCGGGCCGACGACGACGCTGCGCTGCGAGAGCGGCACGTTCTTCCGGCTCAGGAGTGCTCCGGCCTCGACCAGGACGCGGGAGTCGCTGTACGGGTAGAGGCCGCCCGGGTAGTTGTAGTCCTCGCCCGCGACGTTCTCGGCGACGCCGCCGACCTCCTGGACGATGTCGTCCCGCAGGAGGAGCAGGTCGTTGTCGATCTTCTGGGAGATCGCCTCCATGGCCGGGGTGAGGAGCTGCTCGTCAAAGTCCTCGATCTTCAGCGTCATGTCCTCGGACGTGACGGCGAAGCTCACGTCGGCGAAGTGGTTCAGCGTCATGTTGACGCTGGTCTCCGTCGCCTCCTGGACGATGATGCCCTGCTGCCGGTTGTACTCGTGGGCCTCGAAGACGGCGGGCTTCCGGATGGTGATCGCGTCGCCCTGCTTGCGCGCGAACTCCGGCTCGTAGTCCCGGTGCACGAGCGACGCCATGACGGTGGTCTCGTACAGGTTGGCGAGGGCCTGGCGCGCGATGACCTGCGCGGTCAGGAACTGATTGGCCATGAGGTGTGTCCCTTCTTAGCCGGTGCGGCGCTTGCGGCGCGCCTTCCGGATCTCGTCGATATCGGTGGGGTCGGAGCCGTCGCCGTCCCCAGTTCCGCCGCCGAAGTCGCCAGCGGAGCTGTCGGGGGCCGGCGTTCCGACCTTGAGCTTCGGGTTGTCCTCGACGGCCTTCTTGATGGCCGCGGACACGGCCTTGCCGAAGCCCTCGTCGGAGGGGTCGAGGCCCTTGATCGAGTTCAGGAACGCTCGGGAGTCGGTGAGTGCGTCGGGGTCTGCCCCGTGCTTGCCCGCGCCCCGGTACACCGCCAGCTCGACCGCGGTCTCACGGTGCGCGGCGGTGGCCTGCTCGATCTTGGCCGTCAGGGCGGCCGCGTCCGGCGGGGTGTCCTTCTCGTCCTTGATCAGGCCGAGCGCCTTGCCGAGCTCCTGCACGATCTCCGTGCGGGCCTCGTCGGCGGCCGCCTTCTTCGCTGTCGTACGGGCCTTCGCCGACTCGCCGTTGGCCGCCTTCAGCTCCTTCTGGAGCCGCGCGATCGTTGCCTCGGGACTTTCGTCGCCGGGCTTCTTCGCGGGTGCCTTCGGCTTCGGCTTCTCGCCCTTCGCCGCGTCGTCGTCCGGGCCGTCGTCGTCACCGGTCCCGCCGGTGTCCTCGTCGTCCTGGTCGCCTGCGTCATCGCCCTCATCGCCGGTGTCGTCGTTGCCGGAGCCGGAGTCGTCTCCGTCCCCGCCGTCGGCGTAGAGGAACGGGCCGAAAGGGCCGGTGCCGTAGGGGTGTGACCACCCGGGCCGGTGACGGGCAAGGGTTCCCTGCTGCATC
Organism: Streptomyces californicus; assembly: GCF_000717645.1. Lineage (GTDB taxonomy): Bacteria > Actinomycetota > Actinomycetes > Streptomycetales > Streptomycetaceae > Streptomyces > Streptomyces californicus. Next base: position 13,876 of record NZ_JNZZ01000036.1, read on the forward strand.
GTGCACTCCTGGTGCGCGTAGTTGGAGGCCCCGCGCCCGGCGGGGCTGTACTGCGGTCCGGACCGCTTCTAGCGGACGGAAGACATGGGCTATGAGGCGGGGTTAACGTGCCCCATGGCAATAAGTGACGAGCAGTTGCTCAACTTCGACAAGGAACGCCTGTCCCACTGGGACGAAGGGCGTGCGGAACACACCCTCACTGGGGAGCACGGCGCGATCTACCGCAACCACCTGGAAATCGCCCACTGGATTGACAGTTGGGTCGAGAACATGGAGCGCAACGACGTGGGCCGTCACAACCCCGAGCAAACGGGGTTCGTGAAGGGAGTACGAGAGATCGCCGCGAACCTACGGCAGGGTGATCTCGTGCCCAACGGGATTCTCTTGCAGGACTCCTAGCGGGACGCCGCAAGCTGTTCGCGGTGACGCTTACGGGGTAGCCCGGTCTCGTCTACCAGGTCCCGGATGCGGGCCTGGTAGGCGCGGACCTTCGCACGCGCGGCCGTCGCCTTGTGCTCGTCCATCGCGCCTGCGGCCTCGCGCTTCCACCGGCGGATCTGCCGCTCGTAGTAGCGCTGCCGCTGTGTGTCCTCGTACGTCCCGCGCGAAGGCGGCTTCGGCTGCTGCTTCGTCAGCCCTGGCAGGTACGCGCGCACGTCGTGCCGGCAGTTCGGATGGAACAACCCGGCGGCACGTGCCTCCGGGAGCGACCCGGCGACCGACACGGTCACCATCCGGCCGTCCTCCGTCGCGTGCTCCAGCTCGACGTCGCGCTCGCCCGGGGCACCGTCACGGGCGAGGATCTTCCCCTCCCAGCGGCGGCACAGCGGGCACTCCTCCGGAGCCTCCGAGATCATCACCAGCTCGACCCCGGCCGCGCCAAGGCGGTCGGTGTGCGCGTCGACCGCCGCACGGCCGACGACGCTGCGGGTGGCCATCTCGACGTACGACCGCATGTCCCACGAGCGGCCGGCGCGGTCGATGAACCCGGTGACGCCGCGTGCGGTGAAGCGGTCGAGGGCGGTCTGCGCGGCCTGGCGGCGGGTTTGCGCCCCGAGCAGCGGAGCCGACGAGGCGTAGGCGACGACCTCCCGATAAACGTCCATGGTCTGCCGGAGGATCCGCAGGTGCACGGGCCCGGTGTCGGCGATGAGCGCGTTGGCCAGGCGGTCGACTGCGGCGGCCGCCGGCACTGCGGAGGCGGCGGCCGCGGCCTGGCCGACGGCGAGCGCGCCGAGCTCCGCCACAGCCGCCTGCTGACCCCGCGCGTACGCCTCCGCGACGGCTTGCTGGATCGCCCCGGACGCATCGAGCTGGAGCGCGTCGATGACAGCCTGGACCGCGGCCTGAAGGTCGCCGAGTGAGCGGGCCTTGAGCTCCAGCCACAGGGGCGACTCGATGTCGGCGGCCAAGGCGTCGCGGATGCGCTCGATGATCGTGCCCTGCGCAGTTTCGTACAGGTCGGCGATGGCCGCCGCGAGGTCCTCGGCGAGCGCGGGGGACACGGGCATCGGGGCCTCCTACGGCAGGGCGCCGGACTGCATCGGGTCCGGCACGGCCATGCCGCCTTCCTGGTGGATGCGCTCGACCTCGGCGGCCACCATCGGGTCGTCCCACTCGGGGTGGGTCATGCGGACGAGGGTGTCGGTCGAGGCCGCGTTCGCCCGGCGCAGGATGTCCGCCGTGTTGGCGAGGGCGAGCGGGTCCTCCTGGACGCCGTCCTGGAACTCGACGTTCGGCCTCGTCGGGACGCCCTTGGTGCCGAATACGTACTGGTCGACCGCGAGGAGTGCGTGCACGGCGTTGGCCAGTCCGGGGCGGACGCGGAGGATCTTCTTCCCCCGGGTGGTCATGCTTCTACGCTCCTTCGAGACGACCTCAGTGGCCGTCACGGCGACGTCCGCGCCGATCCCGAAGGTCTGTGCCGAGTAGCCGCACGACCGGAGGATCTGGTTGATCAGGTCCTCCGAGGTGTCCCGGTGCTCCTGCACGCGGATCGCGAACTGGGAGACCGTGAGGGCCATGCCGTCGCCGCGCGCGAGCGCGTTGACCCCAGCGAACGCCTCCTGGTCCGGATTCCACGACGCGCCCCGGCCGGGGCCGTTGGACTGGAGGTAGGAGTCGGGGACGACGAGGCGGCCCTTGCCGATGCGGATGTCCCGCATCCAGCTGGCGTACGTCTCGTCGAGCTGGTCCATCAGCGACTCGACGCCGTCGAGGTCGGACCGGCCGAAGTCCCGAAGGTACCCGTCCTTTCGCCAGCGCCTGCTGGCCTGGTTCGGGATGTACGAAACGTCGAGGCCCTTAAAGCCCGTCTCGATGATCCCCGCCGCGTTCACGGCGGCCGCGAAGCCGCGGGTCGCCTCGCTCTCCTCCAGCGGGACCGGGTGGCCGAGCCTTCCTGACGTGCCCTGGTACAAGCCGTGCTGGATGCCCTCGGATTCATGGCGCTCCAGGTGTCGCCAGACCTGCCCGTCCTGCTCCCGTACGACCTTCCAGAAGGTGACGGCGGCCAGCTTGCCCCACCGGAACTCGGGCAACGCGGCGTCGGCGTGCACGGCGTCCAGCCAGGGGTGATCCGCGAGCTGCTTGTCGTAGACCGGGCGGAGATAGACGCCGCCGAGTGCGGCCCCGACCTCAGCAGCGGTTTGGAGCGTGGCCAGCATCCCGTCGTCGGTCAGCGCGTCCAGGCGCTCCTGTGTCGCCGCGTTCTCGACGGTGAACTGGGGCGGCTCGGAGAACAGCAGGTCCGCCGATCCGGCGCAGATGTCGCCCGCGATCGGCACGTGGATCTTTGTACGCCGTTCGCCCTGCGCGGTCGGGGTCCCCCACCACCAGCGGGCGATCCGGCCGATAGCCCCGGAGGCGTACTGGAGACGCTTCGGATCCGGCGTCCCGGCCCCGGAGCCGCCTCCGTACAGGGACTCCAGACGGTCCGGGTCGCCTGCCCACCAGGTGTCCCAGGTGTTCATCGACGACAGCGCGGGCGACAGCTTTGGCGGGGGCCAGGGGACGTTACCCGTGGGCAGCGGCATTCGGCACCTCCCCAGCGTGGTCGCGGCCTTCGATCTCGGTTGCCAGCGCCCGGAGCAGGACGGGCAGTTCCGCCTGCATCTCGGCGAACGTCTCGCCCTCGGCTTCACCGACCACTGCGTCCGCCTGGCCCGCAGTACGGAAGACGACTTCGATCTTCACGCGGCCACCTCCAGGCGGGTCGGGATGTACGGGCGCCACAGAGCCTCGGTCGTACGGACGCCGTACCGGAGCGCGTCGCAGCTGTGGTCGTTCTCCTTGATCGGCTTGTCCTCGCCTGCCTCGGCGGCGGTGTCGTCCCAGGAGTAGCCGGGCAGCTCCTCGACCAGGCCGGTCGCGGACTCGTGGATGAGGAGATCGCCGGTGCCGAGAAGAGAGCTGATGGTGCGGATGCCGTCGAGGACGGCGTTGTCGGCGTGCGTCACGCCGGTGACCCCGTCGCGGTGCAGCTGCTCGATGAAGCTGGACGCGGACGGGTCGACGACCGTCCACTCCGGGGTGACCCCCACGGCGGTCGAGTGCGGGTGCCGGACGCTCGCCAGCCACGTGCGGCGGGCCCGGCTGTACTCGGCGTCGGTCATCTGCCGGCGGGCAAGCCGGGAGTCGTGCCGGTACTCCCCGACCACGTACAGCCGCCGGTCCGTACCGAGCCCGACGAGGACGTCCGCGAAGGGGTTCACGGTGCCGTAGTCGATGCCATCCGCCAACCAGCGGTCGATCCTCGGGAGCTCCGAGACGACGTGCCGGGTCGGGTCGAACATCTCGTAGACCGCGCCCTCGGACTGCACCCAGGCACCGAGGATGAAGCGCCGGTACCAGAGGCCGACGTACTCCTTCTTCAGCGAGGCGACATAGTCCGTGTCCAGGGACGGGTTGTCGTCCAAGTTGAAGTGCCAGCTGCGAAGGTTCAGTTCACCCGCGCGGTCGAGGTACTCCTTCTTCAGCCAGTGCCCCGGGTTGTCCGGGTTCGTGGTGCCCATCAGCTTCGCGCCCTTGACGGACAGTCGGCCGAGGAGCTGGCGGAAGAAGTCCTTCGGGAGGAGCGACACCTCGTCGCAGTAGACGAGGCTGACGGTGGCCCCTCGGATCTTGGCCTCCGATCGGCGGTCGTTCGCGCCGATCAGGTGCACCGTCCGGCCGAGGATGACCGCGGTCTTCGCGCCCGGAGTCCAGACGATCAGCTTCGACAGCTCGCCGAACAGGCCGGGGTCGACGAGCGGCTCCATGATGTTCCGGCCGATCGTGTCGAGCGTCCGCCCGGTGATCAGGATGAGGCCGGCGCGCGGGGCGGCGGCGACAGCGGCGAGCAACGCGATCAACGAGGCGATCGTCTTGCCGCTCCTGATGGCCCCGTGCCAGATGTTGATGCGCGCCGTGCACTCGACGATCGAAGCGATCTGCTTCCGGGACAGGGGCAGGTCGACGTTCTGGAGCATCACGCCCCCTCGTCGGCCTCCTGGTCCTGCTGCTGGGCCTGGTAGACCGTCGTCAGTCCGGACATCAGCTGTGTGATGAGGGCCAGGCCCTCTTCGACGCCGGACTCGTCCTTCGGAGGCACGAGCTTCAGGGACCGGTCCACGGCGATTCCGACGGCGGACATCAGGGTCCGCTTCACGTCGGCGGGAGCCTCGGGGAACACGTGGTCCTCGTACGTGTTCTCCTTGCCGCCGAACGACCAGACCGTGGTCGGTACCCAGAGCTGGGCTCGCATGCGCTCGGCGTCGTCCTGGAGCTGCTCGGCGAGCCGGGCCCGGCGGTCCGCGAGGTCTGCCTGACGCACTTCGGTGGCGGCGGCGACCTGCCCGGCACGGGCGGCGAAGGAGATGCCTAGCTTCCCGGCCTCTTCGCTGATCGTGCGCCCGGAGCGGCCGAGCTCCTTGGCGATGGCGTTGCGGCCCTTGCCCTCGGCGTGCAGCTCGCGGATGCGCTCGCGTTCCTGGTCGGTGACGGGGTTGGCCTTCGCCATGGTCACCCCCGGGCGCGCGGAGGCCCGGCCGCGCACGGGCGCAGTCGGGCCGGTCTGGGGCGGCTACTTGTCCTTCGCGACCAGGTCGCCGAGCGCCTGCTCCAGCTCGTCGCGCCGCTCGTCGGAGGTGAGCGCCTGGTCCCGCGCGCCGAAGGCCAGGGCGAACCGGCCAACCTGCCGCCAGTCCGCGTCCTTCGGCATCTCCTTCACCCAGTGCGCGGCGACCTTCGGCGTCCCGAACTCGTAGACGCTGACGGTGTCGGTGGTGATCAGCGCCGTGCAGTCGTTCGGGTGCGGCTCTTCACCCGCGGCCTTCTGGGAGCAGCCAGCCGTGTTGTCCTGCGGGTCACCGAGGGTCTTCACCCCGGTGGCGTCCGCGAGGCCAGCTGCTGCCTTCTTCGCGGTGAGGCCGGCGGGCTGGCTGCTGGTCGGCGCGGACGGCTTCGACTCGGTGGTCGGCTCGTCGGTGGGGCCGCAGGCGACGAGGGTGAGCAGGAGAGCGACGCCGGTGACGGCGGCGGTGGTGCGGGTGCGCATGGTCCCCCCAGGACAGGTGCGATCGAGGGACCAGCATGGCGGAACGGTGGCCACCGCGTGGAGGAAACGCGAAGGCCCGCGCAGTGGCGGGCCTATATGTCCGGGCACGCCGGACTTGCGGACAGGATGCGCCATTCGCCGCGGATGCGCAAGCGGCGATGACTCAACGCCCTGCGCAGATCTTGGCCCAGACGCCGGGAACCTCGGGGGGTGGTTCCCCGGTGAGGTCGACGGATCGAAGGGCGGGGCCAACAGGGAAGCTGCATATCCGCTGGTCAACGAGGGGGGGTGCTCTCGGCAGGGCAGGGGCTACTGCGAGTCACGCGAACCGCGTAAACTCCCTCATGCCTCTCAGGAATCCCTGAACTCGCGTCCTATGGGCCTGGGTTCTTAGCTTCCGGTGCCGCACGGGTGCCGGTCGGATGAATGGGAGGTGAGAGTGAGTTCCGAGCTGGAAAAGCCCGGCCCGAAGTGGACGAGCGCTGAGCATGCGCAGTTCTGGGTGGCCGTGGCAAGCGTCCTGTTGGCGATCATCGCTCTCGTGAAGTAGCAGTCGTTCGGCATCACCGAGCGTTCACGCACGACCTCCGGCGCGACGGGGCCACCTGCACACGCAGCGAGCCCGGTCTCCAAGACAGCGACCGGGCTCGTGAACTGCAACGGAGGTCCCAACCCTGGCAGGGGTTGGGGCCTCTGCATTTTCCCGGGAGTGAGAATATGTCACCCCACTGACAGTGAGGGTACCCGGCCTAGGCCGTATGGCATAGCAATACGTTTCGGGGATGGTGGTGCAGTCCCGAAGCGCTCTCAGCCCCGCCGGTAGACCTGGCGGCCTGCGAGGGCGGCGGTGACGGTGGCCCCACGCCACCGGTTGGCCGGCCCGTCGGTGTCGTCGGGTGCCGGCCACCGACCCTTGGACACGTCGGCGCGGATCGTGGCGGCCGTGATGCCCGCCAGCTCGGCGATCTCGCGGGCGGTGTAGAGGCGGCGCGGCTCGAAGTTCAGGGGGCGCGCGAAGTGCTTCTCGACAACGTGATCAACCTCAACCGGGTCGTAGACGTACGCGCGCCCGCGCTTGCCCGTGTGGGCGGGCCAGTCCGGGTGCTGGCTCCAGACGTTGGCGATGGTGGCGTGGGAGCGGCCGTAGCGGGCGGCGATCTCGCGGAGGGTCTCTCCGTCGGCGGGCGGGGTGGCTACCATGGTGGTCCGGCCTTTCTGGCTGGGTGCGACCGGCAGGTTTTCGCGAGCACCCTTCGGGGTGTCTGGGCTTCGGCTCGGGCCTGCCGGTCTTTGTCGTTTCCGGGGGTGGTTCGGGGTGCCGCCCCGGCTGGGTGCCGGGGCGGCGGGGTGGTCAGTCCTGCGGGGGCTCGGTGCCCTCGGGGTCGACCAGGGCCTCCATGAGGTCCGCGAGGATCTGCTCGCCGAGCAGGCAGTTGAGGACTGCTGCGTCGGCCCGGTGCTCGGCTCCGGAGAGCGCGTAGCCGAGGGCGAGCTCGGCGGCGGTGATCCAGTGGAGCAGTGACGTCACGGCGGCGGCCTGCTGCACCTCGGGGAGGGGCTGCTCGTCGACGATCTCGTACGCCCGGATGATGGCGGGGAGGTAGTCGCCGATGAGGCTGATCTCGCCCTTCGGGAGGGCGATCGGGATGGGCAGGGCGGCCATTGCGATGTCGATGCCGTGGGCGAAGTGGGCGAGTCGCCGCATCAGGTCGTCGGTGCGGGCTTCCGGGTGGTCGGACATGTGGTCCGCCTTCCTGTGGTGGGTGTTGGTTGGGGTTCGCGGCCCCTTCCTTGTGTCTCCAGTATGACACCAACGCCATCATTTTACAACACCCGTGAGGAGGGGAAAGGGGAGGCCCCCGGCTGGCTGCCGGGGGCCCGATCCGATCTACTTGTCGTTCTCCTCCAGCCAGCGGTCGGCCAGCCAGGTGGTGATCTCGGCCAGCTTCCTGTCCGCGTCATCCAGGACGGTCGCGGCGCTGAGGGCGCGGGCGGTGTCGTAGCCGTTCACCACCAGCAGCGTGAAGACGTCCACGGCCGCCAGCCAGTAGCAGCAGGCTGCGACGAACGTGTCCTTCGGGCCCTCGGGGAGCGGCTGCTCCTCGATCAGGGCCATGGCCCGGCGGATGGCGGGGATCGCGTCGGACAGGATGATCTCCTGCCCGCTGGGGGCGGGGAGTGTGATGGAGATCGGGAGGCCCGCGCAGACGACGACGAGGTCGCTGTAGGAGTGGGCGATCAGGCTGGAGAGGTGGCGCTTGGTCTCGTCTTCGAAGTCGGACATTGTCCATCCTTTCGGTTGGGTGGCGGTCGGGGTTCGCGGCCCCTTCCTTGTGTCTCCAGTATGACACCTAACTCCATTCTTTTGCAACACCCTCAGGCGGGGGAATGGGGAAGCCCCCCCGACTGGCTGTCGGGGGGGCTTCGTTGCGCCGGTTACTCCTGATCGGCCAGCCAGGCCGCCAGGTCCTCCAGGTGGCCATCAGCCATCAGCAGGTTCGCGGCGGCCGAGTGGGCCCGGGAGACCTGCCACTCCTCCTCGCGGATCAGGAGGCCGTAGCAGTCCATCGCACCGAGCCAGAAGGCTGCGGCAGCGAAGACGTGCGCCTTCATCGTCTCGGGCATCGGCTGGTCGAGCGTGAGCTCCATCAGCCGCCGGACCGCCGGGACGCCCTCCAGGTTGCTGACCGTGCCGGTCGGCAGGGTCACCGGGAGGGGCAGGGCGAGGCAGACCGCGACCATCGCGCTGTAGGTGGCGGAGAGGTGGGCGGAGACCTTGCGGTTCGCCAACTCCTCGAAGTCGGACATGGGGTCCGTCCCTTCTGTTGTGGGTGACGGGTCGGGGTTCGCGGCCCCTTCCCTGTGGCTTAAGTATGGCACGTAACGCCATTGTTTTGCAACACTAGAGGGTGAGGAAAGAGGAAGGCCCCCCGGCTGGCTGCCGAGGGGCCTTCGGGGTGCTGCTAGCTGGACTGCTCCAGGAGCCAGGTGCCCAGGTCGTGGATCGCGTCACGCGCGATCATCAGGACCCCGAGGACTCCGGCCGCCCGCGCCTCCACGTAGCCCTCCTCGACCAGGAGGCGGTAGAGGTCGGCTGCGGCCAGCCACAGGATCGCGCCCGTGTAGAGCGCCGACTGCTGCGCCTCCGGCATCGGCTGCTCCTCTGCCAGTTGCTCGATCCGGCGGACGGCCGGGATCATCTCCAGGTTCGTCACCGCGCCGGTGGGCAGGGCGATCGGCAGGGGGAGCTGTGCGCAGCAGGCGACGAGGCCGCCGTAGGCGGTGGTCAGGCGGTGGGCCGCCGTGCCCATCATCCGGTCTTCATGGTCGGACATCTTCCTCACCTTTCGGTTGGGTGGCGGGTTCGGGTTCGCGGCCCGTTCCCTTGTGTCTCCATTATGGCATCGAATGCCATCGTTTTGCAACACCTATAGGTGAAGAAGTGGCCCCAACCCGACCGGGCTGGGGCCACTCCCGTCAGCTACCTCCGCCGCCACCCCGACAGCCGGTCATCCGCACCGACCACCGCCGACAGCCGCATCCCCGGCAACTCCGAGGCCGGCACACCGACCTCCTCCGCGATCAGCGACGCCGCGTACCGGGCCGGCACATCCGCATCCGGCGCATCTGCCACAACCTCCGCCTCCCCGCCGACCAGCAACAGGATCTTCACGTTCACGCGCTCGCTCATGGGCTCTTCCTTCTCGAAGGTGATGGTGTTGTACATGGGAAGCAGCAGGGGCCGCCCCCCCGGGTGTGGTCGTCAGGTGCTGTCGGACCGGCTGTCGACGACGCGGCCGGGGGCGGCCCGTGTGCCGTAGCCGGTGGCAGCCTGCCGCAGCGCGGTGTGGGCGTCGCGGCTCCGCTCCCGCGCCGCGTCGAGCCGGGCCTCGACCTCCGGGGCGTATCGACCGTCCTCCGGAAGGCCGGGGTCGATCTCGCTCAGGTCCAGGGCCGACCACGCCGCCCGCCCGGCCGCCCGGAGCAGAGTTTCGTCGGTGACGACAAGGGCGAGCCGGTCCCGGGCCTCGGTCACATCGCTGCGGGCCTGGTAGAAATCGGCCCGGCCGACGGGGTCGGGCTCGCCCGCGCGGAGGGCATCGACCCGGAGCCAGTAGAGCTGCCGGTACCGAAGTGCGGCGGACAGGAGCTGCCCGACCAGGTCAGCTACCTGCGCCCGGTGCTGCTCGCGCTGCGTGCGGCGGTCGGTGACCTGCTGGGTCACGGTGACCAGGAGGCCGCCCGCCAGCGTGCCTATGACCGCGATCGCGCTCTCCCACATCAGCGCACTTCCCGGATCGAGACGACGACGGCGGTGGCGTCGTCGCGGTAGCCGTCCTGGTCGGGCTGCGCGGCGGCGACCAAGGCGTCGGCGAGGGCCTGGGGATTGGCCTGGTGCTCGCGCACGAGGTCCTCCAGGGTGTCGGCGGGGACCTGGTCGTGGATGCCGTCGGAGGTGAGGATGATCATGCGGTCGCGGATGCCGGCGGTGTAGACGGTGCCGATCGTCGCGCGGGCGAGCGACGTCCTCAGCCAGTTGTCGTGCTGCCGGGACAGCTCCAGCGCGACGCCGTTGGCGCGGAGCTGCTTCCCGACGGTGTGGTCGTCGGTGTACAGCTCCAGCCGGGTGCCGTCCCACCCGTAGGCGCGGGCGTCTCCGGTCCAGTTGACGACGGCGACCCGGTCGTCGGGGCGCACGCGTACGGCGACGGCGACCGCGTCGGCCTCCTCGCCGTCGGCCCCGCGGTCGGCGATGAGCTCGGAGGCGGAGAGGAGTCCGCCGAGCGGGCCGCGCCGGGCGGAGACGCGGGCGGCGGTTTCGGCGAGGAGCGGCGCGGTGCGGGAGGTGTGGGGGCCGTGGCCGATGCCGTCGATGACGGCGGCGCCGACGGTGCCGTCCGCGAGGACGTACACCTTCGCCGCGTCGGCGTTGTCCTGGGCGGTGCCCTCGCGGGTGGCGAGGCCGGTGGTGATGGTCATGCTGGTCATCGTCCCTTCGGTTGCTGGCTGATGGGGGCGGATCCGGTCTTCTCCTGCGTACGGGCGGTCTGCGACTGGTCGTTCTTCCGCTTGAGCTCGCCGATGCTCATCGTCTTGTGCGTCAGGCCGGTGCTCGTCGGCTTGAGCGGTGCCATGATCGTGGTCCTGTCTCGTGAGGGATGGGGCCCGGGGCGGCCGGTCGCCTGGCAGTGAGTCGGCCGCCCCGGAGCGAGGGCTACTTGCTCTTGTCGTCGCCGCTCTTGGCCATGTCGCGGAGGTTGTCCGAGAGGCTCCCGGGGCCTTCGAGCATTGCGTGGACGATCGTGTCGGCGGCGGCCTCGGGCCGGCCGTTGTCGATGGCGGCCTGCGCCTCGGCACGGCGGTCGCTCAGGAATCCCATGGGTGCCTCCTGGTGTGGGCCGGGCTGTCCGGCTCCTCTCACCGCCCGGTCGGGCCGGGCGGATCGGGCAGCCGTCAGCTCTCCTCGAACCTCGCGGTCGCGCAGGGCGGGCAGAGCGTCATCTCGTCGTGGTCCGTGTCCTCCGGGTAGAGGGCGGTCGTCATCGGGTCGAGCATGGTTTCCACGGTCTTGTCCTTCGTGCCGCAGGTCTCGCAGGCCTTCTTCTTCGCCATGGGTCAGGCCCTTTCGTGGTGGACGTGGTGGCGGACGGGGTTGGTGGGGTCGGGCGTGATCCGGAAGGGGCGGTCCGGGCTGTGGCCCGCGTTGTTGTTGTTGCTCTGACCTGCGACAACAACACCAACAACCGGCGGCCCAGCAGGGGGAGGGGGGAGGGGTGGGAAGTCCTCGCGGTGGACCCCCTCGCGGGTGCCTGCCGGGGGCACCCGTACGCCGGGCCGTACGCGCACCCCGTGGCGGGTGAGGAGGGCGCGCACGTGGGCGGTGCGCCAGGGGGTGGCGGGTAGGCCCATCAGGGGGGTCGCGGTGAGGTGCTCGGCGAGGGTCGCGAGGTGCACCCCGGAGCCCTCGGTGTAGAGGGTGGAGAGCAACACCGCGACGTGCTCCCGGGGCAGCAGTTCGGAGGGGTGCTGTGGGGGCTCGTCGGGCTTCTTCTGCTCGCTGCTCTCGTCCTTCTCGGACGGCTTCGCCTTGGGCCTGGTGGCGATGAGGCCGAGGGTGATGGCGGTGGTGGTCCAGGCGGCGGCGGCCGCGATGGCGATGCGGGTGGTCCAGGGCAGGCCGTAGATGAACCCGATGGCGAGGACGAGGCAGAGGATGCGGAGGGCGGGTGACCCCTTCGTCGGGGTCGTCTTCCTCTTTTCCGTCTTCTCCGGAGGGGTCTTCTCTGCGCCCTCCCCCGCCTCCTCGGCACGCTCCTCGGCGCTTCCTGCGGCCTGCTCCGCTTCGCTCTTCGGCTTCTGCTGGGGTGCGGTCGGCTTGGTCGGGGTGGTGCAGAGCACGAGGTCGATGGCGCGGCCGCTGAGGGCGATCCAGCCGACCCACACGGCGGTCCAGAACCGGATCCAGCCGTCCACGTCACCCTCCAACAGACATGAGGGCGGCGGCGGCGAGCTGTCCGGGGATGGCCCAGATGGTGCCGTCGCCGGTGGCCGGCCATACGAACGCGGCGATCAGGGCGACGACGGCGGCGCTTTTCGCGCCGAGGGGTGCGGCGAGCATGATGATCAGGAGGAGCAGGGCGACCGCGCCGATCCCGACGTGGCCGAAAGGCCCGTCGGATCCCACGCCGAAGCCGGTCAATCCCTGGGCGACCACGCGCTCGGCGTTCTCCCAGATCTTCCCGGCCGCCACGTACGAGGTTCCGGCGAGGAATGCGCAGACGCCGGCCTTCCCGGCCCCGAACTTGATCCGGCCTCCCCCGCGGACGCCGAGGATCAGGAGGGCGGTCAGGGCGAGGGCGATCCCGCCGCCCCCGAGGCTACCGAGGACGGCTCCGCCGCTGGTGGGTGCTGCGATGACGTGCATGGTCAGGGGGTCCTTACAGGTGGCCGGGGGCGTGCAGGGCGAGGGCGATGGCGGCGGAGCAGACGGGGATGCGGGCGGCCCAGACGAGGACGGGGCGCAGCGCGGGGGGCATGTAGGGGAGGCCGGGGAGGTAGCTCGCGACGATCCAGGTGACGAGGCCCATGGCGACGCCGACGGCGGGGGCGGCCGGGCCTGCGTCGGCCAGGAGGTCGCGCATCAGGTCCACGAGGTTGACCGCCCATCCGGCTGCGGCGGCGCCGCCGTGGTAGGCGAGCCAGATCCGGCGCCGGTGGAGGCGCTCGGCGGCCCGCTCGGCGGCCGGGTCCGGGGCGAGCCACGGAGGCGCGGCGGGGGCGGGCTGGTTCACGGTGACGTAGAGCCCGGGGCCGACCTCCTGCTCGACGGGGCCCGGGTCGGGCTCCGGGGCGGTGGTGCGGCGGCCGAACGGGCCGGGCGGCAGGGACCACCAGGGGCGCTCGGGGGCCGTATCGGGCTCGTCGTCCTCGTGCTCCTGGTCGTCCGGCGCGGCCGGGGCCGGCGGCTCGGCCGGAGGCGGGGGGACGTAGCGGACCTGGACGAGCGGGTCGGCGGCGGGCTCCGGGGCGGGGCCGTCGATCCGGTCCCGGAGCCACGCCCGGACGCGGCTCTCGGCGTCCCTCTCCGGGGCGCTCATGCGGGCCTCCGGACGGTCCGGAGGTACCGCTCGACGCTGCTCTCCTTCGCGTTGGCGTCCGCGACCTTCCGGACGTAGCGGAGGACCGCGTCCGGATCGGTGATGCCGCTGGAAACAGCCGTCCGGACAGCATCCGCAATGGTCATGGGCCCCGTGGTGGCAGGCGTCTCCTCGTCGTCCGGATTCTCCACCCGGGCCTCCGGGCGATCCGGATCAGCGTCCGGAGACGGTCCGGAGGCTCCGGAGAGGGCGGCCCGCTCGGCTGCGACAGCTTCCTCGGCGCGGGTCAGCTCCCGGCGGACGGACACCATCGCGAGGCGCCCGCCAGCCTTCGCACGCTCGGCGTCGACCCACTGCTGGGTGTGGCTGTCGAGGGGCTTGGCGTGGTGGCGCAGGACCACGCTCCACATCACCTTCGCGAGGCCGGACACGGCCGCGGCCACACAGCCGATCGCGAACTCCCCGGCAATCCAGCCGTGGGCACCGACCGCGCCCATGGCGATGCCGAGGGCCACGTATCCGGCGCGGCGAGGAAGGACGGCGCGCTCCTGGTCGTAGCGGGCCAGCCACTCCAGGGCCATGCAGGACAGCCACACGAGGTCGAAGACCAGAGCGGCGGCGTACGCGGCGGCGGTGAGCGGGACGACCAGGTCGAGGAGGCTGCCGATGCTCGCGGTGGACCAGATGATCGAGGCGACCCCGATGACGGCGGCGGCCGCGGTGACGCCGGTGAGGACGAGGCGGTCCCAGTCGCGCGGCGGAAGGGGCACCTTCTCCTCGTACCGGTCGAGGACGAGGTGGGTGGTGCCGTCGATGGTGTGCGGGACCAGGCGGGAGCGCTCGACGGTGCGAGTGCGGGGCATGGGGATCTCCGGAAGCGTGGGCCGGCCGGGCGCGCGGTGGTGCCCGGCCGGGTGTTCAGCGGGTGGCGGAGGCGTTGCCGTCGATGCGCGCGCAGACGACTGCGGCGAGCGCCTGGTCCTCACGAGGGCGGGCGGCGGTGAACGCCTCGGCGGCCTCCCGCTGGAGCTCGGCGACGCGCTCCGCCCGGGTGGCGCGCCCGGCGCGGGCGCGGAGGAGGAGCGCGTACTCGCCACGGGTGATGGGGCGGGTCTCGATGCGGGGCATCTGCCGGAGGAGGGCCCGCTCGACGGCGAGCGCCATCGGGGTGCGGTAGCCGTGCTCGGCGTCGGAGTAGTCGCGGGCGTAGGCGAGCCGGTTGACCTCGCGCATCGCGCGGCCCGGCAGGTTCTCGGTGAGTCGGTCGGCGATGCGGGTGAGGAGCTGGCGGAGGTCGCCGGCCTCCTCGATGGCGCGGGTCTGGCGGAGGGCTTCGTCGGGCTGGGAGAGATCGGTACGGTTGGGCACGGTCATTCCTCCTGGATGAGACAGGTGGGATGGCTGGCCCCGGGCAGAGGTTCGCAGCTCTGCCCGGGGTCGATCTGTATCTGACAGGAACGACCGTAGCACTTATTTGCGCTAGCGCTAATAAGTTGTGAGAGGATGACGCTATGTCCAGCTCCCCCGGGGAGGAAGCGAGCGAGGAGGCGCCCAAGTTGGTGACGATCCCGCAGATCCCGGACTTGCTGGAGGCCGCCGGGCTCAAGCGGGTCGGCCCAGCGCGCATCCGGCAGCTGGCGGCCGAGGACGAGGCGTGGCCTCCGCCTGTCTTCCAGGACGGTCGCATGCGCGTTTTCGACTGGGTGGCCGTCGAGCGGTACTTCCGGAATCGGAAGACGCGGCAAGGAGAGCGGACGGACCTGAAGGCGAAGGGCGCAGAGGGCGGCTGACCTCGACGACTCGTATCTCCTGTGCGGTAAGCCCCGGCCTCACGGTCGGGGCTTACGCGTTCTGGCCCCCGGCTCCTGGATCGGTGCCCCTGGCCCTGAAAGCGCTTTGCGGCTGGCCGAGTTATGCACAGATTCAGAGAGATCTCGCTGACCACAATCTGTGGGCCGCATCGTCGCAGGTCACGGGTGTGAAGCTTGTCAGCGGATCGCTCTGTCCACAGGTTCGTCCGCAGGCTTGTGCACCAACTCCACCGTGTTATCAACAGGTTCGAGATGCGTGTCCACAAGATCGTGAATAACATTCGTTGGTTCTCCGGGCGTTGCATGCCACGATCGTTCTGCGATGTACCTGAGTCGCCGTCTCGTATACGACGGCTGCGAGTGCATGCAGTCGTTTCGCGTCAACGGGATGGAGTGGTCGCACGTGTCGTACATGCAGTCGGTGCCGCAGCAGTTGCAGCGTGGAGCTGCCCCCCGGCGGCAGCTCCACGCCTACGTGGACGAGGCCGGCGTACGGTCCCACTCGAAGGCGTCCAGCGACCACTTCGTCATGTCGGCGGTGATCCTGGGCGACGAGGACGCTCCGGCCGCAGCAGACTTCCTTGCCCAGCTGCGACGCGACCTTCGGCGTCGACCGGGTGACCCCCTCCACTGGCAGAAGTTCAATGCGCACACCGACCGCCTGCACGCGGCCCAGTCCCTCGGGAGGCAGGAGTGGGCAACGGTTTCCAGCGTGGTGGTGTGCAAGCGTCACCTCGGCGGGGCCTCGCAGATGAACGAGGACCAGGAGTACCTCTTCACCCTGCGCTTCCTCCTGGAGCGGCTGTCCTGGTTCGCCCGGGACTCCTCGGCCGTGATGACCTACACCCTGGCCCACATCATCCGGATGAAGCTGTCCAAGCTCCGCGAGTACGAGTCGAAGCTGCGGGTGGACCCGGGCTGCCGCATTCACTGGCCGGCCCTGGATCCGAAGGGTGGACGCATTGACCAGCCCAAGCGGATCGAGATGTTGCAGGCGGCCGACCTCGCGGCGTCGGCGACGTTCGCCGCGTTCAACCCAGACAAGTTCGGCAACGTCGAGCCGCGCTACCTGGAGGGGTTGAGCCCTCGCCTCTACCGGCGGGGCTGCTCTCCGGTGGTGTCGTACGGGTTGAAGATGCATCCGTGGAATGGCAGCACGAAGGCCGCGTACCCGTGGGTAGCGGCCCTGTGATGCGCGTCGGCCGGCTTAAGCCGCCCTTGGCGGGTGCTGACGTTTCCGACCAGCAGACGACCGTCCGCGCACTATCCACTGTAGACGGTGAGTCTTAAGAGTCAACGGTCAAAAGCGGGCATTTTACACGGTGATGGCAGCCACTAGGGAGTGGATCTCCAAAGCAGTGTTCGCGAGTTGCGCACCTCAAGCACGATGACCAGATCCGCCCGCAGTTGGCGCACCGCACGACAGGGGTGGCTCCGGCTCCTCCGTGCTAACTGGTCCCCGCGCAGACCAGCCGACGACGCGAAGGGTCCCTACTGCTGCGGCAGTAGGGACCCCAGGTACGTCAGGCGGCCGACAGGGCCGTTCCGCCCAAGCGGTCCACCAGCCAGTCGAGCCCCTTGGGCGTCAGAAAGGTCTGCTCCACCCACTGGTAGCCAGCCTGGACCATCTTGACCTGGGCGCGCCCGGCCTGGATGTGCACCTCGTAGGGGATCCGAGGGTTCTGCACCTGGAGAAAGCGCAGGTCGCTCTCCCGGAGCCGGTTCATGAACTTCGTCCGCCCCAGTCCACCGGTGACGTCGGTGAGCGCTTTCGCGGCCGTGCCCATGTCGATCAGCCCGTCGCTGTCACAGAAGGCGTCCCACTTGCCGGCCTTCGGTGCCGCGACCGCGAGTTCCTTCTTCGTGGCGACGAGTTCCTTCGCGGCGGCGACGTACTGCTCCGCGAGGGCGAGTACGCCCTCGGGGCTACCGACGTCCGGCTTCGCGGCCAGTTCGGCCTCCCGGGTCTTCACCGCGAAGTACGTCTTCGCTGCCGCCACCTCGGGCTTCCTGCCGTCTCCGGCGAGCGTGACGTGGTAGGCGCCGAACCGGGTGAGGCGGTAGTCCCTCACCTTGGTGCGCCCCCACCTGCCCGTTTCCATCACTTTGGCGGCACCGACAATGTGATCGAGAGGGTCCATCCCTGCCGCCTCGATGGTGGCCGCAGCGCGGGAGATGGTGTCGTCGAACTTGCGCCACTCGTCGTACCCCATGAGCTGCTGGAGGTCGCGGGCGGACCAGCGTTCCTCGCCCCGGTGGTCCAGGAGCATGATTCGATCGAATGGACTAGACCCCCCACTGTTGCCAGAGAGGGGCGACACTGTAGTGTCATAAGAGTCAGTCAAGGGTTCCATCCTTGCTGTCGTAGCTTCGGCGGGAGGCACCCCGCACATAGCTGTTCCCAGGCCGCCTTCGGATCGAAGGCGGCCTTGTGACGTTCAGGTTACGCCATCAGGTTGACACGAAACCGGCATCGCGTTCGACACTGGGTGCCGCGTACCGGTGAGTCACTTAAGAATCCAAGGTGACGGGCAATCAGCCCTGGCACAGAGTGTCACCCTTGTTCCTTTTTGGTCCCGCGACGTGAGCCATGTCTCGAATGCTGTCGTGTCGTGGGGCATTGAGCTGAAGATGTCTCTCACATGTGTTATGGGGCGGAGCAGCAGTTTTGTCAGGTCAAGGGTCGAAGTTCCTGTACATCAGCACCGCCCCAGGTACGCCCGCACGTCTGGCAGCGAACTAGGGGTGCGACTCCCCCGCCGCCTTGCATATCAAGGCAGCCGGCGCACTCGGGGCAGAGTGCGGCGAGGCGTACGCGGCCGTCGCCGACGTCGAGGGCCCGCTCGACGAGGCCGGCCGACGTGCGGGCGACCACGTCAATGCGGTGCTGCTCAGCCTCGGTGAGCGGCCGCCAGGGTCCGCGTACGCCCTGGGTGCGGGCGAGGAGCCAGAGGGCGGCGAGCGGGGCGGTGCGCTGCTCCCCGGTGTACCGCCATCGGCGCGGGTCCTTCCCCTGCCGGAGCGCCAGCTGGTTGCGGCGCCGGTCGTCCGCCTCGGCGGTACGGCGGGCGCGCGGGTCGTCCGGCCACGACCGGCGGGGCGGGGCCGGGGTGATTGGTGCGTGCTGGACGGCGGCTGCGGTCTGGTCGGCGAGCTCCAGGAGGCCGGCCTCGACGGTGACCATGGTGTCGAGGACGTCGAGGCGCAGCGGGGCGGCGGTCCATCCGGGCTGGTCCGGGGACCGTTCGAGGGCGCGGAGGGCTTCGGCCCGCCAGGTCGCGGCCTCGGCCTGCTCGTCGTCCTGGTCGCGGTGGCTGATGATGCCGATGCCCATGGTGGGGGGCCAGGTGGTGCCGCGGGTGGCGAGGTGTTCGCGGAGGTCGCGCCAGTGGTGGGCGATGGTGAAGAGGTGGCGCTCGGTGGTGTGGGTGGCGGTGGTGGTCATCGGGCGCTCCGGGGTGCGGTGGGGCTATCGTGATGATCACCTGGGGGCGCATCCGGTCTTGGCGGACGGTGGATGCGCCCCTGCTGCATGCTCAGCGGCGGCGGGGCTCGGCGGTCGGCTCGGCGGGGCCAGGGGCCGGCGCTTCGTGGTTGCCGTTGGGCCAGGTCGGGGAGAGCAGGTCGATCACCTGCTTCGGGTTCACGCCCGCGCTGCCGGAGGCGACGACGTACGCGCGCATCTGGTCGACGGTGCGCTTGATCGCGGCCTCGGCCCGGTCCGCGCGGGCCTTCTCGGCGAGGTACTCCTTGAACTCGGCGACGGCGGCCTGGTCGCCGGGGCTGAGTACGGTGCGGGGGTCGTTGCCGCAGCGACCGGTGGGCTTCGGGTCGGTCATGGGTTCCTCGAAGGTGAGTTGGTGGGAGCCCGCGGTCGCGGTGCTGCCGTGGAACTTCTTCGCGCAGGTGGGGCCGATGCCGGCCGCCCTCGACTCGGGGTCGAGGAGCGGCCGGTTGCACACCCCGCAGGTGTCGCTCAAGGGCTGAGCCCGATCTCGGCCTCGCAGTCGGCGCAGAGCGGGTGATCGCCGGGGCGGGCGCCGTCCGTGCCGCACTTCTCGCACTCGACGGACCGGTGGTACGGCAGGTCGGGCGCGAGGGCGACGAGCCGGTCAACCAGCTCGCCCCATGCGTGGTCGCTGGCGAGATGATCGAAGAGGTCGAACTCGTCGGCCTCGGTCGGGCAGTCCTTGAGGGGGCAGCGGAGGAGGTCGGGCAGCTCAGACACCGGCGGTCTCCCGGGCCCGGTGCGCCGCGCGCTGCTCGGCCTTGCACCGGGCGCAGTACGACACCCCGTCCTCCTCGAACTTGCCGTGCACGGCCTGGTCGTGGCCGTGGACGCAGCGCTCGGGCCGGGCGGTACCTCCCATCAGGTACCGGAGCTGCTCGCGCGCCTTCTGCCGGCCGGGCTCGTCCTCAACGTGCTCGGGGGCGACGCAGTGGTGGTAGCCGCACTCGGGCAGGACGTAGCCGACGGGCGCCCGGCCGGTGCGGATGCGGAAGGCGACGGAGGCCGCGGTGACCACGGCGCCCCTGTAGGCGAGGACGGGGGTCCCGGCGCTGCTGCCCTTGGACCCGGTCCAGCGGACGTGTCCGCCCGCGACCCGCTTCGTCTTGGTGGCCCACTTCTCTTCGAGGGTGGGGAGGTGGGGCTTGTGGGCGGGGAGGCCGGCGGCCTGGCGGAGTCGGGCGACGCGGTGTTTGTCGACGTGGAGCTCGCGGACGATGGCGCTGTTGGAGGCCCCGGCGCGGAGCCGGGTGGTGATGTCGTCGTCGGAGGCGTTCACCGGCCGTCCCCCTTCGCGCTGAGGGCGTCACCGAGGGTGTCGTCGATGGTGATCGTGACGGAGGTCTCGTCGTCGTGGACGAGACGCCAGCGGCCGGCCTCGCGGTCCCATTCGATGTGCTCGTCGCCGCTCGGGTTGCTGATGTGCCCGTCGGGCTCGATGTGGAACGGGATCTGGGCGTCGACGAGGGCGTTGAGGCCGTCGACCGCGCGCTCCCAGGGGCCGGTCTCGGGAAGGCCGAGGGTCTGGCGGGCGGCGGTGGACTGGCCGCTGGTGGCGTTGAGCAGCTGCTCGGCGAGCGAGGTGGCGGTACGGCGCTCGGCTTCGAGATCTGCCTCGTCGGCGAGCACACGCCGGATGGTGGCGAGGTGGGCGTCGATCTCGTCGGCGAGGTCCTGCTCGGCACAGCGGCGGGCGGCGGCGATGTCGGCGTCGCGGAAGCCTTGGAGGAGGCCGAGCTTGGTGTGGAGGCCGAGGATCTGGAGCTTCGCGGCGCGGAGGCGTCGGGTGGTGGTGAGTCCGAACATGGTGGGTGCTCCTGGCGGTATGCCGGGGGCGGGCCCTCGTGTAGGGCCCCAAATCCGGTCGTACGGAGGGTGGGTCAGGCCTTGCGGGTGATGGAGTCCATGTACTTCGCCATGGCGAGGTTGTGGCGAGCGTCCGCGATGGCGTTGTGGTGGCCGGCCTCCTGCTTCGGCAGGTCGGCCGGGGTCAGCCCGAGGCGCTTCGCTTCGGTGACTAGGTCGTCGGTCTGCATCGGCAGGCCAGCGGGGAGGTTGGACATGGGGCCGAAGAGCTGGGCGTACGCGACGTGGTCGTACGCGGCGTAGTACGCCCAGAGCTGCGGGTCCGGGGTCTCCTGGATGAAGCGGGAGACCATGCGGGCGATCTGCGGGCGGGGGTGGACGTCGGGGTCGGTGACGTCGATGCGGTCGGTGCCGCGCACGCCGCGGGGGTTCCGCAGGATGGGCAGGCTGGGCCAGACGTTGGCCATGAGCCAGCCGTGCCGGCGGACGGCGCCCTGGTCGAACTCGCTGCTGACGGCGTAGAGCTCGCGGCCGTCCTCGGCGACCATGCCGATGCTGATGAGGTCGATGGTCCGGCCGTCGTCGAGGAACTCGGTGTCGTAGAAGATGCGCATCAGTTCTGCTCCTGGGTGGTCTTGGGTACCGGCAGCTGGTCGAGGGCGTCGCCGATGTCGTTGGCGATCTGGCGCCAGCGGGCGGCGAGCTTGGGGGCGGTGGTGTCGCGGGCCCCGGCAGCAACGAGGAGCGCCTCAACGATCTCGGAGGCTTCGCCCGCGCCGCCGGGGAGGCGGAGGACGGCGGCCATCAGAACGGGGGCTCGTCGCTGTGGCCGCGGGCGTTGTCGATGGCCCAGGGGTCGTCGGCCGGGGGCTGGGTCGGGCGGGACTGCTGGGGTCGGCGCTGCTGGGCCTGCCCGCGCGCCTGTCCGCCTCCCTGCCCGCCGTTCTGCCCGGTCGTGACCTTGGTGACCTTGGCGGTGGCGAACACCAGCGACGGGGCGATCGAGCGGATCAGCAGGGCCGTCCGCTCGTGCTTCTGACCGTCCTTCTCCCAGGACTCCGTCCGGAGCTCGCCCGTGACGATCACCTCCATGCCCTTCGCCAGGGTCTCGACGAGGTTCTCCGCCAGGCGCTCCCACGCCGAACCGCGGACGTACAGGACGTCGCCGTCCTCCCACTCCTGCGTCTGGCGGTTCAGCTTCCGGCTGTTGAACGCGAGCGGCACGGACGCGACGGCTTTGCCGTTCGGGGTGAAGCGGAGTTCCGGGTCGTTCGTGAGGCGGCCGACGCCGGTCATGGTGGGAAGAGCCATGTTGATCTTCCTGTTCTCCCTGCGCGCGAACCGGATCAGAACCGGTTCACGCGGTGGGTATCTATCGCTTGGTGATCTTGAGGTTGGGGAGGTTGGTCCAGGTGCCGGTGATGAGGCCGGTGGTGATCGCGACGAGGGCCACGAAGGCGACGATGATCACTCGGTGGTCTTGGGGTCGATCAGGTCTGCGGCCTCCAGCAGCGTTTGCTTCCCGAGATCCGTGAACTTGGTCGAGGTGAGGTCGCGGATGCGGTGGGCGGCCTGGTGCAGAGCTTCGTTGCAGATCAGCGGGGCGGCTGCGGTGAGCACAGCGTCGGCCAGGGACTCGTAGGGGGCCATGAACGTGGTGCTGGGGTGGTCCTTGACGGCCTGGATCGCGGCGTCGCGGGCGGTGGCACCGAGGTGCGTGGTCTCGGTCTGCGCGGCGGCGTGGACCGGCGCGGAGGCAAGCTCCTCCTTGGCCATCCGCTCCAGGTGGTCGGCTGCCCAGCGGATGCCGGCTCCCCGTTCGGTGTTGGGGTGGGCTACGGCCCGCAGGGTGGTGATGGTGTCGGCGATGGCCTGGGCGCGGATCTCGGCGCGCTCCTGGGCCTTGGCCTTGCGGACGGCGGCAGCGAGCGGGGCGATGGCGGCGCGGGCGGCCTCGTCGTCCTCGACTGGCTGGGGACGGTCGCGCCAGGCTTCGAACTGGTCCGGGTGGACGTTCAGCATGTGGTCACGGAGGGCGTACGCGGTCGGCTTCACGACGACGCACAGCTCACATGCGTGCTGCTCTGCGGGATCGGGGCCGGTGCATCCGAGCTGGGCTCGAATGGTTCCGCTGTGCCGTGGGTCGGTGCACGGCTGCTCGGGAAGCTCCGGGATGGAGGTGTCGGTCATCGGTTCTTCTTCCGTCGGTGGTCGGAGAGTCGGGTGACTCCGGCCGGGAGCGGGAGGGCGGTCTGCTCCTGGCGGGCGGGGCAGGTGGCGATGTGGGGAAGGTGGAGGCGTTCCCAGCCGGTCAGGGGGAGGTCGGCGGTCGGGCGTCGGGACCGGAGGGCCCCGGTGCCGTCGCGCCAGACGGCCGCGTTCCCCTCGGGGTGGGGATCGGGGTCGACGGCGAGGTTGCGGCCGGCTTCGGTGCGGGTCCAGCGGATCGGGTTCCGGCAGTCGGGGCAGTGGGCGGCTGGTGGGGCCATGGCGGGGTCCTGTGGGTGGCGGTGTGGGTGGTGTCCGCCTCGGTGATCCGCTCGGGGTGCGGGGCGGTCAGCGCGGTACGGAGCGCGGGGGGCTGGGTCATGCACGGGCTGTCGGGGGCGGCGGCGCAGACGGGGCAGGTGGTGGTGTGGATGACCCAGGCGACGCGGCGGGCGTCGTGGGTCTTGTCGCGCCAGGTGGTGCCGGCGGCGGCGTTCGAGCAGAGCTCTCCGACGGGGGCGGTGCACGGGGGCCAGGGGCAGCGGACGGCGAGCTGGGGGAAGCGGGCGGTACGCATCAGGGGGTCTCCTCGGTGGTGTCGTGCTGGGCGAGGGCGGCGGCGGAGGCGGCGCGGATGCGGTCTTCGGCGGCGCGGGCCTCGTCGGGGTCGAGCGGGGGGAGGCCGGCGGCCTGGCGGCGGGCGTCTTCGAGGCGGGCGGGGTGGACGTCGCGCATGCGGCGGCCGCGCGCGTCGCAGCTGATGCCGGGGAGGGCCTGGCAGACGCGGCAGCCGATGGTGCGCGGGTTGACGACGCCTTCGCGGGCGGTGGGGGTGGCTTGGCCGACGGCGGCCCGTGCGGCCGCGATGCGGTTGGTGTACGGGCCGGGTTCGCCGGGCGGGAGGGCGAGCCGGTCGGCGGTGCCGAGGGCGGCGGCGGGCGTGCGGGCCGGGAAGAGGCCGTCGGCGGCGGCGGTGATGAGGGCGCGGCGGGATGCGGCGGACTGGGCGCCGGTCTCGTCGGGGTCGCCGTCGTAGACGACGTGCGCCAGCTCGATGCGCTCCTCACGCCGGGCCTTGACCTCCGTGATGACGTCGGCCGGGGCGACGAAGGGCTGGCGGCCGGCGACGACGATGACGGCCGCACGAGCCTCGTCGAGGTTGTACGGGGCGAAGAGCTCGCCCCAGACGTCGGGGGTGAACTCGCTGATGCGCTGGGCGGGGCAGGCAGCGGCGACGTATTCGAGCAGCAGGATGGCTTCGTCCTGGGTCACTGGTCCTGTCCTTCCTGGGTGGTGCGGGCGGCGAGGCGGGCGCGGGCGCGGTCGAAGACGGTGGTTCCGGTGGCCTGGTCGTAGAGGGCGCTTCCGGGGGCCTGGCGCGGAGCAGCGGCGGCGGCGTTCATGACCTGGTTCACGACGCTGGGGAGCGTCGAGGGGTGGAGGCCCTTGGCCATCCAGTGGGCGATGCCGCGCCGGATGTCGTCGGGGTCGATGCGGTCCTCTTCGAGGAGCACGCGGATGGTCTTGGACATCTGGCCGATGACGGAGCCGGGTGGGCGCTTCGGTGCGCGCTCCAGCCACTCGCCGACGATCGTCTGGGCGGTGACCTTGCCCGGGTGCTCGTCCGCAGGTTCGTCGAGGACCTCGGCATCGACGACGTCGTCTTGCGCGGCTTGTGCGTCAGCCGAGACGGGTGGTCCGAGAGAAGAGAGAGGTCTTGTAGAGAGAGGAGAGAGAGTAGGCGTCCGGGATTCCCTGACACTGACGTCCGGGATTCCCTGACACTGAGACTCGTCAGTGTCAGGGATTTCCGGACACTGGCCAGTGTCCGCAGAATCCGGACGCTGAGAGTCGTCAGTGTCAGGAGAATCCGGACCCTGAGCGTCAGTGTCAGGAGTTTCCGGACCCTGACCGTTCTCCTCAGCGTCAGGGGAATCCGGACGCTGACCGTCGTCCTCAGCGTCTGGGATCTGCGGACACTGGAGCGGCAGGATCATGTACTTCGCCGTGCCATTCTTCTGGCCGGCGGAGACCTTCTTCAGGCAGTCCTTCGCGATCAGCGCCTTGATCACGGCGTAGATCTGGGCGCGGGAGACCTGCGCGCGGCGGAGGATCTTCTCCGACTCAACGCTGGACCAGGTGATCCGCGTCGAGTCCCGGGCGTCGTCGGCCAGCACCGCGAGGGCGAGCTTCTCGCGGTGTGTCAGCGTCGTCGGCGCGTAGTCCAGCACCTCGACGTACAGGCGGCCGCCCACAGGGCTCCTTCGAGATGGTGCGGGGTGCGGCCGGGGTCACCGGCCGCACCAGAGGGATCAGCGGTGTGCGGGTGCGCCGTTCAGCACGGCCATCGGGACGTCGGAATCGATTAGCGTCCGGATGTCGGCGAAGGCCGCGGCGAGGACATCGCCGGGGCGCTCGATCTTGAAGCCGAGGCGCAGCTCGCCCTTCGCCTTGTCCAGGCGGTACTTGAAGCGGGCGATCACCTTGTAGGGCTCGGTGCCCTCGAAGGGCCGCAGGGCCAGGGTCAGCGTCGCCGGGATGGTGATGTCGCCCTTGTGGCCGGCCTTCCCGGTCTGCTCCTCGACGTACGAGAACTTCCTGGCACCGGAGTCGAGCCGCTGGGACGACTGGAACTCGGCGGAGGTGGTCACCTCGAAGGACTCGGCGAGCTCCAGCATCGTGGCGGCCGTCGGCTCGACCAGGTCGACGAGGTTGTCCTCGATGAACTCGGCGAACTGGCCCTGCGGGACCAGCTGGCCATCCATGGAGGTCCAGGCCCGCCAGGCGGACGTCTCGCGAAGGTGGAGCTCGACGCGGTGACCGCCCCAGCGGGCGTTCTCGCCGGTGTGGGCGTCGAGGACCGCGGTGATGGTGCGGCGCTCGACGTCCGCGTACACCTCGGAGTTGTCGTCGCCGTGCTTGTCGAAGTAGGCGAGGAAGGAGTCGACGTCGCGGACCAGGGTGGTGCCGGACTTCCGGGCCGGGACGCCGGTGTGCTCGGGGCCGGTGAGGTCGACCTTCTGGACATCGCCGCCCGGGGTGACGAGGGTGTAGAAGAAGCCGGGGTCGAGCTGGTGGGGCTGGGCGGCGCGCATGGCGACGTCGATGACGGCCTGGGTGCCGTTCAGGTCGGACGGCATGGCGGCGTCGTAGCGGTTCAGCGTCACTTGGCGCTCCTGAGCTGGGTGGGGGCGGGGGTGGGCTCGACCTCGCGGAGCCCGGTGATGACGGGCTGGCGCGGGTCGGTGCGGGAGAGGTTGCCGGTGTCGTCGACGAAGAAGATCGACTTCGGGCGCTCGGCCTTGGGGACCTTCGAGGTGACGGTGTCCGTGACCGTGACGGTCCGGCCGTCGGTGCCCACGATCGGCTTCACGTCGATCTTCAGCGCGATGGCCCCGGCCTTCCCGGTCTCGCGGACGGCCTCGATGAGCTCGTGCAGGCGGGTGGACAGCTCGTCGTGCAGCTGGCCGCCGGACTGCTCCTGGAGGAATGCCGCGAACGGGCGGACCGTGCGCTCCTCGGTCTCCTCGGCGATGGGCTTGGTGGTGGTGCTCATGACTTCCTTCCTCGGACTGCTTGCTGTGCTGCTCGGTAGGTGTGGGCGGAGGCCCGGCGCTTGCCGGAGGCGACCGCCCGCTGGTCGAAGAGGGCGGAGGCGCTCTGGGGCGAGGGGGTGGTCCAGGCGCCCGCCGGCCAGCCGGGGCCGGGCGGTGGTTCCGGCCGCCCCCGGAGGGCTGACGGGGTGTGGGCGGGGCACCGGAGGCCGGGCAGGTAGCGGCGGACCGCGTCGCGCGCACGGCAGTACCGGCGGTCTGCGCCGATCCAGTGCGTGCACTCGGGCGGGGTCTCCGTCACCGTGCTGTCCTTCCGGGGGTTAGTGAGTGGTGGCCGGGTGCGCGGACGGAGCGGGTCAACGTCCGCGCACCCGGTGCTCAGCAGGCGCGCTGCTGCTTCGGCCGCGCGCCGGTCCGGGTCGCCAGCTCGAAGCGCTGCTTGCCGGACTTCCCGCCCCGGATTCCGTGGCGGCTCGATGCCCCCATGCCGCGCTCCTCGATGAGGGCGGACTCCAGGCACGCGTCGCGGATCGGGCAGCGGAGACAGGTGGTCTTGGCCGCAATGCGGGCGGTGTTCGCCGCGCTGGTACGGCCCTCGGGGAACCAGGTGTCCGTGTCGCAGCCCAGGCAGGCGGCGAGTCCCCACGGGACGTTGATCGGGGTCATCGGAGGTCGTCCTCTCCGGTGTGGATGGGGGCGTCGGGCCAGATGCCCCAGCAGTCGATGAGGTCGGCGGACGGGCCGCCGGGCTCGGTCTCGATGTCCGCCGTGGCGATCGCGGCGCGGAGGCGGTCAAGGCCGACCGTGAACTCGGAGTCGTCGTGCCTGCCGAGTGAGTAGGCGATGCGGGCAACGACACCGGCGGCGAGCGTCACGACGGCCCAGGTGAGGACGAGGCCGATGACGATCCACTCGAAGACGTTCATGCGCTCACCGCCGTGATGGTGTCGACCCAGGCGAGTGCCTCGGCGTCGCGCTGCTCGGGGGTGGGGTCCACCACTGTGGGGTCCTCCTCTCTGGGGTGGTGCGGGTCCGGCCGGGAGTCGGCGGCCGGACCCGCAGTCAGTGGTGGATCAGGCGTGGGCGGGCTGCTTGGCGGCGTCCAGGAGCTTGTTCAGGTGCTCCCGGAAGCGGTCGGCCGCGTCGTCGCCGGTGAAGCCGTCGAGCGTCTCGATGACGACGGCGGCCTCCCCGAACGTCAGGTCGTTCTGGGTGGGGACCTGGCGGCCGACGATGAGGCTGATGGCGCGGAGGCGGCGCTCGCGGTCGCTGTTGTCGAAGCCGAGCCCGGCGAGGGCGGCGAAGATCTTCCGCGACTGCGGGGCCGTCACCGCCTCGCTGGCGGGTTGCTGGTCCGGGCCGATCGCTCCCTCGGCGGCGACCGCGTCGGAGGTGGAGTACGGGGCAGGCCCGGCCGGGGCCGACGGCGCGGCGGGCTGGGAGCGGAGCGCCGTACCGTACTCGGCGATCAGCGTGCCGATGGTCGTCGGCTCACCGGTCTTCGGGTGTAGCTGCCCGGTGTCCAGGAGCCCACGGCTCTTCGCCCGAGCGTGCAGAGCCAGAGCACCCTCGTAGGTCAGGCCGGGGGCCGTCAGGTCGGTCATCAGGACCTCGATCGGGTCCACACCCTGGCCGAGCTGCTCAAGAATGATCTCTGCCAGGTCCTCGCCCGGGTGGTGGATCGTCAGACCCTCCAGCGGTTCGTACCGGGTCTTGGTGACGTTGCCGGTGCCCTCGACCATGTCGAGGATCAACCCGAGCTCGTACTCGGCACCTTCACGCTGGACTGCCTTGACGCCGACCTTGGTGACCTTCTTGCCCTCGATCACGTAGTCGCCCTTGGTGCGCATGGTGGCGATGACGTGGCCCGGGTAATTGAGGAGGGCGTCGAGCATGTCCTGCTCGATCGGGTTGCCCTCGCGCCAGCCGCCGAAGGACCCGCCCGCGCCGGGCTTCCGGCCGGCCTCCTCCACGATGGTGAGGAGACCGCCCCGGCCGTTCCAGAAGTGGGACCAGCTGTCGACGATCAGCACGCTGATGCTGGCGGCGCGGGCGGCGGCGATGGCCTGGATCAGGTGCCGGGGGTCGTGGGTGTCCATCGGCATGTGACCGAACTCGTGGCCGCCGAGCTCGGGCTTGCCGGGGACGGGCGCGTAGGTGAGGGCGGAGCCGCGCTCGGTGTCGATGACGCCGATGGAGCCGCCCTTGGCGAGGCCCTCGGCGATACGGAGGGCCGACTTCGTCTTGCCGGAACCGGCCGGGCCCTGGAGGCCGATGCGGGCCTTAGCGGCTTCTCGGGTGGCGGGGGTGAAGGAGAAGGTGTTCACGTGGTGCTCCGGGGGTCGCGCTGCTGCGGGGTGGTGGTGAGGCGGCCGGTGGCGGTGTCGGCGATGAGCCACTTGGCGGCTTCGTGCATCGCGCCGAAACGCCTGGTCCGGGTGCGTCCGAGGGCCCGGGACTCGCCGGGCTGCGGCTTGCCGTACAGCTCAGTGGCGTGGGCGAGGAGGGCGGCGGAGAGCTCCGCCCCCGTCTCCGCCCGCAGCTGAGCGAGGAGGTTCGCGGCCTCGGTGGCGGGCATGCCCCCCTTGACGAGGCCCCGGTAGGCGCGGGAGTAGGCGCTCATCCGCGCTCACCCCGCTTCACACCCGCGACCTCGTACCAGGCGGCGAACTCGCCGCTACCCATGCCCGGCTCGGAGCCGTCCACGGCGGCCTGCATGGCGGTCGCGGCGGCCAGAGCGAGGGTGGCGTGTACCTGCGCCTCGGCGGCGAGAGCGGCACCGACGACCGGGTTGGCCCCGTCGCCGTAGGTGAAGTGGTGGGCGCGCTCGACGAGCCACTCGGCCTCGCGGTAGTGCTGGGGACCGTTCACCGGGTATCTCCCACGCGGAGTTCGGCGAGGGCGGACCCGTACGCGGCGCAGTCCCAGGAGCAGAAGTACCGCTTCGGCTCCGTGGACCCGACCACCTCGATCAGGACCCAGCCGGGGTGGCGGCGGGCCCCACCGGGCTGGGCGCCGCACCCGGTGGTCGTGCACCGGGCGGTCGTCTCCACGGCGCGGGGCGGCTTCGGCTCACCGACCACGCCCTTGTTCCACACCTTCTGCGGCTTGGTGGCGGCCATCAGGCACCGTCCTTGGGCTTGGCGAGGAGGAAGTAACGGCCGTCGGCGGGGCCGTGGGCCGTGAGGAGGCCGCGGGCGGCGAGCTCGTTCAGGTCGCCCCGGGCTCCTCGGCGGCGTCCGCGCGTCGGGTAGCCGAGGTCCGCGTACACCTGCTCCGCGCGCCCGGTCTGCCACCGGGTGCCGGGGTCGTCCTGGATGTGGGCGAGCAGCTGCTGAGCCCGGTAGCTGAGCGCCGGCGCTCCCCAGGTCCCGGCGTCAATGCGGGCGACGATCTCGGCGCGCTCCTCGGCGGCGTCCGCGCACTGCACGCACAGCCAGCCGCTACCGTGCCGGACCCAGCCCCGCTCCTCGGCCTTCGAGGACCACTCTCCGAAACGGCAGCCCATCGCGGAGCAGCCGAGCATCTCGCCCAGCTCGGCCGGGGCGGACCGGTGCCGCCAGTGGATCTTCATGAAGCGTCGGGAGCCGCCGTACCCCTTCGTCTCGACCGTCACGTTCACGGCCTGGGCGACGTCGGCGATGCCCGGCAGGTCCGCGCGGACCATGTGGTTGGTGCCCTGCGAGATCAGGCCCGGCTGGTAGCCCTCGGGCAGCCAGCCGCCGATCTGCATATAGCTGTGCCCGTAGAAGTCGGGGGACAGCTCGGTCAGCGCCCAGTCGGTCAGGGTGACCGTGCCGTCGAACAGCTCGACGGTCGCGGGCATGGTGGTGATGGCGTTCATCCGCGCTCACCGCCCTGCGCGGCCGTGACCGGCTCACGGACGGGGAGAATCGGGCCGAGCATGTCGACCACGCCGGCCAGGCTGCACCGCTCCGGCCGGCCGTCCTTCGACAGCAGCGGCATCCCTTCCGCCGAGTAGTCGCCGTGGAAGTACCAGGTGTCGCCGGTGATGTCCTTGTGCCCGACGGCCAGGTCGTAGATGAGCCCGGCATGCCGATACGGGCGGCGGGCCTTGGCCTGGGCGATGAGCTGCACCTCGGGCAGGTCGTACGCCAGCACGCTCACCGGCACGTCGCCGATCGTCGTCCGGCCACACACCACGTAGTCGAGGCCGGTCAGCTGGTGCTCGACGATGCCCAGGGTGGACATCCACCCGGCCCACCGGGACAGCTCCGCGATCTGGAGACTGATCACGACGGTGTCGCGGTCGGCCCGGACACCGACGAAGTCCGGCTCGGCGGCGTAGGTGGCCCGGACGACGTGGACCAGCTGAGCGGCGCGCTCGCACGCCGCGTCCCAGTCCGACGCCTCCTGCTCCAGCTCCGTCGGCTCCGGCGGCGCGGCCTGCGTGGCCGGAGAGACCGGGGGCCACCCTTGCGGGGTCCGGCGGAGGACCGCGCCGAAGGCGCGCTCGGGGTCGACCAGAAGGCCGGCCCCATCGAGGGCGTGACCGATGGCGCTCGCGACGTCGCCGTCGCCGGCGAGCAGCTCACGGATCATCGTGATGGCCTGGGGGAGGTTTCCGTTCATGCCGCCACCGCCAGACGGCGGCGCATCGTGGCCAGGCCCCGGTGCGTGAGCTGCTTGATGCTGCCCTCGCTCCGGTGCATCGCCGTGGCGGTCTCCCGGAGCGACAGCTGCCCGAGGTAGCGGAGCTGGACCGCGCCGTACTGGTCGGGGGTGAGTGCCAGGAGGGCGGTGTGCAGGGTGTCGGCGGCCTCGATGGCGGCGAGCTCGCGCAGCCCCTCGTCCTCCGCGCTGTCGACCAGGATGTCGCCGTCGAGCGTGACGGCGACGACGACCTCCAGCCGGGCCCGTGCGGTCTTGAAGTGGTCGACGATCAGGTTGCGGGCGATGGTGACGAGCCAGGCGCCGAAGTCGCGGCCCTGCCAGGTGAACGTGTCGATCCGGCGCAGCGCACGGAGGAACGTCTCACTTACCAGGTCCTCGACGAGATGCACGTCACGGACGCGGCCCCGGATGTACCGGGACACCTCGGCGTGGTGCTCGTTGTAGAGGGTGGCGAATGCCTCCCGGTCGCCGCTGCGGGCGAGGACGAGGAGCTCCGGCTCCCGTCCCGCTCCCGGCGGGGTGATCTTGGGGCTAGCCTGTGGTTTCACGGCCTGCCTCCTGTTCTCTGGTGTGGTGGTGGGTCTGGGGTCGTCCGGTACTTGGCGGTGCGGGCGACCCCGCGGTCTGTCAGGCGGAGACCTGGGTGCGCTGGTCGCGCATCCCGTCGAGGACCGCCCTCGGGTCGAAGCGCCGACTGCGGCCGACGTAGTGCAGGCCCGGCCACGTACGGCCGGCCTCCTTCGCCGCCTTGATCTGCGCGTCGATCCAGCTCGGCGACTTCCGCAGGAAGCGCGACAGCTCGCGCTGGTCGAGCAGCTGCTCCGGCAGAGGTGCGGCCTTCCGCGACGCCGAGGCGCCGGATTCGTCAATCTCCAATCTCCGTGGAGATGTAGATTTCACGATCGTGAGGAAGACGGTCTCGAAGAGCGCGTCGACCTCCTGGCCGAGGGCCTGGGCGATGAGCTCGGCGGCCCGCTCGGAACAGTCCTCGCGGGCGCTCTTGCCGGTCCCGGCGATGAAGCCGACGTACGCGGGCGAGAGGCCCTTCCCCGTCGGGTCCAGCTCCTTCGTTCGGGCGGCGAGGTGCGGGATGTCCAGCCCGGCCGCCCTTATGGCGGCTCGGAGCGGGGCTCCCTTGTCCAGTCGTCGCATGGTGATCCTCCGGCGCATGGCCGAATAGGGGTTACGCGGGTCGTTCTGACCTGCGCTATCTACAATCTCCATGTAGATGGAGATCCTGTCAAGGGGGCTCGCTCGGGCTGCGGGCAAGCTCAAGGGGGGCGCACAGGGGTCTTGTAGGTGCGCCGGTGCGCGGTCAAATACGGGTCAACGTGCTGGGATCTACTTGCGCATGTAGATGGAGATGCGGGATTCTGCCGTGTGTGACTACAGGCCCGAGCAACCCCGGCGACCCCCACGGGCGCGCCGCCGAGGACCCCGCCCCTGCTGGCGAGGACCTGGCAGCACTACTAACCCGTCTCCTTGAGGAGGCGGGAGGCAAGTCGCAGAAGGACTTGGCGGACGCCTCCGGCGTCAAGCACCCCACCTTGAATCACTGGATCAAGAGGACTCGCGGCACGAGCCGGATTCCCCCGGAGAGTTTGCGGGCGATCGGCAGTGTCTTTCGTGGGTGGGGGGTCGAGGTCACGCCACGCGAGCTGTTCGAGGCCGCAGGCCGTCCCGTCCCAGGGCAGGCGGACGAGGAGCGCGAGCGCCGGCTCCTCGACATCTACCGCCAACTGCCGACTAAGGCACAGCGCGCGCTCATCCAGAGCGCCGAGGCCATGCTGGCGGCCGCTCGCGTCTCGCACTAGCCGCTAAGGGTTGCCTAATTCGAGGGGGAATTCAGTCTTCCGAATGCATATGACGAAACGCCTGCGCCATATCCGCACACAGATGTAATCTTCAACCTCCGCTGTCCTCCCGTAGCGGCTACCGCACCTATGCGAGCCCTGGGGGATATCTGTGTGCACTCTCATCGCCGTAGCCGACGCCCAGTCGGAGACCGCAATTTGGGACCCGGACGAGATCACCATCACCGTCCAAGGGGGCACCCACCACCACACCCTGATCAGAGACCTCGCGGCGCTCCTGGCCGACCTCGGCGCACCCACCACACCCGGCGGCGAACTCACCTGCTTCTGCGGCGAACCCATCACCATCCCGCGCGAAGCCATCGCCGCCGGCCCACTCTGATCAAGGACGCCACCGTGGGACGTAAGAGCACAACAGCGAACCCGCGCCAGGTCCGCAGCAAGCGCTGCGGCTGCAAGCTTTGCCTGGCCAAGTACCCGGGAAACCGGGCCAAGATGAAGGAATGCATCGGCTCCTGGCAGGCGCGCTACACGCCGCCCGGCCAACGCGAGCAGGCGAAGAACTTCGACATCGAGGACGACGCAGACGCTTTCCTGGACCGGTTCCGCACGGAAGTGCGCGAGCGCCGGTGGATGGACCCCGCCCGCGGCGAGATCACGCTGACGAAGTGGCATCCGCTCTGGTGGGAGTCGCAGACTGCGCAGCTGGAGGAGAACACCATCGACCGGGACAGCCGGTCCTGGCGCAACCACGTTGAGAAGCGGTTCGGGACCGTACGCCTCGTGGACATCACCTGGCTCGACGTCCAGAACTGGGTGAACTCGATCTGGGACGGGAACGGCGGGCCGCTCGCCGCCAGCTCGGTGACGAAGGCCTTCCAGGTCCTCGACCGCATGCTCACCGCCGCCAAGCACGACCGGCGTATCCCCTTCAACCCGTGCGACGGCATCAAGCTGCCGTCCGGGAAGGGGAAGCACCCCGACGACAAGCGGCCGCCCACCGTCGAGCAGCTCGCCCTGGTCCGCGAGCAGCTCCCCGAGTACCTCCGCCCCGTGCAGCAGCTCGCCGAGGAGACCGGCCTCCGGTTCGGAGAGCTCGCCGGCCTCCGCTGGTGCCGCGTAGACCTCGCCTCCCGCCGCATCCAGGTGCGCGAGGTGCTGATCGAGCCAGGCGGACACATCAAGAGGAAGGCCTACCCGAAGAGCGACGCCGGGCTGCGCACCGTGCCGCTCACCGAGACGGCGGTCGAGTTGCTGCGTGGCCTCTGGGCCGCTGAGCCGGACGCCACCCGTCATCTGTCTGACGTCAGCGACGGCCTCCGGCCCGACGAGCTTGTCTTCCATGGCCGGAACGCGGTTCGCCGCGGCTCGAAGAAGGGGGGCGGGGGTGGGGAGCGATACCGGGCCCCGCTGCGCCGGAGCAGCCTCCGGCGCCGGTGGGTCGACGCCATCGACAAGGCCGGGATCGCCCGGAAGGTCGTGAAGACCTGGGTCGAGGAGGTCGAGGACCCGGACACGGGGCGCATGAAGAAGGAGGAGAGGAAGAGGACGGACTGGTGGCCGGACTTCCATGATCAGCGGCACACCTTCGCCTCGAAGCTGCACGCCCTCGGGGTGCCGGAGGCGATCACTCAGGAGATCCTCGGGCACGAGCGGGCGGGCGAGGTGACGTGGCTCTACACGCACGCGTCGGCGGACTACGCGGGCCAGGTGCTCGCGGCGCTGGAGGGTGCAGAGCCCGGGTACGCGCAGCTCAGGATGGTCGCCGGAGAGTCCGGCGGAGTCCGGAACGAGTCCGGGACTGGAGTGGGCTGGGCGGGGGTCGCATGAGGTTTAGCGGTGTAGGGCCGTGTAGATGGGTCTTGACCTGGCAGTTCGTCTACCAGCGGCTATCCTGATTCTGACACCGGGCCTGATAAGGATGAGGCCACAGGTTCAAATCCTGTTAGCCCCACCAGACACGAAGGCCCCCCACCGGGAACGGTGGGGGGCCTTTGACATCTACGGCTGACATCAGCCGATCAGTGGATCTTCCAGGAGTTCGGCGAGCATCGTCACGGCCTCCCGCTCACCGTCGCCCACCACGTGGGTGTAGACGTCCATCGTCATGCTGATCTGGCTGTGCCGGAGGATCGCCTGGGCGACCTTGGGATGCACCTTCAGGAACGCCAGCAGGGTGCCGCAGGTGTGCCGGGCGAGCCGCACCGTGATCCGGCGGACCCCGGCCCGCTTCACGAGCGCGTTGAAGCTCCTGGAGAAGCCCACGGGGTCGATCAGCCCGCCACGCTCCGACGAGAAGATCAGGTCCTGACCCGGCTCCTGGCTCCAGCCATCGCCCACGATCCGCCGTTCGAGGTCCTGGAGCTCCCGACGCTCCTCCAGGGCGCGGGCGCAGAACCCCGGCAGCGGAAGCACGGCGTGCGACGACTCCGTCTTGAGGTCCTTGAGGACCAGGCCGACACCCTTTACCCGCTGCACCTGCTTGAGCGGCGTGAACTGACGCTGATCGAAGTCGATGTCCTGCCAGCGCAGCCCCAGCACCTCACTGCGACGCAGGCCGAGGACGAGCACCAGGACGCAGGCCGCGTAGAGCCGGTGGGCCCGAGCGGACCGAAGGAACGTGATGGCCTCCCGCGCATTCCACGGCTTTGCCTCCTTCTTCGTCACCTTCGGCATGTCCACCAGCTCGGCCACGTTCCGGGTCAGCAGCTCCTCGCGCACGGCCCGGTTCAACGCGTTCCGCAGGACCCGCAGCACCTCGAAGCGGGCGGCCGGCGGAACCTCCGTGCGCTTCAGCTCGGCCATGAACGAGCGGAGCTGAGCCGGGGTCAGCCGAACCAGCGGCTTCTTGCCCAGATGCGGGACCAGGTACAGCCGCACCTTGGACTCGTACTTCACGTACGTGTTGTGCTCCCGGTTCGGCTTCACGATGTGCTCAAGCCAGTAGGCCAGCCACTCACCGAGCGACCAGGTCCGCGACGGCACCGGCACCCCGTTGCGCTCCTGCTCCTGGAGCTTGCCCAGCTTCTCGGCCGCCTCGTCGTACGTCGAGCCGTAGACGAACTTCCGCACCCGGTGCCCGTCCGTGTTGGTCACGTACGCGGCGCCCTGATAGCGACCGTCCTTCCGCCTCGTGACGGTGCCCCCGCCATTGGGACGGCGCTTCGCCATCAGGCAGCCTTCTCAAGACGGGACGCGAGGAACGCCCGGAGACCGTCAGCCGGGATACGGCGGCTGGAGCCTATTGTCAGCGAGGGCAGGCGACGCGTACGGATCAGGTCGTAGACCGTGGTCCGGCCGACCTTTAGCCGAGACATCACCTCAGGCACCGTCAGCAGCTCGTCAGACATCCCAACCACCTCCGTCAAGGCACCCGGCTGCGCTCCGCTCCGCCGGGCGCGCTTCCCGGCTCTGGCTGCGCCCTCGCTCCTGCCTTCGGCCCGCTCGGCGCTGCCGCCGCCGACGCGCGCCCGCAGTGGATAGGCCCGTGGGGCATGAGACGAGAACCAAGCCCGCGGCTTCAAGAGGATGCCTCCGGCGGGGCGCTCAGACTCCGGGATGGACGGGGCGCCGTTCGCGAGTACCGGCCGGAGCGGGGCGAGCGTCGCGGGGGCTCCCATGCCGACCACCTTCGACCCAGGCAGAGCCGAGCAGTCGCGGCCCAGGGCGTCAAGGTCGTTCGTACAGTGGCGCGCTCCACCTTGACGCCCTGAACCACGA
>NZ_JNZZ01000037.1 GCF_000717645.1 Streptomyces californicus
GTGCTGGTGGGGGCGGTGCGGGCGGGGGCGCCCGGGGCCTCGCCGACCGGTGGGTCCCGGTCGGCCGCGGGGGTTTCCGGGCTCCCGCCGGCCGGTATGGCCCGGTCAGCCGCAGGGGTTCCCGGGCCTCCGCCGGCCGGTGGGCCCGGACTGTCGGACCCGGCCGGGGCACCCGGCGCCCCCGCCCCGGCCCGGCCCCCCGGCGCCTCCAGGCTTCTGCGGCGGTGGCGGGCGACCCGGGCGCGGTTGCCGCAGGCGCCTCCGGAGCACCAGCGCCGCCGGCGGCCGCGCGAGGTGTCCAGGTAGAGGCGGTGGCACGTCTCGCCCTGGCAGCGGCGCAGGGCCGCCCGCGCGACGGGATCGGTGAGCAGGTCCACCGCGTCCCGGGCGACGACGGCGAGGAGGCCCGCGCAGTCGGGCGCGGAGGACAGGGTCCGTACGAGGGAGCCGTCCGCACCACGCACCGCGCGGGGGCTCGGAGGGGGCCCGGCGGCAAGGGCGTTGAGCCGGTCGAGGGCATCACTCGGACCTGCCGCTCCATTGAGCTGAGTGTCCATCAGGACGCGTACATATGAACGGAGTTCACGGAAGCGGGCGACCCACTCCCCATCCACCGCCGACAGCTCCGTGTCCGGCGGAACGAGCCGCACCTCGCGCAGCCAACGGGCCAACCGGTCGGCGCCTCCCAGCAGTTCACCGGGGCCGCGCGCGCCGCCCACCCCCTCCGTGGCCACCAGGTCCAGGCAGACCCGGCCCGCGTCGAAGCGCCGCGCCCGCGCACTCCCGCCCGCCGCCATGCTCACGTTCACCGCCTCGGGTCGCCCGGTGGAACGGCCGTCCCCAGAGTGCTCCCGTCGGGGCCCCGCCGGAACCCCCGCCGCCGACCCCGTACGGTGACGGCCCAAGGGCCACGAGGGGGAGACACGCATGGACCCGCACGACGGAAGCACCGTGACCGGCTCCGGGGGCCTTCTGCTGCGCCGGTGGCGGCCGGAGGACCAGCCCGCGCTGCTGCGGGCGTACGACGATCCGGCGATGCGACGGTGGCTCGCCGTCCAGGTCACCGGGGCGGACGGAGCGGCCGCCTGGCTGGAGGAGCAGCGGGCGGGGTGGGAGGCGGGCAGGCGCTTCGGCTTCGCGGTGACGGAGAGCGGACGGGAGGGCGAACTGCTCGGCAACGTCGTGCTGAAGGAGCTGGATCTCGTGAACGGCACGGCGGAGACGGGCTACTGGACGACGGCACCGGCACGCGGCCGGGGCGTGGCGTCACGGGCGCTGGCGGCCCTCACCGACTGGGCGTCCACGACCTTCGCCGAACAGGGCCTCGAACGGGTGGAGTTGCTGCACCAGATCGACAACGCGGCCTCATGCCGGGTGGCGGAGAAGTGCGGATACCCGCTGGGGCGCGTGATCCCGGCGCTGCCGCCCGCCTATCCGCTGGACGGTCATGTGCACGTGCGACTCCTCGCCCGGGCCGCGCTCACCCGATAGGCAGTTCGTCGTGGAGGAGCCGCTGGAACAGGTGGTGGTCGCGCCAGAGGCCGTAGATGTGCAGATACCCCGGGGCGGTGCCGATCCGCTCGAACCCGGCTTTGGCGAGCACCCGTTGGGACGGCACGTTGTCGGTGACGGTCGCCGCCTCGACGCGGTGGAGGCCCAGCAGGTCACGGGCCTCGTCGCAGACCGCGCCGACGGCGGCGGTGGCCAGGCCGCGTCCGGCGTGGTCGGCGTCGACCCAGTAGCCGAGGCGGCCGTTGCGGAAGGGGCCCCGCTCGATGGCGGAGAGCGTGAAGGCGCCGATCACCCGCTCCTCGGCGTCCGCCAGCACCCAGGGCATGGACCGCCCGGCGTCCCGGTCGGCCAGCAGGGCGGTGAGCCGGGTCGACTGGCCCTCGACGGAGTAGAAGAACGCGGGGCGCACCGGCTCCCAGCGGCGCATGTAGTCGCGGTTGCGGGTGAGGGCCGCGGCGAAGGAGGGGGCGTCGGCGAGTTCGGCGGGCCGGAAGGTCACGCCGGGGGCGAGGAGGCGGGTGCGATCGGTCATCCGGTCACGCTAGCCGCCACGGTCGCGCACCGCTCACGCGCCCATGGCTCCCACCTCCGCCCCCGTCGTACGAGGCCGCGCGCCCGCTTCTCCGTACGTACGCGCCCGGAGCCCCGCCCCCGGCGTGAGGCCGCCGCCTCACCGTCCGTACTTCGTGTCCGCCGAGGGGTCCAGCGCCAGCCGGTAGCCGCGTTTGACCACCGTCTGGATCAGCCGGGGCGCACCCAGGGCCGAGCGGAGCCGGGCCATCGCCGTCTCCACCGCGTGCTCGTCGGTGCCGCTGCCGGGCAGGGCCCGCAGCAGGTCGGCGCGGGCCACCACCCAGCCGGGGCGGCGGGCCAGCACGTGCAGGAGGGCCATGCCGGCGGGCGGCACCGCGCGCAGTTCGTCGTCGACGAGGACGGCGTGGCCCCGGATCTCGACCCGGTGGCCGCCGATCGGCAGAACACGTGCGGTGGAGGGGAGTCGGGCGCAGAGGAGCTGGACGAGGGGGCCGAGGCGGAAGCGTTCCGGCTGGTGGGTCGGGATGCTCCGGGCCTGGAGCGGAAGGGCGGTGACGGGTCCGACGCAGGCGACCACGATGTCGTCGCGCAGCGCCCCGAGCACCTCCGGGAGCAGTCCGCGCGTCTCGGCGCGGCCCAGGAACGAGGCGGCGGCGGGGGCGCTGGTGAAGGTGAGGGCGTCCAGGCCCCGGGCGGCCGTGACGTCGAGCATCCGGTCGAGCGGGGCGATGTCCTGCGGGGGCATCCAGCGGTAGACGGGGACCACCACGACCTCCGCGCCCGCCGCCGTCAGGGACTCCACGAAGCCGGGGAGCGGCTCGCCGTGGAGTTGGAGGGCGATCCGGCGGCCGGCGACGCCTTCGGCGAGGAGGCGGTCGAGGACCTCGGCCATCGACTCGGACCCGGGCGACCAGGCTTCGGTCAGGCCGGCGGCCCGGACAGCGCCCTTCACCTTGGGCCCCCGCGCGAGGAGTTCGGCGGCGCGCAGCGTCTTCAGGAGGGCGTCGCCGATGCCCCAGCCGTCGGCGGCCTCGATCCAGCCGCGGAACCCGATCGCGGTGGTGGCGAGCGCCACGTCCGGCGCGTGGTCGATCAAGTCCTGGGTTGCGGTGAGGAGTTCGCGGTCGTCCGCGAGCGGCACGATCCGCAGCGCCGGGGCGTGCAGGACGGTGGCTCCGCGGCGGCGGAGGAGGGCGCCCAGCTCCTCGGCGCGGCGGGCCGCGGTCACCCCGACGGTGAAGCCCGCGAGGGGGCCGTGCGCTGTGTCGTCGTCCTGCATGGCGTGTTCCCGCTCCTGTGATTCCCGCCGGCGGCTCGTCCGGTCCCTGCGGTCTGTCGTCACCTTCTCGCGGGGCGGCGGCGGAGGGGTGACGACGGCCCCTCCGCGCGGTACGGACGCCTGAGCCTGCCAACCGCGCGTGACGGGCTCGGTTCCCCCGTATTTCCCCGCCGTTACGCCGCCTGTCGCCGCCGTGCGATCCGGGTGCCTTTCCTCCAGGGTGTGTCCGGTCCTGATCCGCCGGGCACGCCCTACACCTCCGCGTAGCCGAGCCGGGTGCGTACGGTCGTGGCTTGTGGACGCCGAAGGTATACCGCCCACGTGAGGGCGGAGCACACTCCGTAGAAGGCGAGGAAGGACCAGAAGGCCGCGGTTCCGGTGCCGTACGCCTGGAAGGACTGGCGGAAGGCGAGGTTGACGGCGAGTCCCCCGAGCGCGCCGACGGCCCCGATGAGGCCCATGGCCGCCCCGGAGAGCCGCCGTCCGTGGGCGGCCGCCGCCTCCCCGTCCAGGCCCCGGGCGAGCGCCTGGGCGTGGAAGATGCCGGGGATCATCTTGTACGTCGATCCGTTGCCGAGTCCCGTCAGGACGAACAGGGCGGTGAAGCCGGCGAGGAAGACGGGCAGCGAGGCGGCCCCGGAGGCGTGGATGACGACGCCCGTGGCGGCGGCCGTCGCGGCGAAGGCGGCGAGCGTGACGCGTGCGCCGCCGTACCGGTCGGCGAGCCTGCCTCCCAGCGGGCGGGCCAGCGAACCGAGCAGCGGCCCGGCGAAGGTGAGGGAGGCGGCCTGGAGCGGGGTGCGGCCGAACTGGGTCTGGAGGACCAGGCCGAAGGCGAAGCTGTAGCCGATGAACGACCCGAACGTGCCGACGTAGAGAACGGCCATGATCCAGGTGTGCCGGTCGCGGGCGGCCAGGAGCGCGGCCCCGGTGTCGTTGGCCACGGGCCGGAGGTTGTCCATGTACAGGGCGGCGCAGACGGCTGCGGTGACGATCAGCGGGATGTAGACGCCGAGGACGACCCGGGGGTGCGCGGCGCCCAGGGTGCCGATGACGAGCAGACCGACGAGTTGGACGACGGGCACGCCGATGTTGCCGCCGCCCGCGTTCAGGCCGAGCGCCCAGCCCTTCTTCCGCAGCGGGAAGAAGGCGTTGATGTTGGTCATCGACGAGGCGAAGTTGCCCCCGCCGATCCCGGTGAGCGCGGCGACCGCGAGGAACGTGCCGTACGAGGTGCCGGGCTCCATCACCCAGAGGGCGGCCAGGGCCGGGACGAGCAGGCTCACCGCGCTGAACACGGTCCAGTTGCGCCCGCCGAACCGGGCGACGGCGAACGTGTACGGCACGCGCACCAGCGCGCCGACGAGGGTGGCCGTGGAGATGAGGAAGAACTTCCCGGCCGCGTCGACGCCGTACTCCGGCCCCATGAACAGGACCATCACCGACCACAGGGTCCAGACGGAGAAGCCGATGTGCTCGGAGAGCACGGAGAACCACAGGTTGCGGCGGGCGACGCGTTCGCCGGTCTCCCGCCAGAACGCGGTGTCCTCCGGCTCCCACGTCTCGATCCAACGGCCTGCCATCTCGCGCCTCCACGGGGGGATCGGGGTGTCGGGTCCCGACGCTAGGGAGCGCGCGTTTCGGTGCGGTGGCGCGAGGTGACCGGTGCGCAACCTTGCTCTCACCGGGCCGGGGGCGGTCCGGTGAGCAGAGGGCCCGCGAACCGCCGACCGGCCGGAGAGAGGGCGCGGAAACCTGCGCGGGGCGGAAAGCCGTCCGACGCGGAGAGCCGTGCGAGACCGGAGCGGTGCGAGCCCGGGGCCATGCGGACCCGGAGCCACGCGGGCCCGGAGCCGTGCCGGGCCCGGAGCCGTGCGGGCCCGGAGCCGTGCCGGGCGGCACGGAGCACGGAGGCGATCAGGAACGGTCGCGCATCAGCGACAGATCGCGCTCGGGAAGCCACGCACCGGCCGGCCGCTCCAGCCACCCCTCGGCGCGGGCCAGCGCGTCGGCGGCCTCGCGCAGGGCGTCCACGCCCGGGTGCCGCAGCCCCTTCCGCCAGACCAGCGACAGCGGCGAGAGCGGAACCGGGTCGACGAGGGGGCGCAGCACCGTCCCGGGCATCGCGGGGAAGTCGACCACGGCCAGCACGGGGTGGCCGCCCTTGGCCATGACCCGCTGGAACTCCGCCGCCCCCACGGCCAGCGGCACCGGCGGCGCCATCACGATGCCCCACTCCGCGAACAGCAGGGCGGCGAGGTCCGTCCACTCCCGCGTCCGCTCGTTGCCGGCCCCCGCGTAGACGGTCTCGCCGGAGAGTTCGGCCAGGGCGACGGTCTCCCGGTCGGCGAGGGGGTGGGCGAGCGGCAGCATCAGGGCCATCGGCTCGTAGCGCACCGGGTGGGCGGAGAGCCCCGAGCGCACGGTCGGGGCCAGCCCGGCGGCCCGGCCGAACGAGGCGTCGAGCCGGCCGGCCAGGATCTCGGAGGCCGCCCAGGTGAGCCCGGACTCGAAGCGGGCCATCAGCTCGCACTCGGGCACCAGCTCCCGGGCGCGCGCCAGCACCCGGGCGGCGGTGGCCCCGTCGCTGTTCAGGTCCACGAGCAGCGGCCGGGCGGAGCCGCCGAAGGCTCCGGCGAGTTCGGCGTGCGCGTCGAGCACCCGGCGGGCGTACGGCAGCAGGCGCGTGCCGTCCGGGGTGAGGGCGACCTGCCGTGTGGTCCGGACGAACAGCTCCGCCCCCAGCTCCCGCTCCAGCCTCCGGATGTCCCGGCTCAGCGCCTGCTGGGCGACGAAGAGACGGGCGGCGGCCCGGGTGAAGTGCAGTTCCTCGGCGACGGCGAGGAAGGCGCGCAGGAGCCGGGGGTCGGTGTCGAAGGGGGGCACGGGGTGAATCTACCGCCCGGACAGGCATTCACAACACAGGTGCGTGAATCGGTGCGCAGAAGGTGTTGGACCCGGACGGCGGGTCGCGACGAGCCTGGTCCGTATGCCGATACGCCCTGCTGCCCACCCGGAGGCCGCCCCCTTGCCCACCGCGCACCCCCGCCCCGCCGCCCCCGCTCTCCCTGGTCCCGCCCTCACCGCCCCAGCCGCCCCTGCCGCACCGGGCGCTCGCCCGCCCGCCCCCGCCCGGCGCCCGGAGCCCGCACCCCGGTCCGCCCCGTACGCTCGCCCGGCGCGGGTCTCGGCCGCTCCCCCGGCGGCGCCTCTCCTCGCCGTGTCGGGAGGCCAGTTGGTCGC
Source organism: Streptomyces californicus (assembly GCF_000717645.1). Taxonomy (GTDB): domain Bacteria; phylum Actinomycetota; class Actinomycetes; order Streptomycetales; family Streptomycetaceae; genus Streptomyces; species Streptomyces californicus. The sequence goes on from NZ_JNZZ01000037.1 coordinate 6,569, forward strand.
GGCCCCGCGCTCCGCCTCCACGGGCCCGGAGCGGCGGACGCCACGGCCGCCGTCGTCCAACCCGTACCTGCGGCTGCTCGCGACTCCCGGGGCCCGCGCCTTCACCGCGGGCAACCTGATCGCCCGGCTGCCGATGGGGATGTTCAGCGTCAGCGCGGTGATCATGATCGCCGGTTCCCGTGGCTCGTACGCCCTCGCCGGGGCCGTCACCGCGACCGGCCTGGCGGCGACGGCCGTCGTGGCGCCCTTCACCGCCCGGCTGGTGGACCGCTACGGCCAGGCGCGCGTCGCGGTGCCCGCCACCGCGCTCGCCGTGCTGGGATCGCTGGCGCTCGTGCTGTGCGTCCATGTCGACGCCCCGGCCTGGACGCTGTTCGCCGCCTACGCCGCGACCGCGACGACCCCGAACACCGGCGGGATGTCCCGGGCCCGCTGGGCGCATCTGCACCGGGGCGACCCGGCCGCCCTGCACACCGCGAACTCCTTCGAACAGGCCGCCGACGAACTGTGCTTCATGCTGGGCCCGGTGCTGGCCGCGACGCTCTGCGGGGCGCTGTTCCCGGAGGCGGGAACGCTGGTCGGCGCGGTGCTCCTGATGACCGGCGTCCTGGTCTTCGCCGCGCAGCGCGCCACGGAACCGCCCGTCACGCCCCGTACGAAGGCCGCGGCCTCGCCGCTGCGCACCCCGGGGATGCCCGCGCTGCTGGCGGTGTTCCTCGCGACGGGCGCGGTGTTCGGGTCGCTGGAGGTGGTCTCGATCGCCCATGCCGGGGGCGCGATCCTGGCGCTCCAGGCGGCGGGCTCGTGCGTGGCGGGCCTGGTCTACGGCTCGCTGCGGCCGGCCCGCGACGTCCGTCTGCGGCTGCTGCTGTGCCTGGCCGGGATGACGGCGCTGATGTCGCTCCCGCTGCTGGCCGCCACGGGCTCCGCCGCCCTGCCGGTCCTGGCGCTCTGCCTGCTCATCGCGGGCGCGGCGACCGCGCCCACCATGGTCACGGGCATGACGCTGATCCAACGGGCCACGCCCCCCGAGCAGTTGAACGAGGGCATGACGCTCGCGGTGACCGCGCTGCTGGGCGGCATCGCGGCCGGCGCGGCGGCGGGCGGCTGGCTCGCCGAGCACGCCGGCACGGCCACCGGCTACGCGGCGCCGATGTCGGCGGCGGCCTTGGCCCTGCTCGTCGCGGCAGCGGGCCGCCGCAGCGTGAACCGCGCCCCGGTTCAGGCCCGTTGACGAATCCACGCGGCGAGATCGCGGACCACTTCGGCCGACGCGCCTCCGAGGTGGACGAGCGCCTTGTCGGTGATGGTGGGGATGTCGCCGTGGAGGGAGGGCAGGGTGAAGCCCGCCAGCCGGAGCGCCTCGGCGAGGTCCCGTGCGGCCAGATCGCCCTCGACGAGCGCGGCGGCCTGTGCGGGTCGCTGGGAGAACATCGGAGTCAGCCTTTCGTCGGTAAGGAGCCCGCACCACGCGGGGCCGGGCGGTTCATGAGGGGCGAGGGGGTGCCGAGAGGACGAACCCCAGCTCTCCCGCCGCGTCCACGACGAGCGACATGAGCTGAGCGGTGGTGAGCGCCTCGCGCCGCTCTCCGTACGGGCCGAAGGCCAGGACGTACGCGGCCGGCTCCGCCCGGAGCAGCGGAACCCGGAGCCCCGGTGTGGTCCCCGTCGGCGATCGGTGCCTGCTGTCCGTCACGGGACTCCTTCATGGCGCGGGGGTCTCCGGCCGAGGCGTCGCCGCCCTGCGGCCGCGGCACGGAGAGCGTGAAGTGGATGGCCTTGCCGTGCGGCAGCTCCCGTACGCCCCAGTCGTCGGCCAGGGTCTCCACGAGGAACAACCCCCGGCCGGACGTGGCGTCGAGGCCCCCGTGGCGGACGACCGGGACGCCTTCGCCGTGGTCGATGACCGTCACGGTGACGGCTTGCGCCGACCGTTGGCACCGCACACGGAGGAACGGGCTGCCGGTGGCGTGCAGGACGGCGTTGGTCACGAGTTCACTGACGAGGAGTTCGGCGGTGTCGGAGACCTCGTCATCGATCCGCCAGTCCCGCATCACCCCCCGCACGGATCTTCTAGCCGCCCGGACGGACTCCTCGGCCACGGGGAAGGTCAGGGTCGGTTCGTCGCCGGACATCGGTGTCCACCTCTCGGCATGCGGTGCGGGCAGGCGAATTCCCCGTCCGCACCACGAGCATTGCCACGCTTCGCCATCATGGAATGACGTTCCGTGACCTACGCGGACACCGTAGCTCTGCATACTCCCGATCTGCAAGTACCCTTTCGCATGTATGCATATCTACTTGCTGGCGCTCGCGCCGGACCAGCGGGCAGACTGAGCGGCGACACCACACGAGGAGCACGATGGGCCAGACGATCAGGAGCCGCCGACTGGGTTCGGACCTGCGGCAACTGCGCCGCCGGGCCAATCTGACGGCCGAGGCCGTCGGCGCCGAACTCGGCTTCTCCCAGTCCAAGATGAGCCGCATAGAGAGCGGCGACGTGCGTGTCTCCCGTACGGATCTGAAGGCCCTGCTCGCCCTCTACGAGGTCACCGACGAGAAGCAGGTCACCGCCTTCCTGGAGGCGGCGAAGGACGCCAAGTCCCGTGGCTGGTGGATCGCTTACGAGGACGCGCTGCCGCGCGAGTACCGCGACTTCATCGCGCTGGAGGGCTCGGCGGCCGGCATCCGGACGTTCGAGGGCATGATCGTGCCGGGTCTGATGCAGACACCGGACTACACCCGCCACATCATCACGGCAGGCCCGGCGGTGCTCCCGCCCGGCCATGCGGACTCGCTCATCAAGGTGCGGATGGAGCGCCAGTCGATCCTGGACGGCGAACAGCCGCCGAAGATCTGGGCGATCGTGACCGAGGGCGCACTGCGCCAAGTGGTCGGCGGCTACACGGCGATGCTGGACCAGCTCCACCACCTGACCCGCCTCACGGAGCGGAGCAACATCACGTTGCAGGTGCTCCCGTTCGAGGCGGGCGCGCACGCGGGCGTCCAGAGCCCGTTCGTGCTCTTCGACTTTCCGGCGGACCCCAGCATCGCCTGCGTGGCCAACCTGACCGGGACGCTGTTCATGGACCAGTCCGGACAGCTCGACGCGTTCTCCGACGCGTTCGACAACCTCCGGGCCAGCGCGCTGAGCCCGGCCGATTCACTGACGCGCATCACCGAGATCATGAAACTGATGCGCGAAGAACGAGACAAGAGGAAGCCATCATGACCAGCGCCACCCCCACCGTCGTCGGCCCGTTCGTCAAGGCCACCGCAAGCGGCCAGCAGGACAACTGCGTGGAGGTGGCCCCCCTGTCCGACGGCGGCCGGGCGGTCCGCGACAGCAAGAACCAGCACGGCCCCCGCCTCCACTTCGGCCCCGCCCAGTGGACCGCCTTCACCGACAGCATGAAGGGCCGGGCGCACCAGGGCTGACGCAGCGCCGCCGCAGACGAGGCCGGGCCGTACGGAGCACAGTTCCGTACGGCCCGGCCTCTGTCACAGGCCGCTCGTAGGGTGGCCCGATGGCCGCCGCGAAGAGAAGCCCGAAGAGCCCGTTGGACGTCGACCCCGGTGCGGTGTTCGCCTTCCGCACGTCGCCGCTCCACCCCGACTCCCCGCCCGAGACCGGCCGCTTCGGCGCGTTCACCGTGGTCGCGCGTGCCCCGGAGCTGATCGTGGTGGCCGTCCTCGACGGGGTGTGGAACCGGATGCCCGCACTGGAGGACGTACGGGACCACGGGGTGCTGCGGCGCCGGCGGTTCGCGCACACGGGGCGGCCCGCGGTGTTCGCGTGCGGGGCGGACGACACCACCGGGCCGGCGGATCTGACCGCGCTGGGCACGGTCCCGCTCACCGCCGAGCAGACGGAACTGGCCGGCCCCTACCTCTCCCCCAGGGGCGTCGGCACCTCGTTCTCCACCCTCGCTCTGGCCGACAGCGACGTCGAGGGCGAGTGGCGCTGGACGCACGACCGCGACGCGCTGCTGCGGGAGCGGGAGGCGGTCGAGGAGCGCCGTCGTCGCGCGGCGGAGGCGGAGAAGGAGCGGTACGCGGAGCGGCTGGCGGGGCTCACCTGGGACCAGTTGCTGGCGGAGACCCCGTTCGAGCGGTGGACGCCGTCACCGCCGTTCCCTCCGGCCGCGTTCCGGCGGGCAGCGGTCCGGCGGGTGCACAAGGCGTGCCGGGAGCTGCGGGCCCTGGGTCCGAAGCCCCGGAAGCCCTCCGCGCGGAAGGCGCTGAAGGCGCTGGTGCAGTGGTTCAACGCCGCCGACCAGGCCGCGGGCTGGGTGATCGAGACGGAGGAGCGTGAGGACGTCTGCCGCGTCCTCGAAGAGCTGGCGCACGTCGCCGGACACCCGTCGCTCGTTCTCGAGGCCGATGACTGGCGCGAGTGGTGAACCCCGCGAACCGACGTGCGGGATAAGTGGGCGCGGGAAACGGGCGGGCGACGCGGGTGTGCGACGCGGGCGCGAAAAAGCCGTTGCCCCGCGAGCGAACTCGCGGGGCAACGGCCTACATGGGAATTGTGGAGATGGCGGGAATCGAACCCGCGTCCAACGGTGCGGAACCAGGGCTTCTCCGAGTGCAGTTCGCTACGCATTTCTCGGCCCCGGAGGTCACGCGAACAAGCCTCCGACAGGCCCAGCCACTGTTTGATTTCCTTCTCGGCCCCGTGGCCGGGCCGAGAAGTTTAGATCCCTAGTTGATGCCAGGATCCGGGTCGGGATCACCCCCGGGCTGACACTCCGCAGAGTCTTCGCTAGCTGCTAATTAGGCAGCGAGGGCGAAGGCGGAGGAATCGCGCTTGGAATTGGCGATTATTGTTTGCGACATATGGTTTACGAGATCATTGCCGCTTCCTCGACTCGCTTCCCCTGCTTCGACATCCGCTGTCGAAACCGATCATCCCCATGTTGATTTTTCAAAACGCGCACCTTCGCTGAGGTGCACGGCCCATCGTACGTGACCAACGCGGGACGGTGCCACCGTATTCCCGCGCCCCGCTCACGCGAGCCGGGCCGCCGCCCGGCCGACGGTCCCGCCGGGCCCGGTCAGGCGCTGCGCTGGCGGCGACGGGCGGCCGCGATGGCGCGGTTCGTCTCGCGCGTGTCCTGCTTCTCGCGGAGCGTCTGCCGCTTGTCGTACTCCTTCTTGCCCTTCGCGAGCGCGATCTCGACCTTCACCCGGCCGTCCTTGAAGTACAGGGCGAGCGGCACGATGGTGTGGCCGGTCTCCGAGGACTTGGACTCCAGCTTGTCGATCTCGGCCCGGTGCAGCAGCAGCTTGCGCTTCCGCTTGGCCGCGTGGTTGGTCCAGGTGCCCTGGACGTACTCCGGCACGTGGATGTTGTGGAGCCACGCCTCGTGGTCGTCGATCTGGACGAACCCGTCGACCAGCGAGGCCCGCCCCATGCGCAGGGACTTGACCTCCGTACCCATGAGGACGAGACCGCACTCGTAGGTGTCGAGGATCGTGTAGTCGTGCCGCGCCTTCTTGTTCTGCGCGATCATCTTGCGCCCGGTGTCTTTTTCCTTCGCCATAGTGCGGTCATTTTCGCACTACGACCCACCCCCGAGGCCACTCAATACCGTCTCGGCCCGCTTCTCGGCCCCCTCGCGCACCAGGAGGTCGGGGGTGATGCCCCTGCCGTCGACGGTGCGGCCGGCCGGGGTGCGGTAGTGGCCGACGGTCAGCTCGGCCACCGAACCGCCGGGCAGCTCGCTCGGCATCTGCACGGAGCCCTTGCCGAAGGTGGGAGAGCCGACGGTGACCGCGCGGCCCCGGTCCTGGAGCGCCCCGGTCAGCAGCTCGGCGGCGCTCATCGTGCCGCCGTCCACCAGCACGACGACCGGCCGGTCCGTGTCCCCGCCCTGGTCCGCGTAGAGCGCCTGCTCCTCGCCGCGTACGTCGTACGTGGCGACCAGCCCGCCGTCCAGGAAGGCGGAGGCGGCGACGACGGCCTCGGTGACGAGTCCGCCGGAGTTGGCGCGCAGGTCCAGGAGTATCCCGGCGTCGCCGGGGGCCTCCCGTACCGCGTCCCGGACCTCGGCCCCCGCACCCTTGGTGAAGGCGGCGACCTTGATCAGCACCGCCGGGGATGCGCCCTCCCCCAGCCGCCGCACGGTGACCGCCTCGGTGGTCAGCCGGGCCCGCTCAAGGGTCTTCGTCCAGCTCCGGCCCTCGCGGACCAGCCCCAGCTCCACCCTGCTGCCCTCGGAGGCCCCCGTACCGTCCCCGCGCAGTGACGCGACGACCTCCGCGACGGGGCGCTTGCCGATCGCCCGGCCGTCCAGGGTGCGCAGCAGATCGCCGGTGCGGATGCCGGCGCGGTCGGCGGGGCTGCCGGGCTGGACGCGGGAGACGGTGACGTCGCCGTGGGCGGTGCGCCGGGCGGAGAGTCCGACCCCGGTGTACGAGCCGTCGAGGGCCTTCTCGAACTCCTCGTACTCCCGCTGGTCGTACACCGCGCCCCAGCGGTCGCCGCTGCGGCTGACGACCTCCTCGGCGGCGTCCTTCACGGACGTGCCGTCCGCCTCCGCCTTCTCGGCGGCGTCCTCGATCTCCTCGCGGTCGACCGGGGCGACGGTGGAGGAGATCGCGCGGGTCTGCGGCCGGGGCTCGGCGGGCGCGGGATCCTGGGGCAGCGAACCCGTCGCGGCGGCGGTGGCGAGCGCGCACCCGAAGACCAATGTCAGGGTCGCCCCGCGGCGCAGACCGCGGGGCCCGAAACGTTGAGCGAAGCCCGACATGGCGTCGAGTCTAGGACAAACCCCTTGGGGCGCACGGGAGATCACCCGTGCGCCCCAAGGGGCTTATGTCACACCTTCAGGTACTTGCGCAGCGCGAAGAGAGCGGCGACGGCGGGCATCAGCAGCCCGATCGCGAGCACCAGCGGAAGCTTGGTGAGGACCGCGTCCCAGCCGATGAAGTTGATCACGAGCAGCTTGTCCTGGAGCGCGAGGCCGCCGTCGATGAGGAAGTACCGGCCGCCGAGCAGCATCCCGCAGGCCAGCACGCCACCGATCAGGCCGGCGACGGCCGCCTCCATGATGAAGGGGGCCTGGATGTAGAAGCCGGAGGCTCCCACCAGGCGCATGATGCCCGTCTCACGTCTCCGGCTGAACGCGGAGACGCGCACGGTGTTGACGATCAGGATCAGCGCGATGACGAGCATGAGGATCATGACGTAGATCGCCACGAGGTTCATGCCGTTCATCAGCTCGAAGAGCTGGTCCAAGATGGAGCGCTGGTCCTGGACGGACTGCACCCCGTCCCGCCCGGCGAACGCCGTCGCGACCACCTTGTACTTCTGCGGGTCGTCGAGCTTGACGCGGTACGACTCCTGCATCTGGTCGGGCGTGATGTTGCCCGCCATCGGGGAGTCGCCGAACTGCTCCTGGTAGTGCTTGTACGCCTCGTCGGCCGTCTCGAAGTGGACCGTCTCCACGGCCTCCATCTTCTCCAGATCGGTCTTGATCTGGTCCTTCTGCTCCTTGGTGACGGCCCCCTTGGCGCACTCGGGCGCGTCCTTGGCGTCGTTCTTGTTGCAGAGGAAGATGGAGACGTTGACCTTGTCGTACCAGTAGTCCTTCATCGTGCTGACCTGCTCGCGCATCAGCAGCGCGCCGCCGAACAGGGCGAGCGAGAGGGCGACGGAGACCACGACCGCGAAGGTCATCGTGAGGTTGCGGCGGAGACCGACGCCGATCTCCGACAGGACGAACTGGGCGCGCATGGCGTCCTTTCAGTGCAGTGCTCGATGCTCGAAATGCGCGAGGGGCCCCGGGGCCCCTCGGTCAGTGCTGGTAGCCGTAGACGCCGCGTGCCTGGTCGCGTACGAGACGGCCCTGTTCGAGCTCGATGACGCGCTTGCGCATCTGGTCGACGATGTTCTGGTCGTGGGTCGCCATGATCACGGTGGTGCCGGTCCGGTTGATCCGGTCCAGCAGCTTCATGATGCCGACGGAGGTCTGCGGGTCGAGGTTGCCGGTCGGCTCGTCCGCGATCAGCAGCATGGGGCGGTTGACGAAGGCCCGCGCGATGGCGACGCGTTGCTGCTCACCACCGGAGAGCTCGCCGGGCATCCGCTCCTCCTTGCCGCCCAGGCCGACGAGGTCGAGGACCTGCGGCACGGCCTTGCGGATCTCGCCGCGCGGCTTGCCGATGACCTCCTGCGCGAAGGCCACGTTCTCCGCGACCGTCTTGTTGGGCAGCAGCCGGAAGTCCTGGAAGACCGTGCCGAGCTGGCGGCGCATCTGCGGCACCTTCCAGTTGGACAGCCGGGCGAGGTCCTTGCCGAGCACGTGGACCATGCCCGTGCTGGCGCGCTCCTCGCGCAGGATCAGCCGCATGAAGGTCGACTTGCCGGAGCCGGAGGAGCCCACGAGGAAGACGAACTCACCCTTCTCGATGTCCAGCGAGACATCGCGCAGAGCCGGTCGGGTCTGCTTCGGGTAGGTCTTGGAGACGTTGTCGAATCGGATCACGAATGCACCACGGTCGGCCGGGAGTAGGTGAGCGTGACCATACGCGAACCGGGCTCGCACGTGCAGGCGGCGTCCGGCAATGGGCGATATATGGCGGATACGCCCCCGGAACGAAACGGGTCGTGCCGGACCTTGTCCGGCGGGCCGCGCCGAAATCGCCGCGAGCTGGCACAGTGGTGGGGGGAACGGTTGCGTTTCCGTGAGCGTTGTGCGGGGAGAGACCGGGACCGGATCCACCGCGCGGGAGGAGGAGTGCGCATGACCTATGACCGACTGGTGTGCGCGAACTGCGCGTCCCCCGTCAGCGAGGGCCGCTGCCGCGTCTGCCGCGCCGTCCGGCAGCAGATGCTGGAGGAGCAGGGCCAGGGCCCGCTGGCCGGGATGAGCCCGGCGACGCTGATCGCCCTGATGGTGGTGCTGCTGACGGCGCTCGCGCTGCTGGCCCACCAGGCCGGCTGACCCGGGGCCCTTAGCCCCGTCACTCCGCCGGGGTCGAGCGACTCGTCCGTGTGCGGCGCCCCGGGCGCTTGACGTCCGCGTGTACGGACCGTCCGCCGTACGGATTCCGTGGCGGCTCCGCGTACGGCCTTCTGAGCGGCCCGGCGTACGGCCTTCTGAGCGGCCCCGAGTACACCGAAGGGCCCGGGAGGCTTCGCGCCCTCTCCCAGGCCCCTCTTCATGCTGTGCCGTGCTGTGTACGGGCCTCTGAGGTACCCGCTACCGGCCGGTACGGTCCCGGTCGGCCCGGACCGTGCCGATCAGGTCGAACTAGGCGACCGTGCGGCCGCCGCCGACCAGGCGGGGCAGGATGCGGAAGCCGATGCCTCCCGCGATCATCGTCGCGGCGCCGATGACCAGGAAGGTGGTCTCGGCCGCACCGGTCTCGGCGAGCTCTTCCTTGCCCTTGCTCTGCTCGACCGGCTTGTTGCCGACGCTGTCGGTGTCGGTGTTGTCGGTGCACTGGGCGCCGTCGAGGTCGACGGTGCAGCCGCCGTCGTCGCCGCCGCCGAGGGGGGAGCCGCCACCGGTCGCGCTGGAGCCGCCCTGGTCGCCGCCGGAGGTGCCGGTGCCGCCCTGGTCGCCGCCGCCGTTGCCGTTCGCGCCGCCGTTGCTGCTGGTGCTGCCGTTGTTGCCGCCGTTGTTACCGGCACCGCCATCGTTGCCGTTGCCGCCGTTGTTGCCCGCGCCACCGTCGTTGCCGTTGCCGCCGTTGTTACCGGCACCACCATTGTTGCCGTTGCCGCCGTTGTTGCCCGCGCCACCGTCGTTGCCGGCACCACCGTCGTTACCGGCACCACCGTCGTTACCGGCACCACCGTCGTTGCCCGCACCGCCGTCGTTACCGGCACCACCGTCGTTACCGGCACCACCGTCGTTACCGGCACCACCGTCGTTGCCCGCACCGCCGTCGTTACCGGCACCACCGTCGTTGCCCGCACCGCCGTCGTTACCGGCACCACCGTCGTTGCCCGCGCCACCGTCGTTACCGGCACCACCGTCGTTGCCCGCGCCACCGTCGTTACCGGCACCACCGTCGTTGCCCGCGCCACCGTCGTTACCGGCACCGCCCTGGCCGCCCGTGTCGACGCCACCCGGGTCGCCGTCGCCCGGCGTGCCCGCCTGGACCTGGACGTCGGCGACACCCGTGTCGACGCCGATGTCGAGGCCGACCGCCTGTGCCGCGCCGGCCGCGGTCAGCGAGGCGCCCGCGGCGATGACCGCACCGGCGGCGATCCGCGCGACGCGCACACGCGTCTTCTTCGTCATGTGTTGCTACCCCCAGTAGCTGAATCTCGTCATGGAGCAGCGGTACGCGGGCCATGGGCCCCGGGGGCATCGCTCTCGGCAAGGCCACGTCGTGCCGTGGTCACCCCGCCCGCCCCCTGGCTCGCACCCGTCCCGAACATACGCATGCTGCTCCAGCACCCTGACCAGAGTTGAGGAGTACGTCAAGGCCGTTCCGTGCGCTAGGCACCGATATGAGGGGTGTTGACGACTATTCGGAAGCACGACTGTGACGCATCGGGCACAGTTCCTCCCTAACGCGGAAGGGCCCGGACAGTCGCCTGTCCGGGCCCAACCTCCGTAGCGCCGCGGCTACTTCTCGCGCTGCTTGCGCCAGCGGATGCCGGCTTCGACGAAACCGTCGATCTCGCCGTTGAAGACCGCTTCGGGGTTGCCCATCTCGAACTCCGTACGCAGGTCCTTGACCATCTGGTACGGGTGGAGGACGTACGAACGCATCTGGTTGCCCCAGGAGTTGCCGCCGTCGCCCTTGAGGGCGTTCATCTTGGCCTGCTCCTCCTGGCGGCGGCGCTCAAGGAGCTTCGCCTGGAGGACGTTCATCGCGGACGCCTTGTTCTGGATCTGCGAACGCTCGTTCTGGCAGGAGACGACGATGCCGGTGGGCAGGTGGGTCAGACGCACCGCGGAGTCCGTGGTGTTGACGCCCTGTCCGCCGGGGCCCGAGGAGCGGTAGACGTCCACGCGCAGCTCGGACTCGTCGATCTCGACGTGGTCGGTCTGCTCGACGACCGGCAGCACCTCGACGCCCGCGAAGGAGGTCTGGCGGCGGCCCTGGTTGTCGAAGGGCGAGATGCGGACCAGGCGGTGGGTGCCCTGCTCGACGGAGAGGGTGCCGTAGGCGTACGGGACCTGGACGGCGAAGGTGGTCGACTTGATGCCGGCCTCTTCCGCGTACGCGGTCTCGTAGACCTCGGTCTTGTAGTTGTGCTGCTCGGCCCAGCGGAGGTACATGCGCTGGAGCTTCTCCGCGAAGTCGGCGGCGTCGACGCCGCCGGCCTCGGCGCGGATGGTCACCAGGGCCTCGCGCGCGTCGTACTCGCCGGAGAGGAGCGTGCGGACCTCCATCTCGTCCAGCGCCTTCTTCACCGACGCCAGCTCCGCCTCGGCCTCGGCCTGTGCGTCGGCGTCGCCCTCGTCCTCGGCGAGCTCGAAGAGGACTTCGAGGTCGTCGATGCGGCCGCGCAGCGCCTCGGCCTTGCGGACCTCGGCCTGGAGGTGCGAAAGCTTGCTGGTGATCTTCTGGGCCGCTTCCGGGTCGTCCCAGAGGGACGGCGCCGCAGCCTGCTCCTCGAGCGCGGCGATCTCCGCCCTCAGCGCATCCAGGTCCAGGACGGCCTCGATCGACCCCATGGTCGAGGAGAGGGACTTCAGCTCTTCGGAAATATCGACGACTGCCACGGGTCCAGCGTAACGGCATGGCGGGTGAAGCTCGCCCTCCCCCGGAAACAGCCTCCGGAACAGGGCCGCCGCGGGCCCGGGAGTGAGCCGGGAACAGGCCCGAAGCCCCGGGCCGGGCCCGGCGGCGCTCAGGGGGTCGCCGGGGCCGAGTTCTCGCTGTCCTGGGGGGACGGGTCGCCGTCGCCGCCGCCGGTGGCCAGCCAGCCGCCGACCGCGATCGCCGCGCAGAGGACGACGGCGGCGGCGCCGAGGGTCAGACGGCGCTTGCGGACGGCGGCCGCCTTGTTGCGGGCGGAGCCGGGCCGGGGCCTTCCCGGGGCGCGGGGAGCGCGGGCGGTACCGAGCGGGCCGCCCGCCAGCTCGTCGGGGGCCGGGACGCGCATGCTCGTGTGGGTGTCGCGGTTGGAGTCGGGGGCGGAGCCGGGCACCAGCGGGACGGCTCCGCGGCGGCGGGGCTCCTCGGCGGCCGGGGTGTACTGCTGCTCGTCGTACGCGTCGGGCTGCTGCTCGCTCTCCCCCTGGTCGGGCTCGTCCACCTCCAGCGGGGGTATCCCGGCCAGCAGGGGCAGCAGGTCGCGCAGCCGTACGGCCAGCTCCGAGGCGCGCAGCCGGGAGGCGGGTGCCTTGGCCAGGCACTGGACGAGGAGCTGCCACAGCTCCTCGGGGATGCCGGGGAGCGGGACGACGGTCTCGGTGACGTGGCGGCGCAGGACCGCCCCGGGGTGGCCGCCGCCGAAGGGCGTGAACCCGGCGAGCAGTTCGTAGAGCACGGTGGCGAGGGCGTAGATGTCGACGGCGGCGCGCGGCGGCAGGCCCTCGACGATCTCGGGGGCCAGGTAGTCCGGCGTACCGATGATCTTCGTGGCCTTGGTGCGGCGCGGGGTGTCGATGAGCTTGGCGACGCCGAAGTCGGTGAGCAGGGCGGGGTGGGAGCCGCCGGGGCCGAGCGGGCCCTCCATGTCGAGCAGGATGTTCTCCGGCTTGACGTCCCGGTGGACGATCTGGGCCTTGTGCGCGGCGGCCAGCCCGTCGGCGACGTCCGCGATGATCGCGACGGCGGCCTCGGGGGCGAGGCGGCGCTCGCGGTCCAGGCGGGTGCGCAGATCGGTGCCGCGGACGAGGGTCATGACGAGGGCCAGGTCGTTGCCGTCCACGACGAGGTCCCGCACGGCGACGACGTGCGGGTGGTCGAGCCCGAGCAGGGCGGTGCGCTCCTGTACGAAGCGGCCCACGAGCTCCTGGTCGGACGCGAGGTCCTCACGGAGCAGCTTGATGGCGACCGGGCCCTCGGGCCCGTCGCCGAGCCATACCGTTCCGGCGCTGCCGCGCCCCAGGATCTGGTGGGCCGTGTACCGGCTGCCGATATTCCGTGCCACGACTGCTCCCTCAGCGGCTGGCGGTGGACCCCCGGTCGACAAAGTTACGCGGCGTTCGGGGTGTCGAGCGCCCAGGATGGCACCGACCTCGGCTTCCGCGGGCGGAATGGGCCCGCAGAAGTCGACAAAGGGACAGTGTGACGGGGTGCGGGTGGGCGATGCGGGGTCGTCGGCCCGGGCACGGCGGCCGCGGGGACCCCGGTGGTCGGGCGGACCTCGGTGGTCGGGCGGACCTCGGTGGTCGGGCAGGCCGCGGTGGTCGGGCGGGTGTCCGCCCGACCGCCGGGGGTCGGCGTCGGCTCGGCCAGGGTTCGGCCGGGGCTCGATGAGGGGTCGGCCGAAGTTCGGCCAGGCCCTCGGCTCCGGTGGCTCAGCCGCCGCCGGCGTTGTCGCCGACCTTGGAGATCCAGTCGGTGACCGTGCCGACCGCGTCGCCGATGGCCTCCCAGTAGCCCTTGCCCTGGGCGACCCAGTCCTGGAGCGGGGTCAGCTCCCAGATGAGCCAGCCGGCCACGATCAGCAGCACCACGGTGAACAGGCAGCCCTTGAGGCAGCCGAGGCCGGGGATGCGCATCGGGTTGGCGCTGCGCTGCCGGGGCGGACGCGGCTCGCGCGCGGGGCGCGGGGCGGGCTGTTGCGGCTGCTGGGGCTGGGGTGCGTACTGCTGCCGCTGGGGCTGCTGGTAGCGCTGGGGTTGCTGCTGCTGTTGCTGGTACGGGTACTGCTGCTGGAGGGGCTGCTGCCCGCGCGGTGCCGGCTGCTGCCGCTGGGGAGGCTGCTGCGGTGCCTGCTGGTGCTGCCGCTGGGGAGGCTGCTGGCGCTGGGGGCGGCGGCGCAGCGGGTCCTGGCTCGGGTCCAGGTACTGCACCTGGGTCTGCTCGTTGCGGTCGCGGGCCGCCTGGAGCTGCGACTGCCAGGGGTGCGGGCCGTCCGGCTGCGGCGGCCCGTCCGGGCGCGGCGGCACGGGTGGCATGACGGCGGTCGGGTCCGCGTTGGGTCCCTGGCCGGGTCCGCCCTGGCCGCCGGGGCCGGTCTGCGGGAGCACGCTGGTGGCGGCGGCCGGGTCGTAGGAGCCCGCGTTGCTCGGCAGCACCTGCGTGGGGTCGGCCGCGCCCGGGGTCTCCGGGACGGCGGTGGGCGCCGGGTCGGGGGCGAGCAGGGCGCCCACCCCGTCGGCGGCGGCGATCTGCGCCGAGTTGGCGTGGACGCCGATGCCGGCCGCGACCGTACGCAGACCGCGGGCGAGGTTCTCCGCGCTGGGCCGCCGGTCCGGGTCCTTGCTCAGGCAGCGCTCTATGACCGTCCACAGCGGCGCGGGGACGTTGGAGGGGCGGCTGGGCTCCTCGCTGAGGTGCCGGTGCAGGACTTCCAGGGCGGTGCCGCCGGCGAACGGCGGGCGGCCGGTGACCAGCTCGTACAGCAGGATGCCGGCGCCGTAGATGTCGACGGCGGAGGTCTGCGGGCGGCCCTCGGCGGATTCCGGCGCCACGTAGGCGGGGGTGCCGACGAACTCGTGGGTCCGGGTCAGGCCCGGGGAGTCGGCCAGGCGCGCGATGCCGAAGTCGGTGAGCATCGGGGTCATGCCGCCGTCGCGCTCGTCGAGCAGCACGTTGGCCGGCTTGAGGTCGCGGTGGACGACGCCGTCGGCGTGGCTGGCGGCGAGCGCGTCCGCGATCTGCGCGGTGAGCAGGGCGGCGGCGACCGGGGTGAGCGGACCGTTCGCGCGGAGGTAGCGGTGCAGGTCGGGGCCCTCGATCAGGTCCATCACCAGGGCGAGGAGATCGCCCTCGACGACGAGGTCGCGGGTGCGCACGATGTTGGGGTGGGTGAGCCGCAACAAGACGGACCGCTCCCGCAGGAACCGCATCACGACGTCGGCGTCGTTGGCCAGCTCCTCCTTGAGGACCTTGATGGCCACGGTCTCGCCGGGCTGACCGGCGACGGCCGCCTCGGCGCCCGCCGTCTCCCGCTGGCGGGCTCGCCAGACGGTGCCCGTGGCGCCGCGTCCGAGCGGCTCCTCGAGCAGGTACTTGCTGCCTACCGGCCGCACGTCATGCGCTCCCTGCTGATCGTGGTACTCGCGGCCCTCCGGGGCCCGAATGTTCCGGCCCACTGTAATGCCGCCGAACAGGGCGCAGGGGGCTCGCGTTTCGAGGGAAGACGCGAGGACCGGGCCGGAGGTTGCCGACCCGACCGCAGGAGGGCGCCGCACGCGTGGCCGGGGACCGACGTGCCAGCGGGCAGGGGGCCCCGTACGCGCGTGGGCGGGGATGGCGGTACGAGCGGCCATGGGCGGCCGCACGCGTGGCCGGGGATCGCTCAGCAGTTCGGTGGCGTCGGCGGGTTTACCGGCCGGTCCGGGGGCGGTTCCCCCGGGTCGGTGCCTTCGAGCGGCTGATTCCGGACGCAAGCAGGCACTTTTGCGCCCACAGCCGACCATTCAAGATCATGTGGAGGCGACCGGCGGGCGTGTTGTCAGTGGCAGGTGCGAGGATGGCTGGAGCACGGATCTGCGGACGCGGAGTCCCCCGGTCCGTCACGACCTGTACGGACGACGTGTCCGTGCCGGGTGGGGGGAATCACAGGGCGTTTCCCCTGCCGGGCACCTTCGCGCAGAAGGGACCGCTGACGGCGATGCAGATCCGGCTGACCGTCCTCGCGCCGCGCAGCGGCCAGACCCCGGCGCGCACCTGCGACGTGCTCGTCACCGCCCCCGCCGGGACGGCACTGGCCGCCGTCGCCTCGCAGCTGGCGGCCGCCGTGTCGGGCCCCGAGAGCTCCCAGAGCGGTGGGGCCGTGGTGCTCCACGCCGGGCGGGAGCGGCTGGACGGGCACCGGATCGCGCTGGGCGAGCCTCCCCTGGTGGACGGCGCGGTCCTCTCGCTCCAGGTGCCCGGCGACGAGGAGGCGACGGACGACCCCGTCCCGGCCCAGCTCCACGTGGTGGCCGGACCGGACGCGGGAGGGGTCCACCTGCTGCACGGCGGGCAGATCCGGATCGGCCGCTCCGCCGACGCGGACGTCCCCCTCGACGACCCGGACGTCTCGCGGCTGCACTGCGCGGTCACGGTCGCCGACGACGGCCGGGTCTCGGTCGCCGACCTCGGCTCGACGAACGGCACCTCGCTGGACGGGGTCGAGGTGCGCGAGCGCCCGGTCCGCCTCGTCCCCGGCGCGCTGCTGCGGCTCGGCGAGTCCGCCCTCCGCCTCGCCCCGGGCTCCCCTCCGCCGCGTCTGACGACCGCCCCTGACGGCGAGGGGCACCTGCGGGTGACCCGCGCCGAGACGGGTCACGCCGCCCGCCCGCCCTTCGGTCCGGGCTCCCCCGGGCACGCCGCCCCGGGCCACGGCGCGCCCGCGCCGGGCACCGCGTTCCCCGCCGCCGTCGTCTCCCCTCCCCCGTCCCACAGCCCCGCCGCCCCGCCGTCCCCCGGGCCCGAGACCGGCGGGTACGGCGAAGCGGAGTCCCGGCCGGAGCGGTCCGGCGCCGGGACCGGTACGCACGCGCGGGGCGAGCAGTTCGCCGACGTCCCCGCGCCCCGGCGCGGCATAGGCGCCTGGGCGCGGCGGTTCAAGGGCGGGGCGAAAGCCGAGCAGGACGCGGCCGGGCCGGCCGCGTCCGACCCGTACGCCTCCGCTGCCGACGGCGGCCCGGCAGGGGTCCGCGGATCGGCCGCGAGCGGCTCCGACGCCGGTCCCCGCGGCTCGTCCGGCGGCTTCGACGATCCGGCCGGCGGCCCCTCCGGGTCCGGGCACCTCGCGTCCCCGGCCTCCCCCGCCTCCCCCTTCTCCGCGCTGCCGTCCGCGCCCGAGGGCACCTGGCCGGACCCGGCCGCCGTGCTGCTGACCGCGCTCGGCCCGGGGCCCCGGCTCTGGGAGCGCCGCCCGGACCACCCGGAGGCGCTGGTGGTGCGGCTCGGCACGACGGACCGGGCCGAGGTGCCGTCGGTGCCGGTGACCGTGGGACTGCGGGAGGCCGGTTCGCTCGGGCTCGCCGGTCCGCGCGCCCGGCTGGCGGGGCTGGCGCGTGCGACGGTGGCCCAGCTCGCGGCCCTGCACTCCCCGCTCGACCTGGAGATCGTCCTCATCAGCACGGACCGCTCCCGCACGCCGGAGGAGCGGCGGCGCGAGTGGTCCTGGCTGGGGTGGCTGCCGCATCTGCGCCCGACGCACGGCCAGGACTGCCGGCTCCTCCTCGCGTACGAGCGTGAGCAGGCGGAGGCCCGTGCGGCGGAGCTGGTCCGCCGCCTCGACGAGGGGCCCCTCGGTCCGGGCTGGCCTCATCTCGACCGGGCCACCCTGGCCGAGGCGGCCCGCGCCCACACCGGGCCGCACACGGTGGTCGTCCTGGACGGCGACCCCGGCACGGCGTTCCTCCGCGAGACCACGGCCCGGCTGGCCGGGGCGGGCGCGGCGGCCGGCATCCATCTGATCTGCCTGGCCGAGACCCCGGCCGCCTCCCCCACCTCCCCGGTGGCCGCGACGTACGAGGCGGCCTGCCGGGCGTCCATAGCGTTCCGGGAGTGCGGGGCGGTCGCGATGCTGAGCGGGGACGTGGCCACGGCGCTGCGCCTGCTGCGCACGGCGGGCGGGCAGGCCGCCGGGCACGGCACGGTGGCGGCGGTCGACGCGGTGTCGGCGGCCTGGGCCGAGCGGTTCGGGCGGGCGTTGGCGCCGCTGCGCGAGGAGGGCTCGGCCGCGCTGGCGGGCCGTCCGACGACGGCCGCGCTGCCGCCGTCCGCCCGGCTGCTGGACGAGCTGGGGCTGGCCCGCGCCACCCCGGCCTCCCTGATGGCCCGCTGGGCGTCCACGGCGGAGGGCCGGACCTGCTCGACCGTCCCCCGGGCCGCGACGGCTCCCCCGCCCCGCCCCGAGCCGGACAGCCCGAACTCGGGGCGGACCCTCAGCGCGGGCCCGCGCGTCGGCCCCCAGCGGACCGCGGCCACCTCGCAGGACCGCGACGCCGGCCGTACGGCGTACCCGGCAGCGGGCGCCCCCGACCCGGACCGGACCCCGTACCCGCCGCCGACCGCGCGCGACTCGGGCCGCACCCCGTATCCCCCGCTCGACTCCCGCGACTCCGGCCGCACGCTCCATCTGGGCGCTCAGCGCTCCGGGCCGGGGGCTGCGGACGCACCGGGGGGCTCCACCGCGACGGGGGCCGACTCCGTCCGCGTCGGCTCCGCCGCGACCGGGGCCACCGGGGCTCCGGACCCAGGCGCAGACGGAGGCGCAGGCGCAGGTATCACTGGACCTGACGGGCCCGGCGCGGGGCGGCCTGTGCTCGTGCTCGGCGCGGGTCCCCGGGGCCCGCTCAGCGTCGATCTCGCCGTCGAGGGCCCGCACCTGCTGATCGAGGGCCCGCCGGGCAGCGGCCGTACGGAGCTGCTCCGGGCCGTGGCCGCCTCGCTCGCCTCCGCCGCCCGGCCCGACCGGCTCGGCATCCTGCTGGTCGACGGGGCCGGCGGCGAGCAGGGCGACCGGGGCGAGGGGCTGCTCCCGTGTACGGAGCTGCCGCACGTCTTCGGCCACCTCGTGGCCAACGACCCGGTCCGGATGCGGGAGTTCGCCCAGGCGCTCGGCGGTGAGCTGAAGCGGCGCGCGGAGCTGCTCGGCGAGCTGGACTTCGCGGACTGGCACGAGCGGCACGCCCGGCAGGAGGCCCCGCAGGAGGTCTCCGGACGCGTGGCGGGCCGCCGTCCGCCGTCCGGCGCCGAACACCGGGGCGACCTGGACTCCCCGGCCACCGGCACCCTGCGGCTGCGCCCGGCCGCCGCCCGGACCGCCGACCCGGGGCCGTCCCCCCTGCCCCGCCTCGTCGTCCTCGCCGACGACTTCGACGCGTTGGTGGCCCCGGCGCTCGGCTCCCCCGGGCGGCCCGCCGCCGGCTCGGTGGTGCGGGCGCTGGAGGCCGTCGCCCGGGACGGCGGGCGGCTGGGGGTGCACCTCGTCGCCGCCTCCGCCCGCCCCGACCGCACCGAGGACACCGAGCCCGCCCGGAGCGCCCGGCTGCGCATCGTGCTCGACGCGCCGGTGCTGCCGCCGTCCCCGGACGAACCGGCCCCCGGCCGGGGCAGGCTGGGTCACCCGGACGGCCGCGTCACCCCGTTCCAGGGAGGTCGGGTCACCGGCCGCATCCCGCGCACGGCGACGCTGCGCCCCACCGTCGTGCCGCTGGAATGGGAGCGGATGGGCGATCCGCCGACCCGGCGCCCGGTGCGGGAGCTGGGCAACGGACCGACCGACCTGGCCCTGCTCGCCAGCGCGCTGGACCGGGCGGCGCGCTCGGTGAACGCCGAACGGCTCCCCGCGCTCGTCCCGTTCACCACCTGACACCACCCACGGAAGACTCGTCGAGCGAACGCCCCACCGAGACGGCGCCGTTCAGCTACGCCAACCCGAACACGCCTGCCCCGTAGCCCAGTTGCGTGCCGAACCAGGAGGTCGGAAGCGCCGCCCCTACCCCTTCCCCGATCACCTTCCGACATGCCCTGACTTGACGTCACGAGGCCATCACAATCAGCCCGTTGGGCCCATCGGCGGTATTGCGGGGCAGGTGCGCCGGGCGTAGGACTGTGCGCACGGACGACGTGGTCCGGACACGTCGCCGTGGCCGGGCCCGTACGGAAGAGACGGGGCAGGAATGCGCACAACCTTCTCGATACGCAGGGCCGCGCTCGTGTTCACGGCGGTCGGCGCTCTGGCGCTCACCGGCTGCGGAGGCGACGGCGACGGCAAGAAGAAGACGGACGACGGTTCCGGGAAGGGCACGGACAGCGCGTCCACGGTGACCCTGCCGAAGCTGGACGGGGAGAACGTCTCCGTCGCGGCGGTGTGGACCGGGCCCGAGCAGGAGAACTTCACCAAGGTCCTGGACGAGTTCGAGAAGCGTACGGGCGCGAGCGTCACCTTCGTCCCGGCGCAGGACCCGATCATCAACTTCCTGGGGACGAAGATCGCGGGCAAGCAGCCGCCGGACGTGGCGATGATCCCGCAGGTCGGCGCCGTCCAGCAGGCGGCCGCGAAGAAGTGGGCCAAGCCGGTCGGAGCCGAGGCGAAGGCCCAGCTGGAGAAGAACTACGCGCAGGTCTGGCAGGACCTCGGCGCGGTGGACGGCACCCAGTACGGGGTGTACTTCAAGGCCGCGAACAAGTCGCTGATCTGGTACAACGCCGCCGCGTTCGACAACGCCGGAGCCAGTGAGCCGAAGACCTGGAAGGACTTCCTGACGACGGCGGAGACCGTCTCCGCCTCGGGCGTCACCCCGGTCTCGGTGGGCGGCGCGGACGGCTGGACCCTCACCGACTGGTTCGAGAACGTCTACCTGTCGCAGGCGGGCCCGGAGAAGTACGACCGGCTGGCCCAGCACGAGATCCCGTGGACCGACCCGTCCGTGAAGGAGGCGCTGGCCACGCTCGCCGAGCTGTTCGGCAAGCCGGAACTGATCGCGGGCGGCGCCGACGGGGCGCTCCAGACGGAGTTCCCGGCCTCGGTGACCCAGACGTTCACCGGGGGCGACCAGCCCAAGGGCGCGATGGTCTTCGAAGGCGACTTCGTCTCCATCAACATCGCGCAGACCGAGGCGAAGATCGGTACGGACGCCAAGGTCTTCCCGTTCCCGGCGGTCGGCGCGGACTCCCCCGTGGTGACCGGCGGCGACGCGGCCGTGGCGCTGAAGGAGACCAAGGGCGCGCAGGCGCTGCTGACCTGGCTGGCCTCGGCCGACGCGGCGCGGATCTGGGCCGGGGCGGGCGGGTTCATCTCCCCGAACAAGGGCCTGGACCTGAAGGCGTACCCGAACGACGTGCAGCGCACGATGGCGCAGGCGCTCATCGACGCGGGCGACGACGTCCGGTTCGACATGTCCGACCAGGCCCCGCAGTCGTTCGGCGGGACGCCCGGCAAGGGCGAGTGGAAGATCCTCCAGGACTTCCTGAAGAACCCGAAGGACATCGCGGGGACCCAGAAGAAGCTGGAGTCCGAAGCGGCCAAGGCGTACAAGAGCTGACGCCGTGACGACAGCGACCGCGGGAGGCGCCGGTGCGGCGCCTCCCGCCGACGAGACGAGTCCGCGCCGCCCGTCCCCGGAGCCGGAGAAGCCCGGCCGGGGCGTGACCGGCACCCGCAGGGTGGTCGCGGCGGTGTTCCTGCTGCCCGCACTGGTGCTGCTGGGCGCACTGGTGGTCTATCCGATCGGCTACTCCGTCTACCGGTCCTTCTTCGACCAAGCCGGAACCGGGTTCGCCGGGTTCGACAACTACACCGCGCTCTTCACCGACGACACGATCCTCACGGCGGTGAAGAACAACGCGATCTGGGTGGTCTTCGCCCCCACCGTCGCCACCGCGCTGGGTCTGATCTTCGCGGTGCTGACCGAACGCATCCGCTGGGGCACGGCGTTCAAGCTGATCGTCTTCATGCCGATGGCGATCTCGATGCTGGCGGCGGGCATCATCTTCCGGCTGGTGTACGACCAGGCCCCCGAGCGGGGTGTCGCCAACGCGGTGGCGGTGGGCGTCCACGACACGTTCAACGCGTCCGCCGGCTTCCCGAAGGCGCGCCCGCTGCCCGTGCACCCGCTGAAGAAGGGCGAGGGCGGCGCGTACCTGTCCAAGGAGCCGATCCGGGCCGGGCAGCCGCTGCTGGTGCCGCTGGTGGGCGTGGCCCCGGCGAAGATGCCGGGCGACGCGCGGCCGGCCCAGGGCTCCCCGGCCGCCTCGGGCGACGGGATCTCCGGCACGGCCTGGCTGGACTTCACCCGGGGCGGCGGCGGGAAGCCGAACGTCGTCGATCCGAAGGAGCTGGGGCTCAAGGGCCTCAAGGTCGAGGCGGTGCGGGACGGGAAGGTCGTCGCGAGCGCAACGGCCGGGGCGGACGGCGTGTTCACCCTGCCCGCCTCGGCGGACGGGGCACAACTGCGGCTGCCCGCCGACAACTTCCGCGAGCCGTACAACGGGGTGGACTGGCTCGGCCCGTCCCTGGTGACGCCCGGCATCATCGGCAGCTACGTGTGGATGTGGGCCGGGTTCGCGATGGTGCTGATCGCGGCGGGACTGGCCGGTCTGCCGCGCGAACTGCTGGAGGCGGCCCGGGTGGACGGGGCCAACGAGTGGCAGGTGTTCCGCCGGATCACGGTGCCGATGCTGGCGCCGGTGCTGGCGGTGGTCCTGGTGACGCTGATGATCAACGTGCTGAAGGTCTTCGACCTGGTGTTCATCATCGCGCCGGGCTCCTCCCAGGACGACGCGAACGTCCTGGCGCTCCAGCTGTACCGGTCCTCGTTCGGCACGGACGCGGACCTCGGGATCGGCAGCGCCATCGCGGTGCTCCTGCTGCTGCTGGTGATCCCGGTGATGCTGTTCAACATCCGGCGCATCCGGAAGGAGGGGCGGCGATGAGCGGCGCACCGAACGTGGACTCCGCGCGCCCCGGCCGCCGGAGGGCGGGCTCCCCGGGGACCGGCCGGCCCGAGGCGCCGAAGGCCGGGCGGTCTCTCGGGGCGCGGATCGCCGCCGGGGCCGGCGGCGGGGCGATGCGGGTCTTCCTGATCCTGGTCGCCCTGTTCTGGCTGATGCCCACCGTCGGCCTGCTGCTGTCCTCGCTGCGCGGACCGCAGGACATCGCGGCGACCGGCTGGTGGAAGGTCTTCACCGCCCCCTCCGAGCTCACCTTCGACAACTACCAACGGCTGCTGGACAATGCGACGATCACCGGGTCGCTCGGCAGCACGATCATGATCACCGTGCCGTCCACCCTGCTGGTGGTGGTGATCGGCTCGCTCGCCGGATACGCCTTCGCGTGGATGGAGTTCCCCGGCCGGGACTGGTGGTTCCTGCTGGTCGTCGGCCTGTTGGTGGTGCCGGTGCAGGTCGCGCTGATCCCGGTGTCCGAACTGTTCGGCACCATCGGGATATTCGAGACGACGCTCGGCGTGGTGCTGTTCCACACCGCGTTCGGCCTGCCGTTCGCGATCTTCCTGCTGCGGAACTTCTTCGCGGAGATCCCCCGCGAACTCCTGGAGGCCGCCCGGCTCGACGGGGCGGGCGAGATCCGCCTCTTCACCCGGGTGGTGATGCCGCTCGGCGGTCCCGCGATCGCCTCGCTCGGGATCTTCCAGTTCCTCTGGGTGTGGAACGACATGCTGGTCGCCCTGATCTTCGCGGACTCCGACGCGCCGCCGATCACCGTGGCGCTCCAGCAGCAGGTACGCCAGTTCGGCAACAACATCGACGTGCTCGCGCCCGGCGCGTTCGTGTCGATGGTGATCCCGCTGGCGGTGTTCTTCGCCTTCCAGCGGCAGTTCGTCTCCGGCGTGATGGCGGGCGCCGTCAAGTAATCGCCCACCACGAAAACGTACAGACGTACGTCAACACGAAGCGGCCCTGTTCCCCGGAACCGGGCCGCTTCGGCGTCCCCGTCCCCCGATCGGCACGCCCGGCGTAACCCTGTCATTCCATCCGACGTTTGCGCTCTGCCTGGCTTCCGCGAACGATCGACCCCTGGATGTGTAGTGCCCCGGTTCTCCGTCATCGTGCCCGCGTTCCGGGTCCAGGCGTATCTGCACGCGTGTCTGGACTCGGTACTGGCCCAGTCCTTCAAGGACCACGAGGTCATCGTGGTCGACGACTGCTCCCCCGACGCCTGCGGGCCGATCGCCGACGAGTACGCCCGCCGGGACCACCGCCTCACCGCTCTCCACCTGCCGCGCAACACCGGGCTGGGCCCGGCCCGCAACGCCGGGATGGCCCGGGCCGCCGGCGACTACCTCGTCTTCCTCGACGGCGACGACACCCTGCTGCCGGACGCGCTCCAGTCCATCGCCGACCGCATCGACGCGACCGGCGAGCCCGACGTCCTGATGTACGACTACGCCCGTACGTACTGGACCGGCCGCAGCGTCCGCAACGTCCTCGGCTCCTACCTCGACGAGGACGGACCCGCCCGCTTCCGGCTCACCGAGCGCCCCGAACTGCTGCGCCTCCTCATGGTCGTCTGGAACAAGGCGTACCGCCGCGCGTTCGTCGAGGCCGAAGGGTTCGCCTTCCCGCCCGGCTACTACGAGGACACCCCCTGGACCTACCCGGTGCTGATGTCGGCCGGGTCGATCGCGGTCCTCGACGCCGTCTGCGTCTCCTACCGGCAGCGGCGGCGCGGCAACATCCTCTCGACCACCAGCGAGAAGCACTTCGACGTCTTCGACCAGTACGACCGGGTCTTCGCCTTCATCGACTCCCGCCCCGAACTCGCCCTGTGGCGACCGGTGATATTCCGGCGCATGCTGGACCACTTCTCCGCCCTGTACGCCTCCCCGGACCGGCTGCCCCTCCACCGCCGCGCCGCGTTCTTCCGCCGCGCCACCGCCGCCTGCCGCCGCCACCACACCCCCGGCGCCCCGGCCCCCCGCCGGGCCCTGCTCCGCCACGGCCTGCTGCGGCTCGGCGCGCGGCGCACCTACCGGGCCCTGTCGCTCGCCCAGCGCCTCGGCGGCCGGCTGCGCGCGGGCGCCGCCGCCGTCCGCCGGACGGTGCGGGGCGTCGCCCTGCGGACGCACTACCGCGTCCAGAGACTGCTGCCGCTGCGCCCCCGCGACGCGGCCTTCGCCACCCGGGGCGGCCGGGGGTACACGGGCGACCCGGCGGCGATCGAGGCCCGGGTCCGCGAGCTGGTCCCGGGGGCGCGGACGGCCTGGATCTGCCGGCCCGCCGACGCCCACACCGTGCCGGGCGGCACCCGGCGCCTCGCCCCCGGCACGTTCGCCCACTGGACGGCCCTGGCCCGCTCCGCGTACCTGGTGAACGACGGCGCCCTCGACCGGGGGCTGGTCAAGCGGCGGGGCCAGACCGTGGTGCAGACCCACGAGGGCACACCGCTGCGGACCGAGGGCACCGACCTGCTGGACCGGCCGGCCGCCGCCGGGTCCACCGACTTCGAGGGACTGCTGCGCGATGTGGACGCCTGGGACTTCGCCCTCTCGGCGAACCCGCACTCCACCCTCGTACAGGAGCGCGCCTATCCGTCCGCGTACACGACGCTGGAGTACGGCGCGCCGCGCAACGACGTCTACCACCGCACCGGACCGGCGGACGTGGCCCGGCTGCGGGAGGCGCTGGGCGTTCCGGAGGACGCCGTCGCCCTGCTGTACGCCCCGGTGCCCCGCGACTACCGGAGGATCCAGCGGCCCGCGCTCGACCTGGAGCGGCTGCTCCAGGTGCTCGGCCCTCGGTTCGTGGTGCTGAACCGGGCGCCCCGTCCGGCGGGTCCCGGAGTCCGCGCCCCGCACCCCCGGATCATCGACGTCAGCGCCCACCGGTCGGTGGAGACGACGGCGCTCGCCTCGGACGCGCTGATCACCGACTACGCGTCGCTGATGTTCGACTACGTCAACCTGGACCGCCCGGTGGTGCTGCACCTGGAGGACGTCGAGGCGTACGAGGCGGCCCGGGGCACGTACTTCGACGTCACCGCGTTCCCGCCCGGCATCGTGGCCCGGAGCCAGGACGAGCTGCTCGACGTCTTAACCACGGACCACTGGCGCGGCTCCCACGCGGCGCGGCTGCGGGCCGCCTTCCGGGCCCGGTTCTGCCCGTACGACGACGGGTACGCCGCCGAGCGGGTGGTGCGGCGGGTCTTCCTCAAGGAGACCGACGGGCTGCCGCTGCCGGTGCCGTACGCCGCCCGCCGGACGCCTGCGGCCCTGCCCGCCCAGGACGGGGCCGGGGCGGGCGTGCAGGGCTGAACGCCCCCGCTGAACACGGGTGTTCAGCGCTCCAGGAACGCGAACAGCTCCTCCCAGCGGCGCAGCGTCTCCGGTTCGGAGAACCGCTGGACGCCGGAGCGGGCACGGGCGCCGAGAGCGTCGCGCAGCCGGGGGTTGCCGGTGAGCCGCAGCAGCCGGTCGGCGAGGGCGGCGATGTCCCCGGCCGGCGCCAGGAGCCCGTCCTCGCCGTCGCGGACGATCTCGCGGACGCCGGGCGCGCAGTCGAAGGCGGCGCACGGGACGCCGCTGGCCATCGCCTCCAGCAGGGCTAGCGGGAAGCCCTCGCCCCGGGAGGACTGGACGAAGACGGAGGCGTCCGCGAGGGCGCGCTCCACGTCGTCGGTGCGGCCCATCCACTCCACGGAGCCGTCGAGGCCGAGCCCGGTGCACCGCGCCTTGAGCGCGGCCTCGTCCTCGCCCGCCCCGTGGACGCGCAGCCGCCAGTCGGGGCGGGCGGGGGCGACCAGCGCCCAGGTGTCCAGGAGGAGGTCGATGCCCTTCTGGTCGCTGAGCCGGCCAATGCTGGCGACGGTCTTCGCGGTGCGCGGGGAGGGGACGGCGGGGAGGCGGGCGAGGGCGTTGGGCAGGAAGCCGACGTTGTTCATGCCGTCGCCGGCCCACCGGTCGGCGTCCTCCTCGGTGAGGACGAGCCAGTGGTCCAGCTCCTTGTAGTGGTTCCTGATCCAGCGGTAGCGGTGGCTCGCGCGGGAGTAGTCGTAGGACTCGTGGCTCATGCCGATGACCCGGAGCCCGCTGGTGTCGGCCTCCCCGACCCACTCCATCGCCCAGACCTGGGTGACGATGACGACGGCGCCGGGCCGGGCGTCGGCGAAGATCCCGGAGAGCCGGGCGACCGCCCGCTTCTTCGCGGCGAGGCGGGCGGCCTCCTTGCGCCGGGTGGGGACGCGGAAGCGGTCGCGGACCCCCTGGGGCGTCCAGGGGGTCGGGGGGTGTGCGGGGTAGAGGGCGGTGACCGGGTGGGCGGGCCGCTCGGGCAGCGCCATGGTGAGGTCGGAGGCGTGGATGCCGATGGCGTGGATCCGGTGGCCCCGGTCGGCGAAGAGGCGGGCGGTCTGGTGCATCCAGCCGGTGACGCCGCCGAGTTCGTCGGTGCTGTTGGAGACGATGAAGATGTCGCGGCTCATCGGCCGGCCCCCCGGTCGTGGTCGGTGATGTGGCGGGCGTCGGGGCAGATCCGGGGCCCGAAGACGGCGGCGACGGTCCTGCGGGCCGCGTCGCCCCGGTCGTAGGGTCCGAACTCCCGTACGAACGCCTGGCGTTGGTCGGCCCATCGGGCGTCGGACTTCTTCAGCTCCGCGAGGACGCCGAACAGCTCCTCCTGGGTCGCGGTGACCGGCCCGGGGGCCTTCTCCCGCAGGTCGAAGTAGCTGCCGCGCTCGGCCGCGTACGCGTCGAGGTCGGGGGCGAACAGCACGACGGGCCGATCGAGGAGGGCGAAGTCGAACATGATGGAGGAGTAGTCGGTGACCAACACATCGGTGATCGCCAGGAGTTCGCTGGTGTCGTGATGGCGGGAGACGTCCACGACGGTGCCGGGCGGACAGACGGGCAGCCGCGCGGACTCCAGGTAGTGGGAGCGCACCAGCAGGGTGTGGGTGTCCCCGAACCGCTCGGCGAACTCCCGTACGTCCAGCAGGAGTCGGCTGCGGCGCTGCTTGCCGGGTCCGCCCCGGAAGGTCGGGGCGTACAGCACGGTCCTGCGGTGGTCGTCCAGCCCGAGTGCGGCGGCGAGCGGCGGGCGGGGCAGCCTCCCCTCGGCCTCGGTCCGGTCGCGCTCCGCGATCAGGACGTCGTTGCGGGGGTAGCCGGTGCGCAGGAGCCGTTCCTCGGGGATCCGGTAGGCGCGGGCGAGGGTGGCCACGTCGTGCTCGGAGCGGACGAGGAAGTGGTCGAAGCGGTCCACGGCCTGCTGGAGCCGCTCGCGCTGGGGTGCGTTCTGGAGCCGTACGCGGGTCTCGTCGAACCCCATCCGCTTGTACGCGGAACCGTGCCAGGTCTGGAGGTACGTGGTGTGCCGGGGCTTGCGCAGGTGTTGCGGGAAGCCCTGGTTGTCGACCCAGTACTCGGCGCGGGCCAGGGCCCAGAGATAGCGCCAGGACCAGCGGCGTACGAGGCGGGCGTCGTCCGGGAAGCCGGCCGGGGAGGGGTCGTAGGACCAGGTGGCGCGCAGTTTCGGGCCCCGGCGGCGGATCTCCTCGTACAGGGCGCGCGGGCTGTCCCCGTAGCAGGTGCCCATGTGGCTCTCGAAGACGACGGAGCCCCGGCGGACGGGGAGCCGGGTGAGCCAGGTGTTGTAGGCGGTGGCCTTGAAGCCGCGGGAGCGGTAGCGGTCGAGGCGCCCGCGCACCCCCCGGACGAGGAGCTTCGCCTTGCGGGCGGGGCGGAAGCGGGTGGCGTAGCGGACCAGGCGGCGGGCGGTGCGGGCCGGGGGGCGGCGGGCGGTCAGCCGGAGCGCGAAGTGGTCCTTGAGCGTGACGTAGGGCTCCCAGGTGTCCCCGGTGAGCCGCCCGAGGCGGGGGCGGGCGGGAAGCCCGGCGGCCGGCGCCACCTGGTCCTGCGGCGCGAACAGGTCGCTGACGGAGCGGGGCCCGTCGGGGCCGTCCGCCTGGACGGTCAGCCGCGCGTCCCACGCGGTGTCGCGCGGGCCGAGCGGGCGCAGGCGGCGCGTGACGTCGATCCGCGCGCGCCATGTGATCCCGTCGCCGTCGTGCCGGACGTCCTGGACGGGGAACGCTACGGCGCGCGCCCCGTCCCGGGCCCGGAACTCCAGGGCGGCGGTGAGCGGGGCACCGGGGCCGGGGCCGGTGTGACCGGGCAGCACGAGGCGGCCTTCGAGGAGCAGGACGCCCTTCTCGACGGTGGCGCGGGTGAGCCGGTTCATCAGCCGCATCGTGCCGAACGTGCGGTACTGGTGGCCGACTTCGGTGATGTCGAGGGCCACGTCCTCCGGGTCGCCGCCCCAGGCGACCCGTCCGTCCGGGCCGGTCGACAGGGGTGCGCACACGGTGGCGGGCCGGGCCAGCGCGTAGGCGGCGGCGAGGGTCTCCTCCGCGTCGCCCCGGGCCAGCAGGGCGACGGCGGCCCGCTCCAGCGGCGGCAGCTCCGGTACGCCGGTGCGGAAGGGGCCGGTCAGGACGCGGGCGGCGGTGGCGGCGGTCCGCTCGCGGCGGGCGGCGGGCAGCCGGGGGAAGGACCGGACGAGCGGGACCAGGTGGTCGCGGGCGAACGCCGTCTCCCGTCGCGCGCGCAGTTCGGGCAGGCCGTGGGCGATGAGGGTGTTGGCGACCCGGTGGTGGACCTGGACGAGGGCGGCGAGGTCGCGCGCCCGGTCCGGGGCGGCCCGGCCGGTGACGATGAGCCGGCGGACCAGGGCGATCCGGCCGACCGCGGCGGCGGCGAGCGGACCGAACAGGATCTCGCCGTGCGCCAGGTCCCCCTCGTACCGCAGCCCGTGCCGTCGCGCGGCCTCGCGGCGCAGGCAGAAGCCGGTCACCAGGGCGTCCCTGACGACGAGTTCGGGGGCCTCGGTGAAGTGGTTGAGCGTACGGGAGCGGGCGTACAGCTCGCCCTGCCAGGACGGCTCCCGCTCCTTGCCGCTCTCGTCGGCGGCCCGGCTCCAGCGGCCGGCGATCAGGTCGGCGCGGCTGGTCTCGCCGGCCTGCCAGAGGTTGCGGCAGGCGTGGGGGTGGAGGCGTTCGCCCGGGGTGAGGACCAGGACGTACCGGCCGGTCGCCGCGTCGAGCCCGGCGTTGCGCAGGGCTCCGGTGGTGCGGGCGGCGGGGTCGGCGTCCACGAGGCGGACCCGGTCGGGGTTCCGGTCGGCGAGGGTGCGGGCGGCGGCGCGGACGACGGGGTCGGCGGCGGAGGCGAGCACCACGACGGCCTCGGCCCCGCGCAGCGACTGGTCGAGCACGGAGGCGACGGAGGCGCGCAGGGCGGTGACGCCGCCGGTTCCCTCGCCGCCCCCGGTGACCACGCAGGTGAAGTCGATCACGCCTGCTCCCCCTCGTGCGGCTGGTCGTGCGCGAGCATCCGGTCGACGACCCCGGCGGCGGCGTTCCCGTCGTCCAGGTCGCAGAACGCCTCCCGGAACCGCTGGTAGGCGTCCCGGTGCCCGGCGGCGGTGAACTGCGGGTCGCGCAGGGCGGCGACGATCCCGGCGGAGTCGGGGATCAGCGGCCCGGGGGCGCGGTGCTCGAAGTCGAAGCAGAAGCCGCGCAGGGTGTCCCGGTAGTGGGCGAGATCGTGGGTGTGGAAGAACATCGGGCGGCCGGTCTGCGCGAAGTCGAACATGATCGAGGAGTAGTCGGTGACCAGCACGTCGCTGATCAGCAGCAGTTCGGCGACGTCGGGGTAGCGGGAGACGTCCCGGACGAAGGCGGTGTCGGGGACGCTCCCGCCGACGAGGTAGTGCCGCCGCACCAGCAGGACGTGGTCGTCGCCGAGGGCTTCGCGGGCCTGCTCCAGGTCGAGCGGGAGATCGGCGGCGTACCGTCCGGCCTTCCGGGGCCGGTCCTCGCGCCAGGTGGGGGCGTACAGGACGACCCGCCGCCCCTCGGGGATCGCGAGTTCCTCCCGTACGGCGGCGGCGACCTTGGCCCGGTCGGGGGCGTACAGCAGGTCGTTGCGCGGGTAGCCGCACTCCAGGACCTCGCCGCCGTAACCGAAGGCGCGGCGCAGGATCGGGGTGGAGAAGCTGTTCGGGGAGACGAGGACGCTCCACTGGGCGGACCGGCGCTCCATGGACGCCATGTAGGCGGCGTCGGCGTGCGGGGTGCCGGCGAGGTCGCGGCCGACACGCTTGAGCGGGGTGCCGTGCCAGGTCTGGACGACGCACTGGCCTTCCGCCCGCTCGAACCACTGGGGCAGATGGGTGTTGGTGACGATCCACCGGCTGCGGGCCAGCGCCTCGTGCCACTCCGCGCTGTGCAGGGCGACGGGACGGACGCCTTCGGGGACGGCCGCCTGCTGGTCGCGTACCACCCACAGGTGCTCGATGTCGGCCCCGCGCGCGGTCAGTTCGCGGTGGACGGCGCGCGGGGAGTCGGAGAACTGGCGGCCGTCGAAGCTGGAGTAGAGGACGGCGGGCCGCAGTTCGTCCGCCGTACGGGCCCGGAGCGCGGCGTACCGTTCGCGCTGGATCCGCTGCCCGTACGCGCCGCGCACCGTCACCGGCAGGGGGCTGCCGGACTCCAGGGCGAGACGGTCGTGGTGGCGCCGCTGGAGCGTGAAGTCCCTCCCCAGGAACGTCTGTTGCCGGGGGAAGGAGTGGTGCAGGGTCGAGCCGAGCCGGAGCGGCCGGTACGCCTCCGGGTCCCGCTCCCCCGGCACGCGCAGGTACGGGTACCACCGGCCTTCGGCCAACGGCACGGTGCCGCCGACGCCGCCGACGGCGGAGGGGTCGAGCACGGCACGGAAGCCGCCGTCGTCCGCACGCTCCAGGGGCACGACGGCCTCTTCCTGGTGGCCGCTGTGGCGCAGGACGAGTTCGTGGGCGGTGACGGTGGGTTCGGCGAAGGTTCCGGCGAGGGTGAGTTCACCCGAATCCGCCCAGTCGGCGGCGGTGACGACGGGCTGGACGGCCCGGTCGGTGAGGACGAGGTCGCCGGAGGGGTTGGGGCCTGCGCACAGCTCCCGGCCGCCCGGCAGCGGATAGCACCCGTCGGGCGCGTCGGAGCGGGCGGCCACCGTCAACGGCCGCCCTTCCGTCACGAGTTGGACGCCCCAGATGTCGTCCCCACCGCGGAAGGCGCTGAGCGGGACGTCGGCCGTACGGGTGCCGGCCGAACCGCGCAGGGCGTACTCGCGGGTCTCCTTGGTGCGCCACTCGGTGAGCCGGAGGGCGACCGGTCCGGCGGGCCCGAGGATCTTCACCTCCAGGCGGACCGCGCCCTCGACCGCCGACTGCCGGGTCAGCACGGCGGCGACGCGTTCGGTGCGCAGCTCCAGCTTGTTGCCGGAGAGGACCGGGACGACGCGGGTGCCCTCGTCGGTGTAGGCCACGGCGGGCGGGGCCGGGGTGCCGACGAGCCGCATCGGCCCCCGGCGCGGCCGACCCGCGCCGATGACGACGGCCTCCAGCTTCCAGGTCGTCCGCCCGGGATCCGCCTTCGTCCCTGCCTTCGCCGGCTTCGCGTGCTTCCCGGCCTTCGCCGCGAGGGCGCGCGGGTCGATCACGGCCTCGAAGCCGGCGCGGTCGTAGCGGTGCAGCGAGCGGCCGGACCGGGCGGTCGCCTCCTCGCCGGGGGCCGGACGCAGTCGCAGCGGGACGAGCCGTCTCCCGGCGCGCAGCCAGCCGAGCCGGGGCCGCCCACCGGGGGCGTTGCGCACGTAGGCGTACCCGGTCAGGTGCAGCAGCCCGTCCCGCCAGACGGCCTCGGTGAGGTGGGCGTGGACGGGCAGGTCGGCGGGGGCGAGCGCGGTGGCGGAGGGTGGCAGCGGGTTCCGGACGGCGGGGTGGTGGGCGCGCGGCCGGAGCCGTCCGCGTACGTGGAAGGTGTCCCGGTCCTTCTTCTCGTCGGCGAGGAGGGCGAGGAGTTCGGGCAGCCGGCGTTCACGGATGAGCTGCCACTTGACCCGCAGGTGCAGGGGCAGCGTGGCGAAGACGTCGGGCTCGACGGTGGCGGCGAAGGCCCCCGCGTGCTCCAGGAACGCCTCGTGGAACGCGGCGTCGCCGTCCGGCAGGGCCTCGATGAACAGCCACAGGTCACCGGAGAGGGCGTGGGCGTCGTAGCGCCGCTTGGCCTCGGCGGCCTCCGCTCCCGCCTTCGCGCCCGCCGCTCCGGCGCCCCCTGCCGCTGCTCCTGCGGTTTCGGCCGCTCCCGCCGCGTCGGACCGCTCGGCCAGGAAGCGGCTGACGGTGGTGACGGCGGCGGCCCGGTCGCGGATGCCCTGGGGGACGGCCCGCCGGGTGGTGATCGAGCCGTCGCGGTCGCGCCAGTGGTAGACGGGCTCCTCGACGACGTCGACCGAGCGGGCCAGGAAGTGGGCGGGCAGGACGACGGCGATGTCCTCGTACAGCACTCCGGTCGGGAAGGCGAAGGCGTGCTCGTCCCAGAAGGCGCGGCGGAAGACCTTGTTGCAGGCGATGCGGTCCCCGAGCAGGATCCAGTCCCGGGTGACATGGGTGGCCCGGCGGGCCTTCTCCATCGGCTTGCGGAACATCGGGGACTGCTCCAGCGCCCCGCCCACCCGCAGCCGCAGCACGTTGCCGGTCGCGAAGTCGGAGCCGGAGGAGTCGAGTTCGGCGAGCATACGAGCGTACGCGCCGGGCGGAACGACGTCGTCGCTGTCCACGAACGTCAGGAACTCCCCGCCCGGGTGGGCCTCGCGGACCCCGGCGTTGCGGGCCGCGCCGAGCCCGGCGTTCTCCTGCCGGATCAGCCGGAAACGGGGGTCGCGCTCGGTGAACTCCTGCGCGATGCGCGGGCCTTGGTCGGTGGAGCCGTCGTCGACGAGGACGACCTCCAGGTCGGGCATGGTCTGCTCGGCGAGGGAGGCCAGGCAGGCACCGATGTACTCCTCCACGTTGTAGAGGGGGACGACGACGGTGAGACGGGGTGCCATCGCGGCGCACGGTCCTTCCGGGGCGGACGACATCGGGGCGGATGAGCGTCGGTGGGCGGGGATGTCCGGCCCGAGGTGTGGTGGGCCTCGGGCACGAAGGGCGTTCAGAGCCGTTCGGGGAGCCGTTCAGGGGCCATGCGGTACAACCCGCACCGGATGGCGGGGTCACCCGAGGGGGTCCGTTCGGGTGACGGGACGGGCGGAGTCACGCGCCGGGGGGCGCGCCCGGAGCGCGTTCGAGCCCCGTACCGGGGAGGGCACGGGGCTCGGTGCGCGGGCGCCGCCATGGGGAGGAGAGGCGGGTCAGGGCTTGACGGCGATCCGGCCCTCGTCCATGCGGAGCAGCAGCAGCCGTTCGCCGGTCTTCTCCAGGAACTCGTCCACGGCCTGCCGCGATCCCTGCCAGTAGCCGTAGTCGTCGATGAGGAGCACACCGCCGGGGACCAACCGGTCGTACAGGTGCTCCAGTTCGTGCTTGGTCGAGGCGTACCAGTCGGTGTCCAGGCGCAGGATCGCGATCTGCTCGGGGGCCTGCCCGGGGACGGTGTCCTCCACCCGGCCCCGCACGTAGTGGACGCGCTCCGCGGGGTACGGCACGGTCTCGAAGCCCGCCTTGACGTCCTCCAGCGAGGCGACGGCCCAGATCGGCCGGTCCTTGCCCTGGGCGTCCAGCAGCTCCTGGGCCGGCCGGCCGTCGCGCCGCAGGTCCTCGGCGGTGGGCGGGGTCATGCCCTCGTACGTGTCGAAGAGGTACAGGTCGCGTTCGGTCTCCCCGAGCGACAGCAGGGTCTTGGCGCACGCCTGCATCGAACCGCCGCGCCAGACACCGCACTCGACGACGGCGCCGGGGATGTCGTGCCGGGCGATGTACCGGGTGGCGAGAATGAAGGCGTTGAGCCGCTCCGGCGAGGTCATCGAGAACGGCTTGACCGCGCGGATGACGTCCTTCGCCTCGTCGTCGTAGTCCGCGGGGAACGCGGGAGCGGACTTCTTCGCCTTCGGCTTCGCGGCGGGCGCGGGGGCCGCCGGGGCCGCGTCCGGTGCCGGGGCCGGGGCGGCGGGGGCGGTGCGGGCGGCGGGCACGGTGACGCGCCTGAGCTGGTAACCGGTGAGCTGCTGAAGGACGCCGTTGACGGCGTTGCGCCAAGCCATGCCCCGGGACAGTACGCGCGGTTTGCGCCACATGTCATCTTTCGTCAACCTGTCATTGATCGGGGTGACTCCTGTTCGAGCGAGGCGGTCTGCGCGGGCACGCTCTTCGGGCGCCCGCACTCCGCGCGGCCCTCCACCGGCGGGGGCAGCGTGACGCCGTCCACCCCGCCGACCCGGTTGGCCCACCAGACCGCCAACTCCCGTACGGCGAACATGGTCAGGCGGGGGTAGCGCGCGGGCTTGCGGAAGACGCCGACGGAGTCGCCCCAGTAGGCGGCCTTCTTGTCGATGGCCCGGTAGTCGTGCCAGATGCCCCGTTGCGGCGGGAAGTCGGTGTACGCCTCGCGCAGTTCGAGCCGGGAGTGGGCGGCGAGCGCGCGGAAGCCGTCCGGGTAGTAGCGCCAGCAGTCCTGCGCGTCGTGGACGTGACCGCGGGAGGGGGCGGTGATGAACGCGTGCCCCCCGGGCTTGAGGACCCGGGCGATCTCCAGCATCGACGCCCAGAAGAACGGGATGTGCTCGAACGCCTGCCCCGACAGCACGACGTCGGCGCTGTTGGAACGGGCGGGGATGCGGTACGGCTTCGTCATCACGGCGTCCACGTTGGGCCCGTCCTGCACGTCGACCCCGAAGTAGTCGACGGGGTGGCCTGCCAGGAGCGCCCGGTGGGTGCGGGTCTGCTTCCCGGAGATGCGGGAGCCCAGGTCGACGACCCGGTACGCGCCGCCGTGGCCGGAGCCCTTGCCGGACGGGGGTCCTTCGACGGGCAGGTACTCCTTGACGCAGAGTTCCATCTGCTCGTAGGCGGACCGGTGCATGGACGTCTCCCAACATGGCGGGGCGAGCGGGCTGTGGGGCTCAACGACCGCGCGGTGCGGAGGAATCGGGGCGGCCCGGCCGAATGAGCCATCCGGGTGGCGGGCCGTCGGCCGGGCCGCCGCGCGGTCGTCGGGCCGGGGCACCGCGCGTTGCCCGGGACCGGCGGCGCTACGCGTTCCTCGGAACCGGAGGGGCCAGACGTTCCTCGGGACCGGCGGCCTCACGCGGGCGCGGCGAAGAAGTGCCGTACGACGCGTTCGGCCGCGCGCCCGTCGTCGTACGGGCAGAACCGCGCCCGGAACGCGGTGCGCAGCGCGGCCGCCTCCGGGGAGCGCCACTCCCCCGTGCGGAACACGTCGGCCAGCGCGGCCGGGGTGGTGGTGACCGGCCCCGGGGTGTCGCCGGGCCGGCCGGAGAGCAGGTCGAAGTAGGTCCCGCGGACGGCCCGGTAGGCGGCCCAGTCGGGGGCGTGGACGACGATCGGGCGGTCGAGGCAGGCGTAGTCGAAGGTGAGGGAGGAGTAGTCGGTGATCAACGCGTCCGCCGCCAGGCAGAGTTCTTCGATCCGGGGGTGCCCGGTGACGTCGAGGACGCGCGCCGACCCGGTGGCGGCGGGCCCGGCCGACCGCCCGTAGAAGTAGTGGGCGCGCACCAGGACCACGTACTCCGGGCCGAGTTCGCCCGCGAGGCGTCGCGGGTCGAGGTCGGGGACGAAGCCGTCGCGGTAGTCGCGGTGGGTGGGGGCGTACAGCAGGGCGGTCTGCCCCTCGGCGATGCCCAATCCCGCCCGGACCCGGGCGATCTCCTCGGCGGTGGCGGTGAAGTACACGTCGTTGCGCGGATATCCGAGGTCGAGCCGTTCGTACCCGCCCGGGTAGACGTGGTCCCACACCTCGGTGGAGTGCGGGTTGGACGAGAGGCTCGCGTCCCACTGGCCGACGTGGGCGAGGATCTTGTCGAAGTCGGTCGTGCGGGCGAGGGCGGGGTAGGCGCGCTGGTCGAGGCCCATGGTCTTGAGGGGGGTTCCGTGATGGGTCTGGAGGTAGCGCTGTCCGGGCCGTTTGGTGAAACCCCCGGGAAAGCTGGAGTTGTTGACCAGATAGGTGGCGGTGGCCATGGCCCGCCAGTAGGGGCGCGAGCCCTCGATGACGTACGGCACACCGGGCGGCATCCGGTCCCGGTGGCGGGAGGAGACGACCCACAACCCCCGTACGTGCGGCACCAGTTCGCGGGCCTTGGCGTGGATCGCCGCCGGGTTGCAGGCGACCCCCCGGTTCCAGTACGCCCCGTAGACCGCGAGATCCGGGTCGAGCGGGCGGCGCAGGTCGGCGCGGTAGACGGCCCGCAGGACCTGCCTGCGGACGTACCGCTTCACGGAAGCTCGGGTGGGCATGGCAGCCGAGCGTACTGGCGGGGTCGGCGGCGGGCGGGTCGTGTTCACCCGTTCGGGTCAGCATCGGTGACCCCGGGACCGGCCCCGGGTTGACCAGGACATGAAGCCACTCCTCAGCGTCGTCGTTCCCGTCCACAACGTCGAGGCGTATCTGGAGGACTGCCTCCGGTCGGTGGCGGACCAGACCCTCGACGCGATCGAGGTGGTCATGGTGGACGACGGTTCGACGGACGGCAGCGGCCGGATCGCGGCGGAGTTCGCCGCCCGGGACGCCCGCTTCCGGCTGGTGCGGCAGCCGAACGCCGGGCTGAGCGCGGCGCGCAACACCGGCGTCCGGCACACCACCCCCGGGGTCCCCTACCTGGCGTTCGCGGACAGCGACGACATCGTCGTGCACGACGCGTACGAGCGGATGACGGCCTCGCTGGAGTCCACCGGCTCCGACCTGGCGACGGGCAACGTGTGGCGGCTGACCGGGCAGGGTCGGCAGCAGGCGTGGCAGTACCGCTGGCTCACCGCCGCCCGGCCGCGTACCCACATCACCCGGGACCCGCGCCTGCTGGCCGACCGGGTGGCGTGGAACAAGGTGTTCCGCCGCTCGTTCTGGGACGCGCACGGCTTCGCCTTCCCCGAGGGCAGGCTGTACGAGGACACCCCGGTGATGATCCCCGCGCACTACCTCGCCGGTTCCGTGGACGTCCTGCGCGAGCACGTCTACTACTGGCGCGTGCGGGAGGGCTCGATCACCCGGCGGCGGACGGACGTCACGGGCGTACGGGACCGGATCGCCGCGTGCGAGCAGGTCAGCGCGTTCCTCGGCGGCCGGGACGCGGAGCAGCGGCGGGCGTACGACGCGTCCTGTCTGCGGGACGACTTCGGGTACTTCCTGGACGGCCTGCCGCTGGGCGGCGAGGCGTACCGGTCGGCGTTCCTGGAGGGCGCGGGCGCCTTCGCCGACCGGGCGGGCGCCGGGGCGCTGGAGGGGCTGCCGGTGGAGCTGCGCGTCAAGTGGACGCTGGTGCGGGAGCGGCGGCTGGACGAGCTGCTGGAGGTGCTGGCCTTCGAACGGGCCAACGGGCCGGGCGTGTTCGCCGTCGCGGGGCCGCCGGGACGGCGCCGGGCGGTGTACCCCGGCGTGCGCGGCGCGAGCGCCCGGCTCGCGCGGACGGACGTTCCCGCCGTTGCGCGGCTTCTGGAGGCGCGGTGGGACGTGGACGGGAAGCTGCGGCTGCGCGGGTACGCGTATCTGCGCAACCTTCCCGCCGGTCCGGTGCACCGGCGGCTGACGGTGGGCGTGGTCCGGGCGGAGCGGGGCCGCCGGGTGCGCCCCGTGCCGGTGCGGTCCGTGGACGCGCCCGAGGCGACGGTCGCCTCCGGTCAGGAGCTGCACGACTACGACCGCGCGGGGTTCGAGATGGTCCTCGACCCGGACCGGCTGCCCGCCCCGGCGGAGGGCGGCGGCTGGCTGGTGGGCCTGGTCCTCGCGGGGCCCGGGGCGGTGCGCCGGGTCGCGGTCCGCGCCCCGGACGCCGGGGCGGACCAGCCGCTGGTGCACGACCTGGGCGACGGGCGGCGGGCGGTGCTGGACTACCGGGGCGGCCGCCTCCGCCTCACCGTGACCCGCCTGCGCGCGGTGGCGGAGGCCCACCGGGCTGTCGCGGAGGGCGGGGCGCTGGTGGTGCGGGGCCGGGTGCTCGACGGCGCGAGGCCGGTGGCGCTGCTGCTGACGCGGGAGGGCGAGGGGGACGGGGAGCGGCCCGTCGCGGGAGAGCGACCCGTAGTGGGAGAGCGACCCGTCGCGGGAGAGCGTTCGTTCCCGAGGGAGTCCTCGTTGCCGGTGGAGCGTTCGTTCCCGGTGATGTACCGGGCGGGGGGCGCCGGGACCTCGTCCGGACCGGCGCGTCCGTCCGGCGGGGTGGCGTTCTCGGTGCGCGTGCCCGTCGCCGAGCTGGCCGACGCCCCGCCCGCACCGCACCGGGCCCCCCGCGAGGTCGAGGCCGCCGGCGGGGCGCGGTGGCGGGCGCGGCTGCTGCTCCCGGGCGGCGACCGCGTCCCCCTGCCCGCCGCCCCGGACCTGCCGCCGCCCGCGCACGCGGACGCGGCGGGCGATCTGGTGCTGGACCTGGCGGGCCCTCCGTACGCGGACCTCGTGGAGCGCACCCCGGACGGGGGCCTGCGCGTCTCGGGGACGTATGCGCCGGGGGCGTGCGCCGAGGGGGCGGCGGATGCGCCGGAAGCCGCGTGCGGCATCCGCGTCGTCCTGCGCCACGAGACGCTGCGCGAGGAGGTACGGGTCGCGGAGGCCGTCGCGGGCGCGGAGACCGGCACGTCCCGTCGCCGGTTCTCCGTGCTGATCGCCCCGCCCCTCGCCGAGGGGCGGTGGGAGGTCCGCCTGAACGGGCTCCCCGTACGCCTCCTCGGTTCCACCGCCGCGCGGCCGGCCGGCGACGAAGGCGGGGGCGGTCCCGTGGGCGCCCTGCGCCCGGAGCGGCGCCACGGCGACCGGCTGACCGTCGTCGCGGAGCCCGGCCTTCCCGCGCACGCCGGGCGGAGTGCGTACAGCAGGCGGCTCCTGCGCGCCGCGCACCACCCCGCCCGGCGCACGCCGGGCGGACTTCCGCTGCGGGACACCGTTCTCTACGCGGGCGGCGACTCCCCGCGCGCCGTACACACCGAGCTGGTGCGCCGGGGCACGGAGACCGAGCACCTGTGGGTCACCGGCACCACCCCCGGCCGCGCCACCCCCGTACCGCCCGGGGCGCGGGCCGTCCCCGTGCACAGCGCCGACTGGTACGAGGCGCTGGCCCGCTCCCGGCGGATCGTCACGGACGGGCAGTTGCCCGCGTGGTTCGAGCGGCGTCCGGGCCAGACCGTCGTCCAGACCTGGCACGGCACTCCGCTGGGCCGGTTCGGCATCGGGCTGACGGACACCCTCTACGCCGATCACCAGTACCTCGCCACCCTGCCGCGGCGGTCGGACCAGTGGTCGGTACTGGTCTCCCCGAGCACCTTCGCCACCCCCTGGCTGCGCCGCTCGCTCGCGTACCACGGGGAGGTGCTGGAGGCCGGATCGCCCGCCAACGACGTGCTGTTCCCGCCCGACCGGGACAAGGCCGCCGAGGAGGTCCGGCGCGGGCTCGGCCTCCCGGAGGACCACCGGATCGTGCTGTACGCCCCGACCTACCGCGACCACCTGGCCCACCTCCCGTCAGCTTCCCCGGACCGCTCGGCCCCCGGCCCGTACCGCTGGGACCCGGCGCTCGACCCCCGCGCGCTGGCCCGCGCGCTCGGCCCCGGCCACACCGTGCTGGTCCGGCGGCACCCCCGGGTCACCGGCGCGCTCCAGGACGGCCCCGGCGTGCTCGACGTGTCCGGGCGCCCGGGGGCGGCCGGGCTGCTCCTGGTCGCCGACGTCCTGGTGACGGACTACGCGGGGCTGATGTTCGACTTCGCGCTGACGGGCCGGCCGATGCTCTTCCACACGTACGACCTGGAGCACTACCGCGACACCGTGCGCGGCTTCTGCCTCGACTTCGAGACGCGCGCGCCGGGACCGCTGCTGGTCACGACGGACGAGGTGGCGCAGGCGCTGCGCGACACCCGGGCGCAGACGGCCCGGCACGCGGACGCGTACGAGAGCTTCCGCCGCGACTTCTGCGACCTGGACGACGGCGGCGCGGCGGCCCGGGTCGCGGACCGGCTGCTGGCCGACCCGGCATAGCGCCCGCCCCACGCGACGCCCCGCACGGCACCCGGCGCGACGCCCGGCATGACACCCGGCCCGACGCCCTGTGCGACGACCGGCATGACACCCGGCGTCGCCCCGGGGCGCAACGGACGACCGGCATGACACCCGCCGTCGCACCGGAGCACAACGGACGACCGGCATGACACCCGCCGTCGCACCGGGGCGCCGCAGCCGTCCCGGGGCCGTCCCCGCCGA
Organism: Streptomyces californicus; assembly: GCF_000717645.1. Classification (GTDB taxonomy): domain Bacteria; phylum Actinomycetota; class Actinomycetes; order Streptomycetales; family Streptomycetaceae; genus Streptomyces; species Streptomyces californicus. The sequence continues at coordinate 47,292 of NZ_JNZZ01000037.1, forward strand.
TCCGTCGCCCGGAATCCCTCGGACGGGTGGCCGCGGGGAGAACCGGCGCGTCGCACGGAACCCATGAGGCGTGCCCCTCTTCTCCGCTGCCTCCGCCGCGTCCACCGCCGCCCCCGACCTGCCCTCCGCCGCGACCGACGGCGACGGGAGAGGCAAGGCCGCCCGGCCCCCGCTCTGGCTGCCGTCGCCGTACCTCGTGCTCGGCGGTCTGCTGTGGGCGGTGCTGTCGGCGGCGGCCTGGCGGACCCCGCTGTGCTGCGAGGCCGGGCTCCAGGCCGCGATCGTCGAACGGTTGCGGGCGAGCCTGCTGCACCCGGCGTTCCCGATGACGGACCTGCCCGCCGTCGCGAGCGCGCACTACTCCCCGTACGCGCTGCTCCAGGGGCTGACCGCCCGCGCCACCGGGCTCGCCGGACCGTCCGTCGTCGCGCTGGCCGCTTCGGTGAACCTGCTGCTCCTGCTCACCGGGATCGGCCGGCTCACCCGGCAGCTGACCCCGAACCGCTGGGTGCCGGTCGTCGCCCTGGTCCCGCTGGCGCTGATCCACTGGGCGGACCCGGCCCGCTGGAGCGCCCCGAGCACGTTCGCGGTGGCGGTGACCCTGCACCTGTGGGCGTGGACCGGGTGCGCCGCCGTCCGGGCCCCGCGCCCCGGCGACCCGAAGCCCGGCCGGGCGCCCACCTGGCCGGAGGCGGCCGGGATCGGCGTCCTGCTCGGGCTCGTCCTGTTGGTCCACCCGCTCACGGCGATCGGCGCGGCGATCGGCTGCCTGGCCCTGATCGCCGTACGGACGCGGACCCGGATCAGGCCGATCCTGTCGCGCTGGGTGTTCGCCGCGGTGTGCGCGGTCGCCGTGGCGGCGGTGTGGCCGTACTACAACGGGCTGACCGCCCCGCGTACGCCTCCGGAGGGCCGGACGACGCGGCCCCCCGCGATCGGCGAGGGGGTGCGGGCGGCGGCCGGCGGAACGTACGCCTGGGCGACCGCTTACGTGCCGCCGGGCGAGGTGGTCCTGACGGACAGCCGCCCGGCGATGTACGCGCTGGCCGGGCACGGGGCGTACGTCCTGGCCGACGCACTGCCGGACGCGGGCCTCGCGACCGGCGAGCGGCGGGAGCGCAGCCGGGCGGTCGCCGCCTATCTGGACACGTCGACCCCGCAGGCCCGGCGGGACGGCATCACCGGCCGGTACGGCGTGCGATGGCTGCTGCTCACCCGCAACCAGCGGCTGCCGGAGAACGCGACGGTGCTGGCGTTCAGCCCCCGTACGGGCGAGGTGCTGGCCCGGGTGGGAGGGCCGGGCAAGGCGGCCCAGGCGTCGGCGAGGTGACCGGCGGGGACGGGCGCGAAGGCGGACACGGGGACGAGCGCGAACGCGGACACGGCCGGAGCGCGCACCCGGCTCACTGACCGGATCGCTCACCGGGGTGCTGGAGGGCGGCGACCGCCGAGTCGGCCAGGTCGTCCAGGTACCCCTTCGGCAGCTCGCCGCGCACGACGACCAGGCGCCAGTACAGCGGCCCGACGATGAGGTCGAGCGCCCGGTCCGGATCGCTCCCCTCCGGCAGCTCGCCCCGGGCCACCGCCTCCCGCACCACGACGGCGGCGACGCCCTGCTGCTGGTCCAGGAGGGCGGCCTTGATCGCCTCGGAGATCTCCGGGTTGCGCACCGCCTCCACCAGCAGGTCCGGGATGACCTGCGAGGCGACCGGGTGGCGCAGGGCGTAGGCGGCCAGTTCGAGGACGGCACGCACGTCCCCGTACAGCGAACCGGTGGCCGGGGCGGGCATCCCCTGGGCGGCGACGGCCGCGACCAGGTCGAGGACGAGTGCCAGCTTCGACTTCCAGCGGCGGTACACGGCGGTCTTGCCGACGCCCGCGCGCCGGGCGATGCCCTCGATGGACATGCGGGCGAACCCCACGGCGGCCAGTTCCTCGAAGACGGCGGCGCGGATCGCGTCCGTCACGTCCTCCCGCAGGACGGCGGCGCCCGCAGGGGCTCGGCGGCGGGTTCCCCGTTCGGTGGTCATGGTCCGCATGATAGTCCGCCGCGACGAAACGGTTGCGTTGCGACGTACAAACGTCCTACTCTCGGCGTTGCGACGATACGGTTGCGTCCCAACGAGGGCGTCCCCACGGGACCGTGTCGTTCCGCCGCGCCTCCCCCACTCCCACGCCCCGCCCACTCCCCTCGCCTTCCCCCACCC
>NZ_JNZZ01000038.1 GCF_000717645.1 Streptomyces californicus
ATCCGGCCCTCCCCGCGGACCCCGGCCTCCCGCCCCGCGACGGACCGGGCCGCCCGCTGCCCGAACTCGCCCGGACCGGGCCCGCGTCGGCGGCCTGGACCGGGGCCGCCGCGGGGGCGCTCCTGCTCGGCGGCGCCGGCCTGCTCCGGTACGCCCGCCGCATCCACCGCGCCCACCGAACCGTCGGCTGACCGGGGTCGGACCCCCGACGCGCCGACGGGCGCCCCGGCCTCGGCCCACCTCCCGTACCGCCCCGCCCACCGCCGGGCGCCCCGGCCCGGCGCCCCGCACCGAGCCCCGGCCCACCACCCCGGTCACTCCCACCGCCCCGCACACCTCCCCCCACACAGCCCCGTACCGCCCCGTTCACCCGCGTCTGCCACGATCGGGCCGTGGACTACCCGAACGACCAGGCACCTGGCGCACCGATCCGCTCCGGCATCCCCGAGCACGGCCGCATCCCGAAGTACTACGCGGTCAAGGCCCGCATCGCGGTGCTGCTGGACGAGTTGGGGGAGGGCGGGCTCCTGCCCACCGAGCGGGAGTTGGCCCTCCGGCACGAGGTCTCGCGCGAGACCGTCCGCCAGGCCCTGCGGGAACTCCTCCTCGAAGGGCGGCTGCGCCGGCAGGGGCGCGGCACCGTCGTCGCCGGGCCCAAGCTGGAACAGCCGCTCTCGCTCGCCAGCTACACCGAGGGCGTCCGCCGCCAGGGTCGCCGACCCGGCCGCCACCTCATCGGGCTCGACCGCTTCCCCTGCCCCGAGGCGCTGGCCGCCGAGATCGAGGTCGAGCGGGGCGAACCGGTCTGGCACCTGGAACGCCTCCTCCTCGCGGACGACGAACGCGTCGGCCTGGAGAGCACGTACGTCGGCGTCGCCCGTGCCCCGGACCTGGACACCGCGTTCGACCCGGACTCCTCCTTCTACGCCTACCTCCACGACCGGCTCCGGATCGCGTTCGGCGACGCCGACGAGCGGATCGAGACGGTGCTCGCCACCCCGCGCGAAGCCCTGCTCATCGGCACCCCGCCCGCTCTCCCGATGCTCCTGATCCACCGCCTCTCCCGAGACGCGGACGGCCGCCCGCTGGAGCGCGTGCGAACCCTGTTCCGGGGCGACCGCTTCTCCTTCTCCACCCGTCTGCGGGGCGCCGAACGGCGCTGAGCGGGCCCCTCCGGCACGGCGAAAGCGCCACCGCACGAGCCCGTTCGGGCACAGCCGCGCCACCGCACCAGCCTCTTCGGTCACGGCGAACACGCCACCGCACGAGCCCTTTTGGTAACGGAAACATAACGGGTCTGGTCCAAACTTGCGAGGTCGTTCACCGTCCCGTCGAGGGCCGGACGGGTGCGGGACATCCGCCGCGAGGAGCGTGACCGGCGTGAGAGTCATCGTCGTAGGAGCCGGCGTGGTGGGAACCATGCACGCCTGGCACGCAGTCAGCCGCGGCCACGAGGTCGTACAGATCGAGCGCGAGAGCGAGGCGCGCGGGGCATCGCTCCGCAACTTCGGGCAGATATGGGTCAGCGGCCGGGCCGGTGGTGAGGAGCTGGAAACCGCCCTGCGCGCACGTGAGCTGTGGGAGGGCATCGGGGAGCGGGTGCCCGGTCTCGGCTTCCGGCCGTGCGGGTCGCTGACCCCGCTGCGCACCGCGTACGAGGTCGCCGTCGCCGAGGCGGCCGTCGCCCGGCCCGACGCGGCGGCGCGCGGCTACAAGCTGCTCACCGCCGACGAGGCGCGGGCGGTCAACCCGGCCCTGCGCGGCGCGTTCACCGCCGCCCTGTGGTGCGAGCGGGACGCGGCGGTCGAGCCCCGCACCGCCCAACTCGCGCTCAAGGAGCACCTGCTGGCCTCCGGGCGGTACACCTTCCTCGGCGGCCGTGAGGTGCGCGAGGTCGTCGGGACCGCCTCGGTGCGCGACGACCACGGCGACGTCCACACCGGCGACGCCGTGATCCTCGCGACCGGCGCGTGGCTCGGCGGGCTGGTCCGCGAACTCACCGGGCCCGAACTCCCCGTCCGCCGCGTCCGCCTCCAGATGATGCAGACCGACCCGCTCGGCGAACCCCTCACCACCTCGGTCGCCGACGCCGACAGCTTCCGCTACTACCCCGCCTACCGGAGCGAGGCGCTCGACGCCCTCAACGCCGGACAGCCGCAGGACCCCGTCGCCGCCGAGCACCGCATGCAACTCCTCATGGTCCAGCGGCGGGACGGCGGGTTGACCATCGGGGACACCCACGCGTACGAGCACCCCTTCGCCTTCGACACCGTCGAGGAGCCCTACGAGCACCTCACCCGGGTCGTCGAAGCCTTCCTCGGCCGCCCGCTGCCGAGAATCCGCCACCGCTGGGCGGGCGTCTACGCCCAGTGCACCGACACCTCGCGCGTCGTCCACCGGCAGCAGGTGCGCGACGGGGTCTGGCTCGTCACCGGGCCCGGTGGGCGCGGCATGACCTGCTCGCCCGCCATCGCCGAAACGACCGCAGACCGACTGGGCTGGTGAACCACATGACTTCCACGACACCCGCGACCGCACACCCCTTCGGCCTCGTCGTCCTCGACATGGCCGGCACCACCGTCGCCGACGGCGGCCTTGTCGAGCAGGCGTTCTCGGCCGCCGCCCGACGCCTCGGCGTCCAGCCCGGGTCCGACGAGCACGCCCGCCAACTCGCCTATGTGCGAGCCACCATGGGCGAGTCGAAGATCTCCGTCTTCCGGCACCTGTTCGGCGACGAGGACCGGGCCCAGCAGGCCAACACCGCCTTCGAGGGGGCGTACGGGGAACTCGTCGACGGCGGCCGCATCGCCCCGCTCCCCGGCGCCCGCGAGACCGTCGAACGGCTCACCGCCGAGGGCCGCACCGTCGTCCTGACCACCGGCTTCGCCCGCCCCACCCAGGACGCCATCCTCACCGCACTCGGCTGGCAGGACCTCGTCCCGCTCACCCTCTGCCCCGCCGACGCCGGCGGCCGGGGGCGCCCCTACCCGGACATGGTGCTGGCGGCCTTCCTGCGTACCGCCGCCGTGGACGACGTCCGGCGGATCGCGGTGGCCGGCGACACCTCGTACGACATGCTCAGCGGCGTACGCTCCGGCGCCGGGATCGTCGCCGGGGTCCTCACCGGCGCGCACGACGAGGAGCAGCTGACCCGGCACGGCGCGACCCACGTCCTCCGCTCCGTCGCCGACCTGCCCGACCTCATCGCGCGGGCCGAGGCATGAGCCGCGCGACCAGGGCCACGCCCACCCCCGCCCCGGCCACACCCGTCCCGACCGCCCCGGCCCCCGGCCGGTCCGCCCCGACCGCCCCCGCCCCCAGCGGCATCCGCTTCGACGGGGTCACGGTCTCCTACGGGGGGAACGTCGTCCTCGACCGGCTCGACCTCACCGTCGAGCCCGGCGAGGTGATGGCCCTCCTCGGACCGTCCGGTTCGGGCAAGACCACCGCCCTGCGCGCCGTCGCCGGATTCGTCCGGCCCGCCTCCGGGCGGGTCTTCCTCGGCGGCCGGGACGTCACCGCCCTGCCCCCGCACCGGCGCGGCATCGGCATGGTCGTCCAGAGCTACGCCCTCTTCCCGCACCTCAAGGTCAAGGACAACGTGGCGTTCGGGCTCAAGGCCCACCGCACCCCGAAGGCCGAGATCCCCGGCCGGGTCGCCGAAGCCCTGGAACTCGTCGGCATGGCCACGTACGCGGAACGCCATCCGCGCGAGCTCTCCGGCGGCCAGCAGCAGCGCGTCGCCATCGCGCGGGCGCTGGCCATCCGCCCCGGCGTCCTGCTCCTGGACGAACCGCTCTCCGCCCTCGACGCCCGCCTCCGCTCCGGAATGCTCGCCGAACTGGCGCGACTGCACCGCGAGTTGCCCGACGTCTCGATCCTGTACGTCACCCACGACCAGGTGGAGGCGCTGACCCTGGCCGACCGGATCGCCGTCATGGACCGGGCCCGGCTCCAGGACTGCGGCACCCCGCGGGAGCTGTACCGGCGACCCCGTACGGAGTTCACCGCCTCGTTCGTCGGCAACGCCAACCTGCTCCCGGTCACCGTCACCGGCGACGGGTCCGTCGGACTCGGCGACCGCCCCCTCACCGTGCCCACCGGCACCGCCGCCCCGGGCGCCACCGCCACCCTCTGCGTCCGGCCGCACCTGGTCGGCCTGGGCGCCGGGCCCAACGCGCTCACCGGCACCGTCACCGAGGTCCAGTGGCGCGGCTCCACCCACCGCCTGCACGCCGACGTCGACGGCCACCCCGTCATGGCCGACCTCCGCGAACTGCGCGAACCCCCGGCCCTCGGCACACCCGTCACCCTCCACTTCGCCCCCGAGGACGCGGTGCTGCTCCCCGCGGGGGCGGCCGGCACGGCGGGAGTCGGCCCGTGACCGCCACCACCGGCACCGCCCGCACGGGCGCCGCCGTCACCGCGACCGCCGCCGCCCCCGCCCGGTCCCGCACCGTCCCCGCCTGGGTCTGGGCGCTGCCGCCCGTCGCCGTGCTGGCGCTCGCGTTCCTCTACCCGCTCACCCTCGTCGTCCAGCAGTCCTTCACCCCCGACGAGGGCGGCCTCTCCCTCGACCCGTACGCCGAGGTCTTCGCCTCCGCGTCCTTCCGCGACGCGCTCACCACCACCGTGTGGCTGGCCCTCGGCTCGACGGCCGGCTGCCTCGTCCTCGGGTTCGTCCTCGCGCTGGTCATCGCCTTCGTGCCGTTCCCCGGCGGGAAGGCGGTCGCCCGCTTCGTCGACGTGTTCCTCTCCTTCCCGTCCTTCCTCATCACCCTCGCGCTGCTGTTCATCTATGGTTCCGTCGGGATGGCCAACGGGCTCTGGACCGGCGCCACCGGGGCTGCCGACGGGCCCTTCCACTTCCTGACCACGCCGTGGGGCGTCCTGCTCGCCGAGATCACCTACTTCACCCCGTTCGTGATGCGCCCCCTGCTCGCCGCGTTCTCCCAACTCGACACCGGCCAGCTGGAAGTGGCATCCTCCCTCGGCGCCGGGCCCGTCCGGATCATCCGGCGGGTGATCCTCCCCGAGGCGCTGCCGGCCCTCGCCGCCGGCGGCAGCCTCGTCCTGGTGATGTGCCTCAACGAGTTCGGGATCGTCCTGTTCACCGGGGCGAAGGGCGTCACGACGCTGCCGATGCTCGTCTACAGCAAGGCGATCCTGGAGTCGGACTACGCCGCCGCCTGCGTCGTCGCCGTCGTCAACATCGCGATCTCCGTGGGCCTCTACAGCCTCTACCGGGTGGTGAGCCGCCGTGCTGGTGCATAGCCGGGCGGGGAAGTGGGCCACCTGGGCCGTCTTCCTCCTCCTCTTCGTCCCGCTCTTCGCGGTGCCGCTGCTCGTCATCCTCGCCGCGTCCCTCGCCACCCACTGGTCCGGAGCCTTCCCCTCCGGACCCACCGTCGAGCGCTACGCCGCCGCGACCAGCGGAGACTCGCTCCAGGCGCTGACCACCAGCCTGGTCACGGCCGTCACCGCGAGCGTGCTGGCCCTCACCCTCGGCGGCTGGGCCGCATTGGCCGCCGCCTCCCTTCGCACCCGCGGCAAACGGTTCCTGGACGCCCTGTTCATCCTGCCGGTCGCCGTCCCCTCGGTGGTCGTCGGCCTCGCGGTCCTGGTGGCCTACAGCAAGCCGCCCGTCCTGCTCAACGGGACGCGGTGGATCGTCATCCTCGCCCACACCGTCCTGGTCACCGCGTTCGCCTACCAGTCGGTCGCCGCCGCCGTACGCCGCCTCGACCCGATGTACGAACAGGCCGCCGCGGGGCTCGGCGCGAGCCCCGCCCGCGTCCTGTGGCGGGTGAGACTGCCGCTGCTGCTGCCCTCGCTCACCTCGGCCGCCGGGCTCTGCTTCGCCCTGTCCATGGGGGAGTTGAGCGCCACGATGATGCTCTACCCGCCGGACTGGACCCCGCTGCCCGTGCAGATCTTCGCCGCCACCGACCGGGGCTCGCTCTTCACCGGCGCCGCCCTCGCCGTGGTCCTGATGACGACGACGCTGCTCGTCCTGGCCGCCGTCTCCCGCATCCGGACCCGTGCCTCCTACCGCTGATCCCCACCACCTCCCGGAGAAACCCATGCGCATCCCCGCCCGCACCCTCGCCCTGCCCCTGGCCGCCTGCGCCGCCCTCACCCTCACCGCCTGCGGCGGCTCCTCCGCCGCCTCGGACGCGAAGTCCGTCACCGTCTACAGCGCCGACGGCCTCAAAGGCGAGAACGGCGACGGCTGGTACGACAAGGTGTTCAAGGACTTCGAGAAGAAGACCGGCATCACCGTGAAGTACGTCGAGGGCGGCTCCGGCGAGATGGTGCAGCGCGCCGCCCGCGAGAAGTCCAACACCCAGGCCGACGTCCTCGTCACCCTCCCGCCCTTCATCCAGCAGGCCGACAAGAAGGGGCTGCTGACCGCGTACGAGCCCGAGGGCTCCGACCAGGTCGACGGCGCCGACCGCGCGGCCGACGGCACGTGGACCTCCGTCGTCAACAACTACTTCGGCTTCATCCACAACACCAAGGAGCTGAAGACCCCGCCCCGCACCTGGGAGGAGCTGCTCGCCCCCGCGTACAAGGAGAAGATCCAGTACTCCACCCCCGGCGTCGCGGGCGACGGCACCGCCGTCCTCATCAAGGCCATGCACGACTTCGGCGGAAAGGAGCCCGCCATGGCCTACCTGAAGAAGCTCCAGGCCAACAACGTCGGCCCGTCCGCCTCCACCGGCAAGCTCGCCCCCAAGGTCGACAAGGGCGAACTCCTCGTCGCCAACGGCGACGTCCAGATGAACTTCGCCCAGTCCAAGGACATGCCCCACCTCGGCATCTGGTTCCCCGCCAAGGGCGACGGAAAGCCCACCAGCTTCGCCCTCCCGTACGCCGCCGGACTCGTCGCGAAGGCCCCGCACAGCGAGAACGGCAAGAAGCTCCTCGACTTCATGCTCTCCGAGCAGGCCCAGCGCGACGTCAGCGCGGTCGGCGGGGGCTTCGCCGCCCGCAAGGACGTCAAGGCCACCGACGCCAACGCCGTCGAACTCGCCGGACTCATGGAGGGCGTGGAGATCTTCGAGCCCGACTGGTCCGACATCGGCGCCAACCTGGACGCGTACATCGACGCCTGGAAGTCGGCCACCGGAAGCTGACCGGCCACCTCTCGGCCACGGATCCCTGCCAAGGTCTGGACCCGGCCCGGATATCTCGCGAAGGTAACGGGTCTGGTCCAGCAGCACGTTCACGTCCGGCCCCGATCGACCTGCCCCCCTCCATGGAGGAACACGTGCCCCGGTCCCTGTCCCGACGCTCCGTCCTCGCCACCACCGCCGCTGCCGCCACGGCCGCCGCCGTCTCCCCGCTCGCCACCGCCTCCCCGGCCCTCGCCGCCGCGCCGACCCTCCCGAACGGCACCAGCAAGGACAAGGTGCTCGTCGTCGGCATGGACGGGCTCCGCCACGACGTCATCGCCGCCGCCAACGCCCCGCACCTGAAGGCGATGATGGCGAACGGGACGTACGGCACCTCGCTGCTGTACGCCGATCCGATGGCCGCCACCTCCTCCGGGCCCGGCTGGTCGACGATCTCCACCGGCGTCTGGCCCGACAAGCACGGCGTCAAGGAGAACTCCTTCGCCGGGAAGAACTACGCGAAGTACCCCGGCTTCCTCGCCCGCCTCGCCCAGGTCCGCCCCCAGCTCTCCACCTACGCCGCCGTCGACTGGAAGCCGCTGGACGCCCAGGGGACCGTCACCCCGGGCGCCGACGCCACACTCGTCCTCGACGGCGACCGCGACGGCTACACCGCACACGACGCCACCATCGCCGCCGAGACCGAGTCGATCCTCCGGAACCAGAACCCGGACGTGCTCTTCGTCTACTTCGGCCAGACCGACATCGCCGGCCACAACTCCGGCGCGGCCAGCGCCGCCTACCGCCAGGCGATCGACGTCCAGGACGGCCACCTCGGCCGCCTCCTCGCCGCCATCAAGGCCCGCCCCACCTACGCCGGCGAGCGGTGGACCGTCATCGTCACCACCGACCACGGCCACACCGACGCGGGCGGCCACGGCGGCAGCGCCATCGAGGAACGCCGTACCTTCGTCCTCGCCCAGGGACCCGGCATCGCACCCGGCGCCCGCCCCGCCGACACCCGGCTCGTGGACGTCGCCGCCACCGTCTTCCACCAGCTCGGCATCGTCCCCGACCCCTCCTGGGGCCTCGACGGCAAGCCGATCCAGGAGCGCTCCACCGACCCGTTCGAGACCCTGTACCCGGCGCTCGCCGGCCGCGCCGACGAGACCGGCATCCCGGCCGGGGTCCTCGGCTGGACCCGCACCGCGCCCAGCGGCTGGTCCGTCGTGAACTCGGCGATGGGCACCGGGGGCGTCGCCGAGTGGCGCGGCTGGTCCTTCGCCACCGACGAGTTCTGGAGCCGCAGCCAGCGCGACCAGTCCCGCGAGCTGAACGTCCGCTCGCGGGGCGTCTTCGCCGTCGCCGACTCCGACGAGTGGGCCGACAAGACGTTCTCCGGACCGTTCGACTCCACCCTCGTCACCCCGGCGTACGCGGTCGCGGGCAAGGCCGCCGTGACCCTCGGCTTCACCACCCACTACCGCCAGGAGGGCGCCCAGAGCGCCCGCGTCCTCGCCTCCTGGAACGGCGGAACACCCGTCGAGGTCAAGCGGTACACCGCCGACGTGATCGCCCAGCCCCAGGCCATCACCCTGGCCGTCCCCTCCGGCGCCGCCAACGTGAGCTTCCGTTTCCACTACACCGGCAGCAACAACTGGTACTGGGTGATCGACGGGGTCAAGATCACCACGGCCTAATTATGCTGGGGGTGCCGGGACGGCGTGGTCCGGGCACCCCCAGCACGCAGTGCGTACGGCAGGAGTCCCGACACATGGCAGAGCGCAAGCCCATCACATCCTGGCTCACCGACATGGACGGCGTCCTCATCCACGAGGGCACCCCCATCCCCGGCGCCGATGCCTTCATCAAGCGGCTGCGGGATTCCGGGCTGCCCTTCCTCGTCCTCACCAACAACTCCATCTACACCGCGCGCGACCTGCACGCCCGGCTCCGGCGCATGGGCCTGGACGTGCCGGTGGAGAACATCTGGACCTCCGCGCTCGCCACCGCCCAGTTCCTGGACGACCAGCGCCCCGGCGGCACCGCGTACGTCATCGGCGAGGCCGGCCTCACCACCGCCCTGCACGACATCGGGTACGTCCTCACCGACCACGACCCCGACTACGTCGTGCTCGGAGAGACCCGGACCTACAGCTTCGAGGCGCTGACCAAGGCGATCCGGCTGATCAACGGCGGCGCCCGCTTCATCTGCACCAACCCCGACGAGACCGGCCCGTCCGCCGAGGGGCCGCTGCCCGCCACCGGTTCGGTCGCCGCGCTCATCACCAAGGCCACCGGCAAGGACCCGTACTTCGCGGGCAAGCCCAACCCGCTGATGATGCGGACCGGGCTCAACGCCATCGGCGCGCACTCCGAGACCAGCGCCATGATCGGCGACCGGATGGACACGGACGTGCTGGCGGGCCTGGAGGCGGGGATGCAGACCTTCCTGGTGCTCACCGGGCTCACCACCGTCGCCGACGTCGACCGCTACCCGTTCGGCCCGTCGCACGTCGTCGAGTCCATCGCGGACCTGGTCGACCTCATCGACCTCCCCGACCAGGTGGACCAGGGCAAGCAGACGGAGAAGGCCGGCAAGCCGGCCACGTAGGGCGCGTCCGCCCCGCGCAGGCCGCGTCCGCAGCCGCCCGGACGACGCCCCGGCGTCGCCCGAACGGGGGACTGCGGATGCGGCCCGCCGCCGCAGACCCGAACCTTCCCGTAGGAGGTTCACGATGCGTTCCATACCCATCACGTTCTGTGCGGTGGCGGCGGCCGCGCTCATATCCGTCCCCGCCCCGGCGGCCCTGGCGTCGCAGGCCGCACCGGCCGGCGACGACGACCGGCGCACCGGCACCGTCTCGATCACCCCGTCCACCACCGCCCCGGGGGCCGAGGTGGAACTCTGGACCGACGTCTGCGGCAAGGGCCGCCGGGCCAAGGGCAACTCCGACGCCTTCGCCTCGGTCGCCCACTTCCGGCCCGCCGACGAGAGGGGCCTCTTCGCCGAGGCCCGCATCCGGTCCGACGCCGAACCCCGCTCCTACGACGTCTGGGTGACGTGCGAGGACAGCGGCAGCCGGGCCACCGGCACCCTCACCGTCGTCCACCACAACCGGCCCTCGCCCGCCGCACCCGTCAAGGCGGGCGGCGGAGGCGCCGCCACCCTCGCCGACCGGTCCGCCGAAGCCCAGGGCCCCGGCACCCGGCACGCGGTGATCGGCCTGGTGCTCGCCGCCGTCGCGGCCGTCGCCGTCGCCCTGCGCACCTCGCGCCGCCGCCGCGACCCGGCCGGCAGCTGAGATGAGCGCCCCGGACAGCCCGGCAGGCAACGGGCGACTGCTCACCGGAGTGACCTGGGCCGTGCTGCTGCTCGGCCTGTGGCTCTGGGGCAAGGAGTCCGGCGGTGGGTTCGGCGGACTGTCGGGCCCCACCACCGGCGACGTGGCCGCGGTCGGCCGCCCCTTCTCCGCCGCACTGCCCCCGGCGCACGACCCGCTCGACGGGTCGCCCCCCGAGCGCGTCGAGGTCCCCTCCGTGGGGATCGCGGCCCCCGTCATGGCGCGCGGCCTCGACGGGGACGGGGCCATCGACCCGCCCCCGTTCGGCATGCCGAGGACGGCCGGCTGGTACGGCGACGGCACCCGGCCCGGCGCGGAGGGCACGGCCCTGTTCGTCGGCCACGTCGACACCGAGACCGAGCCCGCCGTCTTCTACGAGCTCAGCGCGGTGAAGCCGGGGGCCCGGATCGAGGTCACCCGGGCCGACGGAAGCGTCGCGGAGTTCACCGTGGACGACGTCCAGCTCGTCACCCGGGAGCGGTTCGACGCGCGGAAGGCGTACGGGCCCCGTCAGGAAGGCCGGGCCGAGCTGCGGCTGATCACCTGCGGCGGGACGTACGACCGGGAGACCCGCTCGTACACGGCGAACGTGGTCGTCTCCGCCTACCTCACCGGCGCGAAGGACGCGCGGGGCGGCGGCGACAGTGACCGGGGCAGTGGGGACGGCGGTGAGCAGGCGCAGGCCGCGGTGCTTGCCGGCCGCACCTGACCGCCGCTCCTCCGCGCTCCGTACGGGCGCCGCGCGTCGCATCCGGCCCGGCCGGCCGCCTCCCTGGGGGCGTGCCCGCCGGGCCGGTCCTCGACCGCGTGCGCCCGGCTGCGGGAGTGGCCCGGCGCGGTACGGGAGGCGAAGGGGGTGCGGGAGCCCCGGCCCTCGCCACTGTAGGGGCGCGGCCGGGCGGCCGACCCGCTTTTCCGCGTCCTGTCCGGAACCGGCGCCCCGGTCCGGTCGGCGTACGGGGGCGGAGCGCGGCCCTCCGGGTGCCGCGCCGGGACACGAGGCCCGACGGGCACAGCGGTGCGGCCGGTGGGGAACGGTGCGGGCAGTGGACCCGAAGGGGAGCGCACGGACAGCAGTCGCACCGGCGGCGCGCGGAGGAGCCGCGTGCGCGACGGCGTACGCGGTCGCCTCCGGCGGGTGGCCGCGCGTACAGGGGCGCGGAGTGTCGCCGGATGGCGGGCGGGGAATGATCAAAGCCCCCTCACAGAACGTGAGGGGGCTTCGACCGTGCGTGCGCCGTCAGGGACTCGAACCCCGGACCCGCTGATTAAGAGTCAGCTGCTCTAACCAACTGAGCTAACGGCGCCTGCTGACCTGGAGAACTCTACCGGACCTTCAGGGGTGCTCCGAACCATTTACCGGCCGCCACGCCCCGTCGGATAGTCGTTTTTTTCCGTTGTTCCGTCAAAATACGATATGTCCGATGAGTTGAGATGCCGGTGGCCGGTGCGACCGCGCCCAAAGATCTTGACGACATGACAGTGCGGAGGGGAATCGCATGACTGTGCCGGTCTTCGAGGAGTACGAACCCGCCATCGACTGCCCGTGCGCGGGGTGCGCCCTGCGGCGGCGCACCGCCGTGAGGCCCCTGCCGGTACGCCGCGGCGGCCACCCCGCGGCGCACGGCGCGCGACGCGCCCTGGTGCTGGCCACGGCCGCGGGGGTGGTGCTGTCCTGCGGGGCCGCGGGGGCGGCGGCCGCCGCCGGCCACGCCCACCGGGCCCCGCGCGCCGATGGAGGAGCCGACCCGGAACCGGCCACGCCGCAGGGGGAGAGGGGGCCGCTCGGGGGCACCGGCGCCTCGGGCCCCCCGTCCGCCGGGTCCACCGTGCGCACGACGACCCGCGCCGAGATCCTCGCCCGGGCCCAGCGGTGGGTGACCGCGAAGGTCCCGTACAGCATGGAGAAGTACTGGTCGGACGGGTACCGCCAGGACTGCTCCGGCTTCGTGTCGATGGCCTGGAACCTCGGGAACAACGAGTGGACGGGCAGCCTCGCCGGCTACGCCACCCGGATCGCCCGCTCCGATCTGCAGCCGGGCGACATCCTGCTCTTCCACAACCCCGCCGACCCCTCCAAGGGCTCGCACGTCACGATCTTCGGCGGCTGGAGCGACTCCGCGCGCACCCACTACCTCGCCTACGAGCAGGCGCGCCCGCAGACGCGGAAGCAGTCGACCCCCATGGCGTACTGGAACAACTCCAGCCGCTACGTGGCCTACCGCTACAAGGGCGTCGCGGGAGGCTCGCCCGGCTCCGGGTCCTCCACCGGCTTCCCGGGGGCGGGGCGGTTCGGGCCGGGCGCCGACAACGCCCACGTCACCCGGCTCGGGGAGATGCTGGTCCAGCGGGGCGGCAGGCGGTTCTACACGACGGGCCCCGGGCCGGTGTGGAGCGCGGCGGACCAGCGGGCGACCCAGGCGTTCCAGCGGGCGCAGGGCTGGCAGGGCAAGGAGGCGGACGGCCTTCCGGGCCCGCACACCTGGCGGCTGCTGACGACCGGCGGCGGACGGGACATTCCGGCCACCGGAGCGGGCGGAAGCCCGAATACGGCCGCGACCTTCCCCGGGCGCGGCTATTTCAAGCCGGGTCAGTACAACGGCCATGTCGAGCGGCTCGGTCGGCAGTTGGTGAAGAAGGGATACGGCAAGCACTACGTGTCGGGCCCCGACCCGCGCTGGACCGAGGCGGACCGCCGCAACGTCGAGGCGTTCCAGCGGGCCCAGGGCTGGCGCGGCGGTGCGGCCGACGGATATCCGGGGCCGGAGACCTGGCGCCGGCTCTTCGCGTGACGGAAGCGACGGAAGCGACGGAAAGGAATCGGGTACCGGTGACCCCCAACGACGACCAGTCCCCCCGCACCAGCTCCACCCCCGCCCCCCACCCCCTGGACGACCGGCTTCCGCCGTCGCTCTTCGCCCCGCCGGGCCGGGGGAGCCCGCCGCCCCTGTTCGGCGGCGACCCCGTGCTGCGGGAGGGCGGCCCGGTACGGTCCGGTGGCGACCCCGTGCTGCGGGACGGCGGCCTCGTAGGGTCCGGTGGCGACCCCGTGTCGCGAAGCGGTGGCCCCGCTCGGTCCGGTGGCGATCTCTCCTCGCAGCCCGGGGCCGACCTCGCGCCTCCGACGAGCGGCGCGAGGGGGCCGAGGGGCGGGCTGCTTCCGCCGCCCTTGTTCCGGCCGGTGGAGCCGGCACCCGCCCCGGAGCGGGACGAAGGCCCGATCGCGCCTTCCGGCGCGGGAGCGGCGCAGGCCGGGGGCACCGCCTGTCCCTCCGCTCAGGCCGGCGGAGCGGCCTCGCTCTCCGCTCAGGCCGGGGAGACGGCTTCGCCCTCCGGGCAGACCGAGGGGACGGCCTCTCCCTCCCCGCAGGCTGGGGACACGGCTTCCCCCTCCCCGCAGGCCGACCGGAAGGCCTCGGCTTCCCCTGCGGCGGGGCGCGAGGCCCCGGTCGCCTCTCCGCCCGGGGGCGCGGCCTCACCCGTACCGTCCGGGGGCGCTGCCTCGTCCGTACCGCCCAGGGGCGCCGGTCCGCAGTCGCCGGGCGTGAGTCTGCACCTCGGGCCGGTGCCGGACCCGGATGTGCCCGCTCCGGGCCGCTCCGCCGACCGGCAGGCCCCGAAGCCCGCCGCCGAGGGCCCGTCCGCCGACCGCACCGCCCCGGCGCGCCCCGCGCCGCTGGACGGCAACCTCTACTTCAAGCCCGTCCGGCGTGCGCGGACCGAACCCTCGGGGGAGTGGACCCCGCACCCGTCGTACGGGGCCGAGCCGGGCGGCGCGAAGCCGGACGCCGGAACGGTCCGGGGCGGGGGGTCCGGGGCGGGGAGTGCGGACACCGGAACGGCGAAGGGCGCGCAGCCCGGGGCGGGGAAGCCGGAGGCCGGGCCGGCCAACGGCTCCGGGGCGTCCGCCCACGGCGGGCCCGAGGCCGGGCGCGCACCCCGGACCGCCCCGGCCCGGGGGCCCGTGGACGACGCGGGACCCGACACCGAGCTGGACCTCGTCCTGGACCTGGCCGCCGGTGACCGGGCCGCCTCCGCCACGTTCTCCGTACCCTCCCCGTCGGCCGAGCCCGCCGCCTCCCCGACGACCGGGGCGGCGGCCACCGTGACCACGGGGGCGACCACCGCCACCACCGTGACCGGTTCCCCGGCGAACGCCTCCGCGACGGCGGCCGTGTCCTCGGTGACGTCCTCCATGGCGACCGCGACCACCACCACCCCGTACCCCGCCCGGCGGCACTCCGTCATCGGCAACGAGACCACCGCCTCCATCCCCGTCCACCTGCTCTTCCGGGACGACCGGGAGCCCGCCGAGGCGACGGCGCTCCCCGCCGGGGTGCTCCGGCGGCCCGTCGAGGACCGCGCGCCCGCCACCCGGCGCCCGCCGGTGCCGCGTTCGCCGCAGACCCGGGTGCGGCCGTCGACCCGGCCCGCCCCGGACGCCGACCCCCGGCTCACCGAGCGGCCCGGCCCCGCGCTCCCCGGCTCCGCCGCCCTCCTCGCCGGCGCCGCCGCGATCGCCGGCGGGCTGGCCGTCCTGTGGTGGCGGGGCGTCCTGCCCGCCGCCTGGCAGACGGCCGCCGGGCTCACGCCCCGGCCCGACCTCGGCATCGGGGCCGGCGCCTGGGCCCTGCTCGCCGCCCTCACCACCGTGACGCTCCTCGCGCTCGGCGGCCTGGGCCGGGGCCGGGTCGGGTACGCCTGGGTGCTGACGCTCTTCGGCGACTACCGGGGCAGCGTCCGGCGCACCGGTCTCGTCTGGGTCTCGCCCCTGCTGCTGCGCCGCCGCGTCGACGTACGGCTGCGGCACTGGCGCAGCGAACCGCTGCCCGCCGTGGACGCGACCGGCACCGCGCTGCGCGTCGTCGTCCTCGTGGTGTGGCGGATCAAGGACACGGTCCGGGCCGCCCTCGGCATCGAGGACCACGAGGCGTACCTGAGCGCCCAGGTCGAGGCCGCGCTGGCCCGGGTCCTCTCCCAGCTGCCCGCCGACGCGTTCCACGAGGACGCCCCCAGCCTGCGCGACGCCGAGGCGGTCGGCGACGCGCTGACCCGGCTGCTGAAGGCGGACTGCGAGCCGGTGGGCGTGGAGGTGTACTCGGCGCAGCCGACCGGCATCGAGTACGCCCCCGAGGTCGCGGCCGCGATGCAGCGGCGGCGGATCGCCGCGATCGACTCCAAGCACCGGGACAGCGTGCTGACTTCGGTGGTGGACGCGGTGGACGACACGGTCAACCGGCTGACCACGCGGGGCATCGTCGAGCTGGACGACTATGAACGCAAGGCGCTCGTCAAGGACTTGACCGTCGCCTTCTACACCGGCCGCAGCGGGGCCGGGGACGGGGCCTGAGGGGCCGAGGAGATTCGAGAGGTGCTCGGGGACCCCCGGGGCCGGTCCGGTGACCGCCCCGGGGGTCCTTGCGGAATATGACGCTCATTGGTCTGGACATGTTCATGCGCCGTCAATAATCTAGGACTTGGTCTAGACCGCAGTACCTCGCATGCACAGCACCACGTACCAAGCGCGCAGCAGTCGAGCAATGCTCATGGAACCTCCCCCACGTTCTAGAGGAGCGACAGCCCATGCGGAAAAAGGCAAGCGCGGCAGTGATCGGTCTGGCGATAGCGGGCGTCTCGGTGCTCGCGACCACCAGTGCCAGCAGCCACGGATACACGGACTCCCCGATCAGCCGCCAGAAGCTCTGTGCCAACGGCACGGTGACCGGTTGCGGCAACATCCAGTGGGAGCCGCAGAGCGTCGAGGGGCTCAAGGGCTTCCCGGCGGCAGGGCCGGCGGACGGCAAGATCTGCTCCGGCGGCAACGGACAGTTCGCCCAGCTCGACGACCCGCGCGGCGGCAACTGGCCGGCCACCCAGGTCACCGGCGGACAGGGCTACAGCTTCCGCTGGCAGTTCACCGCCCGCCACTCCACCAGCGACTTCCGCTACTACATCACCAAGGACGGCTGGGACTCCACCAAGCCGCTCACCCGGGCCGCGCTCGAATCGCAGCCCTTCATGACCGTGCCCTACGGCAACAAGCAGCCGCCGGCCACCCTGACCCACCAGGGCACGATCCCCACGCAGAAGACCGGCAAGCACATCATCCTCGCCGTCTGGAACGTCGCGGACACCGCCAACGCGTTCTACGCCTGCTCCGACGTCAAGTTCTGATCACTGATCCTGACGCTCCTCCGGCCGTCGCGCGACGGCCACGAGTGACCGCCGGCCCGCCCTGAGGCCCGGCCCCACCGCGCCTCTCATCGCCGGACGGTCCAGGGGAAAAGCACTGTGGGGCGGTCTCCGCGAAGGAGACCGCCCCACAGTCTGTCGTGCGCCGTCAGGGACTCGAACCCCGGACCCGCTGATTAAGAGTCAGCTGCTCTAACCAACTGAGCTAACGGCGCCTGCTGACTCGAAAATAATACCTGGTCCTCGGGGGTGCTGATGACACCCGCCTCCGAGGCCCCCTCCGCGACGCCCTCCCGCCCCCGTCCGGCCGGCTCCCGTGCCCCTTCGGTCCGGATCGCGGGCGGTTCCCGGCCCCTGCGGGCGCCGGGCCCGCCGCTACAGCGCGAGCGCCAGCAGGACCGGGGCCGCCCGGCGGCTCAGGGTCTCGGCGGCCGAGCGCAGCCGGTGGGCCTCCTGGATCGGCAGCGAGAGCGCCAGGCAGCCCGCCGAGGAACCGGCCGTCAGCGGCACGGCCGCGCAGACGGTGCCCACCGCGTACTCCTGGAGGTCCAGCACCGGGACCGTGGCCGCCTGGGCGTCGAGCTGGGAGAAGAGGATCTTCTCGTCGGTGATCGTCCGGGAGGTGAGCCGGGCCGGCCGGTGCCGCGAGACGTGGTCCCGCCGTGCGTCGTGGTCGAGCTGGGCCAGCAGGCACTTCCCGGCCGCGCTGGCGTGTGCGGCGGAGCGGAAGTCCACCCACTCGTTGACGGCGGGCGTGAGCGGGCCGTCCGCCACCTGGACCACGCTGACCTCTCCGTCGGTGTAGCGGCTGAGGTAGACCGCCGCGCCGACGGCGTCGCGCAGTTCGGCCAGCGTGTTCTGGAGGCGGCCCTCCAGGGCCTGGCGGCGGGCGGCCCCGGAGCCGAGCATCAGGAGCGAGGCCCCGACGACGTACGCGCCGCCGCCGACCTCCTCCACATAGCCCTCGCGCCGCAGGGTGAGGAGCAGCGGGGCGAGGTGTCCGGCCGGCAGCCCGGTCTCGCGGGCGATCCGGGCGCCGGACACCCCGTCGCCGTACTTGGAGACCGTCTCCAGCACGCGCAGCGCGTACTGCACCGAGTGGAACGGCGCGGTCGGCTCGGGCCTCAACGCCACGGTGTCCCCCTGCCAGGTTGTGACCGCAAGCTTTCGCCCCACGATAGCCCCCGGAACCCGCCCGTGGGGCGGCAGTCGGTGAGCCGGTGGATGCGCCCCGGAGCCGCTAGCTGGGGCGCACCCGTATGGCATATGCCAGAGTCATGGGCGATGGGTCAACGGCGAGGTCACAGCACCGCGTTGAGGAATTCGCGCGTACGTTCGTGGGACGGATCCGTGAATATTTTCTCCGGCGATCCCGACTCCACGATCCGTCCCGCGTCGAACATCAGGACCTTCTCCGAGACGTCCCGGGCGAAGCTCATCTCGTGGGTCACGCAGAGCATGGTGATGTCGGTGTCGCGGGCGATGTCGCAGAGCAGCTCCAGCACCCCGGCCACCAGCTCAGGGTCGAGCGCCGAGGTCACCTCGTCGAGCAGCAGGATCTCCGGCTCCATCGCCAGCGCCCGCGCGATCGCCACCCGCTGCTGCTGCCCTCCGGAGAGCTGCGAGGGGTGGGCGTCGATCTTCGCCGAGAGCCCGACCAGGTCCAGCAGCTCCCGCGCCCGGACCTCGGCCTCCTCGCGGCTCCTGCCGAGCACGCTGACCGGCGCCTCGGTGACGTTCTGGATCACCTTCATGTTCGGGAAGAGGTTGAACTGCTGGAAGACCATCCCGATCTTCTTCCGGGACTCCCGCAACTGCTTCTCGCCCGCCGGCTTGAGCGAGCCGTCCGGGGCCCGTACGTGGGACAGCGGGGAGCCGTCGACCCAGATCACGCCGCCGCTGACCTTCTCCAGCGTCATCAGCAGCCGCAGGATCGTGGTCTTGCCCGAGCCGCTGGGCCCGATCAGGGTGACGTGCTCGCCGCGGTCCACGGTGAAGTCCAGCTCGTCCAGGACCACGTGGTCGCCGTAGCGCTTGACCACCTTGTCGAACCGCACCAGCGGCTCGCCGGTACGGGCCGGGGCCGGGGCGGCGTCCTCGGGAGCGGCGGCCGGCCCCGGCGAGTCCGTCTTCTGCAGGGGGAGGGGTTCAGTGGCCAAGGCGCTTCTCCAGCTTTCTCATCAACAGCGACGTGGGGTAGCTCGCGACCAGGAAGATCAGGCCGGCGAGGGTGAACACCTCGGTGTACGCGAAGTGGTCGGCCCCGTACTTCCGGGCCTCGAAGACCATCTCCTGCACCGTGATCACGGCCAGGAACGGCGTCTCCTTGAACATCGAGATCGCGTAGTTCCCGAGTGCGGGCAGCACGTTGCGCACCGCCTGCGGCAGGATCACCGCCTGCCAGGTCCGCCGGGGCGACAGCGACAGCGCGCGGCACGCCTCCCACTGGCCCTTCGGCACGCCGTCGATCCCGGCCCGGTAGACCTCGGAGGTGTACGCGGCGTAGTGGACGCCCAGCACCGCGATGCCGATGTACAACGGCTCCACCGTGTTGAACAGCGCGGCCGCGCCGACCAGTTGCACCAGCAGCGGGGTGGAGCGGACGAACTCCGTGACGACCCGCACGGGGACGGTCACGAACCGGGTGGGGGCGCGCCCGGCCATCGCGACGACCAGCCCCAGCACGGCCGCCACCAGGGTGCCGAGCGCCGTGGCGAGCAGGGTGACCCGGAGGAACCCTCCCAGCAGGACGGGCAGCGAATCCAGGGCGACGTCCCAGTCGAAGCCGTTCACGGCGTACCTCCCACGGCGGTCGTGGACGCGCTGCGGCTCTTGAACAGGCTCTTCGCGCCCGTGTCCAGGCCGAGCCGCCGCTTGGCGCCGCGCTCCAGCAGGTTCATCAGCATCGTCAGGGCGTACGCCAGCACGAAGTAGGCGGCCAGCAGGGTCAGATAGGCGGTGAGTGTCTCACCGGTGCGGTCGCGCAGCTGCTGGACCACCGTCATCAGGTCGGCGGCCGAGATCAGCCACAGCAGCGGGGTCGCCTTCAGGAGCTGGATCAGCAGGTTGGTGAAGCTCGGGATCATCTGCACCCACGCCTGCGGCAGGATCACCTTCCACAACCGCCTGGTGGGGCTGAGGTTGAGCGCGACGGCCGCCTCGTACTGCCCGCGCGGCACGGAGTTGATCGCCCCGCGCACCACTTCGGCGCCGTACGCACCGAAGTTGAGGCCGAACGCGACCACCCCGCAGACGACCGGGGTCAGTTCGTACCCGGTCACCAGCGGCATCGCGTAGTAGAGCCAGAACAACTGGATGTAGAGGGACGTGCCCCGGAAGAACTCCACGACCACCCGGGAGACCCCCCGGGCCAGGAGCAGCCTGCTGCCCGCCGCCAGTCCGAGCGCGAAGGCCAGCGCCCCGGCCAGCAGCGCGCCGAGGACGGTGGCCTGGACCGTCACCCACAGGCCCGACCGGACTCGGGGGAACTCCTCGACGAGGAGGGAGAAGAAGTCACTCATGCGTGCCCGCCCGCCCGGTCAGCCCGCGCACAGGTCCGCGGTCCTGAGGTCCTGCGGCGGGATCTCCGACTCCCCGAAGCCGTACGGCTCCAGCAACTGCACATAGCGGGAGCGGTCGGAGACGATCTTCTTCAGCTCGCGGTTGAAGGAGTCCCGCAGGTCCTCGTTGCCCTTGCGGAACACCGCGCCGCCGGGCGAGAACTGCTCCTTGCCGTCGACCTGCGGCACGAACGGCTCGGTGACCTCGGTGTCCGGGTTGGTCTTGGCCAGCCAGCGCAGCGAGATGCCGGTGAGCAGGAAGGCGTCGATCCGACCGCCCTTGACGGCGTCGGCCCCGTCCTGGGGCTTCTGCAGCGTCTTGATCCGGTCCTCGGATATGCCCGCGCCCTTGGCGTAACCTCCCTCGACCGCACCGGACATGACGCCGATGGTGATGCCCGCCTTCTTCGCGGACGCCAGGTCGGTGACCTTCTTCGGGTTGCCCTTCCGCACCATCAGGGCGGTCGGCGAGATGAACTCCGGCTCGGAGAAGATCGCGTTGCCGCAGCGCTCGGGGGTGATGGCCATGCCCGCGCTGACCACGTCGTACTTGCCCGCCTGGAGCCCGGGGATCAGCCCGTCCCACTCGGAGAGCGTCGGCTTCAGCTCGTCCACGCCGAGGGCCTTGAAGATCTCCCGGTGCAGGGTCGGGGCCTCGCCCTTGAGCTCCTTGCCCTCCAGGTAGCCGTACGGGGCCTCGTTGGCGTACGCCACCCGGACGAAGCCCTGCTTGCGGAGCTTGTCGAGGGCGCCCTCGCCCGTCGCGGAGCCGGAGTCGGTCTTGCTGCACGCGGTGAGGAGGCCGGGAACGACGAGGAGGCCGCCCACGGCCGCCGTTCCGTTGAGGAAACCCCGGCGGGACAGGTTCGGGAATTCAGCCATGGTTCGCAATCTCCTGGAGGTCGAACAGTCCGGACAGGGTGAGCGCCTGCCCGATCCCGTACGTCTATGCAGGAACCCGGGGGCATGTAACCCAACGGTGGCCGGAAGGTGACCTTCCCGTGCCCGGAGCGGGGCTGAGGGCGACCGGAGGTGTGCGGGGCGTGTTCCCCCGTCCCGTACGGTTCATGACTCCCCGTCGGCCACTTCTGTGATCAGCTGGCGCCATGGTTGCGATATGGACAAGCGTCGTGGCGGTCGGCGGCACCCTCCTGGGGGCCGTGGTCACCCATCTCTTCCAGCGCCTCGCGGCCGCGCGCACCGAGCGGTTCGCGCGGTCGGAGGCGCTGCGGCAGGAACGCACGGCCACCTACAGCGCGTTCGCCTCGGCGGCGGAGGAGTACCGGCACGGCCAGGCGGGCCGCTGGTACCGCATGGTGCGGGGCGAGGACGACCGGGTGGAGGTGTTCGTCGAGGCGCGCGACGAGGCCCACCGGCTGCGGACGGTCGCCCGGCAGGCGCTCTACCGGGTCAAACTCCTCACCGACGACCCGGAGGTGGTCCGCGCCGCCGAGCAGGCGTACGAGCGCACCCGGGACGTCTCGACCGCCGGCGACCAGGAGACGCACGACGCGCTGTACGCCGAAGCGCGGGAGGCGATCGAGGCGTTCGTCACTCGCGCCGCCCCGCTCACCCGCTGACCGGCGGGGGCGGAACGTCGGACGGCCGGTCACGGTCGGCGTCGGGCACGGGCCGGGCGGGAGGAGGGGGCGCGATCGCCGGGCGGCGTCCGGTCTCCCCGGAGAGGTCCGGGGAGGGGACGTAACCGCGCTCCTTGTCCACCGGGTCCGGCAACGGCTCGCCCCGCTCCCACCGTTCGTACAGCGCGACGAACCGCTCGCTCAGCCGGTCCCGCCACCCCGCCCTGTCCCCGCTCGGCCGCGGCACGACCAGCAGCCCCGGTACGTCCCACAACGGGTCGTCCGCCACTGGGGGTTCGTCCTCGAACACGTCCAGCGCCGCGCCCGCGAACCAGCGGCGCTCCAGCGCGTCCACGAGATCGGCCCGCACCACGCAGGCCGCGCGCCCCACGTTGACGAAGCACGCCGAGGGCTGGAGCAGCCCGAAGAAGCGGCGGTCGAACATCCCGCGCGTCCGATTGGTCAGCGGCACCGCCGCGATCACCCAGTCCGCCCGCGCCGCCAGCGGGTCCAGGTCGGCCGCCCCGTGGATGGTGCGCCGGGCGGTGCGCCCTACCAGGGCCACCGTCACCCCCAGCCCGTGCAGCAGCCGGGTGATCTCCCGGCCGACCGGCCCCGCGCCGACCACCACCGCCCGCGTCCCGGCCACCCGGCGTCCCTCGCGGGGACGGCTGCGCCGCTGCCGCTGGAGCTCCAGGGTCCCGGGGAGGTCCTGGGCGAGGGCGAGCACCAGCCCCGCCACGTGCTCCGCGACCGGCCGCTCGAAGACGCCCCGCGCGGTGGTCAGGACGGTGTCGGACGCGACCAGCTCCGGGCAGAGGATCCGGTCCACGTCCGCGCCCGCCGTGTGCACCCAGCGCGGCCGTCGCCCCGGCCCCGGCCAGGCCGCGCGCACCGCGTCCGAGGCCACGTCCCACACGAGCAGCGCGTCGGCGGCGGGAAGCAGCCCGGCGAGGGACCCGGAGTCGGCGTACCGCACGTCCGCCCGGCCGGTGAGCCGGCCGAGCCGGGGCGAGGGAGCGGCGTCGAGGACGAGCAGCACGGGATCCGGCATCGGCGATCGGCCCTCCGCGGCAGAACGGACGTGACGAACGGGACGTGACGAACGGGGCGAGGCGAAGCGGGCGAGGCGAACGAGCGTGACGAGCGGGCGAGGTGAACGACCGTGGCCGGCGGACATGACGAGCGGACATGACGAGCGGGCGAGGCGAAACGGGTGTGGCGAGCGGGCGTGCCCTCTGCACCACGCTTCCAGCAGGTCACCCCCGCGTCAACGAGGCCCGGCCGCCCGCGCCCGGGGTATGGGCGGCCCGGGGAACGCCCGCGTGCGGCGGGTCCGGCCGCGCGCCCCGGCGGGCCGCCGGGGGAATACTGGGAACAAGTCGGGGCAAGAGTGACCGGTCGCGCGGTCAGGGGCCGCCGGACCGGCCGGAGGCCCGCCGCGACCCCGTCAGGGGGCCGCCCGCCGCGCGGCGCGCCGCCGACGTACAGGAAAGGGTGGACATGACGACCGTAGGACTTCTCTACCCGGGCCACGCCGCCGAGGACGACTTCCCGCGGACCGAGATCCTGCTCGACACCGACATCCGGCTGCCCCTGTTCTCCACCGAGACCGGCGAGGGCGCCTACCGCGCCGACGCGCTGCGCGAGCAGGGGGCGGCCGCCCGGATCGCCGAAGGCGTCGAGGAGCTGCGGCTCGCCGGGGCCGAGGCGCTGGTGTGGGCCTCCAGCGGCGGCAGCTTCGGGCTGGGGTGGGACGGCGCCCACGAGCAGATCGCCGCGCTCGCCCGCACGGCCGGCCTGCCCGCCTCCAGCACCTCCTTCGGCTTCGTCCACGCCGTGCGCGAGGTGGGGGCCGCCCGGGTCGCCGTCGCCGCGCCCTATCCGGAGGACGTCACCGGGCTCTTCGCCCAGTTCCTGGAAGCGGGGGGCGTGGAGGTGGTGGCGGCCGCTTCCGGCGGGGCCGCCACGGCCGCCGAGGCCGCGACCTGGGGCCCGGACGAGGTGAAGCGGCTGGTGCGGGAGGCGGACGACCCGGACGCCGAGGTGGTGCTGGTCCCGGACACCGCCCTGCACACCACTGCGTACATCCCGGAGCTGGAGGAGCTGATCGGCAAGCCGGTCCTCACGGCCAACCAGGTCACGGTCTGGGAGGGCCTGCGCCTCACCGACCGCCGCACCTGGGCCCCCACGCTCGGCACCCTGTTCGCCACGCGCGAGCCGGTGCTGCGCCAGCTGGAGCCGAAGGGCATCGAGGTGCGGGAGTAGACGGGCGCCGCAGTGCGGGAGCAGGTAGACACCGAAGTAAGGGAGCAGCCGCCGTCGGTGTACGGGAGCGGTCGTCCGGAAGCGAAGGGCGGCCGTCGCGGGGCGCTGCCGCAGGCCCCGGCCGTCCAGCGGCTCCCCGGCGCCGGGAATAAAACGGAGCCGCCCTCCTGTTGTACCGCTCCGATACGCAGACGTACGCCAGCAGCACCGGGAGAGCCGACACGTGGACGACATCCGAGGCGACCAGACCAGCGGCGGGACGGGCGGGAGCCCGGCCGACCCCGACGGGATCCGGGGCACCGCGGCCGGCACGGCCGCCGTCCCGCTCTCCGTCCTGGACCTGGTCACCGTGGGGCAGGGCCGCACCGCGAGCCAGGCCCTGCGCACCAGCGTGGAGATCGCGAAGCTGACCGAGAGCCGCGGCTTCCACCGCTTCTGGGTGGCCGAGCACCACTCCATGCCCGGGGTCGCCTCGTCCTCCCCGGCCGTGATCCTCGCGCACATCGCCGCCCACACCGAGCGCATCCGGCTCGGCTCCGGCGGCGTGATGCTGCCCAACCACGCGCCCCTGGTGATCGCCGAGCAGTTCGGCACGCTGGAGGCGATGGCCCCGGGCCGGATCGACCTCGGCCTCGGCCGCGCCCCCGGTACGGACGGGGCGACGGCGGCGGCGCTGCGCCGGAGCGACCGGCTCAACGAGGGGGCGGACGACTTCCCGCAGCAGCTCATGGAGCTGATCCGCTTCCTGGACGACGAGTTCCCCGACGGCCACCCGTACAGCCGGATCCACGCCGTGCCGGGCCCCGTCCAGGCGACCGCGCCCGGCGGTGTGCAGTCCGCGCACCGGCCGCCGGTCTGGCTGCTGGGGTCCTCCGGCTTCAGCGCCCGGCTGGCCGGTACCCTCGGGCTGCCGTTCGCCTTCGCCCACCACTTCTCGGCGCAGAACACCGTCCCGGCGCTCGACCTGTACCGCGAGTCCTTCCGGCCCTCCGCCGTGCTGGACGCCCCGTACGCCCTCATCGGCGTCTCGGCGCTGGCCGCCGACGACGAGCGCGAGGCCCGGCGCCAGGTGCTGACCGGGGCGCTGTCCATGGTCCGGCTGCGCACCGGCCGGCCGGGGCTGATCCCGAGCCCCGAGGAGGCGGCGGCGTACGACTTCTCCCCGATGGAGCGGGAGTTCGTCGACGGCTGGCTCGCCAACGTCGTCCACGGCACCGCCGACGCGGTCCGGGGCGGCCTGGACGACCTGGCCAAGCGCACCGGGGCCGACGAGCTGATGATCACCGCCAACGCGCACGGCGGGGAGGCGCGGCTGCGCAGCTACGAACTGATCGCGGACGCGTACGGCCTGCCGAACGCCGCGTAGGCCGCCCGACGCGGTGCGCGACCCGGCACCGGGCGCGCCGGCCGCGTACGACGGGACGCCCGGGGCCGCGTACGACGTCGGCCCCGGGCGTCCGGGGCCGGGCGCGGCAGGCCCCGGCTTCGTACGGCACCGATCCCCCGGTCTCGTACGGCACCGGCCCCCGGCTTCGTACGGCACTGACCCCCGGGTCTCGTACGGCCCCGGCCCCGGGTCTCACCCCTCCAGCGGCCGGGACCCGATCAGCCCGGCGATCTGCTCCGGCGCGACGGCCCGCGAGTACAGCCAGCCCTGCCCGGTGTCGCAGCCGATCCGCCGCAGCCGCTCCGCCTGGCCGGCCGTCTCCACGCACTCCGCGGTGACGGTCAGGCCCAGGCGGTGGGCGAGCTGCACCATGGCCTCCACGATCGTTTCGTCGGCCGGGCTCGGGTGCGTGCCGTCCTCGTACCGGAAGCCCTTCACGAACGCCCCGTCCAGCTTCAGCACGGAGACGGGCAGCCGGCTGAGGTAGGCGAGGTTCGAGTAGCCCGTCCCGAAGTCGTCGATGGCGATCCGTACACCCATGTCACTCAGCGCCTGGAGCGCTCTCAGCGGACGGCCGCCGGAGCCCATCACCGCCGACTCGGTCAGCTCCAGCTGGAGCAGCCCGGGGGCCAGTCCGGTCTCGGTCAGGATCTCCGCCACGTCCGCCACCAGGTCGGAGTCCCAGACCTGCCGTACGGCGACGTTGACGCTGATGAACAGCGGCGGCTCGTCCGGGTGGTCCAGCTCCCAGCGCCGCGCCTGGCGGCACGCGGTACGCAGGATCCACCGGCCGAGCTGCACGATGGAGCCGTCCTCCTCGGCGATCTGGACGAACCGATTCGGCGGCAGCACGCCGAACTGCGGGTGGTTCCAACGCACCAGGGCCTCGACCCCGCGCAGCACCCCGTCCGCCATGCCGACTAGCGGCTGGTACTCCAGCGTGAACTCGCCGCGCTCCACGGCGGGCCGCAGCGTGGAGGAGAGGGACTGCCGGGTCATGCGGTGGGCGTTGCGCTCCGGGTCGAACAGCGTCCAGCGGGCCCTGCCGTCCGCCTTCGCCCAGTACAGCGTGGTGTCGGCGGCCTGCATCAGACCGGTGGGCGAGGTGCCCGCCGCGACCCGCTCGACCACCCCGATCGACGCGGAGACCGAGAGCCGCTGCCCGGCCAGGTCGAACGGCTGCTGGAGGGCGGCGAGGACCGAGCGGGCCAGGTCGGCCAGCTCCTCGGTGCCGGCCGAGTCCTCGACGAGGATCGCGAACTCGTCGCCGCCCAGGCGGGCCACCAGCCGGTTGCCGCCGGCGTTGCGGGAGGCGTCGTTCTCCGCGCAGTCGGTGAGCCGCGCGGCGACGGCGGCCAGCAGCCGGTCCCCGGTGCGGTGGCCCAGGGTGTCGTTGATCGCCTTGAAACCGTCCAGATCCAGATAGCAGAGCCCGATCCGGGCCTGCTGCCGGGCGGGCATCGAGTCGTCCTGGTACGGCGGGGTCTCCAGCACAGAGGCGAGGCGCTCGAAGAACAGCGTCCGGTTGGGCAGCCGGGTCACCGGATCGTGCATCTGGAGGTGGCGCAGCCGCTCCTGGAGCTCGCGCCGGTCGCTGACGTCGGCGACCGTCAGCAGCACCCGTGCGGGCTCGGTGGCCGAGGCGCCGGTCATCGGCACGACGGTGATCTCGGCCCACAGCGAGCGCCCGTCGGGGTGCTTGAGGCGGCGGTCGCAGCGGAACCGGGAGCGGCGGCCCAGCAGGACCTCGCGGTAGCTGTGCCAGGTGCGGTCGTCGGAGGCGAGGTCGAGCAGCTCGCTCGCCTGGCGCCCGGCGAGGACCGCCGCCGGCGCGCCCAGCAGCCCGCCCAGCGCCTCGTTGGCCCGGACGACCTGGCCCCGGCCGTCGATGACGCCCATGGGGAGCGCGGCGGCGTTGAAGGCGGCCCGGTAGTCGCGCACCTCGGAGGGGGCGGGCGGTCCGGCGTGCTCCGGGTGGGGGCGTGGCGCGGGGGCGGGCGGCGTGGCGCCGGCGGGCGGAGGATGGGCCGCCGCATGACGCTCCGTGACCGATGCGGGGGGCACGCCGGAGGCCGTGCCTGCCGGGGCGCTCGGCCCTTCGGAGGTTCCGCTCACCGCTCGCTCCCGCTGTCAAGATCGTCGTGAACTGGTGGGGTCGGACAGGCCACCGTGCGGCGGTCCCCGTGAAGGGCCCGTTCCACGCGGGAAAGCGTGGTGAAGCATAGATGAGGCCGCATAGCCCAATCCAGCGCACTGCCCGGTCCGGGCCACCGTGAGGGTCCCCCGAGGGGCGTAATCCAGCCTTCCGGTTTGCCCGCTCCTGATCAATTCTGTGCGGATCTGTTGCCTGAGTGGGCGCCATCGATCGATGGTGACGTTCCGTGAAGGTGTGGGTGGTGTTTTCGGTCGCTGACCCGTGTGGGGCAGCACAACAGGGCGTGGCGTGGCGCGGCGGCACAGGGTGGACGCGATGGACCGTGTTCCCCACCCGGAGGTCGATGTGCCGTCCCGTCGCGGACCCGAGGGAGCCGACCGGCCGCCGCTGCGCAGTCTGGCCGCCGCCGCCACCTCCCTCCTGGCGCTCGCCGCCATGTCCCTGGTCGCGGGGCCCGCCGTGGCCGCCTCCCGGGACGCCGCGTCCTGCGCCCTGCCCCGGACGGCGGCGCACCACTCGCTCGGCCTGGACACCTGGAACACGGCCTACCCGCAGCCCGACCGGGCCCTCGACGCGGTCATGATCTTCCTGTCCTTCCCGGACGCGGAGCCCGCGGTCGACCCCGACGTGCTCACCGCCGACCACTTCCCGGCCACCACCCGCTTCTTCGAACGGGCGAGCTACGGCCGGTTCACCCTGCGCCCGCACCCGCGACCGGGCTGGACGCGGATGCCGCGCCCCTCCACCTGGTACGGCATAGAGCGCGACTGGAACGCCGAACGGCGCTCCGCCTACCTCCGCGACGCGATCGCCGCCGCCGACGCGGACGTGGACTTCTCCCGGTACGACGTCGTCTACCTGGTGGCCGATCCCGACGCCCCGGGCGTGGACTCCGACGCCACGAAGGTGGTGAACTTCGACCGGCCCCTGCGCGCCGACGGCAGCGACATCCGGCGGGTCGTCACGGTCTTCGAGCAGCACCCGCCCGACCGCAACGTCCTCGCCCACGAAACCGGGCACGTCTTCGACCTGGCCGACCTCTACCACCGGCCCGTGGACGGCAAGGGCGACTGGGACACGTACGTCGGCGACTGGGACGTCATGGGCAGCCAGTTCGGGCTCGCCCCCGACCTGTTCGGCTGGCACAAGTGGAAGCTCGGCTGGCTCGACGGCCGCCAGGTCGTCTGCGTCCGGGGCTCGGCCGATCTCACGCTGGAGCCGGTCGCCGCCGCCCCGCCGCCCGGCGGCACGCTCGGCACCCGGCTCGCCGTCATCCGTACCGGCTCCGGCAGCGCACTGGCCGTCGAGGCCCGCAGCGCCACCGGGAACGACCGGACCACCTGCGCCGAGGGCATCCTGATCTACCGGATCCGCAGTGAGACGGCCTCCGGCGGCGGCCCCGTCGAGGTGATCGACACCCACCCGGAGACCGGGGCCTGCTGGGACCGCTCGGTCTACCCGCCGCTGGCCGACGCCCCGCTAGGCGTGGGGGAGACCTTCACCGTTCCGGGCGACGGCACCCGGGTGGAGGTCGCGGACCGTACGCCGTCCGGGTCCTGGACCGTCCGGATTACCACCGGCGTCTGAGCGGGCCGCGCCGGACGGCGACCGTACGGCCGACAGCCCCGTTGCCGTACGGCCGCTCCACCCGGAACACGAAGAAGCCCCTCGCTTCCGCGAGGGGCTTCTTCCGTCTGTGCGCCGTCAGGGACTCGAACCCCGGACCCGCTGATTAAGAGTCAGCTGCTCTAACCAACTGAGCTAACGGCGCCTGGTGACGTCGTAGACATTAGCACCCTGATCCGCCGGAGGAAAAATCGTCTGCGCCCCGGCCCGGGGGAGCGGGGTCCGGCTCACCCGCACACACGCCCAGAGCAGCACGTCGGGGCCCGGCAGCCACGGGGTGCGGGTGTCGGGGGCGACCAGCCAGCGCGGGCCGCCGTCCGACGAGGTGCAGGTCAGAGGCGGTACGGTCACGGCGTCCCCGGTGCCGTGGCAGAGCAGGGGCGGCATCGTGCCGCGCTCCTCGCCGGCCCCGCCGACGCCCCCGGAACCGTCCGTTCCCCACTCCTCCCAGGAGAGCAGCGAGGGCAGCCGCTGGGCCGTGCCGGGGGCGGCGAAGAGCAGCATCCGGCCCCGGTGCGTGGCGACCGGCCCCGAGCCGGGCCCCTCCGCCCAGAGCCGCTCCAGCATCCGCCGCCCGAACAGCGCCGGGACGTTCACGACGTCGAAGGCTGTGCCGCAGGGGAGGACGCCGGGCGCGGTCGGGCGCTCCTCCCACTGGGCGAGGGTGCTGCGCGGGTAGGGGGTGGCCCCGGCCAGCCAGGCGGCGCCGGCCGCCGTGACCTGTGCGGCCTGGGAGCCGGGCTGGTCACGCAGCAGGGCGAAGAGGCCGACGCCGTGGTGCGGGGCGGCACCGGTGTGCAGGGTCGTTTCGTCTTTCAGCCATGCGCTCATGGAGCAATGTCTACCGGGAGTGACGGAACTGATTCCGAGAGTTGCGGGAAAACGGGACAGGGCGGAGGGGTGGGGAGTATCTTGCGCGCCGGAATATGCCACGGGCTCTGACCCCCGGCCTGGTGACGCACCACCTGCCCCACCGCTGCTGCCGTGCCTCACGTGTCACATCGGTCTCATGGCTCACGTACGCGTGTGCCCGCGGGCGCGAGGGCGCGTCCGGCCCGTCCGGAGGGGGCACGTGCCGCCCCCTCCGGGAGGGGCGCTTCGCCGGAGGAGCGCGACCGGCCCGTCCGCCCGACTCCCGCCCGGCACCCGGGCGGCTCCGCCCGCCGGGAGGGGGCCCGCCCGGTGCGTCTCAGGCTGTCGGGGCGGCGTCCAGCAGGGAGCGGCCGAACTCGATCATCTTCTTCGCGTAGTCCTCGGTCCACTCCGCCCGCTCCGCGACGTCCGCCGCCGTCAGCCGGTCGAACCGGCGCGGATCGGCGAGCTGCGCCGCCGCGATCGCCTGGAACTCCACCGACCGGTCCGTCGCCGCCCGGAACGCCTGCGTCAGCTCGGTCGCCCGGGCCAGCAGCTCCCTGGGGTCCTCCATCGACTCCAGGTCGAAGAAGTGCTCCGGGTCCGCCGCGGCCTGAGACGGCTCGAAGAGCAGGGGCGCGGGGCGCAGCCGCTGCCGTTCGTTCCGCTCGGACTCTGTCATGTGCTGTTCCCTCCTCGCGCGGCCAGGACGGCCACCCTCCATTGTCCAACCCCGCGCAAGGGGGCCACGGCCCGTGCGCCCTGCCGGACGCGCCTTACGGGCGCCACCGCACCCGGTGCTCGGCGAGGTGGGCCAAGACCGCGTGGTTGGCCTCCCAGCCGTCGGGGAACTTCACCGTGACGCCGAGCTGGACCGGCTCCGTGGACGGGTGCTCGTCCAGCAGGTCCGCCACCCCCTCACGGCACACCACGACGCAGGCGTGCCGGTGCCGGGACGCCAGGACGCAGAGCCGGCCCGTCTCCAGGTGGAACGCCGTCGCGTCGGGCCGGCCCGACAGCGGGTGGAGCACCACCGTCACGTCGAACTCGCGGCCCTGGAGCCGGTTGGCCGTGTCCACCGCGACCCCCGTGACGCCCAGCTCCGCGAGGGCCGCCCGCACCGCCGCCGCCTGGTCGCGATGGGCCGTGCCGACCGCCACCCGGTCCGCCGTCACCGGAACGGGGTCGTCCGCCCGCTCGCTCGTCGCGACGCCGCCCCGGTCCAGCAGCCGCCGGACCACCAGGGCCACCGCCCGTACCGCCTCGGGATCGGTGCGCGGGGTGTGCCGGGCCGGCAGCTCCAGCAGCCCCCACCCGGACTCCGCCGCCTCGTCCAGCACCCGGTCGGGCCCCGAGCCGTCCGACGCCACCCCGAACGAGAGCTTCCGGTCCCCGTGGTCCGTACCGCTGCGGAACGGTGTGTACGGGTAGAAGGCGTCCGACACCAGCGGAGCCGCCGACGCCGGAAGCCGCCAGGAGACCGGCAGCCGGTGCTGCGGCAGCTCCGGATTGTGCGCGAGCAGCGTGGAGACCGCGCTCGCGGACGGGTCGTAGCTCAGCCCCGCCCACTGGTCCGCCCCCACGATCGAGAACGGGTCCAGCTGGCCGGGGTCCCCGACGAACAGCGCCCGCCGGAAGAGCCCGGCCACGGCCAGCAGCGCGTCCGAACGCATCTGGTACGCCTCGTCCACGATCGCGTGGCCCCACGGCTCCACGTTCTTCACGTGCGCCCACTTGGCGGCCGTCGAGATCACCACGTCGAGCCCGGCCAGATCCGCCGCCTTCGCCGACTTGGTGACGTTGGCGAGCCCGTCCAGGACCTTGTCGTACGGATCGGAGTCGCTGCTGTGCAGCCGCCCCACCGGCAGCTCGGGCTCCTTCTCCGCGAGCCGCACCACCAGGTCGTCGACCTGGGCGTTGGTCTGCGCGATCACCATCAGCGGATGCCCGGCGGCGGCCAGCTCCAGGGCCGCCCGCACCACCAGCGTCGACTTGCCCGCGCCGGGCGGCGAGTCCACGACGACGCCCCGGCTGCCGCCGTGCAGGGTGTCGTCGAGGATCGCGGCGGTCGCGCGGGCCGCCGCCGCACCGGGGTCGAAGGCGACGGTCACAGCGGTCCCCCCGGGGCGGTGGCGGACGGGGTCGGGGTCACAGCAGGTCCTCCGGGGTCACGGGGTCGGGGTGCTCCGCACGCGTCGCGGCGTCCGCGCCCGGCGGCCCGCCGTGGGTCCACGGCGTCTCCTCCGGGTCCGGCAGCTTCGGTCCGCCGCGCTGGTCGTGCTCGAACAGGGTCCAGGCGATCCGGTCGCCGGGCTCCGGCACCGAACCGGGCGCGGGCTCCTTGCCCCGGCCCATCCGGTCCAGGATCCGCAGCACCAGCAGCACCTCGCCGTCGTCGGCGGCGGTGCCGTCCGCGCCGGTCCGGGGACCGCCCTCCGGGTCGGCCCGCACCGGCTCCGCGACGGCCCCGTCCGCGTCGGCCGGAGGCTCGCCCGCGTACCGGACGAACTCCGCCGTCTGCGGCTTGCCGTCCAGCGTGCGGTAGACCTTCGTCCGCTCGGCCAGATGCGGGCGCTCGTCCGTGCGGACCGTGACCAGCGGGCGCGGGGAGGGCCGCTTGGACTCGGTGTACGTCATCTCCACATCCGTCACCGAGGCGAGGAACGCCTCGCCCGCGAGCCGCCGCCCCGCCAGCACCAGCGGATCGTCCAGCGCCTCCTGCGCCTCCAACTGGGCCTGCGCGGTCTCCCGGGAGGCCAGCTTCTGGGCCGCCGTCACCGCGTCGTCGCGGCGCGGCTGCGGGGGCTCGCCCGAGCGCACCCGGTCGCGGTGGCCGGTGAACGACCACCGGTCCCGGGACCAGCGGTCCTCGGCCCGCGCCCCCTCCGGCAGCTCCCGCAGCAGGTCCAGCCCTCGCCACACCGCGTCCCAGGTCGGCAGCATCACCCGCGCCAGCAGCGAGCGGATCTCCCGCTCGGCGCCGCTCAGCTCGGCCAGCCGGGCATCGGCGGCCAGCCCGTCCTCGGCCGACGCGAACGCCGTGCGCGCCCGGTCGTACCGCTCGATCGCCGGGGCGAGCAGGCGGTTGTCGAAGTCCGGGTCCGTCGCCGGACCGGCCGGCGGGCAGAGCAACTGGCCCTCCCCGTCCCGGGCCAGCTCGGCCCGGAGCGCCGCCTCGGCCCCCGAGGAGCCGGCCGGCGGGTCGATCCAGGCGAGCAGCGCGCCCAGGTGCTGGTCCTCCAGGCTGCTCTGCCCGGTCGCCCAGTGCCGGTTCAGCAGATCGGTGGCGGCCAGCAGCAGCGAGGAGCCGGGCACCCGGGCCCGC
Organism: Streptomyces californicus; assembly: GCF_000717645.1. Lineage (GTDB taxonomy): Bacteria > Actinomycetota > Actinomycetes > Streptomycetales > Streptomycetaceae > Streptomyces > Streptomyces californicus. The sequence continues at coordinate 33,408 of NZ_JNZZ01000038.1, forward strand.
TCCCCGTAGTGCGTCAGCCAGCGGCCGAGCAGCGGCACCCGCGCCGGGGCCGGATACGGGGTGTCCGGGTCGTCCTCGGCGGTACGGCGGAACCGCATCGACCGGCCCAGCAGCCGGACGAACTCGACGCCCGCCCGGCTCGGCACGACGAGCTGGGCGGCGTCCGTGCACAGCTCGACCTCGACCTTGGTCTTCTTGCCGGTCGCCGGGTCGGTCTCGTTGCGCTCGGCGGGCTCGACGACGTCCGCGTACGCCTCGATGTGCGGCAGGACCGCCTCCGCCAGCTCCGCCAGGAACGCGAACCGCAGGTCCCGGTCGCGCGGCTGGGCCACGGCCAGCAGCCGGGGCGACTCCCGGTCGGTGCCGACCAGCGCCCCGAGCGGGGCCCCGGCCTCGCCGGCGGTGGTCAGCGGCACCAGCACGAGCGGCCGGTCGGTGAGATGGCGGTGGCGTACGGTCGCAAGCGGCTGGGCGCGGCCCGAGTCGACGGCCTCCAGCCGGGCCAGGGTGGTGATCAGCGACATCAGCTCTGCCCCTCCGACGCGCCGGCCGTACCAGCCGCACTGCCAGTACGGCCGGCACCATCCGCACCGGCCGTACCGCCGGCACCGGCCGTACCAACCGCACTGCCCGTACCGCCGGCACCGCCCGTGCCGTCGTCCCCGCTCCCGGCGTGGTCCCCGATACTCCCGGCGCGCAGGGCGGCCGCGCTCTCCAGCGCCTCGGCGCGCAGGGCGGCGGCCCGGCGGAGCGCGGCGACCGTCGGATCGGCCGGGTCGCCCTCCTTGCCCGCGGCGGCGGCCAGAACCCCGGCCACCGTGGTCAGTCCGCCCAGCTCGCCCCGGACGCTCCGGCCCAGCGCCTCCACCGCGCCCTCGGCCCGGGACTTCGCCCGGCAGTGGAACGCCAGCTCGCACGCGGCCAGGCACTCCGGGGCGTACGCCGGGGGCACCGCGGCCACGGCGGCGTCCAGCTCGTCGGGGGCGCACGCCGGATCGAACGTCGTCCCCTCCGGAAGCTCCGCGGCGATGTCCTCGATCCGGGTCAGCCGGGTGAGCTGCCTGCGGGTCACGGCGCGCTGCTTGCGCACGTCGACGACGGAGGCGGTCGGCAGGTTGGAGAAGTCCTTCGGGCAGACCAGCAGCACCTGGTGTCCGACCTCCGCGCCCTCGGTCACCGCGGCGACCCGCTCCAGGGCCAGCACGTAGACCGCGGCCTGCCGGGCGGCGGCGCCGACCTTCGACGCGTCGGCCGACGCGTCGATCATCGGGAATGACTTGATCTCGACCACCGTCCACCGGCCGTCGGGGTGCACCACGACCGCGTCGGGCTCCAGATAGGCGGGGGAGCCCGCCACCTCCAGCGCCAGCATCGGATGGTCCAGCAGGGCCCAGCCGCCCGCCGCCGTCGCCTCCCGCAGGGCGAGCGCGGTCCGCGCGGCCCGGCCCTCGGGACCGGCGGCGCTCAGATCCGGCGCGGCGGCGTCCCCGGCCGGCTCCGGCGCCCCGCCGCCGAGCCGCTCGTACAGCAGGCGCAGCAGCTCGGCGCCGCCGTCGGCCTTGACCTTCGCCTCGAACGCGTTGCCCCGCATGAAGGCGAACTGGGACTGCCCGAAGGGGGCGGGGGAACCGAGCGCCGTGGCCAGCACACCCTTGTCCACGCCCGCGCCGTCGAGCAGGGCCCGCCGCTTGCAGCCGGGGTTGGCGGCCAGCGCGGCGAGGGCTCTCGCGTCGAGCGGATGCGGCGCGACGGAGGGGCCGCGCAGCTCAGCGAGCCGCTGCCGGAGCGTCGTCGCTGGTGGCCGCGGGGTCGGCGCCGCCGACTGACGCGCCGTCGACTGCCGTGCCGGGGGGATCTGCGGAGGTGGTCCGCTGGCCGGGGATGCGCTCACCCGGGGAAGTCTTGCATCCGCTACTGACATTCGGGGGCGCGGTCACGGATACGGCACCGGATACGGGGCGTTGGGCGGCGGCGGACCCGTGCGGGGGACCGGCCGCGAACAGGACGGCGACCGGGCCGGTGAACCGGGCCGCGCCCCACGCCTTGACCCGGTCGGCGAACCGGGTGACGGGCTTGACCAGCAGGGCCCCCGCCCCCATCACCGCGGCGCCCGCGACGGCGTCCAGGAAGTAGTGGTTGGCCGTGCCCATGACGATGACCGTGGTGAGCAGCGGATAGGCGACGCCCGCCGCCCGGACGAGCGGATGGCGGCCGTGCCGCCACAGCAGGACGCCGCACCAGAGCGACCAGCCGACGTGCAGGCTGGGCATCGCCGCGTACTGGTTGGTCATCCCGCTCAGCCCGCGCGGCGCGCTCGCCCCCTGCCCCCACCAGCCGTACGCGCTGTACTGCGCCATCGTGTCGACGAAGCCGTGGCTCGCGTCCAGCAGGCGGGGCGGGCAGGTCGGCATCAGCGAGAAGCCGACCAGGCCCAGCAGCGTGGAGTTCATCAGCCAGACGCGGGCCGACCGGTACAGCGCCGACCTGCGCCGGAACATCCATATGAGGACGGCCGGGGTGACCGCGTAGTGCAGGGAGGCGTACGCGAAGTCGGCGGGTATGCCGAGGGAGGGGGTGCTGGTGAAGAGACGGTTCAGCGGGTGCTCGGCGTTGAGGTACAGCGCCTGTTCGAGCCGGAGGATCGCCAGGCCGTGGTCGACCGCGGTCGACACGTCGCCGCGGACCAGGAGCCTGCCCACCGAGTACAGCGCGTAGACCACCGCGATCAGCGGCAGCTCGGTCCACCAGCGGGGCCGATGACCGGTCGCGGGCTGCGCGTTGGCGGGCGGCGCGATGGCGTGCGGCATCCGGTGGCTCTCCCCAAGGTTCGTGCGGCCGACGGCGAACGTTCAACCGTACGGTGGCCCCGTGCCCCCGTACCCGCCGGGGCCCCCTTTCCGGACGCCCCCTGTCGCAGCACTCCCGCCGGGGCCGGACGCACCGCCGGGGGCTGCGCAGGGAGGGACGCCGGGCGGGCCCGGGAGGTTGCCTGTCCCCTCCGTACGGGATGATGGAAGGTCCCACCAGCACCAGCACCAGCACCAGCACCAGCACCAGCACCAGCACCAGCACCAGCGTTCTCAGGGAGAGCCTTCATGGCACCGCGCATCCTGCTCGCCCGGCACGGCCAGACCCAGTGGTCGGTCCGGGGCAACCACACCGGCAGGACGGACATCCCGCTCCTCGACGCCGGGCGCGAGGGCGCCGAACTGCTGGGCGCGCGGCTGCACCGGGCGCCGTGGGACGGGCTGCCCGGGGTCGAGGTCCGCACCAGTCCGCTGATCCGCGCCGCCGAGACGTGTGAACTGGCGGGGTTCGGGAAGCGGGCCGAGCCGTGGGACGCGTTGATGGAGTGGGACTACGGCGCGTACGAGGGCCTGACGCCGGCGCAGATCAAGGCGGACCGGCCGGACTGGCTGATCTGGCGCGACGGGGTCCCGGACGGGGAGTCCGTCGCCGACGTCACCGCCCGCGCGGACGAGATCGTCGCCTGGGCGCGGTCGGCGGACCGGGACGTCCTGGTCTTCGCCCACGGCCACATCCTGCGGGCGCTCGGTGCGCGGTGGCTGGGCGAGGACCTGTCCTTCGGCGCGCGCGTACGGCTGGAGCCGACGTCGTTGTCCGTGCTGGGATGGGCGTACGGGATGCCGGCCCTGGAACGCTGGAACGACACCGGCCACCTGGACCGGTAGGGACCCGGTAGGGGCGGGCCCGCCCGCGTCGGCCCGCACGGCCGCCCGCCCGCGCGGCCGTCTGCCCAGTCCGGGCCGAAGGGGCCGCGGCGAGGGTCCCGTGGCGGCTCACCCCGCCGGTGCCGCGCGGTGGACCCGGGCGCCCGGTGCCGCGCGGTGGACCCGGGCGCCCGGGGGAGCGCGGCGGCTCACTCCGCCGGCTGCGCCCCGTGGCGGATCAGGAAGGCCGACACGTCCGCCGCCCCCGCCCGCGGCTCCAGCACCCGCGCCGCCCCCGCCACCATGCCCCGGATCCGCGACGACCTCACCCGGGTCAGCAGGTCCAGCACCTGGTGCCCCGTCGCCGCCGCCTCGTCCACCCGGCCGGCCCGGGCCAGGTCCCCTGCGAGCTGGGCCCGGTACAGCGCCAGGTTCCGGGTGAAGTGGACGTCCTGGAGCGCCGTCGCCCGCCTGCCGTGCCGGGCCGCGCGGGACCAGTCGCCCAGCGCCGACCAGCACTGGGCCTCCAGCAGCTCCAGCTCCGCCTCCCGGAAGAAGCTCATCCACTCCGGGTCGCCCGCCGCCGGGCCCCGCTCGAACGCGGCCCGGGCCCGCCCGATCGCCCGGTCGCACCCCGTACGGTCCCCGAGCCCCGCCCGGCCCCCCGCCTCCCGCAGCGCCAGCAGCGCCATCAGCCGGTGCGACCCCAGCGAGCGGGCCGCCCGCAGACCGGCCTCCGCCGCCCGTACCGCCTCCCTCGGCCGCCCCGCGTCCCGGGCCAGGAACGACGTGTTGCAGAACGCGTGCGCCTCCAGCCCGGCGTCGCCGGCCAGCCGGGCCGTGGCCAGCGCCTCCGCGTAGTGCGAGCGGGCGTCGTCGAGCCGCCCCGAGTCGTGGGCCAGCCACCCCACGGAGATGGCCAGCTCGCCCGCGCCCGCGTGCAGCCGGTCCGAGGTGGTGCGCCGTGCGGTGGCCCCGGCGTCCAGCAGTTCGTACGCCGCTCGCAACGGGCGGGTGGCCTGCCGGTAGAGCCCGTCCGCGCCGCGCCGGTCGTCCAGCAGCCGGAACTGCCGTACGGCCTCTTCGACGGCGCTCACCTCCGCTTCGCCGACCCGGCGCTGTACGGGCAGAGAGACCCGGGCGGCGGCGGGCGCCCCGCCGAGGCCCAGGGAAGCGGCGGCCATCGTGGCGGTGCCGCTCGTCATGAACACGCGACGCAGCACGTCGCTCTCCTCGGGGATGTCGTGGGGGTGGTCGTGGGAGACGCCGGGGTCGTGGCCCCGGCCGGAGGGGCGGGACGCGGGGCCGGCCGCGGGCGGGGGTTCGGACACGACCCGGGCGCCCCGCCCCCGTACGGTCTCGCGGGCCGAGAACCCCAGGTCGGTCAGGGACAGGCCGGGGAACATGTGCCGGAAGACCCGTTCGTAGGCGTAGTTGGGGCAGCGGATCTCCCCGGACTCCACGCGCCCGATGTACCGGGCGTCGCACGCGACCTGCTCCCCGATCTCCCGGGCCGCCCGGCGGACGGCGGCCGCGAACTCCCCGGCCGAACGCGGTCCGCGCAGCTGACGGAAGGCGAGGTTGGGAACTGCCGCTGTCGACGCCATGACCGGCCCCTCTCTGGTGCGGCCGGGGTTCGTGCCACCCGGTCTCCCGGGTGCCCCGGCGGAGCACGAACGTACCTGCTGTGACGGCTCGCACACGCAGCGTTTCGTTGCGAAAAGGGGCATACCGTCCCCGATCCGCCATGAACTGCCACCCTTTGCGGCGGTCTCGGCCCGTAGCCCTTGACGCGCCGTCGCGTTGGTCACTGTGGAGACGGAGTGTGGCTCCGTTCGGCGATGAGAGGAGGGGTTCCCTTGTTGCACCTCGGCAGGGAGACCGGCTCACGGACGACCGCGACGCAACCGACGGACCCCCAGCCCCCGCCGGCCCCGAAGCCGCCCGTGCCCCCCGCGCAGGGAACCCCGCCCTGCGACCTGGTCACGGTCCCGGCCCGGCAGGGACTGGAGGCAGTCGACATCCTGCGGCGCGCCCAGGGCCACGAGCCCGTGGGCCCGGTGCTGCACGACGGGACCTGCGACACCCTCGGCTTCCTCGTGCCGCCGGGCACCGCCGACGCCTGGGACGTACCCGGCAGCGCCTGTACGCGGACCGACGGGCGCGGGCTGCGCCTCCCCACCGTCCCGCCCGCCGCCGGCTCCGGCTGGCTGCTCCCGCCCGCCGAGGACGCGCCGGTCACCGATCCGGCCGTGCTCCGCGCCGCCCTCGACCAGGCCGCCCGGATGATCGAGGCGGCCGACAACTGCTGCTGAGCCCATAATGGGCAGACCGGCCGAATGCCTCCGCGAAGCCGGCGCCCCGGGCCCCCACCAGCAAGGACCAGCGAACGTGGCACGTCGAGGAGGGCCGGGCCGGGACAAGGCCGCGGCCAAGGGCAAGGCGCCGGCCAAGGCCGCGGACGCGCCGGCGAAGGGGCGCCGGAGCGGCGGCCGGGCCGAGCGCGAACCGGTCGCGCGGCCGGTGGGCGGCGGGCTCGCGGAGCTCATACCCGACCGGGAACGGCCGAACGGCTGGTCCCTCCTGATCGACGGCGCCCCGCAGTCCCACGTGGACCTCGACGACCCCGCACACCTCTCGTTCGCCTACCAGCGCCGCATCGGCCACGTCATCGACCTCGCGGCGCCCCCGCTCCAGCCCCTGCGCGTGCTGCACCTGGGAGGCGGCGCGTTCACCCTCGCCCGCTACACCGCCGCCACCCGACCCCGCTCCACCCAGCAGATCGTGGAACTCGACGCGCCGCTCGTCCAGCTCGTCCGCGACCACCTCCCGCTGGACCCCCAGGCGCGCGTCCGGGTCCGCACGGCCGACGCCCGTGAAGGGCTCGGCAGGTTCCCGGACGGCTGGGCCGACCTGATCGTCGCGGACGTGTTCAGCGGGGCCCGCACCCCCGCCCATCTCACCTCCGCCGGCTTCCTCACGGAGGTGCGCCGGGTGCTGGCGCCCTCCGGCCGGTACGTCGCCAACCTCGCGGACGGGCCGCCCCTCGCCCATCTGCGCGGACAGGTGGCCACCGCGGCCGCCGTCTTCCCCGAACTGGCGCTCGCCGCCGACCCGGTGGTGTGGCGCGGCCGCCGCTTCGGCAACGCGGTGCTGCTCGCCTCCGCGCTGCCGCTGCCGGTCGCGGAGTTCACCCGGCGGGTGGCGACCGACCCGCACCCGGGCCGCGTCGAGCACGGCCGCGCCCTCGGCGACTTCACCGGCGGCGCGGCCGTCGTCACCGACGAGGCCGCCAAGCCCTCGCCCGCGCCCCCGCCGTCGGTCTTCGAGAACCCCTGAACCGCCGAGCGCCCCTGAACCGCCGAGCACCCCTGAGCCGTCGACAGACCCCGGCCCCCGGCGGGCCGTGCGGCGCCTCGGCGGCAGGCTCCGCGGCGGACCGGCGGCCGGCCCGCCCCGGCTCACGGCTCGACGACCTGCACCACGGGCGGCGTCCCGTTCCAGGTGCACCACACCGAGTACGTCGTCCCGTCCTCGCCGCGCCCGTCGCCGAAGTCCACCCGGATCCACGCGTCGTTCGTCCACACCTGCATCGACCAGCCCGGCTCCGGCGTCGCGGAGACGAGCTTCGCCGCGTCCGCGCCCAGCTCGAACACCACCCGGCCGCCGTCCGTCCGGTAGCTCTTCACCTCGCCGGAGGCCGAGGACCCCGAAGCGCCCGGCCTTCCCGCGGCCTTCGACGATCGGGCCGGACCGGAGTGCGCGGACGGTCTCGCCGGGGCCGCCGACGGCGTACGGGCGGGGCGCGGGGCGGCGGCCGAAGGGCTCGCGTCAGCGGTGCGCGGCGTGCCGGTGGGGGAGGGCGACGCCCGGTGGGTGGAGGAGACCAGCGGCGGTCCGCCGTTCTGCCCGGCGCGCTGGGACGGCCCCGCTGCCGCCGAGACCGGCACCGCCCGGGGGCGGTCGTACAGCGTCCCCGACAGGACGGTGTGCACGCCCCACCACGAGAGCGTGACCGCCGCTCCGGTGCTGAGCGTCCACGCCAGCACGTGTACGAGTCCTCGTCGCATCGGGGACATCCTCGCACCACCGGGACCCGCCGGCGCCCCCTGTCCGTACGGCACTTGGCGGCCCCGGCAGACCCCGTACACCCTCTTCTCCGGCCTTTGCGGAGGATTCCGACGGGGCGGGACCGGGCCCGTCGGCATGGCGTACGGTGCCGCCCATGGCAAGTGTGCTCGTGGTCGAGGACGACCAGTTCGTGCGGTCCGCGCTGATCCGGCACCTCAGCGAGGCGTCCCACACGGTACGCAGCGTGGGCACCGCGCTCGAAGCGCTGCGCGAGGTCGCCCACTTCCGCTTCGACGTGGTCATCCTCGACCTCGGACTGCCCGACCTGGACGGCGGCGAGGCGCTGAAGATGCTGCGCTCCATCACCGACGTGCCCGTGATCATCGCCACCGCGCGGGACGACGAGAGCGAGATCGTCCGGCTGCTGAACGACGGGGCCGACGACTACCTGACGAAACCGTTCTCCGTGGAGCACCTCTCCGCCCGGATGGCCGCCGTGCTGCGCCGCTCCCGCGCCGCCGGGGCCGAGGCCCCGCCGCCCGGGGTCCTTCGCGTCGGCGGTCTCTCCATCGACCCGCTGCGCCGCACCGCCGAGCTGGACGGGGCCGGACTTGACCTGACCCGGCGGGAGTTCGACCTGCTGGCGTTCCTGGCCGGGCGGCCCGGGGTGGTCGTCGCCCGCAAGGAGCTGCTGGCCGAGGTCTGGCAGCAGTCCTACGGCGACGACCAGACCATCGACGTGCATCTCTCCTGGCTGCGCAGGAAGCTCGGTGAGACGGCCGCCCGGCCGCGCTATCTGCACACCCTGCGCGGCGTCGGCGTGAAGCTCCAGCCACCGCCGGACACTCCCGGCGCCGCCCCGCTCGCGGAGCCGTCCGCATGAGATGGGCCCTGGTCAAGGTCTGTCTGGCGGTCACGGCCATGGTCGTCATCGCCTTCGCCGTACCGCTCGGCATCGTCATCCGGGAGCTGGCCAGCGACCGTGCGTTCTCGGACGCCGAACGCCAGGCCGCCACGATCGGGCCGACCCTCTCCATCACCACCGACCGCGCGGAGCTGACCCGGGCCGTGCTGTCCACCGAGCCGGGCGGCCGGGGCCACCTCGCCGTCCATGTCCCGGTCGAGGGCGGCCCGTTGGACATCGGTACGCGGCGCGCCGCGCGGCAGGACGTGGAGACCGTGCGCGAGGACGGCCGGGCCTCCGTCGCCGAGGTCGAGGGCGGCTTCGCCCTCCTCCAGCCCACCGCGCTGGGCACCGGGGAGATCGCCGTCGTCGAGGTCTACGTCCCCGAGGACGAGGTCTCCAACGGCGTCGCCACCGCCTGGCTGATGCTGGCGGGCGTCGGCCTCGCCCTGGTCGTCGGCTCGGTCGCGGTCGCGGACCGGCTCGGCGTGCGGATGGTGCGGCCCGCCCAGCGCCTCGCGGGCGCGGCCCAGGAGCTCGGGGAGGGCAAGCTCGCCACCCGGGTCCCCGAGGAGGGGCCCACCGAACTGCGTTCCGCCGCCGTCGCGTTCAACTCAATGGCCGACCAGGTCGTCCAGCTCCTCGCCAACGAGCGGGAGTTGGCCGCCGACCTCTCGCACCGGCTGCGCACCCCGCTCACCGTGCTCCGGCTGAACGCCGCCTCCCTCGGCGAGGGCCCGGCGGCGGAGCAGACCCGGGCGGCGGTCCAGCAGTTGGAGCACGAGGTCGACGCCATCATCCGCGCCGCGCGCGAACAACGCCCGCACGCCCAGGGGTCGCCTGCGGAGGCGGGGTGCGACGCCTCCGAGGTGATCCGCGAGCGGATGAGCTTCTGGTCGGCGCTCGCGGAGGACGAGGGGCGCGAGACGCGCGTCGCGGGGGCCGACCGCGCGGCCCGCATCCCCGTCGCCCGGCCCGAACTGGCAGCCGCGCTCGACGCGTTGCTCGGCAACGTCTTCCGCCACACCCCCGTGGGCACCGCCTTCGCCGTCGACGTCCACCACAGCGGCGACGCCGTCATCGTCCTCGTCTCCGACGCGGGGCCGGGGATCGCCGATCCGCGGGCCGCCCTCGCGCGGGGCGGCAGCGGGAGCGGCGGCGAGGGCGGGTCCGTCGGTTCCACCGGCCTCGGCCTGGACATCGTGCGCCGAGTCGCCGAGTCCACCGGCGGCGACCTGCGCATCGGGCGGTCCGTCCTCGGCGGCACGGAGATCCGGATCTGGATCGGCCTGCACGGCAGCGGCCCGGAAGGCGGTCGGCGCGGCCACGGCCGCAAGGTCGGCCGCCGCATCGGCTGGCGGCGGCGCCGGGAGCCCCGGACCCCCGCCGGCCCCCTGCATTAACCGGCCCCGATGCCTCCCTTAAGCGCACCATAAGAACACCACCCGCTGTCCGTAAGGTGCTGTTTGCCCCTTGTGCAGCCGCTAGCGTGCTGCTCGTAGCAACCCCGGGAAGTCGTCGAACCCCACCTCCCCCGGGGACCCCCACGTCGGCCCCCGCCGCCACCGTTCGCCCCGGTGGCGGCGGGGAATCCGGCTCCCGCAGCCCGCAGCCCGCAGCCCGCAGCCCGCAGCCCGCAGCCCGCCGCGCCCCCGCCGCCCGCCGCGCCTCGGCCGCCCGCAGCCCGCCGCGCCTCCGCAGCCCGTCGTTCCCCGTACCGGCGTCCGCCGCAGCGCCGCCGCCCGCGACCGGATCACCCGCCCTGGGCCCGCCACTCCTCCGCGTACTCGTCGAAGATCGCCCGCAGATGGTGGCCGATCTTCAGGTAGTCCAGATCGTCCAGGTTGGCCAGCGACACCCGCACCGACCACTCCGGCCCGTCGAAGCCGCCGCCGTTGAGCAGTACCACCGAGGTCTGCTCGGCCAGCCGGAACAGCGGGTCGACCGGCTCGTAGTGCTGCTCCAGGAAGGCGGCGAACGCCTTTCCGCGCGTACGCTCCGCCTCGGCCAGCAGATCCAGCTCGATGTAGTACGCGGCCCGCTTCGGGTCCTCCGAGATCTTCATGTGCGCGCCCTCCAGCAGGAGTTCGAGCCGCTGCTGGACGATCTCCCGGATCCGGTGCTTGTACGCCTGACCCTCGTCGAGCATGTCGAAGAGCGAGAACAGCACCATCATCACCTGCTGCGGCAGCGACAGCCCCGCCGTGTGGTTCAGCGCCACCTGCCGGGAGTCCGCCACCATCCGGTCGATGAAGCGCATCGTCCCGGGATCGAGCGTCAGCGTCCCGTACCGCCGGTCGAGCCGCGCCTTCTGCTCCCGGTCCTGCGCCGCCAGCATCGCGTCGATCACGTTGTCGTCGTGCAGCGCGATCACCCCGAGCCGCCAGCCCGTCGCCCCGTAGTGCTTGGAGTACGAGTAGACGAGCAGGGTGTTGCGCGGCAGATCGGCGGCGAGCGACCGGAAGCCCTCCACGAAGGTCCCGTACACGTCGTCCGTCACGACGATCAGGTTCGGGTTCCGCTCGGCGACGATGGAGACGATCTGCTCGGTGACCCGGTCGGAGAGCGCCAGCGAGGGCGGGTTGCTCGGGTTCACGCAGCACACCAGCTTCACCGACGGGTCCGCGAGCTTGGCGATCTCCTCCTCCGGATAGCGCCACTGCCGCACGCCCGTCTCGGTGAACAGGCTCGCCTCCACCCGCACCACGTCGAAGTCGTACGTGTCCAGCTCGGGGATCTCGACGTACGGGGTGAACACCGGCACCATCAGGGCGATCCGGTCGCCCCGGTCCAGGATGCCGTTCTTCAGCAGCGAGTCGAAGACGTAGCACATCGCCGCCGTGCCGCCCTCGGTCGCGAACAGGCTCAACGTCTGCCCCTCCGGCGGCCGGTGGTCGAACATCTCGTCCGCGAGATAGCCGCGCACGATCTGCTCGGTGTGCGGCAGGATCCGGTCCGGCACCGGGTAGTTGTCGCCGATCGAGGCGTCCGCCAGCTCGTGCACGAACGCGTCCCGCTCGAAGCCGAACCGCTTCACCGCCAGGTCCACGCTCGCCCGCAGCAGCTCGACGCCCGGCAGCCCCGGACGCGTGCGCACGAACCGGTCGAAGCGCTCCGCACACCCCGCCTCCTCCGGCATCCCGCCCAGGTTGTCGGCCGTCCACACCCGGCGGGACTCCTCGATTGCGAAGTAGCCGAGTGCGTGGTATGCCTCCCGGGGGCCGGTGGCCACCCAGTTCGGGTTCCCCCGGCCGGCGTTGAGCATCGCCCGGGTCGTCCGGCCCTTCTGGCCGGGACGGCCGCTCTGCGCGGCCGTCGCGATCGCGATGAACTTGTCCTTCAGCTCGAAGGGGGAGAGCTGGGCGAAGGACCGGATCTCTTCACGGCTGAGACTGCTCCTGGGCATGGCGGGGTCCGTTCCGTACGGGTCGGTGGTCGCGGAGGCCGGGCACGTCAGGCCCCCAGAACGCCGACCAGGATGGGCCCGGTCAGCGGCAGCAGGAAGTTGGAGAGCGTGTACGTGATCGTGTAGCCGAGGAGCGGGACCGAGCTCTGGGCCACCTGGGTGATGGAGGTGATCGCCGGGGTCGAGCACTGCTGTCCGGCGATGGCGCCGATCAGCAGCGGCTTCTCGATCTTCAGCAGCTTGCGCCCGACGACCAGCGAGACCGTCGCCGGGACCAGCACCATGGCGATGCCCGCGAACGGCAGCAGCGCTCCGTACTCCTTGAGCAGCGGCCACGCCTGCGGTCCCGCGGCCAGCCCGGTGCAGGCGATGAAGACCGCCAGGCCCATGTCCTTCAGCGTGGTCGCGGCCTGCGGCGGGAACGCCCCGAAGGTCTGGCTGCGCGAGCGGAACCAGCCGAAGACCAGCCCCGAGATCAGGCAGCCGCCGCCGGTGCCGAGCGACATCGGGACGTCACCGAGCTTCACGACGACCTGGCCGAGCAGTGAACCGGCCACGATGCCGAAGCCGAGATAGATGAAGTCGGTGGCGTCGTTCTTCACCACAGCGCCGAGCTTCGCGACGAGCCGGTTCAGCCCGCCGCGCGCACCGACCAGGGTGAGCACGTCGCCCCGGGCGAGGACCGTCTCCCCGCTGGCCGGCAGGTGCTGGTCGTTGCGCAGCACGTCGGTGACGTAGACCCCGTCCTTGCGGAACTCCGGGTGGCGCTGCTCCAGCCGGTCGATGCTCGCGCCGATCGTGTCCTTCTCGGTGACGGCGACCTGGCTGGTGGCGAGCGGGGTGTCGAGCCCCGGCACGGCGGGTGTCTCCGGGCCGATCTCCCGGCCCGCCTCGATGATGGCGGCCCGTTCCCCGACCACCTGGACCAGATCGCTCAGCGTCAGCTCCAGGCCGGGGGAGGGTGTCAGCAGCTTGCTGCCGCGCTTGACCCCCTCGACGGTGATCCGGCCGCCCAGCGCGCTCTGGAGATCGCCCACGGTCCGCCCGTCGGCCAGCGTCACCAGGTAGGTGCGGCCGACCGTGCCGGGCAGCGCCTCGCGCTCGTCGGAGTCCAGTCCGGCCTGGCCGCCGCGCATCTTCTCCCACAGCTCGCGCGAGGCGTCCGCCAGGTTGATCCGGAGCAGCATCGGCATGATCTGGCTGGTGAAGAGCACGATGGTGATCAGGCCGAAGAGGTAGCAGACGGTGTACGCGGTGGCCACGTGCCCCTGGTACCGGCTGATCTGCTCGGGAGACAGGTCCCCGAGCTTCCCGATCGCCTCGGTGGCCGTTCCCACGACGGCGGACTCGGTGGCCGCCCCCGCGAGGATGCCGGAGGCGGTGCCCACGTCCAGGTCGAACGCCTTGGCGAGCCCGAAGGCGATGCCGAGGACGCAGACCAGCTCGATCAGGCAGAGCGCGAAGAAGCGCAGGCTGCGGCGGTTGAGGTTGGCGAAGAACTGCGGTCCGGCCAGGTAGCCGAGCGAGAAGATGAACAGCGCGAAGAAGACCGTCTTGACGTCGTCGTCGACGCTGACGTGCCGGGTGCCGAGCAGCAGCGACACGATGAGGGTGCCGCAGATGCCGCCGAGCGTGATCGGGCCGACGCGGAGCTTGCCGATGAGGTAGCCGGCCGCGAGGCAGAGGAAGAGAGCCAGTTCGGGATGGTCGCGCAGCACGCCCACCCCGGGTCACCCACCGGTGACGGCGTCGGCGATCAACGTGATCAATGGGTACATAAGGGCGAAATTAACAGGGGGTCGGCGCCTCGGCACCTCACCCGTCACGGGCCGCCCGGCCCGTGGAGGGCCCTTCTCGCGGGGCGCTGCCGCTCACCTCCCGGCGAACCTCCCCCTTCACCTTCCGACGGGTGGGCGGCCCGAGACCCCCGTCGTGACGCGCCGGACATCCCTCGGCAACGGAATCGTCTTCAACTCTTGACACCCACCGCCTCCAGGCAGCAACCTTCCGTCACGGCATGTGGGAGCGCTCCCACTCGTCGCGGCGGCCCCACCCGTCGTTTCTCTCCGCACCCGGACCCGGCCGCCTCCCGCCCTGTCGCACGGCGGGGCGCGGGCCCCCGAACCGCCCGGCGCCACCGCCCGGCGCCACCTCTCGGAAGAACCACGAAGAACCACCCCGCACCACTCCAGAACCGCCCGGAACCACTCCGTACCGATCTGAACCACCCCGCACCGAACCGAACCACTCCGGAGCACCCCCGGAACCATGCCGGGACCCTCCGGGAACACCCCGGGACAGCCCCGGAACACCCCCCGGAACAAGGAGCAGTGGACATGCGCATCACCCGCCGCGTCACCGGTCGACGCCAGCGAGCCGCCCTGGCGGCCACCACGGGCCTCACGGCCACCGCCCTCCTCCTCAGCGGATGCGGCGGCTCGTCCGACTCCGGCAAGGGCGCCGACGCCGACGGCAACATCACGCTGACCGTCGCGGACTTCGGGCAGTTCGGGTACAAGGAGGCCGGACTCTTCGAGAAGTACCACGAGTTGAACCCGAAGATCACGGTCAAGGAGGACACGACCGCCGAGGAGAAGAACTACTACCCCAAGCTCCTCCAGCAGTTGAACTCCGGCAGCGGCCTCGCCGACGTCCAGGGCATCGAGGTCGGCCGGATCAAGGAGATCGTCGACACCAAGGCGAACTCCTTCGCCGACCTCTCCAAGGTCATCGGCGTCGACGAGTGGGTGTCGTGGAAGGCGAAGCAGGCGACCGCACCCAACGGCGCCGTCATCGGCGCGGGCACCGACATCGGCCCCATGTCCCTCTGCTACAACCGGGAGTTGTTCGAGAAGGCCGGGCTTCCCACCGACCGCTCCGAGGTGGCGAAGCTGACGGCGGGCGGCTGGGAGGACTACCTCGCGCTCGGGGAGCGGTACAAGAAGAAGGCCCCCTCCGGGACGTACTTCATGGACTCCGCGAGCGCCATGTTCAACGCGGTGGTCAGCTCCAGCCCCGAGCAGTACTACGACGCGAGCGGCAAGCCGGTCTACCAGGAGAGCGCGAGCGTCGAGAAGGGCTGGCAGCTCGCCGCCCAGGCCGCCTCCAAGAAGCTGACGCAGGGCCTGGCCCAGTTCGAGGACCAGTGGCAGGCGGCCCTGCGCAAGAGCACCGTCGCCACCGTCGTCTGCCCCGCCTGGATGGCCGGCCAGATCTCGACGTACGCCGGGGACGCCAACAAGGGCAAGTGGGACATCACCAGCGCGCCCGGCGGCACCTCCGCCAACTGGGGCGGCTCCTTCCTCGCCGTCCCCAAGTCCGGGAAGAACGTCGACGAGGCCGCCAAGCTCGTCAAGTGGCTGACCGCCCCGGAGCAGCAGGCCGCCGTCTTCAAGGCGATCGGCGTCTTCCCGTCCAACCAGGGCGCCTACGAGCTGCCCGACGTGAAGAACGCGACCCTGCCGTACTTCAACGACGCCCCGATCGGCCAGATCTACGCCGACGGCGCGAAGTCCATCCCCGAGGCGGTCCTCGGCCCGAAGGACGGCGTCATCAAGGACTCCATCTCCACCCAGATCAACAACATGGAGCAGCGCGGCACCAGCCCGGACGACGCGTGGGACGCGGCCGTGCGGACGATCGACAAGGCCATCGGCTGACCCGATCCCACCGCCGGGCCCGGGGGCCGGGGCTTCCCGACGGCCCCGGCCCCGGCCCCGGGACCCAGGATCCCGGACCCCTGACCCGGCCCCCGGGTCCAGGGCCCCGGCCGCACGGCCCGCTGACCGATCCCGGGGCGGGCGACGACCGCCCGCCCCGGCGGCCCCTGGCCGCACTGTCCGCCGGGCCGGGCCCGACCGCCTCTGGACGCGAACCCCCGCCCTCTGCCCGCCTCAACGCCTCTCCACCGCCCCGGGAACCGAACTCCCCCGCCTTCCACCGTCCCGGCCCCCGAACCCCCGCCT
>NZ_JNZZ01000039.1 GCF_000717645.1 Streptomyces californicus
GCCCCGCAGCACCCGGCCCCCGGTCTCCGCGATTCCCGCCCCGGCCTGTGCCCGGCCGCCCCCCGGCCTGTGCCCGGCCCCCCGGCCTGGGCCCGCCGGCACCCCGGCCTTCGCGATTCCCGCCCCCCGGCGACGGCACCCCGGGCCGCGTGCCAGGCCCCGGTTCCGTACCGCCGTCGTGTCTTCCCGCCCCTGCGTGGAGCGGGCACCCTCGCCCCCACCCGGTGCCCGCTCCACGTTCCCCTCCCCGGCACCATTCCTGCTCCCCGGGGGACACGCTTATTCACCCCAACGGACGGGCGCTCGGAGTGAACGGCGGGGGCGCGGGGGGCGCTTTCCCCGCCCGCGCGCTCCGGGCGATCACCGGCGGCCTACCGTCGCACCATGGGCAGTGGGGACCGGTCGAAACTGGTGAGCATCTGTGATCAGGCCGGCCGGCCGCGCGGGACGGGATTCGTCGCGGACGACCGCGGCACCGTCGTCACCGCTCACCAGGCCGTCACCTCCCCGGGCCCGCTCCTCCTCCACGGCACCGGCGGCCGTACCTGCTCCGTCGCCCCCGATGACATCACCGCCCTGCCCGCACTCGGCCTCGCCCTGCTCCGCACCGGCGGCCCCGACACCCTCGCCGCCGAGCCCCTGCCCATCGCCGGGCGCGAGCGTCCCGAACCCGGCGGCTACGTCGACATCGCCGCCCACGGACGGCGCGAGGCCCGGGTGCTCGGCGCCACCCCCGCCACGTACACCGGCCCGGACGGCACCGGCCACCCGGTTCCCGACGCCCTGGAGCTGGCGCTCGGCACCGACGGCCGCGACGCCCTGCGCTCCGGGGGCGCGGCCGTCGGCGGCCCCGTCACCGACCCGGCCACCGGCGCGGTCCTCGGCGTCCTGTGCACCACCCTGACCGCCGCGCACCAGGCCGCCGGGCTCGCGCTGCCGATCGCCCGGGGAGCGGACGACACGCTCGACGCCCTGCTGCGGCGCAACGCCGCCGTCGCCCCCGCCTACGGTGCCCACCTCAACCTCGCCGGAGCCCTCCAGCTCACCGCCACCTCCGTCGGCTCGGCGGACGGCCCCGGGGCCCGCGTCGCCCCGGTCGAGCGGGAGGACGTCCACGCCGAGCTGGCCGGGTTCACCTCCGGTACGGCCCTGGTCCTCGGCCTCGTCGGCGCCCCCGGCACCGGCCGCACCACCGAGCTGGCCGCCCTCGCCGCCCGCCGCGCCGACGGCGGCGCTCCCGCCCCCACGCTCTGGCTGCGCGGCGCCGACCTGCTGGCCGAGGACGCCTCGATCG
Source organism: Streptomyces californicus (assembly GCF_000717645.1). GTDB lineage: Bacteria > Actinomycetota > Actinomycetes > Streptomycetales > Streptomycetaceae > Streptomyces > Streptomyces californicus. The sequence goes on from NZ_JNZZ01000039.1 coordinate 1,295, forward strand.
CGGACGCGGCGGAGCGGGCGCTCCTGCGCTCCGGCCGGATCGTCACCGCCGGCGGCGCCCTCGGCACCATGGACACGGCCACCCCCGAGCGCGTCGCCCGGCTCGCCGCCGACGCAGGGCAGCCGCTCCTGGTGGTCCTGGACGGCCCCGAGGAGATGCCGCCGCCGCTGGCCCACCGGCTCGCCGAGTGGACGGCCGCCACCGCCGCGTGGCTGCGCGAGCGGGGCGTCCGGCTCGTCGTCGCCTGCCGCCCCGAGCACTGGGAGACCGCGGGCGCCCTCTGGCCCCCGGACGCCCCGCACCGGCCGGGCCGTCCCGCCCGCCGGCTGCCGCCCGCCCTGCGCCTGGGCGACCTCACCCCCGAGCAGGCGGAGCGGGCCAAGGAGGCGTACGGCATCCCGGCCGCCGCCCTCGCCCCCGGCCACGACCGGCATCCGCTCACCCTGCGCCTCCTCGCCGAGGTCCGCGCCGCCCTGCCGCCGGACGTACCGGGCCGCCCCGACACCGAGGACGTGTTCGGCGCCCACCTCGACCTGCTCTGCGTACGCGCCGCCGTCCGCATCGCGGCAGCCGCCGACGAACAGCCGCGGGGCGCCGATGTGCGCCGGCTCGCCGCCCGGGTCTCGGGCCAGGTCCACGAGGCGGCCCGCCGCTGCCTGGGCCCCGGCCAGGGCGAGCTGGACCGGGAGGCGTTCGAGGAGATCTTCCCCTGGCGCACCGGCTGGGCGTCCGCCGTGCTGACCGAGGGACTGCTCGTCCCCGCCGGGGCCGGCTACCGGTTCGCCCACGAGGAGCTGGGCGACTGGGTGCAGGGCGCCCACCTCGACCTGGACGCGGCCCTGCGCTCCCTGGTGCACCGCTGGCACCGGGGGAGCGAGGAGCGCGACCGGGCCCCGCACCCCCACGGCCCGGACGAGCCCCGCAGCCTGCCCGTGCCCCGGCACCGCATCGGACCGGTCATCCAGGCGATGGTGCTCCTCGGCCGCCGCCAGGGCTCGGCCGCCCTCGCCCACCGGATGGCCGACCTCATCGAGGCGCTGGACCGGCTCTGGCCCGACGAGGGCCCGCGCGACGAGGACGCCGCCTGGTGGGCCGCCCATCTGCTGGGCGGCAGCCTCCTCCGGGTCGCCGACGCCCGCCCGTACCTGGGTGTCCTGCGGGTCCTCGCCGGCCGCATCACCCGCCGCTCCGCCGCCCCCGGGGGAGCCGGGGACCCCGGGGCGTACGCGGAGTTCGGCCCCTCGTTCTGGCGGCGGCTGCGGCTGCCCGAGGAGGACCGGATCGATCTGCTCCGCCGCCTCGTGCCCGCCGACGGACTGCCCCGCGCCGACGGCGACGTACGGTACCTGGACGCCGTCGCCCACCGCCTGGCCCTCGACGCCCCCGCCGTACAGCCGCTGCTGTGCCGCTGGTTCACCGACGAGCGCCCGCTGCTCGGGGGACCCGCCGCGCCGGACGCGCCGCGGCGGCCCACCGTCGCCGCCGCCGCGCAGGCCCTCCTGTACGCCCGCCGCGGTCTCGCCCCCGACGCCCTGGCCGACGCGCTGATCGCCACCCCGCACCAGCGCGCCGGGGAGCTGCTCGCCGCCCTCGCGGACGACGAGCCCACCGCGCTCTGCCGCGCCGTCGAGCGCTGGGCCCGCGACGAGGACCGACCGGCCCGCCGCGCCGCCGCCGCCCGGTACGCGGGCCTCCTCCAGCAGCGCGTCACCGCCGAGGGCGACCGGGCCCTGCTGCGCTCCGCCGCCGAGACCGTCCTGGACCGCCCCGAGGACGCCGAGCTGCACGCGTCCGCCCGCGCCGTCCTCGTCCGCGACCCCAAGTCCCGGGGCCGCCACCTCCCGGACACCCTCCGCGCCTTCGCCACCGGCGACACCCGGGTCCCCCTCGAACTCCTCGCCGAGGTGTTCCCGGCCCACCCGGAGCCCGTCCTCGCCGCCCTCCGCGCCCGGCTCGCCCGCCCCGGCGACGGCGGGGCGTCGGTGCTGCGGGCCCTCGCCGGTCTCGACACGCCCGCACTCGCGCTGCACGTCGCCGGGCTCGTACGGGAGTACATCGACGCCCACCCGGACGACGGCACGCACGCCGCCGAGTACGTCGACCTCCGCCTCGAACACGGGCCCGCCGCCCGCGCCCTGCTGCTGCCCCTGGTGACCGGGCTGCTGCGGGACCGCCCCGCGCCGCCGCCGGTCCGGGCCGCGCTGGCCCGGGTCCTCGCCGGCCCCGGGAGCACCGACTCGCGCCCCCTGCGCGCCGAGCTGCTGGAGGTCCTGCTGGAGTTCGAGCAGACCACCGGACGCGACCCGGACGTGCTGGAGGCCCTGCTGCGGGCCGCCGCCGAGGGATCGGAGTGCCGCCCCGAGATCCGTACGCGCGCCCTCGTCCACCGCACCGGCATGCTCCTCGTCCGCACCCCCGAGGGAGCCGCCCGCTTCGACCGGGTGCTGGTCGACAGCGCCCGTGACGTGCCCGGATTCGCCGGCCTCCTCACCCGATGGCTGACCGAGGCCCCCGAGGAGTGGGCCGCGGTCCTCGGCCCGGACACCCGGCGGGCCCTGGGGTGTCCCCGGCCGACCCTGACCGGATCCGTGCCGCGGCCCGTCCGGTCCTGATCCGCCGGACGCCCCGGCCGCATCGGAGACATCACGTCCGCGGATGCCGATGCCGATGCAGGCGGCGGGACGGGAGCATGGCAGTCTTAGACCTGCGCAATCGACTAAAGACACGTACACAGGTTCGGGCGAGGAGCGGTCTCAGTGCAGCGCTGGCGTGGCTTGGAGGACATCCCCCAGGACTGGGGACGCAGCGTCGTCACCATCGGCTCCTACGACGGTGTGCACCGCGGACACCAGCTGATCATCGGCCGCGCCGTCGAGCGCGCCCGTGAGCTGGGCGTCCCGTCCGTCGTCGTCACCTTCGACCCGCACCCCAGCGAGGTCGTCCGCCCCGGCAGCCACCCGCCGCTGCTCGCCCCGCACCACCGGCGCGCCGAGCTGATGGCGGAGCTGGGCGTGGACGCCGTGCTGGTCCTGCCGTTCACCGCGGAGTTCTCCAAGCTGGCGCCCGCCGACTTCATCGCGAAGGTCCTCGTCGACCGCCTCCACGCGAAGGCCGTCATCGAGGGCCCCAACTTCCGCTTCGGGCACAAGGCCGCCGGCAACGTCGAACTGCTGGCCGAGCTGGGCGCCGCCTACGACTACACCGTCGAGGTCATCGACCTGTACGTCACCGGGGAGGCGGGCGGCGGACTGCCGTTCTCCTCCACGCTGACCCGCCGGCTGATCGCCGAGGGCGACGTCACCGGGGCCGCCGAGATCCTGGGCCGCCCGCACCGGGTCGAGGGCATCGTCGTGCGCGGCGCGCAGCGCGGCCGCGAGCTGGGCTACCCCACGGCCAACGTCGAGACCCTGCCGCACACCGCGATCCCGGCCGACGGCGTCTACGCCGGCTGGCTGGAGGTCGACGGCGAGTCGATGCCCGCCGCGATCTCGGTCGGCACGAACCCGCAGTTCGACGCGGTCGAGCGCACTGTGGAGGCGTACGCGATCGACCGCGTCGACCTCGACCTGTACGGGCTGCACGTGGCCGTCGACTTCCTCGCGTACGTGCGCGGCATGCTGAAGTTCGACACGATCGACGACCTGGTCGTCGCGATGGCCGCCGACGTGAAGCGCTGCGGCGAGCTGACCGCCGCCTACGCCCGGACCCACTGACGCCCCGTCTCCCCGTGCGCCGCGACCGGGGACGGCGGATGCTGACAGGGTGCGCGACATCCTGCCCGACCTCCGTGCCCGGTGCGCCGACGGCGTCCCCTTCGCCCTGGCGACCGTCGTCGCGGTGCACGGCAGCGCGCCCCGCGACCCGGGCGCGGTCATGGCCGTCGACGCGGCGGGCGCCGTGCTCGGCAGTGTCTCCGGCGGCTGTGTGGAAAGTGATCTGTACGAGGCGGCCCGCGAGGTGCTCGCCGGGGCGCCTCCGCGCGTGGTCGCGTACGGGATCAGCGACGACGAGGCGTTCGGCGCCGGACTGACGTGCGGCGGCACGATCGAGGTGCTGGTGCGCGCGTACGCGACCGGGGCCGAGCGCGACGGACTCGCGGCCCTGCTGGAGCTGATCGCCGCCGGCCGGCCCGTCGCCGAGGCCACCGTCCTGTCCGGCGCGGCGGAGACCGGGGCCCGGCTGGTCGTCCGCCCCGCCGGCGCCGGGCCCACCACCGGGACGCTCGGCTCCGAGGGGCTCGACGCGGCCGTCACCGACGACGCCCGCGGCCTGCTGGCCCAGGGACGCACCGGCGTCCAGCGGTACGGGGCGTTGGGGCAGCGCCGGATGCAGGAGGTGGCCGTCTTCGTCCGGACGTACGCCCCGCCGCCCCGCATGCTCGTCTTCGGCGCGATCGACCACGCGGCCGCCACCGCCCGGATCGGCGCGTTCCTCGGCTACCGGGTCACCGTCTGCGACGCCCGCCCCGCCTTCGCCACCCGGGAGCGCTTCCCCACGGCCGACGAGGTGGTCCGCGCCTGGCCGCACACCTACCTGGAGTCCACCGAGGTGGACGCCCGCACCGCGATCTGCGTCCTCACCCACGACCCGAGGTTCGATGTGCCGCTGCTCGTCGCCGCGCTGCGCACGCCCGCCGCGTACATCGGGGTGATGGGCAGCCGCCGCACCCACCACGACCGGCTCGCCCGGCTGCGCGCGGCCGGCGTGGACGAGGCGGGGCTCGCCCGCCTGGCCTCACCCGTGGGCCTCGACCTCGGAGCCCGTACGCCGGAGGAGACGGCGGTCTCCATCGCGGCCGAGATCATCCAGCACCGCTGGGGCGGTACGGGACGGCCGCTGGGGGAGCTGACGGGGGCGATCCACCACCCCGGCGGGCCCGCCCCGCCGCGCTGACCGGTGCGGCCTCCGCCGGCCGGCCCACGCTGGTCAGGGTGCCGCCCGCGCACCGTCCTGAGCAGCGGCCTCCCGCGGTGCGCCGTCCTCGCGGGAGCGGTCCATCTCCCGCCACTCCGGCCGCAGTCCGGACAGGGTCGTGGTGAGCAGGTACGCGGCCCCGCAGACGAGCAGCACCGGCGTCAGCCCGGTGGCCGTCACCGCCGCCCCGGCGAGCAGCCCGCCGAGCGGGATGCCGGACCAGGCCAGCGAGTCCCCGAGGGCGTTGACCCGGCCCAGCATTCCGCGCGGTACGCGCTCGACGAGGACGGCGCCCAGCACGGGGTTGATGAACCCCGCCCCGAACCCGCTGACGGCGAAGACGGCCAGCACCGCGCCCAGGGGGGCGTCCAGCGCGAGGACCAGGAACCTGGGCGCGCCGGCCAGCAGGAATCCGCCGAGGACCACGAGCCGCCGGGGGATCCGGTGCGCGGCCATCGAGGCGATGAGGCTCCCGCCCACCGCGGCGGCCCCCATCGTGGTGCTGATCAGGCCGATCGCCGCCGGGCCGTGGCCGGACGCCCCGGCCCAGACGGGGACCAGCAGCGTGGATATCGCCGCGTCCAGCAGGTTGGTGATCCCGACCATGACGATGACGGTGAGCAGCAGCGGATCGCGGCGCAGGAAGGTGAGGCCCTCGCCGAACCGCCGCCAGTAGCCCGGCTCCCGGGCGTCGGCGGGCGCCGAGGAGTCGACGACCGGACGCCCCGTGCCGCGCGGCAGCGCGATGGCGACGATCAGCGAACCGAGCACGAAGCAGCCCGCGTTCACGATCAGGCCCGTCATGGGGCCGAGCAGCGCCACCAAGGCGCCGCCCGCCGCCGGGCCGATGGTGGAGGCGAGGCGTTCGATGACCCCGGACAGGCCCATGGCCCGCTCCAGGGGGGTGCCGGCGCGCTCGGCGGCCTCCGGGACCATGACCTCCTTCGCCAGGTCGCCCGGACCGCGAGCGGCCCCGATCGCCGCGACCAGGCCCAGCAGGATCGGGAAGGAGAGCAGGTCCAGGGTGTGCAGCACGGGGATCGCCGCGGCGGAGGCGGCGCTCGCCAGATCCGTGGTCCAGGAGACGGTCCGCGGGCCCGTACGGTCCACCAGCGGCCCGGCCAACGCCTTGACCAGGACGTACGGCGCCATCTCGCAGAAGGCGACCAGCCCGGTCAGGGTCGCGCTGCCCGTGGTGACCAGGACGAACCAGGGCAGGGCGATCAGGGAGATCCGGGTGCCGGTCACGGACGCGGCGATGGCCGCCAGAACTCCGGCCAGCGGCCGTAACGACCGTTCGGCGGGTATCACGCCGGCGCCGGCCGGGCCGCCGGCGCTCACGGCGCCTCCGCTTCCGTCGCGGGCGTGTTCGGCTCGGGCAGGATGTGGGTGATGACGCCGACCCGCTCGGCGCCCGCCGGGGCGGTCGCCGCGTTCTCCGGGGTGTCGCGCCGGTAGCGGCCGAGGACGTCCGCCAGTTCCCGGTAGAGCTCGGCCGTCTCCTCGGGCGTGAGCCGCAGCACCCAGTCGCTCAGGTCGAACCGGTCCCGCCAGGCGCGGGGCATCGTCTGGAGTCCGTTGAGCGTCTGCTGGGCGCGCAGCGCGTAGATGGAGGCGACGGACTGCTGGTAGGCGAGGGCGGCCGCGGGCTCCCGCTCGGCCAGCTCCGGGTCGTTGAACCAGGTCGACCGGTACACGGAGCGCCACCACCGTTCACGGGCGTTGCCGCGTTCCGTGTCCTCCTCCACGAAGCCGGCCGCCCCGAGCTGGCGCAGGTGGTAGCTGGCTGTTCCGGAGTTCACCCCCAACTGCTCCGCGAGCCGGGTGGCCGTGGACGGGCCGTGCTTCCGCAGCAGCCCGATCACCTGGACACGGACGGGATGCGCCATGGCGCGGAGCCCTTTGGCGTCCAGGACGACCGATCCCTCGTCCTGCGAGGGGTCGTCGGAAGGGTGGGGTGTCGTGTCGGTCATGGGGCACACACTAGATTGCGAAGAGTTCTTCGCAAAGGTTTCTTCGCAAAGAACTCTTCGTAGTCGATGCTGCCGGTGGGCCGATGGAACGACGGGCGCGCAAGCGGTTCTTCCCCGACGGCGTGCGCCTCGATCTCGAACCGGTCGAGGAGCGCGCCATCGCCATTGGGCTGGTCCACGCCCGCTACCGGACCCGCTGAAAGCAGCACCCTCCCCGGGCCGCAGATGAGCCGGCGGCCCGGGGAGGGGCGTGCTCAGAGCGTCGGCACGTCGGCGGTCCCGTCCCCGCCTCCGTTTTCCCCGCCGCACGCCGCCGCCCAGTGGCACGCCACCTGCGTCTCCGCGCCCCCGTGCAGCACCGGCAGGTCCACCGTCCGGCACGCCTCCGCCACCCCCGCCCGCTCCGCCTCGCCCGAGGCCAGGATCTGGCAGCGGACGTGGAAACGGCAGCCGGACGGGACGTTGGAGGGGTCCGGCGGCTCCCCGGCCAGCACCACCGGCTCGCCCTCCGCCTCGGGAAGGACGGACAGCAGGGCCCGGGTGTACGGGTGGCGAGGGGCCGTCAGCAACTGCTCGACCGGGCCCGTCTCGACGATCCGGCCCAGGTACATGACCGCCACCCGGTCCGCGATGTTCCAGGCCAGCCCCAGATCATGGGTGACCACCAGCGCCGAGAGCCCCAGCTCGTCCCGCAGCCGCAGCAGCAGGGCCAGGATCTCGCCCCGTACCGACGCGTCCAGCGACGCCACCGGCTCGTCCGCCACGATCAGCTCCGGCTCCAGCACCAGCGCCCCGGCGATCACCACGCGCTGACGCTGTCCGCCCGACAACTCGTGCGGGTAGCGCAGGAAGAACCGTTCCGGCGGACGCAGCCCGGCCCGTGACAGGGCGTCGGAGACGGCCGCCCGCTCGTCCCCGGCGTACCCGTGGATGCGCAGCCCCTCCGCCACCGCCTCGTACACCGTGTGCCGGGGGTTCAGCGAGCCGCTCGGGTCCTGGAGGACGAGCTGGACCCGTTTGCGGTACGCCTTCAGCGCCCGGCCCCCGTAGTCCAGCGGCTCACCGCCGAAGGTGACCCGGCCGGATGAGGGCGGGACCAGGCCGAGCAGCGACCGGGCCAGCGTCGTCTTGCCGCAGCCCGACTCGCCGACCAGCGCCACGATCTCGCCGGGCCGGATGTCGAGGTCCACGCCGTCCACCGCGCGGGCGGTCGCCGCCCCGCGCCGGCCGGGGAACGCGACCTTCAGCGTCTGCGCGCTGAGCAGCGGCGCGGCGGCGGACCGGGGCGGGCCGGGGGGAGAGGCCGCGCCGACCGGAGGGGTGGTGCTCATGCGGTGCTCCTCGTGTCGTCGGCCCGCCACGGGGCCGGGCCCTCGGGCGCCTCGTCCACCCGTACGCACGCCGCCCGGCGCTCCGGCCCGGCGGCCCGCAGCTCCTGGTCCTCGGTGGCGCACCGGTCGAGCGCCACCGGACAGCGCGGATGGAAGGTGCAGCCGCCCGGCAGGGCCGCCGGGTCCGGCGGATCGCCAGGCAGACCGCGCGGGGCGTGCCGGGAGGCGGGGTCCCCGATCCTCGGGAACGCGGCGGAGAGCGCCCTGCCGTATGGGTGGCGGGCGTCCGCGTACACCCGCCGCGCCGGGCCCTCCTCGACGACCCGGCCCGCGTACATCACCGCGAGCCGGTCGCAGGTGTCCGCGAGCACCGCGAGATCGTGGCTGATCATGATCAGGCCGACGTTCTGGTCGGCGACCAACTGCTCGATCAGCCGCAGGATCTGCGCCTGGATCATCACGTCCAGCGCGGTCGTCGGCTCGTCCGCGACGATCAGCCGCGGATCGCAGGCCAGCGCCATCGCGATCATCACGCGCTGCCGCTGACCGCCCGACAGCTCGTGCGGATACGCCTGCGCGCGGGCGGCGGGCAGCCCCACCTGTTCCAGCAGCTCGCCGGCGCGCCGCCGGGCGGCCGCCGGGGTGGCCCGGCTGTGCAGCAGAATCGGTTCGGCGATCTGGTCGCCGACCCGGTGCACCGCGTTCAGGGAGTGCATCGCGCCCTGGAAGACGATCGACGCCCCCGCCCAGCGGACCGCCCGCAGCCGTCCCCACTTCATGGTCAGGACGTCCTCGCCGTCGAGCAGGATCTCGCCGGACAGCTTCGCCGTCGCGGGCAGCAGCCGCAGCAGCGCGAGGGCCAGCGTCGACTTCCCGCAGCCGGACTCCCCGGCGATGCCGAGCTTCTGCCCGGCCTCGACCCGCAGGTCGACCCCCCGTACGGCGGGGACGGCGCCGGCCCCGCCGCCGTAGGTGACGGTCAGGTCCCGTACCTCCAGCAGCGGCGGTTCGCCGGTCGGCCGGGTCGCTCCGAGCGCTCCGGACGGATGCGGGTCCGGTGTGCCGGTCGTGGTCGTGGCGGTCAACGGGACACCCCCAGCTTGGGGTTGAGCACGGACTCGATGGCGCGGCCGCAGAGCGTGAACGCGAGGGCGACCACCGCGATGGCGAGTCCGGGCGGGGCGAGGTACCACCAGTTGCCGGAGCTGACCGCGCCGGCCTCCCGGGCGTCCTGGAGCAGCCCGCCCCAGGAGACGATCGTGGGATCGCTGAGCCCGAGGAAGGCGAGGGTCGCCTCGGTGAGGATGGCGGTGGAGATCACGAGCGTGGTCTGCGCGAGCACCAGCGGCATCACGTTGGGCAGGACGTGGCGGGACATGATGTGCCCGTGCCCGCCCCCGAGCGCCCGGGAGCGTTCGATGTACGGGCGCGACTCGACGGACAGCGTCTGGGCGCGGACCAGGCGGGCGGTGGTCGGCCAGGTCGTCACGCCGATCGCCAGGATCGTCGTCCAGACCGACCGGGACAGGACCGTGGCCAGCGCGATCGCCAGCACCAGGGTCGGCATCACCAGGAACCAGTCCGTCACCCGCATGACGACGGTGGCGTACCAGCCCTTGAAGTGCCCGGCGGTGATCCCGACCAGCGTGCCGATGGCCACGGACAGGAAGGCCGCGAGCAGTCCCACGGTCAGCGAGACCCGGGTGCCCCACAGCATCAGGGCGAGCAGACTGCGCCCGAACTGGTCGGTGCCGAGCGGGAACTCGCCGCTGGGCGCCTCCATCGGGCCGCCCGGCGCGTCGGTCACGCTCTGCGAACCGGCCCCCACCAGCAGCGGGGCGGTCAGCGCCAGCAGGGCGATCACCGCGAGCACGGCGAGGCCGACGAGACCGGCCCGGTGTGTGCGGTACTGCTGCCAGAAGCGGACCACGGCCTGCCGCCGCCGGGCCCGGGTCAGCGCGCGAGGGCTCGGGGCGGGGGCCGCCTTCCCGGGACCGCCGGACGGCTTGCCCAGCTCCGGCTCGCGCGGTTCGGAGGGCTTCTCCATCGACGTCGTCATCGGCCCACCCGGGGATCGAGGAGCGGATAGATCACATCGGCGAGGGTGTTCATCAGGATCACCGCGGAGGCGAACACGAAGAACAGCGCCTGCACCAACGGCAGGTCGGGCACGCTCAGCGCCTGGTAGAACAGGCCGCCGAGGCCCGGCCAGGAGAAGACCGTCTCCACCAGGATGGCCCCGGCCACCGTCGTGCCGAGGTTCACGAAGAGCAGCGTCACGGTCGGCAGCATCGCGTTCGGCACGGCGTGCTTACGGCGGACCAGGTCGTCGCGCAGCCCCTTGGCGCGGGCCGTCGTCAGATAGTCGCCGCCCATCTCGTCCAGCAGCGACGAGCGCATCACCAGCAGCGTGCGCGCGTACTCCACGGCGACCAGCGTGACGACGGGCAGCACCATGTGGTGGGCGATGTCCAGCACCCGGTCGAAGCCCGCGGTGTCCCCGGACTCCATGCCGCCGGTCGGGAAGAGCCCCGGGATCGGGCCGACGCCCACCGACAGGGTGATGATGAGCAGCAGACCGAGCCAGAACGAGGGCACCGAGTACAGCGTCAGCGCGAGCGCGGTGTTGGCCCGGTCACCGGCAGAACCGTTACGCCAGGCGGAGCGGGCGCCCAGCCAGATGCCGAGCAGGGTGTAGATCACGAAGGCGGTGCCGGTCAGCAGCAGAGTGGCCGGCAGCGCCTCGGCGATCTTGTCGACGACCGGGGCGCGGAACTGGTACGACGTACCGAAGTCGCCGGTCAGCGCCTTGCCGCAGTACTGCGTGAACTGCTGCCACAGCGGCAGGTCGAGCCCGAACTCACGGCGCATCGCCGCGATCTGCTCGGTCGACACCTGACGGCCGCCGGTCATCTGCTTGACCGGGTCGCCGGGGATCAGCCGGAAGAGGAAGAAGCTGGTGACGAGGACGGCGAAGAGGGAGACGGCCGCCCCGGCGAGCTTGCCCGCCGCGTAGCGGGCGTATCCGGCGGCGGAGCGCGAGCGCGGGGAGCGGGCCGACGGCCCGGCCGGAGCCGGACCGCCGGATGCGGCGCTCTCCACGCCCGCCGCGCCCTTCACCAGGGCGGGGGTGCTTTCTGAGCTCATGGGCTATTCACGGTCTTCCGCGGTGGAGCGGCGACGCATGGCGAACAGGAGTCCGCCACCGGCGAGGACGACGACGGCGATCCCGATCCCGACGAGCACCCCGGTGGAGGAGGAGCCGGAGTCGGAGGAACCGGACGAGGAGGCCCCGGCGGCCGGGACCGCCGACCACCAGCTCCAGTAGCCGTCCTGGCCGTAGATGTTGCCCGCGGCCGACGGCATGGTGGTGATGGACGCGATGTGGTCGGTGCGGTACGCCTCGACGGCATTCGGGTACGCCATGACGTTCATGTACCCGGTGTCGTACAGCCGCGACTCCAGTTGCTTGACCAGATCCGCCCGCTTGGCGGGGTCGTACTCCGCCAGTTGCTTCTTGTAGAGCTCGTCGTACCGCTTGTCGCAGATGAAGTTGTCGGTCGCCGCCGTCTCCTTCGCCTTGGCCGGCAGGGCGGCGCAGGTGTGGATGGAGAGGACGAAGTCGGGGTCCGGGTTGACGGACCAGCCGTCGAAGGCGAGGTCGTACTCACCGGCGTACCAGGGGTCGGAAACGTTGTCGAGGCAGTCGACCTTCAGCCCGATGCCCTGGTCGCCCCACCATTCCTGGAGGTACTTGCCGATCGCCTTGTCGTTGGGGTCGGTGGCGTGGCAGAGGATGCGGAAGTCGAGCGGCTTGCCGTCCTTGCCGACGCGCTTGCCCGCGCTGTTCTTCCGGTACCCGGCCTCGTCCAGCAGGGCCGACGCCTTCGCCGGGTCGTGGGCGAGCTTCTGGCCGTCCGAGGGCTTCCAGAAGTAGTCCCCGAAGCGCGGCGGGATGTAGCCCTCGCCCTCGACGGCGTGGCCCTGGAAGACCTTGTCGATGATGGTCTTGCGGTCGACCGCCATGAACAGGGCGTGCCGCACCTTCTGGTCGAGCAGCGCCGGGTGCCCGTCGCCGAACTTCTGCCCGTCCTTGGTGCGGGCCCCGGGGTTGACGGCGAGCGCGAAGAAGCGGCGGCCCGGGGCGTCGTTCACCTTGATGTCGGGGGCGTTCTCCAGCGAGGCTGACTGCGCGGGCGTCAGGCTGGGGCTGCCCGCGACGAAGGAGACCTCACCCTTGCGCAGGGCGGCCACGGCCGCGTCCTGGTCCTTGTAGTAGCGGAAGACCAGCTCGTCGAACTTGGGCGAGCCGCGCCAGAAGTCCTTGTTGGCCTTGAGCTTCACGTAGCTGTCGACCTTGTAGTCCGTCAGGATGAACGGACCGTTCCCCACGATGGGGAAGTCCTTGTCGTTGTTGAACTTCGAGAAGTCGCCGGCCTTCTCCCAGATGTGCTTTGGCACGATCGGCACGTCGAGCGCGGTCATCGTGGCCTGCGGTTTCTTGAGCTTGATGACCAGCTTGTCCTTGCTGGGAGCGGTCACCTCCTCGAAGTTGCCGACGAAGCTGCCGTTGGAGGTCGCGGCGCCCTCGTCGGTCATCATCGTGTTGAACGTCCAGGCCGCGTCCTCGGCGGTGGCCTGCCGCCCGTCGGACCATGTCGAGTCCGACCGGATCGTGTACGTCCACGTCAGCTTGTCCGCGGAGGGCTCCCACGCGGTGGCCAGACCCGGGATCGCCTTGTTGTCCTTGGCGTCGTAGTTGGTCAGGTAGTCGTACATGAGCCGGTGGATGCTCGTGCTGACCAGCCGCTGCGCGAGGAAGGGGCTGAGCGAGTCGACGCTCTGCGCGACGGCGACCGTGAGCGTCGTCGTTCCGTCGTCGGCCCGGGCCTCGGTAGGGGCGGGCGCGAGCGGATTGCCCGGGACGACGGACCCGGCGGCGAGCGCCAGGGCGGCCGCGCCGGAGGCCAGCAGGAGGCGCAGGCGCCGGCGTGGCCGGAGGGAGCGGTGGGGAACTCTTGTGACCATGGACGGGGACCTCGCGTCATCACTCGCTGGAGAAGGCGGGTTGATCTCTGGTTCGCCATTTGGTGAAGCGAAGGTCTACCAGCGGGGGTCGAGGGTCGTCAACGGTCTGTCAAACCGCGTGTGGGCTGCGGGAATGCGGAAGGGCTCGCACCGCGTGAGCGATGCGAGCCCTCATTGGTCTACACCTCTTCGGCCGGGTCCCCGGCCTGCCGCTACCCCTGCTGAGGGGGCGCCGGCGGCTGCTGAGGGGGCGTCTGCCGCTGTCCGGCGGGCGGCACCGGGCCCCGGGGATCGGCCCCGCCTGCGGGGTCGCCCTGGCCGTCCGGCTGCTGCGGCTGACCCTGCTGCGGCACTGCGGCCCCGGGCGCACCGGGTCCCGCCTGCGGGGGCGGCGTCCCGGGCCACCCCTGCTGCGGTCCGCCCGGCGCGGGCTGCGGCGGGTAGGGGGCCTGGGGCGCGCCCGGCTGACCGGGTGCCGGATATCCCCCGTACGGCGGCTGTCCGCCGTAGGGCTGCTGTCCCGCGTACGGCTGCTGCGCCTGGTGCGGCTGCCCGGGGTGCTGCGGCTGGGGGGCCTGCGGCGGGTACGGCTGTCCGGGGGCCGGCTGCTGCGGGGCGTAGGGGAGCTGGGCGGGGGAGTGCTGGCCGGGGTGGCCCGGCTGCGGCTGGACCTGGCCGTGGGGCTGCTGGCCGTGGGGTTGCTGGCCGGGGTGGCCGGGGGCCTGCCCGCCGTACGGAGCCGGGCCCGGCTGCTGCTGCCCCGGGTGCCCCGGCTGCCCGGGCTGGTTCGGGTACGGCTGACCGGGGACGGGTCCGCCGGGCTGGTTCGGGTACGGCTGACCGGGGACGTGCCCGCCGGGGTGGCCGGGGGCTTGCTGGCCGGGCGTCGGGTAGCCCTGCTGTCCGGGCATCGGCGGGGCGAACTGCGGCGGCGGGTTCTGACCGTCCGCCGTCCACAGCCCCTGCTGCTGCTGGGCCCGCGCGAAGTCCTCGGCCACCAGTGCCGAGAGGTTGAAGTACGCCTCCCGGGTCTTGGGCCGCATCATGTCGAGATCGACCTCGGCGCCGGCCGCCAGGTGCTCGTCGAACGGCACCACGACGACTCCGCGGCAGCGCGTCTCGAAGTGCTGGACGATGTCGTCCACCTTGATCATCTTGCCGGTCTCGCGGACCCCCGAGATGACGGTGAGCGACCGCTGCACCAGATCGGCGTAGCCGTGCGCCGAGAGCCAGTCCAGGGTCGTCGAGGCGCTGGACGCGCCGTCGACCGAGGGCGTGGAGATGATGATCAGCTGGTCGGCGAGGTCCAGCACTCCGCGCATCGCGCTGTAGAGGAGCCCGGTGCCCGAGTCGGTGAGGATGATCGGGTACTGCTTGCCGAGCACGTCGATCGCGCGCCGGTAGTCCTCGTCGTTGAAGGTGGTGGAGACCGCCGGGTCCACGTCGTTGGCGATGATCTCCAGACCGGAGGGCGCCTGCGAGGTGAACCGGCGGATGTCCATGTACGAGTTGAGGTACGGGATCGCCTGGACCAGGTCGCGGATGGTCGCCCCGGTCTCGCGCCGCACCCGGCGGCCCAGCGTGCCGGCGTCCGGGTTGGCGTCGATGGCGAGGATCTTGTCCTGCCGCTCGGTGGCCAGCGTCGAACCCAGCGCGGTGGTCGTGGTCGTCTTGCCCACGCCTCCCTTGAGACTGATGACGGCGATCCGGTAGCAGGACAGCACCGGGGTGCGGATCAGCTCCAGCTTGCGCAGCCGCTCGGCCTCCTCCTTCTTCCCGCCCAGCTTGAACCGGGAGGCGGCGGAGGGGTTGCGGCTGCTCCGGGCCTTCTGCTTGCCGCGCACGAGCCGGTCGGAGGAGAGCTCGACGGCCGCCGTGTACCCGAGCGGGGCGCCGGGCACCGACCGCGCGCGCTGGTCGTGCGCGACGGGGGTGGGCCACGCGCCGCCCGCACGCGGGTCCGCGGGCTGCTGGGGCTGACCCTGCGGCTGGGCCTGCTGTCCGTACGGCTCCGGCTGCTGCGGGGCGACGGGGGCGGGGAGGTTCGGGGCACCGCCCTGCGGCGGGAGGGCCGCGTGCGGGGCGTCGGGCGCCTGACCGGGCAGGGGCTGCTGCGCGGGCACGGGCTGACCTTGATCGGGCCGGCCCGGGTGGCCATGGGCGGGCTGGCCCGGGTGGCCCTGGATGGGATGGCCCGGCTGGTCCTGGCCCGGCTGGGGGAAGCCGTAGCCGCCCTGCTGCGGGAAGCCGTAGCCCCCCGCGCCCTGGGGCGCCTGGGCCGGCAGCGGTGCGCCGGAGCCGGGCTGTCCCGGGAACGGCTGCTGGTGGTGCGGCGGCTGAGACCCGTGGGGCGCCTGAGGCGCCTGGGCCGCCTGCGGGAAGCCGTAGCCGCCGGGGGTCTGGTCGGCCGGGGCCGCGCCAGGCCACTGCGCCGCCGGCTGCGGGGCGGAGGGCGCCGGGGCGGCCGGCTGGAAGGCGGGCGGCAGCGGCGGAAGCGCGCCGCCCTGCGCGGGCGGCGACCACGGCACCGGTGCGGCGGCGGCCTGCGGGGCGTCCTGCGGAGCGTCCTGCGGAGCCGCGTCCTGGGGGCCCGCGTCCTGGGGGCCCGCGTCCTGGGGGCCCGCGTCCTGCGGCTCCGCGGCGGAAGCGGTGCCGGACGCGCCGTCGCGACCCGGGGCGTCGTCGTCGCCCGCGCCGGAGGCCGTACCGTCGCGCTCGGCGTCCGCCGGGCCCGCGTCCGTACGGGCATCAGTGCCCGCGTCCGTACGGGAGTCGTCCGCGGCGTCCGTGGCAGGCGAGGGGGACGGCTCGGGGGTCGCGTCCTCGGGGCCCGTACCGGAAGCGGTGGCACCGGTTTCCCGGTCGCCCCGGTCCCCGGCCCCGGACGAGTCCTCGGCGCCGGGACCGGCGACGGCGGCCGCCCCGGAACCGGCGGTCGTGTCCGGGCCCGTGGCCGGCCCGGAAGCGGAGTCCCCGGACGAACCCGCGGCGGGACCCTGGTCGGCGGAGTCCGCCGCCTCGCGCTCCGCGATCTCCCGCTTGAGCGCGGCGGGAGAGAACCGCATCGTCGCGCCGCTCTCCACATCGCCACCGCCGAACGCGCCGGTGTCCGCGCTTCCGGCGGCCGATGCCGGGGGAGACCCCGGAGCCGCCGGAGCTTCCGGGGTTCCCGGAGCCGAGGCCGCCGCAGGCCGGTCGGGCGTCGCGGAGGGCCCCGGCGTCACGGGGCCGGTGGGCGGCGCGGGCGACGGCGGTGCGGGCGCCCAGGCGGGGTCGAATCCGCCGGGCGTCGGCGGCAGTTCGGGCGAGGCCAGCGGCGCCCCGACCGGCGGCGGGGGCGCCAGATGCGAGCCCGCCCCACCGGACGAGTCCCCCGCCGCGTTCTGCGTGTACCAGGCCGGAGGGGTGTAGTCGATGGTGAACTCACCCGTCATCTCGGCGGGATCCGCGTCGGACGACTCGTCGACGGGCAGGTCCCATCCGCCGCGGATCTCGTCCCGATCGCCGTTCACTTTGCCTCCTGGTGTGGTCGAGCACCCTTGTGCCGTGGTGGGTGGGGGCGACCGTTCCGGATGTGCCGGTTCGCCCGGCTCTCCCCCTTGCGACGCGCAGCACCTGCACGCAGGTTTCCTCCGCCGCGTCCCACCCACCCTAATCGCCATCCGGCGAACTCAGGCAGGGCGTGGTGCACGGCCCGTCCCACCCCGCCGCCCACGGTCACACCCCGGTGAAGCGGGTACGACGGAACGGCGACGGCGAGACGGTCGATCCGGCCCGAACCCGCCCAGGACGACGGGGCGAAGCGGCGGGGCCGGGGCTACTTGAGGTCGAACTCCCCGTCGCGGGCGCCCAGAACGAACGCCGTCCACTCCGCCTCCGTGTACCGCAGCACGGTGTCCGGGTCCAGTGAGGAGCGCATCGCGACGGCCCCGCCCGGAAGATGGGCGATCTCCACCCGCTCCTCGTCCTTCTCGGTGCCCGGTGCGCTGAGCCACGTCACGCCGGAGATGTCGAGAGCGTAGAGCTCGTCCTTTTCCTGCTGGGTGCCCATGACGGCGTCCCTTCGATCGAACGGAATCTGTGCGGGGTCCATGTTCCCTGGCGGGAGGAGTGCGCGGGGCCGAACGGACGGGATTCAGTCCATCCGGCGAGCGGTGCCGAGCAGACCGGTCTCCGCGTCCGTCGGATTCGTCATCACCCAGTGGTGCTCGCTCCCCGCCACCCACAGCGTGACCCCGTCCGCCAGGGTGGGCAGCGCCTCGTACTCGGCGCGGGCCAGCCCGAGGATACGGCCGATCTGCTCGGCCTCGCCCGGGGACACCCGCTGGACGCCGACCAGCGCCGACGCCCGCATCAACCGCGGTGCGACGGGGCTCAGATAGGGGAGCAGCGTCAGTACGGACTGCCAGGGCGAGGACACCACCCGGCCGCGCGGCGGGCGCATGCCGCAGTCCCGGACGACGACCACGGGACTGCCCACGGTCGCCCCGGTAGGCGGCACACGGCCCACGTCGTACAGGGACACGCACTCCAGTCCGGCGCCCGCCGCCTGGGCGAGCGTCGTCCACGCCTGTACGCGGCCGGTCTCGACCGCGACCCGCGCCCCGGTGCCCGCCGCCCGCAGCGTCAGCACCTGGGCCGTCCACAGCCCCCCGATGAGCGTCACGTCGTACGGCACAGGACGGTGGAAACCGATCAACTGGGGTGTGTCGTTCGCATCGTTGCCGATGATCACCCCGTCGTCGCCGACCGGCAGGGACAGCGCGCCGAGGTGGTCGGCGGCCACCGTGTGGCCCGCGTGCCGGGGGCCGCGCAGCCCGCGTCGGAGCTCGGTCCGGATACTCACTCCGCACCTCCCAGCGGGAGCGTGGCCAGCACGCCCGGCAACTGCTCGCGGTCCAGCCGTACCAGCCCCACTTCGGCGTGCCGGGCGGCCTGCTCCAACGTCCTTCGTACGCCGACGAGTTCGGTGTCCGATCCGCCGGTGACCCGCACATGCCCGGCCACCCGCGTCGAACCCTGGCGCACCCCGCGGCGCACCGTGAGGCTGAACGTCGTCGCGTGCGCGGGCACCGAGGTCAGCAACGCCACCAACTGGGGCAGCGGAGTCGCGCCCCGGCCCAACTCGGGCCAGCGGTCGACCGCGTAGGTGGTGTGCCAGCGGTCGTCGCACCGCCAGACCCGGGAGGTTTCCGTCGTACGCCGCTGCGGTGCCGCGTCCGGCCGACCCGCCCGCCCCGACAGGATGGGGTTGGCGCACGCGGAGGTGGCCACGGCGGAGTTCAGCTCGTCCTGGTCGAGGACCACGGCGTGGAAGCCCGCGCCCGTGATCCGGCTCGCCACGTGGTCCGCCGCGCGCACCAGGCAGCGCTGCGCCCCTTCGAGCCCGCCGCCGCGCGCCTCGATCGCCTCGCGGCACAGCTCCGGGTCGAGCTTCACCGCCACCCACGTCATCCGCAGCGCCGGCGCACCCGTCCGATCCTGCAACGGCGCGTACGAGAGCCGCGCTACCGACTGCTGCGGAAGGTGCGGGGCCGGAGCGCACCGGACCTGCTGCACCAACTGCGCCGACTCCAGGGTGATGTCGTCCACCTGGAGGGCGTCGCCCAGCAGCGACAGCGGGAGCGACCGGGCCCCGAACGCGGGCCGCAGGGACTCGCCGCCTGCCTGCACCCGCACCACGGCGGTGAGGAACGTCCCGTCGCCGAGCATGCCCACCGTCCGGTGCGCCCGGTCCACGTAGACCCGCGGGCCGAACCCCGGCACGTTCTCCGCCACGGGGGCCAGCATCGGTTCCGTGTCCCCGGGCGGCGGGACGGCGGCGGCCCGGCGCCGGGCGCGGAGCCCGAGCGCGGTCGACGCCCAGTCCTGGAGCGCCCGGCCCCGACGGCGTACCACCGCGATCGCGACGAGCAGGCACAGCACCGCGAGCGAGGGGATCAGCCAGGCGCCGCCGAGCGCCGCGCCCACGGCGGCGACCGCGAGACCCGCCTCCACCATCACCAGCTGTCGCAGCACGGGACGTACCCGGTCGGACCGCGAGATCGACCGCAGGGTCGTCGCGGCGGGCGCGGTGCGCGCGTCGGGGGCGGCGGAGCCGGAGGGCCGCGCGGACGCCGGCGCGGGTGGCTCGTTGCTGCGTTGCCTCCGGGAAGAACCGGACGCTCGACGCCCGGTCCGCCCGCTGCGTTCACGCGTGGCCGCACCCATCACCCCGTTGCCCCCTCGTGTCCGTATTCACCGCTTTGTGCACGGGTGTTGATCGGGTCGTCACCCTACCTGAGCACCGGGCGCCGAACCCCAGCAGGCATAGTAGGGGCGCGGTACGGCAACGGGGGCCCGACGGTGCGTGTGGGGCCCTGTGCGCTCACTGGGGATGAAGGGGCAGCGGACGACATGGCATCACGGCGGGACGAGCTCAACGCCTATACCTTTGCGAAGCGGAGGTTGATCGCACAGTTCCTGCAACCCAACCCCACCGGATCCGAGGAAGGCGCGCTCCGGCCGCTGCGCGCGGTCGTGCCCGGAGCCGTCATCGCCGTCGTGGTCCTCGCCGTCTTCGGCGCCTGGGGCATGTTCAAGCCGGTCGCCCCGAAGAAGTGGGACACCCCCAAGGAACACGTCATCATCGCCAGCAAGTCCACGACCCGGTACGTGGTGTTGGAGACCGACGGCAAGAAGCAGCTGCACCCCGTACTGAACATGGCGTCCGCCAAGCTCCTGCTCGCCCCCGACAAGGGCACCGTCGTCAACGTCGGCGAGTCCGTCCTGGACAACGGCGAGATCCCGCACGGGGCGACGCTCGGCATCCCGTACGCCCCCGACCGGCTGCCCGACGCCCAGGAAGCGGGCGCGGCCAAGCGCTGGGCGGTCTGCGAACGGCCGGGCGAGGGCGGCAGGGCCATCCAGAAGGCCACCTTCGTCTTCGCCGAGCGCGAGAAGAAGAAGACCGAGGGGAAGAACGCCCTGCGCGGCGGCGAGCTGATGTACGTCGAGGGCCCGGACCGGGCCCGCTACATCGTGGACGGCGCCGGCAAGGCGTACCCCGTGGGCAAGGACGAACTGCTGCTGCGCACCCTGGTCGCCCAGAACCCCAAGCCCCAACGGGTCTCGGCCGCCTGGCTCGCCACGCTCCACACCGGCGACCCGATCACCTTCCCGACCGTCGACGGCGTCCCGGGCGCCCCGGCCGGCGCCCCCGGGACCCTGGGCGAGCGGACGAACCGGGTCGGCATGGTCCTCACCGCCACGGCGGGAACCAGGACGCAGAGCTATGTCGTCCTGCCCGGCAGGGTCGCCCCCGTCTCGGACTTCACCGCCAAACTCCTGCTCAGCAGCCGGCAGCTCGTCGACCTGAGGCAGGCGGGCAACGCCCAGGCCGTCAGCGCCGCCGAACTCGAACCGGGCGCGCCGTTCAACCAGGAACGCGACTGGCCGGTCAGCAGGCCCGAGCCCGTCAACTCCCCGGACGTCAAGAAGGGCAGCCGCAACACCGTGTGCAACGTACTGCGCGGCGTTGACGCCGACAGCGGCGCGACCACACTGAGCACCTGGGCGGGCACGAGCTTCCCGGCGACGCTCCCCACCGGCTCCAGCAGCGCCTACGTCACCCCCGGATCCGGCCAGTTCTTCCGTCAGTTCAAGGGCTCCACCACCAGCGCCGGCTTCCTCTTCCTCGTCACCGACACCGGCCTGCGCTACGCGATGCAGTCCAACAGCGACAGCGGCCAGGACCGCAGGTCGGGCATCGGTGAGTCCGGCGACAAGGAAGAGGGGGCGGAGCAGCAGGAGGAGGCGCAGCAGGCGCAGAACCGGCTCGGCTACAAGGACGTCGACCCCAGCCCCGTACCGGCGGCCTGGTCGGCCCTCCTGCCGACCGGCCCCCGGCTCTCCACCGGGTCCGCCAGCCAGCCGCAGGGCTCGTGAGCATGGCGGCGCACACGCGACGGGCCGAAGACGTCCGTGCCCACCGCCCCGCCGTCCGCCGCGTGTTGACGGTCTCGGCGGCCGCCGCCGTCCTCCTGGTCACCCTGCCGGCGCTGCCCGCAGCGGCGGAGGACACCACCCCGTGCACGTTCCCTTCGAAGAAGTACCCCGGCCGCCCCTGGTCGCTCCAGCGCGTCCTGCTGGACGAGCTGTGGAAGCAGTCCACCGGCAAGGGCGTACGCGTCGCGGTCATCGACACCGGGGTCGACGTGAGGAACGAGCAGCTCAAGCCGGCCGTGGACACCGAGGCGGGCCGCAACTTCCTGCCGAAGGGGCTCAAGACCCCCGACGGCGTGAAGATCGAGCGCGGCAAGGAGAACGGCACGACGGACACGGTGGGCCACGGCACCAAGGTCGCCGGCATCATCGCCGCACGCGAGGCGAAGGGCACCGGCTTCACCGGCATCGCCCCCGACGCGACGATCATCCCGATCCAGCAGAACGACGCCGAGGGCCACGGCGACACCGCCACCCTCGCCGACGCGATCACTTATGCCGTCGACAAGGCGGACGCCGACGTCATCAACATCTCCCAGGACACCGCCGACGCCGTGAAACCGTCCACGAAGCTGAAGCAGGCCGTGGACCGGGCACTGGCCCAGCAGGTCGTCGTCGTCGCCTCGGCCGGCAACGACGGGCTCGGCGGCAGCGTCAAGGAGACCTACCCGGCCTCCTTCGACGGCGTACTGGCCGTCGCCTCATCGGACCGCAACAACGAACGCGCGCCCTTCTCCCAGTCCGGGGACTTCGTCGGCATCGCCGCCCCCGGAGTGGACATGGTCTCCACGGTCCCCGGCGGCGGACACTGCGCCGACAACGGCACCAGCTTCTCCGCCCCGTACGTCGCCGGGGTCGCCGCCCTCATCCGGGCGAAGCACCGCGACTGGACCCAGGCCCAGATCGTCGCGCAGATCCAGCAGACGGCGGAACGCTCCGTCGCCGGCCACGACAACGCGGTCGGCTGGGGCGTCGTCGACCCGGTCCGCGCCCTCACCGAGGACGACCGGCCGATCGACCGTCCGGTGGCGAGCGAGGGAATGAGCAAGGGCAAAGCCCCCACCCCCGCCGAACTCCCCCTGGGCGAAACGGCGGACGAACGCAACGCCCGCCTCGCGACCTACGTCGTGGTCGGCGGCGGCGTCCTGGTGGCGGCGATCGCGGGTACGGCTGTGGCGGTAAGGGACAGGCGGCGACGTATGGGCCGTACGGCGGCCGGGACGTGACGGACGAACAGGGGAGAAGCCGTCATGAGACAAGTCACGTGGCTGACAAGTCGATTGGCGCTGTCGTACCCGGTGACTAGAGTTGACGGCGTGCGACTGGACCGATCCGTGTCGATGCGATAGCAATGCGGCTCGGTCCGGGCGAACGGGGATGTGGAACGGGGAGGACAGAGACATGTCCGAAGGTGCGGGGGACCTGAGGCGCGGCGTGGGCGCGCTGGAAACCTTCAAGAAGCGGGTGGACGACCTGCTGGTCGACTTCGAGGGCTCGGCGGCCGGCCGGAGCAAGGTCGCCGACCAGAAGATCTCGCGGGCCTCGCTCAGCGGCCAGAACACCTGCTTCGCGGAGGCGGACGGCCTCTACACGCAGTACGACCGGGTCCACTCCTCCCTCATCAAGCTCTCCAGGTCCCTCGGCGACCAGATCGAGTACCTGAGCCTCGGGGTGCACGCGGCGGCGGTCGGCTTCGACAACGTCGAGGACGACATCCGGCGGCGTTTCCACGAGATCCAGACGCGGCTGTACGAGGACGGTCTCGACCCGGGTACCGACACCGGTCCGGTCAACCAGGTCAAGCAGGTCAAGGGCGGGTGGGCAGCCGAATGAGCGACGAGAAGCGGGAGAACCTGACGCCCGCGGAGCAGCGGACGCTCGACCGGGCGCAGGTCACCATCCAGATCGCGCAGACGGACATCTCCGAGGCTGTCCGCAAGGGGGTGCCTTTCGGGGGCCCGCCCCCCGGCCGTACCTCTTTCGAGGGATCCGAGCTCAACTCCCTGATCGATCTGGTGGAGAACACCAGGCCGGAAGACCTGGAGAGCGCGGGCAAGTCGCTCTGGGCGGCCAGGGACGCCATCTCCAAGGCCGCGGAGGAGTTGGACACGTACCTCAAAGGGGTCACGTGGCAGGGCGAGGCCGGCGCGGCCTTCCGCGCCTTCGGCAAGGGCCTGGTGGCCCACGCACGGGAGCTGGGTGAGTTCGCGGAGGTCGCGGGTACGCAGATCACGGTCGCGGGTACCGGTCTGGCTTCCGTACGCAGCGCCATGCCGCCCCGCGACGACCGACAGGTCCGCAAGAGCCCGGACGACGTCGAGCTCACGGCCCGCACCGCGGACAACCCGGAGTACCAGGCCGCGCTCAAGGTGGAGAAGAACCGCCAGGAAGCCATCAACCAGATCAACCGGCTGGCTTCGTACTACGCGGTCTCGGGGAAGCGCCTGGAGAAGCAGGAGCCGCCGCGATTCGAGGAACTGCTGCCCATCGACATGCCGCCGCCGGTGGGCGGGGTCGGGCTGCCGACAGTTCCCGGGGGCTCGTCCCGCGAGGACGTCCTCGCGGGCTCCGCGGCAGCTCAGAGCTCTGCGGCGCGCTCCCTCGGGGAAGCGCCGGAAGAACCGGGTGCGTTCGGCGGCCGATCCGGTGTGGACCCCCTGGGGCCCTCGCCTGTGCTGGACAAGGCCCCCGCCACGGAGATCAACAGCACCGCACCCCATCCGGCTCCGCCGACGAACACCGCTACACCGCCGCTCCCCACCCCCGCGCCGACGACAGGGCAGGCCGGTGGGCCGCCGTCGCCGCTGCCGCCCGGCCTGATCACCCCTCTGCGGGGCGGTACCCAGCGTTGGACGGGGCCCACGGGCACGTCCCGCACGGTCGGCCCGACCGGCCCGGGCAAGGCCCAACCGACCGGGGCGGGCCCCGTCGCACGAGGGCAGGGCGGCCCTCCGGTCGGTCGTCCCGGACCGTTGGGCGGCGGCGGGGCCTCCTTCCCCGGCCGTTCGCCGGGCAGCCCCCAGCCGACATCCGCGGGCCAGTCCGGTGTGACGGGCGGGCGGCCCACGGTCGGTCAGGGCGGCACGCCGGCGGTCGGCGGGCCCCGTGCCGCAGGAAGGAGCGGCATTGTCGGCGGCGCTCCGCAGCGACCGTCGCAGAACACAGCCCCTTCCACAGGCTCCGCTCAACGCGGAGTGATCGGCGGCCGGGGTGGTGCCGTCGGCTCTCGCGTCGGCGGGCGGACCACTCCCGCTCCGGGCGCGAACGGAGTCGTGGGCGCCGCCCCCAAGGCTTCGGGAGGCAAGGGCTTCACAGCGGGAGGCGAGGGGCTCGTGAGAGGACCCGCCGGACGCGGGAACAAGGGGCGCGGGGTGGAGAGCAACCGACCGGCCCGCCCCGATTACCTGACGGAGGACGAAGAGACGTGGAACACCGGACGGCGCGGATTCGTGCCGCCGGTGGTCGAGTAGCAGCCCCAGGGAAGGTTCGGAAGCCGGGATGACAGCAGGAATGGGCCGACCGCAAAGGCACGTGCGGATGCTCGCTGCGCTGACCGCGGCTGCTTCGTGGAGTGTGGTCCTCGTCGGCGTCGCGCAGCCCGCCGCAGCCGACACGCAGGCGAAGCAGTGGCACCTCGGCGCGATGCAGACCGAGGACATGTGGAAGGTCACGACCGGTGAGGGCATCAAGGTCGCTGTCATCGACTCAGGGGTGAACTCGTCCACGCCGTCCCTGCGCGGACAGGTTCTCAAGGGCGTCGACGCCACCGGGGCGCCGGGCGACGAGACCGACGACTACGACGGCCACGGTACGACGATGGCCGAGCTGATCGCCGGGACAGGCCAGGGGGGTGGGTTGAAGGGGCTCGCCCCGGGGGCCAGGATCATCCCTCTGCGCGTCGGTCTGGGCGAGTTCCAGGAGAAGTACACCAAGGCGAACGACGACATCGCGCACGCCATCCGGGCCGCGGCCGACAGCGACGCACGGATCATCAACATGTCCTTCGGAGGCTACGGAGTCTCGCCTCTGCAGCACGAGGCGATCAAGTACGCCGAAGGCAAGGGGAAACTGCTCTTCGCAGGCGTCGGGAACGAAGGACATCAGCAGAACGAGCGGGGATACCCGGCCGCCTACCCCGAGGTGATCGGGGTCGCCTCGGCGGACCGTGACGGCAAGGTCTCCTACTACTCCCAGCACGCGGGGACGGTGGACGTCGCCTCGCCGGGGAGCGACGTCCCACGATGGTGTGACGACTCCTTCCGACGCTATTGCGACGGCGACGGCGGCACCAGCGCGGCCACCGCCATCGCCTCCGGCTCCGCGGCCCTCATCTGGTCCCTCCACCCCGACTGGACAGCCAACCAGGTCCTCAACGTCCTCTTCGACACGGCCGCTCGCGACTGGAAGGACGGCACACGGAGCGAGTACCTCGGGCACGGGCTGATCCGCCCCTCCATGAGCGTTCTTCGGGGCAAGGGTGATCCGGGCGAACCGGACGTCAGCCCGCTGACCAGGAAGAGGACGTTCGCTTCCGCCGAGCAGACCGCTCCCTCGGCCACCGCCTCGCCGCAGCCCGCCAAAAACGGCGCGGAGGGCGAGCGACCCGCGGCGGCGAAGGACCCCCGGCCCTCCGACGGCGGACGATCGGGCCTCGCCCTCGGAGTCGCCGCGGCCGCGGCGGTGCTCGGAGGAATCGCCTACACCGTGGTCCGCAGGCGCAGAGCCGCTTGACCGCACGTTCCGTCCGCGAGGTCCGGCAATCCGTGCCGGACCCGCGGTGACAACCGAAAGGGAAAGACCACCATGGCAGTGGACCAGAAGGTATCGGATGCCGCGCTCCTGGGCGTGGAGAACGCCCTCACCGTCAAGTTCGACTCGGTGAAGGACAAGCTCAAGCGTCTCCAGGCGACGATCGACAGCCTTGAGGGCAACTGGCAGGGCATCGGCGCCAACCACTTCAACAAGAAGCAGACCGAGATCAACAACCGGATGGTCAGCCTGGGCCATCAGCTCCTCAGCTTCCAGGAGTCCATCAAGGCGGCCCGCACCATCTCGGGCGACAACGAGGAGGCGATCAAGGCGGCCCTTCAGGGTGTGGACGTCGTACCCGGCTACACGCCGCCGAAGTCCAGCCTGAACGACTTCTGACCCTCGCCCCACACCCCGCACACCGGAATCGACGGAGGACCCCATGGCACACAACGACGGTACGACGGTCGTCACGTATTCGAGCCTCGATCTCGCGTCCCTCGAAATCAAGAAGCAGGCCGCCGATCTCGATCGGGACCTCCACGAGATCAGCAGCATGATCGCCCAGGTCTC
Organism: Streptomyces californicus; assembly: GCF_000717645.1. GTDB lineage: Bacteria > Actinomycetota > Actinomycetes > Streptomycetales > Streptomycetaceae > Streptomyces > Streptomyces californicus. Next base: position 27,846 of record NZ_JNZZ01000039.1, read on the forward strand.
GGACATCTGGGAGGGCGAGGCCAAGCGGGCGTACGTCGACGCCCAGCGCAAGTGGAACGCGAACGCCGACGCGATCAAGGCGAACCTGGAGGAGATCTCCAAGAAGGTCGCCGAGGCCGCGCCCATCTACCGCAGCGGTGACAAGCGCGCGGCCGCGAACTTCTGACCGAGTCCGGCAGGAGCGGCGCCGAAGCCGCAGCACAGCACGGCACAACACGGTGGGGTGGACATGCGCGGGAGGTGTCCACCCCGCCGTGCGCGGACCCGCACGCGTGGCGCAGACCCTTCCCGTACCGGCGCTACTGCTCCATCAACCCCGTCTGCACGAGCGGGTTCCCCCGGCGGCGGGTGACGAAGACGCCGCGGCCCGCGGGCATCGGGCGGGGGCGTACGTTGCCGAGGAGGTCCCCCTCGTTCGGGTCGCCCGACAGCAGCACGCCCTGGGCGCCCAGCTCGATCATGCGCTGGAGGAAGGAGTCGTACAGCGCGCGGCTCGCCCCCGCCGTGCTGCGGGCGATGATGAAGCGGACGCCCACGTCGCGGGCGAACGGCAGCATCTCCGTGATCGCCGACAGAGGGTTGCCGCTCGACGTGGCGACCAGGTCGAAGTCGTCGATGACGACGTACACCTCGGGACCCTGCCACCAGCTCTGCTCGCGCAACTCCCGGGCCGTGACGTCGGCGGCCGGTGTGCGGCGCTTCATCAGGTCGTACAGCGCCGTCATGTGATGGTCCATGTTGTTGGACATCGGGATGTACTCCGCCAGGTGCGAAGCCGGGGTCACATCCAGCAGCGAACGCCGGTTGTCGATGACGAACAGCTTGCACCTGCTGCCGTCGTACCGCTCCGTGAGCTGCTTGACGAGCAGCCGCAGCAGGTTGGACTTCCCGGACTCGCCCTCGCCGAACACCAGGAAGAACGGGTCCTGTTCGAAGTTCAGGAACACCGGCTCCAGGTTGTTCTCGTCGATGGCGAAGGCGACACCGCGCTCCGGGACCGCGTGGCCCGCCGGCAGTTCGGCCGCCGGAAGCGCGCGGGGCAGCAGCCGCACCTCGGGAGCGGGCGCGGCCGTCCAGTGGCGGGCGACCTCCTGGTTCATCGCCGCGGTCGCCTCCGACAGGTCGCTGTCGGAGTTGATGCCGTCGATCCTCGGCACCGCCGCCATGAAGTGCAGCTTCTCCGGGGTGATCCCGCGCCCCGGCACCCCGGCCGGCACGTTGACGGCCACCTTGCGGTCCAGCTCCGAGTCCATGACGTCACCGAGCCGCAGCTCCAGCCGGTTCATCAGGTGGTCCTTCAGACTGGACCGGACCTCCATGGAGCGCGACGCCGTGACGATCAGGTGGATGCCGTACCCCAGCCCGCGGGCCGCGATGTCCGTCGCCGCCGCCTCCAGGGCCTCGTAATCCGTACGGAAGCTGCCCCAGCCGTCGATGACCAGGAACACATCGCCCCACGGCTGGTCCGCCACCGAGATCTCACCGCGCGCCCGCATCCTGCGGAACGTGGCGATGGAGTCGATCCCGGCGCTGCGGAAGTACTCCTCGCGCCGCGCCATGATGCCGTACACCTCGGCGACCGTACGGCGCACCCGCTCGGGATCGAGGCGGGACGCGACCCCGCCCACGTGCGGCAGGCCCGCGATCGAGGACATGCCGCCGCCACCGAAGTCGAGCCCGTAGAACTGGACCTCCTGCGGGGTGTGCGTGAGCGCGAAGCCGGCGATGAGCGTCCGCAGCAGCGTCGACTTGCCCGACTGCGGGCCACCCGTGATCTGCATGTGGCCGGCGGCGCCGGAGAAGTCCCGGTACAGGGTGTCGCGCCGCTGCTCGAACGGCTTGTCGACGACGCCCAGCGGCACGACCAGCCGCCCCGAGCCCTCGAAACCGGGCTGCGTCAGCCCCCGGCCCGGCACCGGGGAGAGCCCCGGCAGCAACTCGTCCAGCGACGGCGGGTTGTCCAGCGGCGGCAGCCACACCTGGTGCGCCGACGCCCCGCGCCCCTCCAGCCGCCGCACGATCACGTCGAGCACCGTGTCCGCCAGCGCGTCGTCGTCCGCCGAACGCTGCTCCGGCACGCCCCCGGCAGGCGTGGCCGGCCGGGCGTACCGGACGGGCACCGGGGCCGCCGTGAACGGAACCGGCCGACGGTCCACCGGAAGCGGGGCGCCCGGCGCGGCGGCCCGCTGACCACCGGAGCGGTACACCCCGGAGACGTACGCCGCCTTGAACCGGACCATCTCCTCCGTGCCGAACTTCAACAGCCCCGAACCGGGCACGTTCGGCAGGTGGTACGCGTCGGGCACACCGATCGCGGCCCGCGACTCGGCCGCCGAGAAGGTCCGCAGACCCACCCGGTACGACAGATACGTCTCCAGACCCCGCAGCCGCCCCTCCTCCAGCCGCTGCGACGCCAGCAGCAGGTGCACGCCCAGCGAACGGCCGATACGGCCGATCTGCACGAACATGTCGATGAAGTCGGGTTTGGCGGTGAGGAGTTCGCTGAACTCGTCGATGACCAGGACGAGTGAGGGGATCGGCTGCAACGGCGCACCCGCCGCACGCGCCTTCTCGTAGTCGTGGATGTTGGCGTAGTTGCCCGCGTCGCGCAGCATCTCCTGACGCCGGTTGAGCTCACCGCTGATGGAGTCGCCCATGCGGTCGACCAGCGTCAGATCGTCGGCCAGGTTGGTGATCACCGCCGCCACGTGCGGCATCCGCGCCATGCCGGCGAAGGTCGCACCGCCCTTGAAGTCGGCGAGGACGAAGTTCAGCGTCTCGGAGGTGTGGGTGACGGCGAGGCCGAGCACCAGCGTGCGCAGCAGCTCGGACTTGCCGGAACCGGTCGCGCCGACGCACAGACCGTGCGGGCCCATGCCCTCCTGGGCCGCCTCCTTGAGGTCCAGCATCACGGGCGAACCGTCCTCGCCCACCCCGATCGGCACCCGCAGCCGCTCCGCCTGGGACCGCGGCCGCCAGGTACGGCCCACATCGACCGACGCGGCATCGCCCAGGTTCAGCAGATCGGTGAACTCCAGGTTGGCCAGCAGGGGTTCGTCGTCGTCCCCGCCCGTCGCCATGTGCAGCGGGGCCAGTTGGCGGGCCAGCGCCTCGGCGGCCTCGTAACTCAGCAGGTCCGGCACCCCGTCGTAGACGAGCCCCTGGCCCGACTCCAACTGGAGCGACGTCGGCCGCACCACGACGGACAGGCTCCCGCGGGCACCGGTCACCTCGCCCGGCACGATCTCGATGACCGTCACGCCCTGCAGGCCCTCCGCCGCCGCGAGCACCGACATCGGCGGCACCGACTCACCGTCCAGGACCACGACGACGTGCGGCTGCTCCACCAGCGGCTGGCCGCCGGGCTGGAAGCGGGGCCTGCCCTCCAGCCGCCCGGCCAGCAGATCCTCCAGCACCGGGAGGCTGGTGGTGATCAGGCGCCTGCTGCCCGCCCCGTCCGCCGGGCCCGGAGCCTGCGCGTGCGGGAGCCACTTCACCCACTCCCACCGCGACGCCTCCCCGGCGCCCGTAGCGACCGCGATCACCAGGTCGTCGGGGGAGTGCAGGGCGGCGAGACCGCCCACCACGGCCCGCGCCGCCGACCGGGCCGACTCCGCGTCACCGCTGACCGTCAGGTGGTAGAACGCCCGCAGCGAGACGGCCATGGGCAGCCCGTCCAGCGTGGAGTGCGTCGCCAGGAACTGCTGCATCGCACCGGCGGTCAGCGGCTCCAACTCGTCCACCGGCGCCGTCTCGGGCGCGACGAGCGGCGTCGCCAGCTCCTGGCTGCCGAGCCCGATCCGCACCTGCGCGAAGTCCGCGTCCCCCGTACGCCGCTCCCACACCCGGCTGCCCTCGGCGACGAGCGCCCACAACTGCTCGGGGGAGGGGTGGAGGTAGAACTGCGCGTCGCGCTGCTTGCGGGCCGTCTTCAGCACCGTACGCCGGGTCTGCGTCAGGTACTTGAGGTAGTCGCGGCGCAGGTCCGCCAGCTCCCCCTGGGCGCCCCGCCGGTACCGCACGAGCATCGCGACGGCCATGGCGACCGTCGAGGCGATCATGATCATGCCCATGATGCGCATGACCGGATTCGGCGTCATGAAGAAGAAGACGACGGAACCGCCCATGCCCAGCATCGGCAGGAGCTGCATCAGCGCCCCCTCCTGCTGGCCTCGGGGGAGTTCCGGCGGAGGTTGCAACTGCACCTGCTCCACCGGAACTTCGGAGGGCAGGGCCCGCGGTGGGCGCTTGACGACGATCTGGCTCACGGCTCACCAATTCCCTTGCCGGACGGAAGTGTTCCTATCGGCGCCCCCGTGGCGACGGGCTCCATCCGCGGGAGGGATCCTACTGGCGTGACGGCGACCCGATGGCGATAGGGTGTCGCGACGCACGTACGCATCCGCTAACTGTCCCGCGAAGGCGGTCATTCGGGACGTGCGGTGCGATCGGCGCTCCCGGCGCGTGTTCCGGACGGAAGCGGACGCGTCCGGACGGGAGCGTCCGCACGCACCGCCCGGGGCCGGGGCGCCACGCCCGCGACACGCACGCCAGCGGTACGCGACGGGCACGAGCACACGCGACGAGTACGAGCACACGCCACGAGCGCGCGACGCGCGGCGGGCGCGGAACCAGCCGCACCGGCGGCGAGCGCGGAACGAGCCAGGGGGAGCACCAGGTGACCACGACGGCCCAAGCGGCAGCGACCGGACCCGGACGGCAGAGCCACGGGACCCCGTCCGGCAGCGCCACCGGATTCTGCCGGGTCACGGTCGTCGCACCCGACGGCCGCGTCGATGTGGCCCTGCCCGAGGACATCCCCGTCGCGGACCTGTACCCCGAGATCCTCCGGCTCTCCGGCCAGAGCCCCGCACCCGGCGCACCCGTCGGCTACCACCTCGTACGCCGCGACGGCACCGTCCTGGACAGCGCGCGCACCCTCGCGGGGCAGCGCATCCTCGACGGCGAGCTGCTGTCGATGCGCCCCTTCTCCGCATCGTTGCCGCCCGCGGTCTTCGACGACGTCTCGGACGCCGTCGCCATCGCCGTCGCCAAGGACCGCACGCTCTGGGGCGACGCCCTCATGCGCGGCGCCGGCCTCTTCGGCGGCTCCGTCCTGCTGGCCCTGCTCGGCTTCGTGCTCTGGACGGCCGACCCGCGCCACGACATGCACGGCCTGCCCGGCATCCTGGCCGCCGTCGTCGCCCTCCTCCTGCTCGCCTTCGCGTGCGTACGGGCCCGCGTCTACGAGGACCGGGCCTCGTCCATCGCGCTCGGCACCGGCGCCCTGGTCAACGCGGCGGTGGCCGGCTCCGGACTGCTGCCCCTGAGCGCCGGGCAGGGCGTCGGACGGCTGCAGTTCCTGCTCGCTTGCGCCGCCGTCCTCGTGGTGGCGGTCATCCTCATGATCGTCGCGCCCGGCGGGGACGGGCCGTTCGTCGCCTTCGTCTTCGCGAGCGCCGTCGGCCTCCTGGTCACCTTCGTCGCCATCCTGAGCGCCCTGGAACCGATCGAGGCCGCCGCCGTCTGCTCCCCGCTCGCCGTGGGGGCCGTCGCCTTCCTCCCGGGACTCTCCACCCGCTTCGCCCGGCTGCCCATCGGCTTCGAACCGCCCCGCACCACCGTCGGCGACTACGGGACCTCCGAGCCCGCCCCCTCCGGCCCGGTCGACGCCGCCCGCCTCGCCGCGCAGGCCCGGCGCGGACACGAACTGCTCCTCGGCCTGGTCGGCGGCTGCGCCCTGGTCGCCGTGGCGGCCTCCGCCGTCCTGGGCTTCTCCGACGACGTCTGGGGCCAGCTCCTCGCCCTGGCCACCGGCGTCGCCATGCTGATGCGCGCCCACCTCTTCCGCTACACCGCCCAGGTCGGCTGCGCGCTCGCCGCCGGCCTCGCCTCGCTGGTCCTCCTCGGCCTCGGGCTCTCCCTCAACCCGCCGGTCGCCATGGTCCGCGACGCCCTGCGCGGCGACGGGACCGCCCTCGACATCCGTACGGTGTGGCTCGCCGCGGCCGTCGCGGGCACGGCGATCCTCATCACCGCCATCGGCCTGATCGTGCCGCGCAAGGGGGTGACCCCGTTCTGGGGCCGCTTCCTGGAGATCGCCGAGACGGTCGTCCTGCTGACCCTGCTCCCGCTCTGCCTCGCCGTCTTCGACGTCTACCGCTCCATCCGCGCCCTCACCAGCTGACCGGAGAGGGCGGCCCGGGCCCCCGCCGCGCGACGACCGGCGGGGCATGACCCGAATGGCTGGTAACCTGTCCAGTGGCCGTTTGTGTACGCGCCTCCGGATCATCCTGGGGGCTGCGCTCATCGGACCTTCGCCTCCGAGTCACGGAAGCTCCCCTGAGACCAAGACCAGGGGCACTCGTGGGCGCTTCGAACATCAAGAGGAGTACGCGTGCCGCTCGACGCCGCTACGAAGAAGCAGATCATGGCCGAGTTCGCCCAGAAGGAGGGTGACACCGGATCCCCCGAGGTCCAGGTCGCCATGCTCTCCCGCCGGATCTCGGACCTGACGGAGCACCTCAAGACGCACAAGCACGACCACCACTCCCGTCGTGGTCTGCTGATCCTGGTCGGCCAGCGTCGCCGCCTCCTGCAGTACCTGGCCAAGAAGGACATCCAGCGCTTCCGTGCGCTCGTCGACCGCCTCGGCATCCGCCGCGGTGCGGCCGGCGGCGCCAAGTAAGCACGCTGTGGAAAGGGAGCGGTTCCCGCGTCTGAGGGGACCGCTCCCTTTGCCGTACGTGCGAGACCGGTGCCGACCTCAGTAACCTGGGGACAGCGGCACCCGCACGACCCGCGCGGCGAACACGCGCGGCAGCACGAACGAGGGAGAGGCGCTACGACGCCGCCGCCGGTCCTCGGTAGTGGCCCCCGGGAACATGCCCGGGAGCTTCGATCGAAGACCGGCCCGCATCCACGGTGCGCCTCTCCCGCACCGTCCCGCGCCACACGGGTGTGAGGACGAAAGACGACGAGTATGGAGAAATCACTAGTGGAGAACGAGACCCACTACGCCGAGGCCGTCATCGACAACGGCACCTTCGGCACCCGCACCATCCGCTTCGAGACGGGCCGCCTGGCCAAGCAGGCCGCCGGCTCCGCCGTCGCGTACCTGGACGACGACACCATGGTGCTGTCGGCCACCACCGCTTCCAAGCGGCCCAAGGACAACCTCGACTTCTTCCCCCTCACGGTGGACGTCGAGGAGCGGCAGTACGCGGCCGGCAAGATCCCCGGCTCCTTCTTCCGCCGCGAGGGCCGCCCCTCCGAGGACGCGATCCTCACCTGCCGCCTGATCGACCGCCCGCTGCGCCCGTCCTTCAAGAAGGGCCTGCGCAACGAGATCCAGATCGTCGAGACGGTCATGGCGCTCAACCCCGACCACCTGTACGACGTGGTCGCGATCAACGCCGCCTCCTGCTCCACCCAGCTCGCGGGCCTGCCCTTCTCCGGCCCGATCGGCGCCACCCGCGTCGCCCTGATCAAGAGCCAGTGGGTCGCCTTCCCGACGCACACCGAGCTCGAGGACGCCGTCTTCGACATGGTCGTCGCCGGTCGCGTCCTGGAGGACGGCGACGTCGCGATCATGATGGTCGAGGCCGAGGCCACCGAGAAGACCATCCAGCTCGTCAAGGACGGTGCCGAGGCTCCCACCGAGGAGATCGTCGCCGCCGGTCTGGAAGCGGCGAAGCCCTTCATCAAGACCCTCTGCAAGGCGCAGGCCGACCTGGCGTCCAAGGCCGCCAAGCCCGAGGGTGACTTCCCGGTCTTCCTGGACTACCAGGACGACGTCCTCGACGCCCTCGCCAAGGCCGTCACGCCCGAGCTGAAGCAGGCGCTCACCATCGCCGGCAAGCAGGAGCGCGAGACCGAGCTGGACCGCGTCAAGGAGATCGCCGCCGAGAAGCTCCTCCCGGCCTTCGAAGGCCGGGAGAAGGAGATCTCCGCCGCGTACCGCGCGCTGACCAAGAAGCTGGTCCGCGAGCGCGTCATCAAGGACAAGGTCCGCATCGACGGCCGCGGCGTCACGGACATCCGTACGCTCGCCGCCGAGGTCGAGGCCATCCCGCGCGTGCACGGCTCGGCGCTGTTCGAGCGTGGCGAGACCCAGATCCTGGGCGTCACCACCCTCAACATGCTCCGCATGGAGCAGCAGCTGGACACCCTCTCCCCGGTGACCCGCAAGCGCTACATGCACAACTACAACTTCCCGCCGTACTCCGTCGGCGAGACCGGCCGCGTGGGCTCGCCCAAGCGCCGCGAGATCGGCCACGGCGCTCTCGCCGAGCGCGCCATTGTGCCGGTCCTCCCGACCCGCGAGGAGTTCCCCTACGCGATCCGCCAGGTCTCCGAGGCGCTGGGCTCCAACGGCTCGACGTCCATGGGCTCGGTCTGCGCCTCCACCATGTCGCTGCTGAACGCCGGTGTGCCCCTCAAGGCCGCCGTCGCCGGTATCGCCATGGGCCTGATCTCGCAGGAGATCGACGGCAAGACCCACTACGTCGCCCTCACCGACATCCTCGGTGCGGAGGACGCCTTCGGCGACATGGACTTCAAGGTCGCCGGCACCAAGCAGTTCGTGACCGCGCTCCAGCTCGACACCAAGCTCGACGGCATCCCCGCCTCGGTCCTGGCCGCCGCGCTGAAGCAGGCCCGTGACGCCCGTCTGCACATCCTGGACGTCATGAACGAGGCCATCGACGTCCCGGACGAGATGTCCCCGAACGCCCCGCGGATCATCACCGTCAAGATCCCGGTGGACAAGATCGGTGAGGTCATCGGCCCCAAGGGCAAGATGATCAACCAGATCCAGGAGGACACCGGCGCCGACATCACGATCGAGGACGACGGCACGATCTACATCGGTGCGCAGCAGGGCTCGCAGGCCGAGGCCGCCCGCGCCACGATCAACGCCATCGCCAACCCGACCATGCCGGAGGTCGGCGAGCGCTACCTGGGCACGGTCGTCAAGACCACCACCTTCGGTGCGTTCGTCTCGCTCATGCCGGGCAAGGACGGTCTGCTGCACATCTCGCAGATCCGCAAGCTCGCCGGCGGCAAGCGCGTCGAGAACGTCGAGGACGTGCTCGGCGTCGGCGCCAAGGTCCAGGTCGAGATCGCCGAGATCGACTCCCGCGGCAAGCTCTCCCTCATCCCCGTCATCGAGGGCGCTGAGTCCGACGGCGGCTCCGCCGCGGGGTCCGAGAAGAAGGACGACACCGACAAGTGACGTCCCGTAGTTCCCGCGCGACGGCCCGCACCTCCTCGGAGGGGCGGGCCGTCGCCCGTACCCAAACGCTTCTCAAGGGCACCGGCGGCATCGGAACGGTCCGCCGCACCGTCCTCCCCGGCGGTCTGCGGATCGTCACCGAGACCCTGCCCTCCGTCCGGTCCGCCACCTTCGGCATCTGGGCGAACGTCGGCTCCCGCGACGAGACGCCCACCCTGAACGGCGCGACCCACTACCTCGAACACCTCCTCTTCAAGGGCACCGCCCAGCGCACCGCCCTCGACATCTCCGCCGCCATCGACGCGGTCGGCGGCGAGATGAACGCCTTCACGGCGAAGGAGTACACCTGCTACTACGCGCGGGTCCTCGACACCGACCTGCCGCTGGCCATCGACGTCGTCTGCGACATGCTGACCGGCTCGCTGATCGCCCCCGAGGACGTCGACGCCGAGCGCGGCGTCATCCTCGAAGAGATCGCGATGACCGAGGACGACCCGGGCGACTGCGTGCACGACCTGTTCGCGCACACCATGCTCGGCGACACCCCCCTCGGCCGCCCCGTCCTCGGCACCGTCGACACGATCAACGCCCTGAACCGCGGCCAGATCGCCCGCTTCTACAAGAAGCACTACGACCCCACGCACCTGGTCGTCGCCGCCGCGGGCAACGTCGACCACGCCACGGTCGTCCGCCAGGTCCGCCGCGCCTTCGAGAAGGCCGGCGCCCTCTCCCGTACGGACGCGGTGCCCATGGCGCCCCGCGAGGGCTCCCGCACCCTGCGCGCCGCAGGCAAGGTCGAGCTGCTGAACCGCAAGACCGAGCAGGCCCACGTGGTCCTCGGCATGCCCGGCCTCGCCCGGACCGACGAGCGCCGCTGGGCCCTCGGCGTCCTGAACACCGCCCTCGGCGGCGGCATGAGCTCGCGCCTCTTCCAGGAGGTACGGGAGAAGCGCGGCCTGGCCTACAGCGTGTACTCGTACACCTCGGGCTTCGCCGACTGCGGACTCTTCGGCGTCTACGCGGGCTGCCGGCCCAGCCAGGTCCACGACGTCCTGAAGATCTGCCGCGACGAGCTGGACCGGGTCGCCACCCACGGCCTGGACGACGACGAGATCGTCCGCGCCATCGGCCAGCTCTCCGGCTCCACCGTCCTCGGCCTGGAGGACACCGGCGCGCTGATGAACCGGATCGGCAAGAGCGAGCTGTGCTGGGGCGAGCAGATGTCGGTCGACGACATGCTGGCCCGTATCGCGGCGGTCACTCCCGACGACGTACGGCAGGTGGCGGGCGAACTCCTCACCCACCGCCCCTCGCTCTCGGTCATCGGCCCGCTCAAGGACAAGCAGGCGGACCGCCTCCACGAAGCGGTCTCCTAGGAAACGGCCGGCGGATCGGGGCGGCACCCGGTCCCGATCCGCCGGTCCCCCTGACCTCCCAAGCGCTCGCACCCCTTAAGGAATCACGATGAGCAAGCTGCGCGTAGCCGTTCTCGGCGCCCGGGGCCGGATCGGCGCCGAGGCCGTACGGGCCGTCGAGGCCGCCGAGGACCTGGAGCTGGTGGCGGCCCTGGGCCGGGGCGACAAGCTGGAGGCGCTCGCCGACGCGGGCGCCCAGGTGGCCGTCGAGCTGACCACCCCCGCCTCGGTGATGGGCAACCTCGACTTCTGCGTCCGGCACGGCATCCACGCCGTCGTCGGCACCACGGGCTGGACCGACGACCGGCTCCTGCAGCTGAACACCTGGCTGAAGGACTCCCCGGACACCGGTGTCCTGATCGCCCCGAACTTCTCCATCGGCGCGGTCCTGACCATGAAGTTCGCGGAGCGGGCCGCCCGCTACTTCGAGTCCGTCGAGGTCGTCGAGCTCCACCACCCCAACAAGGTCGACGCCCCGTCGGGCACCGCCACCCGCACCGCCCAGCTCATCGCCGCCGCCCGCGTCGAGGCCGGCAGCGCACCCCAGCCGGATGCCACCGCCACCGCCCTGGAAGGCGCGCGCGGCGCGGACGTCGACGGCGTACCGGTCCACTCGATCCGGCTCCGCGGCCTGCTGGCCCACCAGGAAGTGCTGCTCGGCGGCGAGGGCGAGACCCTCACCATCCGCCACGACTCCCTCCACCACAGCAGCTTCATGCCCGGCATCCTGCTCGGCGTCCGCCGCGTGGTGACCACTCCCGGCCTCACGTTCGGCCTGGAAAACTACCTCGACCTGAACTGACTGAGCCCATGCGCGCAAAGATCACCTACATCGTCACGGCCGTCGTCCTGGTCTTCTACTTCGTCCTGGTCGGCAGCCGCGGCCTGATGCTCATCCGGCACGGCACGCCGCTCACGGTCGCGTTCGGCGTCGCCGTGCTGGTGCTGCCGGTGATCGGCGTCTGGTTCCTCTGGAAGAACACCCAGTTCGTCCGCCGCGCCAACGCCCTCGCGGCGGAGCTGGACGCGGAGGGCGGCCTCCCGGTCGACGACCTGGCCCGTACGCCGTCCGGGAGGATCGACCGGGACGCCGCCGACGCGGTCTTCGCCCGGCGCCGCGAGGAGGCCGAGGACGCCCCGGACGACTGGCGGGCCTGGTTCCGGCTGGCCGTCGCCTACCAGGACGCGCGGGACACGCCACGGGCCCGCAAGGCCATGCAGCGGGCGATCGCGCTGCACAGGTCACGCCTGTCCGGCGTCTGAGGACGTCTCCGGATCGTTCACGCCGTACATGAGTGGGCCCGGAACCCCCGCGGGGGTTCCGGGCCCACTCATGTACGTACGGCGACTCACCCGGGCCGGTACTCGTCCGCCCAGGCCTCGACCGCGTCCGTGGCCCGCTCGAACGCCTCCTGGCGTCCGAGGAAGTCCGCGTTGTGGTCGCTGGCCAGCGGCGGCAGGGTCTCACCGCCGCGCCGGACCACGACGAGCGCCTGACCCTGGACCGTACGGGGGAAGCCCATCCACTTGACGGGCTGCTGGACCGTACGGACCGCCGCCGCGTCGCCCCAGGCCACCGTGGTGGTCCGGAGGAAGCCGACGCGACGGACGCCGTGGCGGCTGACCCACGCGCCGACCCGCAGCAGACGCAGGGCGGCGGCGATCACCGCACCGGCCAGGACCAGACACACGGTGGCGCCCGAAGGAGCTCCGGCCACCCCGATGATCATGGCCGCGAGCAGAACGAACGAGGCCAGCAACAACAGGGTGGCCGCCGCCGCGACCCGCCACGGGCCGGGGCGGTAGGGCCGCCGCCAGCTGTCGTGGTCGTCGAACGGCAGCGCGACGTCCTCCGCGCTCGCGTCGAATGCGCGGTCGGCCGTCAGAAAGGGCAGGGGCACGACTCATCCTCACTCACAAGCACGCTCGATTGCTGTGCCCGGTGAGGCTACCGAGCGTCCCGCAGGCCCGACCACCCCAGGGGGTCCGTACGGGTCAGCGGCCCTGTGACGCGGTGGACTGCGTGCCCCGGTCCGGGGACGACCCGGAATCGAGCGCCGGGAGCCCGAGCAGCAGGGAGCCCGCGAGCCCGGCGACCACGGTCAGACCGACGAGGGACCGCCCCAGCAGTTCGGGAACGGAGGCGCGTGCGGCGGGCGGGGGAGTGACATTACTGCGGAACCGCTCGGACTCGGCGACGAACGAGAACGGGACGGATTCACGCCGGCGGAACATGAGGAAACTCTCCTTGATCTCTGTGGCGGGTGCTGCTAATGAGTCAGACGTACGAACGGCCGGATCGGTGCCCGAATCGCCGTACTTGTTGTGGAGACTCCACGAACGGCTGCCCGAGGCCGCCGCCGACATGCCTCCCTCGCCCGGGCCGTAAAGTGGTCGCCGCCCGGGCGATGCCCTCGGGCCTCCCCGCGCCGCCACTGGAAGGACCCCTGTCGGTGACCGACACCCCCGAACCCGCAAAGCCCCGTTTCCGCAGCGATGTCACCGTCGAGCTGGTGAAGAGCGACGCGCGCGACGCGGACGTGCTCTTCGCCGCCCGGGTCTCCACCGCCGGCGAGCAGTCCCTCGAAGAGGTCACCAAGGACCCCGAGCGCTCCAAGGGGCTCATCAACTACCTCATGCGGGACCGGCACGGCAGCCCGTTCGAGCACAACTCGATGACCTTCTTCATCAGCGCCCCGATCTTCGTCTTCCGCGAGTTCATGCGGCACCGCGTCGGCTGGTCGTACAACGAGGAATCGGGCCGCTACAGGGAGCTGGAGCCGGTCTTCTACGTCCCCGGAACCTCCCGCAAGCTCGTCCAGCAGGGCCGCCCCGGCAAGTACGAGTTCGTCCAGGGCACCGAGGAGCAGTACGACGTCACCACCCGCGCGATGGAGGAGTCCTACCGGGCCTCCTACGACGCGTACCAGGAGATGCTGGCGGAGGGCGTGGCCCGTGAGGTCGCCCGCGCCGTCCTCCCCGTCGGCCTCTTCTCGTCGATGTACGCCACCTGCAACGCGCGCTCGCTGATGCACTTCCTCGGCCTGCGCACCCAGCACGAGCTGGCGAAGGTCCCGTCCTTCCCGCAGCGCGAGATCGAGATGGTCGGCGAGCAGATGGAGGCCCACTGGGAGCAGCTCATGCCGCTGACTCATGCCGCCTTCAACAAAAATGGACGGGTCGCCCCATAGGCGGTGTCCGTATTGCGGCGTTTCGTGAAGTTCATATAGGCTGATCAAACGGACCCGGCACTGCTTGAACCCCCGAGCAGGCAGTGCCGGGCTCCTCTTCCCCGTCCCCCCGAGGGGACCCCGCGCGCTGAGCAACGAGTAGCGTGGTACCCATGGCTCCGATCTCCACTCCGCAGACCCCCTTCGGGCGGGTCCTCACCGCTATGGTCACGCCCTTCACGGCGGACGGCGCTCTCGACCTCGACGGCGCCCAGCGGCTCGCCGCCCACCTGGTGGACGCCGGCAACGACGGCCTGATCGTCAACGGCACCACCGGTGAGTCCCCGACCACCAGTGACTCGGAGAAGGACCAGCTCGTACGGGCGGTGCTCGAAGCGGTCGGCGACCGCGCGCACGTCGTCGCCGGAATCGGCACCAACGACACGCGCCACAGCGTCGAACTCGCCCGGACGGCCGAGAACAGCGGCGCCCACGGACTGCTCGCGGTGACGCCGTACTACAACAAGCCCCCGCAGGAGGGCCTCCTCCGGCACTTCACGGCCATCGCCGACTCCACCGGCCTGCCCGTCATGCTGTACGACATCCCCGGCCGCAGCGGGGTGCCGATCGACACCGAGACCCTCGTCCGGCTCGCCGACCACCCGCGGATCGTCGCGAACAAGGACGCCAAGGGAGACCTGGGGCGCGCCAGCTGGGCCATCGCCGAGTCGGGCCTCGCCTGGTACTCCGGCGACGACATGCTCAACCTGCCGCTCCTCTCGGTCGGCGCGGTCGGCTTCGTCTCCGTGGTCGGCCACGTGGTCACCCCGGAGCTGCGCGCCCTGATCGAGGCACACCTGGGCGGCGACGTCCAGAAGGCCACCGAGATCCATCAGAAGCTGCTCCCGGTCTTCACCGGGATGTTCCGCACGCAGGGCGTCATCACCACGAAGGCCGCCCTGACCCTCCAGGGCCTCCCGGCCGGACCGCTGCGCCTGCCCCTGGTGGAGCTCAGCGCCCAGGAGACGGCCCAGCTCAAGATCGATCTCGCCGCCGGCGGGGTACAGCTCTGAGTACGGACTTCACAACCGAACAGCTTCACAACTGAACAGCGAGGCGACTCGCATCGAGCAGCACCCAAGACAACAGCAAGTGCACGAACGACATGCGCGCCACGTGCCTCAGCGGTACGTGGCGCGCGTGGTAAGGAGAGTCTTTTGAGTCATCCGCACCCTGAACTCGGTACCCCGCCGAAGCTCCCGAAGGGCGCCCTGCGGGTCACCCCGCTGGGCGGCCTGGGCGAGATCGGCCGCAACATGACGGTCTTCGAGTACGGCGGCCGCCTGCTCATCGTCGACTGCGGCGTCCTCTTCCCCGAGGAGGAGCAGCCGGGCATCGACCTGATCCTGCCGGACTTCACCACGATCCGGGACCGCCTGGACGACATCGAGGGCATCGTCCTCACGCACGGCCACGAGGACCACATCGGTGGTGTCCCGTACCTGCTGCGACTGAAGCCGGACATCCCGCTCATCGGCTCCAAGCTGACGCTCGCGCTGATCGAGGCGAAGCTCCAGGAGCACCGCATCCGTCCCTACACCCTGGAGGTGCAGGAAGGGCAGCGGGAGCGCATCGGCGTCTTCGACTGCGAGTTCATCGCGGTCAACCACTCGATTCCGGACGCCCTCGCCGTCGCCATCCGCACCCCCGCGGGCATGGCCGTGGCCACCGGTGACTTCAAGATGGACCAGCTTCCGCTGGACGGCCGTCTCACCGACCTCCACGCGTTCGCGCGGCTGAGCGAGGAGGGCATCGACCTCCTCCTCTCCGACTCCACGAACGCCGAGGTCCCCGGGTTCGTGCCGCCGGAGCGGGACATCTCCAACGTCCTGCGCACGGTCTTCGCGAACGCCCAGAAGCGCATCATCGTGGCGAGCTTCGCCAGCCACGTGCACCGCATCCAGCAGATCCTGGACGCCGCCCACGAGTACGGCCGCCGGGTCGCCTTCGTCGGCCGCTCGATGGTCCGCAACATGGGCATCGCCCGTGATCTGGGCTATCTGAAGGTCCCCGCCGGCCTGGTCGTCGACGTGAAGACCCTCGACGACCTGCCGGACGACGAGGTCGTGCTGGTCTGCACCGGCTCGCAGGGCGAGCCGATGGCGGCCCTGTCCCGGATGGCCAACCGCGACCACCAGATCCGGATCGTCCCGGGCGACACGGTGATCCTCGCGTCGTCGCTGATCCCGGGCAACGAGAACGCGGTCTACCGCGTGATCAACGGCCTGACCCGCTGGGGCGCGAACGTCGTCCACAAGGGCAACGCCAAGGTGCACGTCTCGGGCCACGCCTCGGCCGGCGAGCTGCTGTACTTCTACAACATCTGCAAGCCGAAGAACCTGATGCCGGTCCACGGCGAGTGGCGCCACCTGCGCGCCAACGCCGAACTGGGCGCCCTCACCGGCGTGCCGAAGGACCACATCGTCATCGCCGAGGACGGCGTGGTCGTCGACCTCATCGACGGCAAGGCCAAGATCGTCGGCAAGGTCCAGGCCGGTTACGTCTACGTGGACGGCCTCTCCGTCGGCGACGTCACCGAGACCTCCCTCAAGGACCGCCGCATCCTCGGCGACGAGGGCATCATCTCGGTGTTCATCGTGGTCGACAGCTCCTCGGGCAAGATCGTGGGCGGCCCCCACATCCAGGCTCGCGGCTCCGGCATCGACGACAACGCCTTCGCCGGCGTCACGCCGAAGATCCAGGAAGCCCTGGACAAGTCGGCGCAGGACGGCGTGATGGAGCCCCACCAGCTCCAGCAGATGGTGCGCCGGACGGTCGGCAAGTGGGTGTCCGACACCTACCGCCGCCGCCCGATGATCCTTCCGGTCGTCGTCGAGGTCTGACCCCTCGATGACCGCCTGACCTGGAGCGGGGCCCTCGATTTGCATCGGGGAGCCCCGCTCCAGTACGTTTACGTTTCCGCCTGAACGGGAAGCACGGCGCACGGTTGCGTGCCCGGAGCTGAGCCCGACGGGGCGGGAAATCCGACTCAGAATCTCTGATAAAGTCGGGCCCGCCGAAAGGCAAGGCCACTCCACAGGCCACCGGAAATTGAATTCGGACCGGAAACGGAACGAAAAAGAGTCTGGTAACGTTGGAGTCGCTGGAAAGGGAAAACGCGAAAGCGAAGACCTGGAAAGCGAAACAAGCAGGATCGCAGGGCCCGCTTCGACCGGGAATCGGACACGAAAGAGTCTGATAGAGTCGGAAACG
>NZ_JNZZ01000040.1 GCF_000717645.1 Streptomyces californicus
CGCCGCTGCACGCGGCGTCGTCCCGGTCCGTGATTCCAAGGTGGTGGGCGGTCCGGTGCTGACGGTCCCCGCGACCGCGTTCGCGGCGTTCGTGGCGGGTGTGCGGGGCGGGACGTTCGACACCGCCTGACGGGCTGAGCAGCAGGACGCCTCACCGTTGTGCTCGCGGTGGGGTGTCCCGCTGCCCGGGGAGAGAGGGGGCAGGACGCTCTGCTCGCGGAACCGTGGAAGGCGCTGGGGCTGTTGTTCCCGCCCCTCGCGGGTCAGGCCGTGTTCGGTCCTCGGAGAGGGAGCGCCGATGCCTGCTCCCCGGGGTCGGGCCACGTCGCCACGAGTGCTCCCTGGTCCGGAAAGCGGGGGCCGGGGACCGTCTCCCGGGAGGGTTCGCCGTTGAGCCAGCACACCTGCTCGGGAGCGCCGTCGCCGGTGTCGAACAAGCAGCACACCCCGCCGCTGTCGGCGGTGAGGTCGGTGAACGCCTTTCGGATGCCGGCCGATCGCGCGAACAGGCCGCTCATCGCCGACGTCGCCGCCCAGCACTCCACTGACGCGTAGCCGGGATGTATGAGGGACGCGAACCGGATCGTCGCGTAGACGTACCCGATCGGGATGCGGCCGGCGGCATCCTGACCGGGACCACCTGTCCGCGCGTACTCGCGCAGTGCTTCATCGGCGTCGAACATGAGGGACATGTCGAGTTCGAGCGTGCTGCTCGCGGAGCAGTCGACCGGATCGCTCGCGAAGTTCGACGTGAAGGGGAGGACGACCCGGTCACTCCCGGGCAGGGTGATTTCGAGCGGCGGCACGGTACGCGCCGGTGGCGCCAGCTCGGCCATGCGGACCAGGACTCCGGCGACTTTCCGAGGACGCACATAGATGTCGTAGCCGTAGATCAGTCCCATAGCTTCCCCCCCCTGCCCCAGGCCGAACCGCACTCTCTCACGACCGGCCCCGGGGTCGTCTTCGCCGTTTCCGCTCCGGGGGCGCCCGGGGCCGGACATGCTTGCTCTCGGCAGTGTTCGGACAGCACGGTGTAGCCGGGAGGCAGCATGTTCCACACCGATTTCGTCAGCATGTACCCATGGCTGGCGAACGAGTTGGAGGAGACGCACGGCGGTCAGCCCGGCGTGGTGAACGAGGACGGGACCGAGCCCGGCCCCCTGAGCATCCCGTCCCACTCCGGCGGCGGCAGCATCGGCACGCTCACCGAGTGGTGGGCCTACGACGGAAGCCTGGGGCGCGCCGCCACGCACCTGCGCGGCTCGTGCTCGTGCGGCTGGCGGGGCGAGACCCTGTACCCGGTGGACTGGGACGAGGCCCACGAGGAACCGCCCTACGCGTACGACACCTCGGGCCCGGAGAGGGACTGGAAGCAGCACACCGAAGAGGTCCGCTCCGCCCTCGTCCCCCTGCCCGCGGACCTCGTCGCCCTCCTGGACCAGGTGAACGAGCAGGTGGCCCGGTTGTCCGACGGTGAACCGCTGCTCGCCCTGCGCGCGGGCAACATCCTGCTGAACGGCACCCAGTTGTCCCTGCAGAACGCGGCATGGACCGTCGAACGGGACGGAACCAGCATGAGCGCCGTCGGAGCCGCCATCGGATGCACCTCCGACCAGGCCGCCCGCCGCCTGCGCAGCTACCGCTGACCTCCCGGGCCGTACGCCCGGCCGGGCCGGAACCGGTGCCCGGCGGGATCCGTCCGCCTGGGAGCCCGTGCGGCTCCTTCGTGGCCTCGCTGCCGGCCTCCAGCAGGCCCCGGCGTACATGGATCTCTACGCCCACTCGCTCTGGGCCTTGCTCACCGTCAACCGGTGGCTGCCGCTGGCGGACCCCGCTCTCGCGGAAGCTCTCGCCGCGTACATCGCCCGGCTCCTCGACCACGACGGGATCACCCCGCGAGCCAGAGGAGAACTCAGTTCGGTGCACTACGTTCTACGCGAGAACAGCACATGACACATCGGAGGGCGCACTTCATGGCGGAGACAGAGCAGGAGCAGGCGAAGGGCACCACGGGCTTTCTGCTGGAGATGGGCATGCTCAAGCGCGCCAAGCGGTCCGGCTGGTGGATCGCCGGGGTCAAGGACCCCGAGACCATCGCCGAACACAGCTTCAGGGTCGCACTCATCGGCTCCGTACTCGCCATGATGGAGGGCGCCGACCCGGCGAAGACCGCCCTCCTCGGCCTGTGGCACGACACCCAGGAGACTCGCGTCGGCGACATTCCCCACATCGGCCGCCGCTACCTCGAAGCCGCCGGCAACGAGAAGGTCACCGCCGACCAGGTCTCCGCCGCACACCCGGCGGTGAAGGCCGGCGCCCAGCGAATCGTTGAGGAGTACGAGAACGGTGACTCCCCCGAAGTCATCTGCGCTCACGACGCCGACAAGCTCGAATGCCTCCTCCAAGCCGTCGAGTACCGCGAACAGGGCTGCTCGAACGTCCAGCCCTGGATCGACAGCAGCGTCGCCAAGCTCAAGACCGCCTCCGCGCAGTCCCTCGCCGAGGCCGCGCTCACCATGACGTCGATCGAGTGGCAGCAGACGTACCTTCGGTGACCCGGCGGTAGGCGGCCCCACCGGCCGAAGCCGCCGTACGTTCCCCCGCCGTCCTGGTCCTGCGCAGCTACGGGCAGCCGCCATAAGCCGGTTGACGTGCTTCGTCACGCGCGGGTCTGCCCGCCGGCGACGGCCGTCTTCGCTCCGCGCGGCGGCGCGGGTTCGTCGTGATCGAGGCGTACGGGTTGCCGGGGTGGGACGCCCCCGGGCCGTCCTCCCGCCGGGGTCGGACGTACGGAGGGGGCCCACCCGGCATCGGGTGGGCCCCCTCGTCGCGGGTGCCGCCGGTCTCCCGGGCTACCGGTCGCCGGAGGCCGTGCGGCGTCGGCGCATCCACCACGTCAGCGCGCCGCCGGCCGCCGCCAGCACGGCCGCGAGGCCGATCAGGAGGCCGACGGGGGTGTCGCTGCCGGTGTCGGCGAGGCCGCCGTCCGGGTCCGGCCGGTTGCCCGGCGGGGGAGTAGCGCCGTCATCGCCGGGCCCGGTGGGGTCCGGGGCCGGGGACGACGGCGGGTCGCTCGGCCTGCCGGTGTCCGACGGGGTCGGGGTCGGCCGTGGGCTGGGGTCCCCGCCCGGGTCCTCGTCGCTTCCGCCGTCCGCGGGGCCCGCGCCGAGGTAGAGCGTGTCCAGGTCCCGGTACGAGGTGTCGTCGGACTTACGGGAGTTGGCGGTGGTCGTGTCCAGGTCCCGGTTCTGCGCGACGAACTGCGCCTCGGGGATGTTCCGCTTCGGCTGCTTGGAGAAGTCGACGCCGCCGACGCCCTGGTTGTAGACCTTGCCGCCGTACTTCAGCTCGAACCACTCGATCCCCTTCTTGATCGAGTCCATGTAGCGGTTCCAGACCTGCTCGCGGGTCCAGTCCTGGTGCGGGTCGCGCAACGGCCACGCGGACACGTCGTCGCTGTCGATGATCGCGCGGAAGTCCGTCGCCTTCTTGGCGTCCTGCTGCCGGATGTACTCGGCGGCCACGCGGGCGGTGTAGACGGCCCGCAGGTCGGCGTAGTCGGGGTCGGTGTTGACCCGCTCCTCCACCAGCGGCATCACGTTGGCCGCGACGGACCGCTCGATCGCCTTCTTCTCGGCGTCCGAGAGGTCCTTGCACTCGGTGGAGCCGGGGACCGTGTAGTCCACGTCGAGCCACTGGGTGCTGACCTTGAGGGGGGCGTCCAGGATGTAGATCCCGCCGTCCTGCTCGCGGACCTGGGCGGGCTTCGGCTCGATCCACATCCGTACGCCCGGGAAGCACGGCATCCCGTCGCGGCGCGGCGCGGTGTCCCAGTACACCTTGGCCCCGGCGTGCTTGTCCGGGTTCACGGCCTCGCTGAAGTCGCGCTTCATCTCCAGGTCGGCCTCCAGGAGGACGCGGCCGGCGTCGGTCCTGCCGAACCGCGCGTCCATGACCTTGTTCGGCTGGTCCGGGTTGAGGTTCACCCAGAACTTGTCCGGGGTGAGAGCCAGCCAGGTGAACAGGGCGTCGGAGGAGAGCTGCATCCGGACCGCGCCGCCGAAGCCGGGGTTCGCGTCCGGGTCCGGCATCTGGTCGGCCTTCATGGAGTACGCCATGCCCTTGCCCTTGCCGAGCCCGCCGACGTAACGGAGTTCGAGGGTGGTGAAGTCCACGCCCCCCGGGCCGCCGCGCGGGAGCGTGCCCCGGGGGTCGAGGCGGTTGGCGTCCCGCTGGAAGCGGCGGGCCTCCTCCAGGGTCCTGCCCGAGGACAGGGCGCGCTCGTTGGCGGGGCCCCGGGTGCCGCAGGCGTTGGCGCCGGCCGCGAGCTGCCGGGTGCCGGTCTGGCAGCCGGGGGCGAACCAGCGCTGGTGGTCGGAGTAGCCCCGGATCGGAGTGGTCCGGGGCACCGGGTTGTACATCCGCTGGTTGCCCCGGACCTGGCCGCTCTTCCCGCCGCGCATCGCCTTCACGTCGCGTTCCAGGTCGGCGATGTGCTGGGCCTGGCCCTTGGTGAACTTCTTCGCGCCGGTGAAGCGGAAGGTGTGGTCGGGCAGCGACCGGGCGACGACCCGGTCCTTCGCGAGCTGGTCCGGCGTCAGCTTGGCGTTCGACTTGAACTCGTTGAACTCCTTCTTCACCCTGTTGTAGGCGTCGTAGCGGCGTTCACCGACCTTCGCGCCGTCCTTGTCGAACAGCTCGACGGTGACCTCGCACAGCCAATCCGGGCCGATCAGCTTGTAGTCGCGGACCAACTGCCCCTCGAAGCCCGACCCCTTGTGGTTGTTGATCTGGTTGCGGATGAACCGCTTGTCGAACCAGTGCTTGAAGTCCAGGCCCTCCTTGTGCGCCAGGAACCGGGCGTAGATCTCCATCGCGCGGTCGGCGGGCTTGCCGGAGGCGTCGGCGATCTTCTTCCAGGCGTCGACGTTCTTCTTCGGGTCGCCGGGTACCTGGGAGAGGGCCTTCTTCTGCTCGGCGGCGGTCGGAGCCTCCAGGCCGTCGTACGCCTGCCCGGGGAGGTCGAACTCGTAGTTCTTCGGAAGGGCCCGGTCCTTGTGGATCATGCCGGTGGGGTCGTCCGGGAAACCGGAGTCCGCCGGGGTCTTCTTGGCGGGCGACAGGCCGTTGCGGACGTCGCAGCGCTTTCCGGAGTTGGGCTTCAGCTTCGCGGAGACGGGCGGTCCGGCCGCCTCCGCGGTCTCGACATCGGGCAGGCCGGTCACCGTGACGGCGACGGCCAGAGACACCGCCGCCGCGAGGCGCGCGGTCAGCCGCCACCGGGACGGCGGGCGAAGTGTGTGGTGCACGAGCGTGTCCTCCCTCTCGCCGAGGACATGGGGGCGCGGGCGACGCGTAGGCCCCCGTGACATGTACGCGTCGCCCGGCCACCATAGGGGCCGCCCATGCCTCCGGGAGAGGGGTTCCGTCGTGTCGTGACACCTCAATTACGTTGGGGCGGGCGGGTGTTCACACGAAGTACAGAGCCTCCATGGCGCGCACCGCATCCTCCGCGTGCCGCACACGGAACGCCGTCGTACGGATCTCCTCCCACCCCCACGGATCCGACGGGCCGAGCGCCAGGCCCGCCAGTCGCGCCCACTCGACCTCGTTCGCGTCCTCGCGCAGATCGACACCGGCGTTGTCGAGCTGCCACCGCTTCAACTCCAGCGACGCGATGACGGCTCGCGGGTCGCCGGAGACCACGAAGGGCTCGTCGCCGAACCAGCCGGAGGCGTGGAACATCGCCCCGTCCGGCAGCCACACCACGTCCTCGGTGTGCTCACCGCCCCCGTGATAGGCCACCCGGCCGACGATCCGCGCGTCGGGGAACCGTTCGCGCAGCACGATGGCCGCCGCCAGCAGCGGCTCGTGGTTCCCGTCGGTCGCGAACGCCGGATCGGCGATGCTGAGCATGCCGCCCCACGCCCCCGCGTGGACGATGTCGAGGTCCTCGCGTACGGACGACGGCAGCGGCGTCAGCACCGAGCGCGGTCCGATGTCCTCCCGCACCTCTTCGACGCTCGGACACGACTCGGCGAACGCCCGTGCCGCCGCCGGGTCCTGGGCGGGCAGGTCGCGGGCGTCGACGTCGAACGGCGGCTGGGCCACGGTCAGATGGCACAGCCCCATCCCGCCACGCACGGTCCGGTCCGGCGCGGAGGTCCAGTGATCGGTGTTGGTCATGCGGGCCACCGTAGTGGCCGCCGGGGTCAGGCCGACCGCTGAGAGCCGTGACCGCCCCCGGAGTTCGTGGGGAAGGTGAACTCCAGGAGAAGCGCGCCCGCTTCGGTGTGCTCGACGCGTCGGAACCCGGCCTTCTCCCAGGCGCGTACGGCTCGCGTGTTCGTGGCGTCGGGATCGACCGTCGCGCGCCGCCAGCGGAGCGTTCCGCCCAGGTGCGCGAGGAGCGCCCGGGCGGCGTCCGGCCCCAACCCCCGTCCCCGCGCGGAGGGATGGAGCACCATGTCGATGCCGCCTTCCGCGGGGCGGCCGGTCGTCGCGGCCGCCGCTTCGGGGGCAGCGTCCTCGGCCGGGGCCGCGTACCAGTACTGGGCGTAGCCCACCGGTGAGTCGTCGGCCAGGACGAGATAGGACTGCACGCGCGGCCGACGCCGTCCGGTGTACTTCGCGGCCACCTCCTCGCGTGACAGCGGTACGCCGCCCCAGTGTTCGACGAAGCCGGGGGAGGAGAACCACCGGGCCAGCAGGTCGAGATCGGCCTCCGTGACCGGCACGAGACGGGTGAGCTTCCCGTCGAGCGGCGTCGCCGAGTCATCGGGCCCTGGCTCGGGCTCAGGCACGGGCAGGGGCGGCACGGGTGCGTCTCCCGTCGGGTGGCGGAGTCCTCCCCCTACTGTGCCCCTTCGCCCTCGGCCGCTCTCGCGCGGTCGGACTGTACCGCCCGGCGGGGCGAGGGCTACTCTCTGCGGGGCCTCGGTGCCGACACCGACGCGGAACAGGGGAGCGGACAGTGCGTACGACCACGGTGACCTGCGACGGGGACCAGATGCGGTGGGTGGAGCTGCCCGGTGAGGACCCGGCCCGCGTCTACGTGCACGGGCTGGGGGCCACGTCGCCCGCCTACTTCGCCGAGGTCGCCGTGCATCCGCTGCTGGCCGGCCGCCGCTCACTCCTGATCGACCTGCTCGGACACGGCCACAGCGACCGGCCGACGGACTTCGCCTACACGCTGGAAGCGCACGCCGACGCCCTCGCGAAGGCCCTGGAGTCGGCGGGCGTCACCGGGGCCGAGGTGGTCGCGCACAGCATGGGCGGCTCGGTGGCCGTCGTGCTGGCCGCCCGCCACCCGCACCTGGTCTCGCGGCTCGTCCTGGTCGACGCCAACCTCGATCCGATCGCGCCCGAGCGCGGGGCCGGCGGCAGCAGGGGCATCGCCGCGTACAGCGAGGAGGAGTTCCTCGCCGGGGGCTGGGAGGAGGTCCGCGACCGGGTGGGCCCCGGCTGGTGGTCCACCATGCGCCTCACCGGCCGCGTGGCCCTGCACCGCACCGCGACCCACCTCGCACGGGGGACCGTGCCCACCATGCGCGAACTGCTGCTC
The DNA here is from genome assembly GCF_000717645.1 of Streptomyces californicus. Taxonomy (GTDB): domain Bacteria; phylum Actinomycetota; class Actinomycetes; order Streptomycetales; family Streptomycetaceae; genus Streptomyces; species Streptomyces californicus. The sequence continues at coordinate 7,565 of NZ_JNZZ01000040.1, forward strand.
GGGCTGAGCATCCCCCGCGCCTACCTGCTGCCCGAAGCCGACGGGCCCCTCGCGGGCGCCGACGCGCTCACCCGGGCCGGGGTGTCCGTCGTCCCGGTCCCGGACTGCGGCCACAACATCATGCTGGACAACCCGCCGGGCTTCGTACGGGCGACGGCGGCGGCGCTCACGGACTGACCGGAGACGCGCCGGGAAGCCCCGGCGCGGAGGCGGCCCGGGCGGAGTCCTACGCTCGCGCCATGACGATCGACTACGAGTGGCGCGGCGACTTCGGCGACGACGAGGTCGACGCGCTGCACGCGGAGGGCTTCAACCACCCGCTGGTGAGCGGCGATTGGCTGAACCGGGTGCGACGCCACAGCCTGGGCTGGGTCTGCGCACGCGATGCCGGCGGCCTCGTCGGCTTCGTCAACGTCGCCTGGGACGGCGGAGTCCACGCGTTCCTCCTCGACACGGTGGTCGCGGGGAGCCACCGCGGGGCCGGGGTCGGAGCCGGCCTCGTCGCCGAGGCCGCCCGGCGGGCGCGGGCGGCCGAATGCGCCTGGCTGCACGCCGACTTCGAGGACGACCTGCGCCCGTTCTACGTCGACGCCTGCGGCTTCCGGCCGACTGCGGCGGGCCTCATCGCCCTCTGAGCCCCGCGCCTCCCCGAAACCCCGTGGGGCTTCCCCGCGTCTCTCCGAAACCCGTGGGGCTTTCCCGCGAGGGCCCGGCGCCCCTGCGCCCGTTGACGTTGACGCGGCGGGGGCTCGGCGCCCCCTGCCTCAGATGACGATGACGCGGCGGCCCCGCGTGTGCCCGGCCCGGCTGTCGGCGTGGGCGGCCGCCGCCTCGGTGAGCGCGTACGACTTCTCGACCGGGATGTGCAGCCTGCCGCGCGCGATGAGCGAGGCCGCCTCGGCCAGCGCGTCCGGCACGCTGCCCGCCACACCGGAGAACCGGACGCCGAACTCCGGCGCGCCCAGGTCGGCGATGGTGACCACCTTCGCCGGATCGCCGGTCAGCGCGACCAGATCGGGGATCACGCCCGAGCCCGCCAGGTCGAGCGCCGCGTCGACGGGGCCGAGCCCGCGCACCCGCTCCACCCAGCCGTCGCCGTACGTCGTGGCGAGCGCGCCCAGCTCCCGCAGGTAGTCCTGGTTGGCGGCGCCCGCCGTGCCGATGACCGTGACGCCCCTCTCCCGGGCGATCTGCAGCACCGCCGAGCCGACGCCGCCGGAGGCCCCGCTGACCAGCAGTTTCTGGCCCGGCCGCACGCCGACCTCGTCGATGATCCGCAGCGCCGTCTCCACCACGGACGGGTACCCGGCCGCCTCCGCGAACGACAGCCCGTCGGGCATCGGGGCCCAGGCCGACAGCACGGCGAACTCGGCGTACGTATCGGCCCCTTCGCCGAACACGCGGTCCCCGACCGCCACATCCGTGACGCCCTCGCCGACCTCGTCCACCACCCCGGCGGCGTCCAGACCCACCCCCGCCGGCAGTTCGACCGGATGGGCGCCGAGCGCCTGCCCCTCGCGCAGGCGCCAGTCGACCGGGTTCACCCCCGCCGCGCGCACGGAGACACGGATGCGGCCGGGGCCCGCATGGGGCTCCTCGGCGTCTATGAGGTCCAGGACGTCGGGGCCGCCGAACGCGGCGTAGCTCACTTTCTTCATGCCGAGGACCGTAACACTAACGGTTAGCCTTTCGGAACGGTTACTTCTTCGGCTTTGATAGCGTCACGCCATGAACGAGCCGTCCGGCCGCCGCGAGCGCAAGAAGGCCGCCACGCGCCAGAAGATCGCCGACACCGCGCTGCGCCTCTTCCTGGAGCGGGGGTACGAGGCCGTGGGCATCCGCGATGTCGCCGCCGAGGCGGACGTGGCGGTCACCACGCTCTTCTCGCACTTCGCGTCGAAGGAGGCGCTGGTCTTCGAGCAGGACCGGGGCTTCGAGCAGGGCCTCGTACGGGCGGTGGCCGACCGGGCCCCGGGCGAGCCGCTGATTCCCGCGCTGCGGAGCGAGATCCACGCGCTGGTGCGCCACTGCACCGCGCCCGGGGCGGCGCCGGTCTGGAACATGATCGAGGCGTCGCCCGCATTGCGCGAGTACGAGGAGTCGATGCGGCTGCGCCACGCGGAGTCGCTGGCCGCCGCGCTCGCCGCCGACCTCGGCGTACCGGAGGCGTCGATCGCCTGCCGGACGATCGCCCGCTTCGTGATCGACGCGTACGCCCTGGCCCGCGAGGCGGAGCAGCCGGAGGCGGCGGTGGACGAGGTCTTCCGGATGATCGAGGCCGCCTGGGCGGCGACGGACCTGGGCTGAGCCCCGGCCGGTCCGGCTCTCCTGCCGGGCCGGGCGCCCTCCGTGGAACAGCGCACCGTCCACCGGCCCCGCCGGGCGGTCGCCGCGCGCCCCGGCCGCCCGCACGGTTTCGACCCGTCCCCCGGGGGCAACCGGCCGCCATGGACACCAACATACGCATCGAAGAGCCGGCTCCGACCCAGGGCGACGAGCACCACCTCCTCCTCAGCGCCGACACCAACGGCGACGGCAAGCCGGACGTGTGGATGACGGACACGACCGGTGACGGCAGAGCGGACCTGTACCAGTTCGACACGACCGGCGACGGCACGGTCGACGTGACGGTGGTCGAGGGCGCGGAGGAGCCCGGTACGGACCGCCTCGTCGTCGAGGGCGACGGCGGCCACCCGCAGCAGGTCTGAGGCAGGGGCGGCGGACCGCGAGGGGCGCGACGGAGGGGGACGGAACCATGGCGGAAGCGGGTGGCGCGGGGCGGGGCGGTACGGGGTACTCACGGTCCGAAACGGGCCACAGGCCCCTGGTGGGGAAGGCGCTCGCCGTACTCGCCGCCGCGGCGGCGGCGGGCTTCGCCGCGGGAGCGGTCATCGGTGAGGAGAGGGTGAACACCTCTGCGGGGCTGTACAGCGCCGCGGCGTTCGTCCTGTTGTTCCTGGCCGCCATGGCCGGTGTGTGGTGGTGGAACCGCCGTCGGGCGGCGCGGTTCGGGATGAGCGCGGGCCGGTACCTGCGCGTAGGGCGGCTGGTCCAGCGCGGCAAGGCGCCGGACGACCCCGCCGAGCGCGAGGCCGCCGTCGACATCGCCGTACGCATGCGTCGCTCGGCGGCTTTCCACCACCCTCGGTTGATGTGGTGGCTGATGGGCGGCGTCGCGCTGCTCATGTCCCTGAGCGCGGTGCTGCATTTCGTCGACGGCGTGTACCTGCGGGGCTGGGGGAACCTTCTCCTGGCGGGCATGTTCCTGGTCAGCCCGCTGAGGATGGAACGCGGCAGGCGGCGGCTGGCGGCCGCCGAGCGCGCGCTCGGCATCACGGCCCCCGCCTGACCGGGGGGCGTACGGCGAGCGGCGGCGTACGCCGGGGCACGGAGAGCCAGGCGTCAGGGACGTACGGGAGACCATGTGCGAAGGGCCGCGAGAGGCCGGGCACGACGGGCGGTTTGGCCGCTCCCGGTGAGCGGGTCAGACTGTGGGCGGCCTCCCGCCCGCCGTGCCTCCCCGAACCTCCCCGTCAGGAACCCCCGTGTCCCACAGCTCCACCGCCGCCCCCGCCCCCGTGGCGGACGGCGACGCCTCCTCGCGCCCCGGTGAGCACCGGTTCAGCGCCGTCCTCCACCGGATAGCCGAGGAGATGGCGGCCCGCGACGACCACGGCGCCCCCGCCGACTACATCCCGATGCTCGCGGGCGCGGACCCCCGGCGCTTCGGCATGGCCGTCGCGGAACCGGACGGGACCGTGTACGGGGTGGGGGAGTGGCGGCAGCCGTTCTCCGCGCAGTCCATCACCAAGGTGTTCGCCCTGGCCCTGGCGCTCTCCCTGGACGGCGAGCGGATCTGGCGGGGCGTGGGCCGCGAGCCCTCGGGCAACCCCTTCAACTCCCTGGTGCAGCTGGAGTACGAGAACGGCATCCCCCGCAACCCGTTCATCAACGCCGGGGCCCTGGTGGTCACCGACCGGCTCCAGGAGCTGACCGGGGACGCCGCCGGGCAGGTACGGGAGCTGCTGCGCCGCGAGAGCGGCAACCCGGACATCGACTTCGTCCCGGAGGTCGCCGCGTCCGAGGCCGCCCACGGCGACCGCAACGCCGCGCTGGCCCACTTCATGGCCGCGTACGGCAACGTCACGCACCCGGTCCCCGACCTGCTCACCGCCTACTTCCGCCAGTGCTCGATCGAGGCGTCCTGCGCCGATCTGGCACTCTCCGCCGGCTTCCTCGCCCGGCACGGCGTACGGGCCGACGGCTCGGCGCTGCTCACCCGCAGCCAGGCGAAGCAGGTCAACGCGGTGATGCTGACTTGCGGGACGTACGACGCGGCGGGCGAGTTCGCCTACCGGGTCGGGCTGCCGGGCAAGAGCGGCGTGGGCGGGGGCATCATCGCGATCGTGCCCGGCGAGTGCACCCTGTGTGTCTGGAGCCCGGGGCTCGACCGGCGCGGCAACTCGGTGGCGGGCGTGGCGGCCCTCGACCGCTTCACCACCCTCACGGGGCTGTCCGTCTTCTGACGCCCTCCGACGCCGGCCCGCCCGCGCGGACGGGCCTGCCGCCTCAGGAGGAACGGGGCCGGCCCCGCGCGGACGTACCCGCCCCGCGCACGCGTGACCGTGCGCGGGGCTCACGCCACCGTGCGCGGCAGCCGCAGGCTCAGGCCGACCGTCAGGGCCACCGTCGCCAACTGCGCCACCAGGGTCACGACCAGCGCGTCCCGCATGCCGAGGCCCGGTACGAGGGCCAGGAACAGCGTGCCCAGCGTCGCCACTCCCAGGGCCAGGGCCGCCTGCTGGGTCGTCGTCATCACCCCGCCGCCCACCCCGGCCTTCTCCGGGGGGACGTCGGAGAGCACGATCCGGAACAGCACGGGGAGCTGGAGCCCCTGGCCGAGGCCCGCGACCGCGACGCCGGGCAGCAGACCCCACGGGCCGAGGCCGTCCCACGCGAGGTGGGCGGTCAGCGCCAGGACGGCGATGCCCGCGCCCTGGATCAGGCCGCCCGCCGTCACGACCCGGCTGCCGTGGCGGCGTACCAGGCGGGGTCCGGCCAGCGAGGCGCCGAAGAACGCCAGAGCCATCGGGGCCAGCGAGAGGCCGGCCGCCGCCGGGCCGAGGCGCAGGCCCTGCTGGAGCGCCACCGCGATCACGAACATGAAGCCGCCGAACCCGATCGAGAACGGCACCACCAGGGCCAGCCCCCGCCGCAGCGAGTCCAGCCGCAGCAGGCTCGGCGGGACCAGTGGCGCCCTGCCCAGCCGGTCGGCCCGGCGCTCTACCCGGTAGAAGGCGTACGCCGAGAAGGGGAACAGGGCCAGCGACAGCCAGGTCCACAGCGGCCAGCCCGCCGCCCGGCCCTCCGTCAGCGGAGCGAGCAGCGTGACCAGGGAGAGGGCCAGGAGCAGGGTGCCGGGTACGTCCACGGGGGCGGGGCGGTCCGAGCGGGTCTCCGGCACCGCGCGGGCGGCCAGGACCAGGCCCACGGCGGCGACCGGCACGTTCACCAGGAACACCGCCCGCCACCCCGCGCTCTCCCCGAAGACCGAGGAGAGCGGGGCGGCGGCGACCAGCACCCCGCCGAGGATCTGGCCCGCGACCATGGACAGCCCGGCCGTCGCCCCGTACAGGCTCATCGCCCGCGCCCGGTGCGGGCCGCGCGTCGCCGCCTGGATCGTGGCCAGCACCTGCGGCAGCATCAGCGCGGCGGCGGCGCCCTGCGCCACCCGGGCGCCCACCAGCGTCCAGGCGTCCGGGGCGAGTCCGCAGGCCAGCGAGGTGATCCCGAAGGCCGCCATCCCGGCCAGGAACAGCCTGCGGCGGCCCGCCATGTCCCCCAGCCGCCCGCCGAGCACGAGCAGGACGGCGTATGCGAGGCCGTACCCCGCGACGACGAGTTCGAGCAGGGCCGGACCGGCGTCCAGGTCGCGGTCGATCGTGGGCAGCGCCACGTTGACGATGAAGAAGTCGATCAGCGGGAGCGCCGCGCCCAGCAGCACGGTGAACAGGCCCAGCGCGCCGAGGACGGGAGCGGGGTGGTCGTGGTGGACGGGGCCGGGCGGTGCGCCGGGCCGCCTCGCGGCGGTGGCGGCCCCGGGGCCCGGGACCCGGGCGGAACCCGAGGGGGCGAGGGCCGGCGCCCGCCTCGTACGGAGGGAGCGGAGAGCCGGGCGGACGGAGAAGTCGGGTACGGAGGCTTCGGGTACGGCGGAATCGTGTACGGAGGATTCACTCACGCCGTCGACTCTCCCGCCGATCCCAGCCTGGTACCAGAGTCTCCTTATCCTGGTACAAGCGGTACCTGGCAACCGGCCGGCCCACCCCGCACGCTGGAGGCATGACGACCATGGCAGCCGACACCCGGCTCGCGCCCGAACGCGCGGAGTCCGCCTCCGACATCCGCCGGCACGAGCTGGCCGCCTTCCTGCGCAGCCGCCGCGAACGCATCACCCCCGAGCAGGTCGGCCTCGCCCGGGGCCGCCGCCGGCGCACCCCGGGACTGCGCCGGGAGGAGGTCGCCCAGCTCTCGGCGGTCGGGGTCACCTGGTACACCTGGCTCGAACAGGCCCGGGACATCCAGGTCTCCGTCCAGGTGCTGGACGCCATCGCCCGCGCCCTGCTGCTCGACCCGAGCGAACGCGCCCACCTCTTCGCGCTCGCCGGGGCCGCCGACCCGGCCCCCGGCACGGAGTGCCCCGCCGTCACCCCGGCGCTGCGGACCATGCTGGAGCAGCTGGACCCGATTCCGGCCTGCGTCCAGAACAGCCGGTACGACGTCCTCGCGTACAACCGCACCTACGCCCGGCTGCTCTGCGACCTGGACGCGGTGGCGCCCGAGGACCGCAACTGCCTGCTGCTGGCGTTCACCCACTCCGACTGGCGGGCCTCGATCGTGGACCTGCCCGAGGTGACCCGGATGATGGCCGCCAAGTTCCGCGCCTCGATGGCCGGACACCTCGCCGAGCCCGCCTGGAAGGCGCTGGTGCACCGGCTGGAGGAGCGGTCGCCGGAGTTCCGCGAGGTGTGGGAACGCCACGAGGTGGTCGACCAGCGGGGCCGCACCAAGTACATCCGCAACGCCCACGTGGGACTGCTCCACGTCGAGCACGTCAACCTCTGGCTCGGCCCGTCCAGCGGTCCGCGCCTGGTCAGCTACCCGCCGGTCGACGCGCGGACCCGGGACCGGCTGGAGGAGCTGCACAGGCTCGCGTCGGACGCCGCGTAGTCGCGCGCGGTGGCGGTGGGCGCGCGGCCACGCGGCCGGACCGGACGGCACGCGGGCGGGCGTGCCGTCGCCGGGGCGGACGGTGTTCCTCCGCTTATTTCAGGAGCAAATGGCCGTGTGCGCCCGGGAGTTCGGGGCACTCGATCGTCAGGCCGGTCCGCTTCGAGACCGGATCCGGAGCGACCGTCCTGAAGGAGCGACACGATGGCTACGCAGTACACCAACCAGCCGACCGGGCAGCAGCATCACAACGCGCCGAAGGGTGGGGCCGGAGGCAACGTCTTCAGCATCATCGCCATGGTCCTGGGCGTGATCGGGCTGATCATCCTGCCGATCGTCTTCGCCCTCGGTGGCCTGGTCATGGCCATCATCGCCAAGACCGTCCGCCACGAGCGGCTCGCCACGATCGCCATCGTCGTCAGCGCCGTCTGCCTGGTCGGCGGCATGGTTCTCGGCTACATCGTCAACACGTGACCCGAGGGCCACGTCGACACGTGACCCGAGGACCCGCCGCCGTCGCGCGTACGGCCCCCGGCCTGAGCCCCACCGCCATCCGGACGCGGTGGGGCTCAGGCCTGTCCCGCCCCCTGGCCTGTCCCCGCCTTCTGGTTCCGTCCCGTCCCCCGGCTCCGTCCCGCCTCTCGGCTCCGTCCCCGCCCCCCGGCGTGGCGTTCCGCCCTACCCGATCCGCTCGGCCAGCGCGACGATGATTCCCGAGGGGCCGCGCAGATCGCAGAGCCGGTAGACGCCCTGGTACTCCGCGATCCCGCCCAGGAGTTCGGCGCCGTGGCGGCGCAGCCGGGCGACCGTGTCGTCGATGTCGTCGACGGCGAACATGACCCGGTGCAGGCCCAGCGTGTTGGGCGGCGGGTCCTGCGGCGCGGCGGCGACGGCGGCCGGGGCGAGGAACTTCGTCAGCTCCAGCTTCCCGTGGCCGTCCGGGGTGCGCAGCATCGCGATCGCGCTGCGGACGCCGTCGAGACCGGTCATCCGGTCCGGCACCGCCCCCTCGACCACCGCCTCGCCCTCCAGCTCAAGCCCCAGCTCCAGGAAGAAGGCGACGGCGGCCTCCAGGTCCTCGACGACGATGGCGACGTTGTCCATGCGCTGAACGGTCACGGGATGCTCCTTCGTGGTCGCGCGGCCCACCACGGGCCACCGCTGCTCCGGGGACGGAGCGGGCCCCTGCTTCTCGACATCCGCAGGGAACGGACGGCCCGGCCTCCGGGGAAGGGACCGTATCCGCCCGGCCGTCCCGCCATGCTCCGCCATGCCGTTCTGCGTGCGGCCACGGGGCTCGGGCGGACAGCCTCTCCAGCGACTGCTCCGTGACGGCCCGTGCGCGATGCCGGGAGGCGCTCCGGCCTGTCCCCTCGCCGGGCCGGACGGTGATCTCAGTGCTCCCGGATGTACGTCACGATCCACGAGACGGTGAGCCCGAGTCCCAGAACCCCGATGCCGAGGAGTCCGAGCGTCATCCGGATCTCTGTCGTGTCCAGCAGACCGCGTGCCCCGCCGACGAGTCCGCCGACGCACATGAACACGCCGAGCACGAGCCCTCGGGAGCTTCGCAGGCGCAGCGCATGCCACAGGTTCGGGCTCCGGCGGCCGGGTGGCGGCGGTCCCGCGCGCCGACTGCCGGTGGGTTGCCTGCGCGCGGAGCGCTTCATCGGTACTTCACCTTTCCCGGTGCTGCCGCCGCTTCCACCCGGCTGCCACCCGGCCTCTGGTCCGAACGGGTACACCCGCAGTCGACCACGGGGCCGCCACGGTGGAGACCGGGGGGCTCGACCGTGGACCGGCCCGGGGCTCCCCGCCCGCTCGGGACCGTTCGGGCCGCCACCCGTCCGGCGTACGCGACAATGGGGTCATGACCACGCTCGCCCCCGCCCTCCCGCAGCTCCGTATCGGCCCGCACACCGTGCAGCCGCCGGTCGTGCTGGCCCCGATGGCCGGCATCACCAACGCCCCGTTCCGGACCCTGTGCCGGGAGTTCTCCGGGGGCAAGGGGCTGTTCGTCAGCGAGATGATCACCACGCGGGCGCTGGTCGAGCGCAACGAGAAGACCATGCAGCTCATCCACTTCGACGCGACCGAGACGCCGCGCTCGATCCAGCTGTACGGAGTGGACCCGGTCACCGTCGGCAAGGCCGTCCGGATGATCGTGGAGGAGGACCTGGCCGACCACATCGACCTCAACTTCGGCTGCCCGGTCCCCAAGGTCACCCGCAAGGGCGGCGGCTCCGCGCTCCCGTACAAGCGGCCCCTGCTGCGGGCCATCCTCCGGGAGGCCGTCTCGGGCGCCGGGGACCTCCCGGTCACCATCAAGATGCGCAAGGGCATCGACGACGACCACCTCACCTTCCTCGACGCGGGCCGCATCGCCGTCGAGGAGGGCGTCACCGCCGTCGCCCTGCACGGACGCACCACCGCCCAGCACTACGGCGGCACCGCCGACTGGGACGCCGTCGCCCGGCTCAAGGAGCACGTCCCGGAGATCCCGGTGCTCGGCAACGGCGACATCTGGTGCGCCGACGACGCCCTGCGGATGATGCGCGAGACCGGCTGCGACGGCGTCGTCGTCGGGCGCGGCTGTCTCGGGCGGCCCTGGCTCTTCGCCGACCTGGTCAGCGCGATGGAGGGCCGTTCGACCCGGCACGCGCCCACCCTGCGCGAGGTCGCCGACGTCATGGTGCGCCACGCGACGCTGCTGGGGGAGTGGATCGGCGACGAGGCGCGGGGCGTGATCGACTTCCGCAAGCACGTCGCCTGGTACCTCAAGGGCTTCGCGGTCGGCTCCGAGATGCGCAAGAAGCTCGCGATCACCTCCTCGCTGGAGGAGCTCGCCTCCCAGCTGCACGAGCTGGACCTCGACCAGCCCTGGCCGGACGGGGCGGACGGGCCGCGCGGGCGGACCTCCGGCAACAACCGGGTGGTCCTCCCGGACGGCTGGCTCAAGGACCCGTACGACTGCGCGGGCGTCAGCGCCGACGCGGAGCTGGACACCTCCGGCGGCTGAGCGCGTACGGAGGCGGCGGCCGAGGTCGAACGTCCCGTCCGTACCCCGTGGCGTCCCGCCCCGTGCGGTACCGGCCGCCCCCGCCGTCTCAGCCCGTGACGTCCGGGCCCGCGTGGCGTTCCAGCGGGGCCGCCGCCGCGGAGTTCATCACGTTGAAGACCACGCTGCCCGCCCGGTAGCGGTCGTCCGTCCACTCGATCGCCCGGCCCGCCGCCGTGTACGTCAGATGGCGCTGGCGCAGCAGCGGGCTGGCCCGGCGCACCCGCAGCAGCCGGGCGTCCTCGCTGCCCGCCGCCACCGCGTCGATCAGGTGCTCCCCGTAGTGCGCGACGACGTCCGCCCGCTCCGCGATGCTGTCCATGATCGAGACGCAGTCCTCCGGCAGCGCGAGGACCGCCGGGGCCACCCACTCCGCGTACACGGTCCGCTCCACCATCACCGGCTCGCCGTCCAGGTGGCGCAGCCGCAGCACGTACAGCACCTCGCCGCCGGGCTCCGCGTCGAGCCGCGCCGCCTCCTCGTCGGTCGCCGGGCGCACGGTGCGCTCCAGGATGCGGCTGGAGACCTCGCACCCCATCGCCCGCGCCCACTGGGCGAAGCTGTTCAACTGCTGGAAGCTCTGCCGCCGTTCCTGGCGCAGCACCACCCGCCGGGCCCCCTGCCGGGAGCCGATCAGGCCCTCGGACACGAGGAGCGCCACCGCCTGGCGCACCGTGCCGCGCGAGGCCCCCCAGCGGGCGGCCAGGTCACTCTCGGACGGCAGCCGGGAGCCCAGTGGATGGGCACCGCTGCGGATCGCCTGGCGCAGCGCCTCTGCGATCTCCTCGTAACGCGAACGGCCCACGCATCCCCCGTCGGTCGGCTCTCATCGGTCCGGACTGTGCACAGGTTGCCATCCGCGCGGCGGTCCGCCGGCCCACTCTAACGTCCTCGCGGACCGGCTCATCGCCCAGCGGATCGGGTATCACAACTCCGACATGACCGGCTTTCGTCTTCCTCGGCTCTTGCGGGACCGGACATCGAGCGTTAACCGAGCCGACACCTGAGCCGGGCGAACTGATGCCAGCTTGTATGAACAAGTGGCCCTCACCTCGCTCCGGGAGACCTACCGTGCGCAGAGTCCGACCCCGCCTCCACACCCGCGCCAACGGCCGTGCCGTCGCCGCTCTCGCCCTCTCCACCGCCGCCCTCACCGCGCTCACCGCGTGCGGCGCGGCGCCCGAGGAGAAGACCGCGACGGGGGTCAACGGGGTCACGTCCGCCGAGGCCGCCTCGCTCGCCGACTTCGGCGACCTGGACAAGCTGGTCGCCGCGGCCGAGAAGGAGGGCGAGCTGAACGTGATCGCCCTCCCGCCGGACTGGGCGAACTACGGCGAGATCATCAAGGCGTTCGAGGCCAAGTACAAGATCAAGATCAAGAGCGAGACGCCCGACGCCTCCAGCTCCGACGAGATAGCCGCCGTCAAGTCCCGCAAGGGCCAGAAGCGCGCCCCCGACGTCCTCGACCTCGGCATCGCCTTCGCCCGCAGCGGCGCGGCCGAGAACCTCTTCGCCCCGTACAAGGTCGCCTCCTGGGACAAGATCCCCGACGCCCAGAAGGACGCCGACGGCCGCTGGTACAACGACTACGGCGGCTACGTCTCCATCGGCTGCGACGCCGCCCGTGTCACGACCTGCCCCGAGACCTTCGCCGACCTGCTGAAGCCCGAGTACAAGGGCAAGGTCGCGCTCAACGGCAACCCGACCAAGTCCGGCTCGGCGTTCGGCGGCGTGTACGCGGCCTCGCTCGCCAACAGGGGCTCGTTCGGCGACATCCAGCCCGGCATCGACTTCTTCGGCAAGCTGAAGAAGAGCGGCAACTTCATCCCCGTCGAGTCCACCCCGGCCACCGTCGAGAAGGGCGAGACGCCGATCAGCATCGACTGGGACTACCTGAACGCCGGGTACGCCGACCAGTTCAAGGGCAAGGGCGTCGACTGGAAGGTCTCCGTACCGGCCGACGGCGTCTACGCCCAGTTCTACTCCCAGGCCATCAACAAGGAGGCCCCGCACCCGGCCGCCGCCCGCCTCTGGATGGAGTACCTCTACAGCGCCGAGGGCCAGAACCTCTGGCTCAAGGGGTACGCCCGCCCCGTGCTGCTGCCCGCCATGACCGAGGACGGCACGGCCGACAAGACCTTCGTCGCCAAGCTGCCGAAGGTCGAGGGCACCCCGTCCTTCCCCTCCTCCGAGGAACTGGACAAGGCCAACGCCACCCTCGCCGAGAACTGGGACAAGGCCGTCTCCTGATGACTCCCGCCCACCCCGCCGCCGCCCCGGGACCCGGGGCGGCCCCCGCCGCCGGCCGCACGGCCCCCGGCCCCGGGGGCACGAGCCCGGAAACCCCCGGACCCGAGACCGCGAGCCCGCAGGCACCCGGTTCCGCGACCGCGAACGGGACGCCCGCCGCGCCCCGGGCGGCCGGCCGCCCGCGCGGGCCCCGGGCAGCCCGCCCCTGGCTCGGCGCGCTCCCGCTGCTCGTCTTCACCGGCCTCTGCTTCGGACTGCCCGCCGGCGCCCTGCTGTACGGGGCGGTCACCCGCACCGACCCGGTCGCCGGGACCACCGAGTTCACCGGCGAGCACCTGTCCCGCTCGCTCCAGGGGCCCTACCTCACCTCGCTCACCGGCAGTGTCCAGCTCTCCGCGCTGACCGCAGCGCTCGCCACCGTGCTCGGGGTGCTGATCGCCCAGGCCGTCGTCACCTCCCGGCGCGGCGCGCTGCGCGGAGCGGTCCTCACCGCCTCCGGGGTGCTCGCCAACTTCGGCGGCATCCCGCTCGCCTTCGCCTTCGTCGCGACCCTCGGCATCTCCGGGGTGGTCACGGAGATCGGCCACCTGGACGCGCTCGGCTGGAACCTCTACTCCTTCACCGGGCTCACCGTCATCTACCTCTACTTCCTGGTCCCGCTCATGGTCCTCGTCGTCGTCCCCGCACTGGACGGGCTGCGCCCGCAGTGGCGCGAGGCCGCCCTCAACACCGGGGCCACCGCCTGGCAGTTCTGGCGATACGTCGGCCTGCCGGTCCTCGCGCCCTCGCTGCTCGGCGGCTTCGTGCTCCTCTTCGGCAGCGCCTTCGCCGCGCACGCCACGGCAGCCGCCCTGGTCGGCGGCTCCGTCCCGCTGGTCACCCTGAAGATCGCCGACGCGCTCTCCGGCAACGTCCTGGTCGGCCAGGAGAACGTGGCCCTGGCGCTCAGCCTCGACATGATCGTGATCGCCGGACTGGTGATGGCCGTCTACCTGCCCCTCCAGCGACGGAGTTCCCGATGGCTGCGCTGACCCCCCTCTCCACGCCCCCGGCCTCCCCGGACGCGGTTCCCGCCCCGGCCGGGGCGGCCCGGCGCCGCCCCCGCTACTGGCGCGGCGCCGTGCTCACCGTCGCCGGGCTGTACTTCCTCACCCCGCTGGTCTCCTCGTTCGTCTTCACCGTCCACGTGCCGGGGCAGGGCCTCACCTTCGCCGCGTACAGCGGGATCCTGTCGGCGGAGGGGTTCACCGAGAGCCTGTTCCTCTCGCTCTCGCTGGCCGCCGCCACGATCGCGCTCGCCCTGCTGCTCGTCGTGCCCGCCCTGATCGCGGTCCGCCTCGGGCCGCCCCGGCTGCGCGCCGTCGTCGAGATCGTCTGCATGCTGCCGCTGGTGGTGCCGCCGATCGCCCTGGTCACCGGGATCGCCACCGTGCTGCGCTGGGGGCCCGACCACTTCTCCCGCACCCCGCTCTACCAGACCTTCCTCGCCGTGCAGAACGAGTCGTTCCCGGTGGTGCTGGTCCTCGCCTACACCGTGCTGGCGCTGCCCTTCGTGCACCGCTCGCTGGACGCCGGGCTGCGCGCGGTCGACGTGCCCACCCTGGTGGAGGCGGCCCGCAACTGCGGTGCCGGGCGGCTGTACGTGATCCTCCGCGTCATCCTGCCCAACCTGCGCTCCTCGCTCGCCGGGGCGTCCTTCCTCACGCTGGCGCTGGTGCTCGGCGAGTACACGGTCGCCTCGCTGCTGGGCTTCCGCCCCTTCGCGGTGTGGATCGTCTCCGTCTCCGGGGCCGAGGCCCGCATGTCCGTCGCGGTGTCGCTGCTCAGCCTGCTGATCACCTGGGCCCTGCTGCTCGTTCTCTCCCGCGCCGGAACCGGCCCGTCCACCGCGGTCCCGGGCGCCGGCCCGTCCGCCGCCGGGCCCACCGGGTCCGCCGCGTCCCTAGGGTCCGCCGGGTCCGCGGGGTCCGCCGGGTCCGCCGGGTCCGCCGTGTCCCCCTCCGCCCCCGACCCGGCCGCCGCCCCCATCCCCGTACCCGGCAAGGAGTAGCCACCCATGTCAGCCCTGCCCGCCCCCTCCGCCACCCGCCCCGGACCGGCCGGGCCCGCGTCCGCCGGGTCCGCCGCGCGCGCCGGCTCCGGCGCCCGGGTGGAGTTCCGCTCGCTGCGCCGCGCGTTCGGCCCGACCGTGGCCCTCGACGGACTCGACCTCACCGCCGAGCCCGGCGAACTCCTCGCCCTCCTCGGCCCCTCCGGCTGCGGCAAGACCACCGCGCTGCGGGTGCTCGCCGGGTTCGAGCAGCCCGACTCCGGAGAGGTCCTGGTGGACGGCGAGGACATCACCCGGATCCCCGCCAACCGCCGCGACGCCGGCATGGTCTTCCAGTCCTACAGCCTCTTCCCGCACCTGAACGCCCGCGACAACGTCGCCTTCGGCCTGCGCGTGCGCAAGAGGCCCGCCGCCGAACGGCACGCCACCGCCGCCGAACTCCTCGACCTGGTCGGCCTGCCCGACCACGGCGCACGGTTCCCGCACCAGATGTCGGGCGGCCAGCAGCAGCGGGTCGCCCTGGCCCGCGCGCTCGCCCTGCGCCCCCGGGTCCTGCTGCTCGACGAACCGCTCTCGGCACTCGATGCCAAGGTCCGGCTCTCGCTCCGCGAGGAGATCCGCCGGCTCCAGCTCTCGCTGGGCATCACCACCATCTTCGTCACGCACGACCAGGAGGAGGCCCTCTCCATGGCCGACCGGGTCGCCGTCCTCAACGCGGGCCGCCTGGAGCAGTGCGCACCCCCGGCCGAGCTGTACGAACGCCCCGCCACCGCGTTCGTCGCGGAGTTCGTCGGGACCATGAACCGGCTGCCGGGCCGGCTGACCGGCACCGGATCGGTCGAGGTCGCGGGCGCGGTCCTCCCGGTCGACGGCGAGGCCCCGGCCGGGCGCGGTTCCGTGGACGTCCTGCTGCGCCCCGAAGGCGTCCGCGCCGAGGCCGACCCGGAGGGTACGGCCACCGTCGTCTCCGCCTCCTTCCTCGGCTCCGTCACCCGGGTCCTGCTCGACCTCCCGGACGGCACCGCGGTCAAGGCCGACCTGGCCTCCCGGGACGCCGCAGCCCTGCTGCCCGGCGTAAGGGCCCGGGTCGCGCCCGGCCCGCGCCCGGTCCTCGTCGTCCCCACGACGCCCGCCTCCCCGGTGCCCGCACCGCGGGCGCAGGCGCGGGCCGGGGCGGTGGACGCGTGACGACGCCCGCGGCCGTGCTGTTCGACATGGACGGCACCCTCGTCGACACCGAGGTCCTCTGGTGGGAGACGGCCGACGAGGTCGCCGCCGGACTCGGTCACCGCCTGAGCGACGCGGACGCCCCCGAGGTCGTCGGCCGGGCCGTCGCGGACACCGCCGCTCATCTGATCGGGGTCACGGGCCGCCCGGCGGCCGAGCTGCCCGGGATCGCGGACGAGCTGACCGGCTCCTTCTTCCGCAAGGTCGACGCGGGAGCGCCGCTGCGCCCCGGGGCCGCCGCCCTGCTGACCGCGCTGGAGCAGGCCGGTGTGCCGTTCGCGCTGGTCAGCGCATCGCCCCGGTCCGTGGTGGACGCGGTGGTGGCGGGGGCGCTGGCCGGGGTGCCCTTCGCCTTCACGCTGTCGGCCGACGACACCGTACGGACCAAGCCGCACCCCGATCCGTATCTGGCGGCGGCGGACCGGTTCGGCGTTCCGGCCTCCGCCTGTGTGGCCGTCGAGGACTCCCCGGACGGCACCGCCTCCGCGCACGCGGCGGGGTGCGGGGTGCTGGTCGTGCCCTCCCTGCTGCCGGTGCAGCCCGCGCGGGGGAGGACCTTCGCCCGTAGCCTGGAAGAGGTGGATCACGGGGTGCTCCGCGACTGCCTCCGGCGTCCCGAGACGTCCGGATCCTGAAATCCACGGCCCGAAACCAGCGTGATTCACGCCACCCCTGATCGGGGTTGCGCTCAGATGAGCGAATTGGAGGCGGCTGCACTTCTGGAAGGCGTGGCACTCAGTGCCACCCTGGTGCGTTCGAGAAGTGGACTCACCTGCTCTGCGATCCGCTCAGGTGAGCGGAATGGGTCAAGTTTCGGCCATGTCGCCTTCAGGAGGTGAAGCCAAGGATCTTCGCGCTTCGGCCGGACGGCCCTTTCGATCTGCTGGCGGACGGGTGGTTGCGGCCGTATGACGACCAGGTGGACGTACCCATACGCCTTCGATCTGGGTATGTTCCTCGCCGTCAGGGCAGCCACCGCGTCCTCGAGGAGTCGAGACCCGTGTCGGAAAACAAAGATCCCCAGAAGTTCGTCTACGACTTCACCGAGGGCAACAAGGATCTGAAGGATCTTCTGGGCGGCAAGGGCGCCAACCTCGCCGAGATGACCAACCTCGGGTTGCCCGTCCCTCCGGGCTTCACCATCACCACCGAGGCGTGCAAGGTCTACCTCGACAGCGGTGACGCGCCGACCGAGCTGCGCGACGAGGTGAGTGCGCACCTCAAGGCGCTGGAAGAGCGCATGGGCAAGCAGCTCGGCCAGGCCGACGACCCGCTGCTGGTCTCCGTACGCTCCGGGGCCAAGTTCTCCATGCCGGGCATGATGGACACCGTCCTCAACATCGGCCTCTCCGACGCCTCGGTGGCCGGCCTCGCCGCCCAGTCGGGCGACGAGCGCTTCGCCTGGGACTCCTACCGCCGGCTCATCCAGATGTTCGGCAAGACCGTCCTCGGCGTCGACGGCGAGCTGTTCGAGGAGGCACTGGAGGCCGCCAAGCACGCGAAGAAGGTCACGGTCGACACCGACCTCGCCGCGGCGGACCTGAAGAAGCTGGTCAAGCAGTTCAAGAAGATCGTCGAGTCCGAGGCCGGGCGCGAGTTCCCGCAGGACGCCCGCGAGCAGATGGACCTCGCCATAAACGCGGTCTTCGACTCGTGGAACACCGACCGCGCCAAGCTCTACCGCCGCCAGGAGCGCATCCCCGGCGACCTCGGCACGGCCGTCAACGTCTGCTCGATGGTCTTCGGCAACCTGGGCCCCGACTCCGGCACCGGCGTCGCCTTCACCCGCGACCCGGCCAGCGGCCACCAGGGCGTCTACGGCGACTACCTCCAGAACGCGCAGGGCGAGGACGTCGTCGCCGGCATCCGCAACACGGTGCCGCTCGCCGACCTGGAGTCGATCGACAAGAAGTCGTACGACCAGCTCATGCAGATCATGGAGACCCTGGAGAACCACTACAAGGATCTCTGCGACATCGAGTTCACCATCGAGCGCGGCCAGCTCTGGATGCTCCAGACCCGGGTCGGCAAGCGCACCGCCGGCGCCGCCTTCCGGATCGCCACCCAGCTCGTGGACCAGGGGCTGATCGACGAGGCCGAGGCGCTCCAGCGCGTCAACGGCGCCCAGCTCGCCCAGCTGATGTTCCCCCGCTTCGACGAGGGCGCGAAGACCGAGCTGCTCGGCCGGGGCATCGCCGCCTCGCCCGGCGCCGCGGTCGGCAAGGCCGTCTTCGACTCGTACACCGCGATCAAGTGGTCCCGCTCCGGCGAGAAGGTCATCCTGATCCGCCGCGAGACCAACCCCGACGACCTCGAAGGCATGATCGCCGCCGAAGGCATCCTGACCTCGCGCGGCGGCAAGACCTCGCACGCGGCGGTCGTGGCGCGCGGCATGGGCAAGACCTGTGTCTGCGGCGCCGAGGACCTGGAGGTCGACACCAAGCGCCGCCGCATGACGGTCGGCGGCACCGTGATCGAGGAGGGCGACCTCGTCTCGATCGACGGCTCCACCGGCAAGGTCTACCGGGGCGAGGTACCCGTCGTACCGTCCCCGGTCGTCGAGTACTTCGAGGGCCGGATGCACGCCGGGGCCGACGACGCCGACGAACTGGTCGCCGCCGTGCACCGGATCATGGCGTACGCGGACCGGGTGCGCCGCCTGCGCGTACGGGCCAACGCCGACAACGCCGAGGACGCCCTGCGCGCCCGCCGCTTCGGCGCCCAGGGCATCGGCCTCTGCCGCACCGAGCACATGTTCCTCGGCGAGCGCCGCGAGATGGTCGAGAAGCTGATCCTCGCGGACACCGACGACGAGCGCGAGAGCGCGCTGGCCGCGCTGCTCCCGCTCCAGAAGGCCGACTTCATCGAGCTGTTCGAGTCGATGGACGGGCTGCCCGTCACCGTCCGGCTGCTGGACCCGCCGCTCCACGAGTTCCTGCCCGACATCACCGAGCTGTCGGTCCGCGTCGCGCTCGCGGAGTCCCGCAAGGACGCCAACGAGAACGACCTGCGCCTCCTCCAGGCCGTGCACAAGCTGCACGAGCAGAACCCGATGCTGGGCCTGCGCGGGGTGCGCCTGGGCCTGGTCATCCCCGGCCTGTTCGCGATGCAGGTACGGGCGATCGCCGAGGCGGCCGCCCACCGCAAGAACGCCAAGGGCGACCCGCGCGCGGAGATCATGATTCCGCTCGTCGGCACCGTCCAGGAGCTGGAGATCGTCCGCGAGGAGGCCGACCGGGTCATCGAGGAGGTCCAGGCCGCCACCGGCACCGACCTCAAGCTGACCATCGGCACCATGATCGAGCTGCCGCGCGCCGCGCTGACGGCCGCCCAGATCGCCGAGGCCGCGCAGTTCTTCTCCTTCGGCACGAACGACCTGACCCAGACGGTGTGGGGCTTCTCCCGCGACGACGTGGAGGCGTCGTTCTTCACCGCGTACCTGGAGAAGGGCATCTTCGGGGTCTCCCCGTTCGAGACGATCGACAAGGACGGCGTCGGCTCGCTGGTCCGCAGCGCCGTCGAGGCCGGCCGGGCCACCCGCCCCGACCTCAAGCTCGGCGTCTGCGGCGAGCACGGCGGCGACCCGGAGTCGGTGCACTTCTTCCACGAGGTGGGCCTGGACTACGTGTCCTGCTCGCCGTTCCGCATCCCGGTAGCCCGCCTGGAGGCGGGCCGGGCCGCAGCCGAGTCCAAGGGCAGCGACAGCCGCTGACCCGGACTCACCGGTCCGGGGTGCACGAACACCCCGGATCTCCTGGGCAGGGCTGCACGAACAGCCCTGCCCATCGACCACGGCCGCATGGACGGCCTGCCCCTCCGGGGGCGCGACGGGAAAGCCGGGCCCGGCCCTCACCGCGCGCACCGGCCCCCACCGCGGCCCCGGAGCACCGAGAAGCGGCGGCACCCTGTGCGGGGGTGCCGCCGCTTCGCCGTGCGCGGGCCCGACCGGCGCGGCCGCGTGGGGCATCCGCCGGCCGGGCTCGCGGCGCGGGGATGCGGCCGGGGCGGGTCCTGCGCGGAGGCGGCCGGGCTGGCGGCTCGGGGATGTGGTCGGGGCGGGGCGTGCGGGGATGCGGCCGGGCTCGCGGGGAGGGGATGCGGCCGGGGCGGGTCCTGCGCGCAGGCGGCCGGGCCGGGTCGTGCGCGGAGGCGGTCGGTGGCGGCGGGAATCCGACAGGAGCGCGCATCGAATGGGGCGCGGGAAATGTGGCGCAGAGCACATTGCGCCGTTGCGTCGTTTAATCCGCAAAGAAATTCGGGTGTCCGGAAGGAGACCGGGGTGCGGTTCACGGATCCCCACCCATGAACCGCACCCGGCTTACCCCCGTCGGGTACGGAGCCGCACCGCCGCCCACCGCCGCCGAACACACAAAGCCCCCCACGGCCTTCATGCGCTCATCCGGTGCGCGTCGGATGCGTACCCGACGTCGTACAGCCTTATCGGTGAAGCGGAACGGGGCGAGACCTTTCACTTCTGGCCGAAACCCCGTGGTGACCTCCTGTGACGATCCGCATACCCTTTGGTAGGGGTAATTGCGGATGCAACAGGTGGGGGAGAAGTGCTGCGGATCCATGTGTCCAGGCTCGACCTTTCGCGCGTGCGGATGGCCACGAGACCGGACGCGCTGTGGGAAACCGTTCTCAGTTTTCACCGGCTCAGGGACCGGCGCGCTTCGACGGTGTTCGGAAAATGGCGTTCGGAATCCCGGGCGCGGTTGAATGGCGAAGCGCAACTGCTGGCGGCGGTCGTTCCGCCCCGGGGGTATTTCCCGGATTTCCTGACGCCCTCCCAGGAAGGCGCGGAGCCCCTCGGGCTCGACGCCGGAATGGAGGCGCTGCGCGACACCCCTCTCGACCGCGTCCACGCCGAGCTGGAGCTGATGGCCGCCGGCCGCCTCCGGCAGGGGACAGACCGGCCGGTCGGTCAGTGCCGTCGCGGAGCCCGGACGGGAGCGGCGGGCGCGGCGCTGCCCGCCGCGCTCACGGACGGCCGGGCCGAGCCGCTGTCCCGGCTCATCGGCGCCCTCCGCAGCTACCACCGCGCCGCCGTCGAGCCTTACTGGCCGCACATCCGGGCCAGCGTCGAGGCGGACCGCGCCGTGCGCGGCCGGGCCGTGCTGGACGGCGGCACGGACGGGCTCCTGGCCACCCTGCCGCCGACGATCCGGTGGCGCGCCCCCGTGCTGGAGGCGGACTACCCGGTCGACCGCGATCTCCATCTGGACGGGCGCGGGCTGCTGCTCCAGCCGTCCTTCTTCTGCCGGGGCGCCCCGGTGGTCTACCGCGACCCCTCACTCCCGCCGGTGCTCGTCTACCCGGTGGCCAACCCCGGCGCCCCGGTCTTCGCCGAGCCGGGCCCCTGGCTCGGCCGGCTCGTCGGGCACACCCGGTCGGCCGTCCTCTCCTCCATAGGCACCGGCTGCACCACCAGCGAGCTGGCCCGCCGGGCCGGGGTGTCGCTCGCCTCCGCCAGCCAGCACGCCTCCGTGCTCCGCGAGGCGGGCCTGGTGCTGACGCTGCGCCACGGCAGCTCGGTCCTCCACACGCTCACACCGCTCGGCGGCTCCCTGCTGCGCGGCGGCGCCCCGCACGCCCTGCCCGAGGGCGCCTGAGGGCCCTCCAGGGCGTGTCCGAAGGCCCAGGGGAGCCCGCCGCGCGGACGCCGGAGGGCCGGCGCCGGGGCGGCCGGTCGGCCGATCGTCGCCGGGCCGTTGTCAGTGGGCCGTGCGAATCTCCTGTCCGTACGCCGATGAGTTCGGCACGGCTCCGCCGTCTACCCATCGAAAGCGCCGGACGGACCACCGCGGGCGCCACGGGACCCAGGAAGAGGAAACGACCATGGCTCAGATGATCTTCGTGAACCTGCCGGTGAAGGACCTGGAGACCACCAAGGGCTTCTTCGAGAAGCTCGGCTACGGCTTCAACCCGGCGTTCAGCGACGACAAGACCGCCTGTCTCGTCATCAGCGACACCATCTTCGCCATGCTGATGACCGAGCCGCGCTTCAAGGACTTCACCAAGAAGGACGTCACGGACGCGTCGAAGTCCACCGAGGTCATCCTCGCGCTGAGCTGCGACAGCCGTGAGGAGGTCGACCGCCTGGCGGACGCCGCCCTGGCCGCCGGCGGCTTCCCGGCCGGTGAGACGCAGGACCTGGGCTTCATGTACGGCCGCTCGTTCCAGGATCCCGACCACCACAACTGGGAGGTCATCTGGATGGACCCGGCCGCCGCCGCGGGCGACCAGGGCTGAGCACCGGCGCGTGCTGAACCCCGGGACGTGCCCGACCGCGGGGCGTGCGCCGGGGCCGCGGAAGGCCACCGGCGCACGCGGGGCGCGGCCGTCAGCTGCGGAACGGCCCCTTCACCTCGTACGTGATGCCGCCGGAGGAGGTGCCGCTCGTCCCGCGCTGCGAGGAGAAGTAGAGGCGGCTGCCGTCCGGCGAGAACGCGGGCCCGGTGATCTCGGACCCGGACTGACCGGAGATCCGCAGGAACGGGGCGACCGTGTCGTCCGGCGTGATCAGGCAGATCTCCATGTTCCCGCCGTCCTCCGCGATGTAGAGGTCGCCGGAACCGGAGCGGGTCACGTTGTCCACACCGGTCAGTGGGGCCGAACCGCCCGTCACCAGCGAGTCGTCGTAGGCGAGCGAGATCGACGAGGTGTTCGCGTCGTAGGCCCACACCCGGTTGTCGCCCTTGGTGGTGAACCAGCAGGTGCCGGCCGCGTAGAAGCAGCCCTCGCCGCCGTTGAAGACCTTCGCCCCGGACACCTGGTGCCGCGTCTGGGTGGAGGAGGCGGCCGGATCCGGCACGTTCGCCCAGGTCACCGGACCGGAGGTGGCGGAGCCCGCCACCAGCACCTGGAGCGTGCCCTTCGACAGGTCGCCCCAGGTCGTGGGCCGGAAGCGGTAGAAGCGGCCGTCGCTCTCGTCCTCGGTGAGGTAGACGTACCCGTGGTCCGGGTCGGCGGCGGCGGCCTCGTGCTTGAAGCGGCCCATCGCCGGTCGCCGCACCGCCGCGTTCACGCCCCACGGGTCGGTCTCGTACACGTACCCCCGGGTGACCTCCTCGCAGGACAGCCAGGTCTTCCACGGGGTGGCGCCGCCCGCGCAGTTGTTGTTGGTGTCGCCGAGGATGCGGTACGCGGAGGTCACCGTGCCCGAGGCGTTGAACTTCAGCGCGCCGGCCCCGCCTCCGCTGCTCGGGGAGACCTCGGCGTTGGAGACGTAGATCCAGCCCGAGCCGTCGGCGTAGGTCGCGCCGCCGTCCGGGGCGCTGTGCCAGCGGTAGGAGGTGCCGGGCACGGTCTGACCGGAGCGGGCGACGACCCGGCTGGTGAAGCCGCGCGGCAGCAGGATGCCGTCGCTGTTGGCCGACTGGAGTGCGCCGTACGGGCCGGTGGCCGGCTGGGCCGGGTCGGCGAAGGCGGCGCCCCGCCACAGCGTGCCGCCGAAGGCCGCCGCCGAGCTGCCGATCACCGCGGTGCGCAAGAAGTTCCGACGTTCCACGATCACTCCACGCATGAGTGAGGGCCCACCGCTCCGGACGGACCGGTGGGTCGCGCGTCAGGAATGTAGGAGTACGGAATTGACGGGGCGTCACGTGAAGGTGAACGGGCGGCGGAGGAGTTGCGCAGGCCCGGGGCGGGCGGTCCGTGCCCAGGCCCCGCCCTGGCCGGGCGGTCGGTCGGTCTTTACCCGGGCCCCGCCCATGCCCGGGTGTCACTCCACCCGCACGGCGAACACCGGCACCGACACGTCCTCGTCGTCCAGGCACGCTCCCGTCGTCAGGTCGAACCGCTGCTTCAGCAGCGGGGAGGCCACGAACGGCCGCCCGCCCGCCGAGCCGAGCAGCCCCCGCGCGAGCACGTAGGCCCCGGTGAACGGGTCCCGGTTGCCGACCGCGTGCACCCGGCCGGACCGGTCCAGGAACACGGCCGCCTGGTCGCCGTCCGGCAGCAGCACGGAGACGCCCCGACCGGGGGTCAGCAGCCCCCGATCGCAGACCGTGAACCAGCCGTCGCCGTGGGCCAGACGGACCGCCGCAGTGGCGGACGTTGCGGGCGGGGCGGACGTTGCGGGGGTGGCCGAAGGCGTGCTCTGCCGCGTTGTCGTGATCGTCGCGGTGGTCATCGGGATACGGTCCCTTCGAGAGTGCGGACGGCGAGCACGGGCCCCGCGAGCAGCTCCAGATCGGGCTTGACCTGGTCCCGCTCCGGGACGAACCTCACCGAGGGGTCGGGGGCGTCGGGCGCGTTGACGAAGCTCACGAACCGCCGCAGCCGATCGGGGTCGTTGATGGTCTCGGCCCACTCGTCGCGGTAGCCCGCGACATGGTCGGCCATCAGACGTTCCAACTCTCCGCACAGCCCCAGCGCGTCGTGGACGACCACGTCCCGGACGTGGTCCAGGCCGCCGTCGATCCGCTCCAGCCAGGCCGAGGTGCGCTCCAGGCGGTCGGCGGTGCGGATGTAGAACATGAGGAACCGGTCGATGAGCCGCACCAGTTCGGCGTCCGACAGATCCTGGGCCAGCAGGTCGGCGTGGCGCGGGGCGGCCCCGCCGTTGCCGCCGACGTACAGGTTCCAGCCCTCGGCGGTGGCGATGATCCCGAAGTCCTTGCCCCGGGCCTCCGCGCACTCGCGGGCGCAGCCGGAGACCGCCGACTTCAGCTTGTGCGGGGCGCGCAGCCCCCGGTAGCGCAGCTCCAGGTCGATCGCCATCCGCACGGAGTCCTGCACCCCGTAGCGGCACCAGGTCCGCCCCACGCAGGACTTCACCGTACGCAGCGATTTCCCGTACGCGTGCCCGGACTCGAAGCCCGCCTCCACCAGCCGGGACCAGATCAGCGGGAGCTGGTCGACGCGGGCGCCGAAGAGGTCGATGCGCTGGCCGCCGGTGATCTTCGTGTAGAGGCCGAAGTCGCGGGCCACCTCACCGATGACGATGAGCTTCTCCGGGGTGATCTCGCCGCCCGGTATGCGCGGCACGATCGAGTACGAACCATTGCGCTGGAGGTTGGCCAGGAAGTGGTCGTTGGTGTCCTGGAGCGCCGCCTGCTCGCCGTCCAGCACATAGCCGCTCGCGCCCACGGTGGGGGCCAGCGAGGCGATGACCGAGCCGACGACCGGCTTGCAGACCTCGCAGCCGTCCCCGCCCCGCGCCTCCTCGCGGCCGTGCCCGTCGAGCAGCGCGGAGAACGAGGTGATCCGCAGCGTGCGCACGATCTCGTACACCTCCGAACGGCTGTGGGGGAAGCAGCCGCACAGCCCGGCGTCCGCGGGCGGCGGCATCAGCTGCCCGATCAGCTTGAGGCAACTCCCGCACCCCGTGCCCGCCTTGGTGCACTTCTTCACCTCGGGCAGCGAACCGTGCGCCCGGATGGCGCCCTTGGTCACGTTGTGGCAGGAGCAGACCACCGCCTCGTCCGGCAGCGCGGCGGGGCCGAGCGCCACCGGACCGCCGCCCGCCCCGGCCGGCAGCACCAACTCCTCGGGGGCGACCGGCAGGACCGAGCCCGTCAGCGACCGCAGCGTGCCGTAACTCTCCGCGTCCCCGACCAGCACCCCGCCCAGCAGGGTCCCGTCCGGGCCGACCACCAGCTTCTTGTAGACCCCCGACCGGGCGTCGGAGTAGACGACGTCGAGCGCCCCCTCGGAGGCGCCGTGCGCGTCCCCGAACGAGGCCACGTCCACCCCGAGCAGCTTCAGCTTCGTCGACAGGTCGGCCCCGGTGAACGCGGAGCGGCCGCCCGCGACGGCCTCGGCCGCCGTGCGCGCCATCTCGTACCCCGGCGCGACCAGCCCGTACACCCGCCCGTCGGCGGCCAGCGCGCACTCACCGATCGCGAACACCGCCGGGTCCGACGTCCGGCACTCCTCGTCCACGGCGATCCCGCCGCGCTCCCCGAGCGCGAGGCCGCACTCCCGGGCCAGTTCGTCGCGGGGCCGTACGCCCGCCGAGAAGACGACGAGGTCGACGGCGAGCGAGGACCCGTCGGAGAGGGCCATCCCGCTCACCGCGCCGCTCCCGTCCACGGTGACCTCCCGCGTACCGACCCCCGTGCGGACCGTCAGCCCCAGGCCCTCGACGGTCCGCAGCAGAGCCGCCCCGCCGCCCTCGTCCACCTGGACCGGCATGAGCCGCGGCGCGAACTCCACCACGTGGGTGGCCAGCCCGAGCCCCTTCAGCGCCCCGGCCGCCTCCAGGCCCAACAGCCCGCCGCCGACCACCGCGCCGGTTGCCGCGCCCTTCGCGTACGCCTCGATCGCGCGCAGGTCCTCGATCGTCCGGTACACGAAGCAGCCCCGGGCGTCCCTCCCCGGCACCGGCGGCACGTACGGGTACGAGCCCGTCGCCAGCACCAGCGTGTCGTACGGGAACACCGCCCCGGACCGCGCGGTCACCGTCCGCCCGGCCCGGTCCACCGCCGTCGCCGGGTCGCCGACGCGCAGTTCGATGCCGTGCCGGGCCATGAAGTCCGGCTCCACCAGGGAGAGGTCATCGGGGCCGCGCCCGTCGAAGTACGAGCTGAGTCGCACCCGGTCGTAGGCGGGCCGGGGCTCCTCGCAGAGCACGACGACGCGCGCGCCGCCGGCCTCCGGGGTCAGCCCGCGCTCGGCCAGCTCCTCCAGGAACCGCTGGCCGACCATGCCGTGCCCGACGACCACGATCGTCGGAGCGCCGGCGGGGGCGTCCGGGACGGCGGCGCGCGCCCGGCCGCGGTCCGAGGGGTGGGCCGCCATGGCGCTCGGGTCGAAGGTGGGCTCCGGCATCTCAGTGGCCTCCGTCGGTTGTCCTCATGGACCGAGCCTGGGCGGGGGGTGTTACCCGGCCGCATCCCGGCTGTTTCCCGGGCGGAACCTTGCGCTCAGCGGCGAGGACGGGCGCTTGTGAGGGAGGCCGGACGGCGCGGGGCGGGACGGGCGCGCCGGGTCGGCGGGAGCCGGTCCGGGGCACGGACGGGGGCGGGACGGGCGCGCCGGTCCGGGATGCGGACGGGGCGAGAACCTGTGAGCGGCGGTGGGAGCCGGTCCGGGGTGCGGACGGGGGAGAGCGAGCGGGTGACAGGCGTCTAAGGTCGGGTCGTGCCTGACATATCCCTGACCACTCTGATCCTCCTCTGCCTCGCCGCGGCCGCCGCCGGCTGGATCGACGCGGTGGTGGGCGGCGGCGGACTGCTGCTCCTGCCCGCGCTGCTGCTCGGCCTCCCGCACGTCCCCGCCGCCCACGTCCTCGGTACCAACAAGGCCGTCGCGATCGTGGGCACCTCGGGCGCCGCGGTGACCTATCTGCGCAAGGCCCCGGTACGGGTGGGGCTCGCCGTGCGGGTCGGGTTGATGGCGCTGGCGGGATCGATGACCGGGGCGTTCTTCGCCGCCGGGATCAGCAGCGACGTGCTCCGCCCGGTGATCATGGTGGTGCTGCTGGGGGTCGCGGCCTTCGTCATGCTGCGCCCGTCCTTCGGTACGGCGGCGGGCGACGGCACGGACCGGCCGGTCACCCGGGCCCGGATCGTCATGGCGGTCGTGCTGGTCGGCGGCGGCATCGGCTTCTACGACGGGCTGTTCGGGCCCGGCACCGGCACGTTCCTGGTGCTGGCCCTGACCGCGGTGCTCCACCTGGACCTGGTGACGGCGTCGGCCACGGCGAAGATCGTCAACGTGTGCACGAACGCCGGGGCGCTGGCGATGTTCGCGTACCAGGGGACCGTGCTGTGGCAGCTCGCGGCCGTGATGGCGGTCTTCAACCTGGCGGGCGGGATGGTCGGGGCCCGGATGGCGCTGAGCCGGGGGAGCGGCTTCGTACGGGCGGTGCTGCTGACCGTGGTGTTCTCGCTGGTGGCCAAGCTGGGCTTCGACCAGTGGAACGCGTGAGGGCCGGGCGGAACGGGTGAGGCCGGGTGGAGCGCGTGAGGTCCGCCGAACACGGCTGCCCGGCGCACACCGGCTCGCACGGTGCCTGAGGACTCGTTGAGCGCACCCCGGCTCGTTCAGCGCACGCCGGTGAGGTGCGCGTACGCGACCACGTTGCCCTGGTAGCCGGTCTCCTTGGAGAAACCGCCGCCGCACGTGATCAGCCGGAGCGCGGCGTGCGGGGCGTCGCCGTAGACGCGCTGGTCGGGGAAGTCGTCGTTGTCGTAGACCTCGATCGCGTCGATCGAGAACACCGCCGTGCTCCCGTCCCTGCGGTCCACCTCGACGGTGGTGCCCTTGGTCAGGGAGCCCAGCGCGTAGAAGACCGCCGGGCCGTCCGCGTTGTCCACGTGCCCCGCGACGATCGCGGTGCCGCGCGCGCCGGGCGGGACGCCGCCCCCGTACCAGCCGGCCAGGTTGCGGTTCTCGTCCGGCGGTACGTCGAGGCTGCCGTCGGCGGCCAGCCCCAGCCGGGTCATCGGGGCGTCCACCTCGATGACCGGGATGCGGATGCGGACCGGCTCGGAGCGGTCCATCGGCTCGGCGACCGGCGAGCCGGGCTGGAGCTGCGGCCCGGCGGCGAACGCCTGGGCGCTGGAGGGCTGCGGCGGGACGATCTGGCCGCCGGGGCCGTTCTGGACGAGCCAGATGCCGCACAGCACGGCGATGCCCACCAGCCAGCCCTTGGCCTTCTGCGCGCTCGGTGACAAGGCGTCGTCCTCGGTCGGCGGTACGGGGGCGGGCGGGGCGCGCTCGGGGACGCGCCCCGCCCGGTCGAGGGGGGAAAAGCAGAGCCCAGGACGTGTGGCTCAGCTTCCTTCGGCGCTCTCGGAGCGGCGGCGCAGCAGCCACAGTCCGCCGACTGCGGCCAGTCCGATCACCCCGACACCGAGGGCGACCTGGGTGGAGTTCGGCTCGACGCTGCCGCCGACCCCGGTGCGCACGTGGCCGGACGGCCGGTCGTGGATCGGCTTGTCGGGCTTGCCGCCGCCGATCACCTTGAGGTCGCCCACCGCGTCCTTGCCGTTGTCGCAGGAGACGACGATCTCGTAGTCGCCGGGGCGGGTGTCGTGCGGCACGGTGAACTGGCCGACCAGCACCTCCTTGTGGGTGCCGGCGCGCATCTCGAAGTCGCCGGCGTCCAGTTCGTTGGCGTCGCCGATGCCGGAGCCCTTGGGGCCGCAGGCCGTGGTGTTCACGGTGACGGTGGCGCCGGGGGGAGCGGTGGCCGGGGTGATCTCCAGGCGGCCGAAGTCACCCGCGTACGCGGACGGAGCGGCGGCGGTGAGACCGAACGCGATGACGGTGAACGCGGCACCGACGGTGCCGGTCACGAGGCGGGCAGGACTGCGCATGGTGATCCTCCGGGCAGACGGCGCGAGCGGGTGTGTCCTGACCCCGAGCCAACGGGGACACCGCCGCCCACGCCTCCTGACACCACATCAGCTTTCACCCGTACGGACCGGCGCGGCACCCTTGCCGGAGTGGATCACCGCAGGTGGGGGCGGTGTCTCTGGGCCGTTCGGTCCGCACCGGCGGCCCGGGTGCCGATCGAGTGAGGCACCGCATGATGTGTGACGTACATCACATGCATGGCTTCGCGGGGCCCGGGCACACGCAAGACACCCCCCACGGGACGGATCCTCCGCCCCTGCGGCGCCCGCCCTCACCGGTCCACCCCCCCCAGGACCGGTGAGGCCGGGGCCGGATCGTCGGCCCACTTCCCCCCCTGGGCCGACGGGGGCGTCGGATCCGGCCGGGCGCACCCGCCGGACACGACGGGCACCCCCTCCGACGTGCGCGACGGGCATGCTCCCCCGTACGTCGGAGGGTGTTGAGCCCCGCTCACGCGCCGTGCGTGGCGCTCCAGACGATCCGCGGCGGACGCACCCGGGCGCACAACGGCTGCCCCTTGGCGTCGGTCAGTCCGAGCCGCCCGGTGAGGTGGCCGGTGCGGGCGGCCGACTCCAGGATCTCCGGCTCGATGTCGGAGAACATCAGTTTGGCGCGCCGGAACATGGTGAAGACCCCGGCCTCGTCCACCGTTCCCCAGGACAGGTAGACGAACCGCCCGCCCAGCCGGTTCTGAATGTACGGCCCCGCCACCTCGACCCCGTCCGCCGTGGCGGTGGCCGTGCAGTCGAGGGTCCACGACGCGGAGGGGGCGTCCCCCGGGTGCAGGCCGAGCAGTTCGCCCGGCCGGTCCTTGCGCTGGACGCCCACGTGGATGTCGGCGAATCCCGGGAAGTCGCTGTCCGGACCGCAGTCGCGGCCGGGGAGGTCCGAAGCCTCGATGTGGATCTGCATGGCTCCATGGTCCGCCATGCCGGGCCGCGTCAGGCCGGGGGCCCGGCCTCGCGCGCCCGGCGCGGCGTCGGCCCCGCTGCCGAACGTGCCGTCACAC
This sequence comes from Streptomyces californicus, assembly GCF_000717645.1. Taxonomy (GTDB): domain Bacteria; phylum Actinomycetota; class Actinomycetes; order Streptomycetales; family Streptomycetaceae; genus Streptomyces; species Streptomyces californicus. The sequence goes on from NZ_JNZZ01000040.1 coordinate 37,700, forward strand.
GGCGTCCGCCGGAGCCGCCCCGTACGCCGCGCGCAGCTCCCGCATCAGCTCCTCGTCGACCGTGAAGGGGGTGGCGTCGATCCGCTGGATCGGCGCGATCCCCTGCGAGTTGCAGACGAAGGCGGCGCGGAAGCGGCCCACCCCGTCCGGGCCCTCCAGCGTCACCGGGCGGCGCACCGAGGGGCGCCCGGCCCGGTCGAGCCCCCGCTCCAGCAGCGTCATCGTCGTGCCGGTGAGCGCCGGGGCGTCCGGCCACACCACCGAAGCGCCGTCCCAGAAGCCGACGTTGGTGGTCGCCCCCTCGGTCACCGCGCCGCTTGGCAGGGTGAGCAGCGCCTCGTCGAAGCCCGCCCGGCCGGCCAGCATCCCGTAGTACGTCTGTCCGAACTCGCCGGGCCGCTTGATGTGCGGGGCCGGACGCGCGTACGGGACCGACATCAGGCTCCGCGCGGCAGCGGGCAGCGCGGCGGGCTCCCGGACCGCCACCATCAGGACGGTCTCGGCCGCCCCCGGCGGCAGATAGGCGTTGACGCGCACCGAGGCGTCCGCCCGCCCCGCACCGGCCAGGGCGTGCCGGATCAGCTCCCGCACCCGGTCGCCGCCCAGCGGCCGCCCGAACAGCTCCCGGTTCGCGGCGTCCAGCCGGTCGAGGTGCGCGCCCAGGCCGCGGACCGCGCCGCCCCGCACCTGGAGGGCGGTGAAGTGGCCGAAGCCGTGGAGCGCGGGAATCCGCAGATCCTCCTCGGTGGCCGGCCGCCCGTCGAACTCGATGTGGGGCGCGGGGGCGGCCGGGGCGTTCTGCGGGCGCGTCGTCATGCCGCCACCGTAGCCACCCCCGGCGGTGGCTCCTCCGAGGACGGACTTGACCTCAACCATGGTTGAGGCTGAAAGGTCGTCCCCATGACCACCACAGCCGCCTCCGCGCACCCCACCACGTCCACCGAGCCCGCCGCCCCCCTCAAGGTCGCCGTCATCCTCGGCAGCAACCGCGACGGCCGCTTCGGGCCCGTCGTCGCCGCCTGGTTCCTGGCCCGCGCGGCGAGGCACCCCGGCGTCGAGACCGACCTGATCGACGTCGCCGAGGCCGACCTGCCCGCCGCCATCACCTTCAGCCCCGACGCCGACGCCGCCGCCCGCCTCGGCGCGGTCTCCGCCCGGCTCGCCGCCGCCGACGCCTTCGTCGTCCTCACCCCCGAGTACAACCACTCCTTCCCCGCCCCGCTGAAGACCCTCATCGACTGGCACAGCGCCGAATGGCAGGCCAAACCCGTCGCCTTCGTCGGCTACGGCGGCATCTCCGGCGGCCTGCGTGCCGTCGAGCACCTGCGGCAGGTCTTCGCCGAGCTGCACACCGTCACCCTCCGCGACACCGTGTCCTTCCACAACGCCGGGGCCCTCTTCGACGACGAGGGACGCCACCTCGACCCGGAACCCGCCGACGCGGCCGCCAAGACGCTGCTGGACCAGCTCGTGTGGTGGGGCACCGCCCTGCGCGACGCCAGAAAGGCCCGTCCGTACGGCGCGTGACGCCCCGTGGGCCGACAATCGCATCGAAGGCCCCTGGGCAGGGAGCCCGCCGAACACGGAGGAGACCGACGATGACAGCGCCGCCAGCATGGCTGACCGTACTGACCACGACCGACAGCGAGGACAAGGCCCACGCCCTGGCCCGGTCGGCGGTGGAGGCCAGGCTGGCGGCCTGTGCGCAGATCTCCGCCCCCGTCACCTCCGTCTACCGCTGGCAGAGCGCCATCGAGACCTCCGAGGAGTGGCAGATCTTCCTCAAGACGACGGCGGAGCGCTACGACGAGCTGGAGGAGCACCTCCAGCGGGAGCACGACTACGACACCCCGGAGATCATCGCCCTGCCGGTCGTCCGGGGCAGCGCCCGCTACCTCGGCTGGGTGACGGCGGAGACGGCGCCCCCGGCAGCCCTGTGACGGCGGCGATGACGACGTCCGCCCCGGGCGGCGGCGCCACCGACGCCGAACCGCCCTTCTTCGTGTACGGGACGCTGCTGCCGGGCGAACCCAACCACGACCTGTTCCTCCGGGGCCGTACGGCGTGGGAGCGCCCCGCCGTGCTGCCCCGGGCGCTGCTGTACGAGGGCCCCGGCTATCCGTACGCGATCGAGGGCCACGGCAGGGTCCACGGCACGCTGCTCGCCGCCGCGCCCGGGGTGTACGGGGAGCTGCTGGGGCTGCTGGACCACTTGGAGGAGTTCCTCGGCCCCGGCCACCCGCGCAACCTGTACGAACGCGTCGCCCGCGAGGTCGAGCTGCCGGGCCCGGACGGGGGCTCCGCGCGGGCCTGGGTCTACCTCGCCGCGTCCGCCGTGACCCGCTCGCTGCGCACCGGCGGCGTCCTGATCCCCGGGGGCCGCTGGGCCGCCGCCCGCCCGCCGGAAAAGCCGACGGCCCGGGGCGGCGGCCCGCACCCCGGGTGACGCCGGGCCCGTGGGCGGGCCGGGGCTGCGGAGGCGGTGGCTCCGGGCGGGGTGCGCCTCCCGGCGGGCGGCGATCCGTCAGGGCGCCCCGCTCGCCAGCGCGTCGGCCACCCCGGGCTCGCGCGGTCCCAGAAAGTGCGGGTCGGGCCGGAGCAGGGCGTCCAGGGCCGCCTTGCCCGAGGCCGCCAGCTCCCGGGCCCCGCCGTAGTACCAGGTGGCGTCGCGCGGTTCGTCGACCCCGACCCCGTACGCGTCGATCCCGGCGGACCGGCACAGCGCGACCGCCCGGTGGATGTGGAAGCCCTGGCTCACCAGCACGGCCCGGTCGACGCCGAAGATCTTCCTGGCCCGGACGCAGGAGTCCCAGGAGTCGAACCCGGCGTAGTCGCTCACGATCCGCTCGTCCGGCACCCCGTGCGCGGTCAGGTACGTGCGCATCGCGTCCGGCTCGTCGTACTCCACGCGGCTGTTGTCCCCGGTGACCAGCACGACCCGCACCTTCCCGGCACGGTAGAGCTCGGCCGCCGCGTCCAGCCGGTGCGCGAGGTACGGGGTCGGCCGCCCCTTCCACAGCCCCGCGCCGAACACCACGGCGACCTCCCGGGCCGGGGCGTCGGCCACCGTGCCGACCCGGCCCCCGGCCTCCAGCCGCATCCAGGTGGCGGGCACGACAGCGAGCACGCAGGCGGCCATCACTACCTGCACCAGCCGCCGTCGCCCCCGCCGGGTACGCGGCGGCCGCACGCCCGCGAGCCGGCGCCCCGCCCGCCGGACCACCGCAGCCGGCCCGGCGAACCACTCCAGCACCCGAGGCGCCCCGGCCCGAGGACCCGTCAGCCCTGCGACGGGCATCCGTCTCTCCCCGCTCTTCCCACGCACCACGAGCCCCACCCGTCCGTCCGTCACTCGTCATCGCCGCCGCGCCGTCCGCGCGCCGCGTCCCCGCTCCCTCACCCCACCTGACGACGGGCACGCCGCGAAGGTTCGCCGGCCGCCCCGGTTGTGGCGTCCGCCACCGCCGCGCACCGGGCGGACGGAGGCCCGCCCACCGCCCGCACCGGCCGGACGCCCACCCCCGGCACACCGCCCTGCCACTGCCGCGCACCGGACCGACGACCGCCCCGGCCACCGCCTCCGCCGCGCTCCAGGCGGACGCCCGCCCCCGGCACACCGCCCCGCGAACCGGCCGAAGGACAGGCCCCGGCCCCCGCCCGAGAACCGGCCGGACGACGGCCCCCGCACACCGCCCCCGCCCCCACCGTGAGGCGGCGGCAAAGCCCCGTGACCCCGGCGCAACGACCGGGCAACCTCCGCCCGGCACCATCGACCCATGACCGAGCCCGCCCCCGAACACCCGCAAGC
>NZ_JNZZ01000041.1 GCF_000717645.1 Streptomyces californicus
GGGTTGGGGGTGGGATCGGGGTTGGCGTCGGGTGGCGGGGCCCGTGTCAGCGGCGGATGCCGGTGGCGAAGGGGAGCGTGTTCACGAAGGCGCGGTGGTGCTCGCGGTCGCACCACTCCAGCTTGAGGTAGGACTTGCCGGCGGAGGCGCGGATCGTGCGCTTGTCGCGGGCGAGGGCCTCGGGCGACCGGGACGACACCGTGATGTACCCGACGAGGTTGACTCCTGCCGCGCCGCTGGCGAGGTCTTCGCCCCGCTGGTCGAGCCGGCCGTGGGCGGCGATGTCGCGGGGGTCGACCGTGCGGTTCATCTTGGCCTGGCGGCTGGCCTCGGCGTCGTCGTTGGTCTTCTCGGTCAGCATGCGCTCGATGGCGACCTCGGTGGGTTCGAGGTCCATGCAGACGGCGACCGTACGGATGACGTCGGGGGTGTGGACGAGGAGCGGGGCGAGGAAGTTGACGCCGACGGGGGTCATCGGCCACTCCTTCACCCAGGCCGTGGCGTGGCACCAGGGGGCGCGGGTGGTGGACTCGCGGGTCTTGGCCTGGAGGAACGTCGGCTCGACCGCGTCCAGTTCGGCGGGCCAGGCGTTGCGCTTGGTCATGGCCTGGATGTGGTCGATGGGGTGGTCGGGGTCGTACATGGAGTGCACGAGGGAGGCGAGCCGGCTCTGGCCGAGCGGCTGGCGGACCCGGATGTCGGCCTCGGCGAGGCGGGCGCAGATGTCGGTGAGCTCGCGGGCCATGACGACGGCGAGCCCGGCGTCGCGGTCGAGCTTGCGGCCGCCGTGGGGGCGGGCGGCGCGGGCCATGGCGTTGGCCTCGGCGGCGAGGTCGCGGCTGTAGTGCATGCAGGCGACGAGGTAGGCGCGGTGCTGCTCGCTGGAGGTGGAGACCATGGACTGGAGCTGGTCGTAGGAGTCCTGGAGCCAGCCGGGGGCCTTCTTGTCGCCGCGCTGGGCGACGTCCTTGGCGTGGGCGTCGGGGTCGGCGGGGAGGGTGCGGGCGAGCATCTGGAGGCGGGTGACGAAGCCGTCGCCGTTGGCCACGTGCTTGAGGAGGGTGCCGAAGCGGTCGACGAGCGCTTCCTGGTCCTCGCTGTCGCGGAGGCCGACGCCGGGGCCCTCGATCTCGATGGCGGCGGTGACGGTGCGCCGGTCGGCGTGGAGGAGGACGGCGATCTCGTCGGGGCCGAAGGGGGCGGCGAGCCAGCTGATCCGGCCGATGCCGGGGGGCGGGCCGATCTCGACCTCGCGGCCGGCGGCGCTGACGCCGGCTTCCATGGCTCCGGAGCGGTAGGCGGTACCGCGGCGCAGGGAGCGTTTGAAGCTGCGGTTGATCTCGAACCACTTGTAGAAGGTGCGGCCCTTGTACGGGACGTACACGACGGCGAGGGCGAGCATGGGGAAGCCGACGAGGCAGACGATGCGCATCGAGAGGACGGGGACGAGGAGCCCGCTCATCATGCCGAGGAACGCGCCGACGATGATCAGGGCGATCTCGCCGGTCTCGCGGTTCTTGCCGATGATCGCGTTCGGCCGAGCGCGGCCGATGAGATACGTGCGGCGGGGCGCCATCGTGTGGGACGGGGTGGTCAACGCCCTCCACCTCCTGTGTTCGAGTTGCCTGTGCTGCCGAAGCCGCCTCCGCCTCGGGAGGAGCGGCTGCTGTGGGGGGTGCTGGAGGTGGGCGCGGAGCCGCTGCGGGGCGAGGGGGCGGCGGAACCGCCGCTGCTACCGCCGGTCCCGCCTCCGCCGGAGGTACGGGAGCTGTGGGCGGCGACGCCGCCGCTGGCCGGGTTGGCGGGACGGGCGCCGCCTCCGCCGCCGCCGCTCTGCTCGGTGCGGCCGCTGTGGGTCTTGATGCCCTGGGAGACGAGGGCGGCGGGGGAGCTGATCAGGGCGGCGGCCTGGGAGCCGTCGGTGGCCTGCTTGCGGTTGGTGCGGGCGCCCTGGATCTCGTCGCCGAAGCCGGGGACGAAGCGGTAGATCATGGCGGAGGCGAAGATGGCCAGCAGGATGATGGAGAGGCCGGAGACGACGGCGGAGAAGGCGTCGGGGCCGTCGCCCGTGGAGAGCGCTCCGGCGAGGCCGAGGACGATGACGATGACCGGCTTGACCATGATCACCGCGATCATGATGCCGGCCCAGCGGCGGACGTGGCCCCACATGTTCTTGTCGACGAGACCGGCGTAGACGACGATCCCGAGGAGCGCGCCGACGTAGAGCAGGGCGGCGCGGATGACGAGTTCGAGCCAGAGGATGCCGGCGGCGAGGATCGAGACGAGCGAGACGACGATCAGCATGATGGGGCCGCCGCCGATGTCCTCACCCTTCTTGAGGGCCTCGGCGAATGAGCCGAAGAAGACGTCGGTCTGGCCGCCGGTCGCGGAGGCGATGATCTCGGTGACGCCGTCGGTGGCGGAGACGATCGTGTAGAGGATCAGCGGGGTGAAGGCCGAGGCGAGGACGGTGAGCCAGAGGAACCCGACGGCCTCGGAGATCGCGGTGGTGAGGGGCACGCCGCGGATGGCGCGCTTGGCCACGGCGAGGAGCCAGAGGACGAGGGTGAGGATGGTGGAGGCCGCGAAGATGACGGCGTACTGCTGGAGGAACTTGGGGTTGGTGAAGTCGACGTTGGCCGTGGACTCGACGGCTTCGCTGAGCTTGCCGACGATCCAGGAGGCGGCGTCGGCGCAGCCTCGGGCGAGGGAGGAGAGGGGGTCGAGGGACTCCGACGGGTCGGGGGATCCCGGCACGCTGCTGGGCGCGCTGTCGCTGTTGCCTTCCTCGCAGTACTTCTTCACCTCGCCGAACAGCAGACTGCAGTCCTCGTTCGTGCTCGGAGAAGGCGTCGGAGTTGGCGTCGGGGTGGGTGTCGGGTCCGCAGCCGCGTGTCCTGCGAAGGCGAGCGCGGCCGCTTGCAGTCCGATCAGCGAGGTTGCCACCGAACGGAAGCGGTACTTGGGGCTACCTGGCATAAGTGAAGCCTCCGTACTCCTCTACGGCCTTGCTGATCGTGTCGGACTGTGATGCCGCGACGTCGCCGGGAACAGGGGCGGGGCCGTCGCTCTCGGAGGCGGAGGTCACCTTCCAGTCGCCTTCCAGCCAGGACAGTTGGGCCGTCCACGTCTTCCAGGTGGTGCTGACGGGCTTGGTGGAGTCCTGCCCGGACATACCGATGAGGCCCGTGTACCAGACAGCCACCTCGGCGGTGTCCTTGTCGAATGCCAGAACCTTGGTGCCTACCGGAACGGTCCGTGAGATGAAGGTGCTGCCTTTCGGAGCGTTTCCTTCAGGATCGAGCCCGAGGCGCCCGAGGAACTCCGTCGAGTAGGCCAGATCCTGTGGAGCTCGGAGCTCGTCGGCTGCCTCCGGGGAGTAGACCGTGTCGAGGATGCGGTGGCGGCTCTCCTTGGTGAACATCTCCGCAGACCCCAACGCCACCGCGTAGTTCGCCGCCGCGCTCTGTGCGCCCTGCTCGTCGTGGGCGAAGCCGGAGGCGATGGTTCCGTTCTTGCCCTGGACGGGCTTGGTGCCGGTCGCCGCGGTGGGGGCGCTGCCCGTGCTCCTGCGGCCCTTGGCGCCCGGCGAGGCGTCGTCGTCGCTGCCGCCGCCTCGGTTGGCGAAGGCGATGGCGGCGATGAGGAGGACCACGACGCCGACGATCATCACCAGGGAACGGGAGTTCCGGGCAGGCCGGCGGGCCTGGGGATGGCCGGCGTCGCTGTCGGGCAGCCTGGTGCGGGTCTGGCGGGTGCCGCCGAGGGTGCTGTACGGGTCGTCCGTGCGGCCGCCCCGGTCCGTGGGGCGGTAGTCGTGCTCGTCACCGGGGCTCATGCCGCGTTCGCTCCCTCGGTCGTGTGCGGAACCGCGCAGGACGGGTCCGATGGTGCTGGTCGCCGCTCGAACGCGGTCTGGTGACTCGACATCAGGGAAACGCAACCTCAGCCGGTGGGCACGACGGGCGGACGGTGGGGGGCGGGGCCGGGCCGGGAAGGCCCGCGGGAATGAGCCGACGGTGGGTCAGACGGCCATTCCGTAGACGATGGTGAACAGGGTCCCCAGGGAGCCGATGATGAAGACCCCGGTCAGGCCGGCCACGATCAGGCCCTTGCCCTGTTCCGCGCTGAACGTGTCGCGCAGCGCCGTCGCACCGATCCGCTGCTTCGCCGCGCCCCAGATCGCGATGCCGAGGCAGAGCAGGATGGCGATGGCCATCACCACCTCGATCATGATGCGCGCCTCGTTGCCCAGCGTCCCGAACGGCCCCCAGTCCGGAGCGATTCCGCCGATGATGGTGGTGATGTCGCCCTTCTCTGCTGCCAGGATCATGTAAGTCACCGCCCCTGTTGGGTAGTTCGCTGCCCGTGCCGACCGGCACGGGTCGCCTTCTATCTTCGCTGATGAAACCGCGCTCGCACGACGCCTTCCGGGGTCTCTTTACCCGGATCTCGCACGTTTGACCGGGGCGACCACCCTGACCTGCGGCGTGACCTGACTCTTCGTACACACGCCTGGTCACTCTGTGTATCACGGGGTGTGACCAGGAGCAACGACGGTGGCCATGGGTTCTGATGCGGTTGCAGCGTTCACGGAGCACGGCGTGTTCGCATGCGCCGTTCGAGAGCCCTCGGTGCGCCGGTCGCCTCCCCGTTCGATTCAGTGGGCGGCGCGAAGCCGCCGCGGGCGCGTACGACGGTGGTAGGAGAGGGTGATGGCACCGAGCAGCGGGCCCCAGAGGACCAGGGGTTGGTAGAGGACGCCGACCACGAGGCTGCCGGAGGGGGTCATGTCCGGGTGGGGGTAGGCCCACCACCACGGCATGGCCGCCCAGATCGCCGTCAGCGCGAGGGCGCCGACGGCGGCCGGTACGACGGCGGCGAGTGGACGGACGCGACGGTGGCCCACGACCGGCAGCCACCCGGGCATCGTCTCGCCCCACGGTCGCACCAGCCCGAGGGAGAGCAGGGCGAGCAGCTCGCAGACGATGCTCAGGGCCAGCATCCACATCTTGGCGCCCGGGGTCTCGAACGGGACGAATCCGGCTTCGGTGTAGCCGGACGGGAATCCGCACACCATCGCCAGCCGCCACAGTCCGGTCGGCAGCACGATCAGCGGGATCAACCGCGCGGAGCGGACGGCCCATCGCGGCGGGGGCGATGAGGAGGTGCGGGTCGGCTGTTCCTTGGAGGAGCGCATGCGTTCCATCGTGGTCACGGCGGCATGGCGCGGCGTCAGCTTGGCGGTCCGAGCGAGCTGTTCTTCGGTACGAGGCCGGGGGCGTGGTCTCCGCCGCGTGGGGGAGACGGCCTCGACCGTGGGGTCCTCCGGCTTCGCGTTCGTACGGTTCCGCCGTGGGCGGGGCGCGTTGGGGGCGTGTTCGGCGCTGTGGGGTCGGTACGGACTCCGGGCGCCGAGGCGCCGACGCGGCTTCCGGCTTCCGGGCGGTGCGTTCCTCGGGTCGGCTCCCCTTCGTTCGGGTGAACCGTGCGGTGGGGCGGGGGCGGTGCCGCTGGGTGCGCGGGCCCGGGGCCACGGGGTTTCGGGGCGTACGGGGGCCGGGGCGCGGCGCGTTGACGTAGGGCATGTCGGGCAGCGCGGATTTGGCACAGTGCCGCTCCACGATCAAGCGAACGGGGTGAGTGGCGTGGGCGGAGTGACGGGTACCGGACAGCCGGACGGGGGCTCGGACCGGCTGTGGCCGCCGACGGGGCCGACCGGTCCGGCGGGTCTGGCGGGGGCGGCGGAGTCGGTGGAGCCTGTGCGTCCGATGGGGCCGGTGGGGGTGCCGGGACGGGACGGGGCGCCCGGAGCGGCGGGTGAAGGCGATCTTCAGCACCATCGACGCCCATGGCTGCGGGCCGCTGAGGGCGCCGACCACCTGGTGACGCTTCTCGGCCCGGTGAGGGCGGACCTGGACGCGGCGCACCGTGGGGTGGTCGCCGGCGGCGGGGCCTTGTCCGCGCTGGCCGAACTGGGTGTGGTCCGCGCCTCGTGGGAGCGCCGTATCGACCAGGCGCGCGGTGAGTGCGGAAGCCTCGCCGGGAATCTTCGCGAGGCCGTCCGGGCGCAGAGCCGGTCGAACGAGGCGGTGAAGAGCGGCTTCGACGCCGTGGGGACGCCGGCCGCGGTGTCCGCAGGTACGGCTGCCGCGGCAGCTTCCGGGACGCCGGGCGACGGCGGAGTGCGGTGAGCGGGCGGAATGGCGGGCGACGGCAGAGCGCGGTGAGCGGGTGGGACGGCGCCGGGTCCACGTTGACCTGGGCCGCCTTGCGGGAGGTGAAGTGCGCCGAGTTGGAGGAGGCGGCGGACGGCTGGGGGCGGACGAGCAACCGTGCCGACGCAGCCCGGGACCGGATCGAGAGCCGGCTCCTGCCCGGCCTGCGCGGAACGCAGAAGGGGGAGGCGGCCGAGGCGGCGACGCGGCGGCTGCGCGGTCTGGGAACGAACTTCCAGTACATCTATACGGAGTGCGGGCTGCTGCGGACCACGCTGAACAGCCTGGCTCACGAGATCAAGACCCAGCAACGGGTGTTGCAGGGGGCGCTGGACGAGGCGGCGGCCCTGCGCCTCACGGTGCACGCCGACGGATCGGTGACGTACCCGGCGGGCGGGGAGGGCCTCGTCGACGGGAAGCCGCTGCCGGGCGGTACGGCGTCCGGGGTCCCGAACCCGGGCATGGTCGCACCGTCGGGGCTCGTCGCTCCCAACCCGAACGCGGGCCGGGCCCAGGACATCGCGGACCGGGTGGCGCAGGCCGTACGGGCGGCGGCCGACGCGGACTGGCGGTACGCCCGCATCCTGCGGTCGCTGAAGGCGCAGGAGGGCCTGGGCGTCTCGACGGCGACGTGGACGGACGCGGCATCCGACGCGGAGGCGGTACGGCAGGCGGCGCGCGGCTACCTGAAGGACGCCGTCCCGCACGACGCGAGCCCGGCCGAACGCAAGGCGTGGTGGGCGGGCCTGACGGATGAACAGCGTGAGGAGTACCTCGCGGTGTACCCGGACCAGATCGGCAACCTGGACGGGATCCCGGCCCTCGTCCGGGACGCGGCGAACCGGGACAACCTCCAGCTGCTGATCGGAAAGCTGGAGGGCCGGAACGACGGTGACGCGGAGACCAAGCTCGCCGCTCTGCGGGAGATCGACCGCCAACTGCGAGCGGGAACGAAGCCGGGGGAGCCGCCGATGTACCTGCTCGGCATCGGGGACCAGGGCAACGGGCGGGCGATCGTCTCGTACGGGAACCCGGACGCGGCGCGGAATGTGGCGGCGTATGTGCCGGGGCTGAACACGTCGCTGGATATGGAGTTCGCCAGGGGGGATCTGAAGCGGGCGCGCGATACGGCGATGGCGGCGCGGGAGATCGACGGAGAGACCGCGGCGATCGCCTGGCTGGGGTACGACGCCCCTCAGCTCCTCGACGGGATAAGCAGCCTGGATGTCGCCGGCACCGAGCGAGCCGAGACCGGCGGGAGGGCGTTCCACGGCTTCATGTCCGGACTGGCCGCCTCGAACGACCACGACGAACCGCACATGACCGCTATCGGACACTCCTACGGGTCGAGAACCGTCGGAGCTGCCACGCAGTACGAAGGCGGTATCCCTGAGGTCGACGACATCGTCCTCGTTGGCAGCCCTGGGGTGGGAGTGGACCGTGCGGAGGACCTCCATGTGGGGAAGGACCACGTATTCGTCGGTGCTGCGAAAAACGATGTGGTGACCCACCTCCCCTCCTTGGGAAGCGGAATGCTGGAGGTGGCGGGAAAACCCTTCGGGCCGATGGGGGAGTTGGCGGTGGACGCTGTCCGCGGGGGTGATGACGACCTGTGGTTCGGTAGAAACCCGGCGAGCGAGGGGTTCGGTGCGCGGCGTTTCGTGGTGGATCCTGGGCCACCGTTCTCGCTCGACGCGCATTCGCAGTACTTCGATCCGGAATTGGATACAGAATCGGCCGACAGTATTGCGATGATCGTCGCGGGCGAAGGGCACAAGGTCAAGCAGGAGAGCGCGGAGTGAAGCGTTTGTTGCGCTCGTCGGTGATCTCTTTCTGTTTCGCTTCATTGCTTGTTGGGTGCGCGGGCGACAGGGGTTCAAATATGGATATGCAAGCTGCTGCGGAGCGATCCGATGAGATTCTTGATTCTGTGCTGAAGGAGATTCGGCCGGAGCTGAGGTGGACGCACGGGCCCACCAGCGTTGGCATGTGCGACGTCACGCGCAGACGCGTTGTCATGACGAATATTTCAGCCGAGAGGCGAGGGAGCCTGCTGGGTCTGGTCGACCGTTATTGGCGTAGGAGTGGGTATCGCATGACAGCCATCAATAATGATGTCGATTTCCCAGCCATCTATGCCAGAACGCAGGACGGCTTCAGCGTGAGACTCCGCATCGGAGGCAAGGGGCAGGCGTTCTTCCAGGTGGATACGCCCTGCGTTCAGGAGTCGGAGGTGCTGGATTCCACCAGTCAGGCGACCGCGCCCCTGTATGAGGGCATGGAGCTCATCCCCCGCCCCAACATCCACTCCGACTTCTGGTCCGCAGGGGCGTCAGAGGAGGCGGGTGGGCGGTCGTGAGGTCGGGTGGGTGGTTCAACTCCTGCGATGAGTAAGGGGTTTGAGCCCTTCATTGGGTCCTGGGGCCCATGCTCGGGGGCCCGCCCGTGTGGTCGCATACGAGGAGTGACTGATCCGTCGCCCGTTCCGCCCACTCACGAGGTAGGGGCCTGCTCTTGTCCGGCATACGAAGAAGCGCGGTTCCTGTCGGCGTCGACGCACATGCTGCCGTGGAGGGCTCGGGCGGGCGGTTGATGCCTCGGCCGGTGCAGGCGGTGCTGGTCCTGCTGCACGTGCTCTTCGTGGCCACCCTGGTGGGCGCGGTCCGGGCTCTTTCGGCGGCTTCCTCGGTGGACGCGGTCGACGGGTATCTCCTCGGGCTGCTTCTCTACGCCTCGTTACCCGGTGTCGCCGCCTTCGTGTTGTCGCTGAGGGTGCGTCACGGCGGCGTCCGCGTCTGGTACGGGCTTCTCGCCGTGCAGGTGTGGATCGTGCTGGGCGCGCTCGCGGAGCTGGGGGGCGGGGCCGGGCTCGACGGTGTCGCGCGTCTGGTGATGCCGGCCGCCGTCCTCGTGCTGCTGGGGCGTGCGGAGAGCCGCCAGTGGTTCCGGAGCAGCCCGGAGCAGCGGGCCGAGCAGCGGTTGTTCAGCTTCGCCCGGATGATGACGCCGCGCCGCGACGGCGGGCAGACCGCGCTGGAGTACCTGGGCCTCGTCCTGGTCGTCGTCGCCCTGGTCGGCGGGCTGATGGCCACCGGCATCGGCGGACAGCTCACCGCCGAGATCCGTGCCGCCATCTGCTCGTTGACCGGTAGCTCCTGTCCGGCGCCGGGGCATGACGTCGTGGCCGGGGGCGGGGATGCCGGGGGCGACGGGCGCGGCGGAGGCGACGCTTCCTCCGGTACGGCGGGCGGGAGTACGGACGGCCGCGGTGAGTCCAGCCTCACCGGTGGCACCGGCAGCACCGGTACCAGCGGAGCTACGGATGGTACGGCGACCACCACCGGAGCTACGGACGGTACGGCGACCACTGGCGGTGACGGCGGCAGCGGCAGCACCGACGGCGCTACCGGTGGCAGCACCGGCCGGCCGAACGGCAGCAGCGGCGGGAGCGGGACCTCCGGCACCACCGGCGCGTCCGGGACCTCCGGCACCACCGGGGCCGGCGCGTCCGGGTCCGCAGGGGCGCAGGCCGGGACCACCGGGTCGCAGCCCGGGTCCGGCTCCCCCGAAGACCGCGCCGCGCTCCCCCCGGCCGACTTCATCGTGCCGGTCGACGCGGGTAGACCCGCCGGGCCCCACGGCGGCGGGTTCCTCGACGGGCTCGTCGGGGACGGGCTGGGGGGCGACGTCCAAGGGGTCGTCGACGCCGTGCTGCGGCCGGGCGAGACCGGGCGGAGGATCGTCGACGAGTGGCGGCGCGACACCCGCGGCGCCGAGGGGAAGTGGGCGCGGGGCGACTACATCGGCGCGGCCTGGGACTGGAACAAGGCCGTCGGGGGCGCCGGCGCCGGCATGGCGATACCCGGGTCCGGGGCCCGGGTCGACGCCGAGGTGCGGGACGCCGAACGCGCGCACCTGAGCGAGCGCATCCCGCTCACCGCGACGCCCGCCGGGCGCAAGGCGTGGTGGGACGGGCTCTCGCAGGAGGAGCGCGAGCGGTACATCGAGCTCGTCCCGGAACGGATCGGCAACCTCGACGGCATACCGGCCCTGGCCCGCGACGCCGCCAACCGCCGCAACCTCCCGGCGCTGATCGACAAGCTGGAGGGGGTCGACACCGACAAGGCCCGCGACCAGCTGGCCGGGCTGCGGGAGATCCAGCGGCAGTTGGACGAGGACGGGAAGCCGCCCATGTACCTCATCGGGATCGGGGACGAGGGGAACGGCCGCGCCATCGTCTCCTTCGGTGACCCGGACGCCTCGCGGCACGTGTCGGCGTACGTACCGGGGCTGAACACCTCGCTCGACGAGGAGTTCGCGAAGAACGACATCGGGCGGGCCCGCGACACCGCGATCGGGGCGCAGGGGTACGACGAGTCGACGGCGTCCATCGTCTGGCTCGGGTACGACGCGCCGCAGTTGCCGGACAAGGACGGGGTGGCGGGCTACTTCGCCGTCATGGGCACCGGGCGCGCCGAGAAGGGCGGGGCCGCCTACCGCGACTTCATGGACGGCATCTCCGTGACGAACCGGAACGAGGACCCGCACCTCACGGCCATCGGGCACTCCTACGGTTCGCGGACGGTGGGCGCCGCGGCGGCCCGGCCCGGGGGGATCCCCGGGGTGGACGACATCATCCTCGTCGGCAGTCCCGGCGTCGGCGTCGACCACGCGGTGGACCTCGGCGTCGGCAGCGCGCACGTCTTCGTCGGGGCCGCCGCCAACGACCCGGTGACCAAGCTGCCGTCGAAGACCCAGGTCGTGGTCGGCGGGGTCGGGCTGATCCTGGGCGGGCCCGGCGGGGCCTACCTCGCCGGTGATCTGGCCGATCCGGGCGATGACGACCTGTGGTTCGGGAAGGATCCGGCGAGCGAGGCGTTCGGGGCGCGGCGCTTCCCGGTGGCGGACGGGCCGCCGCTGGTCGGCGGTGGCGGCATCAGCCTGGACTCGCACTCGAACTACTTCAGCCCGGAGCGCGACGCCGTGTCCGCCGACAGCATCGCCCTGATCGTGTCGGGCAACGCCGACCGGCTCAAGATGGAGGAACCGAAGTGAGGCGAGTGAAGCGGGCCCTGCCCCTCGTCGCGGCGGTGCTGGCCCTGGGGGTCCCGCTGTCCGGCTGCGGGAACGAGAGCGGCGCGCGCGGCGGCGACGACGTGAGCGCCGGGGCGTCGAGCGGGGTGGGGAGCGGCAGGCAGGAGGAACAGGGGCAGGAGAAGGAGAAGGAAAAGGGGAAGGATCAGGAGATGGACATGCAGGAGGCCGCCGAGCGGGCCGACGCCATGCTGGACGCCGTCCTCAAGGGCATCGACCCCGACGTGCGGTGGGCGCACGGGCCCACCACCACCCGCGCCTGCGGCGTGACCCGCCGCCGGGCCGTCATGACCGTCGTCTCGCCCGAGCGCCGCCAGACCTTCCTGGACCGGGCGGAGACGTTCTGGCGGAAGAACGACTACCGGATCAAGGCGGTCAACAAGGACGACAAGTTCCCGGCGGTCTACGCGGTCACCCGGAGCGGATTCGGTGTCAGCGTCTCCTTCCGGGGGAAGGGACAGGCGTTCCTGGAGGCCGACACCCCCTGTGTGAAGGAGTCGAAGGTCGCCGCCCCCGCCTCCGAGCCGAACGGGCCCGCGTACGAGGGCGTCTACCCGCTGCCCCGTCCCGACGTCCGCTCCGACTTCTGGTCGGGGGAGGGAGAGGGGGAATGAGGGCCGCCGAGGACGACCGAATACTGCTGAGGACGACCCGGCGCTGCTGAGGGCGACCGCGTACCGCTGAGCGGCGGCTGCGCGGTGACGGCGGACCGCTGCGAGCGCCCGGGGGCGGCTGAGGGCGCCCGGGGCGACGGACGGCGGCTGATGGTTCGTCACTCCTGGTGCCGGTGAGCCGCCGACGCCCCTCTGTGCTTCGGGTGCGCCGGTGGTGTGCCGCGGATGACTCGTACACACCGTCGAAAACGGCTCTGAAGCGCGCCCCGATGGGGGATGGTTGAGGGGTGCGGAAATTCTGGGTGTTCGGTGGCATCGGCGTCGGCATGGTCATGTGCTTCCTGGCGCTGCTCGTCGTCGGTACGTACTCCGCCGCCGCCGGGCTCGCGGGTTCGGGGGGCGGCGGCGCCGTCGCGCTGGCCAAGGGGGCGGTGCCGGCACGGTTCCAGGGGCTGGTGCAGAAGTGGGGCAATCTCTGTCCCGCCATCAACCCGGCGCTGCTGGCCGCCCAGTTGTACCAGGAGAGCGGCTGGAACCCGAGCGCCCAGAGCCCGGCCGCCGCACAGGGCATCGCGCAGTTCATCCCCGGCACCTGGGCCACGCACGGGATCGACGGCAACGGCGACGGCAAGCGGGACGTGTGGGATCCGGAGGACGCGATCCCCTCGGCCGCCTCGTACGACTGCGAGATCGCCGGGTACGTGAAGAAGGTGCCGGGCGACGCGACGAGCAACATGCTCGCCGCGTACAACGCCGGCGCGTACGCGGTGATCAAGTACGGCGGGGTGCCCCCGTACAAAGAGACACAGAACTACGTCAAGATCATCCGGTCGCTGGAGAAGAGCTTCGCCCGGCCCGTCGGCCGGGTCGCGCCCTCGCAGCAGGCGGCCGGGGCCATCTACTTCGCCCAGAAGAAGCTCGGCACGCCGTATCTGTGGGGCGGCAACGGTACGCCCGAGCAGCAGGGGCGGTTCGACTGCTCGGGGCTGACCCAGGCCGCGTACCGGACGGTGGGCATCGAGCTGCCGCGCGTGGCCAACGATCAGTACAACGCCGGACCGCACCCCTCGCGCGACGAGCTGCTCCCGGGCGATCTGGTGTTCTTCTCCGACGATCTGACGAATTCGCGCGCCATCCGGCACGTCGGTCTGTACGTCGGGGGCGGCTATATGATCAATGCGCCGTTCACCGGGGCGGTCATCCGGTTCGACAAGATCGACACCCCGGACTACTTCGGCGCGACCCGGGTCACCAAGGACGGCGCGGCCGCCCTGCCGACCGACCTGCCGAAGGGGTGATCCATGTCTCGCGCGCGACCGGAGTGGCGAAGGGCTCTGACGGGCAGTCGGCCGAGGTCGGAACTCTCCGTGAAGCCTGGGCCCTGAGCTGCGACGACGAGTCACTCTTCGATAACGTCATGGTGATCATTCGGTGGAGAGCGGAACGCACGCGACGGCCAGGCCGTTCCCTGGACGGGGTACGGCAACGGGAACGGCACGCGCACTGACCATGCGACACGGTGCAGTGCGGTAACGGATCGCACCGGACACGGGGGTTCGACCACGGCGGCGGGCAAGGACGCGCGTCGCAGCAGATGAAGCAGACAAGGCAAGGGGCCGCAGCAGATGGCTGGACTCGAACTCGACGGGTCGAACCCGGACGTCAGTCTGCTCTACGACATCAACGGTCTCGCCAAGGCCGCTCCCACCTGGTTCGACCGGGTCATGGAGTTCGTCGGCGAGTACGGGATCATGTTCGGCCTGGTCCTGGTCGGCCTGTGGTGCTGGTGGAGCATGCGCAAGCGGGGCACGGCGGAGGACTCGGTGACGGCCGCCGCCGCCATCGTCTGGGCGCCGCTCGCCGCCGCCATCGCCATCATCGTCAACATCCCCATCCGCGGGTTCGTCGAACGGCCGCGCCCCTTCAACGACCACGAGGGCCTTGAGGTCCTGATCCACGGCAAGACGGACTTCTCGTTCGTCAGCGACCACTCCACTCTGGCGATGGGCATCGCGGTCGGCATCTTCGTGGCGAACCGGAAGTTCGGCTTCGTCGCCATCGGCCTCGCGCTCTTCGCCGGTTTCAGCCGGGTCTACATGGGCGTCCACTACCCGACCGACGTGATCGGCGGCTTCGCCCTCGGCACGGCCGTCACCCTGCTGCTGGCCCCGCTCGCCATGGCGCTGCTCACCCCGCTGATGGCGGCGGTCGCCCGTTCGCCGCGCGTCGGCTGGTTCGTCCGAGCCAAGGACGCCGATACCGACACCGACATCGCGTACGCGGATGAGCACGGCGGTACGCGGGGCATCCCCGAGCCGCGGCCCGGCTCCCGGCGCGGCGACCCCGGCGAGAAGGACCTGGCCGCCTGACCCGACCGGCCGCCAGGCCTCCCCGGGCGGCCCTGCCCCGCCCTCGCTTCCTCCCGATCCCCCAGACGCGTCCAGCGCCTGGGGGATCGTGCTGTCCGGGCCGGGCTCCGGTGAACGGGCCGGACAGGGCAGGCAGGGCAGGCGGGCGAGTGGTGTCGGTCAGGGGGCGGTGAGGTGTTCGGCGGCGTCCGTACGGGCCCGGTCCCGGGATCTGCGCGCCGGTCCCGCCCAGCCGCAGTTGCAGCGGGCCAGGCAGAACGAGCCGCGCTCGATCGTCGTGGTGGTGTGCCCGGCCGAGGGGCCGGACGGGGAGGCCGGCGCGGGGCCCGGGGCGATGCCGGCCGGAGCCGGTACGGCCTGGACGGGGGTGCGCGGGGCGGCGGTGGTGCGGCCCGGGGTGGGGGGATCCTCATGCACCCGACCACGGTACTGGCCGCGGCCGCCCCGCGGGGGGTACGGGCCGGACGCCGCCTGCTCCGGGCGGTGCACGCGGGCCGGGGCGGCGTGACGGGGGGCGGCGGCGGTCGTTAGGCGGAGCGGGCGCGGGGCTCGGCCGGGCGGTAGTCGTTGGGGGTAGGCAGGCGATGGCGGTGCAGCGGTACAGGGACGGAGGCGGGGCCCGCGCTGTGCGCGCCCTCGCCGTGACCGGAGTGATCGCGGTCACCGCCGGATGCTTCGGCGGGGACGGGGCGAGCGGTGCGGACGACGGTTCCGGACAGCGCTCCGTGGCCGCCGGGCGCCCCCTCGATCTGCTCGACCGGGCGGCCGGTGTGCTGGTCGCGGAGGGCGGGGCGGAGACCCGTACGTCCATGGAGACGGCCGCCGGGGGGACGCGGGTGACGATCCGGGGGCAGGGGGTGTACGACTTCCGCGCGCAGGTGGGGCGGATCAAGGTGGCGTTGCCCGAGGGCGCCGGCGGGGTGGACGGGCACCGGCCGATCACCGAGCTGCTGACCCCGGGGGCGCTGTACATGAAGAACCGGGGCGCCGGGGTGCCCGACGGCAAGTGGGTCCGGATCGACACGACCGCGCTGAAGGACGGCAACCTCGTCACCGGCGGGGTGACCGACCCGATGGCGGCGGCCGAACTGCTGCGCGGGGCGTCCGATGTGACGTACGCGGGGACGACCGAGCTGGCGGGGGTGACGGTGCACCACTACCGGGGCGTCGCCGATCTGGGACGGGCGGCCCGCGCCGCGTCGCCGCGGTCGCGCGGGGCGCTCGGCGCGGCGGCGAAAGGGTTCAGCAAGGACGCCGTCCCGTTCGACGCGTACCTCGACGAGGACGGTCGGCTGCGGAAGGTCCGCCACCGCTTCACCTTCTCCTCCGAGGGCCCGGAGGTGTCGGTGGTCTCGACGCTGCTGCTGTACGGGTTCGGGGTTCCGGTCAGGGTGGAGCTGCCGGACGAGGACGCGATCTACACCGGCCGGATCCGCCAGGGCTGACAAAGGCTGAGGTCAGGAGCCAGGAGCCAGGAGCCAGGAGCCAGGAGCTGGCCGGGGGCCGGGCGGAGCCGGGGGCACGGAGGGCGGCGGCGCGGACCGGGAGGACGGAGCACGGAGCACGGCGGCGCGGACCGGGAGCGGGGCTGAGGCCCGGAGCGGGGCGGAGATGACGCGGGTGGCGGGTGGGTGGGACGGGCCGGGCGGTGGGGCCGGTTGGGAGGGGGCGCAAATGGTCCGGACGTGTCATGCGGGGCGCGTACCCCGTTCCCTAGGCTGGGAAGTCGGTGTGCCAGGGGCCGGTGAGCGGTCGCGGGACGGCGGAGAGAACGGCAGGGAGAGGTGACGCAGGTGGTGACGCTCAGGATTCCGAACGCTCAGGACCGTGTGGCCCTCGCCGAGATCGAGCTGTGCGGCGAGCTGATGATCGCCGCGTCGGCGGCCGGCGAGGAGCGCCTCAGTCCGGACCGTATCGACGAAGTGCTCGACGTCGGAGGCGTGGAGTGCTGGACGACGGTTCCCCGGCAGGGGCCCCACCGGAGCTGACGCGCAGGACGCCCACGCCACCCCCGTACCGCGGATGTCCGCCCGGTGGCACCGGGCGCCAGGGGGCCCGGGCGCCCGGGTCGGGACGGCGGAGGTCAGGTGCGGAGCAGGCGGGCGATGGCCTTCGTGGCCTCCTCGACCTTCGCGTCGATCTCGTCGCCGCCCTTGACGGCCGCGTCGGCGACACAGTGCCGCAGGTGCTCCTCCAGCAGTTGCAGGGCGAAGGACTGGAGCGCCTTCGTGGAGGCCGACACCTGGGTGAGTATGTCGATGCAGTAGACGTCCTCGTCGACCATGCGCTGCAGGCCGCGGATCTGGCCCTCGATCCGGCGCAGGCGTTTGAGGTGCTCGCCCTTCTGGTGGTGGTAGCCGTGGATGCCGCGGTCGTGGTCGGTGACGATGTCCACATCCGGGGCCGCCCCCGCTTCCGGGGCCGCCGTGCCCGCCGCTTCCGCCCCCGTGATCCCGGTGGTCCCGGTCGTGGTCATCTGCGTCCTCCCGTTGTCCTCATACGTCCTCTTATACCCCTGCCGGGTATATCGTAACGAATCCCGCGCAATCGTGACGGGGGTCCGTGCCGATCGCGGTGTTCGATGGGCGACACTGAGGAACGCCGGTTAGCCGTGGCCGGATGATGCGCCTAGCATCAGCCTGACCGAATCCAAAGCACCCCGAGGACCCCACGTGCGCTTTCGTCTGACCCCCAGGGAGACGAGCTTCTACGACATGTTCTCCGCATCAGCGGACAACATTGTCACGGGCTCGAAGCTCCTGATGGAACTGCTCGGGGCGGATTCTGCCTCCCGAGTCGAGATCGCGGAGCGTATGCGGGCAGCGGAGCACGCGGGGGACGACGCCACCCACGCGATCTTCCACCAGCTGAACTCCTCCTTCATCACGCCGTTCGACCGCGAGGACATCTACAACCTGGCGTCCTCGCTCGACGACATCATGGACTTCATGGAGGAGGCCGTCGACCTGGTCGTCCTCTACCAGGTCCAGGAGCTCCCCAAGGGCGTCGAGCAGCAGATCGAGGTGCTGGCGCGGGCGGCGGAGCTGACCGCCGAGGCCATGCCGGGGCTGCGGACCATGGACAACCTCACGGAGTACTGGATCGAGGTCAACCGCCTGGAGAACCAGGCCGACCAGATCCACCGCAAGCTGCTGGCCCACCTCTTCAACGGCAAGTACGACGCCATGGAGGTGCTGAAGCTCAAGCAGATCGTGGATGTGCTGGAAGAGGCGGCTGACGCGTTCGAGCACGTCGCCAACACCGTGGAGACCATCGCGGTCAAGGAGTCCTGAACCTCGTGGACACCTTTGCGCTGATCGTGACCATCGGTGTCGCGCTCGGCTTCACGTATACGAACGGCTTCCACGACTCGGCGAACGCCATCGCCACCTCGGTCTCCACCCGGGCGCTGACCCCGCGGGCGGCCCTGGCGATGGCGGCGGTGATGAACCTCGCCGGCGCCTTCCTGGGCCAGGGGGTCGCCAAGACCGTCAGCGAGGGGCTCATCGCCACGCCCGTGGGGCAGAAGGGGATGGGCATCCTGTTCGCGGCGCTGGTCGGCGCGATCATCTGGAACCTCATCACCTGGTACTACGGCCTCCCCTCCTCGTCCTCGCACGCCCTGTTCGGCGGCATGGTCGGGGCGGCGCTGGCCGGCGGGACGGACGTCATCTGGTCCGGCGTGGTCGAGAAGATCGTCATCCCGATGTTCCTCTCCCCGGTCATCGGGCTGGTCGTCGGCTATCTGGTGATGGTCGGCATCATGTGGATGTTCCGGAAGGCCAACCCGCACAAGGCCAAGCGCGGCTTCCGGATCGCGCAGACGGTCTCGGCGGCGGGCATGGCACTCGGCCACGGCCTCCAGGACGCGCAGAAGACGATGGGCATCGTCGTGATGGCCCTGGTCATCGCCGACGTCGAGGGCCCCAACGACGAGATCCCGGTCTGGGTCAAGATCGCCTGTGCCGTGATGCTCTCGCTGGGTACGTACGCGGGCGGCTGGCGCATCATGCGCACCCTCGGCCGCAAGATCATCGAGCTGGACCCGCCGCAGGGCTTCGCGGCCGAGACGACCGGCGCGTCGATCATGTTCGGCTCGGCGTTCCTGTTCCACGCCCCGATCTCCACCACGCACGTCATCACCTCCGCGATCATGGGCGTCGGCGCCACCAAGCGCGTGAACGCCGTGCGCTGGGGCGTCGCCAAGAACATCATCCTGGGCTGGTTCATCACCATGCCCGCCGCGGCCCTGGTCGCCGCGCTGAGCTACGGGGCGGTTCTGCTGCTCTTCGGCTGAGCGGCGGAGGCCCCGTCGTTGACACGTGTGGGTCCGCCCCCGTACTCGTACGAGTACGGGGGCGGACCCTTTTTCGCCTTGTGGTGGCACCGCCATGCAGCACCGCAAGGCCGTATCGGGGGCGTGGAGCCGGGCGGCCCGGCCGGGTCGGCCGGGCCGGCGGCTCAGCCGAAGCGGCCGGAGATGTAGTCCTCCGTGGCCTGGACCGAGGGGTTGGAGAAGATCCGCTCGGTCTCGTCTATCTCGATGAGCCGGCCGGGCTTGCCGACGGCCGCGAGGTTGAAGAACGCGGTGCGGTCCGAGACGCGGGCCGCCTGCTGCATGTTGTGCGTCACGATGACGATCGTGAAGCGCTCCTTCAGCTCGCCGATCAGGTCCTCGATGGCGAGGGTCGAGATCGGGTCCAGCGCGGAGCACGGCTCGTCCATCAGCAGGACGTCCGGCTCGACCGCGATGGCGCGGGCGATGCACAGGCGCTGCTGCTGGCCGCCGGAGAGTCCGGAGCCGGGCTTGTTCAGCCGGTCCTTGACCTCGTTCCAGAGGTTCGCGCCGCGCAGGGACTTCTCGACGATGTCGTTCAGCTCGCTCTTGCGGTAGCTGCCGTTGAGCCGCAGGCCCGCCGCCACGTTGTCGAAGATCGACATGGTGGGGAAGGGGTTGGGGCGCTGGAAGACCATGCCGACCGTGCGGCGCACGGTGACGGGGTCGACGTTGGAGGCGTAGAGGTTCTCGTCGTCCAGCAGCACCTTGCCCTCGACGCGGCCGCCGGGGGTTACCTCGTGCATCCGGTTCAGGGTGCGCAGGAAGGTGGACTTGCCGCAGCCGGACGGGCCGATAAAGGCCGTCACGGAGCGGGGCTCCACGGTCATCGAGATGTCCTCGATGGCCTTGTGGCTGCCGTAGTAGGCGGTGAGGCCGCTGATGTCGATGCGCTTGGCCATGGGAATCACTGCTTCTTTCGGGAGGTCGCTGATGGCCGCGTCAGCGACCGGTCTTCGGGGCCTTCCAGCGGGCGATGCCGCGGGCCACGAGGTTGAGGATCATGACGAAGGCGATCAGCACCAGGGCCGCTGCCCAGGCGCGGTCGTAGGACGCGACCTCGCCGATCTTGTACTGCTCGTAGATGTAGAACGGCAGCGAGGACTGGGCGCCTTCGAAGGGGTTCGTGTTGATCAGCTGGCTGCCGAAGACCAGCAGGATGATCGGGGCGGTCTCACCGGCGATACGGGCGATGGCGAGCATGACGCCCGTGGTGATGCCGCCGATCGCGGTGGGCAGGACCACCTTCAGGATGGTGCGCCACTTCGGGATGCCGAGGGCGAGGGACGCCTCGCGCAGCTCATTCGGGACGAGCTTGAGCATCTCCTCGGTGGAGCGGACCACGACCGGGATCATCAGGATCGTCAGGGCGAGGGCGCCCATCAGGCCGGACGGCTCCAGGTTGGCGATCAGCATGATCGACAGGATGAAGAGACCGGCGACGATGGACGGGATGCCCGTCATCACGTCGACGAAGAAGGTGACGGCCTTGGCCAGCGAGCCCTTGCCGTACTCGACGAGGTAGACGGCGGTCAGCAGGCCGAGCGGGACGGAGATCACCGTGGCGATGCCGACCTGCTCCAGGGTGCCGATCAGCGCGTGGTAGACGCCGCCGCTCTCCTCGAAGCCGAGCACCCCGGCCATCGAGTGGGTGAGGAAGTAGCCGTCCAGGCGCTCGGCGCCGCGCACGACCGTCGTCCAGAGCAGCGAGGCGAGCGGGACGACGGCGACCAGGAAGCAGACCCACATCACGCTGGTGGCGAGGCGGTCCTTGGCCTGGCGCTGGTTCTCGACGACCGTCGTGGCGACGTAGGAGATGACCAGGAAGAACAGGGCCGAGAGCATGCCCCACTGGATGCGGCTCTCCCAGCCGGCGGCCAGCGAGAGGCCGACGCCGAGGGCGACCGCGACGACGGCGAAGCCGAGCGGCGCGAGGCGGGGCAGGGAGCGGCTGCCGAGGCTGCTCTTCTTCGGGGCGGGCGGTGCGGGCTGCGGGCGTTCCATGACGCCGGTGGGTGCGTGGCTCATGCGTTGGCCCCCGAGTACTCCTTGCGGCGGGCGATGATGAGCCGGGCCGCGCCGTTGACCAGCAGGGTGAGGACGAAGAGGACGAGACCGGAGGCGATCAGGGCGTCCCGCCCGAACGCGTCGGCCTCGCCGAACTTCGCCGCGATGTTCTGGGCGAACGTCCCGCCGCCCGGGTTGAGCACGTGCAGCGAGATGAGGAAGTTCGGGGAGAGGACCGTGGCGACGGCCATCGTCTCGCCGAGCGCGCGGCCGAGGCCCAGCATCGAGGCGGAGATGATGCCGGAGCGGCCGAACGGCAGCACGGAGAGGCGGATGACCTCCCAGCGGGTGGCGCCGAGCGCCAGCGCGGCCTCCTCGTTCATCTTCGGGACCTGGAGGAAGACCTCGCGGCTGACGCTGGTCACGATCGGCAGGATCATGATCGCGAGCAGGATGCCGACGGTGAAGAGCGAGCGGGCGATGCCGACCTCGGTCTTCTCGAAGATGTACGTCCAGCCCAGGTACTCGTCGAGCCAGAGGTTCAGGCCCTCCAGGTGCGGTACGAGGACCAGGGCGCCCCAGATGCCGTAGACGATGCTGGGCACGGCGGCCAGCAGGTCGACCACGTACGCGATGGGGGCGGCCAGCTTGCGCGGCGCGTAGTGCGAGATGAACAGGGCGATGCCGACGGCGATCGGAACCGCGATGACCATCGCGATGATCGAGCTGACGACGGTGCCGAAGAGCAGGACCGCGATGCCGAAGACCGGCGGGTCGCCGGCCGGGTTCCAGTCGAAGGTGGTGAGGAAGTTGCCCTCGTTCTTCGAGATGGCGATGACGGAGCGGTACGTGAGGAACACGGCGATCGACGCCATGATCACGAGCAGCAGGATGCCCGAGCCGCGGGAGAGGCCCAGGAAGACTTTGTCGCCCATGCGCCCGGTGGACCGGGGGGTGGGGCGGTCGACCGGCGGTGCCGGTGGCGTGTCTGTCGGTGTGGTGGAAGCCATGGTCTTTCCGGTCTGTGTGGGGGAGCCGGGGGCTCCCCTGGCGGCGGTGCACCGGATGGAGGGTGGGGCGGGTGGCGGGCCGGTCCGGAGGGGTGCGCCGGGCCGGCCTGCCGGTGACGGTCCGCGCCGGGTGACGGGGTGCGTCGGTGGCGCGGGCGTCGGGGTGGCTCGCGCCCGGGGGCGCGGGGCCGGTGGGCGGCCGGGCCGGGGAGCCCGGTCCGGCCGCCCCGGGTGTTACGAGAGGGAGCCGATGGTCTCGCGGACCTTGGCGTTGATCTCGGCCGGGATCGGCGCGTAGCCGGCCTCGGTCAGGATCTTCTGGCCGTCGTCGGAGGCCGTGTAGGACAGGAAGGACTTGACCGTGTCGAGGGTCTCGGGCTTGTTGCCGCTGTCGCAGACGACCTCGTACGTCACCAGGACGAGCGGGTAGGCGCCCTCGGCCTTGGTGGTGTAGTCGAGGTCGAGCGCCAGGTCCTTGCCGGTGCCCTTGATCTTGGCGGCGGCGATGGCCTTGGAGGCGTTCTCCGAGGTGGCCTGGACCGGGGCGGCGCCGCCGGTGTTGATGTCCACCGTGGTGATGCTCTGGGACTTGGCGTAGGAGAGCTCGAAGTAGCCGATCGCGCCGTCGACCTGCTTCACCTGGGAGGCGACGCCGGAGGAGCCGGAGGCGGCCTGGCCACCGGGGGCCGGCCACTTCTTCTCGGCCTCGTACTTCCACTCCTTCGGAGCGGCGGCGCCCAGGTACTTGCCGAGGTTCTGCGTGGTGCCGGAGTCCTCGGAGCGGTGGAACGCCTGGATCGCCTTGTCCGGCAGGTCGACGCCGTCGTTCAGCTTGGCGATCGCCGGGTCGTTCCACTTCTTGATCTTCGTGTCGAAGATCTTGGCGAGGGTGGGGGCGTCCAGCGTGAGCTTGTCGACACCCTCCAGCTTGAAGCCGATCGCGATCGGGCCGCCGACCATCGGCAGGTTGATGCCCTGGCCGGTCTTGCACATCTTCTTGGAGTCGGCGACCTCCTCGGGCTTCAGCGCCGAGTCGGAACCGGCGAAGCCGACGGTGCCCTGGTTGAAGGCGACGATGCCCTCACCGGAGGAGGAGGAGTTGTAGTTGATCTCCACACCCGAGCAGGCGGCCATGTAGTTCTTGACCCAGAGGTCCATGGCGTTCTTCTGAGCGCTGGAGCCGGAGGCGCGCAGCTGGCCCTTGGCCTTGCCGCAGTCGACGTTCGACGCAGCGGTCGTCTTCTCGCCCGCGCCGGCCGTGCCGCCGCCCGTGTTGTCGTCCGAACCGCACGCCGTGAGGACCAGGGCGCCGGAGACGGCGAGGGCACCGAGCGCGGTGGCACGAAGCCGGTTCTTGCGCTGAAGCTTCACTTTCGGGTGTTCCTTCCAGGAGCCGCCGTGGTCGTCTCGTTCTACGACGGCGTGCGATGAGGAGGGTGCCGTGGCTTGTCGCCGCGCACCTTGTACGTCCGAAATTAGGCAGAACAGGTGAAGCGGCCTACGGGGGAGAGTGAACGGCAGGTGAACCGTGTCGGGCAGGCGGGTGCGCGCCCGGCCGGGCGGCGCGGCCGGCGCGGGACGGCGGCGGGGCAGGGCCGGGCCGGAGGACGCGCAGGTCAGGGCGGTGCGGGGGTGGACGGTGCGGTGGTGCCCCGGCACGTGCGGTGGTGCGCCGGGGCGGATGGCGGTCGCCGTGGCCGCGGGCGTGGGGCAACCGGTCGCCGGGCCGGGAGGAGAGGGGCCGGGAGGAAAGGGGCTGGGGGAAGGGGGCGGTCAGCGCGGGGGCAGGACGTCCAGGAGGGCGGTGAGCTGCTCGACGTCGCGGGGCCGGGTGAGGCGTACGCGGGCGGCCTCGGGGGCCAGCCACAGCACCCGGTCCACCTCGTCGTTGGCGGTGAACGCGCCGCCCGTCGCCTCGGCCGCCCAGTAGACGACCTCCTTGGGCCTCCCCTCCACCGGATAGCGGGAGGTCGGCAGGGGCTCACCGAGGGCGCAGTGGTGGCCGGTCTCCTCCAGCACTTCCCGTACGGCGGCGGCCCGCGCCTCCTCGCCGCGTTTCAGCTTGCCCTTGGGGAAGGACCAGTCGTCGTAGCGGGGCCGGTGGACGAGGCAGACCTCCACCCCGCTTCCGTCCGGGGCGCGGCGCCACAGGACGCAGCCCGCCGCCCGGACGGGGCCGGTTTTCGCTCGGTGGGCCCGGTCGCCGCTCACGGGGCCGCCAGGGCGGTGGCGTACGGCCAGGTCTCCCGGAACGCGGCCCGCGCCGACTCCACCCCGTGGCGCTGGTCGGCGTGGAGGACGCCGAGCGCGTACGCCGTGGCCGGGGCGATCCGGGGGGTACGGGCGGCGGCGGCCGCCGCTCCGGCCGCTTCCACGGCGTCCCGGTGCAGGTCGAGGGCGTGGCCCGGGGCGGTCAGGCCGGGGTCGGCGCCGCCGAGGACCACCTCGTGGGCGTACCGGTGCAGGCGCAGCAGCAGCCGGGCCTGGTGCCAGGCGGCGTCCTGGGTCTCGTTGTACGGCCCCGTGTCGTCGGGCGGGAGGGCGGCCACGGCGGTGAGCAGGCGTTGTTCGGCGAGTTCGGCGGGCTCCAGGAGGGACGCGGCGGCGGCGCGGCCCGCGTGGCCGGAGGGCGCCGGGACTTCGGAGGCCAGGAGCGCCACGGCGTCGGCGATCGCGTGGAAGCGGGAGGAGCCGAGCGCCTGGAGGGCCGCGGAGTGCGACCGGGTCCGGGCGAGGGTGAGGCGGCGCTCCAGCAGGGCCGCGGCCCGGGCGGCCCCGACCCCGAGGGCGGCGCGGCCCTGGGCGTCGGCCCCGGCGGCCTCCCCGGCGGCGCGGGCGCCCCGGGCGGCGGGGAGGGTGGGGCCGGAGAGCAGGTGGAGGGCGTCGACGAGCCGGGCCAGCCGGTTCGCGTAGGCGTGTTCGCGGGCCAGGATTCCGGTGAGCCAGGCCAGCTCGCCCCGGAGCTGGTCGGCCCAGTGCGGGTCGAGCGCGGCCCGGAAGGTGTGCAGGGAGCCACCGATCCGGCGGGCCGCGCGGCGCAGTGCGCGGGCGGCTTCGGCGGCGCCGTGGCCGCCCGCGTCCGCCGGGGCGCTGTACTCGTGATGCAGGCGCAGGCTGCGCAGGAACTCGGCGGCCTGCCCCCGGAGGTAGGGGGCGAGAGCGCCCTCGGCGGTCGGTTCCCCGGTGAATCCGGTGAACCCCGCTCCGGCGGGCCCGGTTCCGGCGGACCCGGTTCCCGCGGACCCGGGGCGCGCGGCGGGGGTGCCGGTGGCGGCGGGAGGTCCGGACGGTTCGCCGGGCCCGGCGGACCTCGCTCCGGCGGGCGGTGTGCCGGGGGCCGCGTCCGGGCCCGCCGGGCCGGTGCCGGTGCCGTTGCCGGTGCCGAGGGTGGCCTCGGGCGCGGGCCGGGTCGTCGTCTGCTGGTCAGGGCGTCGCACGCCTGCGCCTCCGGGCGTCGATGAGCATTTCCTGGACGTGTCGCAGCGGCTGGCCGTCCGCGTCGGTGGCGTGCCGGGTCCAGTCCCCGTCGGGGCCCAGGTGCCAGGAGGCGGTGGTGTCGGCCATACCGGTCTCCAGGAGTCGGCTGAGTGCGGCGCGGTGGGCGGGGTCGGTGACCCGGACCAGGGCTTCGATCCGGCGGTCGAGGTTGCGGTGCATCATGTCGGCGCTGCCGAACCACACCTCGGGCTCGCCGCCGTTGCCGAAGGAGAAGATCCGGGAGTGTTCGAGGAAGCGGCCGAGTATGGAGCGGACCCGGATGTTCTCGGAGAGCCCGGTGACGCCGGGGCGGATCGCGCAGATGCCGCGTACCCAGATGTCGACGGGGACGCCCGCCTGGGCCGCCCGGTAGCAGGCGTCGATGATCGCTTCGTCGACCATCGAGTTGACCTTGAACCGGACGTAGGCGGGCCGGCCCGCGCGGTGGTGGGCGATCTCCTTGTTGATGCGGGCGATCAGCCCGTCGCGCAGCGACTTCGGGGCGACCAGGAGGCGGCGGTAGGTCTCACGGCGGGAGTAGCCGGAGAGCCGGTTGAACAGGTCGGAGAGGTCCGCGCCGACCTGCGGGTCCGCCGTGAGCAGGCCGAGGTCCTCGTACAGCCGGGCCGTCTTGGGGTGGTAGTTGCCGGTGCCGACGTGGGAGTAGCGGCGCAGCGTGTCGCCCTCCTGGCGGACGACCAGGGAGAGCTTGCAGTGCGTCTTGAGCCCGACGAGGCCGTAGACGACGTGGCAGCCCGCCTCCTCCAGCTTGCGGGCCCACTTGATGTTGGCCTGCTCGTCGAAGCGCGCCTTGATCTCGACGAGGACGAGGACCTGCTTGCCGGACTCGGCGGCGTCGATCAGGGCGTCCACTATCGGGGAGTCGCCGGAGGTGCGGTACAGGGTCTGCTTGATCGCCAGCACGTCCGGATCACCCGCCGCCTGCTCCAGGAACGCCTGGACGGAGGTGGAGAACGAGTCGTACGGGTGGTGGAGCAGCACGTCCCGCTCGCGCAGGGCGGCGAAGATGTCGGGCGCGGACGCGGACTCCACCTCGGCGAGGTCCCGGTGGGTGCCCGCGACGAACTTCGGGTACTTCAGCTCGGGCCGGTCCAGCGAGGCGATCGCGAACAGACCGGTCAGGTCGAGCGGGCCGGGCAGCGGGTAGACCTCCGCGTCGGACACCTTCAGCTCGCGGACCAGCAGGTCCAGGACGTACGGGTCGATGGACTCCTCGACCTCCAGCCGGACCGGCGGGCCGAAGCGGCGGCGCATGAGCTCCTTCTCCAGGGCCTGGAGCAGGTTCTCCGCGTCGTCCTCCTCGACCTCCAGGTCCTCGTTCCTGGTGACCCGGAACATGTGGTGCGCCAGCACCTCCATCCCCGGGAACAGCTCCTCCAGGTGGGCCGCGATGACGTCCTCGATGGGCACGTACCGCTGCGGCGACGCCTCCAGGAAGCGGGTCAGCAGCGGCGGAACCTTGACCCGGGCGAAGTGGCGGTGGCCGCTGACCGGGTTGCGGACGACGACGGCGAGGTTGAGCGAGAGCCCGGAGATGTACGGGAACGGGTGCGCGGGGTCGACCGCCAGCGGGGTCAGGACCGGGAAGACGCGCTGCCGGAAGAAGGTGAACAGGCGGGCCTGCTCCTTCTCGGTCAGGTCGGGCCAGCGGAGCAGCTGGATGCCCTCGTCGGACAGCTCGGGGGCGATGTCCTGCTGGTAGCAGGCGGCGTGCCGGGCCATGAGCTCGCGCGACCGGGTCCAGATGAGGTCCAGCACCTCGCGGGGCTGGAGGCCCGAGGCGGAGCGGGTGGCGACCCCGGTGGCGATGCGGCGCTTGAGGCCGGCCACCCGGACCATGAAGAACTCGTCCAGGTTCGAGGCGAAGATGGCGAGGAAGTTGGCCCGCTCCAGGATGGGGGTGGCCGGGTCCTCGGCCAGTTCCAGGACCCGCTCGTTGAACGCCAGCCAGCTCCGTTCGCGGTCCAGGAAGCGGCCCTGGGGCAGCTCGTCGCCGTCCCGGTCGGGCTCGTACGCGTCGGCGTCGGCGTCCAGGTCGGGATCGAGGTCGGCGGCGGTGGAGAAGCCGACCCCGCGGGAGGCGGGCGTGGCGTGTGGCCGGTGCGCGGCGAGTGAGCCGACGGACGGCTGGGCGGCGGGCTGGACCGGGACCTCGGAGCTGGGCTGCTGGCTCATGGACCTATTCTTCCGCGCGGAGCGCTCCTCAGGCGCGTCGGAGCCGGGAAAGATCGCGGAAGGCCCGGGAAACCCGGGGTCACGGCCGGGTCGGCCGGTGGGGGAGCCCGCAGGGGAGTCCGCGGGGGCGTCGCCCCGGGCTTTCCCGTTGCGGCGGGGGGCTGGCAGAGCTGGCTGCATCCCGTGAGGGTCGCAAGGACGTCTGAATGGCCGGTAACGGCGACATGACGTCCAGGAAGCGGTGTGCCTGCGGGTGGGCCTCGCGGTCACGCTGCGTGGTCGGCGCGCGCGTGGTCGCCCCGGGCGGGCGTACGCGTTCGCCGGGGCGGTGCGCGTACGACGGGGGCGTACGGGGGTGGGGGGTGCGCGTACGACGGGGGCGTACGCGGTGTGTGGGGTGGGCGCGTACGTGCCCGCCGTCCGGACCCACCCCTCGTGGGGCCCGGACGGCGGGTGGCGCGGGACGGGTCCGCTCAGCCGTGCAGGCGGCGCAGGACCCGGAAGGCGGCGTACACGGCGAGGGCGGCGAGAGCGAGCAGGGGCTTGTCCTGGGGGACGAAGGCGGTGCGGTCGCGTACGTCGCCGGGGTCGGCGGAGCCGAGGACGGAGAGCGACCCGGCGGTGGGGCGGCCCATGCCGGCGGCCAGGTTGAACAGGGTCGACTTGCCCGCCCTGTTGGGCCCGACGATGGTGCAGACGCGGCCTGCCGGCAGCCGGAACGAGCAGTCATCCAGGGCGCGGTGGCCGCCGCCCCTGCGCCCGTAGGTATTTCCGAGGCCGTGTGCCCCGATCGCGACGCCGGTCATCGTTCCTGGCCCCCTTTGCGCGAACGGCCCGCTGTTTCGGCTCCGTTCGCGTCATCCGGGTCGTACGTGTCGTTCGTGCTGAATGTGGTGTCCAGTACGGCGGTGAAGAGCGCGCCGACGTCGTCCTTCTCCAGTCCGGCCGCCCGTGCCCGGCGGGCCCGGTCGGCGAGATCGCCGCGCAGCGGCCCGTCGGCGGCGGCAGCGTCGGCCGCACCGCCCAGCGTCCGGCGGACGAAGGTGCCGAGCCCCCGGCGGGCCTCGACGAGGCCCTCGCGTTCCAGCTCCCGGTACGCCTTGAGGACTGTGTTCGGGTTGATTGCGGTGGCTTCCGCGACCTCGCGGGCGGTCGGCAGCCGGTCGCCCGGTTCGAGCATGCCCAGGCGCAGGGCCTGCTTGGTCTGCTGGACGATCTGGAGATAGGTGGCGACGCCGCTGCGCCGGTCGATGCGGAACTCGACCGCTGCGGACTCGGCTGCCATGTGCAGCACCCCCCTTTCACTAATTGAGTAGTGAAAGGGGGGTGCAGAAGTGGGGCGGCGTCAAGTGACTCCGCCCCATGGGAGGTCCGGGATGCTGAGCCGGGTCGCGCAGGCGGATGGGCTACGCGGACGGCGGTGCCGGTGAGCGTTCCGCGCGCAGCTCCTCGTTGATGCGCTGTGCTTCTTCCAGCTGGTCCTCGAGGATGACGATGCGGCAGGCGTCCTCGATCTTCGTGCCCTGGTCGACCAGTTCACGGGCGCGGGCCGCGATGCGCAGCTGGTAACGGGAGTAGCGGCGATGGCCTCCGTCGGAGCGGAGCGGCGTGATCAGCCGGTTCTCGCCGAGCGTGCGGAGGAAGGCGGGTGAGGTGCCGAGCATCTCGGCGGCCCGGCCCATGGTGTAGGCGGGGTAATCGTCATCGTCGAAATTGTCGGTGGGGCGGGTACCGCGTGGGGGCATAACACCTCTTCTTTCGGGGACACGTCGGGGGGCCCGAGCGCCGTGCGGCGCTCGGGCCCCGAGCTTTCAACACCATCTGCCGACCGACCGGGTCGGCCTTCTTGTTCCGCCGGGCCGCCCGAGGGGGCGGGGGAGCGGGGATCGCGGATGCGTGACCGGGGACCACCTTCCGTTCCGGGGCCTGCGGTACCCGAGCGGATGACTTCCTCGCTCAGGCGATCCTGATGGCGTCTGCTCCTTCTCTTCTCGTTACTGCGCTTTCTTGTTGCTCCTGCGGTACTGCGCGTGGCCCCTGGGGCCGCCGGCCCGGCAGCCAGGGGGAGAACCCATCGGTTCCGGCTCTCCCGCTCCACTGCCGTTCCGCTACTGCTCTGACCTGCGTGCGCGGCAGTTCGTGTCTGCCGTGCTGTGCTTTCTTCGGCTACGAGGGAAAGGCTAGACCCGTCGAGTGGCGAATGTCTACTCTCGCCGCGACAGTTTTTCTTCGATGCTTGATGTTCGTCTTCTGCAGTGTCCGAGCGACGGAAACTGGTGCCGCTGCGGCGGTCTCAGGACTCGGTGCGGTACATCAGGTCCACCTCGTGGGTGGTGAAGCCCATCCGCTCGTACACCGTCACCGCCGCCGTGTTGTCCGCGTCCACGTAGAGCATCGCGGTCGGCAGCCCCTCGGAGGCCAGGTGGTGCAGCCCGATCGAGGTCAGCGCCTTGCCGAGGCCGCCGCCCTGGGCGTCGGGCAGGACCCCGACCACGTACACCTCGCCGAGCCGCTCCTCCGCGTGCACCTTCGTCCAGTGGAAGCCGACGAGCTCGCCGTCCCGCTCGGCCAGGAAGAAGCCCTTCGGGTCGAACCAGGGCTCCGCCTTCCGGTCGTCCAGGTCCTGCTGGGTCAGGGACCCCTGCTCGGGGTGGTGGGCGAACGCGGCGCGGTTCACGGCGAGCCAGGCGGCGTCGTCCCGGCCCGGCTCGAAGGTCCGTACGGTGACGCCCTCGGGAAGCACCGGGTCGGCGAGGTCGAGCGGGGCCAGGCCGCGGCGGAGCTGGCGCAGCTCGCGGAAGAGGGAGAGGCCGAGCACCTGGGCCAGGTGGCGGGCGGCCGAGCTTCCGCCGTGCGCCCACACCCGCAGCCGCTTGCCGGTCGCGGCGAGGAGCGCCGCGCCGAGCGCCCGGCCGTGGCCGCTGCCGCGCCGGTCGGGGTGGACGACCAGTTCGGCGGCCGGGGCCTCGACCGGGTCGGTGTCCTCCAGTTGGGCGTACCCGGCGAGCGCTCCCTCGACGGTGAGGAGGAAGTGCCGTACGCCCTCGCGGTGCCCGCCCCGGATACGGAGCCTGCCCTGCTCGGAGACGGCTTGCCGGCCGTCGGACCGGGCGGCGTCGGAGAGCAGGGCGAGGACGGCGTCGGCCTGCGCGGAGTCGAGCGCGTCGAGGGCCTGGATCTCGCGTCCGGGGGCGGGGAGGGGTGCGTCAGTCGTCATGCGTCCGAGCGTACGGGGAGGGGGCGCGGTGGGGCGGGCGTGCCGGGGCCCGCGGGGAAAGGGCGGCATGGTGAATCCGGCGGGGGCCCCGGGCTCGTCCCGCCGGCCCCCGTGCTCACCCCGCCAGCAGGTGGGCGGCGGCGAGGACGGCGAGGGGGAGCGGCGCCCAGACGGCGTAGGGCCGGACGCGGGTTCGGGCGCCGGCCCGCTCGGTGGGCCGGAGTTCCGGGTTGCGGACCATGATCGTCAGGTGGTCCGCCATCGCCCGCGCCCCGTCCGGCCGACGCAGCATCCGGGCCAGGGGCGCCGGGAGGAACGGCCCGGTGATCCGGCTCCCGACGTGTACGCATCCGTCCCGCCGGGCCACGGCCTTGCCCACCTCGTCCCAGGGCAGGCGTTCGACCGTGAACAGGCGGGGTACCGCCACGCCGTCCCGGTCCGCGGTCACCCGCCAGGCGCCCAGGCGGGCGAAGATCCAGAGCGCGACACTCAGCGTCCACAGCCGCAGAAGCCACTCCATGGCGGTGAGCCCCGCGAGGTCCGTTCCGTACGCGAAGGGGCTGAGCAGCACCAACTGGCCCAGCCACAAGGCCGCGAGCACCCGGCAGCCCACGCCCGCGCCCCACACCAGGGGCGCGTCGGCCGGCGCGGTCGTGGCGGCCCGCGCTTCCTGCCGTACCCGGTCCTCCCGGGCGTGGGCGCGTCGGCGTTCCCGTCTGCCACCGCCACCACTACCGCTACCGCCACCACTGTCGCCAGTGCGGCTTCCGGTCTCCCGCCTCGCCATGAGCCCCCACCCCTGTCGGAACATGCCTGCCGCCGCGACGTCGTCCCGTCGTCCGGCCCGCGTGCCACCGCAACCGTACGGCGGTGCCGCACCCGTGCGTACGTACGGAGGTGACCACCGGCGTCCCACCGGCGGTACCGAGCCCCGGACATGGCCGGTTCGGTACGTCCGTTTGGCCGGATGGCAACCAGGTCGTAACCCCGGACACCTGTTGCGCTACGCGCGTTGACTCTAGGCTGCGGCACGCAGGATTCCCGAAGTGCGCCGCCATACGCGACAACCGGTGACATACGCGGCATCGACGGCACCTGTGACACCTCGACCACTGACACACAAGGGGACCGATGTCAGCGAATGTGCAGAAGAACCGCATGACACGGCGGGTGCTCGCCGCCGCGGCCGGGCTGGCGACCATGGGCGCGCTCGTCGCCGCGATGCCGGCCGGCGCCCATGACCGCGGACACGGCCATGGACACGGGCACGGCCACGGCCACAAGCCCCGTACCGTCGACGTGCAGTTGCTGTCGTTCAACGACCTGCACGGCAACCTGGAGCCCCCGGCCGGTTCGGCGGGCAACGTCTCCGAGACGCAGCCCGACGGCACGGTGAAGGCGATCCCGGCCGGTGGCGTCGAGTACCTGGCGACCTCGCTGCGCACCGCGCGCAAGGGCAACCCGTACTCCGTCACGGCGGCCGGCGGCGACATGGTCGGCGCGAGCCCGCTGCTGTCGGGCCTCTTCCACGACGAGCCGACGATCGAGGCGCTGAACAAGCTCGACCTGGACGTCACGGCGGTCGGCAACCACGAGTTCGACGAGGGCGCGACCGAGCTGGCCCGCCTGCAGAACGGCGGCTGCCACCCGGTCGAGGGCTGCTACGAGAAGGGCAAGAAGTTCAAGGGAGCGGACTTCCCCTACCTCGCGGCCAACGTGACCAAGGAGAAGACCGGCAAGCCGCTGCTGAAGCCGTACACCGTCTGGAAGAAGAACGGCGTCAAGATCGGCTTCATCGGTGTGACCCTGGAGGGCACGCCGGACATCGTGACCGCGAACGGCGTCAAGGGCCTCAAGTTCCACGACGAGGTCGAGACGATCAACAAGTACGCCCGCGAGCTGGACCGCAAGGGCGTCAAGTCCATCGTGGCGCTGATCCACGAGGGCGGGGCCCCGGCCTCCACCTCGTACAACTACGACTGCGACAGCCCCGGCGCGGGCGACGGCATCTCCGGCCCGATCGTCGACATCGCCAAGGGCATCACGCCGAAGGTGGACGCCCTGGTCACCGGCCACACCCACCAGGCGTACGTCTGCACCGTCCCGGACCCGTCCGGCAAGCCGCGCATGGTCACCTCGGCCTCGTCGTTCGGCAAGCTGTACACGGACACCACGCTCACCTACGACCGCCGCACGAACGACATCGTCCGTACGTCGGTGAAGTCCGCGAACCACATCGTCACCCGCGACCAGCCCAAGGCCGCCGACATGACGAGCCTGATCAGCCGCTGGAACAAGCTGGCCGCCCCGATCGCCAACAAGCCGCAGGGCTGGATCAGCGCCGACATCAACGGCCGCGGCTCCACCGCCCTGGAGAAGCCGCTCGGCAACGTCATCGCCGACGCCCAGCTCGAAGGACTCGCCCCGGCCGACAAGGGCGGCGCGGAAGTGGCGTTCATGAACCCGGGCGGCATCCGCGCGGACCTGGTGCACAAGGCGTCCGGCAGTGAGGGCGACGGGGTCGTCACGTACGGCGAGGCGTTCACCGTGCAGCCCTTCACCAACATGATGAACGTCGTCGACCTGACCGGCGCGCAGCTCGTCGCCGCGCTCCAGCAGCAGGTGAGCGGCTCCAACGAGGCCAGCCCGAAGATCCTCCAGATCTCCAAGGGCCTCACCTACACCCTCGACCTGACGAAGACCGGCGCGGCCCGCGTGGTCACCGACAGCATCAAGCTGAACGGCGAGGCGATCGACCCGGCGCGCACCTACCGCGTCGCGATGAACGAATTCCTCGCGGGCGGCGGCGACGGCTTCCCGGCGCTCGGCCAGGGCACGAACAAGCTGGTCGGCGCGTCCGACCTCGACGTGTTCAACGCCTACCTGGCGGCCCACTCCTCGGCCACCGCCCCGCTGGCCCCGCCGGCGACGGACCGGATCACGGTCGTCCAGTAGCGCTCGTACGGCTGAGGGGCGGTGGGCCTGCGGGCCTGCCGCCCCTCACTGCTGTCCGGAGCGGGCCGCCCGGCTGCCGCGAACGGCGCGTACGAGCAGCGTGCCCGTGCGCCGGCTTCCTGAGGGCGGCGGGATCACGGATGCTGACACGTCCACGTAGCCGTGTTCCTTGAGGATCAGCTCCCATGCGCCGGGCTCGTAGTCCCACCGCTTGACGACTGCGGGATCTTCGTCGGGCCCGCGCGGGATGTATGACGCTTGGCAGCCGTAGCACCCTTCGACCGGGGGCCGCTGGGAGAAGGTGAACACACCGCTCGGCTTGAGATGCGCGTGAACGGCCGGCAACAGGAGCGCGGGGTCGGTGAACCAGGCCGCGCCGAACACGCTGTACATCGCGTCGAAGGCCCTGGAGGAGCTCCCGAGGTAGGCGAGGGCGTCGGACTGATGTAGCTCCATCCCACCCACTCCGGACCACCGCTCCCGTGCCTTGTCGAGTTGCTT
This sequence comes from Streptomyces californicus, assembly GCF_000717645.1. Classification (GTDB taxonomy): domain Bacteria; phylum Actinomycetota; class Actinomycetes; order Streptomycetales; family Streptomycetaceae; genus Streptomyces; species Streptomyces californicus. The sequence goes on from NZ_JNZZ01000041.1 coordinate 33,995, forward strand.
GGCGGAGAGGTCGACTCCTACGGACGTCATGCCGAGCGTTGCCAAGTGGGCGGTGTTGCCACCGGAGCCGCACCCGAGATCGAGCACGCTGTCTCCGGGCCGCAGAGCGAGCACCTCGGCCCCGGGGCCGTGGTCCGGGTACTGGCTCCAGTTGAACCAAGTGGTCTCGCCCTTGGCGTTGGTCCTCCGCCGTTGCGGCTTGCCCCGGGAGTAGGTGTCCCAGGCGGCGCTACGCGCATCAGTCACGACCTGTCCGTTCTTGTCAGGGCGACAGCCGCCCGGAACGATACCGGGCGGCTGAGGCATGCGGTGGGAGACCGCTGTTGGGCGCGGCTACGTGGCGACGGGGCTGTCGGAGCAGCCCGCGTAGCTCTGGGTGCAGTCGGCCGCGCCGTTGACCGGCCAGAAATCCGGGTCCACGTCGAACCCGGCCGACCGGATCATCTCGGCCGTCCGGTGCATCGCCAACCGCCCGTCGACGGGGCTGTGGCCGCTGCCCCGGTCGGGGGTGTGGTGGATGAAACCGCCGAGCACGTCGCAGAGTTCGGCGTAGTGCCTGGTGTGCAGCACCAGAGCGTGCCAGAAGAGGTCGACGCGCAGGCTGGGCGTCATCCGCTCGGTGGTGCTCGCGGCGACGGCGAGGAACGCCGTGACCTGGCGGATACCGCGCTCGCCCTGATTGTCGGTCAGCTCCGGCCAGAAGTCCTCACGGATCATGGAGATGAGCTGAGCCTTCAGCTCCGGGGAGATGCGGTCGTACACGTTCTGTGTGGTGTCGGTGATCGTCATGTCTATGTCCTCCACTTCTCGGTGTGGTCGATGGGCTGATGTTCCTGCTCTCGGTCGGACCGAACGACGGCGCTTCGGGCGTCGTGCAGGCGTCGCTTGAGGGGCGCTGATGGCTCGTCCGGGACGTCAAACCGGTGTCATTGACAGCCTCTTGGCTCTAGCGTTGAGGTCATGACGACGACTGCCGCGGTGCCGAACGATCTGCTGCGGGCCGTACGCATCGGCCTGCGGATGAGCCAGGACGACTTCGCCAAAGCGCTCCGCCGGGCGGGCGAGGAGCTGGGCGAGCCCAACGACGCTTCCAAGCGCTTGGTGCAGCGCTGGGAGTCCGGGACGAGCAGGACACCTCGGGGTGTGTACGCCAGAGCCTTAGAAAGGGTCACCGGCCGCCCGATCGAGGCTTTGGGGTTCAGCCTGCCTGTGCCGACGCCTCGGGTGCGAACAGACGGGAAGGGAGGGCACGACATGGAGCCGAGGGCGAGCGGGGTCGGTTCTGCCGCAGGACGGGGGCGGCTGGACGCGCAGGCTGCTGAGGCGACATTCTCGGGTGTATGGCTCAGCCGCTACGAATTCTTCTCCTCGGGTCGGGACGACTCGTTCGAGGGCAAGCACTACGTGGTGGTCGTTCAGCACGGAAATCGGTTGACCGCTCAGAGCCTTCCCGGCGCCAGTAGCAATCTCGACAGTCCACTCGCACTGGACCTGACCGTGGATCGTAACGTCGTCACGGGTACATGGGTCGAGCAGACGGCTGCGGACGGCTACTACAACGGAGCCCGGTACCACGGTGCTGTTCAGCTCCTGGTTGACCCCACCGGACGACGCATGACCGGCAAGTGGGTCGGCTTCGGCAAGGACTTCGACGTGAACACCGGCCCGTGGGAGCTGAGGCTGGTGGACGGCTCCACCAGCAAGGCGACGCTCGCGCGATACAGCGTGCCGCCGGAGTAGCGCGCCATCGCTCGGAGTGCGGGTACGTGGGCGCGACGCACGCCCGGTGTCCCGGCCTCCTTTCGGCGCCCGGCGTTCTTTGGCTTCAAAACGTCGTCTATACCGTCGCATTCATGGACAGGACCTTCGATTCGGCAGAGAAGCTCGTGGGTGCCCTGCGGTCAAGGAGTCGTACGACGTCGCCGGGTTGCCCACGACGTGGGGCATCCCGCTGCACCGCGACCACGTTCCGGCCGAGGACGCCGTGCAGGTGGCGCGGCTCAAGGAGGCGGGCGCGGTGGTGCTCGGCAAGGCGAACATGCAGCTGTGGCTGCAGAGTTGCAATGACCGCTACGGCACCACCAACAACCCCTGGGGCCGCGGGCGTACGCCGGGCGGGCCTGCCGACCCTTCGCGTTGGGCGGCTGGACGGGCGGGAGAGCGGGCGGAGGTCCCGGCTGGGAGGGTGCTGTGTCATGACCGCATCGATCGACGAGTCGTGGGCGCGCATCGAGAACTGGCTGGCGGAGCACGTGCCGCAGACCTACGCCGAGCTGGCGCCGCCTGCGGACCCAGCGGACATCGCCGCGCTCGAACGCGTCGTCGGACGCCCGCTGTTGAGACCCCTGGTGGCGTCGCTGCTGCGACACGACGGTGTGCTCGACCGGGCCGAGGGCTCGCTGCTTCCGGGGTACTACCGACCGATCAGCGCTCGCGGGACAGTGGCCGCGTGGCACCTCCTCACCGCGTACCACGACGCGTGCGAGGCGGAGGAGGGAGGAGAGGAGGTGGGCCACGACTTCATGAAGCTCGGGTCCAGCAGAATCCTGTACGGACATCCGCAGCTGATCCCCGTCGCGCGGGACCTCGGCGGCGCGTACATCGTGCTGGACCACCGCCCCGGGATCGACCGGGGGCGCCTCCACGAAGCCGAGCCCGTCGAAGGCGTCATGCGGGTATCGCACGAGAAGTGGGCGTCTCTGCCGCTGCTCATGGAGGCGGTCGCCACCAGCATGGAGACCTCCCAGCCGCTCAACGGCGACGTGCCGGTGGTGGACGAGGAGCAGAGGCTGCACTGGGAGTCCGTACGGCTGCGCGACGCCCTGCCCCCGCCCCGGGCCTGACGCGTCACGGCACCCGGCTGCCCTCGACGGCCTCGCGGGGCCCGTCGCGGGGCGACTTCCGCGGCGCACGGCCGGAGTGTCGGTCTCCTTGCGGCGCACGGCGTTTTGTGGCTTCAACACGTCGTCCATACGGTCGCGTTCATGGACAGGACTTTCGATTCGGCAGAGAAGCTCATGGGTGCCCTGCGGTCCGGTGAGGTGAGCTCGGTGGAGCTGACCGACGCGGCGATCGACCGCATCGAGCGGTATGACCGGGACATCAACGCGATATGCGTGCCGGACTTCGACCGGGCGCGGGCCGCGGCCAGGGACGCCGACCGGGCGCGCGCCCGGGGTGAGGACCGGCCGCTGCTCGGCCTGCCGGTGACGGTCAAGGAGTCGTACGACGTCGCCGGGCTGCCCACGACGTGGGGCATCCCGCTGCACCGCGACCACGTTCCGGCCGAGGACGCCGTGCAGGTGGCGCGGCTCAAGGACGCGGGCGCGGTGGTGCTCGGCAAGACGAACGTGCCGCTGTGGCTGCAGGATCTGCAGAGTTACAACGACATCTACGGCACCACCAACAACCCCTGGGACCACGGGCGTACGCCGGGCGGATCCTCCGGCGGATCGGCCGCCGCCCTGGCGTGCGGGTTCGGCGCGCTGTCCATCGGCTCCGACATCGGCGGTTCGCTGCGCACCCCGGCCCACTTCTGCGGCGTCTACGCGCACAAGCCGACGCTGGGACTGGCGGCGAGCCGGGGCATGGTCCCGCCGACCGCTCCCGCGTTGCCCGTCGAACTCGACCTCGCCGTGGTCGGGCCGATGGCACGCACCGCCCGCGACCTCACGCTCCTGCTCGACGTCATGGCCGGGCCCGACCCGCTGACGTCGGGGGTGGCGCACACCGTGACGCTGCCGCCCGCCCGGCACGAACGGCTGTGTGACTTCCGGGTCCTGGTCCTCGACGCGCATCCGCTCCTGCCGACCGGTGCCGCCGTACGGTCGGCCGTGGAACGGGTGGCCCGAGCGCTGGCCGATGTCGGCGCCCGTGTGGAGCGGCACAGCCTGCTGCTGCCCGATCTCGCCGAAGCCGCCCTGGTGTACATGCGGTTGCTGGCCGCAGGCTCGTCGGCGGGCTTCTCCGACGAACGGTACGAGCTGGTGCGGGCTCGCGCCGCCGGACTGGCGGCGGACGACCGGAGCCTCGACGCGGCCCGGCTGCGCGGCACGGTGCTCAGCCACCGTGCGTGGCTCGGGGTGAACCAGCGGCGCGAGGCCCACCGCCACGGCTGGCGGCGGCTGTTCACGGAGTTCGACGCCGTGGTGTGCCCCGTCTCGCCCACGGCGGCCTTCCCGCACGATCACGAACTCGACCCGTTGGAGCGGCTGATCGCCATCGACGGCGTGGACCACCCGTACTTCGACCAGCTCGTCTGGGCCGGGCTGCCCACCATGCCCGGCCTGCCCGCCACCGCCGTGCCGGCGGGCCGGTCTCCTGAGGGGCTGCCGGTGGGCGTGCAGCTCATCGGGCCGATGTACGAGGACCGCACGCCGCTGCGGCTGGCGGAGCTGCTGGAGGAGGCGATGGGCGGTTTCGAGGCGCCCGGGGCGCAGGGGTGAGGGCGCGGGAGCGGCAGCCGTAGGTGGGGTGTCCGGCCGGTCAGGCGGCGGCCGGGGTGTCGACGGCCGGGGCGTCGGCGGCTCGGGCCTCGCGGCAGTCGCGGCAGAGGCCGGGGGTGAGGGAGCGGATACCGCGTTCGCAGCCGTCGCAGTTCAGGAAGGGGATGACGGTGGGGCGGTTGGAGGCGGGGGCGGCGAGGTCGTCGGCGCTGGGGAGGGGCGGGGGCAGGAGCGCGGTGAGGCGGTGCTTGAGGAGTTTGGCGGGGTGGCGCAGTGGCTGGGGGAGGTCGGTGGTGAGGGCGCGGCGGATGGTGTCGGGGTGGGCTTCGCGTTCGAGCCAGGCGGCCACGGCGGGGGCGAGGGTGCCGATGTCGGCTGCGGAGAGCGTGAGTTCGGGCGCGTGACGGCGTAGGTCGCTGAGGAGCGCGGTGGCCGCGTGGGTGAGCTGCGGGGTGGGCGTGCCGGGGCGGGGGAGCGGCGGCGCCGGAAGCTTGCGCGCGCTGGGGTGGGGGACGAGG
>NZ_JNZZ01000042.1 GCF_000717645.1 Streptomyces californicus
CTCCAGGACGACGGTTCCGCACGCCCGGTCGCGCATGTGCCCCAGCAGGTACTGGAGATCGGGCGATTCCGGAGTGCTGAGCACCGAGGGCGGCATCGGAATGACCTCGTCCCCGATCCGGCTGCCCGCGGTGCCGATCACTCCGACGCGGGCCTGCTCGGCGAGCCGCAGCACCGACTCGGTCATGTACGAGACGGACGTCTTCCCGTTGGTCCCGGTGACGGCGATCAGGTCCATCGCCCGGCCCGGTTCGCCGAAGTAGCGCGACGCCACCACTGCCGCGGCCTCACGAGCGAGCGGGTCGCTGCCGGCGAACCGGTGGCGGACCAGGTCGATCGAGCACCGGTACTCGCGCCCGGCGTGCACGTCGCGAGGTCACCGGCGATACACACCGGGCGCGGCCCGCCCCTCAGGACCGCCCGGTCGACCGGGCGGGTCGAAGAAGGAAGGGCGCCGGCCGCTCTGCCCGGCTGCCGGGAGATCCCGGTGGACGCCCGTCCGCGCGGCCTGCTCTCCCGTCCCCGGCAGGCCGCTTCCGTTCGTCTACGGGCGGGCCCGCGTCGCGGTGTCGAGGTAGAAGGCGTCGATGCTCTGCACGGCCAGCTCGAACTCCGCGAGATTCACGGGCTTGTTGACGTAGGCGTTGGCGTGGCTGGTGTAGGCGCCGGTGACGTCGTCCGGGGCGGTGGACGTGGTGAGGACGACCACGGGGATCGCCTGGAGCTCCTCGTCGGCCTTGAGGATCTTGAGCAGCTCGTGACCGTTCATGCGGGGCATGTTCAGGTCGAGGACGATGAGGTCGGGACGGGCGGCGTCGGGGTCTCGAAGGTGCTCCAGCGCGGCGACTCCGTCGGTGACCTGGACCAGGTTGCGGGCCCCGCGCTCGGAGAGGGCCTCTTCGATGAGCATGGCGTCGGCGACGTCGTCCTCGACGAGCAGCACGTCGAAGGGGCGGATGGGAGTGGTCATCGTCGGATGCTCCGTGGGTCGTTCGTTGGAGTGGTGGAAAAGTCCCGGCCAGCGGCGGCGCGCACCCTGGCGGGTCATGTCGCATGCGGCGCCGATCTGCGGGTAGCCGGCACCGGCACGGGCGGCGTCCGCCGCCGCTAGCCGCTGAAGCCGTTCGGTGGCCCGCTGCAGCTGGTCCAGTACGTGGAGGACGGTCAGCGCGTAGGCCGGATCCTCGGCCGGGGCGGGCGCCCCGTCGTCCCGCAGGTGACGGGCAAGGTGGTGCGCGAGGTCGCCGATCCTCGCGTCCGCGATGTCGGCGGTCTCCTGAGGAGTGGTCCGCAGTACGAAGTCCATGCCCGGCATACCCGGCACTGTAGGCCCCCGCGTTCCCTGATGACAACATCCGTTGTCGCCAGGGTCTAGAGTGAGCTGGCCGCATCCCACCAGGGCGGCTTCCCCATCGGAGGAGAGCTCAGGATGACCGGCGAGGACCAGCGGCCGCGTACCCGAAGACTGGCCGCCTGGACGACACGGCGCTGGCTGCGCGTGGGGGTCGCCACGTCCCTGGTCGTGCTGACGCTGCTCGGGGCGGTGGGCGGCGTGGTCCTCGGGCGGACCCAGTCGATCAGCGACGACCTCACGGACGTACGGTCGCCCGCCCTGTCCACCGCGTTCCGCCTGGAGACGGCCCTGGTGAACCAGGAGACGGGCATCCGCGGTTACGGCCTGACCGGCACGGCCGACTTCCTGACCCCCTACCGGCAGGGACTCGCCGACCAGGAGGCGCACATCCGGTCGATCAGGGAACTCGTCCACGGCGACCCCGCGCGGCTGGCCGACCTCGAAGCGGTGGAGAACGCCGTGGCGAGGTGGCAGGAGAGGATCGCCCGGCCCGTCGCCGCCGCCCCGGCGGGTGCGCCCTCCCCGGCCGCCGCGGAACGGCTGGCCGACGGCAAAGCGGCCTTCGACGACGTCCGCGCCGCCCTGGAGAACCAGCAGGAGAGGTTCCGCGCGGACCGCGTCCGGGCCCGGGCGGACCTCGAATCCACCATGGTCCTGCGCAACTGGGTGTTCGGCGCCATCGCGCTGCTCATCGTGGCTCTCGCCGCTCTCGTCTTCGAAGGGCTGCGCAGGGGCATCAACGCGCCGCTGGAGCACCTGGGCGCGGAGGCCCGCCTCATCGCCGCCGGCGACTTCGACCACCCCATCACCCCGACCGGACCGGCCGATCTGCGGCGGCTGAGCGGTGAGATCGAGTCGATGCGGCGACGCCTCGTGTACGAGCTGGCCTTCACCGAGGAGGCGCGGCTGCGCCTGGACGCGCAGGCCGCGGACCTCCAGCGTTCCAACGCCGAACTGGAGCAGTTCGCGTACGTCGCCTCGCACGACCTCCAGGAACCGCTGCGCAAGGTGTCGAGCTTCACCCAGCTCCTGAAGCGGCGCTACGGAAGCCAACTCGACGAACGGGCGGACCAGTACATCGACTTCGCCGTCGACGGCGCCAACCGCATGCAGGTCCTCATCAACGACCTCCTCAACTTCTCCCGCGTCGGCCGGGTCCACAACGCCCACCAGAGCGTGGACCTGGACAGGACGGTGGACGAGACCCTGTCGGCGCTGAGCGTCCCGATCGAGGAGGCCGGGGCGGAGATCACTCACGATCCTCTGCCGACTCTGGTCGCCGACCCCAGCCAGATGGTCATGCTCTGGCAGAACCTCATCGGCAACGCCGTCAAGTTCCGCCGCCCGGGCGAGGCCCCCAGGGTCCACATCGCCGCCGCCCGGGAGGACGGGCTGTGGCGCTTCACGGTCACCGACAACGGCATCGGCATCCCGCCGGAGTACGCCGAGAAGATCTTCGTCATCTTCCAGCGGCTGCACACCAAGGACGTCTACAGCGGCAGCGGCATCGGTCTGGCGATGTGCAAGAAGATCGTCGAGTTCCACGGCGGCGCCATCACCATCGATCCGGACTACCGCGACGGGGCCCGCATCACCTTCACCCTGGCGCCCGAACCGCCGCAGATCCCCGGCCCGTCGGCCGCACCGGAGGAGGTCCTGCCCGCGGAGGCCGACGCCAGGCGCTGACCGCGGCCCCGACCGCCGGACCTCCGGCGCCCCGTTCGGGCGACCGCCCGCGCGGGGCGCCGGAGACCGCTCAGCGCAGGCCGGCGAAGAGGTCGTTCTCGGGTACGGGCGCGCCGGTGGTGTCCCTGACCCGGACGAAGGTCTCCAGGCCCATGAGCGAGCCGAACCTCTCCCTGCCCATCTTGAGGAAGAAGATGTTCTCGCCCTGACTGGCGTGCGCGGCCAGCGAGTCGAACTTCTGGCCGCTGAAGGCGGTCGTGTCCACCCAGGTCGTGATCTCGTCGTCGGGGAGCCCGATCTCGGCGAGCGCGGCGGCCTCGGCGGGATCGGGCTCCGGCAGGTCCTCGCCGAACTCCCGCATGACCTCGCCGAAGCGCTCCATCATGGAGCGCGGGGCCGTCGTCCAGTACACCTTCGGGGTCAGCCCCGTCAGCTCCAGCGCGGCCATCGTGATGCGGTTGGCCTGGATGTGGTCGGGATGACCGTAGAACCCGTTCTCGTCGTAGGTGACGACCACATCGGGCCGGTAGTGCCGGAGGAGGTCGGCCAGGCGCGCGGCGCCCTCCTCCACCGGGGTGCTCCAGAAGGACCCGGGGGCGTCGTTGTTCGGCCAGCCCGTCATGCCCGAGTCGGCGTAGTCCAGCATCTCCAGGTCACTGATCTTGAGAACCTCGCAGCTCGCGGCCAGCTCCTCGCGCCGCATGCGGGCGACGGCCGCCGGGTCGTGCCCGGGTTCACCCGGCTTGACGCCTCCCGGTCCGTCGCCGCAACCGCCGTCGGTACAGGTCACCAGCACCGTGCGCACGCCTTCGGCCGCGTACCGTGCCAGGACCCCTCCGGTTCCGGTGGCCTCGTCGTCCGGGTGGGCGTGCACAGCCATGAGCGTCAACGGCCGGTCGGTCATCACACAGTCCTCCATACAAGTGCGTCGGTTCCGCGGGCCCGGCGGGCGTACCGCGGGGCGCGGCCGGACGACGGCGGGCAGGGCCGCGGCGACCGTGCGGCCCCCGGCGGGCCCCGCCCCCGCCGGTGGCCCGGTCGGTGCAACCGTACCGACCGGGCCGGGTGTTCCCGTTCCGGGACGGGAAGCGGAGGAGACGGCGTCCTCCACGGCGGCCGGCGGGGGCGGCCACGGCCGGGACGGTGATGACGGAAACCGGCGCGCACCGCACGCGCTGCCCGCGCCGCCTGTGGCGGTGGGCCGTCGCCAGGAACGCCCGTGCGACGCCGCTGAGTTCCGCCCGGGGGGAACGCCACCCTGCCACCACGTCCGGGACGGACCGCTCCGTTCACGGGGTGAGGGCGCAAGCCCTCACGCGTCGTGCCGGGTCTCGGCCAGCTCGACCAGGAGGAGGGCGACGTCGTCGGGGTCCTCGGGCCTGCGCATGGAGTCGACGAGGCGGGCGCAGGTGTCGTCGAGCGACGGGCCGAGGGAGCCGATGGTGCGCAGGAGGAGGTCGAGGCGCTCGTCGATGGGGTCGTCCCGGGTCTCGACGAGGCCGTCCGTGTAGAGGAGGAGCCGGTCCCCGGTGTGCAGGGGGACGGTGGCGGTGTCGAAGCCGACGCCGCCGACGCCGAGCGGGGCGCCGGGGGGCAGGGGCAGCAGGCGGGGCTTGTGGCCGGGGCGGACGAGCACCGGGGGCAGGTGCCCGGCGTTGGCGATGCGGCACCGGCCGGTGCCGGGGTCGTAGGTGGCGTAGAGGCAGGTGGCGATGTAGTGCTCCAGGCCGTGGGTGAGCCGGTCGAGGTGGCGGAGGATGTCGTCCGGCGGCAGGTCGAGGGCGGCGTAGGCGCGGGCGGCGGTGCACAGCTGGCCCATGGCCGCCGCGGCGTCGATGCCGTTGCCCATGACGTCGCCGATGACGAGGGCGGTCTTGTCGCCGGCCAGGGGGATGACGTCGTACCAGTCGCCGCCGACCTCGTTGGCGGACCGGGCCGGCCGGTAGAGGGAGGCCACTCGCAGGCCGGGGCGTTTCGGGGGCGCGGGAGGCAGCAGGCTGCGCTGGAGGGTCTCGGCCGCGGTGCGCACGTTCTGGTGCCAGCGGGCGTTGCCGATGGCGATGGCGGCCCGGGCCGCCAGTTCCCGGGCGAGCAGGACGTCGTCGTCGTCGAACGGGGCGGGGTTGCGGGTGCGCAGCAGGTCCACGGCGCCGAGCGTCTCGCCGTGGGCGATGAGGGGAACCGCGAGGTAGGAGTGCGCGCCGGAGCGGGCGAGGGCCTCGGCGGCGTCGGCGTCGCGGGCGATGTGCCGCAGGTCCCGCGCCTCGCAGCGGGCCACGAGCACGGGCCGGCCGGTGCGTACGCAGCGGGTGATCAGCCGCTCCGGTCCGTAGGCGGCGACCTCTCCCACCGGGTCGGCGGCGGCGGTGACCTCGGTGGGGAACGCGGAGGTGACGGCCAGCGCCCGGAAGAGTTCCGGGCCCTCCTCGGTGCGGGGCCGGACGCGGCTGGTGAGCACGTCGTCCAGGATGTCGACCGCGGCGACGTCCGCGAGGTCCGGGACCGCCACCTCGGCGAGTTCCCGGGCGGTCCGCTCCACGCCGAGCGTCGTGCCGATCCGGGCGGAGGCGTCGGCGAGGAGCGCGAGCCGTTTCCGGGCCCGCTCGGCCTCGGCGGCGGCCAGGTGCCGCTCGGTGACGTCGACGACCGAGGACGCCACCCCGATCACCCTGCCCCCGGGGCCCTGGATCCGGTAGTAGGACACCGACCACGCGTGGTCGCGGTCGGCGTCGGCCCGGGTGCGTCCGACGATGTACTGGTCGATCAGCGGGTCGCCCGTCCGCAGTACCTGCCGGAGCGCGGACTCGATCCTCTCCACCTCGCCGCTGAGGTGGATGTCGCGGGGGCGGCGGCCGATGTGGTCGGCGGCCGGCACCCCGTTGATCCGCTCCAGGGCGGGGTTGACCAGCCGGTAGCGGAGATCGGCGTCCAGCAGGGCGAATCCGACCGGCGCCTGGGACACCAGCTGCTCCGAGATGGCCAGGCGGCCCTCCACGTCGTGCAGCGCGCTCTGGTCGACGGCGATCCCCAGCGCGTACACGTCCCCCAGGTCGTCCTGCAGCCGTACGTTGCGGAACTCCACCCGCCGCGTCCCGCCGTCGCGGTGCCGGACGGGGAAGGTTCCCGCCCAGTTCTGTCCGGTCGCCATCACGGTGGCGAACAGCTCGGTCGCCCGGTGCCGGTTCTCCTCGCTGAGCAGCAGCCGGGCGGCGTACCGGCCCAGCGCCTCCTCGGCGGTGAACCCGAAGGTGTCGGTGGCCTGCGGGCTCCAGAACACGATCCGGCCCTCGATGTCCACCACGACCGCGGCGACGTTCAGGAAGTCCAGCAGGCCGCCCGCCCGGCCCGGCATCGCTCCGTCGTCGCCCCCGGCTCCCTCGCCGCTCCCCGCCGCCCCGGGCGCGTCGGGAACCCGTGCCGCGCCGTCGCCGCCCCCGGCCGCGCCGGGACCGGCGGCCTCGTGCGGTGTGCCGTGGACCATCGCACGCTCCCTCCACGCCCGGAGCCCGCCGGCGCACGGAGCGCCGTGGGCTCAGCCCTCCCGTCCATGCTGCGCCCTCTCCGGGTGTCCGGGCATCCCGTAGCGCACACATTCCGGCACCGTGGGCGTCCGCGGGCGTGCCCCGGCGGCGGCGCGCCCGCCTCGCCGGGGGTGCGGGCCCCCGTCAGCGGACTGCCTTGCGCCGCCCCTCCCGGGTGGGTCGCAGCAGCACCGGACGCAGCCGGGGGAAGCCGCGTACGGAGACCGGGCGCAGCCCCTTCAGCTCGTACTCCGGCCGCCCGGCCAGCTCGCCGGAGAAGGCCGTGTCGACGAGGACGGTGCCGGGGCGGGCGACCGCGGTCAGCCGGGCCGCCGCGTTGACCGCGGTCCCGTACAGGTCTCCGTACCGGGCGAGGACCTCCCCGTAGGCCAGCCCGGTCCTGACCCGGGGCAGCTCGGGCGCGTCCTGGGCGCGGGCCGTCAGCTCCAGGGCGATGTCCGCGGCCCGGGACGCGGACTCGCAGACGAAGAACACCTCGTCCCCGATGGTCTTCACCACCCGCCCGCGCCCCTCGGCGATCACGTCGCCGGTCAGGCTCTCGAAGCTGTCGATCATCCGCCCGAGCTCGGCGCCCTCCAGTCCGCGCGTCAGCCGGGTGTACCCCACCATGTCGGTGAACCCCACGGCGCTGTGCCGCAGCCCGGCCTCCCCGGGGAGCGGCGGGGCGGCTGCGGAGTCCCGCTCCCCGGCCGGTCCCGGCGCCGTCGGGATCCGTTCGGCGTACGCGGCGAGGTGGCGGCGCCAGACGTACGCCTGCAGCGCCTCCAGCTCCGGCAGCAGCTCCGCGGCCCGCTCCAGCGGGCTTTCGTCGCCACGGGCCGTGCCGGATCCGGGGGCCCTGCCGAGCCATCCCAGGAACACGTCGATCTGCCATTCGGCCAGGCGGGACAGGTGGTACCCGACGGCTCGCACCACCATCGTCTCGCTCTCGCCGGTCACCAGCCCCGCCTCGATCAGACCCGCCACCGCCCGGAGCGCCTCGACATCGGCGTCCGTGAAGACCCGCTCGCCGTCCTCCACGGCGGGGAACCCCAGCGCGCGCCAGACACGCTCGGCCCGCTCCAGCCCCACCCCGGCCCGTTCGGCGACGTCGCCCCGCGTCCACCGGGGAGTGGCGCCCAGCACCAGGTCCCGCAGGGCGACGGCGGGCGGGACCGACGGGCCGGGCGTCGCCCCCGCCGGGTGGCCCGGGTCCCGGTGGTTCACGTGGTGTGCACGATCAGCACGTCGAGACCGGCTTTCCTCGCGATGTCGGCGGGTACGGACCCCAGGATGCGGCCGGCGAGCGAGCGCAGGCCCCGATTGCCCACCACCAGCAGGTCCGCCCCGTGCTCGGCGGCCGCGTTCACCAGGGCGGGCACCGGGTCGTCCTGAACGGCGAGGGTCCGCACCTCCGGCGCCCCCTGCTCGCGCGCACGGTCCCGTGCGGCCCGCAGGGTGTCCTCCGCCGGGGCCGATCCCACCACCTGGTACGCCTCGGCGCCGAGCTGGTCCTGCGCCCGGGAGAGCTCCGGGCCGTGCATCGGCTGGTAGGCGCAGACGACGACGAGCTCGGCCCCGCAGGCGGCCGCGAGCCGGGCCGCCCCCTCCACGGCGGCGAACGAGGACGCGGACCCGTCCGTGCCCACCATGACGACTCGATAGGAACTCACACGCAACTCCCCTGGGAGACCCGTTACTTACTCCAGAGTAAGCTTAGGGCGCGCAGAAGGTAAAGGAGCGTGCCGGGCCCCGGCCGACCGCCCGGCGAATCCGGCCACCGGAGGATGCTTGAATGGGACGTTCCCGATCCGGTGAGGAGAACCCCCCGTGCCCCTGGTGTCTGTCGTGATGCCCGTGTACAACTCCGCGGCGACGTTGGGTCCGGCGGTCCGGTCGGTCCTCACACAGACCCACGGCGACGTGGAGCTGCTGATCACCGACGACCGGTCGACCGACGACTCCATGGAACTGCTGCGCGCGTTCGCCGAGCAGGACGAGCGCGTCCTGCCGGAGACGGCGCCCGAGCAGGGCGGTGCGGGCCGGGCGCGCAATCTCGCCATGCAGCGGGCGCGCGGGGACTACATCGCCTTCCTCGACTCCGACGACATGTGGCTCCCGGAGAAGACGGAGAAGCAGCTCGCGTTCGCCGCTGAGGGCGATGCGCCGCTGACGTTCACCTCGTACTTCAAGATGGACGCCGACCACGCCGGCGAGAGCACCGACTGGACCCCGAACGGGCGGGTCATCCGCGCGCGGGCGCACGCCGATTACCGCGCGATGCTGCGCCGGGACTACATCGGCGCCCTCACCGCCATGTACGACCGCAAGGTCCTCGGCACCCGGCTGATGCCGCAGATGCGCAAGCGGCAGGACTACGCGCTGTGGCTGAGCATCATGCGGGACGGCCACGACGCCCGGGGCCTGGCCGAACCGCTCGCCGTCTACCGGGCCGCGCGGCCCGGGTCGCTGTCCTCCCGCAAGCTGTCGCTGGTCCGCTACAACTGGGACCTCTACCGCACGCACGAGCACCTGTCGGTCCCCCGGGCGACGGGGGCCCTGGCCGGCGCCGTCTGGCAGTCGCTGCGCAACTCGCGCGTGTAGCCGCGTGGCCGGGCGGGCGCTCCGGCGCCGCTCGGCACACTGCCGGTTCCCCGGCCCGGCGGGCGGCCCGGGAACGGTCCGCCCCGGCGGGCGCTCAGGAGCCGAGGGCCAGGTACTCGGCCGTACGGACGACGCGCTCGCGGTCGGCGAAGGAGGCCAGGTCCTCGCGTACGGCGCCGCTGTCGCCGTCGCGGTTGATGGCCTCCAGGGTCCGCCGCACGGCGGTGATCACGGCGCGCTGGAGGTCGGAGGGGACGATGACCAGCCGGTAGCCGAGCTCCCGGAGGCGTTCCCTGGGGACGACCGGGGTTTTGCCGCCGTGGAACATGTTGATCAGCTTCGGCTGCGGGACGCGCTCGGCGATCCGCTCGATCTGCTCGACGGTCTCCGGCGCCTCCACGAAGATCACGTCCGCACCGGCCTCCGCGTAGGCGTGGGCCCGCTCGACCGCCGCGTCCAGCCCCTCGGTGGCGATGGCGTCCGTACGGGCGATCAGGACGAAGTCCGGGTCGGTGCGGGCCTCGTGGACGGCCCGCACCTTTCGGACCATCTCGTCGGTGCTCACCAGCGACTTGTCGTCGAGGTGGCCGCACCGCTTGGGGAAGGTCTGGTCCTCGATGTGCATCCCGGCCACGCCCGCGCGCTCGTACAGCGCGAGGGTCCGCACGGCGTTCACCGCGTTGCCGAAGCCGGTGTCGGCGTCCGCGATCACCGGGAGGCTCGTGACCTCCACCATCTGCTCGATGCGCGCGACGACCTCGGTGAGGCTCAGCAGACCGATGTCGGGCACCCCGAAGCTGCGGGCGATGGCGCCGCCGCTCGCGTAGAGGAGTTCGCTGCCGCTCTCCTCCACGAGCCGTGCGCTCAGACCGTCGTACGCGCCGGGGGCGACGTGGATGCCGTCGCCCCCGATCAGCCGGCGGAGGCGGGTGGTCGGTCGCTGCGGCATGAAGAGCTCCTGGGGTGGGTCTGCCGGGGGCGCGGGGTCGCTCCTCCGGGGCTGCGGACGCCGCATCCTGTATACGGCGTCCGCCTGCCCGCCCCGCGTACACCGGGCGGGGCCGTGCGCGGGGCGGGCGGGCGGTTCAGGCGGGCGGCACGGGTCGCTGGACAGGGCCGTCGTAGGAGGCGAGCGGTCTGATCAGGGCGTTGTGCGCGAGCTGCTCGGTGATGTGGGCGGTCCACCCGGTGATCCGGCTCATCACGAAGATGGGCGTGAAGATCGGGATGTCGAAGCCCATGAGGTGGTAGGCGAGCCCGGCGGGGTAGTCCAGGTTGGGGTGGATGCCCTTGCGGGTGACCATGGCGTGGCGCAGGGCCGCGTGCAGGGTGGCCAGGCGGGTCACCTCCGGGTCTCCCGCGCGGGAGACGAGGCGGTCGAGGGCTTCCTGCATGATCGGGACGCGGGAGTCGCCGTGCTTGTAGACCCGGTGGCCGAAGCCCATGATCTTCCGGTTGGAGGCCAGCGCCTCGTCCAGCCACCCCCCTGCCCGCTGCGGGTCGCCGATCTCGTTGAGCATGTGCATCACGGCCTCGTTGGCGCCGCCGTGCAGCGGGCCCTTCAGCGCGCCGATCGCCGCCGTGACCGCGCTGTAGAGGTCGGAGAGGGTGGAGGTGACGACGCGGGCGGTGAACGTCGAGGCGTTGAAGCTGTGTTCGGCGTACAGGATCAGGGAGATCTCGAAGCAGCGCACCACCTCCGGCTCCGGCACCGTGCCGAAGCACATGTGGAAGAAGTTCTCCGCGTACCCCAGCTCCGGGTCCGGCGTGATCGGCGCGAGACCCCGGCGGCGGCGCTGGTCGGCGGCGACCACGGTGGGCAGCTTCGCCAGCAGGGTCAGGGACTTGGCCCGGTTGGCGACCGGGCTGCCTTCGTCCTCCAGCGGGTCCTCCGCGCCGAAGAAGCTGACGGCGGTGCGCAGGACGTCCATCGGGTGGCAGGTGTCGGGCAGCCGGGTCAGCAGCTCCAGCGTGCTGCGGTCCAGGGGGCGCAGAGCGCGCTCACGGGCCTGGAAGTCCGCCAGTTGGGCGGGGTCCGGCAGTTCGCCGTGCCAGAGCAGGTAGGCGACCTCCTCGAAGGAGCGGTGGGCGGCGAGGTCCTGGACCGCGTAGCCCCGGTAGGTGAGGGAGTTGGTCTCCTGGACGACGGTGGAGATCTCGGTGGTGTCGACGACGACACCGGCCAGGCCGCGGTGGATCTCCGGTGCGGTGGCGGTCATGGGGTGTGCCTCCGGATCGTCGGCGGCGCCGTCGGGCGCGCGCCGGGGGTGTACGGGGCGGTACGGGGGCGGGCCATCAGAACAGGCCCGTGGGGAGCGTGGCGTCGTACGCGGCGACGGCCTCGGTGTCCACGGCCGGGAAGAGCCCGTCCAGGCCGGTGGTGGACAGCTCGGCGACGCGCTCGGCCGCCGAGAGGAAGCGGTCCTGGGCGTCCGGGGCGACGATCCCCTCGGCGAGGGTGCGGAACTTGCGCGCGTACGCGGGGCGGTCGAAGGGGCGGGCCCCGGCCGGGTGGGCGTCGGCGACGGCGAGTTCGTCCTCGACCACCGAGCCGTCCTCCAGCGTGATCACGACCCGGCCGCCGAACGCCCGGCGCTCCGGGTCCGGATCGTGGTAGCGGCGGGTCCACTCCGGGTCCTCGACCGTGGTGACCTTCCGCCACAGCTCCACGGTCTCCGGGCGGCCGGCGCGCTCGGGGGCGTAGGAGCGCTCGTGGTGCCAGCCTCCGTCCTCCAGGGCGACGGTCAGGATGTACGGGGCCGAGTGGTCCAGGGTCTCGCGGCTGGCGGTCGGGTCGTACTTCTGCGGATCGTTCGCACCGGAGCCGATGACGTTGTGGGTGTGGTGGCTGGTGTGCAGCACCACGGAGCGCACCTTGTCCAGCGGGCCGGTCTTCTCGCGCAGCCGCCGCGCCAGGTCGATCAGCGCCTGGGCCTGGTACTCCGCGGAGTGCTCCTTGGTGTACGTGTCCAGGATCGCGCGGCGGGCCTCGCCGGGCTCGGGCAGCCGGACCGTGTAGTCGGACTCCGGGCCGTTCAGCAGCCAGGCGAGGAAGCCGTCCTCGCCCTCGTAGATCGGGGAGGGGGAGGTCTCGCCGCGCATGGCCCGGTCGACGGCCTCGATGGCCGCCTTTCCGGCGAAGGCGGGGGCGTACGCCTTCCAGCTGGAGATCTCGCCCTTGCGGGACTGCCGGGTGGCCGTGGTGGTGTGCACCGCCTGTTGGACCGCCTGGTACACCGTCTCGGTCGGCAGCCGCAGCAGGGCGCCCAGGCCGCAGGCGGTGGCGGCGCTCAGGTGGGCGACGTGGTCGATGCGGTGCTCGTGCAGGCAGATGCCCTTCACCAGCGCCACGTGCACCTCGTAGGCGGCGACGATCCCGCGCAGCAGGTCCGCGCCGGAGCGCCCGGTGTGCTGGGCGACGGCGAGGAGCGGCGGGATGTTGTCGCCGGGGTGGGAGTAGTCGGCGGCCAGGTAGGTGTCGTGGAAGTCCAGCTCCCGTACGGCGGTGCCGTTGGCCCAGGCCGCCCACTCCGGCGAGACCCGGCCGGTGGTCCCGAAGACGGAGGCGCCGGGCGTCGCGGCGGGATGGGCGAGGGCCTGGGCGCGGGCGACGGCGACCGGGCGGCGCGGCAGGGAGGCGACCGCGACGGACGCGTTGTCGATGATCCGGTTGGCGGCCATGGCCGCCGCGTCCGGGTCCAGCTCCCCGGCCTCCTGGGTGCCGGTGGCGACGACCGCCAGCTTCCAGGCGAGTTGCTCCTCGCGGGGCAGCCGGGCGGCACTGGGGTGGACGCGTACCTGGTGGTCGATCACGGGACTCCTCGCGAGGTGGGGACGGGGTGGCCGGGGCGGGCCGCGTGGCCGGGACCACCGGACCGACAGGCCGATGAGCCGTCCGACCGACAGACCGATGGGTCGATGGGTCGGTGGGTCGACCCTCAGGCCGACACCATGGACGGTGCCCGTTCGGCGGCCCCGCCACCACCGGTCGAAGCTGCGGAGTCCCACCAGGAATCCGCGGCGAATCTGCGAATCCTGCGAAGACGGCGGATGCTAAGTTCGCAACCGCGTCCGCCCCCGTGCCCCGTCTCCGGAGGGCGGTTGACCAGGAGGGGAGCCATGGCCCGGCGAGCGAACGAGCACAAGGTCTACGCACACGCCAAGCTGCGCCGCCTGCGCCGCGAGCACGGCATGAACCAGGTCGACATGGCCCGCGCGCTGGGCATCTCCGCCAGCTACGCGAACCAGATCGAACTGGGCCAGCGGCCGCTCACCGCGAGCGTGCTCCTCCAGATCGCCAAGGTGTTCGGCGTGGACGCGGAGTTCTTCTCCGACGCCGCCGAGGACCGTCTCGCCGCCGATCTGCGCGCCGCCCTGGCCGACGAGGCGTGCGGGGTGTCCGTGCCGGCCGTCGAGGAGATCGCCGAGGCGGCCCGCGACCACCCGGAGGTGGCCCGCGCCCTGGTCGCCCTGCACCTGCGCTACCGCGAGACCGCCGAACAGGCCGCCGCCCTCGCCTCCCCGGAGACGGGGCGGACGCTGCTGCCGCCGGCGGAACCGCACGACGAGGTCCGCGACTTCTTCTACGCCCACCACAACCACTTCGGCCCCCTGGACACGGCGGCCGAACGTACGGCGCAGGCCCTGGCGTCGCGGCCCGGCCGGACGGCCGACCCCCTCACGGCCCTGCTCGCCGAGCGCCACGGCGTGCACGTCGTCCAGGCGGCGCCGGGCCGTACCGCCGACGCCCGCCGCTTCGACCCGGACACCGGGCTCCTCCACCTCTCCCCCTGGCTCAGCGACGGCCAGCGGGCGTTCCAGCTCGCCATCCAACTGGCCTTCCTCGAGCAACGCCCCCTGATGGACGAACTCGCTGACTCGGCAACGGAGTTGACCTCACCCGAGTCGTCGGAGCTGGCCCGCATCGGCCTGGCGAACTACTTCGCCGGGGCACTGCTCATGCCGTACGCCGCCTTCCTCGCGGCGGCCGAAGCCGTCCGCTACGACATCGAGCTGCTCTCCGCCCGCTTCGGCGTCGGGTTCGAGACCGTCTGCCACCGGCTGAGCACCCTGCAACGCACCGGGCACCGAGGAGTCCCGTTCTCCTTCCTGAGGGTGGACCGGGCCGGAAACATCTCCAAACGGCAGTCCGCGACCGACTTCCACTTCTCCCGCCTGGGCGGCACCTGTCCGCTCTGGACGGTGTACGAGGCGTTCTCCGCGCCGGGCCGCACGCTGACCCAGGTCGCCGAAATGCCGGACGGCAAAAGCTACTTCTGGGTCGCCCGCACGATCACCCGGGGCGGCTACGGCCACCACGCCCCACGCTCCGAGTTCGCCGTCGCCCTCGGCTGCGAACTCCGCCACGCCCACCGCCTCGTGTACGCCGAGGGCGTCGCCCTCGACGACCCCTTGGCGGCGACCCCGATCGGCCTCGGCTGCCGCATCTGCGAACGCCGCGACTGCGCCCAGCGGGCCCGGCCCCCGGCGGGCGGCCGGCTGGCGATCGACCCGGACCGGCGGACGCATGTGCCGTACCCGGTCGTGCCGTACCAGGCGGAGAACGGCGGCAGCCGCGGGGCGGGGAACGGCCCGGCACGGTGACCGGCGGGAATGCCCGCGTCGCCGATCGACAGCGTGACCGGCGGGAACGCCCGCGTCGCCGATCGCCGGTGTGACCGTCGGGGTTGCTCACGTCGCCGGTCGGTGACGGTACCACGGCCTGGAGGGTGCGCTTCCCCTGCCCGAACAGCTGACGCTGCATATCGGCCAAGCCCGCCCGAAAACCGCGCTCCGATGATCATCCCGACTGCTAGGGTCGTTCCGCCGGCCTCGATCAAGGCCGACGGGGCGCCCCGACCGCGCGGCCCGGGGACCGCGTCCTCGCCCCCCGCGTTCACGGCGTCCGCGCGAGCTGCATTCCGGGGGGAAGCGTTGCGGACAACACGAGCAGGCCACTGCCATCGGCGCACACGGCCGCGGACTCCCGCGATGACACTCGACTCCTGAGCGGGCGCCGCACCCGGCGGCTCCTTCCTCAAGTACGCCTCGTGGCACCGCCGTTGACACCACGGTGACCGCGTCTTCCCGCAGGCGCTCGACGTCGTCGAGCGCTGTTCACCCCTGCCCGCCTCCACGGCCGGGCACCCCTCCCCGCAGCCGGTGACGACCGTGAGCTCCCGTTCTGCCGGGAGAAGCGCTCCGGTCTCCGCCTTCACGGACGGACGTCTCCGCCTCCCACGAACGAAGAACGGAAGAACTCGTATGCGAAGAAGCTCCGCACGACCCCTGCGCGGCGTACTGACCCGCGGCGCCCTGGCGACGACGGCGGTCGCCGTGTCCCTCGCGGTGAGCGGTCAGGGCATCGCCTCCGCCGAACCCTCCGGCAGACCGCCCGCCGGGCCCGCGGCACGGGCGGCCGCGGGCATCGGCACCACCGAGATCCAGCGGGTCGACGCCGCCGCCGTCGTCCGGCTGGACCCGACGCCGGACGTCCTCCTGCTCAGCGACCACGATTTCATCCACGCGCTCTGGCAGAAGGCCGACGAGGGCGGCGAGAAGCTGGACTCGGTGCGTACGGGGGCGGAGCGGGCGATGGCGAGCACGGCGGCCGCCGACCACGTCGCCTTCATCGTGACGGGCGTTCACGAGGCGTACCGGCAGGACCAGCAGCGGGAGCGGGACAAGGCGGACGCCGAGCGCGCGGCACGGCTGGCGCGGCAGCAGGCGCTGCTGGTGATCGGCATCCCGAGCACCCCTGAGCTGCTGGCGTTGAGCGACGACAACTTCGTCCGGGCGGTCCTGCGGCACGAGGCGTCCGGCCCGGAGGTCCGCGCGGCAGCCGCCAGGGCGCTGGCGGCGGACGCCGCCGCCTGGCGGGAGTTCATCGTCAACGGTGCTCGGGAGGCCCACCGCAAGGACGTGGCCAAGGAGTTGGAGGAGCTGGAGGAGAAGGACCGGCAGGAGGCGGAGCGCCGCCGGAACGAGGCGGCGCGCAAGAACGTGGCCGCCCTGTTCCGGGTCCCGGTCACCCAGAGCCTCCTCGACCTCGCCGACGACAACTTCATCCGCGAGATGCTGCGCATGGCCCCGGCCGACCTGAACGGGTCCGAGCTGTACCGGGCCGCGCAGCAGGCGGTGCTCAGCAGTGACGCGGCGGCCTGGCAGGCGTTCATCCACACCGGAGCCGACGCGGCCTACAAGCGGGACGACGACGCCCGGCGCGAGAAGGTCGCGGAGGCCAACCGGGTGCTGGCCCGGCAGATCCTCGCGACCGCCGAGCAGAGCCCGTTCACCCCGAACCTGGTGGCGTCGGCGAAGGCCGCGCTGGCGGCCGGTGACGTACGGGTGGCGGAGTTCCTCTCGGAGAGCGGGCAGAAGCGGGCCCGGCGCCAGTCGCTGGCCATGCGGGTCACCACCACCCCCGAGAGCTGGCTGACGCTGCGCCACTCCGGTGCGGCCGGGCAGCCGGTCACCGTCGGCCCGCCGCCCTCCCCGCAGAACGTGCCGCTGCGGCAGAACTCCACCTGGCTGGTGCTGCCCTCGCTGGCGGGGCAGGCCGGCTGCTTCTCCTTCGAGGCCGCGAGCATGCCGGGCCACTACCTCAAGGGCACCACGGCCCAGGGGGCGGTCGTCCTGGGGGCGAACAACGACACCAAGGCGTTCAAGGACAGCGCCACGTGGTGCCCGAACCTGAACGGCTGGGTCCCGAACAAGCCCGCCGGCGCGTGGTTCACCTGGCAGGCCACCGCCGGCTACCAGGTGAGGGTGAACGCGCGGAACGAGCTCCTCCCCGACGGCCGGTACGGCGAATGGCGTGACCTGCTGACCCGGTTCCCGGCGTGGGAGGTCGTCCCGCCCGCCGCCTCCTGACCCGTAACGCCCCTTCCCGCACCCTTCGCTTCATTCCACCGGCCGGGCCCCCTCCCCGGGGGCCCGGCATGTCCAGGAGGACGTTCCCGTGAGAGGAAGACCCCGGCTCGGAGCCGCACGACGCCCCGGCCGCCTACGGTCGGCCGTCGTCAAGGCCGTGTCGATGACGGCCGCCGCGGCGGTGCTGGGCGGGCTCGCCACCCCCGCCCAAGCCGCCGCGCCCGAGCGGGCCCCGGTGTCCGTGACGTCGCTCGCCGCCCTGCTCGCCTCGGCGGGTAAGGACCCCGCCCCGCCCGCGCCCCCGCTCACCGGGCTCGCCCGGCTCAGCGCCGACGCCGACCGGCGACTGGTCGAGGACTACGCCGAGTTCGACGAGGAGGAGGAAGTACGGGAGGCCGCCAGGAAGGCGCTGGAGAGCAGCGACCCCAACGCGATCCGGGACTTCCTGGAGCGCGGCGAGGCGGAGGCACGTCAGCGGGCCAAGGACAAGCGCGAGGCCGCGGACGCCGAGAACCGCACGAAGATCGAGGCGCTGCGCGGCACCGGCGGGCCGTTCTTCAACTCCGAGGTCGAGCGGGTGCTGAAGGGCACCGCGCAGGACCGCGCCGACTTCCTCGCCTTCGGCGCGGACATCGCGCGCCAGCGGGACAAGGAGACCGAGGAGAACGAGCGCAAGCGCGCCGAGGAGAACCGCAAGCGCGTCGAGATGCTCGCCGCCACCGGGGGCCCCGAGGTGAAGCTGGCCGCCAAGGTCGCCCTCGCCTCCGGGGACGACAAGGTGATCGCGGAGTTCCTCGACAAGGGCTACCTCGTCGCGGCGCAGAAGGACTCCGACGACCGGGCCGCCCGAGAGAAGGAGCAGAAGGAGGCCCTGGAGGCGGCGGAGCGGCTGCGCAAGCTGGCGGAGAACACCGCGCGCGCCGCCGGGGCCCGCACCAAGCTCATCGCCGTGCACGGGGACGCCGTACGCGCCCTGAAGAACGCCTCCAACGCCATGAGCCTGGCCGCCGCCGCCTCCCGTGAGGCGGACCGGATGCTGGCCGCGGACAAGGCGGGCAAGCGGCTGTCGGACTACGCGGCGGTCAAGGAGCGGGCCACCCAGCAGGTCGGGTTCGCCGACACGGCCGCCAAGCAGGCCCAGGTGGCGGCCGGGCAGGCCAAGGTGCAGGCCGACATCCTGGTGGAGACCGGGCTGACCTACGGCGTCCAGTGGTCCGAGATCGCCACGGGCATGGCCGCGGCGGCCGACGCCGCGTCGCGCGCCGCCCAGACGGCCCGGCACGCGATCGACGCCACGGCCGCCGACGCCGCCGGCCTCAACTCGCAGAACCAGGCCGAGCTGCACGCCAAGCAGGCCGCGGCCTGGCGGGCCAACGCCCAGGAGCACGCCAAGGCCGCCGCCTCCATGGCCCGGCAGGCCGAGGCCCAGGCGAAGATCGCCGCTGCCGCCGCCGCGAAGGGCCGGCAGGCCCGCATCGACGCGGAGAAGGCGGAGAAGGAGGCGTGGGAGCACGCGCAGAAGACCCGTGACGCCCGGGTCGAGGCCGAGCGGCAGGCGAAGATCGCCGCCGAGCAGCGGGTCGTCGCGGAGAACGAGCGCACCCTCGCCGCCGCCGCCCGGGTGAGGGCCGAGCAGGAGCAGGCCGCCGCCGCCCAGGCCCGGGCGAGGGCCGACGCGGAGGCGCGTACCGCCTCCGCCAAGCGCGCCGAGGCCCAGGCCGCCGCGACGAAGGCGTCCGAGGCCAGGGACCGCGCCGCCACGCAGGAGGGCATCGCCTCCCAGGCCGACGAGAAGGCCCGCGGCGAGGAGACCAAGGCCCGCAAGGCCCGGGACGCGGCCGCGGCCGCCGAGCGGGCGAACAACGCCCAGCAGGCCCGGCTGCGCGCCACGGAGGCGATGGAGGCCGCCACCCGCGGCACCGCCGAGGCCGATGCCGCCCGGGCGGCCGCGGACGCCGCCCGCAGCGACGCGGCCGCCTCCCAGCAGGCCGCCACCCAGGCCCGTAGCGCGGCGAACGCGGCGACCGACGCCTCGGTCCGCGCCCGCTCCGCGGCCATCGAATCGGCCGGTGCGGCGGCACGCGCACGTGCGGCCGCCACCGAGGCCACCGCACACGCCTCGCGGGCCAACGCGGCCGCGTCCAAGGCGGAGGCGGCCGCCTCCGCCGCGAACGCCGCGGCGAACAAGGCCCAGCGGGAGGCGGCGGCCACCCACGCGGCGGCCACGCGCGCCAACTCCAAGGCGGCCGAGGCCACCGCCCAGGAGGGCCGGGCTGGTATGGCCGCCCATGAGGCCGTACGTCTCGCCGGGCTCGCCACCATCCGCGCCAACCACGCGCTCCAGGCGGCCCACCAC
Source organism: Streptomyces californicus (assembly GCF_000717645.1). Lineage (GTDB taxonomy): Bacteria > Actinomycetota > Actinomycetes > Streptomycetales > Streptomycetaceae > Streptomyces > Streptomyces californicus. The sequence goes on from NZ_JNZZ01000042.1 coordinate 19,393, forward strand.
ACCCGCGACGAGGCCGACGGCGCGACGAGCGAGGCCGCGATGGCCCAGCTCCAGGCGTCCATCGCCGTCCAGGCGTCCGCCTCCGCCCGTACCACCGCGGCCGGCATCGCCGACCCGGCCGACACCGCCATCACGCTCACCGCGCCGTTCTCGGGCACCGACATCGGAGCCGACCTGGCGGCCGAGGTCGCCAGAGCGGCCATCGCGACGGGCCAGGAAGAGGTCGCCAAGGCGGAGTCCCGTGCGGCGGAGGCGGTCAGGGCCGCCGACGCCGCCAAGGCGGCGGCGGACCGGGCCAACGCGGAGGTGGCGCCGGCGTACCAGGCCGCTGCCGCCGCCGCCCGGTCGGCCGCGGACGCGGCGCGTTCGTCGGCCGCCGCGCTGAAGTCCGCCGCCCAGGCGGCCGAGGACGGGGCCAAGGCCCGTGCGGCCGCGAGCCGCGCCAACCAGGCCGACGCCCAGGCCCAGGCCGATGCCAAGCTGGCCCGTCAGGCGGCGGAGCGCGCCTTCGCCGACGCCACGGCCGCCCGCAACGCGGCGGAGGCCGCGGAGGTCGAGGCCGTACGCGCCCGCACCGCCGCCACCCGGGCGGAGAACGAGGCCGCCGCCGCGAGCAGCGCGGCGGCCCTGGCCGAGCGCGAGGCCGCGACGGCCCAGGGTGCGGCCACCCGGGCGGAGCAGGACGCCGCCGACGCGGGCAGACTCGCCGAGTCGGCGGAGAAGCACGCCAAGTCGGCGGAGGAGGCCGCCAAGAACGCGGGATCCTACGCCGAGGAGGCCAAGAAGGCGGCCGAGCGGGCCGAGGAGGCCGAACGTGAGGCGCAGCGCCAGGCGCTGGCCGAAGCCGCGAAGAAGAACCCGAAGTACACCGATCCACAGCCCGGCGGCGAGGGGGGCGGCGACCCCGGCAGCGGCACCGACGCCCTGCTGCAGCTGATCCTGCAGTTCGCCACGGCGTACGCGCTGGAGCAGGCCGGCCTGAGCGAGGAGGAGCTGGCAGCAGCCCGGAACCTCTCCGGCCAGGACCTGCTCGACTACCTCAAGGACAACGGCGCCGAGATCCTGGTGGAGCTCTTCGCCGAAGACATCATGGAGTGCATCGACGATCCGGACATCGGGATCTGCATCTGGGCGATCGTGCAGAACGCCGGCCCGGTCAAGCTGGTGAAGATCGGGAGCAAGCTGCCGAGGATCGGCAAGGCCATCTGGGGCATCAAGGAGTTCCTGGAGAAGGTCGACAAGGCCCGCAAGAAGGTCGACACGTTCACCGACAAGCTGGACGGCGCCAAGGAGAAGCTGGAACGGCTGAAGGCCACCTGCGACCGCGGCTCCGGCGGCGGCAAGTCCGGCGCCTCGAAGGCGTCGACGGTCCAGCGGTCCGCCGCTCGGGCCGATGACAAGCCGAAGTCGGACACGGGCTGCGTGTTCCCCATCTTCCGGACCCCGAAGACCGTGGACGTGGCGTACGAGAAGCTGCACGGCCCGAACCCCGCCTCCCGGGTGGAGGGCGGCAACGATCTGATCTACTTCGGCGAGCAGAGCGTCGCGGCCGAGTACTGGGGGCGCGGCACGTACGCCTCCGGAATGTACCGGTACGACATGGACATGCAGTTCCTGGTGAAGTTCGCGGATGACGCCAAGCGCTACGACTGGGGGGGACCGAACGGGACCCCCAGGATCGAGTGGGAGATCCCCTACTCGCGCCTGACCGAGTTCAACCGCCTCACCGTCGACCGGACCTGGATTCCCAAGCCATGAGGAGACCGACCGACATGTCGCCGACGCTCCACCACGAGTACGACGTGCGCGTCCTCGCGGTGCGCCCCTGGGGTCTGGACGTGGTGCTCCCCGACGGCACCGCGGGTCAGATCGTCAACGCCAAGGACCCGCACTGGCCGGACGGTGACCAGGAGTCGTCCGTCGGGACTGTCGTCCGGGCCGTCGTCCTGGACGACGAGCGCGACCCCGTCCGGCTGAGCGCTCTGGCCGACGACCGCGCCATCGCCCGCTCGCTCAGGGAAGGCGCCGCCGGATAGTTCCGGCAGTCGTCGGGCGGAGGGCCGCATCCCACCCGGGATGCGGCCCTCCGCCGGTTCGCCCGGCGCGTCACGCGTGCGCTGTCCCCGCCTCCTCGGCCGGCGCCCGGCGGCGAGGTGACGGGAGGGTGTCCGGTCGGTGTGCTGATGCCCCGGATGCGGGGGATCATCGGAGCATGAGTGGCGATGATCCACTGCGCTGCCCGCCCGGCCCGGGCCCGCTGCCCCTGGCCGGGGGCGCGGTGCCGCCTGCCCCGAGGAGGTGGAGGCGGCGGTGAACGAGGAACATCTCCTCAGGCGGTACCAGGCGCTCATGTCGGCCGTGCCGCAGTCGGTGTGGGTGATGTCGCCCGACGGTGTCGTCACTCTGTTGGCCGGGGGCGGCATCGCGGAGAAGCTGTGGCGCCCGGAGAACGGCAGCCCGTGGATGGACGCCGTGCATCCGAAGGACCGGGGCTGGTTCCAGCGGGCCTGGCGCGGGGCCACCCGGCGGCGGACGCCGCTCGACACGATCGTCCGGGTACGGCTCGACGGCGCGCCCGACCGCTTCCGCCACGTCAAGATCATCGCCGCGCCCGTGGTGGACCAGGGCGGGGAGGTGGAGTGGGTCGGAACGGCCTCCGACGCCGAGGGCCACTGGCGGACCCGGATGCGCGAGAAGCTGCTGGCCCGGATGGCGGCGGTGCCGGCGGCGCACGATCTGTCCGAGGCGTTCCTGACGACGGCGGCGGCCGTGGTGCCCGAGCTGGCCGACGCCGTGGCCGTCTTCCGCGTGCAGAACGGGGTGGAGTTCGGCGTACGGCCGTCCGACCGGGTGCCGGACGTGACGTCGCCGGAGCGGGTGGGGCTGGCCCCCGGACTGCCTCCCCTGCCTCCGCTGGAGCCGGACTTCCTGCTGGGTCCGATCGCCCGTGAGGCCATCGAGAACCAGCGGGCGAGGCTGGTCGTCTTCCCGCCGGACGGGCCGCCCGAGGACGGTCTTTCGGGCGCCGCCGTCCAGTGGCTGCGGGAGGCCCGCGCGACGGGCGTGGCGCTGCTGCCCGTCGTCGTCGACGGCCGCACGGTCGCGCTGGCGACCATCGCCACCTGCCGGGGCAACCCGCCGCCGGACGAGGCGGACCTCTCGCTGCTGCAGGACGTCTTCCAGCAGATGAGCGGCCCGCTGCGGCGGACCATGGAGCTCCAGAGCATCCGCGGCAAGGCGCTCGCCCTGCAGCAGTCGTTCCTGGCGGCCCCGCCGTCCGTCGACGGTCTCACCATCACCGCGCTCTACCATCCGGCCGACTCGGCGGCGGAGGTCGGCGGTGACTGGTACGACGCCGTCCGGCTCTCGTCCGACGCCCTCGCCCTGTCGATCGGCGACATCGCGGGCCACGACCTCGACGCGGCCACCGCGATGGGGCGCGTCAACAGCATCCTGCGGGGGCTCGCCTACGACAGCGGCCCGGCCGCCAGCCCGGCCGGAACGCTGAGCCGCCTCGACCGGGTCGTCCAGGCGCTGGACAGCCCGTCGATGGTCACGGCGGTGCACGCGGTGCTGCGCCGGCAGGCCGGTGGCGACTGGCGGATCGCCCTGTCGAACGCCGGGCATCCGCCGCCCCTGCTGCTCCCGGCCGGGGAGCCGTCGCGGTACCTGCACGGGCTCACGGCGCCGGACCCGCCGCTCTGCGTCGCCGACGCCCTCGACCGCACCACGCTCCACGCGGTCCTGCGCGAGGGCGACGCCCTGGTGCTGTACACGGACGGGCTCGTGGAGACGCCGGACACCGACATCGGCGACAACCTGCGGCGGCTGCGGACGCGCACCGACGCGCTGGCCCGCAGGGGCCTGCCGTTGCCGGACCTGATCCGCGGTCTGCTGCCGCCCGTGCAGCACCGGCGCGACGACATCGCCGTCATCGCCCTGCAGGTGCGGCCGGACCGCTGACCGGGCCGGAGGCCGGGCCCGCTGGGGGGCCCGCTGGGGGGCCGGGCCCGGCGGGGGCCCGCCTCCTCGTTTGCGCCCCCTGTTGCCCGTCTATACCGTCGAGAAGGCCGCCCGGGACGCGACGCCCCGGGCGAAAGAGGCTCCGCATGAACACGAGAGGCTCCGCATGAACACGCCGAACGAACGCCAGGGCGGACTCGCCAGCTCACGGGCGCACTCCGCCCGTGTGTACGACTACATCCTGGGCGGGAAGGACCACTACCCCGCCGACGTGGAGGCCGGCGACGCCATGGTCCGGCACTGGCCCGCGCTGCCCGTGCACATGCTGGAGAACCGCCGGTTCATGCACCGCGCCGCCCGCTACCTGGCGGAGGAACAGGGCGTCCGCCAGTTCCTCGACGTCGGGACGGGCCTGCCGACCTCGCCGAATCTGCACGAGATCGTGCAGGAGGTGGCTCCGGAGTCGCATGTCGTCTACGTCGACAACGACCCCATCGTCCTCGCGCACGCCCGGGCCCTGCTGGAGAGTTCACCGGAGGGCGCCACGGCCTATGTGGACGCGAACATGCACGACCCCGAGGCCATTCTGGAGAGCACCGAGTTCCGCGAACTCATCGATCTGGAACGGCCGGTGGGCCTCATGGTGATCGGCATCATGCACTTCATCCTGCCGCCCGACGACCGCCGCCTGGTCCAGCGGCTCCTGGACCCGCTGCCCTCCGGAAGCTATCTGGCGATGACGATCGGCACCGGCGACTTCGCCCCCCAGGAGGTGGGCCGCGTGGCCGAGGAGTACCGCCAGCAGGGCATGCCCATGGCGCTGCGCGACCTGGCCACCGCCACCTCGTTCTTCGACGGGCTGGAGCTGGTGGACCCGGCGGTCACCCAGGTCCACACCTGGCGCCCGGGCCCGGAACAGGACGGCGTCGACGGCAGGGACATCGCCATGTACGGGGCGGTCGCCAGGAAGCCCTGAGACGGCGGGGCCCGGGCTCGCCCGGGGACATCGGATGGGGCGCGCCCGGCCGCGGCGGCCGGTCGCGCCCCGTCGGCGTAAGGGCCCGCAGGGCTCCGGCGTGACGGCGGCACGGCTCCGGCGCCCCATCGGCACCGCATCGGCATGACCTCCCGCACGGCTTCGGCATGAGGGCTCACAGGGCTCCGGTGTGACGGCCCGCACGGCATATCGCGCCGCGCGGCCGGGTAGGGGCCAGTCCTCCGCCGGTGCTCGCGCGGCGGACCCGTCGGCCGCGCGGCCGGGGGCGGCCACCGGCCCCGCCTTCCGATGGAGCGCCCATGCTGCGGATCCACTTCACGCCCGAGGACCTGACCCGGGTGCGGGTGGCTCCGGGGCCGGACGTCCTGTGGGAGATCACCAACAGCGTGCAGACGCTCCAACGCACTGACGGGGAGCGGGTGTTCGGCGCCTGGAGACGACGGGTGCGCCCCCGGCTCCCGGAGAGCCGCCGACTGCTCACGCCGCTGCTGCCGCCCCACGGGTACTCCCCCGACTTCCTCACCCCCGCCTGCGGTGACCGCTCCACGCTCCGGTCCGCCGTCGACACCCTGCTCGGCACCCCGCGCCGGCGCCTGCGGACGGAGTTGGCACGGCTGGCCGGGTCGGCCCGGCTCCCGTCCTGGGTGTCCTCCCTGGCCGACGGTGACACCGATACGCTCGCGCGGCTGGGCGAAGCGCTCCACGCCTACCAGGCGGAGGCCCTCGTACCGCACTGGCAGCACGTCCGCGCGGATCTGGAGGCCGACCGGGCGCTGCGGACCCGGCACCTGATGGACGGCGGCACCGAGGCGCTGCTGACCGGTCTCGGGCCTGACGTGCGCTGGCGGCCGCCCGTGCTGGAGGTCACCTACCCGGTCGACCAGCACCTGCGGCTGGGCGGGCGCGGTCTCCTGCTCCAGCCGTCGTTCTTCTGCTGGCCCGCCCCGACCACACTGGCCGACGGCGATCTGCCGCCGGTCCTGGTCCACCCGATCCACCACACGGCCGACTGGGCGGCCCCTCCGGCCGCGGCGGGGCCCGCGACGGGCCGGGGGCCTCTCGGCCGTCTGCTCGGGCAGACCCGCGCGGACCTGCTGCGGGCCACCCGCGGCGGCTGCTCCACCGTGGAGGCGGCCCGGATGCTCCAGGTGACCCATCCGGCGGTGAGCCAGCACATGAACGTGCTGCGCGCGGCGGGTCTGACCACCACGGTCCGCACCGGCGGACGCGCCTTCCACCTCGCGACCGCCGAGGGACGTGCGTTGCTGGCGGCGGAGGACCACCGCACCGGTCGCGGCCAGGGCGCCGAACCCCGCCCGTAGCTCCGAAGCCGCACCGTTCGCGCCGATCGGCGGCCGGGGGCGTCTCCCGCTCTCGCGCCAGAGGCGTCCGGGCGCCCGGCCCGCCCCCGTAAGCCTGGGCTTACACCGCTTGTGCCCGGCGTCGCCACGCCACCACGCTGATCCCAGTCACCGCACAGCACCGCACCCGGCAGGACGCTTCCCACGGCGTCCCGTGCCGGTGTTCCCGTACGGCCCCGCCCCCACAGGAGCCCTCATGCGCGCGAGACTCGTCCCCGCCGCCGCGGCCATCGCCCTCGGCGCCCTGCTGCTTCCCGGCACCGCTCACGCCTCGCCCTCCCCCGCCCCCGCTGCCGCCGTCCCGGTGGTCGACGTGCGGGCCCACGACTCCGCGGCCGGTACGGCCCTCGTCTCCGGCTACGACGAACCGGGCGCCGAGCTGCGGGTGGACGCCGGGCGGACGAGCGCCGGACGCTGGCTGGAGATCGACTACCAGGTCCAGCAGACCGGTTACTGGTGCGGTCCCGCCGCGACCCGCATCGCGCTCTCCGCCCGCACGGCCGCGCCCACCCAGGGCGAGCTGGCCGCGCAGCTCGGCACCACCGAGGCGGGCACGGACCACATCGGCCAGATCACCCGGGTGCTCAACGCCCGTCTGGGCGGCGGCTGGTACGAGACCAAGGAGATGCCGAACGACCCGCCCACCCAGGCGCAGCGGGACCTCCTGTGGCACGACATCGTGTTCGACGTCGACCGCGGCTACCCGCTGGTCGCCAACATCGTCGCCCCGCCCGGCAACCAGCCGCCCGGCTATCCGCCGGGTCAGACGATCTACCACTACTTCACCGTCTTCGGCTACGACGCGGTCGACCGCACCGTCCTCATCGCGGACCCCGCGTCGTTCAGCGGCAACCAGATCTACTGGCTCTCCTTCGACCAACTGGCCACGCTGATCCCGCCGAAGGGCTACAGCGCCTGAACCCGGCACCATCCGAACGGCATTCACCCGGTCGCGCGGGCGGCCGTCAGCGCCGCCCGCACCCGGCAGACGCATTCCCCGACCTGGAGGTCATGTTGAGCACGCACCGGCCCACCCGCAGAGGCGTCATCAAGGCAGCCGCCGGCATCACCGCCGCGTCGGCGCTCGGCGCGGGAGGCGTCCTGGCGTCGGCGTCCGCCGCCCACGCGGTCGGCGACGGGTTCGGCCTGCGCATCGTGGACCGCGACGAACGCGACCCGCGCATGCGGTACTTCCGGTTCGCGACCGACGCCGTCGGCTGGAACCCCGGCGTCAACGTCCTGCTGCCGGACGGCTACCACACCGGTGGGCGCAGGTACCCGGTGCTGTACCTGTTCCACGGCGGCGGCACCGGCCAGGACTTCATCACGTTCGACCGGATGGGGATCCGCGCCTGGACCGCCGGGAAGCCGCTCATCGTTGTGATGCCGGACGGCGGGGCCGCGGGCTGGTACTCCAACCCGGTCAGCTCCAACGTCGGCCCCCGCAACTGGGAGACCTTCCACATCTCCCAGCTCCTGCCCTGGGTCGACGCCAACTTCCGTACGTACGCCGAGTACAACGGCCGCGCGGTCTCCGGCTTCTCGATGGGCGGGTTCGGCGCGCTGAAGTACGCGGCCAAGTACTACGGGCACTTCGCCTCGGTGAGCTCCCACTCGGGCCCGGCCAGCCTGCGCCGCGACGCGGGACTCGTCACCCACTGGGCCAACCTCTCGTCGGCGGCCGTGGAGTTGGGCGGCGGCACGGTCTACGGCGCGCCGCTGTGGAACGAGGCCCGGGTCAGCGCCGACAACCCCGTTCAGCGTGTGGAGAGTTACCGGAACAAGCGGGTGTTCCTGGTCGCCGGGACGAGCCCCGACCCGGTCAACTGGTTCGACACCGTCAACGAGACCCAGGTCCTGGCCGGGCAGCGGGAGTTCCGCGGCGTCCTCGGGGCGGCCGGCATCCCGCACGAGTGGCACGAGGCGCCCGGCGGCCACTTCGTCCGCCCCGACCTGTTCCGCCGGGACCTGGACGGGATCGTCGCCCGCCTCCGCAAGGCCTGATCCGCGCCCGCCCCCTCCGCCGACCCCGGGAGCCCCCATGCCCGAACAGCACGCGCCGCGACCCGCCCGGCACGACGGGCGGGCCCCCGGCCCGGACGGTCCGAACGCACCGAGCCGCCGTCTGCTGCTGCGCTCCGCCGCGGCCGGGGGCGTCGCCGCGGCGGCTCTGGCGGCCGGTGCTCCCGGGGCGGTCGCCGGGCCCGCCGCGAAGCGCGTCACCGGCGCGAAGGTGCGGGACCTGACCGGCCCGGCGCTGACCGGGCGGTTCGCCGCGCCCTGGACGGATCTCGGCATCCCGGCGCGGTGTCCCGACGGCTCGATGCTGTTCGTGTGCGGCGACACCTTCGACGGGGGTGGTGTCGGCGGGCCGGACTGGCGGTCGCCGGTGGGGCTGCGTTCGTCGAACGCGGCGCCCGGGTCGCTCGTGGTCGACGGCGCGGTAGGGGGTTCACGCGCCGTCGGCCTCGTCCCGGAGGGACACACGGGCGGTACCACCGCCATCCCCTCCGACGTGTTCACGGTGGGACGGACGATGTACATGCACCTGATGCGCGGGGTGATCTACCGGACCCACCACACAGACTTCTGGCGCTCCGACGACAGCGGCCGGACCTGGCGGTATCTGTGCCAGTGGCCGGCCGGGCTGCACGGAGGCCAGTTCCAGCAGAAGACGTACGCGGTCGCGGACGACGGCTACCTGTACGTCCTCTCCACCGCCTTCAACCGGGAAGCGGTCTCCGGACTGCTGCTCCACCGCGTCCGCCAGGACTCCCCCGGCGATCCGGCAGCCTACGAGCCGTGGGGGTACGCGGGCGGGGCCTGGGGCTGGGGCAACCCGCCGACGACCATCACGTCGCCGCGCCGCTGGGGCGAGATCTGCTTCCGGGCCGTCGCCGGCCGGTACGCGCTGACCTGGCTCAACATGAGCCCGCTGGACATCCGTGCGCAGATCTTCGCGTCGCCGACCTCGAACCTGTTCACCACGGCGGAGCAGGCCATGATCGTCCCCACGGTGCCCGGCCGGGAGACCGGGAACGCCGTGGCGAGCCCGTACGGCGGCTTCATCGTTCCGGGCTCCGGGCTCGACGATCTCCACATCGCGGTCAGCCAGTGGTACGACAACCGGAACTACCGGGTGATGCAGTACCGGGTGAACGGCTTGACGTATTGAACACGTCCCGATGGAACGGGTCGGGCCGCTCCCCTCAGCCCGGCCCGGCCACCGGGCTCGTCCCCGGCCGCGCGCCCGGTCGTCTCCAGGCGCGGAGGACGGCGTCCGTCGTGGTGACGGTGGCGACCAGTGCGAGGGTGTTGCGGACCAGGGCGGGGGTGTACTCGGCGGGGACGCCGGCGATGGCGTCGGCCGGGACGACGACCGTGTAGCCGAGGTTGACCGCGTCGAAGACGGCGTTGGGGACGGCGACGTTGGCCGATACTCCGGTGACGACGAGGGTGCGGCAGCCGAGGTTGCGCAGCAGCGGGTCGACACCGGTTCCGGCCAGGGGTGAGAGACCGTGCAGCCGGCGTACGACGAGGTCTTCCTCGGCCACCTCGATCGGGGGCGCGACCCGGACGGCGGTGCTGCCGGTGTGCTGCTGCACGGGAAGGCGGGCGGCGGCGCGGAAGAGCCGGGCGTTGCGGTTGCCGCCCCGCCCGTCGGGCCTGCTCTCGGCGACCGCGTGCATCACCTGCGTACCGGCGCCGTGAGCGGTGGCGACGAGCCGGGCGACGTTGGCCAGCGCCCCCGACGAGCGGGCGACGGCGGCGAGTTCGGGCAGGGCGCTGTCCGTTCCCACGACGCCCTGCTGGCACTCGACGGTCAGGAGGACGGTGGTGGCGGGGTCAAGCAGTGCGGTGAGCTGCTCCGGCACTTCCCTCGACGGCACGGGCGCTCCTCCCTCGGTCCGCCTCCGGAAGGTGCGGACGTTCTCGGACGGCTCGGGGCACGCGAGAGTAGCGGCCATTGCGTCATGAAGGAAGAGCGTCCATGATTCCTGACTGCTGATCAGCTGCCGTCGGAGGGGACGACCATGACCGATATCCCGGGCGCCTCGAACGCCCCGGCCACCCCGCACGCGTCGGACACTCCGAGCCCTTCGGGCACGCAGCGTCGTGGCCGTCGGATCATGATGACCCCCGAGGAGCGGGACGCCTATCTTCGCGAGCAGCGCACCTGCCGGGTCGCCACGATCGGCTCCGACGGCGCTCCGCACATCGGCGCGCTGTGGTTCCTCTGGGACGGCGGCTCCCTCTGGCTGTACTCCATCACCCGCAGCCTGCGCTGGTCGCACCTGCTCAAGGACCCCAGGATCGCGGTGGTGGTCGACGACGGCGAGGGATACGAGGAACTGCGCGGTGTGGAGCTGACGGGCCGGGTGGAGTTCGTCGGCGAGGCGCCGCGCACGGGCGAGCCCTGTCCCGAACTCGCCGGGCCCGAGGGGCTGTTCCCGGTCAAGTACTTCGGCATCACGGAGATGCCGCACGACGGGCGGCACGCCTGGTTGCGGCTCACTCCGGAGAAGATCACTTCCTGGGACTTCCGCAAACTCGCCGACCTCGCCTGACACCGGGCCTCCGACGACACGCGGGACACCCGAAACACCCGGACGCCCGCGTACGCAAGGTGCCCGCGAGGGCACGGGCCGGGGCCACAGGAGACCCCCGGCCCCGCTCACCCCCCGGCAGCCATGACGCCCTCCCCCGCAACCCGCAACGCCTTCACCGCCGCTCGGACCGACGGGCGGCGGTCCGCGTCCGTGCGCCAGACCGCGTGGACGTGCCGCCGCATCGTCCGCCGCACCGGCACCAGCCGCACCCCGTCGGGGACCGGGCCACGCCCCAGCCGGGGAGCCACGCAGACGCCGAACCCGGCGGCGATCAGCGCCAGTTGCGTGTGGTGCTCGCCCGCAAGATGCGCGATGCGCGGCTCGATGCCCCGGGAGCGCAGCGTGAACATCAGCCACTCGTAACAGAATTCGCCCTCGGGCCACGACACCCAGGGGTCGTCCGCGAAGTCCTCCAGCTCCACCTCGTCACGGTCCGCCAGCGGGTGTCCGGCCGGCATGGCGATGTCCGGGGCGTCGTCGACGAGTTCCACCTTGGTCAGCCCGCCGGGCACGGGAAGCCGCTTGTTGCTCCAGTCGAGCACGACGGCCAGGTCGATGTCCCCGCGCAGGACGGCGCGCACCCCTCGTTCCGGTTCCAACTCCTGCGTGTGGACCGTGAGATCGGGGTGGTCGGCGCGCAGCGAGGTGAGCGCGGCGGGGAACAGCCCGCGCGCCGCCGTCGGGAAGGCGCAGATCCGCACCTCACCGACCACCTCGCCCCGCTGGGCCTCGATGTCGGACTGGGCCAGCTCCACCTGCGACAGGATCCGGGCCGCGTGGTCCGCGAGGAGCCGTCCGGCGTCGGTGAGCCGCACGCCGCGGCCGATCTTGGCGAGCAGCTGCTGCCCCACCTCCCGCTCCAGCTTGGCCATCTGCTGGGAGACCGCCGACGTCGTGACATGCAGCCCGTCGGCTGCGCCGGTCACCGAGCCGTGGCGGGCGAGGGCGTCCAGGGTGCGCAGCCGCTCCAGATTCAACATGTAAGCGATGCTACGCGATCCACCGCAGAAAGATTCGCTTGTTCTACGAGGAGGTGTTCGTCAGGCTGAACCCATGAGCGCCCCCCGCGAGCCGGCCGCCACGCCCCCGGCATCACCGCCCTCCCCGCCCGCACCGTCCGCTTCGACCGCCCCGCTCCCGCCTCCGGCCGCGACCGCACGGGCTCCGCTCGCCGACCGGCGGCCGTCCACCCCGCGACCGGCCCTCGACTGGCGTGTCCGGTTCGTGGCGCTCTCCCTCATCTGGGGCTTCAGCTTCCTGCTGATCAAGGTCGGGACCGAGGGGTACGCGCCGTTCCAGGTCACCTTCGGCCGGCTGCTGGCCGGTACGGCGGTCCTGGTCGCCGCCATGGCGATGCGCCGGGAGCGGCTGCCGCGTTCGGCCCGGACCTGGGTGCACCTCACGGTCGCCGCGCTGCTCCTCAACGCGTTGCCGTTCTCCCTGTTCTCGTACGCGGAGCTGACGATCCCCTCGACGCTGGCCGGGATCTGCAACGCGACCTCACCGCTGTGGGGCATGGCTCTCTCGGTGGTCGCCCTCTCGGAGGACCGGCCGACCCGCCGCCGGGTGGCCGGACTCGGCGTCGGCTTCCTCGGCGTCCTCACCGTACTGGGCGCCTGGCAGGGCTTCTCCGGCCTGGACCTGCCGGGGACGGGCATGGCGCTGCTCGCCTCGTTCTGCTACCCGGTCGGCTGGATCTACGTCCGCCGCACCCTGGCCGGGACGGGGTCGTCGACACTGGCGCTGACAGGCAGTCAGCTTCTGCTCGGCACGGCGCAACTGGCGGTGGTGACCCCTCTGTTCACCTCCGCCCCCACGTCCTTCCCCGTTCTGCCGACGCTCTCCGTCCTCGCCCTGGGCGCCCTGGGGACGGGCCTCGCGGTGCTGCTGCAGTACGGCCTGGTCCAGGAGGTCGGTCCGACGACGGCGCAGATGGTCACCTACTTCATCCCGGTGATCGCGACGGCGGCCGGTGTCGCGCTGCTCGGTGAACAGTTGAGCTGGAACACCCCGGTCGGCGCCCTGATCGTGCTCATCGGGGCGGCGCTCACCCAGAGCCGCGCCCGCCCCGCCACCTCGACCGCAACCCCGCCCCCTGCCCCTGCCCCTGCCCCTGCCCCTGCGGAGAACACGCCGACCACGCACACGGCCTCTCCCGGCGACGCGCGCACCGCCCTCCCGGACCCCCCGGAGGCCGCCGCCTGCCTCAGCCGAAGCTGACCGGACGGGCCGGCCCCGCGGCGGCCGCCACCGCGTCCGCCAGCGGCCCGATGTCCGCCGCGCCCAACGGGGAGACGGTGAGCCGCACCGCCGGGGGCGTGTCCAGCCGGAAGCGAGCGCCCGGGGCCACCGCCCAGCCCGCGTGGAGCAGCCGGGCGACGGCCCCGGTCTCGTCGCTGACCGGCACCCATACGTTCATCCCGCTGCGGCCGTACGCCGCGACGCCGCGCTCGGCGAGGGCGTGGACGAGCGCGTCCCTGCGGTCGCCGTAGGAACGGGCCACCGCCCGGGTGTCGACGGCGTCCGAGGTCCACAGGTGGAGCACGGCCCGCTGGAGGAGCCGGCTCACCCAGCCGGGCCCGAGACGCTGCCGCCCCGCCACCCGGTCGACCGTGACGGGGTCCCCGGTGAGCACGGCGACCCGCAGATCGGGGCCGTACGCCTTGGCCGCCGACCGGATGAACGCCCAGTGGGCCGTCACCCCGGCCAGCGGGTGCAGCGGCAGGTCGACGATGGCGTGCCCGTGGTCGTCCTCGATCAGCAGCACGTCGGGATGACGGGCGAGCACCGCGCGCAGGTCGCGGGCGCGGCGCGCGTCCAGCGACGCGCCGGTCGGGTTCTGCGCCCGGTCGGTGACGACGAGGGCCCGCGCCCCGGCCCGCAGCGCCCGCTCCACGTCCGCGACCAGCGGGCCGGAGTCGTCCACCCCGACCGGCACGGGGCGCAGCCCGAGCGCCGGTACAAGGTCGAGCATGCCGCCCCAGCCGGGATCCTCCACCGCCACCGCGTCGCCCGGTCGCAGGTGCGCGGCGAGCACCCGCTCGATCGCGTCGAGGGCGCCGGACGCCACGGCGACCGGGCCGCCGGGCACCCCGTCGGCGTCCATCGCGGACCGGGCGCGGGCGGCGAACTCGGCGACCACCGGGGCCTGCCCGTACAGCCCGCGGCTCTCCGCGTCGGCGGCGGCAGCGGCGGCCAGTGCCGGCCCGAGATCGGGCAGCAGCGCCGGATCGGGATTGCCCTCGCCCAGGTCCCGCACACCGGGCGGCGCCTCGACCCGCAGCGAACCGCGCGACGTACTGGCCGGCGCGGAACGGATCCGGCTCCCCCGGCGGCCCGCCGTCTCGATCACCCCGCGTTCGCGCAGCGTCCGGTAGGCGGCCGCCACCGTATTGGGGTTGACCTCCAGTCGCGTGGCCAACTCCCGCATGGGGGGCAGCACATGACCGGGCGGGAGGTCTCCGCTGCCGACGCCGCGCTCGATGCTGGCGGCAATCTCCGATGCGCGCCGCCCACTGATCCGATACTCTCCTAGCACAAACATCATTATGCACTAGTGCAATGGAGTCCGCAATGCAGAACCGCGTAACGCCCGAAGGCACGGCTTCCGACGGGCCGGAAACGGAGACCGACGTTCCGGGCCCCGGCGTCGCGGCCCCGTACGTTCCCACCGCCCGGACCGTCCCCACCCGCTCCAAGGAACGCGCCTCCTACGACCGCGAGCTGGTCCACTCGATCCTCGACGAGGCGTACCTCTGCCATCTGGGCTTCGTACGCGATGGCGCGCCGGTGGTCCTGCCGACCCTGTTCGGCCGGGTGGGCGAGCGGCTGTACGTCCACGGTTCGACGGGCTCACGGCCGCTGCGCTCGGCGAGGAGCGCGGACCCGGGGCTGCCGGTCTGCCTGACGGTCACCCATGTCGACGCCCTCGTCCTGGCCCGGTCCGCCTTCCACCACTCGATGAACTACCGCTCGGTGGTGGTGCACGGCACGGCCGTGACGGTGACCGACCCCGAGGAGCGGCGGCTCGCCCTGGACGCGATCGTGGACCAGGTGGTGCCGGGCCGCTCCCGCGACTCCCGGCCCGCAGACGCCAAGGAACTCGCGGCGACCGCCGTGATCCGGCTCGATCTCGACGAGGTCTCCGCGAAGGTGCGCACCGGCGGCCCCAACGACGAGCCCGAGGACGCCGGCCTCCCCCACTGGACCGGCATCGTGCCGCTCACCCGCGGCTACGCGGCACCGGTCCCGGCGGACGACCTCGACCCGGCCATCGGCGTACCGGACTATCTGGCGACGCTCTGACCCGCGCACCTGGCGAGCCCTCCGGCGCTGCGCCGCAACGACGGGGCGAGGGGCCCCGGATCGCCGGCGCGGGTCCGCGTCGGGAGTGGCCGCCCGCGTCGGGAGTGGCCGCCCGCGCCGGGCCGGGCGGCGGGCGGCGGGCGGCGGGCGGCGGGCGGCGGCACAGTCAGACGCGTGGCCGGCGCACTAATCCCCGGCCGGTCCGCCGGAGAACCGGACCGGTCCGCCGGACGGCTCGTCCGCCGCGGGCTCCGCCGGCACGCCGGCGCCCGCCCCGGCCGCGACCGGGCCCGTCGGGGGCTTCGGCGCGGACGACTGGGCGATGAACGCGCCGACCAGCACGGTGAAGCCGCCGACGAGCTGCGGCGCGGAGAGGTGCTCGCCGAGGAGGACCCAGGCCAGCCCGGTCGCGATGACCGCCTCCAGGCAGGCGACGACCCCGGCCACCTGGGGCGAGAGGAGCCGGACCGAGACGACCCCGGTGAGGTACGCGAGCACGGTGGCGAGCAGCACGATCCAGCCGAGCAGCAGCCAGGCGGGGACGGCGGCCCCGTTCATGTCCGCGCCGCCGCCGAGCAGGGCCCAGTCCATGCCCCAGGGGCGTGCGACGACGGTGAGGACGACCGCGCCGACGATCAGTCCGTACGCGATGACGCCCACGGGGTGCGGCGGTTCGGCGCGTTCCCCCGTGGTGTCGTGGTCACCCTGGCCGTCGCCGTGGGCGGAGAGGACGAAGTAACCGACCTGGCAGCAGGCCGCGCCGAGGGCCAGCAGCAGTCCGAGGAGATCGAAGCTCAGCCCGGCCCAGACCTCCACCACGCACGCGAGTCCGCCGACCGCCAGCACCACACCGACCGCGGCGGCCCGGGTGACGGGCCGGCGCTGCACGAAGCGGACCCAGCCGAGGACCAGCGCGGGCGCCAGGTACTCGACCAGGAGGGCCACGCCCACCGGGATGCGGGAGATCGAGGCGAAGTAGAAGGCCTGCACCCCGGCCACCGCGAACAGGCCGAACCCGGCGAGGAGGGCGGGCCGTTCCCGTACGAGGTTCCGGTGGCGCCACGCGACCGGCAGCATGACGAGGGCGGCGCCCGCGACCCGCAGCCAGACCACGTGCAACGGGTCGAGCCCCGCCTCGATCAGCGGCTTGGCCGCCACTCCCGACCCGCCGAACGCGAACGCCGAGACCAGGGCGAGCCCCAGCCCGGCGCTTCTGCCCTGAACTCCCGAAGACGCGTGCATCGGCACATCATGGCAGCAGCGAACAGTACCGTCACCCTGGTGACACCTGTCGAGACGGGGCGCGGCGGCGGGCCTCCCGGCAGCTCAGACGGGCCGCGCCCCCTCGGCGGTGATCGCGGCCACCCGCTCCGTCAGCCACGCCGCCTCCACGCCCGCGCCGCCGAGCACCTCCACCGCGCGCGATGCGGCGTCGGAGGCCAGCGCGGCGAGCAGGTCGAGGCCGGTGGCGCGCCCTTCGCCGCGCGAGGCCGCCCGGGACAGCGCGCCCTCCATCGCGGCCAGCGCGGAGGGCGACCAGCCGTCCGCCGCCGGGTCGCCGACCACCGGGACGGCGCCGGAGTCCTCGACCGAGCCCTGCCAGCGGAGCCCGTAGCCGATGCTGCGCTGCACGAGGTAGCCGAGCACCTTGGCCAACCGGGGCCCGCCGTCGAACGCCTCACGCACCTCGGGATCCGTCTCGATCAGCGAGTGCAGGAGGTGGGCGGTGTCGATCTGCCGGTCCCCGTCGCGCAGCGCGCGTCTGCGCGCGGCCGACAGCACCGATGCCAGTTCGTCGGTGAAGCGGGCATCGGGCTCGGCGCGGTGGGGGGCGGCCTGCTCGGGCGGGGGCGGAGTCCGGTGGTGCACCTCTTCATCCGACCAGCCCTCCCGGCGACAGGCATCGCCGGAGCGGCCCATTGGGCATCCCACCGAAGTTGGGGTCGCCGGTGCGATCCGTCATCCTTGCGGATGAGATCGCGCCGCGGGGAGCGACGGCACCGGCCGAGGACGCGCGCCGCCTCGCTTCGCATGCCGCGCCCGGCAACCACAACACCCCGCGCACACGTCCCTCAGGCCACAGCGCGCACGACGACACCACGCAGCGGAGGGAGGAGAGGAAGGGGTGTTCTGGATGGTGGCCCTACTCGCGGAGGACGGGCTGCAGTACGTCTACCGCGTGTACGCCCCCGGCGACGCCCTGCCCGCCGACCTCTTCTGGACGGCCTTCCACTGCCACGACGAGGGCCCGCACCCCCGGGCCTCGGACCGCTTCGACGCCGCGGTGATCTGGCGGAACCGGCAGCCGAAGCAGGAATCCCGGCGGAACTGACGGTTCATCAGTATGGAATGTTCCGGCGCCCTCCGCTACGTTCCGCGACACCGCATCCGGACGAACCAGGGGTGATCGCATGGCCGAAGTCAGCGCCGAGGCACGCATCGAGGCGCCCGCCGAGAAGCTCTGGGCACGCCTGACGGACTTCCCGTCGTACGGGGAGTGGAACGCGACGCACACCAGCTTCCCCGGAGGCGGCCCGGCCGAGCTGAGGACCGGGGCCACCTACGAGGAGAACATGAAGCTCATGGGCTTCCCGGCCGAGGTGGCCTGGACCGTCGGCGAACTGGAGGAGGGCCGCCTGCTGGCGACCCGGGGCAAGGGGCCGATGGGGGTGACCCTGGCCATGCGGTACGCGCTGACGCCGGAGGGCGCCGGCACCACGATGCGCATCGACGGCGAGTTCACGGGCGCGGCGGTCTCCCTGATGGGCGGCAAGCTCAAGGACTCGGCGACGGCCGCGCTCCAGGAGTCGCTGCGCAGGATCGCGGGGCTGGTCGCCCCCTGACCGTGCCCGGCACGACATGCGGACGGCCCCGCGGAGTCCGTTCCGCGGGGCCGTCCGAGCGCCTCCCCCTCGCCTGCGCCGCCTGCCGTCACCGGCTCAGCGCTCGTCGGCGAGGATCAGGTACAACTGCTTGCGCGCGTCGTTGATGACGGTCAGCGCCTTCTGTCGCTGATCGGCCGATCCAGTCTTCCAGACCTGCCCGAACGCCTCCATCAGGCCGAAGCCGGCCTGCCGGATCTCGTTGGCGCTCTCCCAGTCGACACCTCGCCCAGCCTCCTCCCACGGGGCGTCCGGGCCGCTCTCGGCCTCGCCCCGCCCGGATTCGGTGAGGGTGAACAGCTTCTTGCCGCCCTCACTGGCGCTGGTGATCAGCCCCTCGTCCTCCAGCAGTTGGAGCGTCGGGTAGACGGAGCCGGGACTGGGCCGCCAGGCCCCGCCGCTGCGCTCGCCGATCTCCTGGATCATCTCGTAGCCGTGCATCGGGCGGTCCTTCAGCAGAGCCAGGATCGACGCCCGCACGTCACCGCGCCGCGCCCTCCCCCGGCCACCGCCGCCCCGCCCGCGTCCGCCACCGAAGGGCCCGCCGCCGAACGGCGGCCCGAACGGCCCGAACGCGGCCCGACGGCCGTCGCCCTCGCCCCGCCCGAACGCTCCGGCGCCGAAGCGCCCGTATCCCTGCTCATGTCCGTGTCCATGTGAACGCATCTCTACGCCCCTCTCATCGTTGATCTGTCGCGATACGTCAACGATATATCGGAAACAGTCGAACGGCAAGACACGCCGGCCGTCGTCGCCGGTCGACAAGGAGCACCCTCCACCAGTTCGTGTCTTCGGACGCGCGATGCCTCGCTTGCCCGTCCTCAGAGAGCGACGCCCGCCCTTCCCCGCGGCGACAATCCGCGCGCAGACGTCAAGGCCAGCGGTGCCGCAGGGCAGGAGGGCGGCGGTGACGTTGTGGATGGCAAGCACGTCGGGTCGAGGACGGCCAGGGCTCCGTCCAGGAAGGCGAGAAGGCGTCCGGGGGGGGGGTGGTCGATCGGTTCGACGCGGGTCTTCGGGAACTCGTGCGGGTACTCAGCACCGGGGTTGCCGTGGCGCGCGGGCTATTCGTCCCAGTCGCCCTCTGGTTCGGATTCGCGTACGAACCAGAGATCGAGGCTGTACCGCTCAGTCGTAGGGCACTGCCTCCATGCTGCTCCGATCTGTTCCGCGTCCCATTGCTCCTCGGCCCCGCGCTGGATGCATGTGTTGTAGTAGCCGGCCGTGGCTTCTCGTCCGCTCCATGCCGCGTGTCCGTTGTAGACGCCGGGTCGGGGCAGGTCCATCACGCCTGCCGGTCCGAAGGTGAGTTGGTTGACGACGAGTTGGCCCGTTTCTGATTCCAGAGAGACAGGAATCGTGCCCTCAACGTCTTCCGGGGGCCTCCGGGGCGTATCCCAGATCCTGATGGTGACCTGTACGTCGATGTCGGATTGGCTGGTCCGCAGGTAGAGGTGATAGCCGTTCCCGGCGACCACCTGAGTCCTGGACTGCCGCAACGACTCGTCGTCCCCGAGGAAGGCATCCGAGTCGTACACCTCCACGAGCCTGTAGCCCGGCCGGGCGTTGGTGCTGTACTCGGTGATGAGGGGCACAAGAACTCCGTCGTCGCTCAGGAAATGACCTTCACGTGGTTGCGTCTTTGTCGAGGACGCGGTTCAAGGTGAACATGTTGCTGCGGCTCGCTGCCCACCACTTCGGTTCCAGCGAGCGTGAAATTCCCGAGCCTTGGATCGTGCGGCCGCTCGTGCTTGGTCCGAGCCACGTCCGCGGGCGCGCCGCCCACCGCCGTCGAGGATGCGTCGAGGCACACGCCCGCGAGATCCCCGTCTCTGCGGCGACGTGCGCGATCGGGCGGGTCGTGCACCGCTCGATCAGGCGTCGGCGGCCTTCGACTGACAGGGGCGCGCCGGCGTGAGTCATATCTTGCTCGCGAAGAACGCGGTGCTCGCAGCCGCGAGCGCCAGGAACACACCAGGGAACGCGATGTTGTGGAACACCCGAGCACGGATGTGGGCGATGACTGCTCCGATGAAGAAGGCGACGAGTCCGACTCCGGCCGCCAGGCCAAGCGGATGCGCCCCGAGCAGGCCGATGACAAGACCTGCGCCTCCTGCGAGCTTGAGCGTCGCGACGTACGGCAGCATCGCTGAGGGGAGCCGCACTTCAGCTGAGTTGGCCAGCACGAACGGAGCTCGGCCGTAGTCCGCGATGGCGATGCCCAGGTTGGCTGCGATGCACGCGACCGTGGCGATCACAAGGATGAGGTTCACGACTTGTACGCCCCCGCGATCGTGAACGGCTCAGGCGTGGGCGCGATGAGGCCACCGGCTGCCCGGCTGATCGCGTCTCGTAGCCGCGGTGCTTCGGGCAGCGTAAGGAGCGGGTTCGTTGTCGGGTCGGTGAGTTCGAGCGCGGAGACGAAGCCGGTTCCCGAACCGCTCGCGTATGCCGTAGAGGTCGGGCCGGTCGTCGACGCTGCGTCGAGGTCCGCGAAGACACCGGTCAGGCGGTCACGCAGCTCTGCGGCGGGGTCCACGGCGGCGTTGAAGCGCACCATCTGTAGGCTCATCGTGCTGTCATCTCCTCGGGATGCGAACGGGCATGGTTCTGAACCGACCGTCCCGACGTTCGCCAGATCGAGAAGGTGACACCCGATGCCCATCACGGTCGGAGAATTCGAGTCCGCCAGGCCACAACTGCTGTCGGTCGCCTACCGCATGCTCGGCTCGTCACACGATGCGCAGGACGCAGTCCAGACAGCGTGGCTGCGGACCACGACCACGCGATCCGACGCCGAGATCGAAAACCCTGCCGCGTGGCTGCGGACAGTGACCGCCCGCGTGTGCCTCGATGAACTGCGGATGCGACGCCGCCGTAACGAAGCGCCTCTGCTGGCGGCAGCCGTTCCCGCCGAACAGCTCACGGCGGACGAGGCCCTCCTGCGGAAAGAGGGCATCTCCCGTGCGCTGATGGTCTTGCTGAACCAGCTGACGCCGCCGCAACGGGTGGCGTATGTCCTGCACGACCTGTTCTCGGTGCCGTTCGATCACATCGCGAATGTGCTCGGCGGAACCGTGCCGGCGGCGAAGAAGCACGCCAGCCGGGCCCGGCAGCGCATCGCGGGCGCCCAGCCGGTCGAGCACGTGGATCGCGGTGCCCACCTGATCGTCGAAGCGTTTCTGGCAGCAGCTGAGACAGGAGACACGCGCGCAATGATCCAGGTGCTTGCTCCGGACAGTGTCCGTGACGCCGACGCAGCGCTGCTGCCGCGTGGTGCCCGCACCCACGTCGTTGGGTCGACCGCGATCGCGACCGAGACAAGACTCTTCCGCGACCGGATTCGAGCCGCGTGTCCTATCACGGTCGACGCGCGAAGCATGTACCTCATCGCGCCCGGCGGACACCCACTCGCGACCCTCGAATTCGTCACCACCGGCAAGGAGATCACCAGAATCAAGCTGCGCCCAGCAGAACGAGATCACGTGTACACAGCCCCGGTCGCGTCGACAACCTCCTGACCCGCGACAACCAGACGTCCCGTGGGCGGTCCAGGGCGTCAGAGCCGGGCGGCCCGAGTTCGCCGTGTTCTGCGCCGCGCTTGATGGCTTTCGTGATGGACCGGGATGGGCCTTTCAGCGCGTTGTCGCCGTACTTCGCCCGGAGGGCCGGGCCGCCGGCGAAGCCGTCGCCCTCCATGACGGCCTCCAGGAGCCAGGCGGTACGGGCGTTGGTGTCGCGCAGCAGCTCTCGGGCGTGTTCTGTCCGACGTGGGTGCACTGACGGATGAGGAGCGCAGCAGCGGCATGACGGACAAGCCGACGCGGTCCGAAAATCGTTGGCGGTTCCAGGGGCATCGCGCCGAGACTGATCGGTCGATCACATCGGACAGAAAGAGTGGCCAGCCCTGACGTACAACCGTGACACTCTGCCCTTCCCCGCCAACCGCGTGCCCCCCATCACCTACGAGGACATTCGGGACTGGGAAGCGGTCGACCCCGCCCGCCACTCGTTCGCCTGGGACGAGGACGAGGAGAAGCACCTCCGCTCGCTGGTCCGCGAGTGGGTACCACCTGTGCTCTCCACCATGGCCGGCTGGTGGGAGGGAGAACATTGGTGCGCGAGCCAGGTGGACGCGATCATCCGGGAGCGATACGGCACCTGGGCCTGGGGATGGAACTGGTACCACTGCAGCGGTGGGCCCATCGGCAGCTGGACCGGCGGGCCGAGCTCGGTGACGACCCCCGACGAGACCGCGGCACGTGTCGTGGCCGCGCTGCTGGAGTGGCGGGAGTGGCTGGAGCGAACCGCCCAGCGCTTCACCGAACTGGCGCCGCCGCCGGACGCCTCACCCGAGGATCGCAGCTGGCACCTGGAACGGGCCTGCGTCCGGCTCGTGACCCACACCATGGACTCGGGCGCGGACAATGCCTGGCAGGGCCAGACCTCGATGGTGCTGGGCTGGTTTCTCACCAGCACCGGCATGGACCGGGCCGAAGCCGCGCAAGCGGTGGAGCGTGCGATCGGCGGCCGGTTCAAGAGCTGGGTCGCCCCGAAACAGACGCTGATCGAGTCGGTCGGCGAGAATCTCGCCGTCGGCCTCACCGGCCACGCCCCGTACCGGGACCACCGCGAGTGGGAGGCGCTGGAGAAGCTCCATGACCGCTACTGACAGCCTCTCGGTCTGGCTGCGCGTGCGCCGCGAGGTCGACTGGCGGCATTCACCGGCCCTGCAACGGGGCCTGGCCGGCCGCGACGGGTTCCGGTCCTGGTGCGAGGGACCGGTGCGCCGGCGCGACCCGATGCGCGCTGAGCGTCTCCTTGCCGCGTACGCCCTGGCCCGGGAGGACGCCGCAGGCCAGACCCTGCTGGACTTCGCCCTGCTGGCCCGTTGGCAACGCGAAGTCCTTGCTGCGACAAGGGCACCGTTCCGTGTGAGCGACGCCTGGGCGAAGGCCGGCCGCGAGCGCTACGGTCTGACGCCTCACACGCGGGCCAGCTTCGATTCCTGTCTGAACGAGACGACCGACCCGGACGTCCCGCTGGCGGCCCGCGCGGCCCGCGCCTACCTCGATGTGGCGTTCTTCCACCCCTTCGCCGATGGCAACGCCCGCGCCGCCCTGTTGATCTTGGTCTATGTCCTGGCCCGGGAGGACATCGTCCTTCCTGAGGTCGACCCCCTCCAGACCACCCGCTACGCGGATGACCCTGCCGGTGCCGCCGACCTTGCCACTCTCATCGGGGTGCTCAACCGCCGCCGACGCTGAAGCGTTCGGGAGAGGGCGCCGACTTTCCGCCGGACTTCAACAAACCACCGGTTCCTGAAGATCGCCGGGCGGACCGCTGGAAGCATCCCAGGACCTTCAAGAACTCCTTCAAGAAGCCTGGCGGTCCGACAACACCCATCGCTCCCGGGCGAACGCCTGGATTACGTCGGGTAGCCTCACACGCCGAAACCCCGACGCAAGGCCGATGCTGACCGGGATCACAGCTCGGCCCAGGCTGCCCGGGTAGTCGCGGCTGGATCAACAGGGGGCCTCGTGGAGCACAGCTCTGACGGAGAGAACGGCGACGGCTCGGCATCTTCCCGGTACACCCGGGACATGCGGGCCGAACGCCGCTCAGTGCGCGATGCCCTGCGGTCGGATCTCCCCGCCGCCCATGTGGGCTTGGGCGTGACCGTCGTCGCTCTCATCGTGGTGGCCAGTTTCTCGGGCCCTCGATGGACCTTGATCATTACTGGTGTTTTCGCGGGCTGGTTCATTCTTGCGGCGACAGTGATTCGCATCGGCAGCAGCCGCGGCTGGGACGCCATCCGACGGGCCTACATCGCAACGTTCGGCTGGGGCAACTGGATCTGAACATGCACGCGGACGGCCCCCTTGCCGACAACGCACCACGAACGACGATCCCAGTGAGCCCCGATCGGCGTACGAGCGTCCCATTGGCGGAAAAGGCCAGGTCAAAGAAGGTGAGGGCAGCCTCTTCGAACACGCTGAGAGGTGCCCCCCCCCGTCCACCTGTACGCCGAATGGTGAACCTGCGGTGCCCAACCAGCGTTGATCCTCCATCATGGGCCATCGATCAACGCTCACTGTCACAGGTCAGCCGCCGTCCCGTCCCACCGGAGTTCGACGCATCCCCGTGAGGGTTGATCGATGGCGGTTTGCCTCAGCGGAGTTCGACTTCCAGGGTTCGCGGCGGGGACGCCGAAAGGATGTCGGGGGTTTCGTGGAGTCGCTCGGCTGGTCGAAGGGGTGGAGGACCATGCGCATCGTCATGGACGGGACACGCATCGGAAGCCAGGCGGACCTGCACCGGTCCCTTGCCGGGCCTTTGGACTTCGGTCCGTACTACGGGCACAACCTGAACGCCCTGTGGGACCGCCTGGCCAGGGATGTGGAGCGTCCGGTCGAGATCGTCTGGGAGAACGCCGAAGCCAGTCGTGGCCGCATGGGCGACGAGGCGTTCGAGGCAATCGCATCCGTACTGGTCCGAGCCGCCGAGGAAGACGAGTCGAACGCGCCGGACGAGAGACTGACCGTGCGTTTCACCTGACGCGCGGTCCAGCGGGGGCCGGTCGGACTTCGCCGCGGTTCTGTAGGGTGCGGCGATGACGAGAAGCGAGCGGCTCGCGGACCAGTTGGACTGGTACTGGCACAAGAACCTGCGGCCCCGGCTGGACGGCCTCACCGACGAGGAGTACTTCTGGGAGCCGGTCGACGGCTGCTGGAGCGTCCGCCCGGGTGGATCGACGGCCGCACCGGCAGCGGAGGGCTCGGGGACATGGTCGATGGACTCCGCGTCCCCCGCCCCGGAGCCGGCGCCGGTGACGACGATCGCGTGGCGGCTGGGACACATCATCGTCTCGTGCCTGGGCTACCGGGTCTGCTGGTACTTCGAGGGCCAGGAGGTCGACTCCCGGACATTCGCCTACGCGGGAACCGCTGACGAGGCGCTGGACCAGCTCGACGAGATGTACGGGAGATGGAACGCGGGGGTCCGCAAGCTCGCGGACGCCGACCTGGACCTTCCGCCCGCGGTGGGCCCCGAGCGGTTCCCCCTGGAGAACAGGGTCCTGCACGTCAACAGGGAACTGATCCATCACGGTGCCGAGATATCCCTGTTGCGCGACCTCTACCGCCGGCAGGTCGGACCGGTACCGCATCGAACCCCTTGACCGACGACCGGGTTCGCCGAGTGAACGAGTCGCGGGCGGGCTTCCAGCGGAGGGAGTCCACTGTCCATCGCGTCACCCTGCCCTGACACATGGGACGGTCGCCTCTGCCGAGGCGGAACCGCGGCGGAATCACGGGCGGCCGTCGGCGGGCATCCCCTACGCTCTCCTGATCATGGACACCATGACGGGGAACGAGATGATCGCCATCCCGGCGGGGCAGGTGACGCTGGCGGACCGCCGGACCCGGCGGAGTTGGACGGTCGAGCTCGCGCCCTACCGGCTCGCCGCGACCCCGGTCACCCAGGCGCTGTACGCACGGGTCGCCGGGCGGCGGCCGAGTACCGGCCGCGGGGATCGGCTGCCCGTCGAGGGCGTCTCCTGGTGGGACGCGGTCCGCTTCTGCAACGCCCTGTCCGAGCAGACCGGTCTCACGCCCGCGTACCGCATCCGCGCCGAGTCCGACGCGATCGACTGGGACACCTCGGCCGACGGCTACCGGCTGCCGACCGAGGCCGAGTGGGAATACGCCTGCCGCGCCGGTACGAGCGGACCACGCTACGGAGAGCTCGACGAGATCGGCTGGTACCGGGGCAACTCGGCCGAGCGCATGCACGAGGTGGGCGGCAAGCGCCCCAACGCGTGGGGGCTCCACGACATGCTCGGCAACGTCTGGGACTGGTGCTGGGACGTCTACGACGCCGAGGTCTACGGTGCCTACCGGGTGCTCCGGGGCGGTGGCTGGTTCGACGAGCACTGGAGCTGCCGGGCCTCCGCGCGACGCCGCAGCCACCCGTCTTTCCAGGTCGACGACGTGGGCTTCCGCCTGGCGCGTTCACCGGCGCCGCAGGACACCCGGACAGCCGCCGCCCATGGCACGGGCGGGGCCGGACGAAGCAGCGGGGTGTGAGCGCGCGGCGGGCAACAGGCTGCCCCCGCACGGGTGTCGGCGATGGAGCGCGCGGCCGGAACGGCCCTCAGGCCGAGTCCGCGTAACGGGCCGCGATCCCGGCGGCGCGGTCGTGCAGGGCCCGCCGCAGGGACGGCGGCGACAAGGCTTCCGCGTCCGGGCCGAGGTGCCACAGCGCCCATTCGGCGTGCCGGGCGTCCTGGAAGGTGACCTCCAGCCGCGACCAGCCGTCCGCGTCGGGGGCTTCCGCGCGGACGGCCAGCACGGTGCCCAGCAACTCCTCCCGCCGTCCCGGGTGCACCCGCACCCGTACGGAGAGGTGGTCGCCGCCGGAGAGGAACCGCGCCGAACGCTCCCGCCAGATCCGGTCCAGATCGACCCGGTCGGGCCGCTGCGCGGCTTCGGGCAGTTCCTCGGCGGCCCGCACGCGCGACAGCCGGTAGGTGCGGTCCTCTCCGGACCGGGTGGCCAGCAGATACCCCCGCTCCCGTACGGTGACCAGGCCGATCGGGTCCACCGTGCGCCACTGCGGCGCCCGGTCCGCGGCCGCGTAGTGGATACGGAGTCGGCGCCCGGCGAGTACGGCGCGACGGACCGCGATCATCGTCGCGCCGTCCACCTCCTCGACGGCCGCGCGGCGGGCGAGGAGATCGGTATCCGGATCGACGAGAAGGCGCTGAGCCGCGTCGCCGGCGGTCGCCCGGTGGCTCTCGGGGAGTGCGTCGACCACCTTCCGTATCGCCGAGGCGAGCGCGGAGCCGAGGCCGAACGCCTGCTCCCCGCGCCCCGATCCGGCGGCCAGCAGAGCGAGGGCCTCATCGTGGTTCATCCCGGTGAGTTCGGTACGGAAGCCGGGGAGCAGCGCGAACCCGCCGTGACGGCCGCGTTCGGAGTGGACCGGGACACCGGCCGCCGACAGCGCCTCGATGTCGCGCAGCACGGTACGCGGGGAGACCTCCAGCTCACGGGCCAGGGTGTCGGCGGTCAGCCGGCCGCGCTGACGCAGCAGCAGGACGAGCGAGACCAGCCGATCGGCGCGCATACGAGAACCGTAGCGAAATACCTGACCAAGGGTGTCATGAATGGTTGGCAGGCTCCCTCGCACGACACCGCACGCCGCCGCACCACCCCGCACGGCGCCGAGGCCGGCCGACGGCTGCCCCGGCGGCGCGTGGACGTGCGTGGGCGGGCACCCGTGAAACGAAGCGAACGGAGCCGAAGTGGCAGTGGAACGAACGGCCGTCAACCCGGTGACCTGGTCGGTGAACCTGGGCTTCAACCAGGGCGAGCTCGTGTCCGGACAGACCCGGACCCTGTACATCGCGGGGCAGACCGCGACGGACGACGAGGGCAAGCCGCGGCACGAGGGCGACATGGCGGCCCAGTTGGCGCTCAGCATCGACAATCTGGAGGCCGTGCTGAGCGAGGCCGGCATGTCGCTCGCGAACCTCGTCCGGCTGGGCGTCTGCACGACCGACGTCGACCTCCTCCTCCGGCACTACGGTTCGCTGGCCGGGCGGTTGGGCGCGGCCGGGGTGGCGCCGGCCAGCACCGTGCTCGGGGTGACGCGGCTGGCGTTGCCGAGCCTGTTGGTCGAGTTGGAGGGCACGGCCGTCGCGTGACGCGTTCTTGACGCCCGTACGGCTCGATCGGGCTCCTCGATCCGCCCCGGCCGTACGGGCGTCGGGCGCGCCGCGTGCCGTCTCGCAGCCCGTCGCCCTCATAACCGCTTTCGTTCCCGCGGGCCGCACGTTAGCGTTCCGCCGAAGCCTTTTCGGATGCCCTGCGACCCTTGCGGCCCCTGCAACCCTTGCGGCCCCTGCGAAGTGGAGAGACATGCCCGGTCGTTCGAGCACGCGCTGACGTCGTGGGCCGGTTCGGCCCGGTCATCGCGTGCTGCCCTCGATCTCGATGTCGCGGCACAGCGAGCCCTTCCCCTCCGGTGCCCCGGTACGCTTCCGCGCGCCGGGGCAGCGGTTCGCGTTCGGCGACTCCCGAGGTTCCCCGTGCATTCCGCTTCCCCCACGCCTCCCTCCCGCGATCTCTCCGCTTCCTCGTCCGGCGGGCCGTCCGCCTCCGGTAGTCCCGGCTCCGGTCGCACCGCGCCGCCGAGCCTGTGGCGGGACCCCGACTTCCGCCGTCTCTGGGCCGGGCAGACGGCGTCCCAGCTGGGCGAGCACACGACGCTCGTCGCCCTGCCGCTCCTCGCCGTCCTGGCGTTCGACGCGAGCGCGGGCCGGTTGGGCCTGTTCCTCGCCGTGGCCCAGGCCCCCGTCCTGCTGCTCTCGCTCCCGGCGGGCGCGTGGGTGGACCGGTGGCGGGCCCGCACGGTGATGGTGTTCACCGACGCGGCCCGGGCCGTGGTCCTCGGCCTGGCGGCCGTGGCCGGACTGCTCGGGGCGCTCGGCCTGCCCGCCCTGTTCGTGGTCGCGTTCACCGTCGGGGCGCTGTCCGTCCTCTTCGACGTGGCGTACCAGGCGTCCCTCGTGCGGATGGTGCGGCACGATCAGCTCGTCCAGGGCAACAGCGCACTGGAGGGCAGCCGGTCCGCCGCGCAGATCGGCGCGCCCGCGCTCGGCGGGGCGCTGGTGTCGACGCTTCCGGCGCCGGCCGCCGTGGCCTTCGGCGCGCTGTTCTTCGCGGTGTCGTTCGCGTCCCTGCGCCGGATCCGCCGGACGGAAGCCGTGACCGGGCGCGGCCCCGCGCTGCCGGAGCGGGAGGCAGCGCCCTTCGAGGACGGGTCCGCGCTTCCCGAGCGCGCTGCGACGGCGCACCCGCCCCGCCCCACCGGCTTCCGCCACCGCGTCGGCGAGGGCCTCCGCTTCGTCGCCGCGAACCCCTGGCTCCGTGCCGTCTGCGTGGCCTCGGCCGCCTTCCAGCTCTCTTTCGCCGCCACGATGACCGTCTATCTGCTCTTCCTCCCCCGTGAGCTGCAACTGACGGGTGCCGCCATCGGTCTCGCTCTCGCCGCGACCGGTCCGGGCGCGCTCCTGGGCTCGGTGCTGGCCGCGCGGCTGCCGCGCCGGCTCGGCCACGGCCCGGTGCTTGTGGCGGCCGCCGCGCTCGGCAACGGGGCGCTGCTGGGCGTTCCGGCCCTGCACGGTTCCTCGACCGGGACCCTTGCCGCGCTTCTCGGCGCCAATGTCGTGTTCGGGACCTTCAGCCAGTTGGTGAACGTCACGGTCATGTCGGTGCGGCAGGCCGTCACCCCGGACGGGATGCAGGGCCGCGCGGCGGCGACGATCACCTTCGTCGGGATGGGGTGCACCCCGCTCGGTTCACTCCTCGGCGGCCTCCTCGCCGAGGAGTGGGGACTGCGCGGCGGTCTCCTGGCGGCGGCCGCGGGCATGATGCTGTCCCCCGTCGTGATGGCCGTGTCCCCGCTGGCCCGCCTGGGGCGCACGCTTCCGGCCCCGTCGGACGGAGGCCCTCCGGCCACGTGACACGCGGCCGGGGCTCGTACGCCGGATCGGCCCGCACCGCGCGGGCCCGGGCCGGGCCGCCGTACGCCGTAGCGCGCCGTGCCGTGTCAGGCCGGGGCGTACCGCTGCAGGGTGATCCCGCTGCGGAACGCCCTCGACTCCAGCAGCCGCAGCCGGGGGACCTCGTACCCCTCGGGGAAGAGCCCCCGGCCCCGGCCCTGGACGGTGGGATAGACGAAGAGGCGGTACTCGTCGACCAGCCCCGCCGCGATCACGGTGTGGGCCAGGGTGATGCTGCCGGTCAGAACGATGTCCTGGCCCTCCTCGGCCTTGAGGCGCCGGATCGCTTCGACGGGATCGCCGGTCAGCACCGTCGAGTTCTGCCATCCGGGATCGGTGAGGGTGCTGGAGACGACGTACTTGGCCACGCGGTCGAGGTAGGCGGTGATGCCCGTGGGGTCCTCGGTCTGCACCGGCCAGTAGCCGCGGAAGTCCTCGAACGTCTGCCGCCCCAGGAGCAGCGCGTCGGCCCGGTCGTCCTGCCGGTGGCTCTCCTCCAGGACGTCGCTCATGTCCACGGCCGCCTGGCCTTGAGGGTCGAACCAGTCCGTGATCATCTCGATCGAGCCGTCGACGGTGATGTTCTGGGTGATCGCCAGGGTGCGCATGACGTTCCTCTCTCTCCTCGGTGCCGGAACCGTACGCCTGATGACGCGGTGGACGTACGTCTTCCTCCTGGTGACTCCTCCGGCCCCGAAGACTCATCGGTGAGGGGCGCGCCCGGCGGACGCCCGGGCATCCGGGCATCCGGACGCGCCGACGCCCGGGCATTCGGGCACCCGGACACACGGCCATCCCGACACCCGGACGGGGCCCGTACACCCGGGCACGTAGGCATCCCGGCACCCGGACGGGGCCAGACACCCGGAATTGGCCTTGGTCCGTCTGCGCGCCGCCGCTCTACGGTCGCCCCATGAGGATTCGTATCGTCGACGCGTTCACCGACCGACCCTTCTCCGGCAACCCCGCCGGTGTGCTCCTGCTGGAGAGCGACGGGTTCCCGCCCGCCGAACGCCTCCAGGAGATCGCCGCCGAGGTCAACCTCTCCGAGACGGCCTTCGCCCACCCCCTGCCGCCCGGCGGCGCAGCCGACTGGGCGCTGCGCTGGTTCACCCCGGTCGTCGAGGTGGACATGTGCGGCCATGCCACGCTCGCCACCGCCCACGTCCTGCGCACCACCGGGCGCGCCACGGGGCCTGTCCGCTTCGCCGCCCGCTGCGGCGTCCTGACCGCGACGGCGGGCCCGGACGGCGGCCTCACGCTGGACTTCCCCACCTCCCCGCTGACCGAGGAGCCGGTGCCGTACGGTCTCGCGGACGCCCTCGGCGCGGACCCCGTCTCGGTGCACGACACCGGCGAGCACATCGGCGACCTGCTCGTCGAGCTGCGCGACGAGGCGACCGTACGGGGGCTCGCCCCGGACTGCGCGGCGCTGGTGGCCCACTCCCGGCGCGGGGTCATCGCCACCGCGGCCGCCGCGGACCCCGCCCGGGGCTACGACTACGTCTCGCGCTGCTTCTTCCCGGGCGTCGGCATCGACGAGGACCCGGTCACCGGCAGCGCCCACACCGCGCTGGCCCCCTTCTGGTCGGCCCGCCTCGGCCGCGACGACCTCACCGGCCTCCAGGCATCCGCCCGCTCGGGCCTGGTCCGTACCGGTTTGCGCGGAGAGCGCACCCTGCTGACCGGTACGGCGGTCACGGTGATCGACGGCGAACTGCTCACCGCGCTCTGACGGCGTCCGACGCCGGGGCCGGCCCCGATCCGCCGTGCTCAGGGCGTCGGCAGCCAGTCGACCCGGCCCGCCAGCAGCGCGTATCCGACGAACGCCCCGATGTCCAGGAGCGCGTGCGCGACGACGAGCGGGCCCACCCGGCCCCAGCGCCGGTAGAGCAGCACGAAGACGACGCCCATCACCACGTTGCCGATGAAGCCGCCGATCCCCTGGTACAGGTGGTACGACCCGCGCAGTACCGAACTGGCCACCAGGGCGGCCATCGGCGTCCAGCCCAACTGCCCGAGCCTTCGCAGCAGATACCCGACGACGATGACCTCCTCCACCACGGAGTTCTGGACCGCCGAGAGGATCAGTACGGGGAACTTCCACCACACCTCGGGCAGGGACTCGGGCACGACCGTCAGGTTGAACCCGGTGGCGCGGGCCACCAGATAGAAGGCGAGACCCGCGCTGCCGATACCGGCCGCGACGATGGTTCCGCGGCCCAGGTCGGACCAGGGCCTCACCCGGTCGAAACCGATCGCCCGCATGCTCGCGCCTTCGCGGATCAGCAGGTGCGCCACCAGGGCCACCGGCACCAGAGCCGTTGCGATCCCGAACATTTGCCATGCGAGATCCAGCCAGGGGCGGCCCGGCGCGTAGGAACCGTTGAGCGTCGCCGCCTGGTCCTTCAGGCCGCCCGGTTTCGTCAGGGATCCGACGAAACTGATGAGGGCGGAGACTCCGCTGGCGCCCAGCGAGAGCGCCAGGACCAGCACCGCCTCGGACCGCAAGATCCTTCGCGACAAGGCCACTTGGGGAAAAGAATCAGCCACACGCCCGGACTCCACCTGTACACCTGCCTTTTGTTCTGCAATCGCGTCTCATCCCACCGACCGTCCCGCTAGGGTCTCGAATACAGGTACGAAGATCATGCGTGACAGGCCGGGGGACGACCACCATCGCTGATGGTCGGGTCCCCTCTTTCGTTGTTTCATCCTCTGGGGGAACCACCGACATGGGACGTCATAGCTTGCCCGACAGCCACGCGGCGGAAGGACGGCGGGACCACCCGCGCCCCGGGCGCCGGCGGCGTACGGTCGTGATCGCCACCCTGCTCGTCCTCTCCGTGGCGACGGGCACGGCCGTCGCGGCCAAGGGCGGCCTGTGGTCGTTCTCCGAGTCCTGCGAGGACTCCGCCGTGCACCTGTCCGTGGTCGCCTCCCCCGACATCGCGCCCGCCGTACGGTCCGTGGCCGAGCGGGCCCGCGCGGACGAGGTCAGGGCCGACGGCCGCTGCCTGGAGGTGGAGGTCCTGGCCCGCGACGCGCACAAGGTGGCCGCCGCCCTCGCCGCCGGGGACGCCCAACCCGACTTCCAGGTCTGGCTGCCCGACTCCGAACTGTGGCTGGAGCGGGCCAAGGGGCTGGGCGAGGGCATCCCCGTCTCCCCGTCGGACTCGGTGGCCTCCTCGCCGGTGGCCGTGGGCATGGTGCCGTCCGCCTCGCAGGCGCTCGGCTGGCCCCGCACGACGTACACCTGGGCCGAACTGGTGGCCGGGACGCTCGGTTCGGACCGGGTGCGCCTCGGGTCGGCGGACCCGGCGCGCAGCGCGACCGGGCTGCTGGCCCTCGCCGGCATCGGCGCCTCGTCCGCACGCCAGGGCGGGGACAGCGACACCCGGGTGGCGGAGACCGCGAAGGTGCTCGCCGAGCGGATGTCGGACGGGGACGCCCAAGTGCTGGAGACGCTGGCGCGCAGCGACTCCGGGGCCGAGCAGGGCAACCCGAAGCGCAACCAGGCGGTCCTGATCTCCGAGCAGGCCGCGTTCACGCACAACGCGGAGGCCACCGGCGGGGGCAGGCTGGACCTCTTCTACCCCGAGGACGGGACACCGCTGCTGGACTACCCGTACACGCTGGTGAACGAGCCGGAGCTGAGCATTCCGGAGTCCCGTGCGGCCCTGCGGTTCATGAACCTGCTGAGCGACGAGAAGGCCGCGGCCACCTTCGCCGAGCACGGGTTCCGCGCCGGTGACGGAAGCGCGGCGGACTCCCTCGTCGCCGCGGCCGGCGGCAGGAAGCCCCAGCCCTACGCCGAGCCGCCCGCCGAGGCGCCGTCGGCCGAGGAGCTCCAGGAGACCCTGGGGATGTGGACCATAACCGTGCAGAGCGCCCGGCTGACCACAGTGGTCGACGCCTCCGGCTCCATGGCGACGCTCGTGCCGGGCCGGGGCCAGTCCCGGATGGACGTCACCAAGGAGTCGCTGATCCAGGCGCTGGACCAGTTCACCCCGAACGACGAGATCGGGCTGTGGGAGTTCGCCACCACGCTGGACGGCGAGAAGGACTACCGGCGGCTCATGCCGACGCGGCGGCTCGGCGACCCGGCGGCGGGCGGCGGGACCCACCGGCAGAAACTCACCGCCGCGTTCGCGGGACTGCAGCCGGTTCCGGGCGGGGCGACCGGGCTGTACGACACCGTGCTGGCCTCGTACCAGGAGGCCAGCTCGACGTACGTCAAGGGGAAGTTCAACGCTCTGGTGGTCCTCACGGACGGCTCCAACCAGGACGAGGACGGCATCTCGCGGAGCGCGCTGGTCGCGAGGCTGAAGGAACTCGTCGATCCGGAGCGCCCCGTCCCGGTCATCGCCATCGCGGTCGGCCCGGAGGCGGACCGCGACGAGGTCGCCGAGATCGCCCGGGTGACCGGCGGCGACGGTTACGAGGTGAGCGACCCGGCGGAGATTCAGGGGGTGATCCTGCAAGCCATCATGACGGCGGGCCAGAACGGCCGCGCCGGCCAGGAGTGACCGCGCGCCGGGCCGGCCGCGCCCCCCGGGCGCCGACCCCCGGGCCGCTGTACCGACCGCCTCCTGGCGCGGCGGCCCTCGGCGCAGCGGCCCCGGCGCGGCGGCCCTCGACCCGGGAGCTCGCCGCGGCGGAGCAGCACCCCTGCGCGGTACAGCACGGAGCGGCGGGCGGACGGGCCCGGAACCCTGACCCGCCGCCCACCACATCACCCCCGGGCGCGCCGAGAGGCCCGTCGGGCTCCGGACCGCCACGACGACACGCCTACCGGCCTCGGCACCGGGACGGCCCACGCACCGGCCCCGGCGCGCCTCCCGGCCTCAGGGCGCCGGAAAACCCACCGGCCACGTGTGCACCGGCTCCCCCGCGTGCATCAGCTCGGCGTAGCGGCGGGTGGTGGCCGCGAGCGCCGCCTCCCGCCGAAGGCCGGCCTCCAGGGCCCGGTTGTACGTGGCCACCTGCCAGGAGGCCCCGTTGACCCGCCGCCTGCACCGCTCCTCGATCACCCCGAGGTAGCGGTCGCGGTCGGCTGGCTCGATGTGCCAGGCGTCCAGCCCGGCGGCGGCCAGCGGCAGCAGTTCCTCCAGCACCAGCCGCACGGCGGGGATCTTCGTCAGTCCGCCGGAGCGCCCGGAGCGGGGCCAGAGCATCTCGGCCTCGATGCCGTGCCGGCACGCCTCGGTGAAGTTCTCCTCGGCGGCCTCGAACGGCAGCCGGCTCCACACCGGGCGGGACTCCTCCGCGAGCGCCCGGACGAGACCGTAGTAGAACGCGGCGTTGGCGATCACGTCGGTGACCGTGGGCCCGGCGGGCAGGACGCGGTTCTCCACCCGCAGATGGGGAACGCCGTCGGCGATCCCGTACACCGGGCGGTTCCAGCGGTAGACCGTGCCGTTGTGCAGGACCAGCTCGGCCAGCTCCGGCACCCCGCCCTCGTCCAGCACCTTCAGCGGGTCCTCGTCGTCGCAGATCGGCAGCAGCGGCGGGAAGTAGCGCAGGTTCTCCTCGAACAGCTCGTGCGCGGAGGAGATCCAGCGCTCCCCGAACCACGTCCTCGGCCGCACGCCCTGGTTCGCCAGCTCCGGCGGGCGCACGTCGGTGGCCTGCTGGAACAGGGGCGGCCTGGACTCCCGCCACAGCTCCTTGCCGAAGAGGAACGGGGCGTTGGCGCCCAGCGCGATCTGGACGCCGGTGATCGCCTGGGCGGCGTTCCACACGTCGGCGAACCGGTCCGGCGTCACCTGGAGATGGAGCTGCACCGACGTGCAGGCCGCCTCCGGGGCGATCGACGGCGAGGTGCAGACCAGCCGCTCGACGCCTTCGATGTCGAGGAGGAAATCCTCCCCCCGGGCAGCCGCCATTTGATCGTTGAGCAAGGTGTAGCGGTCGACG
This sequence comes from Streptomyces californicus, assembly GCF_000717645.1. GTDB lineage: Bacteria > Actinomycetota > Actinomycetes > Streptomycetales > Streptomycetaceae > Streptomyces > Streptomyces californicus. The sequence continues at coordinate 54,999 of NZ_JNZZ01000042.1, forward strand.
TCCGAGAGATTCGCTGACACCACGTCGTGCTCCCCCAGGGTGGGGAGGATTCCGATCATCACGATCCCCGCGTCCACCTCCCCCGCTTTGCGGTGCGCATAGGCGAGACCGGTGCGCAACTCCTCCGAGAGCTGATCGAATACCCGGCCGCCGAGGCGGTGCGGAACGATATTGACTTCGAGGTTGAACATGCCCAGTTCGGTCTGGAAATCCCGGCTGGCGATGCGCTGGAGCACTTGCTGGTTCATCATCCGGGGCATCCCGTCGGAACCCGCCAGATTCAGCTCTATCTCCAGCCCCATCAGGTTCCGCGGACGGTCAAACCTCCGCTCCGCGAGGAGTCTGCCCAGTCCCTCCAGGCACTGGTTGAGCTTGGCGCGGTATGCCTGTCGATCGGACAGGTCAACGGCTCCCGCCACGACCTTCTCCCCCATCTAGGGGTCCCTCCTCCAGTGGCGGCCCGCGGGCCAGGCCGCTCGCATCACGATCGATAATGCCCAGTGGGAGTGATCCGTAACGTCCCCACGGGCCTCCGATACCCGATAGTCTGGGAGAAGGAGACCGGAGGCACATTCACCGGGCATGCGGCACGCGGCATTTTCCGCCGGAGCATGCACACGAATAAAAGCGGCGAGTTTCGGCCTACCGCACTGCCGGAAGAATGCCAGGTCGCAGCCGGTGACCGGTTGCCAAATCACCAGGAATAACGCGTCGCGAAGACCGGATGGCGCCTTGCGCGACATATCCCCGACTGCTAGCGGAAACACTGCGTGAACAAGTGTCATATAAACTCCGCTCAACGAGGCAGAGAGCTGCTACGGCTCGCCCGTCACCGGACTGTTCCGGCCCTTCCGCATGCCGACAATGTCGTCCGCACCCGCCCAAGCGTCACCGTGTCTCCGAAGTGAGAGGCGACCCACCATGCCGCTGCATGTCCTCCCGGCCCCCGCGCCCGCCCTGCGCAGCGTTCTCGCGGCCCTCGGTTCTCCCACGGCCGTCCGCGAGGCCCGCACATCCGCTCTCCGGTCCGTCCAGGGACCGCTGAGCCCCGAACTCCCGCTCCCCGTACACGTGCTGGGCCGGGCCTCCACCGACGGGACGGCGCCGCTGACGCATCTCGCGGCCTGGCGCTTCCTGATCCGGAGCGAGGGCCGCCCGGTCGCCGCGGCGGACACGGTGCTCACCCCCGACGGCTGGACGTTCTCGCACTTCTTCGAGGGCCCCTATCTCGCCTCCACCGAGCTGGCCGTCCGGCAGGCGGAGACCTCCGCCGCTCCCTGGCAGGCGCGGTTGCTGTCCATCCCGGAGCTGTACATGATCGCCCTCTGGCTGCACGGCGACACCGAGGCCGACCCCGCGGGCGGTGTGCTCGCGCCGACGGACGTCCTGGTGCCGCTGGCGCCGGCCCCGCCGGGCATCGCCGCCCACCGCCCGCACCGGGTCGCCGACCTGCTGCCGGTCATCTCGATGCGCGTGTCCCCCGGACCGCTGCTCAGCTCGGCCTGACCCCGCCCGCGGCGTCGACACGCCCCCGCCGCGCCCGTGCCGCTCGCCCCGCACCCCGGGGCGGTGGCGCGGGCGCTGCGGGGGCGCTGTGCTCCCCACTCGGACTAGCCCCTTCCGGCCACCCCGAACCACCCGAAGGGACAGTGCAGTTGCGGTGAACCGTCCGCGCGGGTGATGCGTCAAGGGAGGAGTACGGGTGCTGCGGCGAAATCCCTGCGGATTCTTCCCCGTAGGGCAACACTGGGACCGGACCGACTGATACGGGGGCGGCCATGAACACCTCATCCAGCCGCAGGACATTCGACTCGACGCAGCGAAAGAACGCATCCATGTGCCAGCACCAGCCACCCTGCCCCACCGCTGACTCACCCGACCGGGAGGCCGCCCGTCTGACGGCCCACCACCCCGAACAGGGCTGGAGCCTCCTGTGCAACGGCGTCCTGCTCTTCGAGGACACCGGCGAGCTGCTGCCCGACGGGCAGATCATCGCCCCGCACCGGCCGCTGGCGGGCCGCGTGGTACGGGCCGCCTGACCGGGGCCGTACGGACGAGGGGCCGGCCCGGAGAGAACTCCGCACCGGCCCCGACGCTTGCCCGGCGCGCGCCGCGCTCACGGCGCACGCCTCACGACAGGCTCGCTCAGGCGTCGTACGCGTCCAGCGGCGGGCAGGAGCAGACCAGGTTGCGGTCGCCGAAGGCCCCGTCGATCCGGCGGACCGGCGGCCAGTACTTGTCGGCGGCGGACACTCCGGCCGGGAAGACGGCCTCCTCGCGGCTGTAGCCGTGCTCCCAGTCGCCGCCGAGCGCGGCGGCGGTGTGCGGGGCGTTGGCGAGCGGGTTGTCGTCCGCGCTCCACTCCCCCGACGCGACCTTCTCGATCTCGGCGCGGATCGCGATCATGGTGTCGCAGAACCGGTCGAGCTCCGCGAGGTCCTCGCTCTCCGTGGGCTCGATCATCAGCGTGCCGGCCACCGGGAACGACATGGTCGGCGAGTGGAAGCCGTAGTCGATCAGGCGCTTGGCCACATCGTCGATGGAGACGCCGGTCGCCTTCGAGATCGGGCGCAGGTCCACGATGCACTCGTGCGCGACCAACCCGGCCGGGCCGGTGTAGAGGATCGGGTAGTGCGGCTCCAGCCGCTTGGCGATGTAGTTCGCGGCCAGCACCGCGACCTGCGTGGCCCGCTTGAGGCCCTCGCCGCCCATCAGCCGGACGTACGCCCACGAGATCGGCAGGATGCCCGCCGAGCCCCACGGGGCGGCCGAGATCGGGCCCACACCGGTCTCCGGGCCCGCGGCGGGCTGGAGCGGGTGGTTGGGGAGGTACGGGGCGAGGTGTGCGCGGACGCCGACCGGGCCGACGCCGGGGCCGCCGCCGCCGTGCGGGATGCAGAAGGTCTTGTGCAGGTTCAGGTGCGAGACGTCGCCGCCGAACTTGCCCGGCTTGGCCAGCCCGACCAGCGCGTTGAGGTTGGCGCCGTCGACGTACACCTGGCCGCCGGCGTCGTGGACCTCGCCGCAGATGTCGGCGACGTGCTCCTCGAACACCCCGTGCGTGGAGGGGTAGGTGATCATGAGCACGGCCAGCTCGTCGCGGTACTGCTCGATCTTGGCGCGCAGGTCCGCGACGTCGACCTCGCCGTCGTCGGCGGTCTTCACCACGACGACCTTCATGCCCGCCATCACGGCGCTGGCGGCGTTGGTGCCGTGCGCGGAGGAGGGGATCAGGCAGACGGTGCGCTGGTCGTCGCCGTTGGCCCGGTGGTACGCGCGGACGGCCAGCAGCCCCGCGAACTCGCCCTGGGAGCCGGCGTTGGGCTGGATGGACACCGCGTCGTAGCCGGTGACCTCCGCCAGGCGCTCCTCCAGCTCACGGATGAGGGTGAGGAAGCCCTGTGCCTGCTCGGCCGGCGCGAAGGGGTGCAGCGCGCCGAACTCGGGCCAGGTGATCGACTCCATCTCGGCGGTCGCGTTCAGCTTCATGGTGCAGGAGCCGAGCGGGATCATGCCGCGGTCCAGCGCGTAGTCGCGGTCGGCGAGCTTGCGGAGGTAGCGCAGCATCGCGGTCTCGGAGCGGTGCTGGTGGAAGACCGGGTGGGCCAGGAACTCGTCCGTGCGCAGCAGCGCCTCGGGCAGGGCGTCCGCGACCGCGGCGTCCAACGCCTCGATGTCGCCCTCGGCGCCGAACGCGGCCCAGACGGCGGAGATCTGCGCGCGGGCGGTGGTCTCGTCGCAGGCGACGGAGACGTGGTCGGCGTCGACGAGGCGGAGGTTGACCCCGCGCTCGCGGGCGTCGGCGACGATGCCGGCGGCCTTGCCGGGCACGCGGACGGTGAGGGTGTCGAAGAACGCGTCGTGCACGATCTCGGCGCCGGCGGTGCGCAGTCCGTCGGCGAGGATCGCGGCGTAGCGGTGGGTGCGCCGGGCGATCGTCCGCAGCCCGTCGGGCCCGTGGTAGACCGCGTACATCCCGGCCATGACGGCGAGGAGCACCTGTGCGGTGCAGATGTTGCTGGTGGCCTTCTCGCGGCGGATGTGCTGCTCGCGGGTCTGGAGCGCCAGGCGGTACGCCTTGTCGCCGTCGGCGTCGACGGAGACGCCGACGAGGCGGCCGGGCAGGGAGCGGGCGAACTTCTCGCGGACGGCCATGAAGCCGGCGTGCGGGCCGCCGAAGCCCATCGGCACGCCGAAGCGCTGGGTGGTGCCGACCGCGATGTCGGCGCCGAGCGCGCCGGGCGAGGTGAGGAGGGTGAGGGCCAGCAGGTCGGCGGCGACGGTGACGATCGCGCCGAGCTCGTGGGCCTGCTCGATGACGGGCTCGATGGCGCGCACCGCGCCGGAGGCGCCCGGGTACTGGAGCAGGACGCCGAAGACGCCGCGCTCGGCGATCTCGGCCGGGATGCCGTCGCTCAGGTCGGCGACGACGACCTCGACTCCGGTCGGCTCGGCGCGGGTCTCGATGACCGCGACGGTCTGGGGCAGGGTGTCGGCGTCGACCAGGAAGACACCCTTCTTCACCTTGCCGACGCGCCGGGCGAGGGCCATCGCCTCGGCGGCGGCGGTGCCCTCGTCGAGCAGGGAGGCGCCGGAGGTGGGCAGCCCGGTCAGCTCGGCGACCATCGTCTGGAAGTTCAGCAGGGCCTCCAGACGGCCCTGGGAGATCTCCGGCTGGTACGGCGTGTAGGCCGTATACCACGCGGGGTTCTCCATGACGTTGCGCAGGATGACGGGCGGCGTGAAGGTGCCGTAGTAGCCGAGGCCGATCATCGGGGCCAGCACCGTGTTGCGGTCGGCCAGCGAGCGCAGCTCGGCCAGGACCTCCGCCTCGGTGCGCGCCGACGGGAGGTTCAGGGCCTCCGCGCTCTTGATCACGTCGGGCACCGCGGCGGCGGTCAGCTCGTCGAGGGAGCCGTAGCCGACCTGGGCGAGCATCTTCGCCTGGGCCTCGGCGTCCGGCCCTATGTGGCGCTGCTCGAACGGAATGCCCTGCTCCAGCTGGGAGAGCGGAGTGCGACGGGGGGTCATGATGGAGGCCTCCTGGTCTGCCACGACCTGCGAGGGGCACCGCGGCGCGGGTGCCCGGACGGCCTCCCCCTCTGTCATCTCAACCTGAGAGCTTCACCGGCCCGCCCGGAGGCACGCCGGCTTTCACCGTCGGTGAGGGTCGGGTCCGTCCGGGCCTGAGCCCGCACGCATCCGCCCTGCTTTCCAGAGTGACCTCGTCCGTGCGGTACGGGGGCCTGAGAGATTCCGGGGAGGATTTGCTCCTTCGGCGCCTCCGGATTCCGCACCGGAGGCTCTCCCGCACGGGGTCAGCAGCCACTGCCAGCCTACCAGCGGCCCCCGAACCGGAGCTCTCGAGTGGCCGACCTCGCGGATCTGCACTTCTGTGGTGCTGGTGGGGCATCGCGGACCACCGTGAGCAGCCGCGACCAGTGGGAGGCACCGTGCAGACCGATATCGATCCGCGTCGCCTGATCGGCCGCAAGGCCTTCGATCGCAAGGGCGCCAAGATCGGAACGGTGGATGAGGTCTATCTCGACGACGCGACGGGCGTACCCGAATGGGCGGCCGTGCGCACCGGACTGTTCAGCAGGGACGCCTTCGTCCCGCTGGAGCCCAGCGAATTCGAAGGGGACGCGCTGCGCGTCCCCTTCGACCGGGCGTTGATCAAGGGCGCGCCGGACTTCGGCGTCGGGCGGCACCTCTCCCCCGAGCAGGAGTTGCAGCTCTACCGCCACTACGGGCTGGACAACCCGCCCGCGGCCGGGTCCGGCCCGGACCGGGACTTCGGCAGGCTGGCGGGCCAGGAGGAGTAGTCGGGCGGTTCGCGGACGAGCGGCAACGGGTCGGCGGGGAGCAGCCGCGGATCGTCGACGCGGAAGGTCAGCACCCGGCCGGGGGCGCTCCACGGCTGCTCGAACCGGACGGTGACCCGCCCGACGCCGCTGCCCTGCACCCAGCCGTGTCCGTGCGCCTCGTGGTGGACGTCGTGCCCGGCGGGCCAGCGCCGGGCGGCGAGCGGCTCGGAGGGCTCCTCCGGCTCGGGCTCCGGCTCGCTCTCCCGTCCGCCGTCCCCCCCGGCCGGTTCCCGCTCCTCCACGGCCCGGCGGGCGAGCTCCCGGGCGTCGGCGGCCTGGGCGAACAGGTCCTCCTGGGTGAAGTCGGCGAGCCCCGTGACACCGACCCCCAGAAGCCGTACGCCGCCCGTGGTGTCCACGGACTCCAGCAGCCGCCCGGCCGCCTCGCGCACCACCGTGGGGTCGTCCGTGGGCCCTCTGAGGGTCTCGGAGCGGGTCAGCGTGGAGAAGTCGTAGCGCCGCACCTTCAGCACCACCGTGCGGCCCGACCGGTCGGCGGCCCGCAGCCGCTCCACGCACCGGACGGCGAGCCGCTCCACCTCGGCCCGTACCCGCACCCGGTCGTGCAGGTCCACGTCGAAGGTATCCTCCACCGATACGGACTTGGCGTCCCGCTCGGCGACCACGGGCCGGTCGTCGAGGCCCAGCGCCATCCGGTGGAGCCCGTGGCCGTGGGCCTTGCCGACCAGTCGTACGAGCTCCGCCTCTCCGGCCTCCGCCAGGTCGTGGACGGTGGTCATGCCGGCGCGCCGGAGATGGTCGCCGGTGGCCGGCCCGACCCCCGGCAGCACGCGGACCGACAGGGGGGCCAGCAGATCCCGTTCGGTGCCGGGCTCGATGAGGACGAGGCCGTCCGGCTTGGCCTGCTCCGAGGCGATCTTGGCGAGCATCTTGGAGCCCGCGAGTCCGACGGAGCCGCTGAGACCCGTCACCGCGTGGATGGCCGCCCGCAGCCCCTCCCCCGTCGCGCGGGCCGAGGCCGCGTCGTCCGCCGTCCCCCCGGCCTCCAGGTCCACGAACGCCTCGTCCAGGCTCAACGGTTCCACCAGGGGCGACAGCCGTCCCAGCAGGCCCATCACCTGCTCGCTCACCGTGCGGTACAGGGAGAAGCGGGGCACCAGATACGCCGCGTTGGGCGCGAGCCGCCGGGCCTGCGCGGTGGGCATCGCCGAGTGCACCCCGAGCCGCCGGGCCTCGTACGAGGCGGTGGCGACCACGCCCCGGGGTCCGAGGCCGCCCACCACGACCGCCTTGCCGCGCAGACTCGGTTTAGCCGCCTGCTCCGCCGACGCGTAGAAGGCGTCCATGTCCAGGTGGAGGATGGTGGGCGCGGGTCTCACACCGTCGATGCTGCCCTACGGCACTGACAACGGGACGGTCCGGCGCCCCGTGGGGTGCCGGACCGTCCCGTCTCCGTACCGCTGTCGCGTGCTCCGTACCGCTGTCGCCCCGTGCTCGGCGTCCCGGCCTCGGACCGCGCGGCCCGCTCAGACCGCGCGGTTGCGCCGCCGGGCCAGTTCGTCCGCGGGGTTGTGGCCGACCAGGGTCTCGCCGGTGTCGACGCGCTCACCGTGCAACTGCGAGAGCGCCGCGTCCACGTCGCGCCAGACGACGCCGACGGCGATCCCGAAGACGCCCTGGCCGCCCTGGAGGAGACTGACGACCTCGTCGGGGGACGAGCACTCGTAGACCGTGGCCCCGTCGCTCATCAGCGTCATGCGCTCCAGGTCCTGGAAACCCCGGGCCCGCAGATGCTGGACCGTGGTGCGGATGTTCTGCAGCGCGACCCCGGTGTTTAGGAACCGCTTGACGATCTTGAGGAGGACCACGTCCCGGAAGCTGTAGAGACGCTGGGTCCCCGACCCGTAGGCCGGACGCACGCTGGGCTCCACCAGTCCCGTACGGGCCCAGTAGTCCAACTGGCGGTACGTGATCCCCGCCGCCGCGCACGCCGTGGGTCCGCGGTAGCCGATGTCGTCGCCACCGCTCGCCGCAGACCTGCCGCCCCCTGCCACCGGCGCCGGCTGAACCGGCTGCCTGATGGCGTGGTCGGCTCCACTGCCGTGCTGCGTGTACGGCCCGCCCGCCGCCGTACCGTCGCCGCTGCTTCTCACGCCGACCTCCGTCCTTGACCTGCCCACTCGAAGGTAGGCAGTCACTCGGGGTGCGTCAACGATCGCCACACTCGGCACGCCGAGTGATAATCACCCTGAGGGTGGTTTCCCGTGTCTCACCAACGGGAAAGGCTTGCCGGATGCGCTGACGACACCCTTGCCGGGACGGTCACTGGCTGTTCGTACCGAAGTCCTCCGGAGAGATCTGGTCGAGGAATTCGCGGAATTTCTCCACCTCGTCCTCCTGCTCGTCGGGGATCGCGATGCCCGCGTCGTCCAGCACGCCGTCACTGCCGTAGATCGGCGTTCCGGTCCGCAGGGCGAGCGCTATGGCGTCGGAGGGCCTGGCGCTCACCTCGACTCCGCCGGCGAAGACGAGCTCCGCGTAGAAGACCCCTTCGCGAAGGTCCGTGATGCGGACCTCGGTGAGCTCCTGGCCCAGGGCCTCGAGCACATCCTTGAACAGGTCATGGGTCAGCGGCCGGGGAGGCGCCATGCCCTGCTGGGCGAAGGCGATCGCGGTCGCCTCCCCCGGACCGATCCAAATGGGGAGGTACCGGTCGCCTCCCACTTCACGCAGGAGAACGATCGGTTGGTTGGAGGGCATTTCCACCCGGACACCGACAACGTCAAGCTCGTTCACACAGCAACCCTAGGACGTGCTCGCCATGTTTGGGTAGTCGGGATCCGCCGAGGTCAGTGCAGACGGCTGCGCAGAGCGCTCTGCACGAGGGCCGCGTGCAGCCTCACGGACAGCTCGGCAAGCTCGTTCGCGGTGGCTTCCGCATGGGCCCTGGTCTGCGGATTGCGGTGCCGCCGCAGGGGCGCGACCAGCTGCTCCACGAGCCCCGCCTCACGGTCGGCGGAGGCCCGCATGGCGCGAAGATGACGCGGCTCCAGACCGAATCGCCCCAGGTCCGCCACCAGCTTGGCGACGGTCACCATATCGGTGTCGTAGCCCCCGTCCGGGGACGGGACGATGAGCCCGTAGGACTCCCACTCGGCCAGCCGGTCCTCGTCGACCTCGGCGGCCGCCAAGAGTTCGGCCCGCCCGATCCGGGCGGCGGTCGCCGCTCCGGTGTCGGCGTCCCACACCCCGTCGGACAGATCCCGCCGTTCGCCGGGCGAGGGGAGAACGGGCCGCTCGCCCCGGGCCAGCGCGTCCAGGTGCTCCCGGATGACCTTCAGCGGAAGGTAGTGGTCCCGCTGCATACGGAGCACCTGCGCCAGGCGCTCCACATCACCCGGAGTGAACTTCCGGTATCCGGAAGGGGTGCGCTGCGGCTCGACGAGCCCCTCGGCCTCCAGGAACCGGATCTTGGAGATGGTGACTTCGGGAAACTCCTCGCGCAGCTGGATGAGCACCGTTCCGATGCTCATCGGGCGCGCTTCCGCGGAGGCGGTGCCGTTTCCGGCACCGCCTGTCGGTGTTCGCAGCATGGGCCTTCCTCCGGGTCCCCCCGGACCAGGTCCGGGGCTGGTCACACGCCCCGCGGGCTCGCATAGAAGACCAGCCGGTACTTTCCGATCTGGACTTCGTCGCCGTTGGACAGCGGGACCGAATCGATGCGCTCGCGGTTGACGTAGGTGCCGTTGAGGCTGCCGACATCACCCACGGTGAAGCTACCGTCCGGGTTCCTGCGGAACTCCACATGACGCCGCGACACGGTCACGTCGTCGAGAAAGATGTCGCTCTGCGGGTGACGGCCGGCCGTGGTGAGGTCGCTGTCGAGCAGAAAGCGGCTGCCGGAGTTCGGACCGCGGCGCACGACCAGCAGCGCCGAACCGGCCGGCAGGGCGTCGACCGCGGCCTGGGCCTCCGGAGAGAGCGACGGCGCGGCGGTCTGGCCCGTCGCCTCCGCCTCGTACGCCTCAAGACCCGAGATGGAGATCGTGGACGTCGTCTCCGAGGGGCGCTCGGGAACGCCACCCCTCAGCGGAGCGCCGCAGTTCGAGCAGAACTTGCTGCCCGCCGCGTTGCGGTGGCCGCACCTCGTACAGACCGGCATCGACGCGCCCTCCGGGGTGAACCCTCCACCGGCGCTGGCGGCCGATGGTGCGCCGAAACCTATGCCTCCGGCACCGGCCGGGTCAACGGACGACACGCCGTCACCCCCCGGGGCTCCGGACACCTCGTCACGGAAGAGCGGGCGCTCCGCTTCCTGCTCCTCGGCCTGGCCGTGGCGCGGAGCGCGGTGGCGGGCAGCACTGTTGCTGTCCTCGCGTGCACTCTTCCCGAACAACTTCGCAAACAACTTCACGGGCGATTCCCCTTGACCGACATAGACCCGCCCGTGGGGCAGGACGAACCATGATTGAACACACCTGCCGACCCGGACATCTTCACAACGTCCGTATCCACCCGACAGTTTCCACCACGCACCACCAATCCGGTGCGCCGACCCCCCGCAACCGTCCGACCCGGTCCCCCGACCCTCCCGCTCGCCCGGATCACGGCGTTGACGACCGAGCGTAGTCAGGCCGCTGCGCCGGTCGCAAGGCGTCAACGACGATGTCGTCGGACTGTTCCACCAGTACGGTGGCCTGCTCCTTCTCCAGCGTCTGGACGACACCGCCGGGGATGTTGAGCGCGGGCTCCAGATCCTGCGGCTTGCCGATGACCGAGAACTCGTACGGCGCCTCGATCTTCTTCCCGTCCACCTGTACGTCACCGGCGTCCCCGGAGAAATACGTATTGGCCACCACACGCACCCCGTTGACCTCGATGGCCTCAGCACCCGCAGCGCGGAGCTCCTGGAGGGCGTCGAGCAGCATGTCCGGGGCGACCGCGCCCGAGGGGTCGGTGATCGTCAGCGTGATGCCGGGGCCCTCCGCGGCCACCGTGCCCGCGAGGATGCCGAGCTGACGCTCCTTCTCCAGCGTCTGCTTCCGGGCCTCCTCGGCCTGGTCCGAGCTGTTCTCCAGCTCGGCGCGCTGGTCCTCCAGGCGCTGCTTCTCGTCCTCCAGGCGCTGCGTCCGGTCGTCGACCTCGTCGAGGATGCGGACCAGGTCCTCCTGCCGGGCGCCGCGCAGAGCGCTGTCGTCGCTGGTCGACCGCACCTGGATGGCCAGCCCCAGACCAAGCCCGAACAGCAGCACGGCGACGATGAGTTGGGCCCGGCTCAGCCGCGGCGGCCACAGCCCCGCCTTGAGCCGCTGCCGTCCGGTCACCTCTTGGGCGGGCGGCTGCGGGGGTCCGTCGGGGGCGGCATGCGCGCCGCCGTCGGGCTGTTCGCTGCGGGGGTTCTGGTCGTTGTTCATCGGCCTCAAGCCCGGAAGACGTGCCGGCGGATGGCGGCGGCGTTGGAGAAGATCCGGATGCCGAGCACGACCACCACACCCGTGGAGAGCTGGGCGCCGACGCCCAGCTTGTCGCCGAGGAAGACGATCAGCGCGGCCACCACGACGTTGGAGAGGAACGAGACCACGAAGACCTTGTCCACGAAGATGCCGTCGAGCATGGCCCGCAGACCTCCGAAGACGGCGTCGAGCGCGGCGACCACCGCGATCGGCAGGTAGGGCTCGACCACCGCCGGTACCTCGGGCCGGACCAACAGTCCGACCACGACTCCCACGACGAGGCCCAGTACGGCGATCACGATGTGCCCTTCCCTGTGTCTGCCGCACCGCTGTCGGCGGCCTTCGGCTCTGCTGTACGGACGATCAGGCTCGGGGCGGCCGGAAGCCGTACCTTCGCCTGTTCGGAGATGCTGGTGCGAATGTCGAAGCTCTCCTTGAGCGCCTGGAGGTACTGGCCGTCGGCACTGTCCCCGAAGACGGTCGCGAGCTTCTTGCCGTCCCCCACCGCGAACACCGTGTACGGCGGCACGAGCGGCCTGTTGTCGACCAGTATGGCGTCTCCGGCGGCCCGGATGGCCGACAGCGCGGTCAGCCTTTGCCCGTTGATGGCGATGGCCTCGGCCCCGGATTCCCACAGGCCGTTGACGACCCGCTGCATGTCCCGGTCGCGTACCCGTCCGGTGTCGGCGAAGCCCGAGGAATCGCGTGGTCCGCCCCCGCCCTGGTCGGTGTCCTTCGCGTCGTCGACCACCAGCTTCACACCGGGTCCTTCGACGGGCGTCGCGCCGGACAGCAGGGCCACGAGCTGGCCCTGGTCGCCCCCGTGCCGCTCCAGGGCCTTGCGCTGACGTTCGCTCACGTCGGAGCGGAGTGCGTCGACATCGGACTCCAGAGTGTCGGCGGCCTCCGTCTCCGCGTCGATGCGGTCGATCAGCTCCTCGCGCTCCTTGGCGACGACGGGCGCGGAGATCCGTGCCTCGGCCGCGCCGAGCGTGACCACGAGGGCGGCCACCACCAGCCCGGCGGCCAGGCCGAGCTTCGACCTGAGCGTACGGGGCAGCCCCGCGCTCCCGTCGGCCCTGCGCCGGGCCGACGCCTCCGCGTAGCCGTCGTCGAGGCTGTGGTCCATCACGTTGTTCAGCAGTGACATGGACGCGTCGGGGCGTGCGGGCGGCGAGGGGGTGCTCCGATCGGGGGACGGCTGCGACATGCCGCACATCGTCGCACGTCATCATGGCTGCCGCCGAATGGCCCCACCGGTGCGCCGCGGCCTCCGGTGCGGAAGGCCGCGGCGCACCGGTCGGGGGTCAGTCGCCGGCGCTCTCCACCACGGCCGCCCACTCGTCGAGCAGGGCCTGTGCCGAGGCGTCGTCCGGGCCTTCCGCCCACAGATGGGTCACGGCTTCCGCCCGGTCAGGGAGGACCATGACCCAACGGCCGTCCGCCTCGACCACGCGGACCCCGTCCGTGGTGTCGACGCTGCGGTCACCGGCCGCCTCGACGACCCGCCGCATGACGAGCCCCTTGACCGCCCAGGGCGTCGCCAGGTCGCGACGCAGGACGTGGGCGCGCGGGATACGGGCGTCGATCTGGCTCAGGGTGAGCTGGGTGCGCGCGACGAGGCCGATGAGCCGGACGAAGGCCGCGGTCCCGTCGAAGACGCTGCTGAATTCGGGAACGATGAACCCGCCGCGCCCGTCTCCTCCGAAGATGGTGTCCTCTTCACGGCCCACCCGGGTCAGATCGTCGGGCGAGGTGGTCGTCCACTCCACCTGGGTTCCGTGGTAGGCCGCCACCTGCTCGGCGACCCGTGTGGTGGTCACGGGCAGGGCGACACGTCCGCTGCGCCGCTCGGCGGCCACGAGATCGAGGAGGACCAGCAGCGCCCGGTCGTCCTCGATGATCCTGCCCAGCTCGTCGACGAGGGAGAGCCGCTCACCGACGGGGTCGAACCGCACCCCGAAGGCCGCCCGCGCGGAGGAGACGATCTCCCCGAGCCGGACCAGGCCGGCCCTGCGGGCCTCGGCGGTCTCGGTGGGCCGTGACTCGTCGAGCCCCGGGTTGATCGTCAGCGCGTCCACGCCGAGCCGGCCGAGCAGGCTGGGCAAGACGAGTCCGGCGCTTCCGTTGGACGCGTCGACCACGACCTTCAGCCCGGATTCGGCGATGCCCTCGACGTCGACGTTGCGCAGGAGGGACCCGGTGTACGAGTCGAACACGCTGGACGGGAAGTGCAGGTCCCCGATCTCCCCGGGGAAGGCCCTGCGGTATTCCTGGCGTGCGTAGACCCGGTCGAGCTTGCGCTGCTGCGCCTGCGAGAGGTCCGATCCGCGCTCGTCGATGAACATGATGTCGACCGAGTCGGGCACCCCGGGCGACGTGCGGATCATGATGCCGCCGGCGCTGCCCCGCGCGGTCTGCTGGCGTGCCACGGGCAGCGGTACGTTCTCCAGGTCCCGTACGTCGATGGCACTGGCCTGAAGAGCGGAGATGACGGCCCGCTTGAGGGCGCGCGCGCCTCGGGAGTGGTCACGTGCGGTGGTGACCGTGGAGCCCTTCTTGAGGGTCGTGGCGTAGGCGCCGGCCAGCCGTACGGCCAGCTCGGGGGTGATCTCGACGTTGAGGATGCCGGAGACCCCGCGCGCGCCGAAGAGGTGTGCCTGCCCGCGTGACTCCCAGATGACCGAGGTGTTGACGAACGCACCGGCCTCGATGGTCTTGAACGGGTAGACGCGGACGTTGCCCTGGATGATCGACTCCTCGCCGACCAGGCATTCGTCACCGATGACGGCGCCGTCCTCGATGCGGGCCGCACGCATGATGTCGGTGTTCTTGCCGACGACGCAGCCCCGCAGGTTGCTGTGCTGCCCGATGTAGACGTTGTCGTGGACCACGGCCTTGTGGAGGAAGGCCCCGGACTTCACGACCACGTTCGACCCGACCACGGTGTGCTCGCGGATCTCGACACCCGCCTCGACCTTGGCGTAGTCACCGATGTACAGCGGGCCGCGGAGCACGGCGTCGGGGTGGACCTCCGCCCCTTCGGCGACCCAGACGCCGGGCGAGATCTCGAAGCCGTCGAGTTCGACGTCGACCTTGCGCTCCAGGACGTCTGCCTGGGCCTTCACATAGCTCTCGTGGGTGCCCACGTCCTCCCAGTAGCCCTCGGCGATGTAGCCGTAGATGGGCTTGCCCTCCTTCATCAGCTGAGGGAAGACGTCACCGGACCAGTCGACCGAGGTGTCGGCCTGGACGTAGTCGAAGACCTCGGGCTCCATGACGTAGATGCCCGTGTTCACGGTGTCCGAGAAGACCTGGCCCCAGGTCGGCTTCTCCAGGAACCGCTCGACCTGGCCGCTCTCGTCCACGATCGTGATCCCGAATTCCAGCGGATTGGGGACCCTGGTGAGGCAGACCGTGACGAGGCCGCCCTTTTCCTTGTGGAACGCGATGAGGTCGGTGAGGTCGAAGTCGGTGAGCGCGTCACCGGAAATGACGAGGAACGTGTCGTCCTTCAACGCCTCTTCGGCGTTCTTCACGCTGCCCGCGGTGCCGAGTGGCTTCTCCTCGTTGGCATAGGTGAGCTCCATTCCGAGCTCCTCGCCGTCCCCGAAGTAATTCTTGACGAGGGAGGCGAGGAACTGGACGGTCACTACTGTTTCGCTGAGCCCATGCCGTTTGAGCAGCCTCAGCACGTGCTCCATGATGGGCCGGTTGGCCACGGGCAGGAGCGGCTTGGGCATGCTCGAAGTCATGGGGCGAAGGCGTGTGCCTTCGCCACCAGCCATCACGACGGCCTTCATGTCGGAAACGTCCTCCTCGAAGAGACGACGGTCAGCCGACTTCGCCCGTCGGGCGTCAGTGACATCTGCCGCGGGCCGGCCACACTGCGCGGCACCGCATCAACGAGTTCAATCGGCTACTGCATCCGCCTTCACGAGCCGGCGGACCTGGACCACATACAAGATTCCTGCCCACCAATACAGGGTTGTACCCCATCCTGCGAACGCCCATCCGAAAACGGCGGCCAGTGTGGCCAGCCAACCACTCCCGTCGCTGAGCAGCAACAAGGGGAAGGCGTACATCAGGTTGAAGGTTGCAGCTTTTCCGAGGAAGTTCACCTGCGGCGGCGGATAGCCGTGGCGGCGCAGGATGCCCACCATCACGAGAAGCATGAGTTCCCGGGCGAGGAGGAGCGCGGTGACCCAGAGGGGCAGAATCTCGCGCCAGGTGAGGCCGACCAGGGTGGAAAGGATGTAGAGGCGGTCGGCCGCCGGGTCCAGGAGCCGGCCGAGGCTGCTGATCTGGTTCCACTTGCGGGCGAGCTTGCCGTCGAGGTAGTCGCTGATGCCGCTGAGCATCAGTACCAGCAGCGCCCAGTTGTCGCTGTTGGGCCCGCCGAACACGGGGCGAAGAATCAGCCACAGGAAGAGCGGTACCCCGACAAGGCGAGCCATGCTGAGGATGTTGGGGATGGTGAGGACCCGGTCCGTTTGGACCCGAGTCTCCTGGACCTCCACCCGGGGGCCTCCTGTGAAGAACGTGCCAATGATGCCCCCTGACCCTACCCTCAGCTTCCGCCGTCGAGCGCACGGGGGTGGAGGGGACAGCTCGACGAGCCGGCGGTGAACGCAGAAAAGCCCCGTGCCACAAGGCACGGGGCTTTCCCGGAAAAATTGTTCGGCGGCGTCCTACTCTCCCACAGGGTCCCCCCTGCAGT
>NZ_JNZZ01000043.1 GCF_000717645.1 Streptomyces californicus
GGCCATGCGGGCGAGTTGGGTGTCGGTGCCGACGCGGGTGGCTTCGACGACGAGGCGTCCGCCGGCGTTGAGGGTGGCTCCGGTGACGGTGTCGCCGGTCGCGATCTCGACGGGGACGGACTCGCCGGTGAGCATCGAGGCGTCGATGGCCGAAGAGCCCTCGACCACGGTCCCGTCCGTCGCGATCTTCTCCCCCGGACGGACGACGAAACGGTCCCCGACGACGAGCGTGCTCGCCGGGACGCGTACCTCCCCGCCGTCCCGCAGCACGGCGGCGTCCTTCGCGCCCAGATGCATCAGCGTCCGCAGCGCCGCGCCGGACTTCCGTTTGGCGCGGGCCTCCAGGTAACGGCCGAGCAGGATGAACGTGATGACCCCGGCCGCCACCTCCAGGTAGATCGTGGAGGCGGCGTCTGCGCGCGAGACGGTCAGGTCGAACCCGTGGCGCATGCCGGGCATGCCCGCGTCGCCCAGGAACAGGGCCCACAACGACCAGCCGAACGCGGCCAGCGTGCCGAGCGACACCAGCGTGTCCATGGTGGCCGCGCCGTGCCGGAGATTGGTCCAGGTGGCGCGGTGGAAGGGCAGCCCGCCCCAGACGACGACGGGTGCGGCGAGGGTGAGGCTCAGCCACTGCCAGAAGTCGAACTGGAACGCGGGGACCATGGCGAGCAGGACCACGGGGACGGCCAGCGCGGTGGAGACGACGAGCCGCTGCCGGAGTGCGGCGAGGGCGGCGTCCTGCTCCGCCTCGGCGTCCCGTGCGGCGGACTCGGCGGTGGGTTCCCGGACGGTGTCCCGGGGCGGCTGTGCGGCGGGGGCGGCGCTGGAGGTGGCGCCCGGGGGCCTTTCCGTACGGGGGCCGGTGGCGGCGGTTCCGGGGGTGGCGTCGGTGTGCGGGGCGGGGTCCGGGGGCGACGGCGTGCCCGGGTCCGTCGTCGTGGGGGAGTGCGCGGGGCCGGCCGCGGCCGGAGTCTTCCGTTCGGGCCGGGGGACCGGGCGGGCCGTGTAGCCGGTCTTCTCGACCGTGGCGACGAGGTCCCCGAGTTTCAGCCCCTCCCCGAAGGTGACGCGGGCCTTCTCGGTCGCGTAGTTCACCGTGGCGGTGACGCCGTCCATCCGGTTGAGCTTCTTCTCGACGCGGGCGGCGCACGAGGCGCAGGTCATCCCGCCGATGATCAGCTCGGCCTCGGAGGACTCGGCGGCCGGGAAGTCGGCTTCTGCTGTGCTGGCCATGTCCGGGACTCCTGGAATAACGCAGATCGGGCCGTACCCCACCAGTATCGGCTGGTGGGGCAGGCCCGACGGCGAGCGGGGATCGTGCCGGTGCTGCGGTGCTGCGGTGCTGCGGTGCTGCGGTGCTGCGGTGCTGCGGTGCTGCGGTGCTGCGGTGCTGCGGTGCTGCCGGCGGCCTCAGGCGGCCGGGCCGAGCAGCTCGTACCCGGCCTCGTCCACGGCGGCGCGCACGGCGTCCTCGGCCAGCGGGGCCTTGGAGAGGACGGTGACGAGACCGGTGGCGGCGACGGCCGTCACCGAGGTGACGCCCGCGATCTCGGAGATCTCCTCCGATACGGCGCCCTCGCAGTGACCACAGGTCATGCCCTTGACCTGGTACACCGTGGTGACGGCGTCGGCCTGGCCGATCTGCACGTCGGCCGCGCCGTCGTGGCAGGAGCCGGTGGGCGAGCAGCAGGAACCGGTGGACTGGGGGGTCTCGGTCTCGGCGGTCATGACGTTCTCCTCTTCGTGAACACGATGCGGCGGCACGGCGGGGCGCGGGGGGCCGCACAAGGCCCAGTGGCGTCCCGCCTGCTGAACACTATACCCCTAGGGGGTATGAATGCGTCGCGATGGGGCCGCGCGCGTGCGTGGCGGCGGCGAGGCCGTTACGGCGTGGGCGCGGGCGGGCAGGGAAGGTCGTCGCCGACCAGGGGGTCCAGGTAGCGGAACAGGGCGGTCTTCAGCTCCCGGATGTATGCCGCGCGCTCCTCGCCCTCGTGGGCCATGATCAGGTCCAGCCCGGCCTTGAAGATCATGAAGATCATGTCGGCCACCCGGTGGACCTGGGGGGCGGGCGTCTCCGGGAGGTAGCCCGCGAGGACCGCCTCGACCCGGGTCAGCATCGTGGCGTGCAGGGTGTCGTGCTCCTCGGTGATCCGGCCCGGGATCTCCGAACCGTGCATCAGGACCGCGAACGCCGGGTTCTCGCAGTTGAAGGCGATCAGCGGGTCGAGGACGGCGTCCAGCATGCTGTCGAGCGGCTGCTCGACCTGGCTCTGGTCGAAAGCCGCGCCGTACGTGTCGCGCCAGCGGGCGAGCAGCCGGTCGCCGAGCTCGACGGCGATGGCCTCCTTGTTCGGGAAGAACTGGTAGAGCGTGCCCGGTGACACCCCGGCCTCGCGCGCGATGGCGTTGGTGCTGGACGCGGTGTAGCCGTTCGCGCAGAAGACGTCGGCGGCGGCGCGGAGAAGTTGCGCGATGCGGGCCTCGCCCCGGGCCTGGCGGCGGCGCGGGCGGGTGGGGCTCGCGGTGGACTCGGGGGCGGCCGTTCCAGTGCCTTCCGTGATGGCTCCGGTGGTGGACGCGTCGCCCGGTGCGCCCGTCGCGGCGCTCTTGTCGGCTCTGGCCTCCGGCACGGTCTATCCCCAGCTCTCATGATGCGATTGACAAACACGAGTGGTCACTCGCATTCTAGGGGAACGCGAGCGACGACTCGTGTTTGTCGCGACAAACGGCAATGACCGACCCATGCTGCCCTGTGCTGCCCGGGTCTCGGTGAAGGGGACACCGCACCATGTCCGAAGTCAACCGCTCCGCGTCGCCGCAGCTCGGCGGCTGGACCCGGTTCGTCACCGCCCGGCCGCGCCTCGCGCTGCTGGCCGCGCTGGTGATCACCGCGCTCGCCGTGTTCGCCGGAAGCGGGGTGGCGGACCGCATGGGCAGTGGCGGCTGGCAGGCCCCTGACGCGGAGTCCACCTATGCGAGCGAGGTGCTGGCGCGTGAGTTCCCCGCCTCCCAGCCCAACCTGCTGCTCCTGGTGGACAGCGGCTCGGCGTCGGTGGACGACCCGGACGTGGCCGCGGAGGCGGGCCGCCTCGCGAAGCGACTGGACGCCGAACCGGGGGTCTCGGGCGTCGGTTCCTACTGGGCGACCCGATCGCCCGCGCTGCGCTCCGAGGACGGGCACGAGGCGATCATCGCGGCACGGATCGGGGGCGACGAGAAGACCGCGGGGGAGACCCTCGACCGGATAGCCCCGGACTTCGCGGGGGAGCGGGGGCCGGTGACGGTCTCGGTGGGCGGGCCCGTCGCCGTCCAGCACGAGATGCAGACGATCATCCAGGAGGATCTGCTGCGGGCCGAGCTGATCGCCCTGCCGGTGACGCTGATCCTGCTCGTCATGGTGTTCGGCAGCGCCGTCGCCGCGCTGCTGCCGCTCGGTGTCGGCATCGTGGCCATCCTCGGCACCAATGCCGTCCTGCGGGGCCTGACGGAGCTGACCGACGTCTCGGTCTTCGCCATGAACCTCACCACGGCCCTCGGCCTCGGTCTGGCCATCGACTACGCCCTGTTCATCGTGCGCCGCTTCCGCGAGGAACTGGCCGGCGGGGCGGCCCCCCGGACCGCCGTGGGCACGACCCTGCGGACCGCCGGGCGCACGGTGCTGTTCTCGGCGCTGACCGTGGCGGTGTCCCTGTCGGCCATGCTGGTCTTCCCGCAGTACTTCCTGCGGTCCTTCGCCTACGCGGGCATCGCCGTGGTCCTCCTGGCCGCCGCTGCCGCGCTGATCCTGCTGCCCGCGGCCCTGGTGCTGCTCGGCCACCGGATCAACTCCCTGGACCTGCGCCGGGTGTTCCGCCGCCGGAAGAAGCGCGTGACGGGGGCGGCGGGCGGGGTGACGCCGGAAGGGAAGGCCGAGGCGGGGGCTCCTGGTGCCGGTGCCGGTGCCGGTGCCGACGCCGACGCCTCGCCGGGCCGGGGCTGGGCGCGGCTGGCCGCACTGGTGATGCGGCGGGCGCCCGTCTTCGCCATCGTCACCACCGTGGGCCTGCTGCTGCTCGGGCTGCCCTTCCTGGGCGTCAAGTTCGGTACGGCGGACGACCGTCAGCTGCCGGCCGGCGCGGAGTCCCGGGTGGTCCAGGAGCACATACGCGACGGCTTCCCCGGCAGCCCCGGCGGCGGCCTGGAAGTGCTGGCCGAGGGGAAGGGCTCGCCCGCCGACCACGCGGAGCTGAAGGGGCGGATCGAGAAGCTCCCGGGCGTCCTGCGGGTGGAGGGTCCGGTCGCCGAGGGCTCGACCGCCTACTACAACGTGCTGCCCGAGGGCGAGGCCGTCGGTGAGGCGACCCAGCAGCTCGTACGGGACCTGAGGGCCGTGCCGTCCGCGTCCTCCCTCGACGTCTCGGTGACCGGCACGGCGGCGGTCCTGGTCGACTCCAAGGACGCCATCGCCGACAGGCTGCCCTGGGCGCTGGCGATCATCGTGGTCGTGACGCTGCTCCTGGTCTTCCTGCTCACCGGCAGCGTGCTCATCCCGCTCCAGGCGGTCGTGCTCAACGCCCTCAGCCTGACCGCGATGTTCGGGGCGTTGGTCTGGGTCTTCCAGGACGGGAACCTCTCGGGTCTGCTCGGCTTCACCAGTACGGGCGACATCGAGACGACGCTGCCGGTCCTGATGTTCTGCGTCGCCTTCGGACTCTCCATGGACTACGGCGTCTTCCTCATATCCCGGATGAAGGAGGAGTACGACCGCACCGGTGACCACGAACACTCCGTCACCTTCGGCCTCCGGCACACGGGCGGGCTGATCACCGCGGCAGCCGTGATCCTGGCGGTCGTGATGGTGGCCATCGGCACCTCGCGGGTCACCAGCACCAAGATGCTGGGGCTCGGTATCGCCCTCGCCGTGCTGATGGACGCCATGGTGGTGCGCGGGCTGCTGGTCCCCGCGGTGATGAAGCTGATGGGCCGCTCCACCTGGTGGGCCCCCGCGCCCCTGCGGGCCTTCCACCGGAGGTTCGGCCTCAGCGAAGGGGAGTCCGCCCCGGCCGCTGCTGCGTCCGCACCTGCCCCTGCACCTGCCCCGGACGGTGCCGCCGTACCTGCTGGGACCTCGGCTGCGGCTTCCGTTGCGGCGCAGTCGGCGGACGCGGCGGGTGGCGTGGAGGCCGGGCCGGAGACTGCCGCGGACACGGACCTCGCCAAGTCGGCGAGACGCTGACCGAGCCTGCTGCCGGGCGCTGCCGGGCCCTGCGAGGGGCGTTGCGGGGGCGGGTGCGGAGACGTGCGTCCGGCTCGGCGCGCGGGGACGCGTGCCGCATGCGCCCGGTCTGGGGCGGAGGGCGCGAAATCCGTCGGGAAACAGTCCTCGCGGGGGCGGGGAAAGGCCCCGTGAAGGGCCGTGGCGGGCCCGTGGGGCTCGCGTCGGGCGGGGGGTGAGGGGCCGGTGGCGCCCGGCCTCCCGCCGGGTGCCAGAAGGCTGCCGACGGGATCGGTGCAGCGCCTCTGACCTGGGCTTTCGTTGTCCTGCTTCCTAGAATTGACCCATCGGAGAAGGGGGCCCGGATGGACCGGAACGTACGCACGACCGACGATGTCATGACGCTGATGGACGGCCTGTTCGCCCCGGAGGCGGACCGCTGGACGGAAGGCGGGGCGTCCTGGTGGGACGGCTTCTACGCGGACCGGTCGAAGGCCGTACCGTTCTTCGTGGAGAAGCCCGACGAGAGCCTCGACGTCGCGGTGCGCCGGGGGCCGATCGCCCCGGGACGGGCGCTCGACCTCGGCTGCGGGCCCGGCCGCAACGCACTGCACCTGGCCTCGCTCGGCTTCGACGTCGACGCGGTCGACCTCTCCCCGGCGGCGATCGACTGGGCCCGCGAGAGGGCCGCCGAGAAGCCGGCCGGGGCGGGCGAGGTGAGGTTCCACCGCGGCGACGCGTTCGCGCTGACCGCGCCCGGGGCCGAGTTGGCCGGGCCCTACGACCTGATCAACGACTCCGGCTGCTTCCACCACCTGCCGCCCCACCGTCGCATCAGCTATCTCGCCCTGCTGGAGCGGTGCCTCGCGCCCGGCGGCCACTTCGTCCTCACCTGCTTCGCCTCCGGGGAGGGAGGCATGGGATCGGAGCTGCCGGACGCCGAGCTGTACCGCACGGGCGGCCTGCACGGTGGACTCGCCTACTCCGCCGAGGCGTTGCGCGACATCTTCGCCGAGCTGACCGAGATCGGCCTGCGCCGGATGAACGACGAGTCCCCCGCGTCCCCGCTCTTCGGGGAGTCGTTCCTCTGGGCGGCCCACTTCCGCAAGGCCGCCCAGGGGTAGTGGGCCCCGGGCGCGCGGCCGGTGCGCATGCGGGGCCCCCGCCCGCGCAACCGGTGCCGGCGGGCAACCGGGGCTGACCGCGTACCCGGAGCCGCCCGCGCAACCGGGGCCTCAGCGGCCCCGGTTGCGCGGGCGTGAGGCGACCCAGGCGCGGATGGTGTCTCCGTACCAGTGGGGCTTGCCGTTCAGCACCTCGTCGGGCGGGGGCAGGAGACCGTGCTTGCGGTAGGAGCGGACGGTGTCCGGCTGGACCTGGATGTGCGCGGCAATGTCCTTGTAGGACCAGAGCGTTCCGTCCGTCATCAGGGACACCTCTCTTCGCTTGTCGAGCTGACGGCTGATGATCACTCGGTGGGCACGCCGGCCAACGTCCCCGCGTGGCGGGGCGCGTGAGGCTGTCGATCAGCCGTGACGGAAGGCCCGCGTAACGGAGATATCTGTGCCGAAACGGTTACTCCTGTGACAGAAAGGGCGGGAGGGGTCGGTGTGCCGACGGCGAGGAGCGGGCGTTGTCGGACCCGGGTGCCACGATGGAGGGCATGAGCACCGCCGCACGCCCGATGCCCCCGCTGGACGCCGACGAACGCACCACGTTGGCGAGCTGGCTCGACTTCTATCGCGCCACCCTCGTACAGAAATGCGCGGACCTGTCGGAGGAGGGGTTGCGCGAGACGTCCGCGGCCCCCTCGCCGATCACCCTGCTCGGTCTGCTCCAGCACCTCGCGGAGGTCGAGCGGAACTGGTTCCGCCGGGTGCTCGCGCAGGAGGACGTCCCCTCGTTCTTCCCGCCCCCGCCTGGAGGCGGGGACGGGAACCAGGGAAGGGAAGGCGGCTGGCAGGTAGCCGAGGACGCCACCTACGCGCAGGCGCTCGCGCGTTGGGAGGGGGAGGTGGCGGTGGCCCGGGAGAACTGCGCGGAGCGGGCGCTCGACGACACCAGCCCGTTCATGGGCGCTCAGGTGACGCTGCGCTGGATCTACACCCACATGATCGGTGAGTACGCCCGGCACTGCGGCCACGCCGACCTCATCCGCGAACGCGTCGACGGCCGCACGGGGGCGTAGGGGCCGCCGGGCTTACCGGGAGCCGGGCTTACGGGGAGCCGGGCTTACGGGGAGCCGGGCTTACGGGGAGCCGGGCTTACCGGGAGCCGGCGTCCGGGGTACGGAAGTGGCCTGAGGTCGCCCGGTGCCCGGTGCCCGGGGTACGGAAGCGGCTTGAGGTCGCCCGGCGTCCGGAAGCGGCCCGCTGCCGTCCGCCGCCCGGCGGACGGCAGCCCGGACCGCTGTCGCGCGTGGCCCGGCTCCCCGGCCCGGTCCCGGTCAGAGCGGTGCGCCGGGGCGGCCGCAGGAGCGGAGGAACTCGCGGGTCCGGCGGGCGATCGGCAGCGGCCGGTCCGGCGGGCACGGGTACATGTCCTGTTCCACGATCGCGAACAGGTCGACGTCCAGGGCGCGGGCCGCGTCCAGGACCGGCTCCAGGGCGGGGACCCCGCGCGGCGGCTCGCACATCACGCCCCGGGCCACCGCAGGGCCGAACGGCACCTCGTCCGCCACCACCTCCGCCAGGACCGCCGGGTCGACCTGCTTGAGGTGGAGGTAGCCGATGCGCTCCCCGTACGTCTCGATGAGCCGGACGCTGTCGCCGCCGCAGTAGGCGTAGTGCCCGGTGTCCAGGCAGAGCGAGACGAGGTCCGGGTCGGTGGCGTCCAGGAAGCGGTTGACGTTCTCCTCGGTGTCGATGTGGGTGTCGGCGTGCGGGTGGACGACGACGCGCAGCCCGAACCGCTCCCGCACCTCCCGGCCCAGCCGTTCCGTCTGCGTGGTCAGATCGCGCCACTGCGCGGGCGTGAGGGTGCGGTCCTCCAGCACCTCGCCCGTCTTGTCGTCGCGCCAGAACGACGGGATGACGACCAGGTGCCCGGCGCCCATGGCCCGGGTCAGCGCGGCGATGTCGGCGACATGCGCCCAGGTCCGGTCCCAGACGGCCTCGCCGTGGTGCAACCCGGTGAAGACGGTTCCGGCGGAGACGCTCAGCCCCCGGGCGCGGGTCTCGTCCGTCAACCGGGCCGGATCGGTCGGCAGATAGCCGTACGGGCCCAGCTCGATCCACGCGTACCCGGCCTCCGCGACCTCGTCGAGGAAGCGCTGCCAGGGGACCTGCCCCGGATCGTCGGGGAACCATACCCCCCACGAGTCGGGGGCCGAGCCGATGCGGATACGGGCCGGGGTCTGGACGGAGGGGGTCATAACGCCCAGCCTCACGGCCCGCGCGGAGGGGTGTCAAGGGTGCGTCCGCGCGACACGTCCGTATGTCCGGACAACATATTGACAGCGTTCCCGCAAGCGGGCTAGACCTGGGGCCATCCGACCGCCGGGGGGCGAAGGGACTGCGTATGCCTGAGCCGTACGACGTGATCACCATGGGGCGGATCGGGGTCGACCTCTATCCGCTGGAGGTCGCGACGCCGCTCGCCCGGGTCGAGACGTTCGGCAAGTTCCTCGGCGGCTCCCCGGCCAACGTCGCGGTGGCGGCCTCCCGGCTGGGGCGGCGTACGGCGGTCATCACCCGGACCGGCCAGGACCCGTTCGGCGACTACCTCCGCCGGGAACTGGGGCGGTTCGGCGTGGACCCCCGGTGGGCGACGGCCGTGGCCGCCTACCCGACCCCCGTCACCTTCTGCGAGATCTTCCCGCCGGACGACTTCCCCCTGTACTTCTACCGGCAGCCCAAGGCCCCCGACCTGGAGATCCACGCCCCGGACCTCGACCTGGACGCGGTGCGCGACGCCCGGATCTTCTGGATGACGGGCACCGGGCTCTCCGCCGAACCGAGCCGCACCGCCACGCTCGCCGCCCTCTCCGCACGGAACGACCGCCGGGCCGACCGCCGGGCCGACCACCGGACGGGCCCGGGGCGTACGGCGGGCGAGCGGCGTACGGCGACGGTCTTCGACCTCGACTGGCGGCCGATGTTCTGGGACGGGGGAGACGACAGCGCCGAGGCGCCCGTGCGGTACCGCGAGGCGCTGGCCCACGCCACGGTCGCCGTCGGCAACATCGAGGAGTGCGCCGTCGCGACCGGCGAACGCGAACCGTACGCGGCGGCCCGAGCCCTGCTGGCCGCCGGGGTGGAGCTGGCCGTCGTCAAGCAGGGGCCGAAGGGCGTCCTCGCCCTGCACCGCGACGGCACCGCGGCCGACTGCCCGCCGTTGCCGGTGGAGGTGGTCAACGGCCTCGGCGCGGGCGACGCGTTCGGGGGCGCGCTCTGCCACGGGCTGCTCGCCGGATGGCCCCTCGACCGCGTCGTGCGGTACGCGAACGCGGCCGGCGCCATCGTCGCCTCCCGGCTCGCCTGCTCCTCCGCGATGCCGTTCGAGGGCGAGGTGGAGCAGGCGCTCGCGGCCGGGACCGCGACCGCCGTGCCCCCGGACCCCTCAGGCCCGGACCGCCCCGCCCCGCGCGACCCCGGAGCGGGCGCATGACGCCGGTCGCCGACTCCCTCTCCGCGCTCGTGCGGCTGCGCGCCGAGCGGCCCGAAGCCGTGGCCGAGGCCGCCGCGCGGCGGAAGCGGCGGCGGTTGGTCCGGCACGCCGACGACCGGCTGATGATCGTCGCGGCCGACCACCCCGCGCGCGGAGCGCTCGCGGTGGGGGACCGCTCCCTCGCCATGGCCAACCGGTTCGAGCTGCTGGAACGGCTCCGCCTCGCGCTCTCCCGGCCCGGGGTCGACGGCGTGCTCGCCTCCGCCGACGTCCTTGACGACCTGCTCCTCCTCGGCGCCCTGGAGGACAAGATCGTGATGGGCTCGATGAACCGGGGCGGGCTGGCCGGCGCCGCGTTCGAGCTCGACGACCGGTTCACCGGCCACCGGCCCGAGGACCTGGTCCGCCACGGGTTCGACGCGGGGAAGCTGCTGCTCCGCATCGACCACGAGGACCCCGGCTCGCTGGACACCCTGCACGCCGCCGCCCGGACCATCGACGCGATGGCCGCGCACCGGCTGCCCGTCTTCGTCGAACCGTTCCTCTGCCGCCGCGTCGGGGGCCGCCTCCGCAACGACCTGGAGCCCGCCGCCGTGGCGACCTCCATCGCCATCGCGTCGGGCCTCGCCGGGACGTCGGCGTACACCTGGCTCAAGGTCCCCGTCACCGACGAACCCGGGGCGATGGCCCGGGTGATGGAGGCGTCCACCCTGCCCGCCGTGCTGCTCGGCGGCGATGTCGGCGACGACCAGGACGCCGTGTACGGGAAGTGGCGCGACGCGCTGCGGCTGCCCACCGTGCGGGGGCTCGTGGTGGGCCGCTCCTTGCTCTACCCGGCCGACGGGGACGTGGCGCACGCGGTCGACACCGCCGTGTCGCTGCTGTAGCCGGCGGAGGGCGGGTAGGGAGGGGACATGGACACGCACGCCGAGGGCACGCACACCGAAGGCATGGACACGCACGCCGAGGGCACGGGCACGCACACCGAGGGCCCGGGCACGCACGCCGAGGGCGGGCACGGCCGCCGGGAGACGGACGCGCGCCCCGGGGACGACCACGGCCACGCAGGCCGCCGCCACCTGCCCTCCGGCAGCGCCGCGCGCGGGGCGTACGCCGTCGACATCGCCCCCGAGCGGGCCGGCTGGGAGCGCTCGGCCCTCCGGGTGGTCGAGCTGGAGCCGGGCGGTGTTCACACCCTCGTCACCGGCGGGAGCGAATGGATCGTCCTGCCGTTGGCCGGTGGATGTACGGTGCGTACAGCAGGTGAGACCTTCGAACTGCTGGGCAGGGAAAGCGTGTTCAGCGGGGTCACCGACTTCGCCTACGTACCGCGCGACGCCCAGGCACTGATCGCCTCCGGCGCAGGAGGCCGCTTCGCCCTGGCAGGAGCGAAGTGCGAGCGACGACTCCCCGCTCGCTACGGCCCCGCGCCGGAGGTACCCGTCGAACTGCGCGGCTCCGGAACCTGCTCGCGCCAGGTGAACAACTTCGCCGCCGCCGACACCTTCGACTGCGACCGGCTGATCGCCGTCGAAGTGCTCACCCCCGGTGGCAACTGGTCCTCCTACCCGCCCCACAAGCACGACGAGCACGTGCCGGGCGAGGAGTGCGTACTGGAGGAGGTCTACTACTTCGAGGTGGAGCGCGGCGGACTCGGCTACCACCGGGTCTCCCCGTCGCGCGAGGGCGGTACGGACGTGCTCGCCGAAGTACGCGACGGGGACATCGTCCTCATCCCCGACGGCTGGCACGGCCCGTCCATCGCCCCGCCCGGCCGCACGCTGTACTACCTGAACGTGATGGCCGGGCCGGGGGAGGAGCGCGCCTGGCTGATCCGCGACCATCCCGATCACGGCTGGATCCGCGACACCTGGCCAGGCGAGCCGATCGACGCCAGACTCCCGCTCTACACGGCGCATCCGTCGCCCGGCCCGGAGGTAACGCCTTGAGCCCGACGCGTCCCGCGAACCGCCCCGACGCCCCGCACGGCGCCACCCGGCGGCTGACCACCGCCCAGGCGCTGATCGCCTTCCTGGCCCGGCAGTACACCGAACGCGACGGCCGCAGGCAGCGGCTCATCAGCGCCACCTGGGGCATCTTCGGCCACGGCAACGTCGCGGGCATCGGCCAGGCGCTCCTGGAGGCGGGCCACGCGGGAAGCCCCACCGCCTCAACCGCCTCAGCCGGCCCCGGCACCGCCCCCCGCATCCCCACCGCCCCCGGCCACCGCATGCCGTTCCTCCAGGGCCGCAACGAACAGGCCATGGTGCACGCGGCCGTGGGGTACGCCCGCCAGTCGGGCCGCCTCTCCGCGCACGCGGTGACCACGTCCATCGGCCCGGGAGCCACCAACCTCGTCACCGGGGCCGCCCTCGCCACCGTCAACCGGCTGCCCGTCCTCCTGCTGCCCGGCGACACCTTCGCGACCCGGCCCGCCGACCCCGTACTGCAACAGCTCGAAGTGCCGTACGCGGGCGACGTGTCGGTCAACGACTGTCTGCGCCCCGTCTCGCGCTACTTCGACCGGATCACCCGTCCGGAGGCGCTGATCCCGGCCGCGCTGCAGGCCATGCGGGTCCTCGCCGACCCCGTCGAGACCGGGGCCGTCACGCTCGCGCTGCCCCAGGACGTCCAGGCGGAGGCGTACGACTGGCCGGAGGAGTTCTTCGCCGAGCGCGACTGGCACGTCCGCAGGCCCGCCCCCGACACCGCCGAACTGGAAGCGGCCGTCCGGGCGATCCGCTCCGCCCGCCGCCCCCTGATCGTCGCGGGCGGCGGGGTCCGGCACAGCGCCGCCGAGGAGACGCTCGCCGCGTTCACCGCCGCGACCCGCATCCCCGTCGCCTCCACCCAGGCCGGCAAGGGCGCGCTCCGCCACGACCACCCGGCCGACGTCGGCGGCATCGGCCACACCGGCACCGCCACCGCCGACGAACTGGCCCGCACCGCCGACCTGGTGATCGGCGTCGGCACCCGCTTCACCGACTTCACCACCGCCTCCGGCACCCTCTTCTCGAACCCGACCGTCCGCTTCCTCCACCTCAACATCTCCGCCGCCGACGCCCACAAGCTGGCCGCCCGCCCCCTGGTGGCCGACGCCCGCGCGGGCCTGGAGGCGCTGACGGCGGCGCTCGCCGGACGCGGCTACCGGGTCGATCCGGCGTACGAGACGGAGTACGCCGGATCGAAGGAGGCGTGGGAGGAGAAGGTCGAGGCGTCCTTCGCGACCCCCGTCCCCACCGCGCGCCCCACCCAGACCCAGGTCCTCGGCCTCCTGGACGCCCTCGTCACCGAGGACGACATCCTGATCAACGCGGCCGGCTCCCTCCCCGGCGACCTGCACAGACTCTGGCGCACCCGCTCCCGCGACCAGTACCACGTGGAGTACGGCTACTCCTGCATGGGCTACGAGATCCCGGCGGCGATCGGCGTCCTGCTCGCGGAGGCGGCCCGCGGAGCCCGGAGCCGGGGACACCGCCCCGTCTGGGCCCTCGTCGGCGACGGCACCTACCTGATGAACCCCACCGAGACCGTCACCGCCGTCCAGGAGAACCTGCCGCTCAAGCTGGTCATCCTCCAGAACCACGGGTACGCCTCCATCGGCGGGCTCTCCGAGGCGGTCGGCGCCGAACGCTTCGGCACCGCCTACCGCCACCGCGACGCGGACGGCGGCTTCACCGGCCCGCCGCTCCCCGTGGACCTCGCCGCCAACGCGGCCTCCCTCGGCATGCGGGTGCTGCGCGCCGCCACCGTCGACGAACTGGGCAAGGCGCTCGCCGAGGCGCGCGACGCCGAGGGCCCCACTTGTGTCTACGTCGAGACCGAAACGCCCGACACAGTGTCGGGCCCCCCTCCGGCACAGGCGTGGTGGGATGTTCCGGTAGCCGAGACCGCGAGCCGGCCGGCGGCGGCCCGCGCCCGGGAGGAGTACGACCGGCAGGCCGCCTCCCGACGCCGCCATCTGTGACACCACACCCGCCACCTGCCCGAAGTCCTGAAGGAGCACGTCATGACGAAGACCGTCAACCACTGGATCGGCGGCAGGACAGTGGAGGGCACGTCCGGCCAGTACGGTCCGGTCACCGACCCGGCCACCGGCGCGGTCACCACGCGGGTCGCCCTCGCCTCCGCGGCCGAGGTCGACGCGGCCGTGGCGGCGGCGAAGACCGCCTACGCGACCTGGGGCACCTCCTCGCTCGCCCAGCGCACCGCCGTCCTCTTCCGCTACCGCGCGCTGCTGGACGCCCACCGCGACGACATCGCCGCCCTGATCACCGCCGAGCACGGCAAGGTGCACTCGGACGCGCTCGGCGAGGTCGCGCGCGGCCTGGAGATCGTCGAGCTGGCCTGCGGGATCACCACCCAGCTCAAGGGCGAGCTGTCCACCCAGGTCTCCAACCGGGTCGACGTATCCTCCATCCGCCAGTCGCTGGGCGTGGTCGCGGGCATCACCCCGTTCAACTTCCCGGCCATGGTGCCGATGTGGATGTTCCCGCTGGCCATCGCCTGCGGCAACACGTTCGTGCTCAAGCCCAGCGAGAAGGACCCCTCGGCCGCCAACCTGCTGGCCGAGCTGGCGACGGAGGCGGGCCTTCCGGAGGGCGTGCTCAACGTCGTCCACGGGGACAAGGTCGCGGTGGACGCCCTCCTCGCCCACCCCGACGTGGCCGCCGTCTCCTTCGTCGGCTCCACCCCCATCGCCCGCTACATCCACGCCACCGCCTCCGCCAACGGCAAGCGCGTCCAGGCGCTCGGCGGCGCGAAGAACCACATGCTGGTCCTCCCGGACGCCGACCTGGACGCGGCCGCCGACGCGGCGGTCTCGGCGGCGTACGGCTCCGCGGGCGAGCGCTGCATGGCGATCTCGGCGGTCGTCGCCGTCGGCGCGATCGGCGACGAGCTGGTCGCGAAGATCCGCGAGCGCGCCGAGAAGATCACGATCGGCCCCGGCAACGACCCGGCCTCCGAGATGGGCCCGCTGATCACCGCCGCCCACCGCGACAAGGTCGCCTCCTACGTCACGGGCGCCGCCGCCCAGGGCGCGGAGGTCGTCCTCGACGGCACCGGGCACACGGTCGAGGGCTTCGAGGACGGCCACTGGATCGGCCTCTCCCTGCTGGACAAGGTCTCCACCGACTCCGACGCGTACAAGGACGAGATCTTCGGCCCGGTCCTGTGCGTGCTCCGCGTGGACACCTACGAGGAGGGCGTCGCCCTCATGAACGCCTCGCCGTTCGGCAACGGCACCGCGATCTTCACCCGGGACGGCGGCGCC
This sequence comes from Streptomyces californicus, assembly GCF_000717645.1. Lineage (GTDB taxonomy): Bacteria > Actinomycetota > Actinomycetes > Streptomycetales > Streptomycetaceae > Streptomyces > Streptomyces californicus. Next base: position 15,084 of record NZ_JNZZ01000043.1, read on the forward strand.
GCCCGCCGCTTCCAGCTGGAGATCCAGGCCGGCATGGTCGGCGTCAACGTGCCGATCCCGGTCCCCGTCGGCTACCACTCCTTCGGCGGCTGGAAGGACTCGCTCTTCGGCGACCACCACATCTACGGCAACGACGGCGTGCACTTCTACACCCGGGGCAAGGTCACCACCACCCGCTGGCCCGACCCGGCCGACGCCCCCGCCGGCGTCGACCTGGGCTTCCCGCGCAACCACTGAGGGTCGCGCCTCCCCGCCCGCACCCCGGTGCGGGCGGGGAGGCGGCAGTTCCGGCGGCACCCGACACTGCCCCTCGGGCCCGCCTTCCCTGCCCCGGAGAACCTGGCGCCGGCGCTGTCTGCCGCGTATCCAGGAAAGGACGCTCTCCCTCAGCAGGAAGTGAAGCCTCCTCGTGCGCACACAGGACAACGCCCGCAACGACGACGACAGGAGCGCGCGGGTGCAGGCCCGCAGACCTGAGAAGCCGGGAGCAGAGGCGCTCGCCGGAGGCATGGCCCTGCAGCGCACGGCCGGGAACGCCGCCGTCGTCCAGATGCTCCGCAGGGCCGGGCACCCCCCTGCGCTGGACCATGAGCACGGCGACGGGTGCGGCCACCAGGAGGAGACCGCGCCGACCGCCGACACAGCCGTGCAACGCCGTGCGGACGCCCCCGTGCAGCGCCGCTCGGCCGTCCACGACGTCCTGCGCACCGGCGGGCGGAGTCTCGGCGGCACCGAGCGCGCCGACATGGAGGCCCGGCTCGGCGCGGACTTCTCCGCTGTCCGCGTTCACACGGACGCTGCCGCGAAGGCGTCCGCCGCGGAGATGGGCGCCCGTGCCTACACCTCTGGCAATCACATCGTCATCGGTGACGGAGGAGGGGACAGACACACCCTCGCCCACGAGTTGACCCATGTCATCCAACAGCGCCAGGGACCCGTCGCCGGTACGGACAACGGGTCGGGGCTGCGGGTGTCCGACCCGTCCGACCGGTTCGAGCGCGAGGCCGAGGCCAACGCGACGCGGGTGATGAGCGGGCCACGCCCGCAGACGGACGTCGCCCGCTCGGTGGACCACCGGGCCTCCGGTGGCGACGGGCAGGTTCAGCGGGCAGTCGACGTGCAGCGTGTGGAGGGCGACAAGCAACTTGAGATCGAGGGCGGGGCGGAGGGCCCCACGACGGTCCGGTCTGCGTCGGACCTGCTCGTGTGGCTGATCGGCCACCCCGTGAGCCCCGCCCCCAGGAACTACGCCACCCCCGCCACGCTGCAGAGGGTCCTGGCGCGTCTGGAACGGTCGGGCGGCCCGATCGACCATGCCGCGGTCTGGCAGGCCCTGCGCGAAGTCGTCGCCCAGCAGGAGGCCGACGGCTCCAGCGACAGCAGCAGCAGTAGTGACAGCGAGGGCGGGGGCGGCTTCTTCCGGCAGGGCAATCGCCGCACCGACGACAGCAGCAGCGAGGAGAGCAGCAGCGACGAGGAGTCGGAGCGTTCCAGCGTCGCCTCGTCCGGATCACGTTCGGGAGCCGACTGGGCGGAGGGCGAATGGGGTGTGGACGAGTTCGGCATCCCCGGGACGCCGAAGGAGTTCCGGCGCGAGCTGGACGGGGACACAGTCGCGGAACGGCAGAAGGAGCTTGCCGCGAGCCTGAGCGGCTACCGGCTGGTCGGGTTCCACGGCACCCACGTCGAAAGCGTCGGGAGCCTGGTCACACACGGCCCGGACACGGGCATGGTCGGCAAGGGGAGCGGCCTCGGCAAGGGGCGCGGGTTCTACGTCGCCCCCGTCGTGGCCCCCGCCTCCCAGAAGGCTCAGGGGACGACCGACGCGAAGCAGAACGCGAAGATCTGGGGTCCGTTCCTGGTGGCCGTCTACGTGAAGGACGACATCGGGCTGGTGGCCGGTGCCGGCGGGTCCGACGGCGGTGTCGAGTTCGAGAGCGACAGCGACTCCGGTTCCGCGTCCGGCGCCGGGGCCACGATGGTCGCCTACGGCTCCGACGAACTGGTCATCCCCGAAGAACTGTTCGGGAGCGTCAAGCTGGTCCGCAACGTCGACGACGTCTCGATGGCGTCCGACCCGGGTGTCGCCGCGGTCGGGTACGAGGACGGCGTCAGTCAGTACGACAAGTCCAAGGCCAAGTCCAAGAAGTGAACCGGTCCCCGCCCGCACGCCGTGCGGGCGGGGACCGCCTCTCCGCGGAAAGCGGATGCCGGACCACCGTCGCGCCCTGCATCCTGTGACCTGTGAACACCCTCGCCCACCCGCCCCGCCACGAGATCCGCGCGCTCCACACCGCCACGACCGTCACCGTCTACCAGGCGTACCGCCCCGCCATCGGACTGCCCGCCGCGCGCGACGGGCGGTTCCCCGAGGAGTGGAAACGGGACCGGATGACCTGGATCAAACCCAGCTTCCTGTGGATGATGTACCGCTGCGGCTGGGGCACGAAGGAGGGCCAGGAAGTCGTCCTGGCCGTCGAGATCGACCGGAGCGGCCTGGCATGGGCCCTCGCGAACGCCGAACTCTCCCACTACACACGCGGTGTGCACCCCGACCGAGCGACCTGGAAGCGGAGCCTGCGGACGGCCCCCGCTCGGGTCCAGTGGGACCCCGAACGCGACCTCCACCTGAACCCGCTCCCGTACCGCTCCCTCCAACTCGGCCTGAGCGGCGAGGCGTCCCGCAGGTACGCGGACGAGTGGACCGTCTCCGTACGCGACGTCACCCCGCTGGCCCGCGAGGTCCACGCGGCGGTCCGCTCGGGCGACCACGAACGCGCCGCCGCCCTGCTGCCGGCGGAGACCCCGCTCGACCTTCCCGCACCCCGGCCGGTGGCGGCCGCCCCCGCTGCGTCCGAGGGGTGACTTTCGGCAGTGTCACCGGCCGCGCGGCCTCCGTACCCTCTCCCTCGTGAACAGGCTCTCCCTTCCCCGGAAGACGTCAGCGGCGAACGGCCGGGGCGCCGGGCCGCGCCGGCCCGATCCGGGAGGCGTCCTGGTACCCGCCGTCGCGGCGTTCGGCGCCCTGAGCCTGGTGGGGTGGTGGTGGGGCCTGCCGACCGCGATCGCCGCGTTCGCCGCCGGGCGGGGACCGGGGCGCGCCCGGACGGTCGTCCTGTGCCTGGCCGGGGCGCTCGTCGCGGGAGCGGCGGCCGTGGCCGTCGTGCCGTCCCTGCTCGCGCTCGCCCCGCAGTTCGTCGCGGTCGTCGTCCTCGCCGTGCTGGTGCCGTGGTTCGTGGGGCGGTTCTCCCGCCAGTACCAGCAACTGGTCCGGGCCGGCTGGGAGCGCGCCGAACAGATGGAGCGGGAGCGGAGGTTGGTCGCCGAGCAGGCGAGACTGCTGGAGCGGGCCAGGATCGCCCGGGACATGCACGACGTGCTCGGCCACGACCTGAGCCTGATCGCCCTGTCGGCCGGAGCCCTGAAACTGGCCCCCGGTCTGGACGAACGGCACCGGCGGGCCGCCCAGGACATCCGGGGCCGGGCGGCGGCCGCCGTGGAGCGCCTGGGAGAGGTGATCGGCGTCCTCCGCGAGGAGGGCGAGGAGCCGCCGCGGGGACCGGACGACGGTGACATCGCCCGGCTCGTCCGTGACGCGGCCGCCTCCGGGCTCCCCGTCGAACTCTCCGTGGAGGGCGAACCGGTGGAGCTGCCGCCCGTCGTCGGGCGCGCCGCGCACCGGGTCGTCCAGGAGGGGCTGACCAATGCGGCCAAGCACGCGCCCGGCGCCCCCGTGCGCGTCGAGCTCACGTACACCGCCGCCGAGACGCGGGTGGCGGTGCGCGACGAGGCGGGCCCCGCGCCGTCCCCCTCGTACGCCTGCGGCCCGCCGCCCGCGCGGGGCGGCCGCGGCCTCATCGGGCTGGACGAGCGCGTCCGGCTCGTCGGCGGCACGCTCGACCACGGCCCCCGGGACGGCGGTTTCGCCCTCACCGCCCGGCTGCCCCGCCACGCCCCCGCGAAGCCGCGCCGGCCGTCCCCCCGGCCGGGCCCCGACGACCGCGCGCCGGGACCTGCGCCCGACGGGTACCGGTGGGCCCGGCGGCGCGTCCGGCGCACCCTCCTCACCGCGCTCGCCGTACCGTTCGCCGTGGGCGCGGTGCTGCTCGCCGTCGTGGGGACGTGGGAGACGGTGGCCGCCTCCCGGTCCGTCCTCGACCCGCGCGACTACGCCCGCCTGCGCGTGGGGCAGGATCGGTCCGACGTAGGGAAGGTGCTGCCGGACCGGCAGGCGGTGGAGCGGCCGGCGGGGGCCGGGGCGAAGGAACGGGGAACGACGTGCGAGTTCTATGCGATGACGGCCGACCGCTTCGACGACCGGTCCGGGGACGTGTACCGGCTCTGCTTCCGGGGCGGCCGGCTCGTCTCCCGCGACGCGCTGACACCGTGAGCCCCCGATGACCGCCGCCGGACCGGACCGCTCCGCGACGCCCCCCGGCCCCGGGCCGGCCGGGGCCGGTGCGCCCGCCCCCGCGCGCCCCCGGCCGATCCGCGTGCTCGTCGCCGACGACGAGCCCATGATCCGCGCCGGCGTACGGGCGGTGCTCGCCACCGACCCCGGCGTCGCGGTCGTCGCGGAGGCGGCCGACGGACGCCGGGCCGCCGGGCCGTCGAACTGGTCCGGGCCCACCGCCCGCACGTGGCCGTCCTCGACGTGCGGATGCCGGGGACCGACGGCATCGACGCCGCCGCCGAGATCCGGCGCGCCCTGCCCGCGACCGGCGTCGTCATGCTGACCACGTTCGGCGAGGACGACTACATCCTGCGGGCGCTCGGCGCCGGGGCCGCCGGGTTCCTGATCAAGTCCGGAGAGCCCGAGGAACTCCTCGCCGGGGTACGGGCCGTGGCCGAGGGCGCCGCCTACCTGTCACCGAAGATCGCCGCCCGGGTGGTCGCGCACCTCGCGTCCACCGGAGCCGGGGAACGGGCCGGCCGGCGGAACGCCGCCCGGGAGCGGATCGCCGAACTGACGCCCCGGGAGCGCGACGTGCTGGCGCACCTCGGCGGCGGACTGTCCAACGGGCAGATCGCCCGGCGGCTGCACCTGGTCGAAGGCACGGTCAAGGCGCACGTCAGCTCCGTCCTGGCCCGCCTCGGCGTCGGCAACCGGGCCGCGGCCGCCGTCGTCGCCCACGAAGCCGGCCTCCTGCCCCCACCACCGCCCGAGCAGCGCTGAGACCAGCAGCCCGGCCGGGCGGCCCAGCACCAGGAGCGCCGAGGCGACGACCGCACCGCCGAGCAGGGCCCCGGCGGCCACGTCGTGCGGATAGTGGACCCCCACCAGCACCCGCAGCAGCGCCGCGGCCACCGCCACGGGCAGCGTCACCGCCGCGAGCCGGGGCCGCCGGACGGCCAGCCCGACCGCGAGGGCGGCTGCCAGAGTCGCGTGGTTGCTGGGGAACGACCAGTCGCCGGGTTCGGGGCAGGCGGCGACCGCCTCCGACCCGTCCACCGCCCGGCACGGCCGCTCCTCGTTGACGACCAGCTTCAGCGCCTCGCTGACCGCGTACGTCACCACCGTCCCCGAGCCGATCAGCGCGGCCCCCGCCACCGCCCCCGCGTCCCTGCGGCGCAGCGCCGACCAGCAGACCCCGAGCAGCAGCAGGCCCAGGACGACCAGCGTGGCCTCCGAACCCAGCTCCAGGAGATGGCCCAGCCACCCCGGGGCGTCGTGGACCGCCTCCGTCAGCGAGCGGTACGCGGAGACGGACGCCCCGCCCGTCACCTCGACCGGGCCGGGCCGCCCCAGGCCGCCCGGCGACAGCGCCCCGAGACCGGCCGCGGCAGCGCCCAGCAGTGCGGCGGCCCCGAAGAGCCGGGCGGGCCAGTGGTGTTGATGTGTGTGCTTCGCCATGCGGTGAACGTACGGAGGCACCACGGCCCGGTGCGCGGGCCGAACGGCAGGGGCGGCCCCCGACGAACGTCGGGGTTGACACCCCGCGGGCTCCCCGGGCGCGCCCCGTACCGCGTCCGCAGTACGGCGGGGGCGCACGTACCTCTCAAGGAGGCCGCGCACCTCCCCCCGGCGGCCTCCGGCCGAGCCGCGTCCTCCGTTTAGGGTCGGAGGATGGAGACCCCTACTGTTCGACGGCGGCGGCTGCTGCCCCGCACACCCGGCCGGTGGGCGGCGGTCGGCGCCGCGCTCGCCGTGCTCGTGGGCGGCGGCGTCTGGACCGCCGTCGCCGACGACGGATCGCCCACCGTGCGGCGCGAGGACCGGACACTGCGCATGGACGGGGTGCCCGTCGACACCTCGTACTTCCACGCGGAGGGTTCCGGCAAGCGGCCCGCCGTGCTCATCGGCCACGGGTTCGGCGGCAGCAAGAACGACGTACGGGCCCAGGCCGAGAAGCTCGCCGCCGACGGGTACGCCGTACTGACCTGGTCGGCGCGCGGATTCGGGAAGTCCGGCGGGAAGATCTCCCTCAACGACCCGGACCATGAGGTCAAGGACGTCTCCCGGCTCATCGACTGGCTGGCGACCCGCCCCGAGGTCGAGCTGGACGGCGAGGGCGACCCCCGCGTCGGCCTCACCGGGGCCTCCTACGGCGGGGCGGTCTCCCTGCTCGCCGCCGGACACGACGAGCGGGTCGACGCCATCGCCCCCGTGATCACCTACTGGAACCTCGCCGACGCCCTCTTCCCCGACGGGGTGTTCAAGAAGCTCTGGGCCGGGATCTTCATCACGACGGGCGGCGGCTGCGAACGCTTCGAGAAGCGGCTCTGCGAGATGTACGAACGGGTCGCCGTCAGCGGCAAGCCCGACGCGGAAGCGGTCAAGCTGCTCACCGAGCGCTCCCCGTCCGCAGTCGCCGACCGCATCGACGTCCCCTCGCTCCTCCTCCAGGGCCAGTCCGACTCCCTCTTCCCGCTCGGCCAGGCCGACGCCATGCAGAAGGCCATCGGCGCCAACGGCGCACCCGTCTCCGTCGACTGGACCGCGGGCGGCCACGACGGCGGCGACAACGAGGCCGGCCGGGTCCAGGGCCGGATCGGCGCCTGGTTCGACCGGTACCTCAAGGAGGACACCGGCGCCTCCACCGGCCCCGCCTTCCGCGTCAGCCGTACCGGAGGCGTCGACTCCACCGACGGGGCCGCCCTCCTGCGCGGCGCCTCCGGCGACACCTACCCGGGGCTGCGCGCCGGCGGGCGGGACATCGCCGTCGGCGGCGGGACCAAGACCCTCCGCAACCCGGCCGGAGCCTCACCGCCCGCCATCTCCGCCGTGCCCGGCGTCGGCGGCGGCCTCGCCCGGCTCTCCTCCCTCGGCGTCGGCCTCTCGCTCGACTTCCCCGGGCAGTTCGCCCGCTTCGAGTCCGCCCCGCTCGACACCTCCGTACGCGTCACCGGCACCCCCACCGTCACGGTGAACGTCACGGCGGACGACGGCCGGGACGCCGTGCTCTTCGGCAAGGTGTACGACGTGTCGCCGGACGGCAGGCAACAGGTGCTGCCCCACCAGCTCGTCGCCCCCTACCGGATCACCCCCGACCGGCAGGGCAGGCCGATCGAGCTGGCGCTGCCCGCCGTGGACCACGAGTTCGACGCCGGACACCGCATGCGGCTGGTGTTCTCCGCCACCGACCTCGGCTACGCGTCCCCGGCCGAACCCGCCACGTACACCGTCACCGCCGACGGACCGCTGACCGTCCCCACCGCGCCCGGAGTGAAGACCGCCGCCGCCGCGCTCCCGTGGTGGACCTGGGGCCTCCCGGCCGCCGCCCTCGTCATCGCGGCCGCACTCCTGCTCACCGCCCGCCGCCGCACCGCGACCCCCGCGCCGGACCCCGAACTCGCCGATGTGCCGCTCCGGATCACCGGGCTCTCCAAGAAGTACGCCAAGTCGGTGGACCGGTACGCGGTGCGCGAGCTGTCCTTCCGCGTCGAGAGGGGCCAGGTGCTCGGACTCCTCGGCCCCAACGGGGCGGGAAAGACCACCACGTTGCGCATGCTCATGGGGCTCATCACCCCCGACGAGGGCGAGATCCGCGTCTTCGGGCAGGCCATCCGCCCGGGTGCGCCGGTACTCTCGCGCGTCGGCGCGTTTGTCGAGGGCGCGGGCTTCCTCCCGCACCTCTCCGGGCGCGCCAACCTCGACCTGTACTGGCAGGCCACCGGCCGCCCCGCCGAGGACGCCCACATCGACGAGGCCCTGGAGATCGCCGGGCTCGGCGACGCGCTGGCCCGTGCGGTGCGGACGTACTCCCAGGGCATGCGGCAGCGCCTCGCCATCGCCCAGGCCATGCTCGGCCTGCCGGACCTGCTGATCCTCGACGAACCGACCAACGGGCTGGACCCGCCGCAGATCCGTGAGATGCGGGACGTGATGATCCGGTACGCGGCCGGCGGCCGAACCGTGATCGTCTCCAGCCACCTGCTGTCCGAGGTGGAGCAGTCCTGCACGCACCTCGTCGTCATGGACCGGGGCCGGCTCGTCCAGGCCGGGCCGGTCGCCGAGATCACCGGCTCCGGCGACATGATCCTGGTGACCACGGCGGAGGAGGTGCCCGAGCCGCTCGCGGAGAAGGTCGCCGCCCTGCCCGGCATCGGCTCCGCCGCCCGCACCGACGACCGGCGCGGCCTCCTCGTCCGCCTGGACGGAGCCACCACCGCACGGCTCGTCGCCGACCTGGTCCGGCTCGACGTCCCGGTCACCGGCGTCGGCCCGCACCGCCGCCTGGAGGACGCCTTCCTCACCCTGATCTCCCAAGGAGCAGCATGAGCGCCCCCGTCCAGCCCCCCGAGGCCCGGGTGGCGGCCGAGCACCCCGAGGCCCCCGGCTACCGCGCCGGGCGCACGCTCCCGCTCCGCGTGGAGGCCATGCGGCAACTGCGCCGACGCCGCACCCTGCTCATGGGCGGGGTGCTCGCCGCCCTCCCGTTCATCCTGATCATCGCCTTCGCGATCGGCGGCACGCCGGACGGCGAGGACGGCGGCCGGGGCGGCGGCCGGATCAACCTGATGGACGTGGCGACCGAGTCCGCCGCGAACTTCGCGGCCACCTCGCTGTTCGTCTCGGCCGGATTCCTGCTGGTGATCCCTGTGGCCCTGTTCTGCGGGGACACCGTCGCCTCCGAGGCGAGCTGGTCCTCGCTGCGCTACCTGCTCGCCGCACCCGTGCCGCGCGTCCGGCTGCTGTGGTCCAAGCTCGTCGTCGCGCTGGGCTTCAGCCTCGCCGCGATGGTGCTGCTGCCGGTCGTCGCGCTCGCGGCGGGCACCGCGGCCTACGGCTGGGGCCCGCTGAAGCTGCCGACCGGGGGAGCGGTGGCCGCCGGCGACACCGTGCCCCGCCTCATGATCGTCGTGGCGTTCATCTTCGTCTCCCAACTGGTCACCGCCGGGCTCGCGTTCTGGCTCTCCACCAGGACGGACGCACCGCTAGGCGCGGTCGGCGGCGCGGTCTTCCTCACCATCGTCGGCAATGTGCTCGACGCGGTGACCGCGCTCGGCTCCTGGCGCGACTTCCTGCCCGCGCACTGGCAGTTCGCCTGGGCCGACGCGCTCCAGCCCCAGGTGGAGTGGGGCGGCATGGTCAAGGGGGCGGCGATCTCGGTGACGTACGCCCTGATCCTGTTCGCGCTGGCCTTCCGCGGGTTCAGCCGTAAGGACATCGTGTCCTGACCCCGATGTTCCGCCGGGCTCCCGCCCCCCGTTGCCGCATCGAGACGGTTCCGCAACGCTTTCGTCGACTCCGGTCGGCGGCCCCGTACGTCACATTCACAGATGTCGAGGACACCGTGACGACCTGGGGGGTTACGCATGCACCGGACCAGCCGACGGAACCAGCGGCGGGCGGGAGGCCGGGCGGGGGCGGTGGCGCTCCTGCTGGCGGGCGCCCTGGCGCTCACCGCCTGCTCCGCCTCCGACGACGGCTCGGGCACCGCGCCCGACCTCAGCTCGGGCAAGCGCCAGGGGCAGGGGGCGACCGGCGGCGGAGCGCCCGCGCCGGACGCGGCGGCGCCCGGGACCGGCCGGTCGGCCGCGCCGGGAGGCGAAGGGGCCGCCGACACCGCCCGGCCGAAACCCGAGGCGCCCGACTACCTCTCCACCTTCGCCCTGGACGTGGACACCGCGAGCTACGGCTACGCCCGCCGCACCCTGGGCGACGGCCGGCTCCCGTCGCCCGGGGACGTCCGGCCCGAGGAGTTCGTCAACAGCTTCCGCCAGGGGTACGAGCGGCCGAAGGGGCCCGGCTTCGCGCTGAACGTCGACGGGGCGCGGATCGGTCCCCGCAAGGGCGCGGACAAGGCCGGAGGAGAAGGAAGCGGAGCCTCCGACTGGTCGCTGCTCCGCGTCGGCCTCGCCACCGAGGCCGCCCCGACGACCGCCGAGCGCCCGCCCGCGGCGCTCACGTTCGTCGTCGACATCTCCGGCTCCATGGCGGAGACCGGCCGCCTCGACCTGGTCCGCACGTCCCTGGACATCCTCACCGACGAACTGCGCGACGACGACTCCCTCGCCCTGGTCACCTTCAGCGACGAGGCCGAGACCCGGCTGCCGATGACCCGCCTCGGGGGCAACCGGAACCGGATCAAGGACGTGGTGGAGAAGCTGCGCCCGGCCCGATCCACCAACGTCGGGGCCGGCGTCACCCTCGGCTACGAGGAGTCGGTCGAGGGCCACCGCAAGGGCGCGACCAACCGGGTGGTGCTCCTCTCCGACGCCCTCGCCAACACCGGCGACACCGAGGCGGAGAGCATCCTGAAGAAGATCGACTCGGCCCGGCGCGAGTACGGCATCACCCTCTTCGGCGTGGGCGTCGGCAGCGACTACGGCGACGCGTTCATGGAGCGGCTCACCAACAAGGGCGACGGCAACACCACCTACGTCGGCGACGAGGAGCAGGCCCGCAAGGTCTTCGTCGACCAGCTCCCCGCCCACCTGGAGATCCGGGCCCGCGACGCCAAGGCCCAGGTGGCGTTCGACCGGAAGACCGTCCGGCAGTTCCGGCTGATCGGCTACGAGAACCGCAAGGTCGCCGACGAGGACTTCCGCGACGACGGCGTGGACGGCGGCGAGGTCGGCCCCGGCCACACGGTGACCGCTCTGTACGCCGTACGGCTGCGCGAGGGCGCGTCCGGCACGGTGGCCACGGCGACCGTGCGCTGGCTCGACCCCGCGTCCCGCAAGGCGCGCGAGGAGACCGGGACCGTACGGACCGGGGCGCTCGAAGGACCTCTGTGGGGCGACGCCACGGGAGACCGGCTGCAAGTGGCCGCCGTGGCCGCCTACTTCGCCGACCACCTGCGGGGCGGCGACCTGCCCGGAGCGCCGGATCTCAGCGAACTCGCTTCCCGCGCATCCGATCTGGCGGAGTCGACCGAGGACAGCTCGGTGCGGAAGCTGGCCACGGCCATCGGCCAGGCGGACCGGATCGCGGGCGGCGCCGGAACGGGCGACGGGCGGGGGCCGGACGAGGGCGAGATCGGCTGACGCCGCAGACCGGGCCCCGCCCGCAGGTCGCACGCCGCCGTCCGCATGCTGCCGCCCGCCGGGCGCGGACGGGACGGTCGGCGGGCGTGGACGGGCGGCGGGCGCGGACGGTCGCCGGGCGTGGACGTGCGGCGGGCGCGCCACCGGAAAAGGACTCCTGCGAACCGCTGTTCCCGGTCATGATGTCCGCCATGACTTCCCTCCTCCTGGCGCTCGCCACGATCGTCAACGGCCTCTACGCGGGCTTCATGCTGGCCTTCCTGATCGCGGTCATGCCCGGCCTCGCCGAACTGGCGGACCGACAGTTCACCGCCGCCATGCGCAGGTTCAACGAGAAGGTGCCCGGTCCGGCCTTCCTGGTCCTCTTCCTCGGCGTCGTCGCCCTGCCGGCCGCCGCGTTCTTCACGGGCCTCGGGGAGCACGACGCGGTGTCCGGGCCCGCCGTCCTGGCGGCGCTGGTCTGCGCGGTCATCGGCCACGCGATCACCGTCGTCGGGAACATCCCGCTCAACAACGCCCTCGCCGCCTCCGAGGGCGGCGACGACAGCGCGGCGCGCGCCGCCTTCGAACCTCGCTGGAACACCCTGCACCAGGTGCGCACGGCGTTCTCCCTGGTGGCGTGCGCCTTGCTGGTCGTCGCGCTCTGAGAGGTGCCGGGACAGCCCTCAGGGCGCCCAGGCGTCGCCCCGGCCCGGGTGGCCGGGGCCGAGCAGCACCACGAGCGCGGCCTTCCCGGGCACGGGCGCGGCCACCCGCCGCCAGCCGGTCCGCTCGTACAGCCGCAGCGCCGCTTCCGCCCGTACGGAGGTGAGCAGCCAGCAACGGCCCCCGGGCGCCCGCGCGGTGACCGCCTCCAGCAACCCGGCGCCGATCCCCGCCCCGTGCGCCTCCGGGGCCACCGCGAGTTCGTTCACCTCCAGCGCCCCGCACAGCCACGCCCGGGTCCGTTCGGGCCCGAGGGCCTCGGCGACCTGCCCGTAACTGCGGTCCGCGGGAAAGACCTCCGGGGTGGTCCACGCCGTGGCGAAACCGCTCACCGTCCCGGCGGAGACCGACACCGCCGCCGTGAACCCGGGCCGGAGCGCGTCCCGCGCCAGCCGCTCCGTGTACACCGCGGCCTGCGCCGGGTCCTCGTGCCAGGGCGGGCCGGCGAAGGCCCGCGCGTACACGTCGCGGACGCCCTCGGCGTACCGGGGCAGCTCCCCGGGCTCCACCGTCCTCACCTCGGCCGCCATCACGCCGCTCCCCCCGCGCTCGTCCGGACCTCACCGACGGGCCGGTCCGCCGGGCAGCATAGGCGACCGCCCCCCTCCCGGCGGGAGAAGGGCGGTCACCTGTGCGTACGGGGCGGGAGCCGTCACACGTTGGGCACCTTCAGCCGGTCCCAACTGGTCTTCCCCGGAATGCCGTCCGCGTCGCCGCCCGTGTAGCCCAGCTTGCGCTGCCAGGCGGCGTACGACTTCCGGTCGGCCTCGGACCAGGCGGGCCCCGGGCCCACCGTGTACCGGCCGCAGCCCTCCGCCACCAGCCGCTTGCCCATCGCCGTGACGATCGCGCTGTTGCGGCCGACCTTGAAGAACGCGGATCCCGGGAACGGCTCGTACGTCGGCCGGGGCGGCGGATCGGAGGGGCCGTCCGGCGCGCCGCCCAGCCGCTTCGCGACCCGGCCGCGCATCCCGTTCATGCTGAACCCGCGAGGATCGACCTTGCCCGGCTGCCACTCCAGGTGGCCGATCACCGACCGCTCCGACCAGCCGTGCGCCCGGCAGACCGCCGCCGACGCCCGCTCGATCGCGAGAAGCTGGGCGGCCGGCCACGGGTCCTTGCCGTCACCGAGGTTGACGCATTCGAAGCCGTAGAAATGGCGGTTGCCGTCGGTGTTGGCCTCGTTGTCCGGAGGCAGCGCCTTCTCCGCGATGACGGCGCGCAGGACGTCGTCGTCGCCGAGTCCGGCGTGGTTGGCCCGGCCGTTC
>NZ_JNZZ01000044.1 GCF_000717645.1 Streptomyces californicus
CCTCCCGCCCCGGGCCACCGCCCCCGACGTCCCCCACCGCCCGCCCCGTCCGGCCCCGCCCCGCGGAGTCCCGCCCGGGGGCCGCGTACCGCCGTCCCCTCCCGCGGCGCCGCGCGGCCGCCGCCCGTACGAGCGCGTCACCACCCGCCCCGCCCCGGCGCTCCCCGGCTCCGCCTCACCGTCCGCCGCCCGCCCCACGCATCCGATTCGAACGAGGTTGTCCGGACCATGAACTCCCGCCAGCGCCGCGGCGTGATACTCCTGCTCCTGTCGGTCCTGTGCGCCTTCGCGGCCTTCGCCGGCGTGCTCTCGGTGATCAGCGACGTCAACTCGAAGGTCGGTCCCGAGGTGACGGCGTACCGGCTGAAGACCAATGTGGCTCCGTACACCGCGCTCAACAGCCGCCAGTTCGAGAAGATCTCGATGCCCGAACGGTGGCTCTCCGCGAACGCCGTGACCGACCTGCGCGAGATCGAGTCGAAGATCGCCGTCACCGAACTCCGCTCGGGCTCGCTCCTGCAGTCCGACATGATGGTCCGCAAACCCGAACTCCGCGCGGGAGAGCAGGAGATCGCCATCATGATCGACGCCTCCACCGGTGTCGCCGGGAAGATCACCCCGGGCGCGACGGTCAACATCTACGCCACGTTCGCCGGCGAACAGCAGGGCGAGGCCGCCCAGTCCAAGGTCATCGTCGCCAACGCCAAGGTGCTGGACGTCGGTGCGCTGACCGCCCTCAACCCGCGCGCCGACGACCGCGGCACCGGGGCCACCGAGGCCGTGCCGATCACCTTCGCCCTGAACACGCTGGACACCCAACGCGTCGCGTACGCCGAGTCGTTCGCGGAGCACGTGCGCCTCGCGCTCGTCGCCCCCGGCAGCGACGGCACCATCCGCCCGGGCGACCGCACCTACACGCTCGACAAGGACAAGTGAGGCCGGGATGACCACGAGAATCCTCCCCGCCGTCGGCGACCCCGACGCGGCCCGCTCCGTCACCACCCTGCTCAGCCAGTTGCCCGACGCCGAACCGGCCACCCCGGTCGGCGACTCCACCCAGCTCATCGACACCCTGGCCCGGCTCGCGGGCGAGGCACTCGACGAACTGCCGGAGGTGGTGCTGGTCCACGAGCGGATCGGCCCGGTGCCGGCCCTGGAACTGATCCGGGAGGTGTCGCTGCGGTTCCCCTCCGTCGGGGTCGTCATGATCACGATGGACGCCAGCCCGAACCTGTTCGCGGACGCCATGGACTCCGGGGCGCGCGGCCTGGTCAGCCTGCCGCTGAGCTACGAGGAACTGGCCAACCGGGTCCAGGCGGCCGCCCAGTGGTCCGCCGGCGTCCGCCGCCATCTCACGTCCGGGAGGCAGGAGTTCACCGGCCCCGGCGGCACGGTCGTCACGGTCACCGGTGCCAAGGGCGGCGTTGGCGCGACCGTCGCCGCCATCCAGCTCGCGCTGGCCGCCCAGGCGTCCGGCAACACGGTGGCGCTGGTGGACATGGACCTCCAGACCGGGGACATCGCCTCGTTCCTCGACGTCCAGTTCCGGCGCTCCCTCGTGGACCTCGCCCTGATCACCGACATCTCGCCCCGGGTGCTGGCCGACGCGGTCTTCTCGCACACGACCGGTCTCGCGCTGCTGCTCGCCCCCGGCGAGGGCGAACGCGGCGAGGAGGTCAGCGACCGCTCGGCCCGCCAGATCGTCAGCGCGCTCCGCACCCGCTACGAGATCGTCGTCATCGACTGCGGCAGCCAGATGAACGGGGCCAACGCGGCGGCTATCGAGATGGCGGACGTGGCGCTGCTGGTCACCACCCCGGACGTGGTCGCGGTGCGCGGCGCGAAACGCATCGTACGGATGTGGGAACGGCTCCAGATCCGCAAGGCGGAGGAGACCGTGACCCTGGTCAACCGCCACACCCGCAACACCGAGATCCAGCCGCCGCTGATCCAGAAGATCACCGGCACCCGGGTCGCCTCGGCGGCGGTCCCCGCCAACTTCAAGGAACTGCAGGCGTCGATCGACTCCGGCCGACTGCACGAACTGGATGCCAAGAGCACGGTCAAGCAGGCGCTCTGGAGCCTGGCCGGCGAGCTGGGCATCGTCAAGGAGAGCGCCGCGGCGAAGAAGAGCGGCACCGCCCTGGTCAAGCGGAACAGCGGCGGCTTCACGAACGACCGGGGCTCGATCGGACGTCCGCGCCGCCGGCGCGACGGCTCCGGCCGCGGGCTCGGCGACTCCGAGGGGACACGTTGAGCGATGACCACCACGAGGACGGCAGCAAGCGGCATACGGGGGCGGATCACCGCCCTACGTGAACGCCGGGACCGGGACCGGGGGCAGACCGCGGTCGAGTTCCTGGGCATGACCCCCTTCATCATCCTGATCATGCTCGTGCTCTGGGAGTGCGCGCTGATCGGCTACACCTTCAGCCTGGCGGGCAACGCGGCCGACGTGGGCGCGCGCAAGGGCAGCGGGGCGGAGTTCGGTTCGTGGGCGGCCTGCCAGGAGGGGGCGAAGAAGGACCTTCCCGCCGCCTGGGCGAAGAACGCCGTGGTCACCTGCCGCAGCGGCGGCGTCCTGTACGAGGCCACGGTCAGGCTGAAGGTCCCGGTGCTGGTGCCGGGCCTGTTCGACCTCGACGTCCCGGTCGAGGGCGAGGCCGGATCACCGATGGAGGAGGAGCCGGCATGGTGACGACACACCCGCACCGGAGCACGCGCCCGCGCCCCGGGCCCCGCCCCGACGACACCGTGCCGAGCCGCCGCGAGCGGCCGGCGCGCCTCCGCGGCCGGTCCGCGCACCGCCGCGAGCGGTCCGCGTGCCCCCCGGTCGGCCCCGCCCTCCGCCGCGAGCCGTCCGCGTACCGCCGCCACCGGCCGGCGCGCCGACCGGACCGGTCCGCGTACCGCCGCGACCGGGGCCAGGTCGCCATGGAGTACCTCGGCTTCCTGCCCCTGCTGCTCCTCGTCGCGGTGGCGGCCATCCAGCTCGGCATCGCCGCGTACGCCGCCGCCCAGGCGGGCACGGCGGCGCGCGCCGGAGCCCGTACGGCGGCCAGCTACGACGCGTACGCGAGCGGCGAATCGGCGGCCCGGGGCGCGGTCAGCGGCTGGGTGAAGAAGGGCGGCTTCGAGTACAGCGAGGGCGGCGGCGCCGACGTGACCGTCACGGTCAGCCTCAAGGTCCCCTCCATCGTCCCCGGGCTGGACGACTGGGAGGCCACCCGCAGCTCTACCATGCCCCGCGAGTAGCACCCGGCGGGCCGAGCACCGCACGCACCCACCGGACCAGCACCGACCGCGACACCGAGGAGAGTTACGCAGATGAGCCTGCGGGCACGCATGACCGCTCCCGAGGAGCAGGGCGGGGCGCGGGAGGACGGCCACCTGGTGGCCACCTACCGGGCCAAGCTGCTGGAGGAGATCGACCTCGCGGAGATGTCCTCGCTGGCCGCCGCCGACCGGCGGGCCCGGCTGGAACGCGTCCTCGGCCACATCATCAGCCGCGAGGGCCCGGTCCTCTCCACCGTGGAGCGGTCGCAGCTGATCCGCCGCGTCGTCGACGAGGCGCTCGGCCTCGGCATCCTGGAACCGCTCCTGGAGGACGCGTCCATCACCGAGATCATGGTCAACGGACCCGACCAGATCTTCGTCGAACGCAACGGCAGGGTCGAACAGCTCCCCATGCGCTTCGGCTCCCACGAGCAGCTGATGCAGACCATCGAGCGCATCGTCTCGACCGTCAACCGGCGGGTCGACGAGTCGAACCCCATGGTCGACGCCCGCCTGCCCAGCGGCGAGCGCGTCAACGTGATCATCCCGCCGCTCTCGCTGACCGGCGCGACGCTCACCATCCGCCGCTTCCCGCGCTCCTTCACGCTCCACGAGATGATCGGCTTCGGCTCGCTGGACGAACAGATGCTGGTCCTGCTCGCCGGTCTCGTCCAGGCCAAGCTCAACATCATCGTCTCGGGGGCCACCGGCACCGGCAAGACCACCCTGCTCAACGCGCTCTCCGGGCTGATCCCCAACGTCGAGCGCATCGTCACCATCGAGGACTCCGCCGAACTCCAGCTCCAGCAGAGCCATGTGATCCGGCTGGAGTCCCGCCCGGCGAACGTCGAGGGCAAGGGCCAGATCACCATCCGCGACCTGGTCCGCAACTCCCTGCGTATGCGCCCCGACCGCATCGTCGTCGGTGAGGTCCGAGGCGGCGAGTCCCTCGACATGCTCCAGGCGATGTCCACCGGCCACGACGGATCGCTGGCCACCGTCCACGCCAACAGCGCCGAGGACGCGCTGATGCGCCTGCAGACCCTCGCCTCGATGTCGGAGGTCGAGATCCCCTTCGAGGCGCTGCACGACCAGATCAACAGCGCCGTCGACGTCATCGTCCAGCTCACCCGGCACGCCGACGGAACCAGGAAGATCACCGAGATCGCCGTCCTGGACAGCCACGGCCGCGACCCGTACCGCATCGTCACGGTGGCCCGCTTCAACGCGCGGCCCATGTCCCCCGACGGCCGGATCCACGGCGAATTCCAGTACCTCCCGCTGCCCCGGAGGCTCGCCGAGCGCCTCTACCTGGCCAGCCAGCCGATCCCGCAGGCGTTCGGCGTGGCCCACTCCGCCGACCAGCTCGCCACCCGAGAGGCCAACTAGGTACCGAGCCATGGACAACGTCAACCTCCCCCTGGTCACCGTCGGCGTCACACTGCTGTGCTGCGTGCTCGGCGTGATGGGCCTGTACTCGTACTCCGGCGGCAAGGCCGACCGCGACGCCCTCGTGGAACGGCTCTCCCACGTCGGGCAGATCCCCGAGCCGGGCCGCGTACGCCGCTTCAAGGGGATCGACCGCAGGCTGCGCGCCACCGCGCTCGGCCGGAAGCTGGAGCTGAAGCTCGCCGCGACCGGCATGGACATCACGCCCGGTGAGTTCTTCGTCTACGCGCTCGTCGCGATGGCCGGGCTCTGGATGATCGCCTCCTCCCTGCTGGCCGCGTTCTTCGGCCCGGTCGCCGCGCTGATCGGCCTCTGGGCCACCAACGCGTTCCTCAACTGGCAGCGGATCAAGCGCACCGAGCGCTT
Organism: Streptomyces californicus; assembly: GCF_000717645.1. Lineage (GTDB taxonomy): Bacteria > Actinomycetota > Actinomycetes > Streptomycetales > Streptomycetaceae > Streptomyces > Streptomyces californicus. Next base: position 5,092 of record NZ_JNZZ01000044.1, read on the forward strand.
TATCAACCAACTCCCCGAACTCTCCCGCATTCTCGCCAACGCCACCCAGGCCGGACTCGCCCTGCGCACCTCGCTGTCCATGGCGGCCGAGGAGCTGGAGAACCCGGCCGGCGAGGAACTGTCGCGCGTGGCGCGGAGACTGGCGGTCGGAGAGCCCCTGGAGGACGCGCTGAGCGAACTCACCGACCGGCTTCCCTCCCGCGAACTGGTGGTCCTGGTCACGACGTTGGTGCTCTCCAACCGGGCCGGCGGTACGGTCGTCAGCTCCCTGCGCAACCTCACCGAGACGCTGGAGGAGCGCAAGGAGACCCGCCGCGAGGTCAAGACCCAGCTCTCCCAGGTCACCGTCACCGCCTACGCCGTACCCATTTTCGGCGTCGGCGCGATGCTCCTGATGAACGCGGTCATGCCCGGCGCCCTGGACCGGATGACGGGCGCGTTCATCGGACAGGCGGCCGTCGTGGTCTCCATCGTCCTCTACGCGATCGGGTTCATCGTGATCCGCCGCATGTCCCGTATCGACGTCTGACGAGCTGGGAGGAGATGCGCCATGGACCTGCTGCTCGCCCTGGTCGCGGGACTCGCCGTGTACGGGGCCATCCACGGCATCCGGATGTACCGGGCCGACGCGAAGCTGCCCGGGGACCTCGCCGTGGCCCTGGAGTCCGGGGCCACCCGCACCGGCGCGGTCGGCTCCGGCATCGACCGCCTCGGCATCCGGTGGGCCCCCATGGTCCTGCGGATGATGGGCCCCAAGGCCGTCAACAAGAAGCGCCGCCAGATCGACCTGGCGGGCAACCCCGGCGGCCTCACCATCGACCGCTACGCCGCCCGCCGCGCGGTCTACGGGGCGCTGGGCCTGCTGGGGGCGTTCTCGATGCTGCTCCGCGGCCAGCTCTTCCTGGCCCTCCTGATGATCGCTTTCGGCCTCTTCTGGGTCGAGGCGGGCATCTGGTCGGCCATCCGCGTCCGCCGCGAGCACATCGAACGCACGCTCCCGGACTTCCTGGACGTCCTCGCCGTCGTCGTCTCCGCCGGACTCGGCTTCCGGCAGGCGCTGGACCGCGTCGCGGAGAAGTACGAGGGTCCCTGGTCCGACGAACTGCGCATCACCCTGCGGCAGATGGACATGGGCGTCAGCCGCCGCCAGGCGTTCGAGGAACTGCGCAGACGCAACGACTCCGAGCAGGTGGCCATGTTCGTCACCACGCTTCAGCAGGGCGAGGAACTGGGCGCGCCGATCGTCGAGACGCTCATCCAGATCGCCAACGACATGCGCCGCACCGACGCCCAGAACGCCCGCCGCAAGGCTGCCAGGGCGGTCCCGAAGGCCACGTTCGCGGTGACCACGTTCCTCCTGCCCGGCACGCTCGTTCTTCTCACCGTCGGCTTCGTGTACGGCGCGGACGTCGACTTCTCGTTCCTCACGGGCGGATGACATGAACGGGGAGCGGGATGGGGACGACGGGAACTGAGGAGGAGGTGGAGGAGGAGCGCCCGGGCGACGCGCATGACGCCGTGAGGGCGCGCGGAGGTGCTGCTGTGGCGACGACATGCGGACGTGGCGACATGGGGACGTGAGGCCGTGCGGGCGTGGCGGCCCGGAGATGTGAGGCCGTGCGGGCGTGGCGGCATGGGGATGTGAGGACGGAGGTGACAGGCACATGGCATACCAGATCGGCGAGGCTCCCCCCGAGCCGGCCGCGGACCTGACCCGCGCCCACGCCGGGACCCCGGCCCGCCCGGCCCTCGCCATCCAGATCAACGCGCTCCAGGCGATGTGCCGCCAGGTCTTCGGCTTCCGGCTGGCGATGATCGCGATCGCGACCCCCACGGCCATCAGCCATACGGCGCCCGGCCTGCCCACCTGGTTCATCGGCTCGGCGGTCCTGGTCACCTTCATGGGCTCGTACGTCCTGTTCCGGGACTGGGAACGCTTCGGCCCGATCCTCCTGCGCCACCCCTGGCTCCTGGCGGTCGACGCACTGTTCGGCGCCCTGCTGCTGATCACGGCGACACCCGAGTCGACCCTCGCGTACGTCACCGTCTGCACACCGCTGCTGGCGGGCCTGGTCCACGGCTGGCGCGGCGCCGCGGTCTTCGCCGCCCTCCAGGTGGTCATCGTCGTCGGGGTGTACGCCACCGTCCCGAAGCTGGAGGCGGCCGGGACCACGGCCCTGCTGCTCCCGGGCTTCTGCGTGATCGCCGGGGCGGTCGGGGTCACCCTGCGCAACCTGCTCCTGCGCTTCGGCACGGCCACCCAGGCGCTCACCGAGGCACGGGCGCGGCTGGCGGTGAGCGAGGCGGTGGAGGGCGAACGCACCCGGCTGGCACGGGAGATGCACGACTCGGTCGCGAAGACCCTGCACGGCCTGGCGCTGGCAGCCGACGGGCTGGCGGGCTCCGCGGGCCGGATGGACCCGCCGACCGTCAGACTCCAGGCCGAACTGGTCGCCCGCGCCGCCCGCCGGGCCGCCGCCGAGTCCCGCGAACTGCTCAGCGACCTGCGCCGGGAGCAGGGCCTGGAGGGAGGCGTGGACCTGATCGGCGAACTGGCGTCCCAGGCCCAGGACTTCACCGCCCGCCACCCGGTCACGGCCACGTTCCGCCGCCTCTCCGAACAGACCCCGGTGCCCCCGGTCCCGCAGGCGGTGGCCCGCCAACTGGTCACCGTCGCCTGCGAGGCCCTGGAGAACGCCCACCGCCATGCCGACCCGACGTACCTGATCGTCCTCGCGGGTGTGAAGGGCGACATGCTCCGCGTCAGCGTGTACGACGACGGCCGCGGCCTGCCCGCCGGCACGACCCTGGAAGGTCTGCGCCGGGCGGGCCACTTCGGCCTGGTCGGCATGGTGGAACGGGCCGCCTCCATCGGGGCCCGCATCCGGATCGGCAGGGGCCGGGCGGAGAAGGGCACGGAGGTCCGCGTGGAACTGCCGTTGGCGGCGCTGGGAAGCGGGGCGGCGGGGGAGGGCGCGGAGTCGCCCTACCCGGTCCGGCAGGCTGCACCGCCTTCGACACGGGAGGCGGACGGCGGCCAGGGGACGCCCCAGGGCCCCGCCGCCGCGTTCGTGTCCGCTACCGCTACCGCTACCGCTTCGGCCGGCGATGCCGCGCCCGCCACGGCTCCCACGCCGCTCTCTGCCCCTGACCCTGGTTCCGCCCCCGTACAGGCGGCCCCCGGGCCCGTACCGGCCCCTGGTTCCGCTCCTGCCACGACCCCTGAGAACGCCCCGACCCCCCACCCGTAACACCCGACTCCGAGAGGAGGTCGCAGCATGCCGGACGACGTATTCCCCGCGCAGCACCACTACGGGGCGGCCCCGCACCCCGCCGCCCAGCGCCCGTCGCCCCCCGCACCGCTCGCCCAGGCCCCCGGCTCCGCCGGACACCCCGGGCCCGACGGGTTCCAGCACCCTGCGATCCAGACACCGCTGCCGTACCCGCAGGACCCGTACGCGGCGCCCGACGATCCCACGGCCTCCGCGTCCCCCTTCCCCCCACCCCCGCCCGTTCCCGCCCCGGCCCGCCTGCGGGTGGTGGTCGCGGACGACAACCCGGTGGTCCGGGCGGGGCTCGGCGTCCTGCTCTCGGGCCGGGCCGACATCCAGGTGGTGGCGGAGGCGGCGGACGGCCGCGAGGCGTACGAGAAGACGCTGCGGCACCGCCCCGACGTGGTCCTGCTCGACGTCCGGATGCCGGGCGTGGACGGCATATCGGCGCTGCCGCACGTGGCCGGCATCGCACCCGTGCTGATGCTGACGTACAGCCGCGAGAGCGAGATCGTCCACGAGTCGCTACGGCTCGGCGCCGGCGGCTATCTGGTGCACGGCGAGTTCACTGCGGACCAACTGGTCCAGGCGGTACGGGACACGAAGGACGGCCGTGCCCACTTCACGGCCACGGCGGCGGACGCCCTGCTGGCCCACATGCGCCAGGGCGTGGTCCCCGAACGCGCCCCCCTCCCCGAGGGCGTGGGCTCCGCACTGACGGCACCGACAGCGCCACCCGCAGCGCCGGAAGCGCCGGCTCCCGCATCCGGGAGCACACGGCAGCGATCCCGCCAACATGCGGAAAGCCTTTCGCACCTGCAACCCGCTGTGGGACAGTCTTCTCAGTCCGGGGGGTTGTCGGATGCCCCCAACAGGCAGCATTACAGGCTGAGTTCGCGGGAGGTGGAGGTCATGGACCTGATTGCGTCCGGAATGAGTAATCAGCAGATCGCCGCCACCTGCTTCATCAGCGAGAAGACGGTCAAGAACCACATCAACCGCATCTTCACGAAGCTCCACAGCGCCACCCGCAGCGAGGCCATCGCCCACTGGCTCGGCACCGCACCCCGCGACCCCGGGCGGCGGCCATGATGCGACGAACGCGCAACATCGGGGCCCAGGTTGCGCTTTGGGCCCGAGAATGGGCCCACGGGCCCTCCGGGACGACGACGGCCGCCCTCTATGTTTCTCACGTCGTCGACGGCACCGGCCGGGAGGAAGCCGGTACCGGGTACGACAGCGCAGGAACGTGCGAGTCGGCCGGCAACCGGTCGGCCGAACCCGGAGGGGAACACCATGTCGGACATCACCCTGAAGACCGCCGTCCGCGTCAACGGCTGGGCCAACACCGCCGTCAGCGCCATCCAGAAGCGCTACGCGGCGAAGGACCGGGGACAGACGGCGTTCGAGTACCTGGGGATCATTCTGGTGGTCGTGGCGATCATCGGGGCGATCGTGGCGACGGGCATCGGCGGTGCGATCTCGGAGCGCATCAAGGGCCTGGTGACGTCCATCACGACTCAGTGATGTCTCGTCGCTTTCACGGCGACGGAGGGCAGGCTTTCCCCATCTACATGATGATGGTGGCGGGCCTGCTCTTCCTTGCGTTGGCCTTCTTTGCCGTCGGCAAGGCATCGGCTCTCCGCAACGGTTCGCAGGGAGCCGCAGACGCCGCCGCGCTGGCCGCCGCCCAGCAGGCGCGCACCAACTTCGGCCCGGGGTTCTACGCCTCGCTGCCCGGCAACTTGCTGGACACCTTTCTTGCCGCGCCCTTCGTCGCGCCCTGCTCCGAGGCACAGCGACTGGCCTCAGCCAACGACGCGGACAAACAGCTCTGCTATCCGACCTACGGGTTCCTGCGCGACCGTATCACCGTGGAAGTCGAGGGCCGCAAGCCTGTCGACTCACCCGTGATCCCCGGATCGAACAGCCAAAGGGCCAAGGCCAAGGCCACCGCGCTCATCGAATTCCGCTGCCCCAACCCGAAGGCCGTGGACGCCAACAGCGACGGCGTCCAGGACCTCTTCATCTTCACGTGCCGGAACGGCGAGATTCTTGAGATCGTGCCCGCCAGCCCCCCACCGTGGGAGAGCGTGAGCAGGACTCTTTTCGATGTGCGGTTGGTCGACCAGTGACAGCGAAGCGAACGACAAGCAGAGGAATCGGACCATGAGCATGCGGCGGACCACGACGACCAGAAGGGCCATGGCGGCTGTCAGCATGACGGCTGCCCTGGCTCTCGCGCTCGCCGGCTGTGGCAGCGACGGGGGCGACGAGCCCGGTAAGGAAGGTTCCAGCGCACCGTCTGCCCAGGCCAGCCCCACGGCAGAGGGCAAGGGCGAGCCGCCGATGGATACCGCAGCTGGCGAAGAGGTCGATCCGGAAGCGAGATTGGCCGAGGCGCGTGGTGATGGCCTGACGCTTGTAGTTCACCAGGCGAAGCGTGATTCAGGTGGTTTCGTCACTGTTCAGGGGACCATTACCAACGACAGTGATCAGACCCGGAATAGCATTGCCTGGGTCGGTTCCGAGACCTCACTCGCCGCCAAGAACCCGAACTCGGTCGCTGGAGCCACTTTGGTGGACAAGGTGGGGAAGAAGCGCTACTACGTTCTGCGGGACACGGAGAGCCGATGCCTCTGCACCACAGGCATCCCCCCTTTGCTGGCAGGTAAATCCACACCTGTCTTCATGCAGTTTCCGGCGCCTCCAAGTACCACGACCGAGGTCGACTTCACCCTTCCCACCTTCGGAACGACTTCTCTGAAGATCTCCGGGTGACGGCCGACATGACGTACACACGCACGCGATCGAAGCTGACAGGCCTGTCGGCTGCCTCCGTTCTGGTCGTTGCGAGCCTGACATTGTTCGGGGCAACGCCTGCCCTGGCTGACGACAGTCCCAGCGTTCCACCAGGAACCGAGGCGCAGTCGGTCCCGCCCGTCGAGGTGGACCCCAACGACTCGGATCTCAAGATGCCCGAAGGAGGAGCCCTCGGACCAGCCAAGGTCCTCGACATCGTCCAGGTCGTCGAGGACCTCGGGGGCGAGGAGCGTCGCGAGGACAGCAACGCCGACATCAAGTTCGCGCTCCAGGCCGAAGTCCTCTTCGGCAAAGACAGCGCGAAGCTCGGCTCGGAGGCCAACGCGCGGATCGCCGGCATCGCCGCGGAGATCAAGAAGCAGAACGCGACCAAGGTCCGGGTCTTCGGCTTCACCGACGACCTCGGGTCGGCGGCCCACGGCGACGTGCTCTCCAAGCAGCGGGCCGACGCCGTGCACGGGGTCCTGTCGAAGGAGCTCGGCCCGACGATCACGTACGAGATCCGGGGCTACGGCGAGCAGTACCCGATCGCCAGCAACAGCGACGAGGAAGGCCGGAAGAAGAACCGCCGCGTGGAGGTCTCCTTCCCGCGCGGCGGTTCCTGACCGGCCCCGGGCGGTGGGCCGGTAGGCAACCGAGCCGAAAGCGGCCGGTTCTCCGCGAGCCGGTCCGGGCCTGCCCCGTCGGGCAGGCCCGGCCCGGCGCGTAACGGCAGCGAGGGGTGGGGCCGGGCAGGAAAATCTGTCCGGCCCCACCCCTGCCGTGTCCTCAGGCCGCGGCCCCGCCCTTCTTCAGGTGGCGGTCCAGGAACCGGCACCCGTCCTCCAGCTCGAACCACGGAGTGCCGGTGTGCCCGCCCACATTGGCGTGCAGCGTCTTCTGCTCGCCGCCGAAGGAGTCGAACAGGTCCAGGGCCCGCTGCCGGGGGTTCCCCGTGTCGTCCCACTGCAGCAGGAACAGCAGCGGGATGGTGAGGCGCCGGGCCTCCTCCCGTTGGGCACGCGGTACGTAGCCACCGGCGAAGAAGCCCGCGGCCACGATGCGCGGCTCGACCGCGGCCAGCCCGATGCCGAGGGCGGCCCAGCCGCCGGAGTATCCGACGGGTCCGTGGATTCCGGGGAGCGCGAGGAGGGCGTCGAGCACGGCCAGCCATTCCGGGACCGCGTTCTCGACCATCGGGCCGACCAGCGACTCGAACAGCTCGTCGACCGGTTCTCCCGCCTCCATCGCCCGCCGCAGGTCGGCGCGGGCCCGCTCGTGGGCGGCGGTACGCGGGCGGTCCCCGCAGTCGGCGGCGTCGATGGTGGCCACCGCGTACCCGCGCGCCGCCGTGTAGCGGGCCCGGGCCGTCAGCCGGGGATCCGCCATCGGCAGACCGTTGTTGTGGGACATCAGGACCAGGGGCAGCGGCCTGGATCCGACGTTCTCCCCGGGTGTCCAGAGGGTGCCGGGAGTCTCGCCGAGAGTGAATGCGCGTTCGAGGACGCCGTCGTCATGGCGCTGCTCGGAGGTGATCTGCATGGTCGTGCCTTTCAGGAGTGCACAGAACGGCGCTCCCGGACGACCTATCGCCCGACCGTGACCCCGGAGGGGAGCACCCACGTCGATACTGCGTTCACGGGTACCACCTCCTCGTTCTCTCGCACGGCCTTCGGGAGGCTAGCAGCACCCGTCGCGCGCCACCAACGATTTCTCAGCGGCGCATTACGAACCGCGAATCACCCACCACGCACCGAGAACAACGAATAACGCAGCGAGAACCACGCACCGCGAGACACGAACCACACACCGCGAAGCACGAGCACACACCGCGAACCACGCACCGCGAGGCACGAAGCACACATCGCGAACCACGCACCGTCGTCCGCGGTTTCACCGACTCGACGACAGGGCGCCCCCACCCCCGCACCCGACCCCGCCACCCGCCCCCACCGCGACGGAAATCGGCCACATCCCGCACGCACCCGTCACTCGAACAGCGGACCATCGTTGGCGTTGTGGATCAGCGCATCTCATGCAGCGCATCTCACGGATCATTCAGCACATCTCATACGGAGGAGACACGGTGGGCCCGTCGTGCGTGACCGAGCGTTTCGAGCGCAGCGGAAGGGGGACCGATACCGGCGGGTACACGGCCCCCGGGGCGCCGGTGTCCCCGGTCGTCGGCCGGGCCGGGCGGGCCGGCCGGGCGGCGGCGCCGGTGACGGGCGCGGTGGCCGGGTGTGCGGGCGAGCCGTCGTCGAGGAGGGCGTGATGGGTATGGAGACCCAGGCGACGAACGAGCGGGTGACCGGGCGCACCTGGACGGTCCGGCTCGACCCCGCCGGCCGCGGGCGCGCTGACGTACGCCTCTCGTGCAGTCGGCCGGGCTGCGCCGCGCAGACCCTGCCCTCCGCCGCCGTCGGCCGTACGGCCGCGGTCGAGCACCTCAAGGCCCACCTGCGCACGGGCCCGGCCCCCCGCCCGGAGGCGTACTGCGCCTGCCGGGCCGCGGAGTGCCACACCCACATCCGCCCCACCGGACCGCGCGAGCGCCCCGCCGCCCCCTGGCGGTGCGGGGGCGCGGTCGTGCTGGCCGTCGTCGCGGACCGGGAGGGCCGCTGGTGGCAAGTCATGGAGTGCTGCTCGCGCTGTGCCGCCGCCCACCCCACCGCGAAGGTCGTCGCCACCGCGCCGCCCCCGGCCAGGACCGCCCCCGGCAGGCAGGCGCCCGACGGGTCGGCCGAGGACAGGCAGGCCGCTGCCGGCCCCGGGCCCCGCGGCGGCCGGCCCGCCCCGGCGGCCGACCCCTTTCAGGTCACCGAGGGCGCCGCACCGGGCGCTCCGGCCTTCGCCCCGCACTTCTCGCACAGCGCCCCCGGACCGGCCGCCGCCGCGTACGACGTACCGTCCCCACGCCCGGCACGGGCCGCCCGACCGCCGCGGCCGGCGCGCCGGCGACCGCCGAGGGGGAGGATCGCCCAGCGCTTCGTCCCGCACGACCTCCGTCCCGTCTCCCTCCGGGACGAACTCACCGAGCTCGGCGAGCTCTTCCGCGCCTACCAGCAGCGCGACGAACCCGACCTCGCGCTCCTCGCCGAGCTTCACGACCGCAAGGCGGAGGCGTTCCACGCCTGGTACGAGGTCACTCTCGACACGGGGCTGCGCCTCGACGCGCAGCGCGCCGAGCAGGCCGCCGACGCCGCGCGGCTCCAGCACCTGCACCGCAGTGGCCAGGCGCCGGACGGCGACGGGCCCGCCGTGGCACGCCTGTTGACCGCCCAGGCGCAGTGGGACCACGCGCGGGCCGTCCTCGCGTACGTGGCCGCCCACGTGCCGCTGCCCGGCCCGGAGGCGCGCCTGCTGACGCTGATGCTGACGCTGCGGACCGCGCAGTCCGGCGTCGGCAACCTCGTCGGGCAGGACATCAGGGGGCTGCCCCTGCCGGAGCCCGAGCACCTGGTGGGCCAACTGGTCGAGTGCGGCTGGCTGGAGCTCTCCGGCACGGTCGAGGAACTGATGGACTCCCGCCCGGAGAGTCCCACCCGGATCAGCGTGCCGTCGCTGATCCCCACCGATGACGACCCCGGCCCGTTCACGTTCGGACGCAAGATGCGCCCCCGGCTCAGCGGTTGGGCCCAGCGCGTCGTCGGGGAGAAGAAGCTGCGCAAGACCAAGTCCGGGGCCGACGCACGGCTGCTCGCCCTCGCCCTGGCCACGCAGGTCTCGGTGGACGCGCAGTTGGGCCCCGAGGGCGAGGGCATCGACCTGGACCCCCTCGCCACCTGGTGCGCCGTCACCCCCGACGAACTGCCCGCCCTCGTGGACCGGATGACCGCGACGGGCTGGCTGGAGGAGGCGGAGATCTCCGACGGCCTCCTCGCGGGCAGCCTGTCGGAGCGCGTCCTCCCCTTCAGCTGCCCGCTGATGTGAGAGCCGGAGCCTTCGGTGGCTGCCCGGACGCCGACGTGTCCGACAGCTCTGGCCGCCGGTTCGACGACCGGCCCGGGGCTGTCGGGTTACTGCGGCGTCTCCGGGACTCTTCGAACCAGCGTTACCACGCAAGGAGGTGACGGACCTCTGGGATCCGTCACCATGGGCTCAAAAGAGCCAGCTGACGAGTTCGTTGATCAGGAAACGGATTACCGTACTGACCGCCACACGTGATACCTCAAGAAGCACCTCGCGTCGCAGAACGAACTTCCGCAGGAACCGAGACATTGTTTCTCCACGGCGACCATTCAGAGTTGAGGGTGCGCCACATCCCTCGCGAGGGTCGTGCGTTCATCTCAACGTGATGGCAGCTGGAGAAGCCAACGGGGTTCCGCGCACCTCCCAGAGAGGCGTGCAGCAATAAGTACTGTACGGGAAGCGGCACTTGGTTTCCCGATATCGGCCACATTCCCCCCGCGCTCGTCTTCACGGCAGACTGCGGAGTGATGAAGCGGTGCGAGCCGACCGTTCCGCCGAGGTCTTCGGACAGGCACCCGTGCCGAACGCGCGACAAGCCCGTGGGGAACGTGTGACAAGGAGAACCGTGTTTCTGGACTCCCGCCTCTGGGGCAAATCCACCGGGCTGGGCGAGGACCCCTCCGGTTCGAACCGTACGCATCCTCTGATCTGCCACCTGCTGGACACGGCGGCCGTCGCCGAGGTCGTCTGGGACGAACTGCTGACCGCGCACCAGCGGAGCATGGTGACGAAGGCGCTGCGGGTATCGGAAGACCAGGCGCGGGCGCTGGTGGCGTTCTGGGCGGGGTTGCACGACATCGGAAAGATCAGCGTTCCGTTCCAACTGCACCGGAACGGGCCGAAAACGGCGGACAAGAGGCTGCTGACCGAGGAGCTGAGGAGTGAGCCGGGGTACGCATTCGGCGCCGGTGCCGAGCAGGACCAGCAGTCGCACGAAGCGGCGGCGCACTGGTGGCTGGTCGGGTACTTCGAGGAGATGGGCTACCCGTCGTCGAAACGCCGTCCGCAGACCCGGCTCAGCCACGCGGTGGCGCAGCTGCTCGGCGGACACGGCGGCCGCTTCCACCCGGTGGTCCACGGCAAGGACTCGCGGTGCCCTGTGGCGCGTCACCCCGGTCTGGGCGCGGGGGACTGGGAGCGGCAGCGCCGGGCCCACGCTGATGAGGTGCGCAGAGTGGTCGGCGGGACGGTGGTTCCGCAAGGCCGGATGACACCGGGAGCCGCCGTCGTCCTGACCGGGCTGGTGATCTTGTCGGACTGGCTGGCCAGTACGGAAGGGGAGATCCGGGCCCGGCTCCGGGAGGCGACGTGGGCAGGCGCCCCTGACGACCTGGACGCCTACTGGCAGGTGGCGCGCGCCGCCGCTCCCCGCCTGTTGCGGCAGACGGACCTGCTCGGGACCGGCTTCGCGCGGCTGCCGGAGCCCGCTCCGCACCCGGGTCAGACCGGTCTCCTGGAGAGCATGGCCGGCCACGTGCCCGACATGGTGGCCGAGCACGGCCCGGGGCTGGTGGTCGTGACGGCTCCGCCGTCGGAGGACCGTACGGAAGCGGCCCTTCGCGCGGCAGCCGTCCTCGGGCATGCGGCAGAGGCGCGCGGCCTCTTCTACGCGCTGCCGACCGGTTCAGCGGCTGACAGCCACATGGCGCAGGTGCACGCCTTCGCCCGGCAGGCGCTGACCGGCCCCTGGAAGTCGCTGCTGCTCCACAGCTCCTCCCGGCTGAAGCCGGCGGAATCCACTGAGGAGTGGGCGCGCGCCCACGCGAGCGACGGAATCAGCCCGGAACCCGGCGAGGAATGGGCCCCGACTGCGAACAGCTGGCTCAACTCCCATCACCGCGCACTCCTGGCCGCGCTGGGCACGGGGACGGTGGACGAACTCCTGCAGGCCGTCATGCCGGTGAAGCACAACGCCATGCGGCTCTTCGCTCTCTCCGGCAAAGTCGTCGTGGTGGACGAAGCCCATGCCCGCGGCGCCTGGGGACAGCGGCTGATGCTGCGGTTCCTGGAGTGGGCAGCGGCGTTGCGCATCCCGGTCGTCCTGGCCGCGACGGCTGCGGACACCTCGGTGGACGCGATGCTCGCGGCCTATCACCGGGGCGCGGGAGGCGGCCGGGAGCCGGTCATGCAGCCGCGCCCCTCGCCGGGGTGGTCGTTCGTGGACGCCCGGGCCGGCGGCGTGCACCTTCCCCGGAAGCCGGCCGAGCCGGCTCGCACCGGCGTGCTCGGCATCACCGTGGCCGAGGGCGCCCCGGAAGCCGAGATCCGGGCGGCTCTCGTGCCGATCGTCGCGGCCGGCAACGGGAGGGCGGCCGTCTACCGGCCGACGCCCGCGGAAGCCGTCCGCACCTTCCACCAGCTCACACAGGACTTTCCCGGCCTCTCCGTCACTCTGATCCATGAACAGATGCACAACAAGGACAGATGGCAGCGTCTGGCCGCCTGCGGGAAGACCTACGCCCCGGCGGGCAGGGTCTCCGGCGCCTCCGTGCTCGTGACGACTCCGATGCTGGAACACGTTCGGGGGCTGCACTTCGATCTCGTCCTGTCCGGGCCGGCGCCGCTCGCGGCCTTGCTGGCCCGTGCCGGGCAGGGCGAGGGTGATCGGCCGAGCCTGGTGGTGCTCCGGGGCGACTGCGTGTCGGAGCTGGACGACGCCGCGCTGGTCCGGCGGACCGACATGCTTCTGGGAACCGGCAGGACGGTCACCCTTCCGGAGGAACTGCCCCGTCTGCTGGACGAGGTGTATGCCGCGGAGTTCGCCGACGGGCTGGAGGGGCCCGCGGCGCGTGAGCTCCGACAGCTCGACAACCAGCGCGTGGTCCGTGAACGCAGAGCCGACGGCACCGCCCGATGGCTGGCCGTACCCGGACCGTGCGAACTCGACGGTGACCTCGGTCTGTTGAGCCGTGACCACACCGGCATGGAGCCCGGGCTGGTCACCTCCGTGCTCGGTGAGGACATGGTGCAGGTGGTCTGTCTGTATCCGTACGGAAAGCCGGGGAACACGGTGCACCTCCTGGAGGACGGCGTCCGGGAACGGAGATTCGCGTGCGCCCCCAGGGAGAAGCCGAAGCCCGGCCTGCTGGTCCCCTACCTCATTCCGGTACCGAAGCGACTCGTCGAGGGCGTGGAGGGCGATGCCAACAGCACCTGGCGCGGCACAGCCGCCCTGAAGAACATCCTTCGGTTGAATCTGAAACAGGAAGGCGGCAGATGGGTGCACACCAGTCCGACGCATCGATTCTGCATGGGTGAACACGGCCTTACCGTGCAGCAGTTGACGTAAACGCCCACGGTTCTCCTCAAGCCCCGTTTACCATCCTGGAGAAGTCCGACCACGGGGGGAGGGGCGTGGCTACGCCTGTGTCCAATCTGATCGAGCAGCCATGGATTCCCGTCGCATGGGTGGAGGGTAAGTCCGGGCCGTCGCAGGTAGGCCTCAGAAATCTGTTCCTGCATGCCCGGGACATTCGTACGCTGCTGATTCCGGAGGCCCCGGCCCACTCGGCGCTGCTGCGTGTGCTGTACGCGCTCACCGCCCGGATCACCGCTTTGGACGAGGCCGGCCCCGGGAGCTGGGGGGACCGGCGGGAGGAAATCCTCGAACAGGGTTTTCCTGAGCGGAGCATCGAACTTCCCGGCGGCCGCACGGCCGGTATCGCCGGCTACTTCGACCGGTGGACCCACCGGTTCGATCTGTTCGACCGCGAACGTCCCTGGCTCCAGGACCCCCGACTTCCCGACCAGTGCGACAAGAGCCGGACCGCCGGGGTCAACAAGCTCGTCATGAGCCGGTCGGCGGGCAACAACCACTCCTGGTTCGGGCACTGGAGCCAGGACCGGTTCCTGCTCCCCCACCTGTCGCAGTCCGCGCTGTCCCTGCTGACCTGGCACTACTGGGGAGCTCCCGGCGCCCTCTCGCGACGCGCGGTCGGCCGGGTGAGCCACCACTACGCGAAGGCGTCGCCGCTGCGGGCCGCGTTGTCGTACCACCCGGAGTGCGACAACCTCTTCCTGACCCTGTTGGCGGGCCTGACTCCACCGGACGGCGACGTCAGCCGGCTGTCGGATCTGTGTCCGTGGGAGCGCGACGAACTCCCCGACCCGCTGGAACCGATGCCCGAACCGCAGGGGCCCTGCTCGCGGCTCACCGCCTGTTCACAGCACGCGCTGTACCTGGTCCCCGCCGAGGACGGTGAACACACCGCTGACGCCTACATCACCTGGGCCTATGACGCCAAGAGGATCAGGCCGGAAGACGATTACCTGATCTGGGACATCGGCAAGAACGGAACGACCTTCCCCCGGCCGGCACGTTCCTCCCGCTCTCTCTGGCGGGACATCGACGCTCTTCTGCTGAAGCAGTTGGACGACGAGAGCCCCATTCAGCCGAAGGTCATGGACCACGCCTTCGACGTCAGCGAGTACCTGCGGGTACGGGCACTCGGTTTCGAACAGGACTCCAGCGAGTCGGCCAACTACCAGTACGTCGACTCCTCCACCCCGGCCCTGCTCTCCCGCGTGGAGGAAGACGTGGTGAGCAGTGATCTGCCCGTTCGGCTGCTGCGGGAACTCGGTGAGCTCTTCGGAAGCCGGTTGGAGCAGGCCACGGGGGAGGCCTGGCTGAAGTTCACGGATGACAAGAAGAACAAACCCGGGGCCTGGCTGGACGCGTCAGCGGCGCGGTACTGGCCGGCAGCGGAGGGCGAGTTCTGGTCCAGGTTCCGGAAGCTGTCCCGCGCCGAGGGTGTGGTGGATTCCGGCTTCGATTTCGATGCGGCATGCCGGGCCTTCGGGCGGCACGCGCTCGATGCCTACGAGGAGGTGACCGACTCCGTCACGCGCACACCACGGGGGGCGAAGGCCGTCACCAGCGCGAAGGCGATCATCCTGGGCGCCCTGAAGGACCCGTACAAGGCGATGAAGCGACGGAAGAAGAAATGAGCGGCCGAGAAGATCGTGACCGCCGCCCACCGATCCGAGGACAGGCCGTGACCTCTCAAGCACCTGAAGCGGGCAAGCGCCGGGGAAGGCGCGCCTCGTACGCCGATTTCGTCCGGGACATCGAGCGCTTGTGCCGCAGGGACCCCGGAAGCCGTGCGGCCCTGCGTGCGGGGTTGCGCCGTGATCTGGACCACCCGCGCGCCCGCCCCATGCACCGGCTGCTGACAACGCGGTTGCCGGAGCAGTGCGATGACAGAACAGCGCAGGCCCACTACACGGTGGCCTCACTGATCGCCGCCCAGCCCCGGCACGCCTTCGCGCTCGACCGGGAGGACGACGAGGACACCGCGGCCGAACAGGACGAGCGGGCCCCGCAGCAGAGCGGGGGATCGGCCGAGGGAACCGCCCCACCGGAAGTCGCCGCTCCGGAAGACGGCTCCTCGGACGTGGGACGGCCGGATTCCACCCCGTACGGCACCTCGTTCGGCGCCGCCCTGGGGCAAGCCGTCACCGCGAAGGGCGCCTCCATGCGGTTGAGCGCCGCGGAGAGCCGCGTCAATCTCCTGACGCGGCAGAGTGTCCGCGGCATCCACCTGCACCTGCCCGCCGCGGTGAACCAGGTCCGCGCCACCGGAACCCCCATCGACTGGGGGCAGTTGCTGGCAGACCTCGTGGACTGGCCCCACCGGTCAGGACGTATCAGCCGCCGCTGGCTGCAGGACTTCTACCGGATCACCGCCCGTGTCGACCAGGGCTGACCCCTTCACCCGCAGGAGACTTCAGATGGACCGCACGCCCCGCTTCATCGACATCCATGTCGTCCAGCCGATTCCGTACGCGAACCTGAACCGGGACGACACCAACTCGGTGAAGACCATGCTCTACGGCGACGCGCTGCGCACCCGCATCTCCAGCCAGTCCTGGAAACGGGCCATCCGCGAGCACTTCCAGGACGCGCTCGGTGACAGCGCGCTGCGCACGCGCCGCATCGGAGAGCGGGTCGCCGAAGTCCTCCGGGGCCGCGGGTGGGACAAGGAGCTCGCCGACCGTGCCGGCGCACACGTCGCGGCGGGAAGCAGCATCAAGTGGGAGGTGGCCAAAGGGAAGGACAAGCAGCCGATCACGAACAAGGTCCTGACCAACGCCCTCGTCTACCTCCCCGAGGACGCGGTCGAGGAGCTGGCGGACATCGCCGAAGCCCACAAGGACGCGATCACGGTCGACTTCACCGGCAAGGAGAAGGCGAAGGACAAGCCCGAGAGCGCTCTGAAGGGAAAGATCGACAGGATCCTCATCAAGAGGAACGGTGTCATCAACCTCTTCGGCCGCATGCTGGCCGAGATCGACCAGGCCGATGTCGACGGCGCCGTCCAGGTCGCGCACGCCTTCACCACGCACACCACCGAGGTCGAACTCGACTACTTCGCCGCCGTCGACGACGTCACCGCGGCGCGGAACGACGAAACGGGCAGCGGCCACATGGGCACCGCCGAGTTCAGCACCGGCACCCTGTACCGGTTCGCCACGGTCGACCTCAAGGAACTGACCAAGAACCTCAGCGACGACAGCGAGATCGCCGTCGACGCCGCGCGCGAACTCGCCGGGCAGTTCCTGCTCTCCTTCATCGAGTCACTGCCGCAGGCCAAGAAGAACTCGACCGCTCCGCACTCGCTCCCGCACCTGGTCCATGTGGCGGTCCGGTCCGACCGCCCGCTGTCGTTCGCCGCGGCCTTCGAGGAGCCCGTACGGTCGGCTCAGCACGGCGGCTACGTCGCGCGCTCGGTGGAAGGCATCGACGCCTACTCCCATGCCGCCAACACGCTCCTCGGCTCAGGCCGCGTCCTGCACGCCGCGCACGCCTCCCTCCACTTCGACAAACTGGAACATCTCGGAGAGCGCCGCCCGTCCTTCGAAGCGCTCGTCGCCGCCGCCGTCGCCGTGGCGCTCGCCGAGGCCCCTCAGTGACCGGGAAGCACGCGCGCGGGCTGCTGCTGCGTCTGGCAGGGCCGCTCCAGTCCTGGGGGACCCACAGCAAGTACCTGTGGCGTGACACGGCCCGATTCCCCACGCGATCCGGCGTCGTGGGCATGCTGGCCTCGGGACTCGGCCGGGAGCGGGGTGCGGCGCTGGACGACCTCACGGCGCTGTCCATGACCGTACGCGTCGACCGTCCCGGCGTCGTCCTTTCCGACTACCACACCGTGGGCGGCGGGCTGCCCGCCGATGAGAAGGTGATCACCGCAAGCGGGAAACGCAGGTCCGAGGAGACGGGCACGCTGGCCTCCAAGCGTCATTACCTGGCCGACGCGTCCTTCACTCTCGCGCTCACCTCCGACGACGCCGATCTGCTCCATGTGTGCGCCGCCGCCCTGCGCGACCCGTACTGGCCGCTCTTCCTCGGCCGCCGGTCGTGCCCGCCGGAGGGCCCGGTCCTGCTGGGGGCCGTGGAAGACCCGCTGCACCACCTGGTACGACTGCCGCTGGCGGCGAAGCGGCCGCACGGCGGCCCGCGGCCGATCGACTTCTACAGTGACCGACCGCTCGGAGTGCTCCCCGTGGACTCCGACGCGCCCCACCAGGGCGACGGCGATCACCGGAGTGGTGAAGTCACCGACGAACCGCTGTCCTTCGCACCGCTGGAGCGCCAGTACCGGACCCGGCCGCTCTACCGACGTGCCGTGCGGTTGCCGGAGGCGGCGTACGGAGGCTTCGGTACCGGCTACCTGGAGAAGCTCCGCGCCTACATCGACACCTGCTGCGTCGCGCCGGAGAGGAGCGCCCCATGACCCTGTGGCTGACCCGCATCGTGCCCTCGCCCAGCTCTCGTGATGCCCGAAGGGACCTCGGCGGCGCCGACGAGGGCATCCGCCTGCACCGGCGCGTGCTGCAGATGTTCCCCGACGGGGTCGAAGGCCCGGCCCGGGCCGCGTTCGGAGTCCTGTTCCGCGCCGAGGAGACTCCACGGGGGCCGCAGATCCTGCTGCAGAGCCGCACCGAGCCCGACCCCTCCCGCCTGCCGGCCGCCTACGGAAGCGTCGAAACCCGCTCCCTCGACGCCCTGTTGTCGCACCTGTGCAAGGGAATGGTCGTCAACTACCGCTGTGTGGCGAACCCTGTGCGCAAGCCGGGGGAGGCCTCCCGGAAGGCGTACGGTCTACCGCCCGTCGTGGCGTTGAGCGGCAACGCCGCAGTGGAGTGGTGGGAACGCCAGGCCCGCGCCGGCGGGTTGGAGCCGCTGCACGTCGACGCCGACCCGCTCACCGCCGTGCGAGGCAACCAGGGCCCGCAGGGGCCCGCCGCGAAGCGGGTGATCCAGCAAGCCCGGGTGCGGTTCGACGGGGCGGCCAGAGTCCTCGATGCCGAACTGCTGCGGGAGAGGCTCGCTTCGGGCATCGGGCGGGGCAAAGCGTACGGATGCGGCCTCCTCACTCTCGCTCCCGCCAGGTGAGTTCGTCGGGGCCGAGCCGTCGCCTCTGATCCGCCTGCGGGAGCGGCACACGTACGACTGGGCTGCCACCCGCACTCCGTCACCGTGGCCGATCCCGCGCACGCGTCCGGGCTCCGTGCGGCGGCGGTGTCCTTCACTGCGTTCAGCCGCACCGTGAACGGCCCGCCGTCGTGTCCACGCGGCGGGTGCGGCGGGCCGAGGAGGGTGGTCGTCCGGGGCGCTTGTGGGTCCGTGGGCCCACGCCGCCGCGGTCCGCGCTCAGTACGCTCGGATGTGCCGGGGGCCGCCGATCGTGCCGCCGCCGCGATGCCGAGCGATGGGGTGGGGTGGGCGTCGATGGGTGCCGGATTCTTCTACTCGTACCACCTGGGCTGGTCCCGGCCGGACGTCCGGACGCTCCTGGGCGACCTGGAGGCCGAGGGGTTGCGCCCGGCGCATCCGGTGACCGGCCGCGCCGTGCTCGTCAGCCTCGACTCGGCGTCCCCGGGGTCCCGTTCCCCCGTCACCCGCGAGCAGTTGCTGGATGTCGCCGGGCTCCGGCGTCTGCCCGAGATCGGGTTCCGGCTGTGGTCCGACGCCGGCCCCGACCTCCTGGTACGCGTCCGGCGGGCCCGGCCCGGAGTCGTCGCCCTCGACTTCTCCGTGGGCGAGCTGCCCGGCCCGGAGCGGGAACACGCGGTGAGCGCCATACGGCGCACCGTCGGCCGGGCCTCCGTCCTCTGCATCGGCTTCGTCGTGGACCGCACCGGCGCCACGGCCGCCACCGACTGGGACAGCGTCGTCATCGAGGGCGCCGCGCCCCTCGACGTCTGGCCCGACACCGTCGCCGTACGGGACGAGACCGCCGCCCGCCACCCGCAGCTCGCGGTGATGGACGCGGTGGACGTGTCCCCGTGGAAGGTGTTCGGGAACGCGGTGCTCGGGGTCTGAGCCGGGGGAGCGGGTACCGGGCGCGGCCCGGCCGCCGATGAACGGGGCGGGGAGTTCTGGGGTTCCGGTCCTCGCCCGGACGCCGTGGCGGATGCGGTCCGGCGGCGACCTCGTGACCCGGATGCCGTGGGGGACTCCGCCTGACGGCAGCGTCATGGCCGGGACGTCGTGGGGGATTCCGTCCGCAGGCAGCGTCCTCACCGGGACGCCGTGGCGGGCCCGGCCTGCCGGCAACGTCATAATCGGCCATATGTCCGACCACCAGCTCCGCCCCCGGACGCCGACGCCCCCCGCTCCGACGCACCCCGCTCCGGAGCCCGCTGCTCCGAAGCCGACCGCCCCCACGCCCACCGCCCCGGCACCCGGCCGTCGCGCGTCCGGCCTCCGCGCCCTCGGGCCCCGGGCCGCCGCCGCGTTCCGGTCCGCCGCGCCCGCCCTCGGGATCTACGCCGCCGTGCGGGCGCTGGGCCTCCTGGTCTTCTGGGTCGCCGCGTCCGTCGCCGGGAAGGACCCGCTGGGGCCGCTCAGCGGACGCTGGGACTCCGTCTGGTACCAGCGCATCGCCGAGAACGGCTACGGCTACACCGTCACCCTCCCGAACGGCTCCGTCCACCCCGACCTGGCGTTCTTCCCCCTCCTCCCCGCCCTGGAACGCGGCATCTCCGCCGTGACCCCCCTCACCCTCGGCGGCGCCGGCCTCCTCGTCGCCTGGACGGCCGGTCTGCTCGCCGCCTGGGGCATCTACGCCGTGGGGGCGCGGCTGCGCGGACGGCGTACGGGGATCGTGCTGGCCGCGCTCTGGGGCGTCTACCCGACGGCGTTCGTGCAGTCGATGGCGTACACCGAGACCCTGTTCACCGCGCTCGCCGCCTGGGCGCTGTACGCCGTCCTCACCGGCCGCTGGATCGTGGCGGGCGCGCTATGCGTGCTGGCCGGTCTGACCCGGCCCACGGCGGCCGCGCTCATCGCCGCCCTGGCGATCACCGCCGCCGCCACCCTTCTGCGGGGGTACCGGGAGCAGCGGGGAGAGGCGGGGGCGGGCCGCGCGGGCCCGCTGCCACGGCGGCACGCCCGGATGCTCGCCGGCGTGGCGCTCGCGCCGCTGGGCTGGCTGGCGTACGTGGTGTTCGTGGCGGTACGGGAGGGCGGCCCCTTCGCGTACTTCGAGGTCCAGGCACAGTGGGGCAACAACATCGACGGCGGCGTCGCGCTCGCCACCTTCATCGCCGGCCTCCCGTGGCCCGCCGCCCTCGGCCTGTGCGCGGCGCTCGGGCTGCTCGGGTGGCTGGTGGCGCTGTGCGTACGGCAGCGGCAGCCGCTCCCCGTCCTCGTCTACGCGGTCGCGATCGTCGTCATCTCGCTGATCGGCGCCGGATACTTCGGCTCCCGGCCGCGCCTGATGATGCCCGCCTTCCCGCTGCTGCTCCCGCCCGCCGCCGCTCTCGCGGGGCTGCGGACGACGGGACGCACGGCCGCCGTGCTCACCGCCCTGGCCTGCGCGTCGGCGGCCTACGGAGCCTGGACCCTCCTGGGCGCGGGCCCGCCGTAAGCCCCCGGGCCTTCCCGCAGTACGGCCCCGGCCGCGACGGTGACGGCGACGGGCGAACCCGCCACGGCGCAGCCCCGGGCGCCCGCAGCGCCGCTGCTCCTCCGCGGCCCCGGCGCCCGCAGCGCCCTTGCTCCTACGCGGCCCCAGAGGTCCCGGACGCCCCGGACGCCTCGGTGGTCCCCGGCGCTCCGTGTGCCCCAGACGCCCCGGCTGCCCCGGAGGCCCCCGGCGCCCCGGCTGCCTCAGCAGCCCCGGCGGCCTTCGGCGTCCCGGCTGCCTCAGCAGCCCCGGTGGCCTCCGGCGTCCCGGCTGCGGGAGCCTGTGCCGGGGTCAGCTCCACCCGTACGCCCCGGCGCACCCCCCACCGTTCCATCGCCCCCGCCTCCGCCTCCAGCACGTGCCGGGCCCGCAGGCGGGGGAGTCCGAGGCGGCCGGGCCTCATCGTGGTGACCGCCAGGACCCGGAACCTCCGGTCCAGGTACGCCACATCGATCGCGAACCGCATGCCGAAGGTGTGCACGCTCCCGCACGGGGTGAGCATCAACGCCCCCGCGATCCCGTCCCGCCCGAGCAACCCCCGGGTACGGGCCCGGTACGAGGCCGCGATGCGCAGCGGCACTTCCCCGGCCCCGCCCGCCGGGGCCGCGTCCCCGCCCCCGGAGTCCGTGCCGACCGTGAGCGTGCCGTCGCCATCGCGCCATGTCCTCATGGGCACCGACCGTAGACCCCGGCACCGCCGTACGGGCCCCGAACGGCGGCGCTCGGGCCCTGGGGCCCACCTGATCCCGATCCGCCGGACGCACCTGCCCTGCCGCTCTGGGCCCCCGGGCCCAAGACCCCTGCTCCCGCCGCCCGTTAGGGTCGGGCCGTGGACGCCGTGCTGCTCGTCGTCGCCGCGGTCTGGGGTGCCGTCACCGGACTGCTGATCCCGCGCGCCGCCTACCGGTTCGCGGTCGAGCCGGAGGAGCCGTGGCGTACGGCGTGCCCGGCGGGCCACCCCCTCGCCGGTCCGGTACGCGGCTGGCTCGGCCCGCCCCGCTGCGCCCCCTGCGCCGAGCCCGGGGCGCCCGCGACCCCGGCGGCGGAGACCCCCGTACGGCCGGAGGAGGCTGAGGCGGGCCCCAGCGCCACCGCAGCCGCCCCGGAAGCCGACCTCAGCCCCACCGCAGCCGCAACCGCCCCGCAAGCCACCCCCAGCCCCACCGAAGCAGCCCCCGACGTCGGTCGGGAAGCCGCCCCGGACACCGCCAGGGAAGCCGCCCCCCGCCCCACCGC
>NZ_JNZZ01000045.1 GCF_000717645.1 Streptomyces californicus
GACACGATCCACGGCCGGGAGTTCCTCTTCGCCACGAACGGACCAACGAGCAGCCAGGCCGACAGTCACATGATCAACAACTTCTGTTAGGACCTCTTAGACCGTGTCCTATGTGGTGAGGCGGTCGCTGGACACGTCATGGGGCGGGGTACGTGGAGTTGGATTGTTCCGGACGGGTTGTGGGAGATCGCGAAGCCGCTGATCCCGCCGTCGAAGGTGCGGCCTCAGGGCGGTGGGACGCAGGACACGCCTGATGAGACGGTGTTCGCCGCGATCGTCTATGTGCTGGTGTCCGGCTATGCCTGGCGGGCTCTTCCGCCCTGCTTCGGGATATCGAAGTCGACCGCGCACCGCCTGTCCCTGATCTGGTCCAGGGCCGGGGTGTGGGGCCGGCTGCACGAGGAGATCCTGCACCGCCTCGACGACGCCGACCTGCTCGGCCTCTCACGCGCCGTCCTCGACTCCGCCCACGTCAGGGCGAAAAAGGGGCGATCTGACCGGTCCGAGCCCCGTAGACCGGGGCAAGGCGGGTTCCAAGATGCGCGTCCTGTCGGACGCGAACGGACTGCCCCTCCTCGTCGGCATCTCGGCCGCCAGCGCCCACGACAGCCAGGCCTTGAAGCCCATGGTGCTCGGCCACCGAACGAGACACGACCCCCATCGCGGCCATCACTTCAAACCCCAGCGCCTGCACGCCGACAAGGCTTACGACGTACCTGAACGGCGGAAATGGCTCCGTGGGAGGGGTCGTTCGGCGCGATCGGACGGCCCCACGCACGCCGAAGGCCCCCGGTAGCGAACAACGCCACTTCTCCCGGACGAAGTCACTCGCGGAGTGGGCGTCAAGCCGCCGGGTGCAGCCGACCTCGTACCGACGACCCCCGAGGGGGTCGGGCCGGGCGCGTCAGACAGACGGGGTCAGCTTCTTCGCCGTGCTGCAGTGGTTCCTCCGCACGTGCCGCCACAGCTGGACGGCCGTCAGGCCGAACAGGGCGACGAACGCCACGAGGATCGCCGCCGCGAGGTGCGTCTGCCGGCCGCCGGGATCGCGCTCCATCTGGAGGACCAGTCCGAGCAGGGAGAGCACCGCTCCGACCGCGTACACCGAGCGGACCCGGCGCAGTTGGCGTACAGCGCGAGGGGCGAGGGCTACACGCTTCATGAAGGCCATGTGCGCCGGGTACCCCGCCGGCGGCCGGACACGCGTCGGGGCGGCCGTTCGGGGGACCGGGGGGCCAGGTCGGCGGCGGCGCTGCCGTGCGCGCCGGTCGGCGGCCGGTCACGCCTTACGGGGTGCCGGGCCCTCCGAGTCGGCGAGCGGTGGCCGTTGACCTCATTATTCAAACTTGACTAGGGTGCGAGCATGGCCGAGACGACGATCCCGATGCTTCCCTGCCGGTCCTCGCTGATCCAGCCCGTGGTGGACTTCTACACCGCTCTGGGTTTCCGGACGACGTACCTGCAGAAGAGCCCGTACGTGTACGCCGTCGTCGAGCGGGGTGCGGTCGAACTCCAGCTGTACGGCATGAAGGACTACGACCCCGCCGCGTCCCACTCCGGGTGCTACGTCCTCACCGACGACGTGGACGCTCTGCACACGGCGTTCAGGGCGGGGCTCAAGGCCGCCCACGGGCGCGTCCCGACGCGGGGGCTGCCGCGCATCGGACCGCTGAAGGACATGTCGTACGGGGTGCGGCAGTTCCTCATGACCGACCCGACCGGGAACACGATCCGCGTCGGGCAGCCGATCAGCGAGGACCAGAGCCACCGGCGCGCCCCGAAGGAGACGTTCGCCCGCGCCCTGCACATGGCGGACCTCTTCGCCGACTCGAAGCAGGACCTGCCGGGCGCCGCGAAGATCATCGACCGTGTGCTGGGGCTCACGGACGAGACCCCGACGCCCGTGCAGAAGGTGCGGCTGCTCGTCCTGCGCGGGGACATCGCCCAGCGCATGGGCGAGACGGAGCGGGCGGCCGGGCTGCTGGCGGAAGCCGCGGCGGTGCGGCTGGGGCCCGACGAAAGCGAGTCGGCGGCCGATACGTTGGCCAGGCTCGCCGACCTGCGGGGCTGACCGCCGGGGCGCCCCGGTGGACGCCGGCCCCGGCGCCGGGCCCCGTCCGCCCCCGGCGCGTAAATCGGTGGCCGGTCGCGCGGCCCCCTTGTTACGGTGCTCGCTCCTCCACCGCGGGCCCGACCGCGGGCGACCTCTGGGCGCGTGCCCTGGAAAGCAGTTGATGTATGCCCCGGCCAGTGACTCCGAGCCTCCCTCGACGCGCCTGTGGCGCCGGGGTGACCGGGCCCGACCGTCCGCGGCCGCCGTACGCGACCGGCCGCTGACGCCTGCCGGCCGGCCGGCATCGCCCGGCCGCCCCGCCCCGCTCCCCGCTCGCCCCTGACGCGAGGGGTGCTCGGTACTTCCCTGCTGCTTCGTTCCTCTTCTTCGGCAAGGAGTATCCGGGTGTCACACGACCACCCCCAGCACCGCTCAGCCATGTCCTCCCCGCCCCCGGTGTCCTCCCTGGACACCTTCACCTGCGTCCGCTGCGGGCTGACCGTCGCCGCGTACGCGCCCGACGGCGGCCGGCGCAACCACTGCCCGAGCTGCCTGCACTCCCAGCACCTCGTCGACCACGTCGAGGGCGGCCCCTCCGACTGCGAGGGCCGGATGACACCGATCTCCATCGCGGTGCTCCGCACCGGTGACTGGATGGTCGTCCACCGCTGCGTCCGGTGCGACGAGCTGACCTCGAACCCGGTCCGCGGGGACGACAACCAGCTCATCCTGATGCGGATGGCCGTGCGTCCGCTCGCGCAGCCGCCGTTCCCGCTCGAAGCCTTCGGTGACCTGTGACGCGGCGGGGAACCCGGCCCTCCGGGTCTCGCCGTCCTCAGCGTCCGAAGGACGTGCTCCACGGGCCGTCCGGTGCGCGCGGTGACGCGTTCCGGTGCGCCGGCTGCCGGCTCGATGTGTCGGTGGTGGCACCGGGTACCGCCCATCGCAACCACTGCCCGTCCTGCCTGGTCAGCCTGCATGTGGACCGGCGGGTCCCCGGAGACCGGGCGGCGGGCTGCGGCGGCCGGATGACGGCTCTGAGCCTGTCGGTACGGGAGGACGGGGAGTGGATGCTCATCCACCACTGCCTGACCTGCGGCGAACTCAGCGCCAACCGCATCGCGGGCGACGACAACGCCTTGGCGCTGGTACGGCTGGCGCTGCGGCCGCTCGCGGACGCCGGCGTCCCCGCGCGGGTGATGCTCGCGCTGTGACGCGGAGGAGAAGAGGTCACCGGAAGCCGGTGACCGGTGGCCGCTGACCGGGTGCCGTCCGGTGGCCGTCCGGTGACCGATGGCCAGTGGCCAGTGGTCGGTGGCCGTCCGGTGACTGATGGCCGGTGGCCGTCCGGTGATCGCCGGGCGGCCACCGGCCCGGCAAGCAAGAATGGGGCCCGGCCTCGCGGCCGGACCCCCCTCGCTTTCCCCCCGTCGGGTCTTCCCGTTCCCCCCCGGACCCCTCCCCGGAAGTCCCGACGCCATGTGTGACACAGCGGGGTACGCAAAGGTTGCAGCCCTTTGCGATCTCTTTACCCAAGGCTGGGAGCGGGCCTCTCAGCAGGCGTGGCGCACATACCGCTCCGCCACCTCCGCCAGCACCTCCGCCCCCTCCCGGGCCCACAGTGCCTCGTTGAAGATCTCCACCTCGATCGGGCCGTCGTACCCCGCAGACTCCACCGCGCTCCGGAATGCACGGAAGTCCACGCTCCCGTCGCCGAGTTGGCCGCGCCCCAGCAGAACTCCCGCCGGGAGCGGGGTGATCCAGTCGGCCAGCTGGAACGCGTGGATACGGCCGCCCGCACCCGCCCGCGCGATGTCGGCCGGGGCGCGGTCGTCCCACCAGAGGTGGTACGTGTCGACCACCACGCCGACCTGTTCGGCCGGGAACCGCTCGGCGAGGTCCAGGGCCTGGCCGAGAGTGGAGACCACGCAGCGGTCGGAGGCGAACATCGGGTGCAGCGGCTCGATCGCCAGGCGCACCCCGCGCTCGGCGGCGTACGGGGCCAGCTCCGCCAGCGCGTCCGCCACCCGCTCGCGCGCGCCGTGCAGGTCCCGGCTGCCGGGCGGGAGGCCGCCGGAGACCAGGACCAGGGTGTCGGTGGACAGGGCCGCCGCCTCGTCGATCGCCGCCCGGTTGTCGTCCAGCGCGCGGGCGCGCTCAGCGGGGTCGAGGGCCGTGAAGAAGCCGCCCCGGCACAGGCTGGTGACGCCGATCCCGGCGTCCGACAGGAGCCGGGCCGTGCGCTCGACGCCGTACGCCTGCACGGGGGCGCGCCACAGGCCCACATGACCGATGCCCGCCTTGGCGCAGCCTTCGGCCAGCTCCTCCAACGACCACTGCTTGATGGTCTCCTGATTGATGCTCAGGCGTGCGAGGTCGTCGGTCATCGCGTGCCTCCGTTGACCGCGAGCAAGGCGCGCATGCGGTGGGCCGCCAGCTCCGGATCGGGGAACAGGCCGAGCCCGTCGGCCAGTTCGTACGCCTTCGCCAGGTGCGGCAGCGAGCGTGCGGACTGGAGCCCGCCCACCATCGTGAAGTGGTCCTGGTGGCCGGCGAGCCAGGCCAGGAACACCACGCCCGTCTTGTAGAAGCGGGTGGGGCGCCGGAAGAGGTGGCGGGACAGCTCGACCGTGGGGTCCAGCAGGGCCCGGAAGCCCTCGGTGTCCCCCGTGTCCAGGACCCGTACCGCGTGCGCGGCCAGCGGGCCCAGCGGGTCGAAGATGCCCAGCAGGGCGTGGCTGAAGCCGCGTTCGTCGCCCGCGATCAGCTCCGGGTAGTTGAAGTCGTCGCCCGTGTAGCAGCGCACCCCGCCCGGGAGGCGGCGCCGCACGTCGATCTCGCGGGCCGCGTCCAGGAGGGAGATCTTGATGCCGTCGACCTTGTCGGGGTGTTCGGCGATCACCTTGAGGAAGGTGCCGGTCGCCTCGTCGAGGTCGGCGCTGCCCCAGTAGCCCTCCAGGGCCGGGTCGAACATCGGGCCCAGCCAGTGCAGGATCACCGGTTCCGACGCCTGGCGCAGGAGGTGGGCGTACGTGGCGAGGTAGTCCTCGGGGCCCCGGGCCGCGCGGGCCAGGGCGCGCGAGGCCATGAGGATCGGCTGGACGCCGTGCCGTTCGGCGAGCGCCAGTTGCTCCTCGTACGCCGCGGTGACCTCGGCGAGGGTGGGCGCGGGTCCCTCGGGCAGCTGGTCGGTGCCGACGCCGCAGGCGATCCGGCCGCCCACGGCCTTCGCCTCGGCGGCCGAGCGGCGGATCAGTTCGGCGGCCCCCGCCCAGTCCAGGCCCATGCCGCGCTGCGCGGTGTCCATGGCCTCGGCGACGCCCAGGCCGTGCGCCCACAGGTGGCGGCGGAAGGCGAGCGTGGACTCCCAGTCGACGGCCGCCGGGTCGCCCCCGCCGGCGTCGGCGTACGGGTCGGCGACCACGTGCGCGGCCGAGAAGACCGCACGGGAGGTGGGTGCGGCCGATCCCGGCGCGAGGTCGAGCGGGGTGGCGCGAGGCGTGTAGGGGCCCTGCGGGAGGTGGATCACGGTGGTCATCGCGGCGGCTCCCCGGCGGCGCGCCACACGGTCGGGCGGTACGTCACAGGGTCAGCTCCGGGAGGTCGAAGCGGCGGCCCTCGGCGGACGACTTCAGGCCCAGCTCGGCGAGTTGGACGCCCCGGGCGCCGGCCAGCAGGTCCCAGGCGTACGGCTCGTCCAGGACCACGTGGCGCAGGAACAGCTCCCACTGCGCCTTGAAGCCGTTGTCGAACTCCTGGTTGTCCGGCACCTCCTGCCACTGGTCGCGGAAGGACTCGGTGACCGGGAGGTCGGGGTTCCAGACCGGCTTGGGGGTCGCCGAGCGGTGCTGGACACGGCAGTTGCGCAGTCCGGCGACGGCGGAGCCGTGCGTGCCGTCCACCTGGAACTCGACGAGCTCGTCGCGGTTGACCCGTACCGTCCAGGAGGAGTTGATCTGGGCGACGGCCCCGCTCGCGAGCTGGAAGATCCCGTACGCCGCGTCGTCGGCGGTCGCCTCGTACGGCTCGCCCCGCTCGTCCCAGCGCCGGGGCACGTGCGTCTGGACGTGGGCGGTGACGGAGGTGACCGGGCCGAACAGCTCGTGGAGCACGTACTCCCAGTGCGGGAACATGTCGACGACGATGCCGCCGCCATCCTGCGCGCGGTAGTTCCACGAGGGGCGCTGGGCCTCCTGCCAGTCGCCCTCGAAGACCCAGTAGCCGAACTCCCCGCGCACGGAGAGGATCTCGCCGAAGAAACCGCCGTCGATGAGGCGCTTCAGCTTGCGCAGGCCCGGCAGGAAGATCTTGTCCTGGACGACGCCGTGCTTGATGCCGGCGTCCCGGGCGAGCCGGGCCAGGTCGAGCGCGCCGTCCAGGTCCGTGGCGGTCGGCTTCTCGGTGTAGACGTGCTTGCCCGCCGCGATCGCCTTCTTGATCGCCTCCACCCGGGCGGAGGTGACCTGGGCGTCGAAGTAGATCTCGACCGTGTCGTCGGCCAGGACGGCGTCGAGGTCGGTGGACCACTCGGTCAGCCCGTGGCGCTCGGCGAGCTCCTCCAGGGCGTGGGACCGGCGGCCGACGAGCACGGGCTCGGGCCACAGCACCTCGCCGCCGCCGAGGTCGAGGCCGCCCTGTTCGCGGATCGCGAGGATCGAGCGCACCAGGTGCTGCCGGTATCCCATGCGTCCGGTGACGCCGTTCATGGCGATGCGCACTGTCCTGCGTGTCACGAAGGTCCCTCCATACAGCCGTAGCAAGCGCTTTCTATCAGGGAGGACGCTAGCCTGCCGCAAGCGGCCGAACAAGAGGGGGGCCGCACGGGAACTCCACGGAGGACAGCGATGACAGTCACCCTGGCGGATGTGGCGGCGCGCGCCCGGGTGTCGCCCGCCACCGTCTCCCGCGTGCTGAACGGCAACTACCCGGTGGCGGCCTCGACCCGGGAACGGGTGCTGCGCGCGGTGGACGACCTCGACTACGTGCTCAACGGGCCCGCCAGCTCCCTGGCGGCGGCCACGTCCGACCTGGTCGGCATCCTGGTCAACGACATCGCCGACCCGTTCTTCGGGATCATGGCGGGGGCGGCCCAGACCCAGATCGGCGGCCCTGGGGACGGTTCGGGGCGGGCGGGCGGGGAGAAGCTGGCCGTCATCTGCAACACGGGCGGCTCCCCGGAGCGCGAGCTGACCTATCTCACCCTCCTCCAGCGCCAGCGCGCCGCCGCCGTCGTGCTCACCGGGGGCGCGGTCGAGGATCCGGCGCACCAGGCGGCGATCGCCGCGAAGCTGGCGAAGCTCGCGGACGCCGGAACCCGGATCGTGTTCTGCGGGCGGCCCCCGCTGCCCGAGGGGGACGCGCTCGTCGCCGCGCTCGCCTTCGACAACCGGGGCGGCGGCCGCCGGCTCACCGAGCACCTGATATCGCTCGGCCACCGCAGGATCGGTTACGTCGCCGGGCCCCCGGAACGGACCACCACCCGGCACCGTCTGGAGGGCCACCGCGAGGCGCTGCGCGCGGCCGGGGCGGTGGAGGAGGGCGGCACGGCGGAGGGGGCCGAGGCCGAGGACCGGCTCACCGTGCACGGCCCGTACGACCGGCGCTCCGGCTACGAGGCCACGCTCGAACTCCTGCGCAGGGCACCGGACGTGACCGCGATCGTGGCCGCCAACGACACCGTGGCGCTGGGCGCGTGCGCGGCCGTACGCGACCAGGGGATGCGCATCCCGCAGGACATCTCGGTGGCGGGCTTCGACGACCTGCCGTTCTCGGTGGACGCGGTGCCCGCCCTGACGACGGTCCGGCTGCCGCTCTTCGAGGCGGGGGCCCGGGCGGGGCGGCTCGCGATGGGCAAGGAGAACCCGCCGCCGGGCGGCATCGCGACCATCGCGGCCGAGCTGATGATACGGGGGTCCACGGCGGCGCCCCGGGGGTGAGCGGGGGCGGGACGGGGCGTCGGGGGAGGCCGGGAAGGGGCGGGGCGCCATACCGGGAAGGGCCTGGGCGTCACGCCGAAGCCGGCCGGGGCGTCACGCCGGAACGGGCTGGGGCGCCAGGCCGAAGCGGACCGGCCGGGGCAGGGCCGGGTGCCACGCCGAAACGGGCGGGGCAGGGCCGAGCCGGGCAGGCCGCCGACGCCCGCCGGCCCGCTGGCCCGGTCCGTCCCCCGGCAGCTTGGGGCGTGTCCGGCGGATCCTGAGCGGGTACCACGACGCCTGTCCGATCCTGATCCGCCGGACACGCCCTAACCCAGCAGCCCGAGCACCCGTCCGAGCGCGTCCGCCACCGGCTGGGCCACCGGCCCCAGGGCGTTCGCGATCTGGCTGATCCGGGCCAGGGTGAGGCCGCGTTCGGCCATGGCCTCGCGGTCCAGGGCGAGCACCGGCAGGGTCTCCTCGACCGTGCGGACCTGCTCGGCGCTGAGGTGACCGGAGATCTCGTTGAGCCGGGCCGTCAACTCCGCGACCGCTGCGCGCAGTTCCGGGTCCTGGGACATCCCCGCGTAGCCGTGGTTGATGCCGATGTTCTGCGCGCCGGTCTGATGGAAGACCGGGCCGTTGTACGTCGTGTGGTGCGTCGGCTCGTTCACAGTTTGATCCCCGTGTTCTGGGCGCCGTTCTGGTGGAAGACGGGGCCGTTGTAGTTGTTCAACTCGTGGACGTACGCGGTGAACTCGGCCTCCGGGTGGTTGATCGCATGGACGATCTGCCCCGCGATCGTCCTGAGCTGTTCCACGCTCGGCAGGGTCACCACGGCCAGGGAGCCGCCGGCCGTCTCCACGGCCAGGATCGGCTTCGCCGGTTCCACCAGGACTTTCACGAAGTAGCCGATCAGCCCGACCAGGAAGAGGACGAACATCGGCTGCCCGCTCTCCGCGACCTCCGCCTCGTTCTCGGTGGCCGCCATGAAGAACACGTAGACGACGGCGGTGAACGCCAGCCACTTGAGGAGGCGGACAAAGGTGACGCCCCGCTCCGGCTTGAGCTTGGTGGCCTCGACCCGGGTGAGATTGTTCAACGGGAAGGCCGCCGGCCCGATCCAGAGCATCCGCCGATGGACGGAGACCTCCAGGACCCCTCCGCTGCGCGGTGTCGGGGGTATCGGCGGACCCTCCGGCGGGCGGCCGGGCGGAGCGCCGGGCGGCGGCGGCATCGGCGGCGGGCCCGGCGGTGGGGCGGGCGGCGCACCGGCCAGTCGGCCGGGCGGTGGCGTGGATCCCTGCTGTCCCGAACTCCCCGTGGTGGCCATGTGCTCCCCCGTGCACTCGTCACACGCACCCCGCACGTGCGGGAGCCCCATTAAGCGGCAGCCCGCCCCCGGGCGGCAGACGAGAACCGGCCAATCATGAACCCTCCTGCGGGCGGGGCCGGCGCGTACCGCCCACCATGAATCCTCCGGCGGGCGGGGGCCGGCGCGCATCCCGTGTGCTCCTCGAGACGAAAGATGGGGGCGACACCCCCATGTGCCCGTACCCCCTCCCCCGCCACCATGGATGCGGGCGGCCCGACCGGGCCCGGCCCGGGACCGGGGAGGTGCTGAGCGATGGCGGAGAAGAACCTGATCGACAGAGGCGCGAGTCGTCGCCCCACGCCCGCCCCTGCCCCCGCCGCCGTATCCGCGCCTTCCGCCGTCACCGCTCCCACCCCCGCTGTCGTACCTGCTTCCGCTCCGGCACCCGCTGCCGTGTCCGCACCTCCTGCCGCCCTCGCCTTCGGCACGGACCCGGCGGCCCGGCTCCCCCGGTCCGCCTTTCCGGGCGCCGACGACGCGGCCGGTGAGCCGTGGTGGTCGCCGGGCGTCGTCGGGGGCCTGCCCTCCGGCGAACCCGCCTGGGCGGTCTTCGTCCGGGACGCCGTCGCCTCCGCTCCGCGTGAGGTGGTCGTCGGCGACCGTCCGTACCCGGGACTCAGCGGTTTCGGCCCGATCGTCGCCCCGTTCGTCGAAGCGGCGGCGGAACGGCTCCGGGCCGCGCTCGCCGCGGACGGCTCGATGGCGGACGGTTCCGGCCCGGGCAACTCCGGGGCGGCCGACGCGGGTGCGGGCGATTCGGGTTCGGACGACTCGCGTTCGGACGGCTCACGTTCGGGCGGCTCCGCCGTGGACGGCTGCGCGCTCGTCCTGGCCGACTTCCGGCGGCAGTTGACGCGGCGGCTCTCCCGCATCGCGGCGCGCACACTCGTCACCGAGCTGCACGAGGCGCGGCGGCTGGGCCGGCTGAGCGGCGAGGAACCCGAGGATCGCTTCCGGGACTTCGTTCGGCTGACCGCCCGTCGCGACGGCCTCGGCCCGCTCGTCACCGCCTACCCCGTGCTGGCCCGCCTCCTCGCCACGGCCTGCCTCAACACCGGGGACGCCTTCGCGGAGATGGCCGCCCGGCTCGCCGCCGACCGGCATCTCCTGGGCCCGGCCGGGGTGTTCGGCTCCCGGGACGGCTCCCCGGGCGGGGCCCTCGGTGCGGACTCCGGGCCCGGGGCGCTCATCGGCGTCGAGGCCGGGGCGGGCGACAGCCACCGCGGGGGGCGGTCCGTGATGCTGCTGCGGTTCGCCGGAGGCGCGCGGCTGGTCTACAAGCCGCGTCCGCTCGCGGCGCACCGGCACTTCAACACCCTGGCCGAGTGGTTCGGTTCGCTGGACGGCGCCCCGGAGCTGCGGGTACTGCGGGTGCTGGACCGGGGCGCGTACGGCTGGGTCGAGTTCGTGGAGGAGCGGCCCTGCGCGTCGGAGGCGGAGACCCGGCAGTTCTACTGGCGTCAGGGGGCTCTGCTGGCCCTGCTGCACGCGCTGGACGGTACGGACCTCCACCACGAGAACCTCATCGCCTGCGGCCCGCATCCGGTCCTGGTCGACGTGGAGACCCTGTTCCACCCGCCGCTGGGGCCCGCCCGCTCCTCCGACCCGGCCGCCCGCGCCCTGCATGACTCGGTCCACCGGGTGGGCCTGCTGCCGCAGTTGCTCGTCGGGGACACCACGGCGCTCGACATGTCCGCCATCGGCGGCGGCCGGGAGGCGTCCTCGCCGGTCGCGACGGCCGACTGGGCCGACGCCGGGACCGACCGGATGCGGCTGGTGCGGCGGGCGGGCCGGTTCACCGAGTCCGCCAACCGGCCCCGGCTGGGCGGGGTGGCCGCAGATCCGTCCGCGTACACCGACGCCCTGTGCGGAGGCTTCAGCGCCGGGTACACCGCGATCGGCGAACACCGCGACGAACTCCTCGGCGAAAGGGGTCTCTTGAACCTCTTCGCGCGGGACGAGGTCCGGGTCGTGCCCCGGCCCACCTGGACGTACACGACGCTGCTGGACGAGTCGACCCACCCCGACCTGATGCGGGACGCCGCCGAGCGCCACCGGGTGCTGTCACTGCTGCGCACCCCGCTCCTGGGCGCTCCCGGCCGGCCCGGCGTGGAGGACGAGGAGATCGCGGAGCTGTGGTGCGGCGACGTGCCGGTGTTCGCCACCCTGCCGGGCGGTACGGAGCTGTGGAGCGGCACCGGGCGTACGGTCCCGCCACCCGCCGACGCCCGCGCCGACGACCCCACCGGGCTGGACCGGGTCGAGGCGAAGGTGCGCGCGATGGACACCGTGGACCGCCTGGACCAGGAACGGATCATCCGGGCCGCGATGGTCAGCACCTCGCCCGAACCGGCACACCGGGCGGCGGCGGGCGGCCGGCCGCGGGGCGCGGCCCGCGCCCCGGAGCCCGAGCAACTGCTGTCCGCCGCGCGGTCGGTGGGCGACCAGCTCGTCTCCCTCGCCTACCGGCGCGACGGCCGCACCAACTGGATCGGGCTCGAACTGCTCGGCGAGCGCTACTGGCGGCTCACGCCGATGGCGGCGGATCTCGCGGCCGGTTACACCGGTCCCGCGCTCTTCCTCGCCCAACTGGCCGCGCTCACCGGCGTGTCCCGGTACGCGGAGGCCGCCCGGGAGGCGCTCGCCCCGGTCCCGGGGCTGCTGGACGCGCTGCACGGGCGGGACGACGAGCTCGGCCCCCTGGGCTCCGGCGCCTTCGCGGGCCTCGGCGGTATCGCGTACGCGCTGACCGAGGTGGGCGCGCTGCTCGGCGACCGGGACGTGCAGGACCTGGTCGGCCCCGCCGTACGGCTCTGCTGTGCGGCGGGCGCGGCGGAGACCGGGTACGGGGTGCGCGGCGGTGCGGCGGGCGGGCTGGCCTCGATGCTGGCCGTGCACCGCGCGACCGGGCGCCCGGAGGCGTGGCGGGGAGCGGTCCGGTGCGCCGAGCGGATCATCGCGGCCCCGCTGCCCGGCTCCGGGGGCTTCGCGGACGGCGCGGCGGGCGTCGGGTGGGCGCTGCTGCGCTTCGCCGGGGCGGGCGGCGACGCCCGTTTCCGGGACGCCGGGCTCCACGCCCTGCGCCGGGCGACCGCGCCGACGTCCGCCGCCGGACCGCTCCACGGACCGGCCGGCGCCATCGGCTCCGGCGCCCTCGCCACCGGCATCCCCACCAACGGCTCCGGCTCCGACGTGAACGGCCGACCGGTCGGCACGGCAGGCGCCGTCGCCCCGACCGCCGCCGAGGCCGTCCACGGCCCCGCCTGGTGCGAGGGGGCGGCCGGGGTCGCGCTGGCCATCGCGGACAGCCCGCACGCGATGAAGGACCCCGCGCTGTCCGGGTGGCTGGCGGACCGCGTCCACGAGGCGGCGGGCCTCGATCCGCTCGCCGACGACAGCCTGTGCCACGGGGAGTCGGGCCTGCTCGAACTCCTCGGCCACCGGGCCCTGCCCGCCGCGCGGTCCGCGTGGATCCGCCGGGCCGGGGCGCTGCTGGCCTCGGCCGACCGGGCGGACCCGCGGTGCGGGACCCCGGGCCGCGTACCGCATCCGGGGCTGCTCACCGGGCTCTCCGGGATCGGGCACGGGCTGCTGCGGGCCGGGTTCCCCGAACGGATCGGCTCCGCCCTGCTCCTGCGCCCCTCCCGGGCCCCCTGATCCACGGCCCGGCGGATCCACGGGGACCGCGCCACCACGGCTCCACCCCGCTCCACCGGCGTCCGGGCCGTCAGTCCGGGGCCGACCGCACCACGGCTCCCCCGCACACCACGGTTCCACCGGAGCGGACCACGCTCCGACGCACGACGATCACCCACCACCAGAGGATGAGGCAGAGATGAAGCACTTCGGCGAAGCGGCCCTGCAGGCGTCCGGCGACCTCGCGCCCGAGGGCGCCACCGAGCACCCGGCCGGGCAGATCTCCCTGGGATTCACCGGCGGCCTCGGTGCGCGGAGCAGACTCCTCAGCGCCTCGGAGGGCGAGAGCGGCTACAGCCACGACCTCCCCTGGACCACCATGACCTCCCCCTGGTGAGCCGATCCGGCCAACTCGACGGTAAATGAGCAGAATTGGCCCGCTGTCGTGGGAGTTGTCGCTCCAGTAATCTGCGGCCATGCGAGCCACTTCGCCGGTCATCGTCGGGCGGGACGAGGAGATCGGACTCCTGAGCAGCGCCCTGGACGCCGTACGACGGCGTTCGGGGCGCGCGCTGTTCCTCCTGGGGGACGCGGGCATCGGCAAGTCCCGGCTGGTGGGCGAGTGCGCCTACCGGGCCTACGGGCTGGGGATGCCGGTGCTGCGCGGCCGGGCCACCTCGACCGGCCTCGTCGTCCCGTTCCGCCCGCTGGCCGAGGCGCTGGCGTCCCGGTTCCGGGCGGCGGGCACCCCCACCGACCCCGAGCTGGCGCCGTACCACCCGGCGCTGGCCAGGCTGGTCCCGGAGTGGCGGCGGGACGGCTCCCCCGGCTATCCGGAGACGGTCGTGGAGCTGGCCGAGGCGCTGCTGCGGCTGCTCTCCGTGCTGGGCAGGGAGGCGGGCTGCGCGATCCTGCTGGAGGACCTGCACGACTGCGACACCGAGACCATCACGGTCGTCGAGTACGTCATCGACAACCTGGCCGACCTGCCGATCCTGTTCCTGGGCACCCTGCGCCCAGAACCGGGCGCCGCCCTCGACCTCGTACGCTCCGCCGAGCGCCGGCAGACCGCGGCCGTACGGGAGATGGGGCCGCTCCACGACGCGCAGGTGCGGGTGCTGACGGGCGCGTGCCTGGAGGCGCGGCCCGAGGAGATCCCCGAGCCGGTCCACCGGAAGCTGGCCGAACGCGCTGCGGGTAACCCGTACTTGCTGGAGGTGCTGCTGGCCGACCTGCTCGACACGGGCCGGCTGCGGCGTACGGACGACGGCTGGGAGGCGGTGGAGCAGGAGGGCGGCCAGATCCCCTCGGGCATCGTACGGAGCTGGGCGCGCAGGCTGGAGCGGCTGGACGAGCCCGTACGGGACCTCTTACTGGCGGCGGCCACCCTGGGCAGCCAGTTCTCGGTGGCCGTGCTGCAGACCGTCACCGGCTTCGAGGACCGGGCCCTGTTCACGCATCTGCGGTCGGCGGTGGAGGCCGGGGTCATCGCGCCGGACGGCGCGGCCCCCGACCGCTACACCTTCCGGCACTCGCTCACCGCCGAGGCCCTGATCTCCTCGCTCGCCCCGGCCGAGCGCGCGTCCCTGGCCCGTCGCGCCGCCGGGGCCATCGAGCACTCCGGGCAGCCGCTGGACGAGGACGGGCGGCAGCTCGTCGCCACGCTGCAACTGGCCGCGGGCAACCGGGCGGCCGCGGCCGGACAGTTCGCGGAGGCGGGAAGACGGATGCTCGCTTCGGGGGCGCACGGCTCCGCCGTGGTGCTGCTGGAGCGGGCGCACCCGCTGGCCGCCGAGCGGGACCGGGCCGCCGTCGCCGAGTCGCTGGCGGTCGCCCGGGCCGAGGGCGGCGACCTGGACGGCGCGCTGGCGCTGGCGGACGCGCTGCCGCCCGTTCCGGCGCGGTCCGAGGACGCCTCCCGGCGCGGCCGCACCCATGTCGAGCTGGCCTGGGCGGCGGTCATGGCCGAGCGCCCCGCCGACGCCGCCCGCCAGGCCGCCGTGGCCCGCGATCTGCTCGGCCCGTCGCCGCTGCCCGGCCCGCAGGCGGCGCTCGCCGTGGTCGACGGGCATCTGGCGCTGCTCCCCGGCCACGGGCGGGCGGACCGCGATCCGGTGGGGGCCGGGCGGGCCGTCCAGCGGGCCGCCGAGACCGCCGAGGCCGAGGGGCTGCCGCACGTCGCCTGTCAGGGATGGCAGTTGCTGGCGCTGCTGCGGCGCGAGGAGGGGTTCGACGCCGCCGACGCGGCGCTGGAGCGGATGCTGTCGATCTCCACCGAACACGCCCTGCCCGTCTGGCGGGTGGAGGCGCTGGTCCGGCTGGGCGCGAACGCCTTCATGCGGACCGGGGACGCCTCCCGGCTGCTGTCCGCCCGCGCGGCGGCCACCGATCTGGGGGCACTGCGGCTGACCCGTACGGTCGACGGGCTGCTCGCGATGAACGCCGTGCTGTGCGCGCGGTGGGAGGAGGCGCGGGAGATCGTCGACCGTTCGGCGGAGTCCAGCGCCCGGGTCGGTGATCTGTCCACCCACCGCTATCTGCTGCTGGCGGGGGCGACGATGGCCGCGCACCGGGGGCGGCGGCGGGAGATGGACCGGGCGCTGGCCGCGTTCCGGCGGGCCGGGGGCGAGAAGTCGCTGCTGGTGCCGTTGCGGTCGGGGCTGTGCCGGGGGTTCGAGGCCCTGCTGGAGGAGGACCGGGAGCGGGCCTCGGCGAGCCTGGACGAGGCGCTGGCCTGGGAGGCGGACCAGCCGAGCTACTACTACCTGAGCGGCCGGTACGGGCTGCGCCCGCTGCTGCGGGTCCTGGCGGGCGCGGCGGACCGGGCGGAACTGGCGGAGGCGCGGTTGGCCCCCGGGGGCTGCCTCGCCTGGAACCGGCAGTTCCTGGAGCTGGCCGACGCGGTGCTGCGGGGCCGGGAGGGGGACGCGGCCGGGGCGGCCCGGCTGATGGCGTCCTTCGACGCGCTGTCCGCCCCCTTCCCGGTCGCCCGCCATCTGGGCCTGCGGCTGGCGGCGGAACCGGCGCGCGCGGACGGGTGGGGCGATCCGGTGGCGTGGCTGCGGACCGCCGAGGAGTTCTTCTACGGGGCCGGGGTGCAGCCGGTCGCCTCGGCGTGCCGGGCGGCGCTGCGG
Source organism: Streptomyces californicus (assembly GCF_000717645.1). Classification (GTDB taxonomy): domain Bacteria; phylum Actinomycetota; class Actinomycetes; order Streptomycetales; family Streptomycetaceae; genus Streptomyces; species Streptomyces californicus. The sequence continues at coordinate 16,114 of NZ_JNZZ01000045.1, forward strand.
CAGGCCGGGGCGAGCGTGGGCCAGCACCGGGGCGGCTGGGACCGGATTCCGTCGCCGCTGCGGACCAGCGGGGTGACGCCGCGCGAGTACGAGGTGTTCGTACTGCTCCCGGAACGGCCCGGGAACCAGCAGATCGCCCGGCGGCTCTCCATCTCGCCGCGCACGGTGGAGAAGCACATGGCCAGTCTGCTCAGCAAGACGGGGCGCGCGGACCGGGCGGCGCTGTGCGAGTTCGCCGCCGAATGCGCGGCCGAACCGGCCTGAGGGGCAGGTGGGGCGCCGGTGGCGTCCCGTATGGGGGCACGGCCCGGCGGTATGGGGGCGCCGGGCGGTTTCGGTCGGGTACGCGGACGGAAAATGCGGGTGGCGCCCCGATGTGCGGGGGTGGGGTGCGGCCGGACGATCGGGATGTGCGTACGGCCCTGACCGCCGCCCGTCCCCCCAGCCCGGAGGCCCGTCGATGTCCCGACCTCCCGTCCGTACCGCTTCCCCCGGTGCGATGCGCTTCTCCCTCCTCGGCCCGCTGACCGCCCGGATCGACGGCCGTGAGGTGCCGCTCGGTCCGCGCAAGCAGCGCCTCGTCCTGGCCACTTTGCTGGCCCGGCCCAACACCCCTGTCCCGGTGGATGTGTTGACCGATGTCGTGTGGCCGGACGATCCGCCGCGCACCGCCCGGAAGAACCTCCAGGTGTACGTGAGCGCCGCCCGGGCGCTCATCGGGCCCGCCGGGAGCGACGGCCGCGAGCGGGTGGTGCACGGCTGCGGGGGCTACCTCCTGCGCGTCGCGGAGGGCGAGTTGGACACCCTGCGCTTCGGGGCGCTGGCCCGTGCGGGGCGGGAGGCGGCCGAGCGGGGCGATCTGCCGGGCGCGGCCCGCCTGCTGCGTCAGGCGCTGGACCTGTGGGAGGGGCCGCCGCTCAACGACCTGCGGGACTCCGCCGGGGTGGCCGAGGAGGCGGGCCGTCTCGAGGCCCGCTGCCTGACGGTGTTCGAGGACTGGGCGGAGGCCGAGATCGAGCTGGGCCGGGCGGCCGTCGCGGTGGACGGGCTGCGGGACCTGGTCGAGCGCCATCCGCTGCGGGAGCGGCTGCGGGCCGCCTGGATGAACTCCCTTCACCAGTCGGGCCGGCAGGCCGAGGCGCTGGCCGTGTACGACGACTACCGGCAGTTGATGGCACGGGAGTTGGGCCTGGAGCCGAGTCCGGCGATGACGGCGCTCTACCGGGCGATGCTCGGCCGGGGCCGGGAGGCGCGGCGGCCCGCCGCCCCGGAGCGGCCGGGCCCGGTGGTACTGCCCGCAGGGCCCGGGGCGTTCGCGGGCTTCCGTGACGAACTGCGCGATCTGCTGGCCGTGTTGGGTGGAGGCGAGGAGCGGGCGGTGGTCGTCTCGGGCCCCGCCGGGGCGGGCAAGTCCGCGCTGGCGGTCCGGGCCGCGCGTCTGCTGGCCGACCGCTTCCCGGGCGGCCGCGTCCTGGTCCGGGTGCGCGGGGAGGACGGTACGGCCCGCGACCGGGCGGACGTCCTCGCCGAGGCGGTGCGGCTGTGCGGGGCCGCGGGTACGGCGGCCGGCGGTCCGGACGCGGCACGGGCGGACGGGCCCGCCGCGTCGGCCGACGCCCTCGCGGACGTCTGGCAGGCGTGGCTGGCCCGCCGCCGGGCGCTGATCGTCCTGGACGACGTCCCGGACGAGGCGTCCGTACGGGGGCTGCTGCCCCGGTCGGGTGCGTGTTCCGTGCTGGTCACGGCGCGCGGGCAGTTGCCCGGACTCGCCCCCGTGCACCGGATCGCGTTGCCCGCGCTGGCGGACGGGGAGGCGCTGGAGCTGCTGGGGAAGCTGATCGGGGCCGGGCGGCTGCGGACGGACCCGGCGGCGGCGCTGCGGATCGTCCGGGCGTGCGGCGGGCTGCCGCTGGCGGTCGAGGTGAGCGGGATGCGGCTGGCGGTGCTGCGGCACCTGCCCCTGGCGGAGTACGCGGACCGGCTCGACGACCCCGCGGGCGCGCTGGACGAGCTGGTCGCCGGGGACGTCTCCGTACGGCGCCGGATCGCGTCCGGCTGGCAGGACCTCGCGGACGGCGACCGGCGGGTGCTCGCACGGCTGGCGGAGCTGGTGGACGACGGGGGCTTCACCCTGGACCGGGCCGCGGCGGCGCTGGACTGCGGGGAGCGGGCGGCGATCCGGGCCGTGGAGTCGCTGATCGACGCGGGGGCGGTGACGTCGCCCGCCGGCGAGGTCACCGCCCATGCCGCGCTGTACGAAGTACCGCGCCTGCTCGGCCTGTTCGCCCGCGACCGCGAGGGCGTGTGAGGGGCGCGGTCCTGCGGGGAGGGGCCCCGGAGCCGTGACGGCTCCGGGGCCCCTCCCCGCTGCGGTCGCTCAGCCCAGGGTGAGCAGTTCCAGCAGGGCGGTCGCCCCGCCACCGCCTTCGCCCGCCCCGGGGGCCCGGCCCGCCCCGCGTGTCTTGCCCGGGCCGGGAACCCCGCTCGCCTTGTCCGCCCCGCGCGCTCCGCCGGAACCGCGCGTCCCGTCGGAACCGCGCGTCCCGTCGGAACCGCGCGTCCCGTCGGCGTCCCGCGCCCTGTCGACGCCCCGCGCCCCTTCCGTACCGCCGGAGAGGAAGTGCAGGGACAGCAGCAGCCCCGCCGCGCCGGTGGCCAGGTCGGCGGAGCAGCGCATCAGCCCCGCCCCCGGGACGAGCAGCCGGTCCTCGTCGGCGACCAGGTGCCAGGACAGGTTGCGTACGGAGGCCAGGACCCCGGGCGCCGTACAGCCGTCCGGCGACAGCGCGCCCGCCGCGGCCACGAGCCCCGCCCGGCCGGTGAACAGGCCCGGCTCACGGACGAATTCGAAGGAGCAGCCCCGGACCACGCCGGGCAGCAGAGCGGCGAGCCCCGGGTCGGCGCGACGGGCCAGATAGGCCCCGGCCACCAGGGCGAAGCCGCCGCTCCCCTGGTCCAGGTAGAGGTAGTGCCGCCGCCCGTCCTTCACCTGGACGGTGCCGTCCGGCATGGTCACGCAATGGGCCGCCTCCGCCTCCAGCGCCCTGCCCGCCGCCGCGAGGAACTGGTCGTCGCCGGTCAGGGCGTGCAGTTCGAGGTGGAGCAGGGCCGCACCGCTCAGCCCCCGCAGCAGCCCCGCCGACGCGGGCGCGCGCAGCCCCGGCACCGACGCGCCCCGCACCAGCCGGTCCAGGTCGTGGGCGGTGCGCGCGGCGGCGTCGAGGAGGTCGTGGTCGATCTTGGCGTCGGGCGGCCCGTCCTCCGCGCGGTCCGGCCGGGCCAGGCGCAGCGCGGCGAGCGCGATGCCCGCGCGGCCGCTCAGCAGGTCGGTCGAGGCCGGCGGGGGTGCGGCGGCGGACCGTTCGTAGAGCTCCCGGCCCTCCTCCCGGCGGCCGAGCGCGGACAGCACCACCGCCGTGCCCGGCAGCCCGCCGTAGAGGCCGCCCGGCGCTGCGGGGTCCCGTCGGCGGGCCGTGTCGGCGAGCCAGTCGGTCCAGGCGGGCGGCACGGGGGCCCCGGTGCGGTGCAGGGCGAGGAGGACCCCGGCCGCCCCGTGCGCGACGTCGCTCCCGCCGGTCGAGAAGACCTCGGGGTCCCCGGGGAAGAGGCGGTCGGTGCGCTCGGGCGTGGCCCCCGCGTGGATGCCCCGCACCAGCCGGTCCCGCAGCCCGGCCCAGTCCGGCTCGGGGCCGTCGAGCAGCGCGGCGGTCTCCTCCTCGTGGCCGGCGGCGCTCTCGGCGGCGCGCAGGGCGGCGGGCCTGCGCGGTCCCGCTCCGGCGTCGAGGCCGTATCTGCGGCGGGCCCACCGTTCCAGGGTCAGGGCCTTGGCCCGGTCGTGTCCCGCCATCTCCATGATGGGCATCAGCATGTAGAGCCAGGTCGCCCAGAGCGCGTAGTCGTCGGCCTCGGCGCCGGCGGTCCCGGGGGGCGGCTGGAGCCCCGGGGCGCCCGCCACCGGGGTGTCCCGGTCGTCGAGGTCCGTGGCGTACTCGAAGTCGATCAGGGCCACGCGGCCGTCGGGGCGGATGATGATGTTGGAGGGGTGGAGGTCGCCGAAGCGCAGACCACGCGCGTGGACGGCGGCCAGCGCCTCGGTCAGCCGCTCGGTCACCGACGCCACCCAGTCGGTGTACAGGGCGAGTTCGGCATCCGTCCCGGAGGTGTGCAGCAGGGCGAAGCGGCCGACGATCTCCTCCAGGAGGGTGGTCCCCTCGATGTGCTCCTCGATCAGGAAGTGGTGCTCCCACACGGTCCGTACGCCGTACACCTCGGGAACGCAGTCCAGCCCGGCCAGCGCGGTCAGGGCCCGGTGCTCGCGGTGCAGCCGCGTCACCGCGTCGTCGCCCGCCTCGTCCAGCCCGCTGTGCGGCCGGGCCTCCCGGAGCACCACCCGGTGGCCGGTCTCCCGGTGCCGGGCGAGGTAGATGCCGCCCGCGTTGGAGAACTGGAGGGCCTTGGAGACGACGTAGGGGAAGCCGGCGTCCGCGGCGGCGGCACGGGCCGCCAGGTGCGGGCGCAGCGCGTCGGGCACGGTGACCCACGGCGGCACCCGGAAGACCACCCCGCGCTCGTCGGGGACCAGTTCGCCCGAGGGGTGGCGCAGGGCCAGGACCCGTTCGCCGTGCTCGTCGAGGCACCAGCGGGAGACGAACGCCCCGTACCGCACGTACACCGGGGCGTCGCCGATCCGCAGGTCGCTGAGGATGTACGGGCCGCGGCGGCCGGTGAGGGCGCGGGTCAGCTCGTCCAGCACCCGCAGGAAGACGGTCTCGTCCGGTGGGTAGAGCGTGATGAACTTCCCCGCGCCCGTACGGGCCATGTACTTGCCGGACATCAGCAGGAGCGCCCGCTCGCTGCGGAGGAACTTGAACGGCACCCCGTGGGCCCGGCAGACGGCGGCGGTGTCGGCGAGGGTCCGCTCGGCCTCCTCCGGGACGGTGGAGACGTGGATCTTCCAGCCCTGCCCGGCGGGTTCGCCGTTCTCGGGGAGCAGGGAGGTCCACAGGCCGCCCGCGATCCGGCGCCAGCCCTCGGGCGGCGGGTCGGAGTCCAGCGGATAGCGGGCGTCCGCGTCCCGGAGCCGGGCGGGGGTCTCGTAGTACGTGCGGTCGGCGAGGCAGTAGAGCTGGGTCTGGTGGAGACCGGGCACGGGGTTCCTCCTCAGGGTGCGCCGGGGCCGGCGGCGTCGGGGGCCGGTCCGGCCGCCGACCGCTCGGGTCCGGCCGCCGGGCGGGTGGAGACGGTTCCGGCCGGTTCCGGGTCCGGCCCTTCGGACGTTCGCGGCGTCGCCGCCGCTCCTGCCACCGGTCCGGGTACCGCGGTGCCCGGCTGCTTCCCGGCCGCGTCCGGTGCCCCCGGGGCGGCGCCCGCCCCGGCCCGGACGGACGAGGAGAGCGTCACGACGGTCGCCGAGACGGCCAGCACACCGCCGATCACGCAGAAGGCGGCGCCGCTGTCCAGCGTGGTCAGCAGGAAGCCCCCGGCGAGCGGTCCGAACGGCTGGACGATGGAGGAGAGGAAGCCCGCGGCGCTCTGCACCCGGCCGATCCGCTCCTCGGGGGTGACGACCAGCAGCGTCGAGAGGAAGCCGATGCTGGCGACGGTCGAGAGGCACATGCAGAGCGCGCAGAGCAGGCCGGCCACCAGCGGGCTGCCGAGCCAGGCCAGTACCGCGGCCGTCGCCACGCAGCTCCAGCAGGTGAGGACGACGAGCGCCCGGACGTGGCGTTCCGCCGCGAACCGGGGTGCGACCAGCGCTCCGACGAGGGCTCCGGCGGAGACGCAGGTGATGACGAACCCGCCGCCGAGGCCGGAGCGCCCGCTGTCGGAGAAAACCGCGAGCGCCGTGAAGGTGAGGGCCCCGAAGGAGAAGTTCATGCCCAGCCCGAAGACGAGCAGCACCGTGCGCAGGTAGGGCAGTTGCCAGAGGAAGGAGAGCCCCGCGGTGAGTTCCCGGCGGCTGAACACCGAGCCCGCCTTGGTCCTGGCCTCCGAACGGGTCCGTACGAGCGCCACGCACAGGGTGGAGAGGAACAGCCCGAGGAACTGGGCGGTGAAGGGCAGGGCCTCGTGCACGCCGAACAGCGCGCCGCCGACGAGCGGGCCGATCAGCCGGGCCGTGGAGGTGCGCGCCTGGAGCCGGGCCGTCGCCGTGCCCATCTGGTCCGGCGGCACGACCGCGCGCATCAGGCCGAAGGCGGCGGGGGCGTAGAAGCTGTTCAGGACGGCGCCGGAGGTCGCGACGAGCAGGACCAGGGCCATCGGGGCGTGCCCGTTCCACACGGCGACGGCCAGGGCGGTGACGGCCGCCAGGCTGCCCGCGTCGCACAGGCGCATCAGCCGGCGGCGCTCGACCCGGTCGGCCATGACGCCGCCCGGCAGCATCGTGATCAGCACGGCGCAGACGGCCACCGTTCCCACCGCGCCGGCCTGCACCGGGGAGCCGGTCTCCTTGAGGATCAGCAGGGGCAGCGCGATGGCGCTCATCTGACCGCCCAGAGCGGCGAAGAGGCCGCTCGACCAGAGCAGCCGGAAATCCCGGTTGGAACGGAGCGGCTCGGCCATCGGGGGCTCCTGTCGTTCGTGGCCGTCGGTTGCGCGGGACGGGGCGGCCTCCGCGTTGTGCGGAGGCCGCCCCGGCTTCGGTCGGCGTCACTGCTGCGGGAGGAGGGCGTCGCGGACCCGGTCACGATCCGCCGGACGCGCCCCGGTCCCCGTCACACGTGGCTCGACCGCATGGTCCGTGCGATCAGCCGAGGACGAGGCTGACGGTGCTCACGCAGTTGCCGGGGGGCTGGATGATGTCGTGGTCGACGGCCGTCTCCTGGAGGTCCAGGACGGAGTGCGCCTCGACCTCGGGGGTCTCCTCGGCGTCGCCGGCGGCGGGCTTCGTGTTCTCGGACATGGTGGTCTCCATCCACTCGTCACAGCGGGGCCCGGGTGCCGTCGGGGGACGCCCCTCGGTTTCCGGTGCGGCGGGCCGGTGCCTGCCGTTGCCGAGAACGTTAGGAAGCCCGGCCTGGCAAGCGCTTCGCCGCCGGTATGGCGCCGGTATCGGGCCAGCTCGCGACGGCGGACGCCCGCCGGGCGGGGCCGGCCGGGTCGCCGGGGGCCCGCTCCCACCTGGGCCCATACCGCTGCCGAAGCGGTGCCGGACCGTCCCCGAACCGGCGCCGCCCAGGCTGGGTACGCGCCCGACGCGCCCCGGCCCCGAAGGAGGCGGCCCGCATGGAACTCGCCGAACTCGTCGCACGGCGGCCCTTCCCGGCCGGCGGTCTGCTGATCGGCCTCACCCGGCGCTGCCCGCTGAGCTGCGCGCACTGCTCGACCGGATCGGACCTGTTCACCCGGGAGGAGCCCGACCCCGGCCAACTGGAGCGGTTCGTCGGCTCGTTCACCGAGGAGAACCGTCCGGACGTGGTCATGCTCACCGGTGGGGAACCGCTGCTCCTGCCCGGACTCGCGGAGCGGCTGAGCACCCTGGCACGGCGCGCAGGGTCCCGTACGGCCCTGCTCAGCGGCATGTTCTTCGCGCGGGGCGGGGGGCTGCGCGGCGGTCGGAACGGAAAGCCGTTCCCGCCCGCGATCCTGCGCGCGATCCGCTCCGTCGACCACTTCTCCGCCTCCCTCGACGTCCACCACGAGCGCGAGGTCTCGCGCGCCGACGTCTTCCGCGCCCTGCGCCGCGTCCGGGAGGAGGGGGTGGCCGTGAGCCTCCACCTCACGGGGACGGGCGCGGCCGATCCGTATCTCGCCGATCTGACCCGTGCCGTACGGGAGGAGTTCGGCGGTGCGGTGCCGTGCCTGGTCAACGAGGTGCGGCCGTTCGGCCGGGCCGCCTCCTGGGCGCGGGCGGCCCGCAGCGGCCCGGACCCCGCCGAGGCGTCCCCGTGCTCGATGGCCGCCTGGCCGGTGGTCGGCTTCGACGGCCGGGTGCTGGCCTGCTGCAACCAGGACACCGTGGACCGCCGGCCCGTACCGGCGCACCTGGACCTCGGCCACATCGCGGAGGACGACTGGGGGACGGTACGCCGACGGGCTCTGGAATCACCGGTGTTGCGCATGCTCCGCACGGTCGGGCCCGCGCATCTCGCCGCCCGCTTCGGGTCGGGCCCCCGGCCCGGCTCCTACTGCGAGAGCTGCCGGGCGCTCGGCGGCGACGAGGCGGTGGCGGCCGGGGCCCGCGCGGTGGCGAGCGGGCCGGCGGGGGCGCTGCTGGACCTGACGGCGGCGATGCGCGGGGCCCGCGAGGGGGCGCAGGGCGTGGTCCGCCGCCACGGCTGCGCGGCGTACGCGCCGCTCGTCGTCACGGGCGGGCCGGGTCTGCCGGAGAGCGGCGCGGAGCGGGAGGACGTCCGATGAGCGCACCGGCCGCCCACGGTACGAGGACCCCCGGCACGCCCTCCGCCGCCCCGGGGGCCTTCGCCGCCTCTGGGTCGCCCGTCGGACCGGACGTGCCCGTCGTCGCAGGGGCGTCCGCCCGGTTGCGGACCAAACTCCTCCTGCTGGAGCCGGAGTTCCGGGGTGCGACGCACCATATGTGGCGGAGCGAGGGCCTGTTGCCGCGCTACCGGGCATACCTGTGCGCCATGCACGCCGTCATCCGCGCCTCCGTCCCGCTGATGGAGCTGGCGCTCGACCGCACCCGGGCCCGCACCGCCACGGACGACCCGCTCGCGGGGCCGCTCGCCGCGTATCTGGAGGAGCACATCCGGGAGGAGGAGGGGCACGACGCCTGGCTCCTGGAGGACCTGCGCGCGGCGGGCGGCAGCCCCGAGGACGCGCTCGGCCCGCTGCCCTCCCCGCTGATCGCCTCGCTCGCCGGCTCCCAGTACTACTGGATCGAGCACCACCACCCCGTCGCACTCCTCGGCTACATCGCCGTGCTGGAGGGCTACGCGCCCGCCCCCGGACTGACCGGCCGCATCGCCCGGCACACCGGGCTGCCCGCCGCCGCCCTGCGGACCGTACGGGAGCACGCGGCGCTCGACACGGAGCACCTGGACGAGCTGTACGCGCTGCTGGACCGGCTGCCGCTCGGCCGGGACCGGGAAGCGGCCGTGGCCGTCAGCGCCCTGCACTCCCTCGACGCGCTCACCCGGCTGTTCGTCCGGCTCGGGCGCTCCGCGCCGGCGCCGTCGCCGCGGGGAGCCGGACCTGTCCCACCGATGGGAGTCACACCATGACCGGACCACCCGTGAACGGCGAACGCCCGCCGCTGCCACCCGCGTTGTACGAGGCGGGGTTCCCCGTGGACCTGCTGACCGAGGAACAGCGCGAGGTGCTGGCCGAGCTGACGCCGGAGGAACTGGCGCTGCTGCTGGACGTGAAGAGCAGACTGGACGCCGTGGGACCGGAGGTCCAGGCGCACGGCGAGATCGCCGGCGGCGCACTGTTCTGACCGGCGGCCGGTGACCTGCGGACAGTTCACCGGAAGCCGGTGACCGGTTCCAGCGGTACGGGCCCGGCGCGGGGCGACCCCCCGGCCCGTACCGCTGCCGCCCGGCCGCACGGCCCACCCGGCCCGCCCTCCGC
>NZ_JNZZ01000046.1 GCF_000717645.1 Streptomyces californicus
CCCCCTCCCCCTCCCCCTTCCGCTTCCGTCGAAAGCGACAGTTCGTGGTGAGCCAGACAGCAGCCCCGCCGTCCCCGGCACCGTCTCCGGAGAGCGCCTCCGGCCCGGCCGTCCCCACCTACGCCCCCGGTGAGCTGGCGGCCCTCGCCGCCCGCCACGGCCTGAAGGTCAGCGGGGCGCGGCCGTCCCTGCCCGCGTACGTCCGGCAACTCTGGGGCCGGCGGCACTTCATCACGGCGTTCGCGACGGCCAAGCTGACGGCCCAGTACAGCCAGGCGAAGCTCGGCCAGATCTGGCAGATCATGACGCCGCTGCTGAACGCGACGGTCTACTACTTCATCTTCGGCGTCCTGATGAACACCAAGCACGGGGTGGAGGACTTCGTCCCGTTCCTGGTCACCGGGGTCTTCATCTGGACGTTCACCAGCAGCTCGATCACCGCGGGCACGCGGGCCATCAGCGGCAACATCGGGCTGGTGCGGGCCCTGCACTTCCCGCGCGCCTCGCTGCCGGTGGCGCTGGCCCTCCAGCAGCTCCAGCAACTGCTGTTCTCGCTGGGCGCGCTGGCCCTGATCCTGCTGGCCTTCGGCCAGTACCCCCGCCCGGCCTGGCTGCTGGCCGTCCCGGCGCTGGCGCTCCAGGCGCTGTTCAACACCGGGCTGTCGATGGCCATGGCCCGGCTGACGGCGAAGACCCCGGACATCGCCCAGCTGACCCCGTTCGTGCTGCGGACCTGGATGTACTCGTCCGGCGTGATGTGGAGCCTGGACCACCTGCTGGCCGGCGACCGGGTGCCGCGCGCGGTGCTGCTGGTGCTGGAGTACAACCCGGCGGCGCTCTTCATCAACCTGGTGCGGTACGCGCTCATCGACAGCTACACCTGGGACCAGCTGCCGCCCTTCGCCTGGGCCGCGGCGGCCGGCTGGGCGCTGCTGTGCGGCGTGGCGGGATTCGTGTACTTCTGGAAGGCCGAGGAGACGTACGGACGTGGCTGACGTCAAGGACACCCCCGAGGACCCGCGGGTCCCGACCGTCGTCGTCGACGACGTCCACATCACGTACACGGTCAACGGCGCGCGTACGGGCCGGGGCAGCGCGACCTCCGCGCTCAGCCGGCTCACCTCGCGCCGCGGCGCCCCCGGCGCCCGCACGGTGCACGCCGTGAAGGGGGTCAGCTTCGCCGCGTACAAGGGCGAGGCGATCGGCCTGATCGGCTCCAACGGTTCCGGCAAGTCCACCCTGCTCAAGGCGGTCGCGGGGCTGCTCCCGCCGACCCGGGGCACGGTGCACACCCAGGGCCAGCCGTCGCTGCTCGGCGTGAACGCGGCGCTGATGAGCGACCTGACCGGCGAGCGCAACGTCGTGCTGGGCGGGCTCGCCATGGGCATGACGCGCGCCCAGATCCGCGCACGCTACGACGAGATCGTCGACTTCTCCGGCATCAACGAGAAGGGCGACTTCATCACGCTGCCGATGCGCACGTACTCCTCGGGCATGGGCGCGCGCCTCCGCTTCTCCATCGCGGCGGCCAAGAGCCACGACGTGCTCCTGATCGACGAGGCCCTGTCCACGGGCGACGCGAAGTTCCAGCGCCGCAGCAAGGACCGCATCAAGGAGCTGCGCGCCGAGGCGGGCACGGTCTTCCTGGTCAGCCACAGCAACAAGTCGATCACCGAGACCTGCGACCGGGCACTGTGGCTGGAGGCGGGCACACTGCGGATGGACGGTCCGGCCGGGGACGTGGTGAAGGCGTACGAGGCGTTCACCCGGTCAAGCCGGCCCGGCGCCTGAGGACGAACCCCCACGCCGAGGGGCCGGCACCCACCGGGTGCCGGCCCCTCGGACGTACGACGACCGACGCCTAGGCGTGCGTACGCAGCAGCGTCCGCATCGTCCGCATGGCGACCGACAGGTTCGCCAGGTCGAACGCGTCGGACCCCTGGATCTCCTCCAGCGTGGAGCGCGAACGGGCCAGGATCGCCGCGTTCTTCTCCTCCCACGCCCGGAACCGCTCCTCCGGCGTGGCCGAGCCGTCGCCGACGCTGAGCACGTCCGACGTGAGCGCCGCGTGCGCCGCGTACAGGTCCTCGCGGATGGAGGCGCGGGCCATCGACTGCCAGCGGTCGTCGCGGGGCAGCTCGATGATCCGGTCCATGAGCTGGGTGATCCGCAGCCGGTCCGCGAGGTCGTAGTAGACCTCGGCGACCTCCAGCGGCTCCTTGCCCGTACGGTCGGCGATGGCCACGATGTCCAGCGCCGGGAAGGCCGAGGAGAACCCGGCGACCCGCACGGCCAGCTCGTCCGGCACCCCGACGGCCGTCAGCTCGTCCAGGATCGAGTGGTACCAGTCGAGGTCCGCGCCCTTGAGCAGCTTGGGCAGCTCGTCCCAGACCCGCGCCACGCCGTCCCGGAAGCTCTCGATGGTCTCCGCGATGGCGACGGGCTGCGGCCGGTTGCCCAGCAGCCAGCGCGAACCGCGCTCCACCAGCCGCCGCGAGTGCAGCCGGATCCGGGTCTGCACGTCGGCCGCGACCTTGTTGTCGAGCGCCTCGACCGCGTCCCACACCTGGGAGAGGCCGAAGATCTCACGGGCGGTGTACTGGGCCCGCACGATCTCCTCGATCGACGCCCCGGTCTCCTCCCGCAGCCGGTGCAGGAAGGTCGAACCGGCGGTGTTCACCGTGTCGTTGACCAGGACCGTCGTGATGATCTCGCGGCGCAGCGCGTGCCCGTCGACCGCCTCGGGGAACCGCTCGCGCAGCTCGCTCGGGAAGTAGGCGTGGACCAGCTTCTGCAGGTGCGGGTCGTCGGGGAGGACGGTGGAGATCAGCTCGTCCGCCGCCGTGATCTTCGTGTAGGCGATCAGGACGGCCAGTTCGGGCTGGGTGAGTCCCTTGCCGTTGCTCAGCAGCTCCCGGATGTGCCGGTCGGCGGGCAGGAACTCCAGCGCCCGGTCGAGCGAGCCGTCGCGCTCCAGACGGCGCATGAAGCGCTGCTGGGCGTGGAGCAGGGACGGGGCCTGGGCGGAGGCGTTGGAGAGCGCGACGTTCTGCGCGTAGTTGTTGCGCAGGACGAGCGCGCCGACCTCGTCGGTCATGTCGGCGAGCAGCTTGTTGCGCTGCTTGACGGTCATGTCGCCGTCCCGGACCAGACCGTTGAGCAGGATCTTGATGTTCACCTCGTGGTCGGAGGTGTCCACACCGGCGCTGTTGTCGATCGCGTCGGTGTTGATCCGGCCGCCGGAGCGGGCGAACTCGATCCGGCCGAGCTGGGTCGCGCCGAGGTTGCCGCCCTCGCCGACGACCTTGGCCCGCAGGTCCTCGCCGTTGACGCGGATCGCGTCGTTGGCCTTGTCGCCGACGTCGGCGTTCGACTCGGCGACGGCCTTGATGTACGTGCCGATGCCGCCGTTCCACACCAGGTCCACGGGGGACTTGAGGATGGCCTGCATCAGGTCGGCGGGCGTCATCTTGCTCACCGACGCGTCGATGCCGAGCGCCTCGCGGATGTGCGTGTTGAGCGGGATCGACTTGGCGCTGCGCGGGTGGACGCCGCCGCCCGCCGAGAGCAGGCCGGTGTCGTAGTCGGCCCAGGAGCTGCGCGGCAGGTCGAACAGGCGGCGCCGCTCGGCGTACGAGGTGGCGGCGTCCGGGTTCGGGTCGATGAAGATGTGCCGGTGGTCGAAGGCGGCGACCAGGCGGATGTGCTCGGAGAGCAGCATGCCGTTGCCGAACACGTCGCCGGACATGTCGCCGACCCCGACGACGGTGAAGTCCTCGGTCTGGGTGTCGTGGCCCAGCTCCCGGAAGTGCCGCTTGACGGACTCCCAGGCGCCGCGGGCGGTGATGCCCATGCCCTTGTGGTCGTAGCCGGCCGAACCGCCGGAGGCGAACGCGTCGCCGAGCCAGAAGCCGTACGCGACGGCGACCTCGTTGGCGATGTCGGAGAAGCTCGCGGTGCCCTTGTCGGCGGCGACGACGAGGTAGGTGTCGTCCTCGTCGTGCCGGACGACGTCGGCGGGCGGCACGACCTCGCCGGCCACCATGTTGTCGGTGATGTCCAGCAGCGCCGAGATGAACGTGCGGTACGCGGCGATGCCCTCGGCGAACCAGGCGTCCCGGTCCGCGGACGGGTCCGGGAGCTGCTTGGCGACGAAGCCGCCCTTGGCGCCGACCGGCACGATGACGGTGTTCTTCACCATCTGCGCCTTGACCAGGCCGAGGACCTCCGTACGGAAGTCCTCACGCCGGTCCGACCAGCGCAGACCACCGCGGGCGACCTTGCCGAACCGCAGGTGGACGCCCTCCACGCGCGGCGAGTAGACCCAGATCTCGAACGCCGGTCGGGGCGCGGGCAGGTCCGGGATGGCCTGCGGGTCGAACTTCATCGAGACGTACGAGTGCGGGACGCCCTCGTCCGTCTTCTGGAAGAAGTTGGTGCGCAGCGTGGCCTTGATGACGGTGAGGAAGGAGCGCAGGATGCGGTCCTCGTCGAGCGAGGCGACCTGGTCCAGGGCCCCGTCCAGCTCCTCCAGGAGCCCGTCGGTCAGCTCGGTGCCGGCGCGCTGGCGGCCGGGCGACATGCGCGCCTCGAAGAGCGAGACGAGCAGCCGGGTGGTGTGGACGTTGTTGCGGAGCGTGGACTCCATGTAGTCCTGGCTGAACATCGCACCGGCCTGCCGCAGGTACTTCGCGTACGCGCGCAGCACCATGGCCTGCCGCCAGGTCAGCCCGGCGCCCAGGACCAGCGCGTTGAAGCCGTCGTTCTCCGCCTCGCCCTTCCAGACGGCGGCGAACGCCTCCTGGAAGCGGGTGCGGGCGTCGTCGGCGAGGTGGCCCCCGTTGCCGGTGACCACGGGCATCCGCAGCCCGAAGTCGTAGATCCAGGCGTGGGTGCGGTCGGCGCAGCGCAGTTCGTACGGCCGCTCGTCGACGACCTCGACGCCGAGCTGCTGGAGCGCGGGGAGGACGGCGGAGAGGGAGACCTGCTCGCCGGTCCGGTAGATCTTGAAGCGGCGCTCTCCGGGGCCCGCGCCGACGGGCTCGTACAGGCTGAGGGCGAAGTCCTTCTCGCCCTCCCGGAGGGTTTCGAGGTGGACCAGGTCGGAGACGGCTGCGCGCGGCGAGTGGTCGGCCTTGTAGCCCTCGGGGAAGGAGTGGCCGTACTGGCGCTGGAGTTCGGCGGCGCGCTCCTCGCCCAGCTCGGCGATGAGGGCTTCGCCGAACCCGTCGGCCCAGGAGCGGGCGGCCTCGACGAGGCGGGCCTCGATGCGGTCGGCGTCGGCGTCGGTGAGGTGCGGCAGCTCGGTGCCGACCGGGACGCGGACGACGAAATGCAGACGGGAGAGGATCGACTCCGTGTTCCAGGCGGTGAAGTCGACGCTGTTCCCGCCGAGCTCCTCCTTGAGGATGTCGATCAGCCGCAGGCGCACGCCGGTGGTGTAGCGGTCGCGCGGGAGGTAGACGATCGCGGAGTAGTAGCGGCCGTACTCGTCCTGGCGCAGGTAGAGCCGCAGTCGGCGGCGCTCCTGGAGGTAGAGCACGGAGGTCACGACGGAGCGGAGCTGGTCGACGGGCGTCTGGAACAGCTCGTCGCGCGGGTAGGTCTCCAGGATCTGGAGCAGGTCGCGCCCGTCGTGGCTGTTGTACGAGAACCCGGCGCCCTCGACGACCTCGGCGACCTTGCGGCGGATGACGGGCACCCGGCGCACGGACTCGGTGTAGGCGGCGGAGGAGAAGAGGCCGAGGAAGCGCCGCTCGCCGACGACGTTGCCCTTGGCGTCGAACTTCTTCACGCCGACGTAGTCGAGGTAGCTGGGGCGGTGCACGGTGGCCCGGCTGTTGGCCTTCGTCAGGACCAGGAGCTTGTGCTCGCGGGCCTTGGCGCGGGCGTCGGCGGGCAGCCGGTCGAAGGACGGGCTGACGGGGTGGGCCTCGTCCTCGCTGTGGTGCGGGTCGGAGCGCAGGATGCCGAGGCCGGTGCCGGGCACGGCGGCCAGGGCGTCGCTGTCCTTCAGCTCGTACTCGCGGTAGCCGAGGAAGGTGAAGTGGTCGGCGGCCAGCCAGCGCAGCAGCTCGCGGGCCTCCTCGACCTCCTCGTCGGCGAGGTCGTCGAGCGGTTCGCCGGGCAGGTCGTCGGCGATCCGCAGGGCGGCCTCGCGCATCTTCTGCCAGTCCTCGACGGCCTCGCGCACGTCGGACAGGACGCGGCGGAGGTCGGAGGTGATCTGCTGGAGGTCGGCGCGGTCGGTCTCGCGGTCGATCTCGACGTGGATCCAGGACTCGACGAGCGCGTCGTGCGGCAGCTCGCCCTTAGCGCCCGGCTTGGGAGTGCCGGGGCCGCCGGAGAGGACCTCGATCAGCTTGCCGGTCACGTCTCGGCGGACGGTGACCTGCGGGTGGATCACGACGTGGATGCCGCGGCCCTGCCGGGACAGCTCGTTGGTGACGGAGTCCACCAGGAAGGGCATGTCGTCGGTGACGACCTCGACGACGGAGTGGCTGCAGGTCCAGCCGTTCTCCTCGACGGTCGGGGTGTGCACCCGGACGTTCGCGGTGCCCTGCGGACGCTCCTCGGCCAGCCGGAAGTGCGAGGCGGCGGCGCCGAAGACGTCGACCGGGTCACGCCCGCCGAGGTCCTCCGGAGCCGTGTGCAGGTAGTAGCGCTGGAGGTAGGCGAGCACGGTGTCGCCACCGTCGCGGGCGCTCTCGTCGGCCCCGGCTGCGGCGATCCGCGCCCGGGGTGCACCTCCCGGGCCACCGACACCACCGCCCGGACCGTTTTCAGCTACCTTCGCGGCCCCTTCGAGCAGCTCGGCCTTGGCTTCGTCCAGCTTGGTCTGCATGTCCTCTGGCTCCTGTCGCGCGCCGTTGCGTGACGTAGGTGAGAAAAGCGGCGTACCGCCACGACGCGGGTTTTCCGGTCTGGGTCGACGCTATGCCGCTTCGAGAGATACCCAGGACCATAGTGGCCGTTTTCGGCAGTGGGTCCGGAGTGGGGAGATCGCGGATGGCCCGGGTGCTGTGGCACTCCGGGCGGTGGCCGGGGGCTTCACTGCCCCCGAGGCGTATCGCGCTGATCACGGCACCAGGCTATCGCTCCCTGACCCCATCCCGTCATGAGCTGCTTATGTACAAAAGAACCCCCCGAACTTTGACACTCCGGACAGTGCGCGATGCCCCCTCACCGGATCTCGTGCCCCACCGGCCGCCCGGCACTCCCCACCGCACGCCTGTCGGCGCTCCCCGCCACACACCGGTCCGACACCCACTCGCCCACGCCGGTCCGACCCTCCCCGCCGCACGCCGGTCGGCGCTCCCCCTCACCGCGCGCCCGTCCGTCGCCGCCCCGCCGCGCGCCGCTCCGTCGCCCACTCGCCGACGCGTCCACGCTCCGCCAGCCGCTACCCGGCGAAGGTCTCCGCCAGCGCGACCGCCTCCGCCAGGCTGTCCACCACCGGCACCCCCGCGCCCTCCAGGCTGCGCCGGCTGTGCGACCCCCCGGTGTACAGCACCGCCCGCGCCCCCACGTGCGCCGCCGCCACCGCGTCGTCGAGCGCGTCCCCGATGACCACCGCGTTCTCCGGGGCGATCCCGTCCACCCCGGCCAGCGCCTCGAAATGCCGTTCCATGTGGAGCGCCTTGCTCCCGCCCGACGGCCCCCGGCGCCCCTCGACGCGGACGAACCTCGGCTCGATCCCGTACCCCCGCACCACCGGCACCAGCTGCTCGTGCCCGTACATGCTCAGCAGCGACTGGCTGCGCCCGGCCCGCTGCCAGCCGCGCAGCAGCTCCTCGGCGCCGGCGGTGAGCCCGCAGGCCGTCCGCTGCTCGGCGTAGTACCGGTGGAAGACGCCGTCCATCCGCTCCCACTCGGCCTCGGTCGGCAGCCGGCCCAGGAACCGCTCGTAGAACCGGGGTATGGGGATGGTGTACATCTCCCGGTACCGCTCCGGCGTGATCGGCTCCAGCTCGACCTCCGCGAACGCGGCGTTCGTCGCCCGGACGACGGCGTACGTGTCGTCGAGCAGGGTGCCGTTCCAGTCCCAGACCAGATGTGTGCGCGTCGTCCCCGAAGTCATGCGTCGACCGTACCCGGCGGGTACGACAACGCGGCCCTCAGCCGATGAGCTGCGGGATCTCCTGGACGCCGAACCAGAGCAGCTCGTGGTCCTCGGCCCCGTCCACGGTGAACCGGGCGTCGTCGTCGCCGAGGTCGGCCGCGCCCAGGGCGGCGGCCGCGGCGGCCACGTCCTTCTCCGCGTCGTCCGCGTCCACGTGCACCGCCGCCGCCTTGGCCAGCGGCAGGGCGGCGGCGATCCGCACCTCGCCGAGGGAGGCCGCGCTCAGCCCCTGGTCGGGGTCGGCGACGGCCGCCCCGTCCGGTACGTCGACGGCGACGACGACCCGGCGGCGCGCCTCGTCCGGCGTTCCGGCGATCATCCGGAGCGAGGCGGCGGCGGCCCGGTTGAGCGCCGCGTACTCCAGCTCCTCGATGTCGTCGGAGGCGTACCACTCGCGCAGCCCGGGGGTCACCGCGTAGGCGGTCAGCGGGCCGGGGCCGAGCTCGCCCGCACCGTGCGCCGCTGCGAGACCGGAGAGGGTCAGGGGGACGTACACGCGCATGGCAGGCCGCTTTCGTAGGGGGAGACGTCCTCAGGATACGTGGGGGCCGTCCCCTTTCGGGTTTCGGCAACCGGGGGCGTCCGTTAACGCCCGGCGCCCCGTCACCCCCGCCGTCGCCCTTGCCCCACAGGGGCCACGCCACGGATAGGTGAATCCGCGCGGGAGCGTTCGGCGCCCGAAGGCCGCTTGCGGGGCTGACGACCCCGCCCGTAGAAGATCCCCAACAAAAGTTACCGCCCGGTACCGCCGGGCCCGCTCAACGGGGGCGATGGATCATGAGCACGGACAGGACGAGGCCCGCCGGCCGACGCGACCAGCGCGGGCCCCGGTCGGTACCTCCGCAGCGGTCCCGGCAGCCGCTGCCCCACCGGCCGCAGCGGCCGCACCAGTGGTTCGCCGAGCGGCTGCTCGCCGTCCTGAGCGGCCAGCGCCCGGTGCACTGGATGCTCGGACACACCGTCGGCGAGGCATACGACCAGCTCGCCGAACTGGCCCCCAGCACCCCGCTGGGAGCCGCCCGGGGCAGCCGCCCGGTCCTCCGCCACTGCCGCGGGGCGCAGCCCGTCACCGGGGTGGTCGAGGCGTTCGCCAGCATCGTCGCGGGCGACCGGGTCCGGGCGATGGCCTTCCGTCTGGAGCAGGGCTCCGACCAGCGGTGGCGCTGCGCCGCCGTGGAGCTGGGCGGCGAGCGCCTCACCGCGGCGGCCCCGGGACGGCGGTGAGCCGGAGAACGCGGCGGGGGCCGGGCACCCGAAGGTGTCCGGCCCCCGCCGGGGTGCCGCGACCGCTACTTCTTGCGGCGGCGGCCACCGCCGCCGGCGCTCTTCTGCGCCTTGCGGCGCTCCGCACGCGTCATGCCGTCGGCGGACCGGGTGGCGCCGGTGGCCTCCTCGTTGGCGAAGTCGCCCTCGACGACACCGCCCTCGCCGTCCACCGTGGGGGCGGAGAAGTGGAGGCGGTCCGGCCGCTGCGGGGCCTCCAGGCCCTTGGCACGGATCTGCGGGGCCGTCTGCTTCTCCAGCGAGGGACGCTCCGCGCCGTCCTGCACCGGAACCTCCTCGACCTGCTGCTCGACCTGGACCTCCAGGTTGAACAGGTAGCCGACGGACTCCTCCTTGATGCCCTCCATCATGGCGTTGAACATGTCGAAGCCCTCGCGCTGGTACTCCACCAGCGGGTCCTTCTGGGCCATCGCCCGCAGGCCGATGCCCTCCTGGAGGTAGTCCATCTCGTAGAGGTGCTCGCGCCACTTGCGGTCGAGCACCGAGAGGACGACGCGTCGCTCCAGCTCACGCATGATGTCGGAGCCGAGGGTGTTCTCGCGCTCCTCGTACTGCTCGTGGATGTCGTTCTTGATCGACTCGGCGATGAAGTCGGCGGTCACGCCCGCCAGGTCTCCGGCCGCCTCCTCCAGCTCCTCGACGGTGACCTTCACCGGGTAGAGCTGCTTGAAGGCGCCCCACAGCCGGTCCAGGTCCCACTCCTCGGCGAAGCCCTCGGCGGTCTCCTGCCGGATGTAGTCGTCGATCGTGTCGTCCATGAAGTGCCGGATCTGGTCCTGGAGGTCCTCGCCCTCCAGGACGCGGCGGCGCTCGCCGTAGATGACCTCGCGCTGCCGGTTGAGCACCTCGTCGTACTTCAGGACGTTCTTGCGCGTCTCGAAGTTCTGCTGCTCGACCTGCGACTGGGCGGAGGCGATGGCGCGGGTGACCATCTTGTTCTCGATCGGGACGTCGTCCGGGACGTTCGCCATCGACATGACGCGCTCGACCATCTGGGCCTTGAACAGACGCATCAGATCGTCGCCCAGCGAGAGGTAGAACCGGGACTCGCCCGGGTCGCCCTGACGGCCGGAACGACCGCGCAGCTGGTTGTCGATACGGCGCGACTCGTGGCGCTCGGTGCCGAGCACGTAGAGCCCGCCGAGCTCCTTGACCTCTTCGAACTCCGCCTTCACGGCCTGCTCGGCCGCCTCCAGCGCGGCGGGCAGCGCGGCGGCCCACTCCTCGACGTTCTCCACCGGGTCGAGACCGCGCTGGCGCAGCTCCGCCTCGGCGAGGTCGTCGGGGTTGCCGCCGAGCTTGATGTCGGTGCCTCGTCCGGCCATGTTCGTGGCGACGGTGACGGCGCCCTTGCGGCCCGCCTGGGCGACGATCGTCGCCTCCCGGTCGTGCTGCTTGGCGTTGAGCACCTCGTGCTGGACACCGCGCTTGGAGAGCTGCTGCGAGAGGTACTCGGACTTCTCGACCGAGGTGGTGCCGACCAGGATCGGCTGGCCCTTCTCGTGCTTCTCGGCGATGTCGTCGACGACCGCGGCGAACTTGGCGACCTCGGTGCGGTAGATCAGGTCCGACTGGTCGGCGCGGACCATAGGCCGGTTCGTCGGGATCGGCACCACGCCGAGCTTGTAGATCTGGTGGAACTCGGCGGCCTCGGTCATCGCCGTACCGGTCATGCCGGAGAGCTTGTCGTAGAGGCGGAAGAAGTTCTGCAGGGTGATCGTGGCGAGGGTCTGGTTCTCGTCCTTGATGTCCACCCCTTCCTTCGCCTCGATCGCCTGGTGCATGCCCTCGTTGTAGCGGCGGCCGGCGAGGATACGGCCGGTGTGCTCGTCGACGATCATGACTTCGCCGTCGATGACGACGTAGTCCTTGTCCTTCTTGAACAGTTCCTTCGCCTTGATGGCGTTGTTCAGATAACCGACGAGCGGGGTGTTGACCGACTCGTAGAGGTTGTCGATGCCGAGCCAGTCCTCGACCTTGGCGACGCCGGCCTCGTGGATGGCCACGGTCCGCTTCTTCTCGTCGACCTCGTAGTCGCCGGTCTCCTCGATGCCCTTGAGCTGGTTGCCCGCCTCGCCCTTGGTGAGACGCGTGACCAGCTTGGCGAAGTCGCCGTACCACTTGGTGGCCTGGTCGGCCGGGCCGGAGATGATCAGCGGCGTACGGGCCTCGTCCACGAGGATCGAGTCGACCTCGTCGACCACGGCGAAGTTGTGGCCGCGCTGGACGAGCTCGTCCTTGGACCACGCCATGTTGTCGCGCAGGTAGTCGAAGCCGAACTCGTTGTTCGTGCCGTACGTGATGTCGCAGCCGTACTGCTCACGGCGCTGGGCCGGAGTCATGTTGGCGATGATGCAACCGACGGACAGACCGAGGAACTTGTGGACCCGGCCCGTGAGCTCGGAGTCACGCTCGGCGAGGTAGTCGTTGACCGTGATCAGGTGCACGCCCTTGCCGGAGAGCGCGTTCAGATACGCGGGCAGGGTGCCGACGAGGGTCTTGCCCTCACCGGTCTTCATCTCGGCCACGTAACCGAGGTGCAGGGCGGCTCCGCCCATCATCTGCACGTCGTAGTGGCGCTGTCCGAGAACGCGCTTGGCGGCCTCACGGACCGTGGCGAACGCTTCGGGAAGCAGGTCGTCCAGGCTCTCGCCGTCCGCGTACCGTTCCTTGTACTCGTCGGTGAGCGCCCGCAGCTCGGCGTCGGAGAGGTTGACGAAGTCCTCTTCGATGGAGCTGACCTGGTCCGCGATGCGGTGCAGTTTGCGCAGGATCTTGCCTTCGCCTGCACGCATGAGCTTGTTGAAGACGGACACTGAGGCTGGTCTCCTTGCCGGTCGGGCCTGGCACTGGGTCGTGTGATGGACTCTGGCGCGGGCACGGCAGGTGGGCCCCACCGCAACGGCCATCGTAAGCGAGGACACCACCGCGTCGGGAGGGCTGCTGTCGCGTGGACCTCGCCGCCCCCTTCCCTGAACAACGGTCCGGACACGCGGAAGGTGCCGGAAAGCCGCAAAAGTGCTCGCACCGCCGGAGCGGGCTCACGAGAATCGGTCCATGGAGCCGATCACCCTCACCACCCAGCGCCTGCTCCTGCGGCCCTTCGGCCCGCAGGACACCTTCCGGGTGCACGCCGCCTGCCAGGACCCGGACATCCAGCGCTGGACGGTGATCCCCTCCCCCTACCGCCTCACGGACGCGGAACTGTTCACCACGCGGCTCGCCCCGGCGGGCTGGAGCGACGATTCCGCCTACGGCTTCGCCCTGGTCCTGCGGGAGAGCGACGCGCTCGTCGGGGCGCTCTCCGTCGACCGCCGCAGCCGGCCGGGGACGTACGAGGTGGGCTACTGGTCCGCCCCGGAGCACCGGGGCCGGGGCTACGTCACGGAGGCGGTGCTCACCGCCGCCCGCTGGGCCTTCACCTCGCTCGGCGCGGAACGGCTGGAGTGGCGGGCGGAGACCGGCAACGTCGCCTCCCGGGCGGTCGCCCTGCGGGCCGGGTTCCGGCTGGAGGGCGAACAGCGGTCCGGGCTGCTGAACAAGGGCGTCCGGCGCGACGCCTGGACGGCGGCCCTGCTCCCGTCCGACCTGGGGCTGGCCGGAACCCATCCCTACCTCCCGGGGCGGCGGACGGCCCTGCCCGCCGGCCCCCCGGACGCCGCGCGGTGACCGCGGGGCCGGAGACCGGAATCCGGGGCCGGGCTGTCAGTGGCGGCGTCTAGGGTTCGACGTATGACGCCTGTGCCTCCTCCCGCAGTCGAACTCTCCGCCGACCAGGCCCGCCGCATCGCCCTGCGCGCCCAGGGGTTCCTGGGGGCCCCGGACCGCCGGGCGGGGGTGCCGGGGGTGCTGCGCCACCTCGGCGCGGTCCAGCTGGACACCATCTCGGTGCTGGCCCGCTCGCACGAGCTGATCCCGTACGCGCGGCTCGGCGCGGTGGGCCGCCGCACGGTGGAGGACGCCTACTGGTCGGGCGGCCGCGCCTTCGAGTACTGGTCGCACGCCGCGTGCATCCTGCCCGTCGAGGAGTGGCCGCACTTCGCGTTCCGCCGCCGCGCCTACCGCTCCCGCCCGCACTGGGGGCACGACCTGCCCGACGGCGTGTACGACACGGTGATCAAGCAGCTGCGCGACGAGGGCCCGCTGACGGCGACCGAGCTGGGCGGCGCGAAGAACGGCGGCGAGTGGTGGGACTGGTCGGCGTCCAAGGTCGCCGTCGAGCGGGCCCTGATGTACGGCGAGGTGGTCTGCACCGAGCGGCGCGGCTGGAAGCGGATCTACGACCTGGCCGAGCGTGCCATTCCGGACGCCCTGCTCCACGACGACCTGAGCGACGCCGAGTGCCGACGGCGGCTGGTGGCCCTGGCCGGCCGGGCCCTGGGGGTCGGCACGCGCGCCGACATCGCGGACTACCACCGGCTCAGGGGCGAGGAGTTCGACGCGGTGGTGGCGGACTCGGGGCTGGTCCCGGTCGAGGTGGAGGGCTGGGCGAAGCCCGCTTGGGCCGACCCGGAGGCGCTGGCCGGGGAGGTGCGCGGACGCCACCGGACGACGCTGCTGTCCCCGTTCGACTCCCTGATCTGGGAGCGCGCGCGTACGGAGCGGATCTTCGGCTTCACGCACCGGCTGGAGGCGTACGTGCCCAAGCAGAAGCGGATCCACGGGTACTTCGCGATGCCGCTGCTGGCGGGCGGGAAGCTCCAGGGCCGGGTCGACCCGGCGCGCGAGGGCACCACGCTGGTGGCCAGGCAGGCGTCTCTGGCGGGCCCGAAGGCGGTGGCCCCGATGGCGGAGGCGCTGGTGGAGGCGGCGGCCTGGGTGGGCTGCACGGAGATCCGGGTCGACCGGGTGGACGCCCCGGAGCTGCGCGAGCCGCTCAGGGCGGAGATCGGCCACGCCCTGCGGCGCGCCCACCGCTGACGCCGGGCGCGCAGCGGGTCCGCGGTGGCCGTCCGTGGTCACCGCGCGCCGGCCGCCTCGCCATGGGCCGGAGCGGCGGACACGGGGCGCCCGCCACCCGCTCCCCTTACCTGATCTCGAGAATCTTCTCGCGCATGGCGTAGACCACGGCTTCCATCCGGGAGTGCAGCTGCAGTTTCTCCAGGATATTGCGGACGTGGTTCTTCACCGTGTTCTCGGAAATGAACAACTCCTTGGCGATATCACGGTTGTTCATACCGGTCGCCACGAGTTTCAGCACTTCCAGCTCGCGGTCGGTGAGCCGGGGCGCCGGAACGAGCCGTCGTTCGTCGGTGCGCTGGATCATCGATTTGAACTCGGTGAGCAGCTTGGACGCCATCGACGGGCTGATCTGCGACTGCCCGTCGGCGACCGCGCGAATGGCGGTGGCGACCTCGTCGGTGGAAATCTCCTTGAGGAGGTAGCCGGTCGCGCCCGCCTTGATCGCCTCGTAGAGGTCGGCCTCCTCATCGCTGATCGTCAGCATGATGATCTTCGCGCTGGGGGCCACCTCCTTGATGGCCGTGCACGCCTCGATGCCGCCGCGCTTGGGCATCCGCACATCCATCAGCACGATGTCGGGCAGCAGATCGGCCGCCTTGTCGACCGCCTCCGAGCCGTCCCCGGCCTCACCGACGACCTGGATGTCCTCCTCCTGAGCGAGGACGATCTCCAACCCCCGGCGGAAGAGCGCGTGGTCGTCGACCACGAGGACCCTGATGGGCTCCTTGCGCGGGACGCCGTCCGCGTCGGCTCCGGCATACGCGCCGGTGTCGGCGTCGGGCCCGTCAGCCCCGCGCACGGGCCCGAAGGTGTCCGCCATCGTTCCTCCCCCTGAAGGCCACGGCCTGAGATATCGGTCGTTCGCCAACGGCGGCCCGCGGAACACCGATTGGCTCGGGCCGCCATGATTCCATGCCCGGACCCCGGCCCGGTGGCGCTGCGCCCGCGCGGTGGTGCCCGCGATGGCGTGAAAACGCCACCGCGGGCACCACCGGCGATCGGGCCTCAGCCGCCGAGCGCCCCGCCCGCGCCGCCGGCTTCGTCCGCGGCGAGTGGGTCGGTCCTCAGGTGGATGACGCCGTAGTCGTACGCGTGTCGCCGGTAGACGACGCTGGGCTCCTTGGTCTCGGAGTCGACGAACAAGTAGAAGTCGTGACCGACCAGTTCCATCTCGTAGAGCGCCTGGTCGAGCGACATGGGTGCGGCGGTGTGGGTCTTCTCGCGCATCACGAGAGGCCCTTCGCCCTGCACTTCGAGCGAGCCGATCCTCGTGGTGGGGACGGGCGCCGGCGACTGGTCGCCGACCAGCTCGCCGTCCTCGTCGAACGAGGCGACACCGGGGACCACGTCCCCGACCTCGGCGGCCGACAGACGGCCGTTGCCCCGTCGGCTGTAGCGCTTGTCGTGCTGCTTGCGCAGCCGGGCCTCCAGCTTTCCGGTGGCCAGATCGAGCGCTGCGTAAGGGTCGCCCGCCGCCGCCTCCGCCCGGATGACCGGCCCCCGCGAGCGAAGCGTGATCTCCACCCGGTCGGAACGGTCGGCCTGACGGGGATTCGGCTCCTTGGACACCTCGACGTCGAGGCTGATCACCTTGCCGTCGAACTTCTGGATCTTGTCCAGCTTCAGCTTCTCGGCCACGTGCTTGCGGAACCGCTCGGGCACCTCGGTCTTGCGGCCCTTGACGACGATGTCCACGCAGAACTCCGTTCCCGGATCGCTCCGCTCAGCGGCGGAGCATCTCCCTTTTGCACCAGGCCCCGGAGATCACCAGGGCCTTCGGACTCGGTGGCTTTCGCCTCCTCCTCCCCCGCCGGAGGTCTGTCAATCCCACCGGCTTGTGCGCTTCTCCTACGGTGAGTTACCTGCCCGAAACCTCTTGGTGCATTCGTCGAGGTCCGGCATTCACCGTTCCTCACCTCCGAACATAGCCTGCGCGGCCGGGTCTCGGCACCCGCTACTGGCGCGTACCTCCGTTCAGGGGGTATTGCCCTCTCTTTACCTGCAACGTCGCAGGTTCCCCGTCAGTTCCGGTTTATTTCGAAGGCGGACGGAGAAGCCGCTACGACCGCCGCCCGGCACACCTCGCGCGCGGAGGGCTCGCGGACCCCGACCGCCGCCTCCCGCAGGGCGCGGGCCGCCTCCGCCAGCGTCGATCCGGTCGTCAACAGATCGTCGACCAGGATCACCCGGCGGTGATGGAGCGAGCCCTGTCCGGAGGACCGCTGCCGCAGGAGTGCGCGTCCCCCGGCGGTGACCCCCAGCGCACCGGACAGGTTCGCCCGTCGCTGCGGGGCCCTCAGGCCCGCCTGATCGGCGACCGCGCGGCGCTGCCGCAGCAGCGGGACCACCTGGGCGGGCAGACCGCCGCGCCGCAGGTCCCGCGCGGCCGCGGCGGCGATCCGGCGCACCGGGTCATGGCCGCGCGCCGCGGTCGCGGAACGGGCGGAGGGGACCGGGACCAGCAGCAGGGGGCCCGGGCCGTCCGGTCGCCCCGCCACAGCCCGTACGCCACCCGCCAGCGCCCGGCCGAGCGCACCCGCCAACCCGAGTGCCCCTCGTTCCTTGTGGGCCAGCAGAACCGCGCGTACGGCGTTCCCGTACGGTGCCGCCGCGTACACCGCAGGAAGGCCCGGCGGCCGGGGCGCGGGCCGGGCCGGGCGGGCCGGGCCGCCGTGCAGCGCGGCCGCACAGACCGGACACAGGTCGGTGCGCGGTCTGCCGCAGCCGGCGCAGGCCACCGGCAGGAGCAGACCGGACAGCTCCCGCCACCCGTGCCGCATGCCCCCACTGTGGCGGTCCGGCCACGACCGGACCACCCCTGTGGAAAACCCCGGGCCGGGACGTCGGCCTCCGTGGACCGACGGCCCTTGTCCGCGCCCGTCCCGGCCGGTCAGCCGGGGTAGACCAGCGACGTGCCCTGCTTGAGGACCGTCTGCCAGTTGTCCCCCGGCGAGAGCTTCACGATGCCGTCGCCCTCGGTCTCCGCCATCAGCGGAAGCAGCTCGTCGTCGGCCGCGGCGACCGACTGGACCTGGTTCACCCCGGGCAGCGCACCGGAGCCCGAGGTGGAGCCGTCCGCCTGCACGTACCGCACCTGCTGGACGCCGCCCTCCTCCTTGCCGACCACCACGAGCCGGCTCCGCCCCGACCAGGAGATGGCGGTCACGTCCGTGAGCTGGGGCGCGGCCTGACGCAGATCCTCGACCGAGATCTTGGGGACCACCGAGGAACCCCGGCGCTCGACCCGGCCGATGTTGAGCGTCGTCCGGCCGTCCTTCGTCAGCAGCAGGGCTATCCGCACGCCGTCCGCGGACATCCTGAGCGCCTCGATGCGTGCGCCGTCCAGGCCCGGCACCCGGACCTCCTGCGGCTCGCCCGTCCCGCCGGCCAGCCGCAGCAGCCGGGGCCCCGCCGGATTCCGGTCGGCGACCCACAGGTCGCCGCGCCCGTCCCAGCTCGGCGGCGACAGCCGGTCGGCGGCCTTCTTCGCCGTGCTGGTGACCAGGGGCGCCACCAGCTCGCCGTCCGCCTCCAGCGAGGACACGTAGAGGCTCTGCCCCTGCGCGGAGACCGCGGCGGCCCGTTCCTCGTCCCGCGCCACTCCGACCGACCCCATCGGGACGGTGCCCGTACCCAGCGGCCCGGTCACCGGTTCGGTCCCGTCGGTGGCGCCGAGGATCCGCTCCACCTGGCCCTTGTCGTTGATGAAGTACTGGCTGTCGGCCCCGTCCGAGCCGTTGTCGGCGGAGAAGCCCGAGGCGTCGTCGGCGTCGAGCGCGCAGAGCGAGCCCTTCCCGCCCTCCAACTCCACCCGTTCGACCCTCGCCGAGGTCAGGTCGCGGAGCGTGTAGAGCACCTGGGCGGCCATCATCCGGCAGGCGCTGCGGCCCACCTTGTCGGCCTTACCGTTGAGCGGCACCTTCAGGACGTTCTGGTCGTCCGGCGCCAGCGCGGTGACCCCCTTGCGCAGGGCCGTCCCCTCCGGGAAGCGCGAGTCGGCCACGGGCCTCAACCAGTTCGTCGGCCCGGCGAGCAGGGTGCGGACGGTCTGTGTCGCGGTGTCCATCCGCGTGACCGGATCCGTGCGGTTGCGTACGTAGACGGGGTCCGCGACCAGCGTCGGCCGGCCGTCGGTAAGGCCGGTGGCGAAGAAGTACTTGTTCACCGAGCGGTAGAGGCGCCTGAAGTCGGACTGGCCGAGGACCAGACCGTCCGGCACGACGTCGATGCGCCACTCCTCCTTGCCCTCCGCCACGTTCTCCCGCACCAGATGGAGGGTCTGGGAGTAGTCGGTGGGGGCGAGCGGCCGGTACGAGCTCTGCGCGTCGATCTCCGCCACCTTCTCGCCGGTCAGCGTGTAGGTGGTCTCCTTGTCCCGGGCGGCGCGGTTGGCCTCGTCGTGGAGCAGGGGGCCGCTGCGGTTGGGCGCCTGGGCGAGCACCGTGGTGCCGCCGCCCGGCCGCCAGGTGCCCCGGGCGTCGGCGCTCAGGTACTTCCGGGTGGTCGCGAACGCGGGATCGTCGCTGGTCATCGACTCCAGGAAGCCGTCGACGATCTCGCTGGGCGGCGCGCCCTCCCGAGGCGCCACCGCGTACACCTGAACCTGGGAGTCCCCGGGCTGCGAGGCGTCGACCGCCTTGACGTCCCCGCTCACCGGCATCGAGCCGCAGCCGGCCAGCACGATGACGCCGCAGCCGAGCAGCGCGGAGATCCGCACCGCCCTGCCCCGGACGCCCGGACGGCGGTCAGTACCCACGCGTGGTGTCCTCCTGTTCGGACCGGTCGGCCTGCTGTGTGCCCGAGCCCGCACGCCCGCCCGGGCGCTCCGGGGCGGGGCGCGCGACGACGCGTGCCCCGTTGCCGGGCAGTGCGGCGGGGTGCACCGAGGCGGGGGCGGCGTGGTGGGCGGCCGGACCGCGCGGCGGCACGGGCAGCGGCGAACGCTCACCGGCCCCGCCCTGGGCCGGAACCGACGTCAGCCGCTGGTCGTCCGAGGCGCCCGCCCCGGCCTCGTGGCGCTCCCGCTCGTCCCGGTTGCGCCGGGAGTCCTCGGGCTCCAGCGGTATCGGCGAACCTCGCAGGGGCTCGTCCGCCGTACGCGGCAGGGTCAGCCGGAACTGCGAGCCGCCGCCCGGCTCGCCCCACGCCTGGAGCCAGCCGCCGTGCAGCCGGGCGTCCTCGACGGCGATGGAGAGGCCGAGCCCCGTCCCGCCGGTGGTCCGGGCACGTGCCGGGTCGGCCCGCCAGAACCGGTTGAAGACCCGGGTCGCCTCGCCGGGCTTGAGCCCGACACCGTAGTCGCGCACCGCCACGGCGACCGCGCCCTGGGCCACCCCCATCCGCACGACGACGTCCCGGCCCTCGCCGTGCTCGACGGCGTTGACCACGAGGTTGCGCAGGACCCGCTCGACGCGGCGGGCGTCGGCCTCGGCTATCACCGGCTGGTCGTCACCCACGACACGGATCCGGGTGCCCTTGCGCTCGGCGAGCGGCTCGGCGCCGCCGATCACCCGGCGCACCACGGTCCGCAGGTCTATCGGCTCAGCCTCCAAGGCGGCCGCGCCCGCGTCGAAGCGGCTGATCTCCAGCAGATCGGCGAGCAGCGACTCGAACCGGTCGAGCTGGTCGCCCAGCAGCTCGGCGGAGCGCGCGGTGACGGGGTCGAAGTCGGCGCGCGCCTCGTGGATGACGTCGGCGGCCATCCTGACGGTGGTGAGCGGGGTCCGCAGCTCGTGCGAGACGTCGGAGACGAACCGCCGCTGCATCCGGGAGAGCTCCTCCAGCTGCTGGATCTTCAGCTGAAGGTTCTGGGCCATCTTGTTGAAGGCTTCGCCGAGCCGGGCGATGTCGTCCTCGCCGGTGACCTTCATCCGCTCCTGGAGCCTGCCCGCGGAGAGCCGTTCGGCGATGCCCGCCGCCATCCGTACCGGGGTGACGACCTGGCGCACCACGAACCAGGCGATCGCCCCGAGCAGCACGACGACGAACAGCCCGGCGGTGGCCAGGGTCGTCTTGACCAGCGTCAGGGACTTCTCCTCCTGCGTGAGCGGGAAGAGGTAGTAGAGCTCGTAGGGCTGCTGGTCGATGTCGTAGAGCCGCTTGCCGACGACGAGCCCCGGCTGCGACTCCTTGCCGTACGAGTACCGGATCAGGGAGTACGTCTGGAACGCGCCCTGCCCCTCGCCCACGTTCCGCCGCAACCGCTCGGGCACGCTGGACGCCTCGACACTGCCCGAACCGCGCGCCGCCCGGCTGCTCGCCCCCTCGGAGACCGAGTCGACGCTGAGCGCCACCACGTTGAACGCGTTCTTGCCGCCACTGGCGAGCTGGTCGACGAGCTCGGTGCGCCAGGAGGTCGTACCGGTCACGCCGTCGGTGCGCTCGCTGCCCTGTCCTTCGGGCACGAGCGGGGCGTTGGCCTTCTCCTGGGCCGCGGCGAAACCACCGGCGGCCTGGGTCTGGGCGGCCTTGCTCTTCGCGTCGAGGAGGCCGTTGCGCACCTGCCCGATGACGACGAAACCGAGCAGCAGCACGACCACGACCGACATGAGCAGCGTGCCCGCGACGACGCGCAACTGCAGGTTGCGCCGCCACAGCCGGACGGCGGGCAGCAGGGGACGGCGCACCCACCGCATCAGCAGGCGCGGAACGGGCCCGCCGGGCGTCCGGTCCTCGAACAGCCGGCCGCCCTTCAGGAAACGGCTCATACGTGGCGCCTTCCGCCCCGGGCCGACAGCCCGCTCCGTACGGACTCCCGGCTCGCCGGGCCCCGGAGCGGTACTGCCTCGGGGCATCTCAGCTCGGTCCGGCCTTGTAGCCGACGCCTCGGACCGTCACCACGATCTCCGGCCGCTCCGGGTCCTTCTCGACCTTGGAGCGCAGACGCTGGACATGCACATTCACCAGGCGGGTGTCGGCCGCGTGGCGGTAACCCCACACCTGTTCCAGCAGGACCTCACGGGTGAAGACCTGCCACGGCTTACGGGCGAGCGCGACCAGCAGGTCGAACTCCAGCGGAGTGAGGGCGATGGACTGCCCTTCCCGCTTCACGGAGTGGCCGGCCACGTCGATGACCAGGTCACCGATGGTCAGCTGCTCCGGGGCGGGCTCTTCGGACCGCCGCAGACGTGCCCTGATCCGGGCGACCAACTCCTTGGGTTTGAACGGCTTGACGATGTAGTCGTCGGCACCCGATTCCAGGCCGACCACGACATCGACGGTGTCGCTCTTGGCGGTGAGCATGACGATCGGCACACCGGACTCGGCCCTGATCAGCCTGCACACCTCGATGCCGTCCCTTCCGGGCAGCATGAGGTCGAGCAGCACCAGGTCCGGCTTGGCCTCACGAAATGCGGCCAGTGCCTTGTCGCCGTCCGCTACGAACGACGGCTCGAAACCTTCTCCACGCAACACGATGCCGAGCATCTCGGCCAGTGCGGTGTCGTCGTCGACGACAAGGACGCGTCCCTTCATAATCGACATCATCCCATTCTCGTAACGGCGGCGAAGATCCAGGTGAGGGAGCTCACTGACCTGTGACGATAGTCGTATGAGGCCACTACTGTCTGCCGTCGTCCGCCGACGTTGATGTCAGCCATGGATGTCAGGCTCGCTCGCGCGGAACGCTGACTCCTCCTCGCCCGGCCACGCAAGCGTCACGCCAACCCGCTGGCACAGGTCGATCCACCGCCGCTCAGACGGCTCGCGCTCCACCCACAGGACCGCGGAAATCTCCGGCGCCCTCTCGCGGAGCTGATCTTGATAGTCAAGGACCTGGCCAAGCCCCGCACGAAGCTGACGGGCCTCGTTCGACGGTGTCAGCGACTTGACCTCGCACACGGTCAAGCGGCCCTCATCCGTCTGCCAGGCAAGATCGAAGTCGGGATCGGAGACATCAGGCGACAGCGCAACGTACCCGCGGCTCTGCGCTTCGGCGGCCAGCAGGTTTTGGAGCCTCCGGTGGGTCGACAGGTTGCGTCCCACGAGGTCGGGATCCGGTGTGCTCGGGACGACCGGTGCCGGCGCGACGGTTTCGTCTGGTGCCACGTAGTCCTGCCCGATCTTGACCTCGGGCGCGGTGATGGTGGCCTTGATCGGCACCATGTGAAAGCGGATGACCTTCCGGAGCCCCCCGCCGCCAGTGGCCGGCGCCTCGTCCTCCGTGTAGGGCTCCTCGGCGTCGAGCGTCCACTCACCGAGGTAGCGCACCGTTCCGCGAGCCCCGTCGAACAGACGCAGACGCTTGCCGGTCTGGCTGTGCTCCAGGATCGCCCTGTTGCCCCGGATCATCTTCTGGTTGCCGGTCTGGCCTTCGCCGGTGTAGTGGAAGGTCCCGTCCTCGTTCCAGGTGTCGAAGTAGCCGTGCTGGTGTCCCGAGCTCGCCGCGGTGAAAATCAAGATGTTGTCCGAGGTGCCGCAAGGGGAGATGCCGTTCTGGCTGCTCCCCCCGTACTGCGCGTGGAGATCGACCCTGCGGATCTCGTCCCCCGGAACGAGGTCCCAATCTGGGTCCGCACCCTCCGACACGTCGATGGCGTCGCGAACCGCGCGCCACTCTTCATCGGTCAGCCGGTGAGGGCTGCCGGCGAACGGCTGCTTCTTGATCGTGGCGTTGGCCATGCGCGGATCATCGAAGAGCCGCTGCTTCGGGACTCGCAGGTCCAACCACCTGTCGACCACCAACGGGACAAAGTGCCGCGGCCCGGGATCCTCGGCCCAGTAACGGAGGTCAGGCTGTCCGTACTCGGCTGCCCCGGTGAAGTGGCCGTAGGCGACCACACCAGCGTTCTGGCCGCCCACCCACAACACGAACTCGTCGCCGGCTGCCACCTCGCCCACGAAGCGCACGACGGTCCACGAGTCCAGGACGTGACCGTCCCGGCGGTGCCCGTCAAGGTCGAACTTCTTCGGGTTGCAGCTCAGAAGCCAGGTAGCCATGTATCCCCCAGGACACTTCGTTGGTCTGAGTACCCTAGGCGGCTGCACTGACATCGCTCGCGGTGAGGGCAGTACAGCTGGACGTGACTCCGTTAGATCATTTCCACAGAGGAGTCTCGATCGGCGCTCTCTCTATTCGTTATCTTCTTTCGCTACGGGCCTGCGTGGAATTCTTTTCGCAACCTTCTTCGTCGCCTTTTTCGCGGCAACCGCTTTTTTCGAACCACTAGCCGCCTGCTTTCGGGCGACCAGCGAGGGGAGTTCGTCGTGGAGTTCTGCGTAGGCAGGATGCAGGGCCACCTCCACCAGAGCCAGCTTTCCGCCGGAAATCAAATCTTCCACAACCTTAATGGCCTCTTCCTTCTCACCGAGGAGCACAGCCTTATAGTGGGAGAATTCCTCGGAGAGTCCACTAATATCCCACTCTGTCACTTCTTTATGCACCCGATCAACGTCACCCATACCCTTACGTGCAACCCAGTTCAGCATTTGAGCACGCAGCTGCGAGGCTCTATTCAATTTACCAGAGAGCAGGTAAGAAGTAATCGCCGTAGATGCGACCCACGCTTTTCGGCGCACTGCCGCATCGGCATTGAAGAGAAGGCCTTGATTTAGCTCATCAGACGCTTCCTTGTTCAATCGCCTACCGATCTCCGCAACCAGGATCATCCCCAAAGCCAAAATGTTCTGGACGGCCTTAGAGAAATAATCAGAATCGATCTTAAGCTGCGCACCAAGCTTCAGATCCGTTTGCGCAACACCGGCCTGCACAAGGGAAGAGATATACATGCGGTTCACTACGCCGCCATTATGAACAACAATATTTCGTCGAGCAAAAACTTCACGCGTGCTCTTCCAGTCGACAGGGAGCGCCGCCATTGAGACTCCCTTTACCGCTCTCGAAAGCCACTTGTCCCAACCATCCACACTATCCCTCATGAGCGCGGAAACGCGCCGCTCCACAAGGAATTGACGAGCATCCTCAAGCGACTCGAAGTCACCCAACTGCTGCAGTGAGAAAGTGTAGTCAGAGTCATTAAGAGCCGACTTATTCACACCATAGATCTCCTCCGCCAGCTTCCCGAAGAGGACCTCGAAATTGGAAACAGCCGTTACCAACAGAGACTTTCTCAAAGTGTCATTATCGGCTACTGGCGCCCCAGTTGCCACATCGTGGACTAGTTGGATGAATGCAGCGGAAACATTTGAGCTGCGAACAGAAAAGGATGCACCGGATTCCTTCTTAATGGATCCATCATCCTCGGACTGATCTCCCCCTCGCTCGACCTTCTTGAGCGCTACCCCCAATTCTTTAACCATCCAGACCAGTACCTCGCCAAACTCTTTTCCCTCCTCTTCATCTAGCAAGTTGAAAAGCCGAGAGATTGGATTCTCTTTAGATTCCCCGAGGGTCCTGCCCATCTGCGGGATCAGAGAATCGCTGATGTGCAGAAGGGAGAACATCTGAATTGCAAAACCGTCGGAGATGCCCCTCCACTTAGAGGTAACCGGAGGCTTCCCAACGCCCAGCAGGCTGGAAATGTTCTCG
Source organism: Streptomyces californicus (assembly GCF_000717645.1). Lineage (GTDB taxonomy): Bacteria > Actinomycetota > Actinomycetes > Streptomycetales > Streptomycetaceae > Streptomyces > Streptomyces californicus. The sequence continues at coordinate 24,855 of NZ_JNZZ01000046.1, forward strand.
ACGGATTCCACAGTTCCCCCATTCGAAGAAATATCGGGCTTGCATACTGCCACAAAGTGGGGCCTGCGGGTGAGGTTTCAGCCAACCCAGCACTCGCCCCGGCTCCCATCCCGTCCGCCTTCGACCCACACGTCGTGGAGCGGCCGTGGTTCAGGGCGTCAAGGTGGAGCGCGCCACTGTACGAACGACCTTGACGCCCTGGGCCGCGGCTGCTCGGCTCTGCCTGGGTCGAAGGTGGTCGGGATGGGAGCCCCCACGACGCTCGCCCCGCTCCGGCCGGCACTCGCGATCGGCGCCCCTCCCATCCCGGAGTCTGAGCGCCCCCGCCGGAGGCATCGTCTTGAAGCCGCGGGCTTGGTTCTCGTCTCATGCCCTTTGGGCCTATCCACTGCGGGCGCGCGTCGGCGGCGGCAGCGCCGAGCGGGCCGAAGGCAGGAGCGCGGGCGCAGCCAGAGCCGGGAAGCGCGCCCGGCGGAGCGGAGCGCAGCCGG
>NZ_JNZZ01000047.1 GCF_000717645.1 Streptomyces californicus
CGCACCTGCCGCTCCGCCCCCGCTCACCGAACGACGAGAGTCCGCCGCCATGTACGAGTTGTCCCGGGTCCGCCTCTACTCCATCGGGCCTGCCGGTGCGCGCTACGCCGACACCGTCCTCGACCTGCGCGGCGTCGGCGCACCCGTCCCCGACCCCGCCCCCGCCCAGGCGGAGTTCTTCGAGGACGAGCCGGTCGGCCCGCCCCGCCGACCCGCCCCCGCCGGCGTCCTCTTCCTGGAGAACGGCGGCGGCAAGTCCGTCCTGCTGAAGCTGATCTTCTCGGTGATGCTCCCCGGCCACCGCAACACCCTCGGCGGCGCCAGCTCCGGCGTGCTGCGCAAGTTCCTCCTCGCCGACGACTGCGGGCACGTCGCCCTGGAGTGGCAGCACACCCTCACCGGTGAATGCGTCGTCGTCGGCAAGGTCAGCGAATGGCGGGGACGCCAGGTCTCCAACGACCCGCGCAAGTTCGCCGAGGCGTGGTACTCCTTCCGCCCCGGCCCCGGCCTCAGCCTCGACAGCCTGCCCGTCGCGGAGTCCTCCGCCGTGGGCCGCCCCGCCGAAGGCGTCTCCGGCGCCCGCGGCAGGCGGCGCACCATGAAGGGCTTCCGCGACGCGCTGATGGACGCGGGCAAGTTCTACGCGCACCTCGACGTGCACTGGGAAGAGATCCACGACCGCTGGAACGAACACCTCGGCGACCTCGGCCTCGACCCCGAACTCTTCCGCTACCAGCGCGAGATGAACGCCGACGAGGGCGAGGCCGCCGGCCTCTTCGCGGTGAAGAAGGACTCCGACTTCACCGACCTCCTGCTCCGCGCCGTCACCGACACCCGCGACACCGACGGCCTCGCCGACCTGGTCAGCGGCTTCGGCAACAAGCTGGGCCGCCGCGCCGAGCTGACCGCCGAACGCGACTTCACCGCGGGCTCCGTGGACCTCCTCGGCCGGATCGTCGAGGCCACCGACACCCGCGCCCGGACCCGCGACATCCACGCCGCCGCCGAACGCCGCACCCGCACCCTGGCCCGCAGGCTCTCCGCCCGCGCCGCCGAGGAGCGCGGCCGCACCGCCGAACTGGCCGAACAGGTCACCGCCGCCGCCCATACCGTCACCGGGGCCGAGTCGACCCGGGGCCGCCGCGCCCTGATCGCCGCCGAACTCGCCTACCGGCACGCCTCCCTGGCCCTGACCGCCGCCGAGAAGAGCGCGGCCGCGGGACGCAGGGAACTGGTCGAGGCCCGCACCCTCCACTCCGCCTGGCAGGCCGCCGAAGCCGTGCTGCGCCACCGCGCCGCCGCCGACCGCTCGGCCCGGGTGGCCGCCGCCATCCGCGAGGCCGAGCGCGACGCCGCCCCCGCCCTCGCCGCCCGCTCCGCCGCCGCCACCGACCTCGTCCGCGCCCTGCACCGGGCCGCCGAGGAGGGCGAACGCCTCGCCAACGAGGAGGAGGAGCGCTCCGACACCCTCCAGGCCACCGGCGAACGGGCCCACCGTGACGCCACGGTCGCCGCCACCGAGGCCCAGCGCGCCCGCAGCGAGGCCGGACACCTGCGCCAGCGCCTGGCCGAGGTGGGCCAGGAGACCGCCGAAGCCGTACGCGCCGGGTGGCTCGACGACTCCGCCCCCGACGCCGACCCCGCCCGCGCGGCCCTCGCCGCCAGCGACGCCGAACAGTCCGCCGTCGCCGCCTGGGACACCGCCCGCGAAGCCGCCCGGTCCGCCGCCGACACCGCCCGCGAGGCGGCCGCCGCCGAGAGCCGCGCCGAACTGGCCGCCGCCCGCGCCGCCGACGGGGCCAGGGCCGCCGAGCAGTCCCACCAGGACGAGCTGCGCGCCGCCGAGTCCATCGCGGCCGACCCCCGCCTGGCGGAGCTGCTGGGTCTCCCCACCGCCACCGGCGTCCCGCACCCCCGCCGGGAGACCGGCGAGGGGACCCCCGGAGCCGGTCAGGGCGGCGCGGGCCGGCCCGGCGGCGACGGCACCGCCCCCACCGGCCCCGATGCGGAGGCCGCCGCCGCGACCACCGACCGGGGCGTGGCCCTGGCGGACCAGCCCGTCGCCCAACGGCCCCTGACCGCCGAGGAGTTCGACCGCAGCGCCGACGAACTGCGCGAGCTGCTCGACCAGTCCGTCGCCGCCGCCGAACGCCGCCTCTTCGACCTGCGCACCGCCGCCGCCGACGACGCCCGCATCCTCGGCGCGCTCGGCGAGGGCGGGCTGCTGCCGCCCGGCCCCGACGTCCTCGCCACCGTCGAGTACCTGGGCGAGCACGGCATCCCCGCCCTGCCCGGCTGGCGCTACCTCGCCCAGGCCGTCGACCCGGCCGACCACGCCGCCGTCCTCGCCGCCCGCCCCGAACTGGTCGACGGCGTCGTCATCACCGACCCCGACGCCCACACCCGCGCCCGCGACGTCCTCGGCGGCGCGGCCCTGCTGCCCCGCTCCGCCGTGGCCGTCGGCACCGCCGCCGCCCTCCTCGCCCCCGTGCCCGCCCCCGGCGCCGGCCCGGACGGCCGGGGCGAAGGCGTCTTCCTCGTCCCGCCGAACCCGGCCATGCACGACGAACACGCCGCCGACGAGGAGCGCCACGCGCTGCGCAGCCGCGCCGCCGCCCGCGACGAGGACATCCGGACGCTGGCCGCCCGCCTCTCCGGCGACCGCGCCCTCGCCTCCCGCATCGGCTCCTGGCGCGCCGACTGCCCGCCCGGCATGCTCGCCGAGCTGGCCGAGGCCGCAGCCACCGCCCGTACGGCCGCCGAGAGCGCCGAAGCCGTCCTCGCCGAGGCCCGCACCGTCCGCGCCGAAGCCGACGAGGCCGCCGCCGACACCGCCCGCGTCCGCGACGAGCGCCAGGAGGCCGCCCAGCGGGCCCGCCGCGCCGCCGACGCGCTGGCCGGGCTCGCCCACCGGCTCCGCGAACGCGCCGGCTGGCAGGCCCGTTTGCGTGAACTGGTCGACGAGGCCGCCGAGTCCGAGGCCCGCGCCGGCGTCTGCCTCGACCTCGCCCGCGCCGCCGACGAGGACCGCCGCGCCGCCCAGCGCGCCGGGGACGACGCCCGCCGCACCGCCCGCGCCCTGCGCGCCGAACGCGCCGAGATCGCCGGCGTCCCCGAAGTCCTCCCCGAGGAGGACGAATCGAAGTCCCGCACCGCCCTGCCCACCCTGCGCGAGGCGTACCGGGCCGCGTCCCAGCTGTACGAGAAGGTCGGCGTCGGCGCCGACCTGCGCGCGGAACAGGCCCGCGCCGAGAGCGACGAGAGCGCCGCCCTGGCCGAGCTGGACCGCCTCACCAACAAGGTCCGCACCCGCGCCGCCCAGCTCCTGGAGAGCACCGACGGAGCCGACGGCCCGTCCCGCCAGGCCGCCACCGCCCGCGCCGAGGCACACGTCCAGCTCCTGGAGACCCGGGCGTCCACCGCCAGCGAGCACCTCGGCCGGCTGCGCGGCGAGGCCGAACGGCTCGCCCCCGACGACGAACGCCCGCACCACACCGAACTGCCCGAGGAACTGGCCCCGGCCGACGCCGAGAGCGCCCAGGCCCTGCTGCGCACCGCCACCGCCGAACTGGCCGACGCCACCGCCGCCCTGGACACCGCCCGCGCCGCCCACGGCGAACTGCTCCACGCCCACCGCACCGCCGAGGACTCCGCCGGAGGCTTCGACGAGACGGCCGCCCTGCTCCGCGACCTCCTGCGCGACCACGGCGCCGAGGAGGGGGCCGAGGACCCCGCCCCGTACTCCGGCACGCTGGAGGAGGCCCGGCAGTCCGCCGCCGAGTCCCGCCGCTCCCTGCGCGGCTGCAACGCCGACCTCTCGGCCGCCGAGAGCGCCGTCCGGGAAGCGAGCGACATCCTCGTCCGGCACGCCAACTCCACCCGGTACGAACAGGTCCGCACCCCCGCCCGCCAGCAGATCCGCGAGCTGCCCGCCTCCGCCCTGCCCGAGCACGCCCGCAAGTGGGCCGACGCCTTCGCGCCCCGGCTCCGGGTCCTCACCGACGAGCTGGTCCAGCTCGAACGCAACCGGGACTCCATCGTCGACCGGCTGCGCGGACTGGTCGAGTCGGCGCTCACCACGCTCCGCTCCGCCCAGCGGCTCTCCCAGCTCCCCGAGGGGCTGGGGGAGTGGTCGGGACAGGAGTTCCTCCGGATCCGCTTCGAGGAACCCGACCAGGCCACCCTCACCGAACGGCTCGGCGAGGTCATCGACGAGGCCACCCACGCGGCCCTCAAGAAGAACTCCGACCTGCGCCGGGACGGGATGTCCCTGCTGCTGCGGGGCGTCGAGGCGGCGCTGCGGCCCAAGGGCATCGCGGTGGAGATCCTGAAACCGGACGCCGTGCTGCGCGCCGAGCGGGTCCCGGTCGGGCAGATGGGCGACGTCTTCTCCGGCGGCCAGCTCCTCACCGCGGCCATCGCCCTCTACTGCACGATGGCCGCGCTCCGCAGCAACGACCGGGGCCGCGACCGCCACCGGCACGCGGGCACCCTGTTCCTCGACAACCCGATCGGCCGCGCCAACGCCACGTATCTGCTGGAGCTCCAGCGGGCGGTGTCGGACGCGCTCGGCGTGCAACTGCTGTACACGACCGGCCTGTTCGACACGACCGCGCTCGCCGAGTTCCCCCTCGTCATCCGGCTGCGCAACGACGCCGACCTGAGGGCCGGGCTCAAGTACATCAGCGTGGAGGAGCATCTGCGCCCCGGCCTGCCGCAGCAGGACCCGGAGGGGGAGACGGTGCACGGCGAGATCACGGCGACCCGGATGTTCAAGCGGAACGAACAGGGCGCGGCCGAGCCTGCCGCCGCGCCGCAGCCCGACGCGTGACCACCGACCGCCGCTCGCGACAGGACCGCCGCACCGGGCCGCCGCCCGCGATCGCCGGTCACGCCCGGCGTTCGGGCGCGACCGGTCGGCAGATCCGTCCGGCGCCCGGGTACGACGCGTCGGCGGATCCGCCCCGCGTCCGGACGTGACGCGGCGGCAGACCGCCCGTCAGCCCCGGACAACCGCCGCGGCGTTCGGGCCCGGAGCCCGGACGCGGCGGTCAGGCCCGGGAGAGGTCCCCGGCGCTCCGGCGGGGACCTATGCCGCCGCCCGTGCCGTCCCGCTCGGCCGCCCGCTCGGCCCGGCGGGACCGGCGCCGCTCACGGCGTATCTGCCGGGCCGAGCTGCTCGGCACGGACACCACGCCGTGGCGCTGGTTCCACACCTGCCGGGTCACCCAGACGTCGAGGACGGCCCAGGTGGCGACCACCGTGCTGGCCACGCTGCTGAGCACCATCGGGAAGGCCAGCCAGGAGCCGGTCAACGTGCTCAGAAAGGCGACCATCGCCTGGATGATCGTGAACGACATGATCAGGACGGCGCGCACGGCGGCCGTCCGCACCGCGTCGGGCATCCGGCGCTTCGAGGCCGGCTCCTCCACCCACAACTGCCGCGGTGCCCGCTGCCCGTCCGCGGCACCTCCCCGCGCGGCCGCCGACGCTCCGGCGCTCCCGCGTTCCTGCGTGCTCAAGGTCTTCAACTCCCCACCACCGTCCGACTTCAGGGTGGCTGCCCGGCTTGCGCCGGTTCTACGCGGGCGGAATGCATCCGTCCTGCCGCGCACGACCCCACCGTGCGTCTACCCCGTACATATGGACGAACCGCCCGTCCTGAAAATTCCCCTGAAAACACACGCGCAGGGCACAGAAGGTCACGGGCCGAATAATTCCAGCCAACTGATACGTGCCGGTACGAGGGAGTCCGGTCGGGGCCGTCTGTCGCTTTCGCGTATTTCATCGCCCGGAATACCGGGACAACTCATCGTCAAACGCCAGGTGGTCGGCTGAAAACCATCCGGACGTGTCTTCGAGTTGTCTCTGTGTCAGTAGTAGGCTCGCGCCGTTTATTGACGCAGGACGGACCTCGCCCGCGTCCACCCGATGCGCACCGGAGCACGCACGGTACGCGCCGGGGCGGAGCCGAGGGCCGACCGGGAGAGACCACCCCCGCGACGCGGGGTCGATCTGGGGGAGGCCATGCGCTTTCGCGGGAAGTCCATCCGCAGGAAGATCGTGGCGTTGCTGCTGGTGCCGCTCGTCTCCCTCACGGGCCTCTGGGTCTTCGCCACCTACGTCACCGGCCGTCAGGCCGACGAGCTGATGACCGCAGGATCGATCGTCGAGGAGGTCGGCTACCCGCTGGAGGACGCCGTCCGCGCCGTCCAGGCCGAACGGCGCCAGACCCTCGTCTTCCTCGCCGACCCCCGCGCCTCCGACGCCCTGCCCCTCCTCATACGCCAGCGCGCCGTCACCGACCGCGTCGTGGACCAGGTCAGGCGCAACTCCCGGGCCGCCGACGTCCGTGACGCGCTGAGCGAGGCCGACGCCCGCCGCCTGGACGCGATCCTCAGCGCCGTCGACGGGCTGGGGGCCCTGCGCGAGTCGGTCGAGAACCGCACCATCAGCAGGGCGAGGGCGCTGGACTTCTACAACGGTCTCATCGACCCCTGCTACCGCTTCCTCAGCGGGCTGCACGCCGTGGAGAACGTGGCGCTGGACAAGCAGATGCGCGCCCTGGTCGGGGTCTCCCGAGCCCGCGAGACGCTCTCGCGCGAGGACGCGCTGGTCGCCTCCGGCCTCATCGCCGGCCGCTTCACCACCCCCGAACTCCGCCACATCTCCGGCCTCGTGGCCCAGCGGGAGCTGCTCTACGAGGTCAGCCTGGAGAACCTCCCGGCCGACGAGCGCCGACGCGTCCAGCAGTTCTGGGGCAGCCCCGGCACCGAACCCCTGCGGACCGCCGAGGACGCCCTGATCTCCGCCGGCCCGACGACGCGTCCCGACGTCGTCGACGTCAAGCGCTGGGAGGAGGCCGCGGTACCCGTCCTCGACCGCCTCGCGGGCGACGCGGAGGAGATGGGCAACCGCTTCCAGGACCGCGCCGCGCCGGTCGGCCACCGGGTGCTCGCCCAGGCCGGCATCGCCGGGGTCCTCGGCTTCCTCGCCCTGACCGTCTCCGTGTTCGTCTCGGTGCGGATCGGCCGGCAACTCGTCCGCGACCTCTCCCGGCTGCGCAAGGACGCCCACGAGGTTTCCGGCGTACGCCTGCCGAGCGTCATGCGCAGGCTGGCGGCGGGCGAGCAGGTGGACGTCGAGACCGAGGCCCCGCACCTCAGCTACGAGCCCGACGAGATCGGCCAGGTCGGACAGGCCCTCAACACCCTCCAGCGCGCCGCCGTCGAGGCCGCCGTCAAACAGGCGGACATGCGGCGCGGCGTCTCCGAGGTCTTCGTCAACCTCGCCCGCCGCAACCAGGTCCTCCTGCACCGCCAGCTCACCCTGCTGGACGCGATGGAGCGCCGCACCGAGAACAGCGACGAACTGGCCGACCTGTTCCGCCTCGACCACCTCACGACCCGTATGCGACGGCACGCGGAAGGGCTCGTGATCCTCTCCGGCGCGGCCCCCTCCCGCCAGTGGCGCAAGCCCATCCAGCTGATGGACGTGGTGCGGGCCGCCGTCGCCGAGGTCGAGGACTACGAACGCATCGAGGTCCGGCGCCTCGCCCGGATCGGCGTCGGCGGCCCCGCCGTGGCCGACCTCACCCACCTGATCGCCGAACTCCTGGAGAACGCCACCGTCTTCTCGCCCCCGCACACCGCGGTCCAGGTGCACGGCGAACGCGTCTCCAACGGCTTCACGCTCGAAATCCACGACCGGGGCCTCGGCATGGCCCCCGAGGTGCTCCTCGACGCCAACCTGCGGCTCGCCGAGACCCCCGACTTCGAACTCTCCGACACCGACCGGCTCGGCCTGTTCGTCGTCAGCCGGCTCGCCCAGCGCCAGAACGTCCGGGTCTCCCTGCAGAAATCGCCGTACGGAGGCACCACCGCGGTCGTGTTCATCCCGGCCGCCCTGCTCACCGAGGCCCCCGACACCCACGGCACCGGGTTCCGCCTCGACCGCCGGGCCGAACGCGCGATCGGCGCCGGCCAGGAGACGGCCGCGGGCACGCCGGGCGCCACCCCGGGAGGGGAGCGCCGCGTCAACGGCAGGTCCGCCGTCCTGGCCCCCGTACCCACCGGGCTCTCCGGACCGGGCGTCCTGGACGGGCCGGTCGAACTGGAGGCCCCGGTCGGCCCCCTGGACTTCGCGGACGATCCGCTGGACCGTACGCCGGACCCCGCCCTGGACCCGGCGCTAGGCCCCGTCCTGGACGGCGTCTCCGACCTGGAGGACACCGAGAGCGAACGCGGCGGCATCTTCCGCGCCCGGGACCTGCGCCGCGACGGCGACCGCGAACCGGGCGGCCCCCGCCGGCACACCGACCGCGACCAGCACCAGCAGGCCCGCGACTCCGGCGACGGCCCCTCGGCGGAGGTCCGCCCGATGCGTCCCGCCGGCCCCGTCCCGCTGCCCCGCCGCACCCCGCCGACGCTGGTCAGCGACCGGGGCCGCCGTGTCGGCGAGCCGGACGACGGTACGGGCCCGGCCTCCGCGAAGGCCACCGGACCGGTCCCGCACGGCTCCGGCCGGCGGACCGACGACCCGGCCGACGAGCCCGCCGCCTCCGAAGCCCCCTGGACGACGCGGGCCGCCGCCCGCCGCGCGACGACGGCGCAGAACACCGCGCAGACCCCCCGCGCGACGGAGACCCCCGGCGCCTCCGAGCCCCCGTTCGCGCCGGAGCCGCCCCGCGCGGCCGAGCGGGACCGGGGCGCGTCGGAGCCCCCGGCCACCGCGGAGACGTCCCGTCCGGTGGAGCGCCCCCGCATCCCCGGGCCACGCCGTGACGGCTCCTCGGCCCCGGAGACCGTGGGAGGGCTGCCCCGGCGCGTCCGGCAGGCCAGTCTCGCCCGCCAGCTCCGGGAGGAGGCCGCCGAACGTGCACCGCAGCGGGCCCCCGCGGACACCGTCGACGACGCGGAACGCGACGCGGAGGAGGTACGCGCCCGCATGGCCTCGCTCCAGCGGGGCTGGCAGCGCGGCCGCAGGCAGAACGAGGAAGCCACCGAGAACGCCGCGAGGACCGAGCACCACGGCACCACCGCGCACACCCAGGCCACCGACAGCACGGAGAACGCCGACGACACCGGCGCCCCCGGTGGCACAGCACGAGGAACCACTCCGGGAGGGGACGGTCGATGACCGCACCGAACGCCGCAGCACACAACCCCGCACGCCACGGCTCGGGCGAGCTGAACTGGCTGCTCGACGAACTCGTCCAGCGCGTCGCCAGCATCCGCAAGGCGCTGGTGCTCTCCAGCGACGGACTCGCCACCGGCGCGTCGGCGGACCTGACCCGTGAGGACAGCGAGCACCTCGCCGCCGTCGCCTCCGGCTTCCACAGCCTCGCCAAGGGCGTCGGCCACCACTTCGACGCCGGCCGGGTCCGCCAGACCGTCGTCGAACTGGACGAGGCGTTCCTCTTCGTCACGGCCGCCGGCGACGGGAGCTGTCTCGCCGTCCTGGCCGAGGCGGACTCCGACGTGGGCCAGGTCGCGTACGAGATGACGCTGATGGTCAAGCGCGTGGGGGCGCACCTGGCCAACGCCCCACGGACGACCGGTCAGCCCGCCGGAGGGTGAGCGTGGCGGGCATGAGCGCCGAATCCCCGGGCCCCGGCCCCGGCCCCGGCTCTCCCGGGTCCGGTACGGGCGGTTCCGGCATGGGCTCAACGGGCCACGGCTCCGGCTCCGGCGCCCCGGACGGAACCGCCGGCCAGCGGGTTCCGCGGTGGTACGACGCGGACGCGGGCCCGGTGGTCCGCCCGTACGCGATGACCCGGGGGCGCACCAGCAGCCACTCCCGTCACCGCCTCGACCTGATCGCGCTCGTCGTGCCGGAACCGGCGGCCGACGACCCGGGCCGCGATCAGACGCTCGCCCCCGAACACGTGGCGATCGTCGAACTCTGCAGCGACGCGCCCCAGTCCATCGCCGAGCTGGCCGCCGAACTCGACCTCCCCGTAGGGGTGGTACGGGTCCTGGTCGGCGATCTCGTCGACGACGAGCTGGTGCACGTCACCCGCCCCGTTCCCCCGGCCGAACTGCCGGACGTGAACATTCTTCGCGAGGTTATCCATGGCCTTCGGGCGCTCTAGGCGCGACAAACGGCCTCCCGTCGAGCCCGTCACCCTGAAAATCCTGGTGGCGGGAGGGTTCGGCGTCGGCAAGACGACCGCGGTCGGCGCGGTCAGCGAGATCAGACCTCTCCGCACCGAGGAGCGCCTCACCGAGGCCGGCCGCCCGGTGGATGACCTGGAGGGCGTCGAGTCCAAGACGACCACCACGGTCGCGATGGACTTCGGCCGGATCACGCTGCGGGAGGACCTGGTCCTCTACCTGTTCGGCACCCCCGGGCAGGACCGCTTCTGGTTCCTCTGGGACGAGTTGGCGCAGGGCGCCCTGGGCGCGGTCGTCCTCGCCGACACCCGGCGCCTGGAGGACTGCTTCGCCGCGGTCGACTACTTCGAGCGCCGCCGCATCCCGTTCACGGTCGCGGTCAACGTCTTCGAGGGCTCCGAGAGGTTCCCCCCGGAGACCGTGCGGGCCGCGCTCGACCTCGACCCCGAGGTCCCGGTGCTCGTCTGCGACGCGCGGGACCGGTCCTCCGTGCGCGACGTCCTGGTCGCGGTCGTGGAGAACGCCCTGGAACGCGCCGCGCGGGAGCGCGAACCCGTCGCCACCTGAGCCGGACGGCCCTTCACCGAGGGCGGATCGGCACGCGTACGGCCCGTACCCCCGCCGACAGGGGTACGGGCCGCACACGGTCCGGCGCGCCGGGCCCCGAGTGTTCTGCGACAGTGACGCCCCGTCAAGGCATGGACGCGGAAAACCTGTTGGGGAGTCCCCGTACGCAACGCGGTTCAGGGCCGCCGGGTCTCGTCAGCGGACCGCCACCACCGCCGATCCATGCCCGAACAGCCCCTGGTTCGCCGTGATGCCGACCCGCGCGCCCGGCACCTGCCGCCGGCCGGCCCGCCCCCGCAGCTGCCGCGTCACCTCGCAGACCTGCGCGATGGCCTGGGCGGGCACCGCCTCGCCGAACGAGGCGAGACCGCCGCTCGCGTTGACCGGGACCCGGCCGCCCGGCCCCGTCGCCCCCGATCGCAGCAGCCGCGCCCCTTCGCCCGGACCGCAGAGCCCGATGTCCTCGTACCACTCCAACTCCAGTGCTGTGGAAAGGTCGTACACCTCCGCCAGCGAGACGTCCTCCGGACCGACGCCCGCCTCCTCGTACGCGGCCCGGGCGATCGAGGCCCGGAAGCCCTCCGGCGCCGGCTCCACGGCCACCGCCGAGTCCGTGCCGATGTCCGGCAGGTCCAGGACGGTCCTCGGGAAGGTCGGCGTCACGGTGGACACCGCCCTGATCCGCACCGGGTCACGCACCCCGCGCCGGCGCGCGTACTCCATGCCGCACAGCACGAGGGCGGCCGCCCCGTCGGATGTGGCGCAGATGTCCAGCAGCCGCAGCGGATCGGCGACCATCGCGGAGGCGGCGACCTCCTCGGCCGTCACCGGAGTGCGGTAGCGGGCGAACTCGTTGAGCGCCCCCGCCGCCGCGTTCTTCACCTTGACCAGGGCGAAGTCCTCCGGAGTGTCCCCGTACAGGGCCATCCGGCGGCGGGCGTACAGGCCGAAGTACGCCGGGTTCGTCGCCCCGAGCACCCGGAAGCGCAGCCAGTCCGGGTCGTCCGGCCGCTCCCCGCCCGCAGGGGCGAAGAACCCCTTGGGCGCCGCGTCCGCCCCCACCACCAGCACCACGTCCGCCAGACCCGCCAGGATCTGCGCCCGCGCCGTGTCGACGGCCTGCGCCCCCGAAGCGCACGCGGCGTACACGGAGGCGACCCGCGCCCCCTGCCACCCGAGCGCGCGGGCGAACGTCGCCCCCGCCACGTACCCCGGGTAGCCCCCGCGCACCGTCTGCGCGCCGACCACCGAGCGGATCTCCTCCCAGCCGACGCCCGCGTCCTCCAGCGCGGCCCGCGCGGCGATCCTCCCGTACGTGGCGAACCCGCGCCCCCACTTGCCCCACGGGTGCATCCCGACCCCGAGAACGGCCACGTCCCCGCTCATACGGCGGCCTCCCGGGCGGCACCGGACCGCTCGCGCCCCCCGCCGGTCATGAGCCGGCCTCCCGGGTGCCGTCCGCCGACGCGGGCCGCCAGTGCCAGGTGGTGTGGACGACGCCCGTTGCCGCGTCCTCGTCCAGGACGCCCGGCACCACCTCCACCACCGAGCCGACGGGAAGATCCGCCACACCCACGCCGGGCGCTGCCTGCCCCAGCACCACCATCCGCTCGGCCGCCAGCTCGACGGCGACCAGGGTGTACGGGGTCCAGGGGACGTCCGGATCGCTGACGTACGGGGGCGGCGGCCGGTAGCGCCCGTCGGTGCACGACCACACCGTGCCCCGCTTCGACAGGGGCACCTCCGCCAACTCGCCGCCGGAGCACGCCGGATTGCGGCAGCAGCCGTCCTCGCGGGGGAAGTGGACCGACCGGCAGCCGGAACAGCGGGTGCCCAGCAGCCGGAAATCCTCCTCCGCGGTGTCCTCGGTGAACCAACCGGCCACCACGGGTGTACGCGTGCGCGACAAAGCCCCTCCCGGCGCTCGATCTGACGGAACGTCAGAAGTGTGGCACGGGAGCCCTCGTGCGGCGAGGGGCGCGCTCCGCCGAACTCAGTCGCGGCCGTCCCGGCCGTGCTCCGCGAGCCACTTCGCCGCGGTCTCCGCGAGCTCCGCGTCCCGGCCCGCGAGCATCGTCCGGATCATCCGCGCGTCCCCGCGCAGCGACCACGCGGGATGCCCGAACGTCGCCGGGTTGTTCTTCTCGATCAGGAAGTGGGCGGGCCACGCCGTGCCGTACCCGATCAGCGGCAGGGCCGCCAGATACCGCTTCCGGCCGCGCGCGAGCCCGTACGCGGTGATCGCGAGCCCGGTCAGCGTGCCGGTCAGATGGACCCAGCGGGTGGCGGCACGGGAGTGCATCGCGACGTAGTAGGGCCAGAATTCCTCGTACGTGTCGAACGTCTGTGGTGACATACGGGCACCGTAGCCGCCCGCTCCGCAACCGGACACGCCCCTTTCGCGTCCGAAGGGGAGAACGGGCGGCCGGAGCCCACGGGGGTGGCCCCGACCGCCCGTTCCTCATGCCCGTGGCGATCCGCTCAGTGCCCGGCGACCGACCGGCGATGCACCGGGAAGTCGAAGTAGGTGTCCGGGAACGGCTCCGGCCGGTAGGTGAAGTGCCACCACTCCTCCGGCAGGTTCACGAACCCCACCTCGGCCAACGTCCGCTTCAGGAACTGCCGGTTGGCGCGCTGGGCGCCGGCGATCCGCGGGTCGTCGGTGTGCGACAGCGTGTCGAAGCAGTCGTAACCCGTGCCCATGTCCACCGAGTTGTCGCGGAACCGCTCGCCCCGCGGGGCGAAGCAGGGCGTCAGGCGCTCACCCGGACGGTACGGCCGGGTCGGCAGGGCCGGGAGCCGGACCAGCGTCAGGTCCACCGTGCTGCCGCGGCTGTGCCCGGACTTCTCCGCGATATAACCGTCGTCGAAGAGACGGGACTTGTCGACGCGCGGATAGAACTCCTCCTTCATGGACTGGTCGTCGAGGTCCTTCGCCCAGCGCACGAAATGGTCCACAGCCCGCTGCGGCCGGTAGCAGTCGTACACCTTCAGCGTGTACCCCTGGCGCAGCAACGTCCTCTGCGCCAGGTGCAGGGCGCGGGCGGCGGGCCGGGTCAGGACGCAGACCGGCTGCAGGTAGCCGTCCACCCGCTCACCCATGAAGGTGTGCGCGGTGGTGTAGCGCATCTCCTGGACGATGGTCGGGTCCACCGAACGCAGCGACACGAACTCCTCCGGAGCTCTCGGTTCGGACGGGCGCGCGAGCGCGGTGGGGGAGAGGGCCGTGACGGCGAGGAGGGCGGCGGCCGTGGCGGCGAGGGCACGCAGAGCGGTACGCATTCCTGTCATGGGCACACCGTCTATCAGTTCCGTGCCCTCCGGAGAAGGACGCGGCCGCCCCGCGACAGGGAAAAGAGGCCGACCACCGCCTCCCGGGGCCACCGCTTCTTCCGGAGCCCCCGGCCGGCCCCGTGAGGCCGCCGACCCCCGGACAGCGCGGAAGACGGTCCGGTACAGTCCGCCCGTGTCCGAACCCGGCGACAGCCCTTCCCCGACCGCCCCGCGGCAGCCCCGGTACGCGCGGGACTCCCACTGCGCCGCCTGCGGAGCCCCGTACGCCGGTCTCCCGGCCCCCGACGCCTGGCCCCGCACCTGTGCGCGCTGCGGAACGACCGCCTACCGCAACCCGCTCCCCGTCGCGGTGGCCCTGCTCCCCGTCACCGGCCCGGACGTCACCGGACTCGTCGTCATCACCCGCACCATCGAGCCGCAGAAGGGCGGCGCGGCGCTGCCCGGCGGGTTCATCGACCACGGCGAGGACTGGCGTACGGCGGTGGTCCGCGAACTGCGCGAGGAGACCGGGATCGAGGCCGCCGCCCCGGACGTCCGCCTCGCCGACGTCCTCAGCGATACCGACGGGCACCTCCTGGTCTTCGGCCTCCTCCCGGCCCGCCCCCTCGCGAGTCTGCCGCCCTCGACGCCGACCGACGAGACCTCCGGCCACACGGTCCTGTACGCCCCCCGGCCCTTGACGTTCCCGCTGCACACCGAGGCCGCGAACGCCTGGTTCGCCGGCCGCTACAGGCCCTAGCACGCCCCGGCCGACGCAGCACCCGCGCTCCCGAGAGCGCGGGCGAATCACCGGCCCGGACTCCCGCGAGCACCGGCCCGACCGCCCGCGCCCGCGAGCGCCGACGCGGCACCGGCCCGACCGCCGGCGCCGCACCCGCCCGGCGAACGGCGGCCCCGCCCGTAGCCCCTACGAAGCATCCGGCACCCCCCGCACCCGCACCGGACAGCCCACCGCGCCCTCCCCGCCGCCCCCGTCGCGCCGCCTCACCACCACGCGGTCGCCCTCCCACCGCGTCGCGTACCGCTCGACCTCCGCCTCCGCCCACCCGTCGCCCGGGTCCCGCACCACCACCCCGCCGCCGGTGCGCCCCGGCGCGGGCGCCCACACCTCCAGCTCCGGACCGCCGTCCGCGCCCCGCACCGGAATCACCGCGCCCGCCCGCGCCAGCACCGGAACCCCCGACAGCGGGGCGTCCAGCAGGACCTGGCCCGGCCCCTCGTACGCCCGCCCGGTCGCCGTGTCGTACCACCGCCCCCGCGGCAGCCGCACCGCGCGCCGCCGCACCCCCGGCTCCAGCACCGGGGCCACCAGCAGCGCGTCGCCGAGCAGGAACGCGTCCTCGCACTCCCGCAGCGCCCGGTCGCCCGGCGCACCCCACCACACCGGCCGCACATAGGGCGCCCCCGTCAACCGTGCGACCTGCGACAACGACACGAAGTACGGGTGCAGCCGCTCCCGCTCCACCAGCGCCGCCCGCGCGTGCTCCAGCACCTCGGGTCCGAACTCCCACGGCTCCCGCCGCCCCGCGTCGATCGCCGCGTGCGTACGGAACAACGGCAGGTACGCCCCCAGCTGGAACCACCGCAGATACAGCTCCGGCGACGGGAACCCGTCGAACCCGCCCACATCCGGGCCCGAGTACGGCACCCCGCACAGCCCCAGCCCCACCACCAGCGACAACGACGCCCGCAACCCCGGCCACCCCGTCGACACATCACCGGACCAGGTGCCCCCGTACCTCTGCATCCCCGCCCAGCCCGAACGCGAGAAGAGGAACGGCCGCTCCTCGGGACGCCACCGCAGCAGCCCCTCGTACCCGGCGCGCGCCATCGCCAGCGCGTACACGTTGTGCGCCTCCCGGTGATCGCCCCCGGCGCCCTCCAGCACGTGCCGGGCCGACCGGGGCAGCGACGGATCACCGAACGCCGCGAACGACACCGGCTCGTTCATGTCGTGCCACACCCCGGAGAAGCCCTGCGCAAGCCGCTCCTCGTACAGAGATCCCCACCAATCCCGCACAAACGGATCAGTGAAGTCCGGATAGACGCAGGCACCCGGCCACACCTCCCCGACCACCACCCGGCCCCGCGCGTCCCGCACGTACGCCCCACGCGCCCCCACCGCACGCCCCGCCTCGAACACCGCGCCCCCGGGCTCGGCCTTCACCGCCGGATCCACGATCGACACCAGCCGCACCCCATCCGCGCGCAACTCCTTCGCCAGCGCGGGCAGCCCGGGAAACCGCTCCGGGTCCACCGTGAACACCCGGTGCCCGTCGTAGTGATCGATGTCCAGATGCAGGACGGACAACGGCAGCCCCCGCTCCCGGTACCCGCTCACGACCCGCCGCACCTCCTCCGCGCTGCCGAACCCCCACCGGGCGTGCTGCGGCCCCAGCGCCCACGACGGCGGCGCCACCGGCGGGCCCGTCAACGCCGTCCACCCCCGCAGCACCCGGGCCGGCGTCCCCGTCACCACCCAGCAGCGCAGCGGCCCGCCCTCCATCCGCACCTCGCAGGTGCCCGGCCGGTCGTGCCCCGAACCGGCACCCTCCTCGCCCTCCCGCAGCGCCACCCGGCCCGCCCAGGAGTTGTCGTGGAACGCCAGGTGCGTCCCCGCGTCCGACACCACCACCTGCACCGGCATCGTCAGATACAGCGGATCGTCCCCGGGCCCGAACCGACCGCCGGGATCGGTGTTCCACAGCCCGTACACCCCGTCCCGCAACCGCGGCCCGCCCGCCCGGCCGCCCAGCCCGAAGAACCGCGCGTCCGCCGGTACCTCCGAACGCTGCACCCACCGCACCGGGCCCCCGCCCACCGGCTCCCACCAGCGCGGCGGCAGCTCACGCCGCAACAGCACCCCGCCCGGCGTCCGCAGCTCCACCGCCCCGGTCCGCGACACCACCACCGTCAGCCGCTCCGACACCACCTGCCAGCCGCCGTCCTTGCCCGGCTCCAGCACCGCCCGCTCGTCCGGCGCGGGCGCCGCGCCCGCCAGCGCGTACGACGGCGAAGGCTCCGCCCCGTCCCACGACCAGAACACCGCCCCGCCCACCGCCACCCGGATCCGCAGCTCCGAACGGGCGAACCGCACCACACCCCCGCCCGGCCCCGGCTCCGCCCCCGTCAGCGCACCCGGCACCCGGGCCCGCTCCGGACCGCGCGCCGGCAGCGCGGCCGCATCCGCGGACCGGCGCCGCCACGCCGAGCGCACCGCGCGCAGTCCTCGCACCGAACCGACCCATCTCACCCGACGCACCAGGTCACGACCGTTCATGGCGCACACCCTGCCACCCGCCCGACCCGCAGAACCCTCCGTTCAACTCCCGTTCACCCGTGCCGCGCCCGGCCGGACGGCGACCGCCGCCGCGGGGTGACCCTGGTGCCGATGACGATCACGTGGCATCGTCCGTGTCAGCCGCTCACGCGCACACCCCGGCCCGTGCGCGTCGACACGCCCACCCCGCGTACGTACAGCCAGGGAGCAGCACTCATGACCGCAGCCACGCCCGACGCCCCGCTCTGGCAGCCCGGCCCCGACCGCATCGAGGCCGCCGCCGTCACCCGCTTCCAGAACTGGGCCGCCGACCGGTACGGCGCCCCGGCCGATGGCGGCTACGCGGCCCTGCACCGCTGGTCCGTCGACGAGCTCGACACCTTCTGGCGAGCCGTCGCCGAATGGTTCGACATCCGCTTCTCCACCCCGTACGAGAGCGTCCTCGGCGACCGCGCGATGCCCGGCGCCACCTGGTTCCCCGGCGCCACCCTCAACTACGCCGAACACGCCCTGCGCACCGCCGAGGACCCCGCCCGCGCCGACACCCCCGCCCTGCTGCACGTCGACGAGACCCATACCCAGGACCCCGTCAGCTGGGCCGAACTCCGCCGCCAGGTCGGCGCGCTGGCCGCCGAACTCCGCGCCCTCGGCGTCACCCCCGGCGACCGCGTGAGCGGCTACCTCCCCAACATCCCGCAGGCCGTCGTCGCCTTCCTCGCCACCGCCGCCGTCGGCGCCGTCTGGACCTCCTGCGCCCCCGACTTCGGCGCCCGCAGCGTCCTCGACCGCTTCCAGCAGATCGAACCCGTCGTCCTCTTCGCCGTCGACGGCTACCGCTACGGCGGCAAGGAGCACGACCGCACGGAGACCGTCGCCGAACTCCGCCGCGACCTGCCCACCCTGCGCGCCGTCGTCCACATCCCGCTGCTCGGCACCGACGCCCCCGAAGGCGCCCTCGCCTGGGCCGCCCTCACCTCCGCCGACACCGAACCGGTCTTCGAACAGGTCCCCTTCGACCACCCGCTCTGGGTCCTCTACTCCTCCGGCACCACCGGCCTGCCCAAGGCCATCGTCCAGTCCCAGGGCGGCATCCTGCTCGAACACTTCAAGCAGCTCGGCCTCCACTGCGATCTCGGCCCCGAGGACCGGTTCTTCTGGTACACCTCCACCGGCTGGATGATGTGGAACTTCCTCGTCTCCGGCCTCCTCACCGGCACCACGGTCGTCCTGTACGACGGCAGCCCCGGCTACCCCGACATCAGCGCCCAGTGGCGGGTCGCCGAACAGACCGGCGCCACCCTCTACGGCACCTCCGCCGCCTACGTCATGGCCTGCCGCAAGGCGGACGTCCACCCCGGCCGCGACTTCGACCTCTCCCGTATCCAGTGCGTCGCCACCACCGGCTCCCCGCTCCCGCCCGACGGCTTCCGCTGGCTCCACGACGAGGTCGCCGAAGACCTCTGGATCGCCTCCGTCAGCGGCGGCACCGACGTCTGCTCCTGCTTCGCCGGAGCCGTCCCCACCCTCCCCGTCCACATCGGCGAACTCCAGGCCCCCTGCCTCGGCACCGACCTCCAGTCCTGGGACCCCGCGGGCAAGCCCCTCACCGGCGAGGTCGGCGAACTCGTCGTCGCCAACCCCCTGCCGTCCATGCCGATCCGCTTCTGGAACGACCCCGACGGCAGCCGCTACCACGACAGCTACTTCGACATGTACCCCGGCGTCTGGCGGCACGGCGACTGGATCACCCTCACCGACCGCGGCTCGGTGATCATCCACGGCCGCTCCGACTCCACCCTGAACCGCCAGGGCGTCCGCATGGGCTCCGCCGACATCTACGAGGCCGTCGAACGGCTCCCCGAGATCCGCGAGTCCCTCGTCATCGGCATCGAGGAGCCCGACGGCGGCTACTGGATGCCCCTCTTCGTCCACCTCGCCGAAGGCGCCACCCTCGACGACAGTCTGCGCGACGCCATCAAGCGGACCATCCGCGAGAACCTCTCCCCGCGCCACATCCCGGACGAGGTCATCGAGGTCCCCGGCATCCCGCACACCCTCACCGGCAAACGCATCGAGGTTCCGGTCAAGCGCCTCCTCCAGGGAACCGAGCTGGCCAAGGCCGTCAACCCCGGCTCCGTCGACAACCTCGACCTCCTCCGCTTCTACGCGGACCTTGCGGCGAGGCGCCGCGCGTAACGCCACTGTCAGTCCCCCTGATTACGCTGAGTGAGCAAGGATTCACCGCGCACAGGGGGACACATGGCGCAGACCGACAACACCAGGAACAACGCCGCGCACCGCAAGCACCGCACCAGGAGGCACGGCACCCCGCACCCCACCACCCTGCGACGCAGCCTGCGCCGCGAAGCCCCCAGCATCGTCGGACTCCTCGTCGACGAACGGGACTTCGCGGCCATGCGCCGCTACCGCACCTTCCCCTTCGACGACCACACCGCCTACCTGCACCAGGTCGAGGGCCTGCTCAAGACACTCGCCGCCCAGGGCACCCACGCCACGGTCGCCCTCTTCGACCCCGAGGACTACGCCGAGTTCTGCGCGGAGTCCGGAATCGACGCCGACACCGGAGCCGGCCGCAGCCGCTTCACCGCCGAGATCGCCGCCGCCGGAGCCACCGTCACCTACACCGGCCAGCGGCTGAGCGATCTCGTCCCCGTACTCGTCTCCCGCGCGGTCCGCCGCGCCACCTGGGAGTACGCCACCCTCCGCCTCACCGAGGTCGGCGACTGCGCCGACTGCGGCCAGGACATCGGACGCGCCGCCTTCGACCGTGCCTCGCACCTGATCCTGCGCCTGCTGGAGACGGCGGGACCGGGCAGCCACCACCTGGTGTGCAGCGTCCCGACCGACCACGACCAGCTCATGGCCGTGCTCCACACCCACCGCGACACCACCGGACCGGCCCGCCTCGACGGCACCGAGGGCGCGGAGTTCGCCACCGTCCTCGCGGTCGCCGTCGCCCTGGAAGCACGCGCCGGAGTCGTCCTGCGCACCAGCGCCCCGGACAGCCCGGACCGCGTGCACGGCTGGCGGCTGGCCGACGGCGGCCTCGCCCCGCTCACCGCCGGCGAGGTCTTCAACGCCTACTGCACCGACGCGGACACCGGTGAGCCGGTCCCACCGGAATCCGGCGTCGAGTACTGCGCGGGGTTCGACATCGGAGCCGACGCCCCCGAACCCCACCACTGACCACAGCGAGACCCGAGCCGCACATACGCGGAAAGAAAAGGGGAGGGGCTCCCCGCCACGGCGGAAAGCCCCTCCCCGAAACCACTCGGACCCGATCAGCCCCTCCGGGTCTCCTACTCGCCCGAGAGCACGGCCTGCGCCGCGCTGCGCGCCTCGTCGGCCGATTCGGCCGAACGAGCCGCGTTCGCCGCCCGCTCGCACTGCGCCAGCGAGTACTTGGCCAGCGTGGCCCGCACATAGGGAATGGACGCCGCACCCATGGAGAGCGAGGTGACCCCGAGCCCCGTCAGCACGCACGCCAGCAGCGGATCCGCCGCGGCCTCACCGCAGACACCGCAGCTCTTGCCCTCGGCACGCGCCGCCTCGGCGGACAGCGCCACCAGGTCGAGCAGCGCGGGCTGCCACGGGTCCTGCAGGCGCGACACCGCACCCACCTGACGGTCGGCCGCGAAGGTGTACTGCGCCAGGTCGTTGGTGCCCAGCGAGAGGAACTCCACCTCCTGGAGGATCGACCGCGCCCGCAGGGCGGCCGACGGGATCTCCACCATCGCCCCGAACTTCGCCCGCAGCCCGGCCTCGCGGCACGCGTCCGCGAACGCCTTGGCATCCGCACGGTCGGCCACCATGGGGGCCATGACCTCCAGGTACACCGGAAGCCCCTCGGCGGCCTTGGCCAGCGAGGTCAGCTGCGTACGCAGCACCTCGGGGTGGTCCAGCAGGCTCCGCAGCCCCCGGACACCCAGCGCCGGGTTCGGCTCGTCGGCCGGCGTCAGGAAGTCCAGCGGCTTGTCCGCCCCGGCGTCCAGCACCCGCACGACGACGCGCCCCTCGGGGAACGCCTCCAGCACCGCACGGTAGGCCGCGACCTGCTTCTCCTCGGAAGGGGCCTGCTTGCTGTCGTCCAGGAACAGGAACTCGGTGCGGAACAGCCCCACACCCTCCGCCCCCGCCTCGACCGCCGCCGGCACGTCGCCCGGACCGCCGACGTTGGCGAGCAGCGGCACCTTGTGCCCGTCCGAGGTGGCCCCGGGACCGGTCGAAGCGGCCAGCGCCGCCTTACGAGCGGCCGCGGCGCCCTCCATCTCGGCGCGCTTCTCGGCGGTCGGCTCCACGAAGATCTCGCCCGTGCTGCCGTCCACCGCGACGACCGTGCCCTCGGCCAGTTCACCGGCGCCGGGCAGCGCCACCACGGCCGGAACGCCGAGCGCCCGCGCCAGGATCGCGCTGTGGCTGGTCGGCCCGCCCTCCTCGGTGACGAAACCGAGCACCAGCGCGGGGTCCAGCAGCGCCGTGTCGGCCGGCGCCAGATCGCGCGCGATGAGCACGTACGGCTCGTCACTGTCCGGCACACCGGGCATCGGCACACCGAGCAGCCGCGCCACGATCCGGTTCCGTACGTCGTCGAGGTCCGCGACCCGGCCCGCCAGGTACTCCCCGGCATTGGCGAGCAGCGCCCGGTACGCGGCGAACGCGTCGTACACGGCGCGTTCGGCGGTGCTGCCCACGGCGATACGCCGATCGACGTCGGACATCAGCTCGGGGTCCTGCGCCATCATGGCCTGGGCTTCCAGCACGTGCTGTGCCTCGCCGCCGGCCAGGTTGCCGCGCGCGACGAGATCGGCCGCCACCGCCTCGACCGCCTGCCGGGCGCGCCCCTGTTCGCGCTCGGCCTCCTCGGCGGGGATCGATTTGGCAGGCGGCTCCAGCACCGCCGTGCCCATGTGCCGAACCTCGCCGATGGCCACACCGTGGCTCACGCCGACGCCTCGCAGCGTTGTCTCCATTTCACCCGTCTCCGGTCGTGCGGCGACCGTGTCACCGCGGTGGTTGTGCAACTGGCTCGTCACTGCGCCCGAGGCGTCACTGCCAGCCGAAAAGCGCGTCGCCGATCTTCACGTCGCCGTCCTCGCGGACGTCCGACAGCGACTCGGCGGTGGCTTCGAGGGCCACGACGGGGCAGATGGGCGACTTGCCGGCGGCCTCGACGGCGACCGGGTCCCAGCGCACGATGCCCTGGCCGCGGGTCACCGTGTCTCCCTTGTTCACGAGGAGCTCGAAGCCCTCGCCGTTGAGCTGGACGGTGTCGATGCCGAGGTGGGTCAGCACCCCGTGCCCCTCCGAGTCGACGACGACGAAGGCGTGGGGGTGCAGGGAGACGACGATGCCGTCCACGGGAGACACGGCCTCGGAGGGCTCGCGTACGGGATCGATGGCGGTGCCGGGACCGACCATCGCACCGGAGAAGACCGGGTCGGGAACCGCGGTGAGTCCGATGGCGCGTCCGGACAGAGGGGACGTCACGTTGGTCATGGGGAGCCTCCCAGGGGGTGGAGATTCAGGTGTCGCCGCCGCGACTGATGGGGGACGGCGTACTGCTCAGCAGCGTAAGTCATATGAAGTCCCGGTTCCGCCCGAGACCTCCCGCTTGGCGGACCTAGGGGTGCACCGGAAACGATTTGCCTCGGTCCTCGGCGACCTGTACTGTCGTACCCCTGCCTGACCCCAACGCGACAGTGAGTCGGGGGTCGGCGGCGACCTTCAAGCCCAGATCCTAACCAAGAACACTTCTTCGGCATGCCCGCAGGACGTGGTCAAGGGAAAGGGAAAAGGCTGATAGAGTCGGACTCGCCGGAAAGGGAAAACGCGAAAGCGAAGACCTGGAAAGCGAAACAAGTAGGATCGCAGGGCCCGCTTCGGCCGGGAATCGGACACGAAAGAGTCTGATAGAGTCGGAAACGCAAGACAGCAAGACAAAGAAACACGAAGGGAAGCGCCCGGAGGGCCCCGGTGATACGG
>NZ_JNZZ01000048.1 GCF_000717645.1 Streptomyces californicus
GGGCGGCGGCTGGACGGGGCCCGGGATCGGCGGCCCCCGCCCGTACGAGGGCGAGGGCCCAGCGCGGCGGCCCCCGCCGGCAGGAGGGCGAGGGCGGGGCCCGGGGCGGCGGCTACGAGGGCGAGGGCGGGACGGCCCCCGCCGGCAGGAGGGCGGGGGCGGGGCGGGCGGCGCCGAAGGTTCCGGAGGTGGGCGCCCGGTCCGCGGCCGGTGGGCCCCGGCGGTCTCAGTACATGCTCAGCAACTGCTCCACGGAGAGTTCGGCCGCCGGCTCCCCGTCCGGCAGGGCCAGCTCGAACCAGACCGTCTTGCCGCGCGGGGTGCGGCGCGTGCCCCAGGCGGCGCTGAGCAGCCCGACCAGTTGCAGGCCCCGTCCGCCCTCGTCGGTGTCGCGGGCGCGGCGGCGGCGCGGCTGGACGAGTCCGGCGTCCCACACCTCGCAGACGAGGGTGCGGTCGCGCAGCAGCCTGAGCCGGATCTCGCCCTCGCCGTAGCGCAGGGCGTTGGTGACCAGCTCGCTGACGAGGAGTTCGGTGGTGTCGACCAGGTCGTCGAGGTCCCAGGAGAGGAGCTGGCCGCGGGCCAGCTCGCGGGCGCGTCCCACCGAGCGGGGTTCGCGCGGCAGCGTCCAGTCCCCGACCGCCTCGGCGGGCAGCCCCTGGATACGGGCCATCAGGAGCGCGATGTCGTCCTCGCCGTGCTGGGTGTCGAGGGTGGAGAGGACGAAGTCGCAGGCGTCCTCCAGCTCCATCTGCGGTCCGGTCAGCACCGACCGCAGCGCGTCCAGCCCCGCGTCAAGCGACTGGTCGCGGGACTCGACCAGACCGTCGGTGTACAGGGTGAGCAGGGCGTTCTCGGCCAGTTCGACCTCGACCTCCTCGAACGGCTCCCCGCCGACGCCCAGCGGCATGCCCGGCGGTACGTCGATGAGCCGGGCGGGCCTGCCGGGCTCGACCAGGGCGGGCGGCATGTGGCCCGCGTTGGCGATGGTGCACCGCCGGGTGACCGGGTCGTAGACGGCGTACACGCAGGTCGCGAGGTACACCTCGGAGAGGTCCGCCTCGCGGGACTTCTGCGCGGCGCGGGAGGGCCACTGGGCTCCCCCGCTGCCGCCGAGCCCCTCGCTGCGCTCGCCGCCGCCCGGGGAGCCGAGGCCGCGGGCGACCTCGTCGAGGGCGTACAGCACTTCGGCGGGTTCGAGGTCGAGGAGGGCCAGGGTCCGTACGGCGGTGCGCAGTTCGCCCATGGCGACGGCGGCGCGCAGGCCGCGCCCCATGACGTCGCCGACGACGAGGGCGGTGCGGTGGCCCGGCAGCTCGATCACGTCGAACCAGTCGCCGCCGACCTCGGTGGCGGCGTTGCCCGGCAGGTAGCGGCAGGCGATGTCGAGCCCGGCGGCCTCGGGGTCGCCGGGGGGCAGCAGGCTGCGCTGGAGGATGAGGGCGCGTTCGTGCTCGCGGCGGTAGAGGCGCGCGTTGTCGATGCAGACGGCGGCGCGGGCGGCCAGCTCGGTGGCGAGGGCCCGGTCGCGCTCCCCGAACGGCTCGCTGCCCTTCGTACGGGAGAACTGGACGAGGCCGACGACGGTGTCGTGGGCGACCATCGGGACGGCGAGCGTCGACTGGACGAAGCCCATCTCGTCGCCGGGGACGTCCTCGGCCCGGCGGGAGCGCAGCGCCATGGCGCAGGGCGAGCCGACCGGGAAGCGGTGGACGGAGCCGAGCGCGGGCGGCAGGTCGTCCGGACCCGGGGCCCCGCTGCCCGCCACGGCGGTGGGCAGGGCGTCGGCGACGGCGCTGGCGTGGGCGACCCGGCGCAGCTCGGCCGAGCCGCCGGCGGGGTCGCGGTGGGCGGAGGCCCCGCTGCCGGGCGCGGCCTCCTCACCGGTGAGGAGGCCCTGGTAGAGGTCGACGGAGGCGAGGTCGCAGAAGCCGGGGACGGCCACGTCGAGGAGTTCGCGGGCGGTGGTCTCCAGGTCCAGGGAGTTGCCGATGCGGGCGCTGGCCTCGTTCAGGAGGGCGAGGTTGCGGCGGGCGCTGGCCGCCTCCCGCGCGGCGATGTGCCGGCGGGTGACGTCGGTGGCGAGTCCGGCGATGCCCACGGGGCGGCCGGCTCCGCTGTGCACCCGGTAGAGGTTCATGGACCAGTGGCGGCGCTCGGTGGTGTTGGGCGCGGGGCCGACGAGCTGGAGGTCGGTGACGGACTCCCCGGTCTCCAGGACGCGTTTCAGCGTGGCGGTCAGCCGGTCGGCCTCGGAGCGCGGCAGGTAGTCCTCCACAGTGCGGCCCCGGTGGTCCTCGGCCGAGCCGCCGAAGACGGTGGCGAAGCGCTGGTTCGCCCGCACGACGGCGAGGTCGGTGCCGAACAGCACGAAGCCGAAGGGAGATTGACCGAATATGGCCTGTGAGGCGGCGAGGTCGGTCTCGATGCGGCGCAGGGCCCGGACGTCCACGACGATACAGAGCGCGGCCCGTTCCCCCCGGGCCGTCAGGCTCGGCATCACGTAGACCTCGGCGACGCCGTGCGCGCCGTTCTCGCCCGGCATCCGGAACGGTACGAGGCCCGTCCACTCCTTGCCGTCCAGGATCTCGCCGACCCGCCGGTGACCGCCGGAGCGCAGTTCGGCGGGCATGAACGCCTCCACCGGATCGCGGCCGATCGCCTCGGTCGAGGTCATGCCGAACAGACCGGCGGCCCGACTGCTCCACTGCTCGACCAGTCCGTCCGGCCCGATCGAGAAGGAGGCGACCTTGATGTGGTCGTAGATCGAGCCGGGTGGGCTGCTCTGCCACACGACATCGCCGGTCGTTCCGTCGACATCGCCCGTAGTCCCAGGTATTTCGCTCACGCGACCGTCCCCTCCAGCTCACGCACCGGACCGGTCCTGCCCGCAGTATTCAGTACTACGGCCCCGACCGACACGGCGTTCACGATCACAGCACGGTCTCAGTCCCTTTCAGCCAGGTTCTGCCCGACCCCAGGTGATCGCTGTGCTTCCCTCCACTCTCCTAACCAGGGAGAGCTAGCTCGAACCACACGGTCTTGCCGGTCTTTCCCCGCCGGGTCCCCCAGCGACGCGCTGAACAGGCCACGAGCTGGAGTCCCCGGCCGCCCTCGTCGTCGGGTCCCGCTCGGCGCTCGGTGGGCGGATCCGGAAGCGGATCGGAGACCTCCACCAGCAGTCCCGGGGCGGTGGGCGGCCGTTCGGCGAGCGGCGCCCCGGCGAGCGGGCCGGCCGGGGCCGGGCCGCCCGCCAGGGCGAGGTCCCCGTCGGGCTGCGAGCGGACCAGGCGTACGCCGATGGGACCGGAGGCGTACCGGAGGGAGTTGGTCACCAGCTCGCTGACGAGCAGGACCGCCAGGTCACCCACCGTCGCGTCGATCCCCCAGGTGTCGAGCGCGCACCGGACGGCGTGCCGCGCGCCGCGTACGGAACCGGGCTCGGCGTCGAAGGTCCACGCGGCGCAGTCGCCTTCGGTATCGATCACGCGGACCACTTCCCCAGGACGGCTGCGGGCGCACCTTTGCGCAGAAAAGGTACTTAGCACCACATACCCACCATTTACCCCCCGCTACCGCCCGGTGCGGGGTTTGGTACAGACGGCCGCACCCACCCGCCGCACCGGCCCGCCCCCCGGTCGGGCTACCCTCCTCCGCCCCCGCGTGCGGGCTCAGCGCAGGGCGCCGGCGGCCTTCAGGTCGTCGAAGAGGAGTTGGTCCACGGGCGGCACGAGTTCCCGGTCGGCGAAGGAGAACCAGGCCGTCTCCTCGATCTCACTGCTCGCGGCGAGCGTGCCGCGGTAGTCGCCGTAGTAGCAGCTCATCCGTACGACGGCGGCGCCGGGACGGTCGTCCACCGGCGCCTCGTACGTACCCGCGTGGGCGACGGTCTCCGGGATCAGGCCGACCGTCAGTTCCTCCCGGACTTCCCGCAGAAGGGTCTCCAGGTCGGTCTCCGCGCCTTCGCGCTTGCCGCCCGGGATGTAGAAGACGTCCTTGCCCCGGGGGCGGGCACAGAGGATCCGGCCCTCCTCGATCCGCACCCACGCCACCGTGTCGATCAGCACCGCCACCACTCCGCCCAGCTCGCCGCAGCCCGGGGACCTGCACACCCCGGTCCGGCCGGACCCTACCGCCCGAGCCGGCGGCGCACCCAATGCGGCCGGCGGGGGTGGGGGCGAGCCCGAAGGGACCGGGGCCGGTGACGGGCGGACCCGAGAACGGCGGGGGCGGTGACGGGCGGGCGGTGCGTCGAGCGTGCGGGCCCGCCGGGTTGGCGGACTGACGGGCGGGCGGTCAGCCGAGCGGGCGGACTGACGGGCGGGCGGGTGCGCCGTGGGCGGCCTGCCGGGTGGGCGGGTGCCCCGTGGGCTGCCTGCCGGGTGGGCGGCGGTGCGGGGGCGTACGCGGGCGCGAAGCCGTACCGCGAGCGGGGCGGACGGGCCGGTGCGGGCGCGAAGCCGCGCCGGGAGCGGCGGACGCGGCAGACGTCAGGGGTGGGGCCTCTGGCCGACCCGCTCCACCCGGTAGACCTGGTGCCGGTGGCGGTGGTCGAGGCCGTCCGCGACCTGCTGCGCCTCCGCCTGCGTGGCGTACCGGCCCACGCGGTAGCTCCCTCCGCCGTCGTCCTGCCGGATCACCTGCCAGGGAAGCGCCGCGCCGCTGTCGCTCATCGTGTCGCTCCCTCGCATGTCACCCTTCCTCCCGCCGGTGTGGACGTCTCTAAGGATCCCCAGGAAACCGCAGTGCGCATATGCCCGAGCGTACGCCTGACCTTCACTCAGCGCAGGCGGCTTTACACAAAGAGATACACATCCGGCCAACACGAAAGGGGCGCATCCGAAGAATGCGCCCCCTGGTGCGGCAGCGGTCGGGCGGAGACCGCCGCCCGACCCCGTACGGACGCCGACGCGCCCGCCCGACGCGGCCGCTACCTGACCGGCAGGTGGTACGCGATCCGGTACCGGTCGGCCGGCACCACCACGTCCGCCGTCTCCACGGCCCGGCCCGAGGCGTAGTACGTCCGCCCGATGACGATGACCACGTGGCCGGGCACACCGCCCAGCGCCAGGAGCTCCTCCGCCAGCCCCGGGCGCGCGCCGACCTCTTCGGCGACGTTGTCCACCACGATGTCGATCGCGGCCATCCGGTCGACCACCCCGCAGCCGCCCAGCGGGCCCTCCTCGGGCAGCATCACGGGCGTCCGGCCCGTGACGGCCAGCGGCTCCCAGGAGGTGGAGAGCATGATCGGCTCGCCCGCCTCCCGGAAGACGTAGTGCGTGCGCATCACCCGGTCACCGGGCTCGATGCCCAGCCGCTCCGCGATCTCGGGGCTCGCCCCCTCCTGCTCGCTGCGGGACTCCCAGGTCCCGCGCGCCCCCTCGGTGGTCTGCTCCTGCCGGAAGGGGTTGACGCCCGTCTCCGGCCGGTAGCCGGAGCGGGCGATCCTGCGCGGCACGGGGCGCTCGCGCACATACGTACCGGAGCCGGAGCGCCCCTCGACCAGCCCCTCCGCCATCAGCACCTTCCGCGCCTCCAGGGCGACGGTGTCCGAGACCCCGTACTCCTCCCGGATACGGGCCTGCGACGGCAGGCGGGTATGGGGCGGCAGCGCGCCGTTGACGATCTTCTCCCTGAGATCGCTCGCCACGCGCAGATAGGCGGGCTGCTCACCGAAAGTCACAGGCCACTCCCAACAGGTTGACAGTCTGCGACAGCCTGACAACGGTGGGTTGTGCGCCGCAAGCGTAGGCCAGAGTT
The DNA here is from genome assembly GCF_000717645.1 of Streptomyces californicus. Lineage (GTDB taxonomy): Bacteria > Actinomycetota > Actinomycetes > Streptomycetales > Streptomycetaceae > Streptomyces > Streptomyces californicus. The sequence continues at coordinate 5,761 of NZ_JNZZ01000048.1, forward strand.
TCACTCGATGTGATGATCTCGCGACCACTGAGGCATATCCGGGGGCGCGGACGCCAGAGCAGAACCGGCCGATCACCCCGCCCCGGACCGCGCCGAACTCGTCTCGAACTCACCACCCGATCATCACGCCCGCAACGAACCGAGGGGACCCGCAGCGCCCGAAGACGTCCGGAACCTGCCCCACTCCGCGCCACCCGACACCGGCCGGCATCACCCCGCACCCACCGACACGGTCCGCCACGGCCCCGCACCGGCTCGCGTCACCACCTGCCCCGCACCACCGCCCCACAGCGGCTCGCACCACCGCCCAGCACCGGCTCGCACATCGACAACTCCCCACCTCTTGACCATTTTTGGTCCAGACCAATACCTTCCTGTCCACAGCACGGCTCCCGTTTTTCCTTTCGCTTTACTTCCGCTTCGCCTCCGCACCGGATCACGCACAGGAACGAGCCTCATGCGTCGAAGAGACCTGTCCCGAATCACCATCGCCGGCGTCGCCCTGGCCCTGCTGACGGGCGTCGCCCCGGCCGCGGCCTCCGGTCCCGGCCATGACCGCGGCGACGAAGGGGACCGCGGCAAGGGCCACCACCGCCCCGCCTACAAGAGCGTCGGCTACTTCACCCAGTGGGGCGTCTACGGGCGCGACTTCCAGGTCAAGGACCTGGACACCAGCGGGGCGGCGGCCAAGCTGACCCACATCAACTACGCCTTCGGCAACGTCAGCGCCGAGGGGAAGTGCTTCACCGGCAACGTCCCCGGCCAGGCCGATGCCTGGGCTGACTACGCCCGTCCGCTCGACGCGGCGGGATCGGTCGACGGCGTCGCCGACACCGACACCCAGCCGCTCGCGGGCAACTTCAACCAGCTCCGCGAGCTGAAGGCCAAGCACCCCGGCCTCAAGGTCATGATCTCGCTCGGCGGCTGGAGCTGGTCCACCCACTTCTCCGACGCCGTCCGCACCGCGGCCTCCCGCAAGGCGCTCGTCTCCTCCTGCATCGACCTGTACATCAAGGGCAACCTCCCCAAGGACGGGGCCCGCGGCGGCGACGGCGCGGCGGCCGGCCTCTTCGACGGCATCGACGTCGACTGGGAGTGGCCCGGCTCGGCGGCCAACGAGGGCACGGTCTTCCGGCCGGAGGACAAGAAGAACTTCACCGCCCTGATCAGCGAGTTCCGCACCCAGCTCGACGCCCACGCCAGGAGCGAGGCGAAGGCCGGCAAGGACGCCAAGGGCAAGGACAAGGGCCACGGGCACGGCCACCACAAGCCGAAGCCCAAGCACTACGACCTGTCCGCGTACGTCCCCGCCAACCCCAAGGCGATCGACGCCGGGTTCGACGTGAAGCGCCTCATGAAGGACTTCGACTTCGTCAACATCCAGGGGTACGACTACCACGTGTCGAGCGAGAAGAAGACGGCCCAGCAGTCGGCCCTGTACGCGCGGAACGACTTCAGCGTCGACCGGACCGTGCGCGACTGGGTGCGGCGCGGCGCGCCCAAGCACAAGATCGTGATGGGCATGCCGACCTACGGCCAGGGCTGGACCGGCGTGAGCGGCGGCGGTACGGGCATGGGGCAGCCGGCGACGGGCCCCGCCCCGGCCACCTGGGCGGCGGGCTACGAGGACTACAAGGTCCTCAAGAAGCTGGCCGCCTCGGGTGAGTACACGGTCCACCGCGATGTGAAGAACGGCCACGCCTGGCTGTTCGACGGCACCACGCTGTGGACGTACGACGACCCGCAGGTGCTGCGCACGAAGGCCGCGTACGTCCGGGACAAGGGCCTCGGCGGGGCGATGTTCTGGTCGCTGGACGGGGACACGGAGAACGGTGAGCTGATCACCGCGGTCGACCGCGGGCTCAACCGCCGCTGACCGGACCCCGGTACGCCGAAGGGGCCGGTGCGGTCGCGTCGCGCGACCGCACCGGCCCCGCGTTACGGGGTGCGGTGGTTCACCACCGGGACGGGCTCCGCGTCAGAACTGGAGCGCCCAGCTGTTGATCCGGCCCGTGTCGGCGCTCGCGTTGTCGCTGACCCGGAGCTTCCAGGTGCCGTTGGCGACGACGGACGAGGCGTTGACGGTGTACGTGGTGACCACGTTGTCGCTGCTGCCGCCCGAGCCGTACGCCTTCAGGTTGAAGACCGTGCCGTTCGGGGCGACCAGGTCGATCTTCAGGTCACCGATGTAGGTGTGCGAGATGTTGACCGGGACGCTCAGCGCGGCCGGGGCGTTGCCGGTGATGCCGGTGACGGTGACCGGGGCCTCGACGGTGGCGTTGTCGTTGATCGCGTACCCGGTGGTGTTCTCGAACTTCTTGCCCGGCGGGTTGGTGCTGCCCGCGCCGACGTACAGCAGGCGGTTGGGCGAACCGGTGCCCGGGTTGGTGACGACGTTCGGGGTGGCGGCCGCGACGAGTCCGGCGGAGACCTGGGCGGGGGTCGAGCCCGGGTTGTCGGCAAGGTAGATCGCCGCCGCGCCGGCCACGTGCGGGCTGGCCATCGACGTACCGGAGATGGTGTTCGTCGCGCTGTCGCTGGTGTTCCACGTCGAGGTGATCGAGGAACCGGGCGCGAAGATGTCCACGACCGCGCCGTAGTTGGAGAAGCTGGAGCGGGCGTCGGTGTTGGTCGTCGAGCCCACCGTGATCGCCTCGGCGACGCGCGCCGGGGACTTGGTGCTGGCGTTGGTCGACTCGTTGCCCGCCGCGACGGCGTAGGTGATGCCGGCGGCGATGGACCGCTGCACGGCCGCGTCGAGGACCGCGTCCGCGCCGCCGCCGAGGCTCATGTTGGCGACCGCGGGCTTGACGGCGTTGGCCGTCACCCAGTCGATGCCGGCGACGACCTGGGCGGTGGTGCCGGAGCCCTGGTTGTTCAGCACGCGGACGCCGACGATCTTCGCCTTCTTGGCGACGCCGTGAGCGGTGCCCGCGACGGTGCCCGCCACGTGCGTGCCGTGGCCGTGGCCGTCCTGGGCGACGTTGTCGTTGTCGATGGCGTCGTAGCCGTTGGCCGCGCGGCCGCCGAAGTCGCTGTGGCTGATGCGCACCCCGGTGTCGATGACGTACGCGGTGACGCCCTCGCCCGCCTTGTCGGGGTAGGTGTAGCGCTGGTCCAGCGGGAGGCTCCGCTGGTCGATCCGGTCCAGCCCCCAGGAGGGCGGGTTGGTCTGGGTGGCGGAGACCGTGAAGGTGCGGTTCTGCGAGACGGAGGCGACGGCCGGGTCGGCGGCGAACTTCTTCGCCTCCGCGGCGGTGGCCTCGACCGCGTAGCCGTTGAGGGCCGCGCGGTAGGTGCGCTCGATGCTCGCGCCGTACTTCTTCGCGAGGGCCCGGCCCTGGGCGGAGTCCGACTTCGCGGCCGAGTCCTTCAGCGTGACGATGTAGCTGTCGCTGATGGTGCCCGGGGCGTCCGCGTTCAGGATCACGCCTTCGGGGGCGCGCTCGGCCGCGGTCGCCGGGAGCGCGGCGGTGGCGAGCGCGACGGCTGCCGCGGTGGCTATGACGGTCGCCGCGGCGAGTCTTCGACGGGCCTGGGGGGTGTGACGCGTCACTGACATCTGAGGGGTCCTCCTCATCGGCGGTGCTCTGGTGGGGGGTGGTGCCGTGGTGCGGTGTTCCGGTGTTCCGGTTGCGCGGTGGTGCGGTGTACCGGTGTCGCGTGGTGCGGTTTCCGGTTGCGCGGTGGTGCGGCGTTCCGGTGTCGCCCGGTGCGGTGGTGCCGACCACAGGGCGCACATATCGCATGAGCATGACAACAGAGCCCTCGGAGCACACGGCGTTTCGCGTCGTCCGGCGTGCGGCCCGCCCTGCTGCCAGCGAAAGATTGACCGATCCATGGCGAACCCACAAGGGCGCCTTGGGACTCTCCATACGCGCGCCATTCACCTGCCATACGCCTGACATGCTGGCGGACATGACGAGCTATCACTGTCCGGTGGATGGGACGCGGTCCGCGATCACGGCTCTGACCTGGTGCTGCCCGGTCTGTCGGGGCCCGTGGGACCTCGACTTCACCCCCGCGCGGGGCGTCGCGGCGAACGCGCTTGCGGGCCGGGCCGATTCATTGTGGCGTTACAAGGAATTCCTCCCCCTCGACACGTCGGCGATCTCCCTGGGCGAGGGCCGCACCCCGCTCGTCCCGCTCACCGACACCGTCTCGGCGAAGCTCGACTTCCTCATGCCGACGCTCTCCTTCAAGGACCGCGGCGCGGTGATGCTCGGGGAGCTGGCCCGGCGACTGGGCCCGGACCGGGTCGTCGCCGACAGCTCCGGCAACGCGGGCACGTCGTTCGCCGCGTACTGCGCACGGGCCGGCCTGCCGTGCACGGTGTACGTCCCCGAGGGCACGTCGGCGAAGAAGACCGAGCAGATCCGGGCCCACGGCGCCCGGCTGGTCACGGTCCCCGGCGGCCGGGAGGCGACCGCGCGGGCGGCCCGCGCGGCGGCGGACGAACCGGGGGCCTTCTACGCCTCGCACGTCTTCAACCCGTACTTCCTGCACGGCACGAAGACGTACGCGTACGAGCTGTGGGAGGACCTCGGCGGCCGGCTGCCCGAGGCCCTGGCGGTCCCGGTGGGCAACGGCACGCTGCTGCTGGGCGTGGCGCTGGCCGTCGCCGAACTGCGCGCGCTGGGCCTGATCACGGCCCGCCCCCGGCTGATCGCCGTCCAGGCGGAGGCGGTGTCGCCGCTGGCGGCCGCGTTCCGAGCGGGGGCGGACGACCTGCTTCCGGTCGGGGCGGGGGACCTGCTTCGGGACGGCGAGGGCGGGGCGGACGGCCTGCTTCCGGACGGCGGGACCGTTCCGGGCGGGGACGTCGGCGCAGGGGGCGTTCCGGGTCCGGGCGGGGGCGCGGGTGCCGGGGGCGTGCCGGGCACGGGCGGGAACGCGGCTGGAGGTGCGGGCGGCGTGGAACCCGCCACCCTCGCGGAGGGCATCGCGATCCCCCGGCCGCCCCGCGCCCGCCAGATCCTGGCGGCGGTACGGGAGTCGGGCGGCACGTTCCTGACGGTGCCCGAGGACGGCGTCCGCGAGGCCCAGCGGGACCTGGCGGCGCGCGGCCTCTTCGTCGAGACGACGGGGGTGGCCTGCTGGGCGGCGGTACGGGCCGGGGGCGACGCGGTCCGGGGCGAGGTGGTGGTGCCGCTGTGCGGCTCGGGGCTGAAGACCGGCATGGCGGCGTCGGCTTAGGGCGCGGTGGGGCGGGCGTCGGGGCGACGGCCGCCGTCTTCCCGCGTCGGGGCCGCCGTCTTCCCGCGTCGGGGCCGCCGACTTCCCGCGTCGGGCCGGTAGGGACAGACGTCGGGGCGGGCGCGGTGGCCGTGTCGGCCAGGGTGGGGCGGACGTTCCCCGTGGCCGGATCTGCTCCATCCGGCGGGCAGGCGGACGCCCGGTGCGGGGTGCGTACCGGGGGCCCCGCGCGCCGTGGCGGCGGGCCGGGCGGGCCGCTCCCTACCGTCGTCCCGTGAGCCTCCCGCGTATCTCCGCCGCCGCCCTCGCCGCCCTGGTCGCCGCGGCCCTCATCGCACCGGCGCCTCCGGCCGCCCGGGCGACGGGCGGCCCGGACCACACCCCCGGCGCCCACCCTCCCGCCTGCGGGGACGCCTCCGATCCCGCCTGGGCCCGGACCTCCGAGCGGTTCGGGGAGGCCGCCGGCTACACCCCGTACATCGGGAACGGCTACCTCGGCCACCGGGTCCCCGCCACCGGTGCGGGCTACGCGGCCACCGGCGAGAAGACCGGCTGGCCGCTCTACACCCCCCGCTACGGCGGGGCGTTCGTCTCCGGTCTCCACGCCCGCGACCGGGCCGTCTCCGAGGGCCGCGAGGTGATCGCCGCACTGCCGAGCTGGACCACCGTGGACGTGGGCGTCGGCGGGGAGACCCTCGGCCCGGACACCCCGGCGGACCGGATCTCGTACTACCGGCAGACGGTCTTCCTCTCCTGCGGCCTCGTCCGCACCTCGCTGCGGTGGACGACGGCGGACGGCCGGGCCACCGACCTCGTGTACGACGTGCTGGCCGACCGCTCCGACGTCCACGCCGGGGCCGTACGCCTGCGGATGACCCCGCGCTGGAGCGGTACCGCGACCGTCACCGGGCGGCTCGACGAGCGGGGCGCACGCCGGATCACGCTGCGGGAGGACGGGACGTTCCGCACGCTCGGCACCGGGGTCGAGGGGGCCGTCGCGCAGACGATGCGGAGCGGTTCGGGCGTGGTCGAGACCCTGCGGACCGGCGCGTCCGCGCACGCAGCCCCGGTCCGCGCGGGCCGCACGTACACCTTCGAGAAGTACGTCGGCGTCGACACCGCCCTCACCTCCCGCGCCCCGGCCGAGGACGCCCGGGAGACGGCGCACCGGGCGGCGCGGCGCGGCTGGGACCGGGTCTTCGCGGCGAACGAGGCGGCCTGGCGCGAGGACTGGTCGGCCGATGTGCTGGTCCCGGGCCACGGAGAGTTGCAGGGGTGGCTGCGCGCCGCCCAGTACGGACTACTGGCGAGCACCCGGCGCGGCGCCGCCGACAGCATCGCCCCGGCCGGTCTGACCAGCGACAACTACGCGGGAATGGTCTTCTGGGACGCGGAGACGTGGATGTTCCCGGGGCTGCTGGCGACCCGCCCGGAGCTGGCCCGTTCGGTCGTCGAGTACCGCTACCGCACCCGGGGCGCGGCCCGCGCGAACGCCGAGAAGCTCGGGTACGACGGGCTGTTCTACCCGTGGACCAGTGCGAGCCGGGGCCGCCTCGACTCCGAGTGCCAGAGCTGGGACCCGCCGCACTGTCTGACGCAGAACCACCTCCAGGGAGACGTCTCGCTGGCCGTCTGGCAGTACTTTCTGGCCACCGGCGACCGCGACTGGCTGGGGGAGCGGGGCTGGCCGCTGTTGAAGGGCGTCGCGGACTTCTGGCGCTCCCGCGCCACGGCCAATGCCGACGGCACCTACTCCGTCCGGAACGTGGCCGGGCCCGACGAGTACAGCAACGGCGTGGACGACGGCGTCTTCACCAACGCGGTCGCCGCCACCGCGCTCCGCAACGCGACCCGCGCCGCCCGCCTGCTCGGCCACCGCCCGCCGGCCGCCTGGAACCGGGTCGCGGACGGTCTGCGCATCCCGTACGACGCCGAGCGGAAGGTCTACCTCCAGTACGCCGGGTACAACGGCTCCACGATCAAGCAGGCGGACACGGTGCTCCTGACCTACCCGCTGGAGTGGCCCATGGAGCCCGGCGCCGCGGCGGCCACCCTCGACTACTACGCGGCCCGCACCGACCCGGACGGCCCGGCGATGACGGACTCGGTGCACGCGATCGACGCGGCGGAGACCGGGGAGCCGGGCTGCTCGGCGTACACGTATCTCCAGCGCGCGGTACGCCCGTTCATGCGGGGCCCGTACGACCTGTTCTCCGAGGCGCGCGGTGAGAAGGCGGGGGCGGAGGACCCTCTGTCGGGCTTCCCCGCCGAGGACTTCCTGACCGGTAAGGGCGGCTTCCTCCAGGTGTTCACGCACGGGCTGACGGGGCTGCGGCTGCGCGAGGACGGCGTCCGCCTGGCTCCGACGCTGCCGCCCCAGCTCGGCGAGGGCGTCACGGCGAAGGGGCTGCGGTTCCGGGACGCGGTGTACGACGTCGGGATCGGCCCCCGGACGACCACGGTGCGCCTGGTCTCGGGCAGCCCGTTCACGGTCCACACGGCCGGGGGCCCGCGCCGGCTGACCGGGACGCTGACCCTGCCCACCCGTCGCCCCGACCTGACCCCGACCGCCGACGCGGCGCGCTGCCGCCCGGCGACGGCGACCTCCGAGGCCCCGGGCCTCTACGCGGAGGCGGCGGTGGACGGCAGCCCGGCGACGTCCTGGTCCCCGGACGGCGCGGCGGGGTCCCTGACGGTGGACGTGGGCCCGCGCCCCGTGCGGATCGCGGCGGTGACCCCGCGCTGGGGCGACGTACCGCCGGTGTCGCACACGGTGGAGACGTCCGTCGACGGCCGCTTCTGGCGCCCCTTCCTGGCGGGCGACACGGCCAGGAAGGTCCGGGTGACGGTCCGCTCGGAGGACCCGGAGAAGCCGCCGGTCCTGGCGGAGCTGCGGGTGGAAGGGGTGGATCGGGTGGAGGCGGGCGGGCGGTAGCGGGCGGGACGGGTGGAGGCGGGCTGGCGGTAGCGGGTGGGCTGCCGGGGCCTCACGCCTTGGGGCAGGGCGGCACCTTGCCGTCGCTGCGGGCGCGGGCGTACTCCGGCCCGGTCTGCTCGTACCAGTCGCCCGGCGACCAGGCGCCGGGGTGCACGCAGTCGAGGGCGGGGAAGTACACCTTCCGGTACCCGGACGGGTCGGCCAGGCGCGCGGTCAGCTCGAAGGGCCTGCCCCCGGGGCCGCTGATCGTCATCTCCGCCGTGGTCCCGCCGATTTCGTAGTGCACGCGGTACCGCCAGCGGCAGTAGCCGGTCTCGGCGGTCGCGTGGACGACGAACGCCTCGGTCTCGTTCTGGTTCAGCGTGATGTGCTTGGCCTCGGGCCCGGTGAAGAACGGCTTGGCGTCCTTCCCGTCCTTCCCGTCCTTGCCGTACGTCTCCAGACGGGGGCGCGGGGCGTCCACCACCAGCTCCAGGGGGATGACGTCGGAGACGCCCTGGGAGGGGAAGTGCGCCAGGCTGCCGCCGAGCGGCTTGTCACAGGCGCCGCCCTCCAGGACGGGCACGATGTCGGTGATGCGGACCTGCTGGGAAGCTCGGCCCTGGACCGTGATCATCCAGTCCGCGTCCCCGGCGTCGACGACATCGCGGCCCTCCCGCCAGGGCTGCCCCGAGGCGATCTGTTCGCGGAGCTTTCCGTCGTCGGCGCCTTCACCGTCGCGCACCACGTAATACCCGATGTCCTTGACGTCCCTGACCTCGACGACGTCGATGGCGCCCTGGGGGGAGAGCCGGTCCGGGACCCGGTCCAGCGGAAGGACCGCCTTCACCGACGCGGTCAGGACGTCCTGGAACGTCACGGTCACCACGGCCAGCAGGATGCCCAGCAGCCAGGTCGTCGGGCTCTTCACGAACCGCAGCCGCCCCCCGCCCTCCGTCCCCTCTTCCTCCTCGGGGCGCGACGGTGGCGGTGCACTCCCCCGGCGTACGCTCGCCCGGGTCATCGCACCCGTCCTGCGCGCCCCGGTCCCCCTCCGGTCACGCGCACCCCGTTGGTCCTGCGTCCCCTGCCGGTCCTGCGTCCCCCGTCGGTCATGCGCCATGGGCCGCCTGCTCCTCGCTCTCGTCTGCCGACCGCTGCTCTTCTGAAGACCGCTGCTCGCTTGCCGTCCGCGGCTCGCCTGCCGCCTGCGGCTCTGCTGCCGTCTGCCGCTCTTCTGACGACTGCGGCTCGCCTGCCGTCCGCTGCTCGCCTGCCGCCTGCTCTTCGTCCGCGCGCACCGGGCACCGCTCCCCCTCGCCGCCGGGCGGGTTCGTACGGGCCGCGCGCCGCCGCATCAGCAGGACCACGGCGAGGCAGGCGATCCCTGTGGCCCACCCCCAGGCCGCCCCGAAGCGGACGGCGTCGCCGATGGCCACGCCCAGCTGGTCGGCGGCCGCCCCGCCGCTCTCCCGGCGCGGGGCGAACCAGCGCAGCACCCGCCCGTCCACGAACGCGGCGAGGACGGCGGCGAGCAGGGTCGCGTACCACCCCTTCAGAACGAGCCGGAGGTAGGCGGTGGGTCGTGGGGAGGTGGCGGGGCGCTTGGCCTCCGCCGCGTCCGCCGACTCGATCGCTCCCGCCGGGCCGGTCGTACCGGCGTCCTCGGGCCCTTCCGGCTGCACGAGATCCCCCGAACGGGTGACGATCGAGCGGAGCGCCAACGCCAGGGCCGTGAGGAAGACGGCGCAGACCACGAGGGTGACGGCCCAGCCCTCGACCATCTCGGTCCTGAGCGGGCGCAGGCGCAGCGCCGGGTAGAGGACGCCGCTCCACTCGGAGACGAGCGGCGGCGGGGTGTACGGGACCCACAGGTCCGGGTCGAAGGTGATGGCGGCGTCCGAGGACCCGGGCGCTCCCTGGTACAGGTGGCGCACCCGCACATGGCGGAGGGCCTGTCCCCCGGCCACGGCCAGCAGCACGGCCGGGATCAGCCCGGCGCACACGAGGTGCCGCCGCGCCCGCCCGGTGACGGCTCGGGGCGCGGGGTCCGTCTCCCCCTCCGCCGTCCCGAAGTAGGCCCGTAGCGGCGGCAGATCCCGGTACCGCCATACCAACAGCCAGGGAATCAGCGGCAACCACAGCGTGAGCAACGCGAACTGGGCGGCGGAAGCGGGCACTTCACCGATCTGGGCCCGGACGATCCACTCGTCGTACGTGAGGAGGGCGGCGGAGGCGCCCGGGTCGACGACCGGGGTGATCAGCACGGCCGCGCCGGCAGCGAGCAGGGAGGCTCCGGCGAGGGCGAGGACGGTCCTGATCCGCGGCCTGATGCCCGTACTCGCGCGGAACACGCCGTACAGGAGCAGTGCGGCGAGCGTCAGGAAGACGGCCTGCGGAACCCATCCCACGGCGTGTCCCGACGCGCGCAGGGCGAATCCGTCGAACGAGAGCCCGAACACTCGGACCTCGCGCACGGTCGTACCGGGCGGCAGGAAGCCGACGATCCATTTCTTCAGCGGTTCGGTCAGGACCAGGAAGAGGGCCTGGCCCCCCACGCCGTAGGCGGTCAGCGCCATCGACAGGCGGCGGTTCACCGTTGCACTCCCCCGAGTCGCCCGCAGCCCAGGCATGAACTGCGGTGGCAAGTCTGCCGCACGGAAGCGACGGCACCAAGACGTACGCGCGCCGGGCCGACGCCCCGAGGCGGTTATCCGCACGGCCGGAACGAGCGGGCGGTGCAGGGGCGTTACCGCCGCACCGGGGCAGCGGCCCGAGAGGCTCAGCCGCAACACACAGGCGACGCACGGGCGTCACCACCACTCCGGGCCGGCGAGCCGAGAGGCCCACCCGCACGGCCGGAACGCACGGGCGGCGTCACCGCCTCGGCAGCCGGGTCTCCCCCGCGGCCTCCGCCTCGGCCTTCGCGTCGCTCACCGCGACGGCGGCCTGCTTGGCGGCCTCGTCGGCGGCGGCGACGGCGTCCAGGGCGAGGGTGGAGTTCGGTTCGATCTCCGGGGCGTCGACGTGGTCCTTGTCGGAGGCGTCGGGGTCGGCGGCTCCGTCGTCCGCGTCCTCGCGCCGGGCGCCCGGCGGCGATCCCGTACCGGTGGCCCGGTCGCCGAACGCGGTGCTGACCGTACGGATCGCCTCGGTCAGCTCGCCGGGGATCACCCAGAAGGTGTTGTTGTCGCTCCGGGCCAGGTCCGGGAGGGTCTCCAGGTACTTGTAGGCGAGGACCTTGGCGTCGGCGTTGTTGCGGTGGACGGCCTGGAAGACGAGTTCAACGGCCTTGGACTCGCCGTCGGCGCGCAGGATCATCGCCTGCTGGGTGCCCTGGGCCTCCAGGATGTCCTTCTGCTTGGTGCCCTCGGCGGTGAGGATCTTGGCCTGCCGCTCCCCTTCGGCGTGCAGGATGGCGGCGCGCTTGTCGCGCTCGGCCCGCATCTGCTTCTCCATCGCCTCCTTGATGGTGTTGGGCGGGTCGATGGCCTTGATCTCGACGCGGTTGACGCGGATGCCCCACTTGCCGGTCGCGTCGTCGAGGACGGCGCGGAGCCGGGCGTTGATCTCCTCGCGGGAGGTGAGGGTGCCCTCCAGGTCCATGGAGCCGATGACGTTGCGGAGGGTGGTGACGGTGAGCTGGTCGATGGCCTGGAGGTAGTCGGCGACCTCGTAGGCGGCCGCCCGCGGGTCGGTGATCTGGTAGTAGAGGACGGTGTCGATGTTGACCACGAGGTTGTCCTCGGTGATCACCGGCTTGGGGTCGGAGGAGTACACCTGCTCGCGCACGTCGAGCTTGGTGTTGATCCGGTCCGCCACCGGCAGGACGAAGTTCAGACCGGGTTGCAGGGTCCGCCGGTAGCGGCCGAACCGCTCGACGTTGTAGCGGCGCGCCTGCGGGACGATGCGCACGGTGGCGGCCACGAGGAAGACGACGACGATCGCCGCCACGAGGATCGGGATGACGACCGGGTCCATGCTTCCTCCTTCGCGGCGAGCGCTCCGTACGCCGCAGGGTCGGGCGGGTGGTCACAACGGATCGGCGGGCGTGTGCTCCCGTGCCCGGGGGCGGTCAGGGGAGGAGTTCGCGGGGGTAGACCACGGCGGTCGCACCGTCGATCTCCATGACGTCCACCAGCGCTCCCACCGGAATGACATGGCTCTCGTCGAGGGCGCGGGCGGACCACTCCTCACCGGAGAGCTTGATCAGGCCGTGGGTCGCGGTGACCTCCTGCACCACCTCGGCCCGCTTGCCGATCAGCGCGTCGCTGCCCTCGACGGTCAGAGGCGCCTGGGCGATCTGGCGCAGGGCCACGGGCCGTACGAGAGCGAGCCCGGCCACCGCCGTCAGCCCGAGCGCCACGAGCTGCCCGAGCAGCCCGACGCCGAGACCGGCCACCACGGCGGCGACGAGGGCGGCACCGGCCAGCAGCCCGAAGACCAGCGTCAGGGTGAAGAACTCCGCGACGCCGAGCGCCGCCGCGGCGAGCAGCCAGGCGAACCACGGCATCGAACCAGCCTCCCCACGACGAACCTTTGTACGGGTATATCCACCTTTCTACCCGCAGGACGTCGGCTGGAACCGTCCACCCCGTTCGATTAACGATCGATCGAATCAAGCCACGCCGAGAAGTACCGCGAGGGGCACACCGAGGGCCCCCGGCACCACCGGTCCCTTCTCCCGCCACCGGCCGCTTCCCCCGCTACCGGGCCCCTTCTCCGCCCCCGGGCGCTTCCCCCGCTACCGGGCCCCTTCTCCCCACCCGCGGAGGACTCCCTCGACACCCCCGAGGAAGGTGTCAGTGACCAGCTCCGGATCGAAGAGGCATCCGGCGGCCATGGCCCCGTCCCGCAGCATGACGACATGGCGGCCGGCGGCATCGGCGGGCACATGCCCGGCCTGCGCCAGCAGCTCGGTGACGGTGTCGAGGAACCACTGCCGGTGAGTCAGCACGGCCTGGTGGATGGGGTGGGCCGGGTCGGGATATTCAGCCACGGCGTTGAGGAAGGCGCAGCCCCGGAACCCCGGCGACCGGATGCCGTCGGCGACGGCCCGCGCGACGGCCCGCACCTGGTCCGCCCCCGGCGCGGCGCCCGCGCGGGCGGCCTCGACCTGGGCCCGGATCCCCTGGTCGGCCTGGTCGAGATAGGCGAGGACGAGCTGTTCCTTGCCGGAGAAGTGCCGGTACAGGGTCGCGCGGGTCACCTGAGCCTCGGCGATGATCCGGTCGACGCCGACGGAGTGGATGCCCTCGGCGTAGAAGATCCTCGTCGCCGTGGCGAGCAGCCTGGCCCGCGCCTCGGACGTACTGCCGTTTCCCGTGCCCCGACTCATGGACCCGACCCTACCAAGCGATGAGGGAGAACGTTCGGTCTTGACAGCCGGCGACGCCCGCACCTTAGATGAGCCGGACCAAGGGAGACCGAACGTTCTCCCTCACCCCCGGATCGCTCACCGCACCCCACCCACCTCGTCACGGCATCCCACTCACCTCGTCACGAAAGGCAGCCCCATGAGCCCCACCGCCCTGCCCCGCCTCCCC
>NZ_JNZZ01000049.1 GCF_000717645.1 Streptomyces californicus
GGGGTGGAAGGCGTCGGGGTGGGGCTGGGCGTGGGCGGCGGGGGGTCCTCGACCGGGATCTCGGTGCCGGTGGTGTTGTCCGTGGGGTTGGGGTCGATGACGGCTCCGGTGACGGACCAGATGATCCGCTGGGGGCCGGGGGTGACGCCGGTCAGACGGGCGACGACCTCCACGCTGCCGCCCGGCGGGACGATGCCGACATCGCACTGGGGGGTGCCGGGGGCGCAGGTCGCACCGTCGGTGGTCAGCTCCTCCAGCCGTACGCCGGGCGGGGCGTCGACGGTGAGGGTGGTGCCGGGCGAGGGGGCGGGGCCCCGGTTGGTGACGGTGACGGTCACCTCGGCGGTGGAGCCGACCTCCACGGGGGGCCGGGCGGGCGGTGCGGTGAGCGACAGGTCGACGGACTGCTGGAGGGTCGGTTCCTTCTGCCGTCCGGCGTGCGCGTTGTCGACGGGGGCGAGGGCGCCGGAGGCGATGTCGAGGGTGGCGAGCTGCTCCGGGGAGTTCGGGGCGAGTTCGCGGCGCGCGGTGAAGACGAGCCGGTCGCCGCCGGGCGTCCAGGCGACGTCGCGCGGCTGGTGGGGGCCGGTGGCGGAGGTGTCGGGGATCGGCAGGTCGCAGCCGGCGGGGTTGTCCTTCTGGACGGAGGGCAGGACGACCCGGCAGCCGCCGCCGCGCAGCGGCTTGATGAGGACGCCGGCCCGCTGGTTGACCCTGCCGCCGCCGTCCTTGCGGTTGAACGCCACCTTCAGGCCGTCCGGGGAGAACGCGGGGCTGTCGTCGATGACCTCGCAGGCGCCGGGGCAGATGGTGGCGCTGAGGTCCCGCTGGCGGCCGAGGTCGGCGACGGGCACGACCCAGATGTGCTTGTTGCCGCCGTTGCCGTTGATGGTCTGGCCGCGGGTGAAGGCGAGGTTGATCCCGTCGGAGGACCAGGTCGGCTGGGCGTCGGCGCCGGTCCGCTGGCCCTCGGGCGGCCGGACCTCGTCGAGGATCCTGCCGCTGGCGACGTCGGCGATGAGGATGCGGCTCGGGCCCGCCGCGTCGCCGGTGCCGCCGGGCGAGGTGCGGGTGAAGGCGAGCTTGGTGCCGTCGGGCGAGAAGGCGGGGTCGGTGTCCCAGTCGTCGGCACCGCGTCCGGCGAGCGGCAGCACCGCCGCGTTGCCGCCGTCGGCGTCGGTCATCCAGATGCGCTCGACGCGCCCGGTGTCGGTGTCCTCGAAGCGGGTGACGACGATCCGGCGGCCGTCGGGGGTGTAGCTCTGCCGCTCGGTCCAGGGGTCGTAGCCCGGCGCCGGGTTGAACAGGGGGTCCACGGCGGGGTCGTCGTTGGTGCGGGCGGCCGGGTCCTCCTTGAGGATCGTGACACCCAGGTCGCGGGGGTCGGAGCCGTCCTGGCGGACGTCCTGGAGCGTCACGATCCGCGAGGCGGACAGCAGTTCGCCCTCCTTCTTCACCTTCTCGGGGTCCGGGGTGATCCGGGACACGACGACGGTCCCGGCCGGGGCGAACCAGGTGGGCGGCCCGACCTCGCGGTCCTCCTTGACCAGTTGGTCCGGCCCCTTGCTGCCGTCGAAGGCGGTCACCTGGTAGACGTGGTCGAAGTCGTCGCAGCCGCAGGTGTGGTACGGGCTGAGGAAGACGACCTGCTTGCCGTCGGGCAGCCACGAGGCGGAGCGGGTACCCCACTCGGCGTGGCCGCCGACCAGCAGCGGGCGGTCGGTGCCGATGCCTTCGGTGGCCCGCAGTTCGGTGCCGTCGTCGACGTCCGGGTCCGGGTCGGTGGTGAGGGTGTACGCGACGATGTCCCGGTCGGCGGGGTCGGTGCCCGGGTTCCAGGACGGCTCGGTGGCGTCGCCGGCCGGCCCGTCGCTGATCCGGGTCTGCGGGCCGCCCTCGGCGTTCCGTACGTACACCTGCCATCCCCGTACGGCGTCGCCGTCGCAGGCGTACGCGAGGCGTGTGCCGTCCGGGGACCAGGTCGGGGAGTTCTCGTTGTCGGGGGTGTCGGTGAGCCGGCGCAGGCCGGTGCCGTCGACGCCGACCGACCAGAGGTCGCGCTGGACGCCGCCGCCGGGGCCGGGCTCGGCCGAGTCGAACACCACGGTCCGCCCGTCCGGGGAGAGTTCGGGGCGGGCCGCGTCCCGGTCCGTGGTGAGCCGGCGCACCGAGCCGTCCGCGCCGCGCACGTACACCTGGGGCCTGGGGCTGTCGCGCAGGCTGGTGAAGACGAGGACGCCGCCGCGGGCGGAGGGGTCCTGGTCGTAGTGGGCGGGCCCGTCACCGAAGAAGGGCTTGGTGCTGATCGTGTCGCCGGTCGCCTGCCCGAGGCTGCGGTGTTCGGTGCCGGCGAAGGCGATGCGCCCCGCCTGGTCGGGCGCCGCGTCGGCGGCGGCGACCGCGTCGCCCGCCCGGTCGGGGGCCGCGGCGGCGCCGACCAGCAGCGGCGCCAGCAGCACCACCGCACCGATCAGCCGGGCCGCCCGGGAACGCTTCGCCGGGCCAGCAGTGCCGGTCACGGCCCACCTCACAGTCTGTCGATGACTCTCCACCGGCCAGCCTCGCGTGCGCACGGGGCGCGGGACAGGCCGCGAGTACCCGGAACGGGGGAAGCGACCGTTGCCCTTTGCGGCGCGGGGCGGGCCGGGCTCGGTGGGGTCGGGCCGGGCGCGTGGGGTGCGGGCCGGATGCACGGGGGTGCGGGCCGGGGCGTCGGCCGTTCGTCGGCGGGGCCCGGGCCCCGGCCCGACCGGCGCCCCGACCCGCACGCCGTCCGCTGATCAGCCCGCTCCCCGCCCCGCTCCCCGTCCGCAGATCGGCCCGCGTCCCGTCCTCAGATCAGCCCGTGCCGCATCGCGTACCCCACCGCGTGCGCCCGGTTGCGCAGTTCGAGCCGGGTCGCCACCTCATGCAGCACGTTCTTGACGGTGCGTTCCGAGTACGAGGTCTTCTGCGCGATCTCCGCCGTGTCGCAGCCCTCCGAGACCAGCCGGATCATCTCCGCCTCGCGCGCGGTGAGCGTGGAGAGGGTGAGTCCGCGCGGGTCGAGGACCGTGCGCTGGAGGGAGCTGACGTGGTCGAGGAGCTTGCCGAGCAGGTCGCCCGGGAGCACGCCCTCGCCGTTGGCCATGGCGCGCACCAGGTGGACGAGCCGGTCCTGGTCGGCCTCGCCGCGCCGCAGGACGGCGGCCACCCCGCACTCGATCATCGTCTGGAGGGCGCCCGACTCGAAGAAGCCCACGACCAGCCCGGTACGGGTGGAGGTGTTGCGCTGGAGGCGGTGCAGGAGCTGGACGGTGGCCTCGCCCACCGTGTCCACCACGACCAGGGAGACCTCGGCGCGGTCCGCCTCGGCCTCCGGCAGCAGCTCTATCTCGGGCCGCACCCGCAGTTGGTGGATCATCCCGGTCTGGAGGATCAGGTCCTCCGCGTACACCGCCACCGTGACCCTGCCGCCGGGCGCCCCGGGCGTGCCGGGCGAGCGGTGGCCGGCCGGGTCGGTCCTGCGGTACTGCCCGCGTGTCGCCGTGCCGTTCGTCGTGTCCGTGATCGTCATCGTTCCGTGCCCGTCTTCCTCAGGTACTTCAGCCCGATATGCCGTCTGCCGCTGGTGGTCGCCTCCGTCGGCGGGCGTCAGGGGGCGCGGGCGCGCGCCGGGGACGCGGGGGCACCGGGGCGGGGGGCCCTCGGGGCACCGCGGCTGCCCGTCCTCTGCCCTCGCGTCTCTGCTGCCGGGCGGTGCGTGCGGCCTACCGTCGCAGCGTGACCACATCTGCCGAACTCGCAAGCCCCGCGGTGACGGTGTCGCCGGGCGGCACCGCGACGACCACTCTGACCGTGCGCAACGACGGTGACATCGTCGAGGCCTACACCCTCGAAGTGGTCGGCGACTGCGCCGCCTGGACCACCGTGGAGCCGGCGCGTGTGTCGCTGTATCCGGGCACGTCCGAGACGGTGGCCCTGACCTTCGCCCCGCCCCGCTCCCCCGACGTCCGGGCGGGCGAGACCCCGCTGGCCGTACGGGTGCTGCCCGCCGAGCGACCCGAGTCGGTCGTGGTCCCCGAGTCGACGGTGACCGTGGAGCCCTTCCACGAGCTGCGCGCGGAGCTGGAGCCCCGCCGCCGCCGGGGCTGGCTCGGCGCCCGGTTCCGTACGGCCGTGCAGAACCGGGGGAACACCCCGGTCGACGTCGCTCTCGCGTCCCGGCAGGACGGGGAGGACCTGCGTCTCGTCTTCGCGCCGGACACCAAGCGACTGGAGCCCGGGGAGTCGGCGGAGTTCGGGCTCAAGGCCCGGGCCCGGAAGCTGATCTGGTTCGGCGAGCCCGTGAGCTGGCCCTTCGATGTCCTGGCGACCGGGGCCGGCGAGCGGAAGACCGAGGAGGAGCAGCCCGGCGGGCCCGAACCGCTGCCCGGCGAGTTCGCCCAGATACCGGTTCTGCCCAAGTGGCTGCTGATCGTGCTGGCGGCGCTGCTGGCGCTGCTGCTCGCATGGTTCGCCCTGGTGCGTCCGGCGGTGCAGAGCACGGCCAAGCAGGCAGGGGCGAAGGCCGCGCAGGAGGAGACCGAACGGGGCAAGGAGCAGGGGTCGACGCCGCCCGGCGGCGCGGAGAACCCGTCCGGCGGCCAGGGAGAGGGGACCGGTCCGGACGGAACGGGGCCCGGTTCGGGCGGTTCGGGTTCGGGCGGCTCCGGCTCCGGCGGCGGCACCGGCGGGAGCGGAGGCGGAGGAGGCCAGGCGTCCCGGACGATCGACGTGCAGACCCGGGCGGGGGCGACGGAGGAAGGCTCCTACAAGGTGCCGGCCGGGAAGGTGTTCAAGATCACCGACGCCGTCGTGGCGAACTTCCAGGGCGACGAGGGCCTCGTGACGATCTCCTTCGGCGAGAACAAGATCACGACAATCGCGCTGGAAACCTTCCGCAACCAGGACTATCACTGGGTCACCCCCATTCAGGTTCCGGAGAACGCCACCGTCACCGCTTCCGTCACCTGCGCCAAGCCCGGCACACCGGCCACCGGAACACAGGCTTCCGGATGCCATCAGGTACTGAATGTCAGCGGCGAGCTGAGCGATCTCGCACGGTAGAACAGCCGAGAACAACGCGAGAAACAGCCGCGCCGGGCGTTCTGCTTCCCCTCCCGTCGAGACAACAGCAGAAAACCGGCCGAGGGGAAACCCGGCGCGGCGGGTGATGGCGTATTCGCCCTCCCCAATGCCCCAGAGGTCTCGACCAGTTCGGTCGCCCGCGGCCTCGGCGGCAGCGGAAGAATATCCGCATCCTGCGGCCGTGGGAGCGAACTGTGCTGCTCAGCACAGGTGCTGACGGCTCGTGCGGTGCCGGCCGGTGCCCGTTCGGAGCGCTTCCGTGCCCGTTTCCGCCGTCCGATCCCGGCCGAATCCACCCGTCCCTCCAGCGCATTCTGGCCGAATCGCATCACCTGGGGACACATTCCCGCAGCTCCGGGACGGATCTCACCCCTCCTCGGTTTACCGCGAAAATGAGATACCGAACACAGGGGTTCCCCGGCGTGGCGGTCTCCCATTCCGCCTTCCGCGCGGCGACTTCTTCCCGCCTTCCGCGCAGAGGCGCCCGCCCTCTTCCCCCCAGAGGCGTGCCGACTTCTTCCGGGAACGCACGCCGACTTCCTCCACCAAGGAAGGGCAAAGAATCCCGTTCCCTTACACGACGTTCTCGTTCTCGTCATACGACCGACATGAAGCAGGCCGGAAACGGTGAATCGGGGCCGCGCGTCCGGGCCGCGTCCGCCGAGGGCACCGACACCCCGCTCCGGCGTCCCGGAAGGGCAGTCTCGTTGCCCCGTGTCCAGGACTCCGGGACCTACTCCCGGTCCGCGCGGCCCGTCGAGACTGGGCGGTGATCGAGTGACCGTCCCGAAGGAGCGAGCATGCCGTCGTACCTCACCCCCGGTGTTTACGTGGAGGAGGTGCAGTCCGGAGCACGGCCCATCGAGGGAGTCGGCACCGCGGTCGCAGCCTTCGTCGGCTTCGCCGGTACGGGCCCCTTCCACCAGCCGACACTGGTGACCAACTGGGACCAGTACGTCCAGACGTTCGGCGCCTTCACCGCCGACACCTACCTGGCGCACGCCGTCTACGGCTTCTTCGCCAACGGCGGCGGCGCGGCCTACGTCGTGCGCATCGGCGGCCCCGCCCAGGGCGCCGAGGACGCGCAGGGGGCGGGCCGCGGCGCGGTCGCACCGGCGGACCCGGCGCCGGTCGCGCTCGGCGGGTTCCTCATCTCCGCCAAGCCCGGCACGGGCGAGGGCCTCTCCGTGGAGATCGCCGACGCCGAGGGCGAGAACCCCCCGGAGGACCGCTTCCGGCTGCTGGTCCGCCAGAACGGCAAGGTCGCCGAAACGTACGACGTCTCCACCCGCAAGAACGTCAAGGGTTACCTGGTCACCCAGACCCGCGACTCGCGACTGGTCCAGGTCGCCGAACAGCCCGGTACGGCGCAGAGCCGCCCCGAGAAGCAGACGGTGGCCCTCGCCCCGGCGGCGGCCACGGCCGCGCCCGGTTCGGGTGTGGCCCGCCTCGACGCCTCCGAGTACGTGGGCGACGCCTCGGCCCGTACCGGGTTCGCGGGCCTCGAAGCGATCGACGAGATCACGATGGTCGCCGTCCCCGACCTGATGAGCGCCTTCCAGCGGGGCGACATCGACGCCGAGGGCGTCAAGACGGTGCAGCTCGCGGTCATCTCGCACTGCGAGCAGATGGGCGACCGGGTCGCCGTCCTCGACACCCCGCCCGGCATGAACGCGCAGCGCGTACGCACCTGGCGCAACGAGGACGCCGGCTACGACTCCCGCTACGCCGCCCTGTACTACCCGTGGGTCAAGGTCTTCGACCCGGCGAGCGGCCGCAACTCCCTGGTCCCGCCGAGCGGTCACGTGGCCGGCGTCTGGGCCCGCAGCGACAACGAGCGCGGGGTGCACAAAGCCCCGGCCAACGAGGTCATCCGGGGCGCGGTGGACCTGGAGATCCGGCTCTCCAAGGGGGAGCAGGACCTCCTCAACCCGATCGGCGTGAACTGCGTGCGCGCCTTCCCCGGGCGCGGCATCCGCATCTGGGGCGCGCGCACCCTCTCCTCCGACCCGGCCTGGCGCTACCTGAACGTCCGCCGCCTCTTCAACTACCTGGAGGAGTCCATCCTCCTGGGCACCCAGTGGGTGGTGTTCGAGCCGAACGACGACCGCCTCTGGTCGAGCATCCGGCGCAACGTCACCGCGTTCCTCACCGAGGAGTGGCGCCGGGGCGCGCTGTTCGGCCGCACGGCCGAGGAGGCGTTCTACGTGCGGTGCGACCGGAGCAACAACCCGCAGGAGTCGATCGACCTGGGCCAGGTCGTCTGCGAGATCGGGGTGGCGCCGGTGAAGCCCGCCGAGTTCGTGATCTTCCGGCTCTCCCAGTTCTCCGACAGCACCAGTCTCGTCGACGAGTGAGCGCGCGGTCCTCCCGCAGGACCGCGCCACGGCGCACCGCAACTTCCCTTCCGATAAGAACAGGTGACACACAGTCATGGCAGAGGGCGACGCTCTTTCCACCCACGTCTTCGGCGTTCAGCTCGGCGGCTACCTCGTGGAGTCCATCCAGGAGATCAGCGGCATGACCGTCGAGGAAGAAGTCGTCGAGGTCCGTCAGGTGACCGCCGAGGGCAAGCAGATCATCCGGAAGCAGCCGGGGGCCCGCCAGGCGGGCGAGGTGACGATCACCCGCGGGCTCGACAAGAGCAGCGAGTTCACCACCTGGATCAAGGAGACCCTCAACAACGGGGCCGTCGACACCGCGCGGCAGAACCTCACGATCGAGATCAAGGACTCGACCGGTGAGACCGTCCGCCGCATCCAGCTGATGCAGGGCTGGGCCTCCAAGTGGGAGGGTCCCTCCCTGAAGGCCGGCGAGTCGAGCGCGGCGACCGAGACGGTGACCATCACCTTCGAGGAGATCGTGGTCGAATGAGGCGCCGGACCGTCACCCCGGGTGCGGGCCTCGAAGAGGTCCTCGACCAGATGGCCGCCGCACCCGCGCGCGAGGAGGCCGCCCCCGCCGCCGCTCCGGCGGCGGCCCCGGCCCCCGGCCGCCCCCGTGAACGGGACGCGCTCCAGACGGAGTTCGCGTTCGAGCTGCCGCGCGGATACGTGGACGACGAGGGCCAGGTGCACCGGAGCGGCACGATGCGGCTCGCGACGGCGCGGGACGAGCTGCGCCCGCAGATCGACCTGCGGGTGAAGGAGAACCCCGCGTACCTGTCGGTGGTGCTGCTGGGCCAGGTGATCACCCGGCTCGGCCCGATCACCGATGTGCACGCGGGGATCGTCGAGCGGATGTACGCGACCGACGTGGCGTTCCTCCAGGACTTCTACCGGCGGATCAACAGCGAGGGCCACACGCACGCCGCGGTGACCTGCCCGCTGTGCCAGGGGTCGTTCGAGGTGGACCTCTCGGGTGGGCGCCTGGGGGAATCGTGACGTACGCGCTTCCCCGGCTGCGGGAGGAGATCGCGTACGTCGCCTACCACTTCCATTGGCAGCGTGAGGACATTCTCGACCTCACCCACGCGGAGCGTCAGCAGTGGGTGCGGGAGATAGCGCGGATCAACACCCGCGTCAACGAAGGCGGGTGATCGTGTGGGGCTCGGGGACTGGCTGCGCCGGGCGGACCGGCGGCGGCCCGGCGCGCCCGGCCTGCCGGACGGCGGGCGGGGCGGGGACGGGTTCGCAGCCGGGTCGGGGGCCTCTGTCGGCACCGGTACACCGGGGACGCCTGACGAGGAGAGCGGCAGCGGCCCCGGGGCCGGGCCGGGTTCCGGTGGAAGCTCCGGGTCCGACGGCGGTGGCTGGGACGGTGGCTGGCGGCGGGTGGCCCCGCCGGAGGTGACCGTCGCGCGGGCCTCGATCGGCGTGAGCGACGGGCTGCGGTTCCGCGCACGGCTGGCCTCGTGGCAGAACCCGGCCCAGCAGGGCGAACTCGGGCACGCCGTGCTGCCCTCGGCCCCGGTCGGCCTCATCCACGGCGTCACCCGGCCCGGCTCCGCGCGCCCTTCGACGTCCCCCGGCGGACCGCTGCTGCTGCGCGCCGTCCGCCCCGCCGACGCCGATGACCCCGCCGACCCCTCCGCCACCGCACCGGACCTGCCGCCCTCCTCGGCAGGACGGCACGCCGCACGCCGTACGAGGTCGGGGGCGACGGCCCCGGCGTCCCCGACGGTCCAGCGGTCGACGCGGACGAGCGGGGCGCGTACGCCAGGTGCGACGACCCCCGGTTCGCCGTCCGGCACTTCGGGTTCGGCAACCCGGTCGTCGGGTACGCCGGGAACGGCCGGCCGGTCGTCGTCGGGCGCGCCGGGAACGGTCAGCCGGTCCTCGTCGGGCACCTCGGGCGGCGGGGCCGGTCGGGAGGCCGGGACGCCGTCGGCGCGTACGGCCGGTTCAGGTGCGGCCCCCTCGTCGGCACCCGCGTCCGCCGACTCCCGCGACGGGTCGCGCTCTTCCGGCGAGAACAGCCGTACGGGAGCCGCCTCCGGCCCTTCCGTACGGTCCACCCTCGGCGGCGAGGACGCGGCTTCCTTCATACGTCCGCCCGCGCGGCCCGCCGCCGTACGTCCGCAGCGCATCGCGCCGCCGATGATCGCCGCCCGCCGTCCGACGATGCCGCTGCGGCAGATCGCGGGGTTCGCCCCCGCCGCCGCAGCCGCCCCACCCGCCTCTCCGTCCCGGACATCAGGTCCGGCCTCTCCGTCCCGGACATCAGGCCCGGCCTCTCCGCCCCGGACATCAGGCCCGGCCTCTCCGCCCCGGACGTCGGGGCCGAACCCTCCGTCCCACGCGTCAGCGTCAGGGCCGGACACGTCCCCCGCGATCCAGCGAGCGACGTCCGCGCGACCCGGCGCACCGGATCGGTCGAGCGGCACAGGCCCGGCCGCCCCGGACGGCGAGGCCCCGGCTCCCGGCACCCCTCCCGCCACCCGGCCGGCTCCCGGGGCGATCCGCCCCGCGCTGGGCAAGCCGCTGCGGGAGATGCCCGCCGGGGCCCGACCCGCCGACGCGGCGGGAGCCACGGGCACCGTTCCCACCGCGCCCGCTCCGACGCCCCCGGCGGCGGACCTGCCGGTGCTCCAGCGCCGGACGCCGGACCCGCAGGCCCCGGCCGCCGCACCGACCACCGGACAGGCCACCGCACCGGCCTCCGGACCGGTCGGGCCGACCGGGTCCCCGTCCCGGCCCAGCCGCTCGGCAGCCACGCCCCCTTCGCCCTCTCCTTCCGCCCCTTCTTCCTCGTCCTCGTCCTCGTCGAAGTCCGCTGCGCCTTCCCCGTCCGTTCAGCGCGCGCCGGCCACGGGCCCGGCGCCCTCCGGGGGCGCCCGGGCCCGGGTGCGGGGCGGGATCGGTACGCCGCTGCCCGCCCTGCCGCCGACCGCGCGGCTCGGCGGGGACGCGCCGCTGCTCGGCGACCGCCGCGCGCCCGGAACCCGGCCGGACACCGGGCGGGGTCCCGACCCGGCGACGGCCGACGCCCCGGGCTCCGGACCCGTCGCGCCGACCCCTCCATCGACGCGGCCGGACACGCCCGCCGCGATGCCCGTACGGTCGGCCGCCGCACCGGCCTCCGTGCCGAGCACCGCTCCCGACGCCTCCGCTGTCCCCTCATCCGCACCCGGTGCGCCCTCCGTTCAGCGTGCGGCGGCCCCCGGAGGCTCCGCCGGTACGCGTACGAGGTCGGCCGCCGCCGCTCCCCCGCCCCCGGTACGCATCCGGCCGGTCGAGCGGCCCCGCGCGGCCGCCCAAGGCCCCGGCGTCCTGGCCCCGGCGCCTCTGGTCCAGCGGGCGCGGACCCTGCTCCCGAACCGTGGGCTGACCGTCAACACCGGCTCCGCCGAAGGGTTTTCGGCTGCCCCGATCCCGACCGCGGGCGGCTCCGCCCCGCGTCCGGTCGTGGCGGCGACCTGGCGGCGCGACCTGCCGCAGCCGGACGCCGGCACCGGCCCGGCACCACGCGACCCCGACCCTGCCCCCGCCTCCGCCTCCGGTCCCGGTCGTCCCAGCCGGAGTCAGGGCCGGGACCGGGGCACACCGGCTTCCGGTTCCGGGCGGACCGGGGCGGGCCCCTCCACGCGTTCCGGCCCGGCGCCCGGCCCCGTGGTCCAGCGCTCGACGGCTGCTCCGGCTCCGGCGCTCCCCCGCACGCGGCGCCAGTCCCCCACCGCATCCCCGGCACCCGGGCGGGCGCACGACCCCGCTTCACCCCCCGCCGTCCAGCGCACCGCCACCGCGCCGCCGGCCCCGGCAGGCCCCGCCGCGCCGCTCCCCCACGTCCAGGCCGCCCGCCCCGGCCCGCCGTCGGCCGCCCCCGGGGTCCCGGCCGCCGCGCCCACCGCTCAGGGTGCGCGCGCCGTGCCTGTCGTCCGGCCGCATCCGCCCGCCGCGCCCCGGGCCGCCGACGCCGCCGTCCCCGTACAGCGGCTGGCCCTCCCCGTGGTGCCCGACTCCGCAGGCCCCCCGGCGCCCGCCCCGGACGACGCTCCGGGCGGGCCCCCGCCGGGTCTCTCCGTGCGCGTGCCACCGCGCACGCCCGCGCGGAGCCCCGGCGCGGGGCGCCCGGAGACCAGAGCGCAGGCCGTCCAGCGCGCGGCGGCGGACGCCGGGATCACCGGCGTACCCGTCCGGGCCGCGCCGTCCAAGCCCGTGGTCCAGCGGACGGGCCCGGAGGCCGGGGCCGAGGACACGCCCGACGCCGCCCCGGCCAACCGGATGAGCGGGGCGGAGGTCGAGGAGCTGGCCCGCCGCCTCATCGACCCGCTGAGCCGGCTCCTCCGCGCCGATCTGCGCCGGGGCCGGGAGCGCAGCGGCCGACTGCACGACGGCCGCCGCTGACGGTCCGCCACCCACCGCCCGGCCACCGACGACGACCACAGGCTCCCGGACCGCCCCTCGGCCCGCAGGCAAGACACGAGCAGCAGGACAGACGAGAGAGACGCATGACCGACAACATCTTCGCGACGAGCGTGTTCTTCAAGCTCGCGATCGGCGGCAGCGACCTGGGCGCGTTCCACACCTGCTCGGGGCTGGGCGCCGAGGTGGAGATGGAGACCTACGCCGAGGGCGGCAACAACGGGTTCACCTGGCATCTGCCCGGCCGGATCACCTGGACGAACATCACGCTGACCCGCCCGGTGACCGCCGACACGATGAAGATCGCGCGGTGGCTGAACGAGACGATCCGGCGGGTCGAGCCCAAGGACGGCGAGATCGTGGCGCTACGGCCCGATCTCAGCCGGATCATCAGCTGGCAGGTTCACGGAATCGTTCCGGTCCGCTGGCAGGGCCCGTCCTTCGACCCGGCCGACTCCCAGGCGGCGATCGAGACGTTGGAGATCGCGCACGAGGGCCTGGAACCCTCCTGACAGACCGCCGCGCCCGTCCGGCAGCACCCGGAGACAGACCCGGCAGTGCCCGGAAAACAGACCCGGAGCAGACCGGAGCAGACCCGCAAGCAGTCACGGAACCAGGAAGGGAGGAACGCCGTGTCACCCGCTCTCCGCGCGAGCCGCGCCCGTGCCCAGCTGACCATCATGGAGCCGCCGTCGACGGTCGGCGCCAAGCCGGGCGGAACGCTCGCCCGGCTCACGTTGCAGTTCAACCCCGCGAAGCTGTCGCTGAGCAAGACCACCGAGTGGCGGCGCACCCCGTCCCGGATGGCCGGGCAGTCCGCGCTGCCCGAGTTCGTCGGCAGCGGGCCCCGCGCCCTGTCGCTGGAGGTGTTCCTCGACGCCACCGCCACCCACGACAACTCCGTGGAGAAGGCGGTCGAGCAGTTGATGACCGCGTGTGTCCCCACGCCCAGCAGTCTCGCCCGCAAGACCCCCGCCAGCCCTTGGGTGCGGTTCGACTGGGGGACGTCGAAGACGACGTCGTTCGACGGGGTGCTCTCCAACCTCTCGGTCTCGTACACGCTGTTCGACGTCGACGGGAAGCCGCTGCGCGCCACCTGCTCCCTGTCGATCGAGGAGGCGAGCGTCGATCCGGCCGGGCAGAACCCCACCTCGGGGTCGAAGGAGGCGCGGCGCACGCACCGGGTGGTGGCCGGGGACAGCCTGCCGCTGCTGGCCTGGCGGGAGTACGGGGACGCCACCGCGTGGCGGACCATCGCGCACGCCAACGACATTGACGATCCGATGCAGTTGACGCCCGGACGTGAGCTGCTGGTGCCCGGACGGGACGCCCGCCCCGGAGAGGACGTGTGATGAGCGGGACGAAATCGCCCGGCCGGTCCTTCGCGGCCGACCCGATCGTGGAGGCGCCCGCCGAGCTGCCCGCCGCCTGGGCCACCCAGTTGGTGAGCTGCGTGGTCGACGAGAACGTGGGGCTGCCCGACACGGCCGTCCTGATGTACCGGGACCCGGACCACACGTTCCTCGCCAAGACCGGTATCGGCATGGGCACTCCGTTGAGGATCTCGGTCGTGACCGTCCAGGACCGGGCGCGGGAGCGGCTGTTCACCGGGGAGGTCACCGCGATCGAGCTGGACACCGACACCACCGGGTCGTTCACCGTGGTGCGGGCGTTCTCCAAGGCGCACCGGCTCCAGCGCGGCCGGAAGGTGGAGGCGTACCGGAACATGAAGACGGCGGACATCGTCCGCAAGGTCGCCGCCGGGGCCGGGCTCGCCTGCGGAAAGGTGGAGGCCGCGTCGATCACGTACAAGCAGCTGACCCAGCCCAACGTCTCCGACTGGGAGTTCCTCCAGCACCTGGCCGCCGAGAGCGGGGCCACCGTGCGGGTGGACGACAAGGGCGTGCTGCAGTTCACCAAGCCGGATCCCGCGTCCTCGGCCCCCTCGCCGTCGACGTCCGCCACGCGCAACCCGATGGTCCTGGAGTACGGGAACAATCTGCTGGCCCTGCGCGCGGTGCTGACCGGGGCCGACGGTTCGGACAGCGTGGAGGTGCGCGGCTGGAACGTCGACACCAAGACGCGGCTGGTGGCGCGGAAGCAGTCCGTGCGCAGCGACACCGTCGCCCCGGGGATGAGCCCGTCGACGGCGGCCAAGATCTTCGGGTCCGGCTCGCGGACGACGATCGCCGACACGCCGTACCGCACCCAGGCGGAGACCCGGGCGGTGGCCGGTTCGCTGGCCGCGTCGGTGAGTGCCGGGTTCGGCGAGGTGGAGGCGGTGGCCTACGGGAATCCGAAACTGCGGGCGGGGGTGCCGGTGGCGCTCGGCAACGTGGGCCCGGCGTTCTCCGGCCGCTACACCGCGACCGCCGCGCACCACGTCCTCGACCCGGACACCGGATACCGGACCACCGTGCTCGTCAGCGCCTCGCCGGACCGCTCGCTGTCGGGGCTGACGGGCGGCGGGAACGCCCCCTCGCGCGGACCGCGCATGCCGGGTCTGGCGATCGGCGTGGTCACCGACATCCGCGAGGAGGGCCGGGGCCAACGCGGCTGGGTACGGCTGAAGTTCCCCTGGCTGGACGACACGTACGTCACCGACTGGGTCCGCACCGTGCAGTGGGGCGGCCAGGGCGGGGGCGGGGTGTTCAGCCCGGAGGTCAACGACGAGGTGCTGGTCGGGTTCGAACAGGGGCTGCTGGACAGCCCGTACGTGCTCGGCGGGCTGTACAACGGCGTCGACAAGCCGTCCCCGCACGACGTCCCGCTCGTCGATCCGACCAGCGGGAAGGTCAACCGCCGTTCACTGGTGTCGCGTTCGGGCAACCGGCTGGAGCTGCTCGACGCCCCGCGCGGTCCGGCCGGGGTGCGCATCGCGACCGGTGACAAGCGGCTCGACGTCGTGCTGGACGAGAAGAAGGGGGAGATCACGCTGACGGTCAAGGCACGGGGCGGTGTACGGGAGTTGAGTTCGGTGACCCTGTCCTCGTCGGGCATCACCCTGGACGCCGGCGCGACGGGCGACGTGACCATCAAGGGCCGTTCGGTGAAGGTCAACGGGAAGACGGGGGTCACGGTGGACGGCGGTCTGCTCGCGGTCCTCAAGGCCAAGCTCATCAAGATCAACTGACCGCCGCACCCGCCCGCGCCCACCCTGTCCGCTCGCATCCACCCCGTCCACCCGGCCTCTCACGGCCCCGCTTCCGCACCACGGCCCCGCGCCCGTACCACGTCCGCACCACAGCAAGGAGAACCCCGGCCATGCCCCCCGCAGCCCGTACGGGCGACAGCACCGCACACGGCGGCCTCATCGGCACCCCGCCCCCGGGTGCGCCGGCCGTGGCCACCGTGCTCATCGGCGGCCGGCCCGCGGCCGTCACCGGAAGCCTGCACGCGTGCGTCGTCCCCCCGCACGCGCTGCTCGGACCCGGCAACGTGATCATGCCCAACCCCGCGGCCGCGATCGGCGGCGCCGTACTGATCGGCGGGCTGCCCGCGGCCCGCATGGGCGACAAGACCTCCTGCGGGGCGCCCATCGTCAGCGGAGCGTTCAACGTCCTGATCGGGGGCCCGATGTGAGCGGCGGCGGGTTCATCGGGCGCGGCTGGGGCTTCCCGCTGCGGACCGGGCCGACGGGCGGGATCGCCCTGGTGGAGCGGGACAAGGAGATCGAGGAGGCCATCGGGCTGATCCTCGGGACGGCGCCCGGCGAGCGGCCGATGCGCCCCGACTTCGGCTGCGGGATCCACGAGTACGTCTTCGCGCCCGGCGACGGGGCGACGGCCGGGCGGATCGCGCAGGAGGTCCGCGCCGCGCTGGAGCGGTGGGAGCCGCGCATCGAGGTGACGGACGTGGTGGTCGCGTTCGACGCGGTCGAGGAGGGCACGCTCTACATCGACGTGCACTACACCGTGCGGGCCACCAACGACCTGCGCAACCTGGTCTTCCCCTTCTACACGATCCCGTCGTCGGAGGCGGGGCCGGAGTCGGAGCGGCCGGTGCCGGACGGGCCGGCGTCGCGGGCCCGGCGTGAAGCGGGGGCGCGCTGATGGCCCTGCCCTCCCCCAACCTGGACGACCGCCGCTTCCAGCAACTCGTGGACGAGGCCAAGCGGTTCGTGCAGCAGCGCTCCCCCGAGTGGACCGACCACAACGTGTCCGACCCCGGGGTGACGCTGATCGAGACGTTCGCGTACATGGTCGACCAGTTGCTGTACCGGCTGAACCGGGTCCCCGACAAGAACTACGCGGCCTTCCTCGACCTGCTGGGCGTGACGCTGTTCCCGCCGACCGTGGCGCGGGCCGAGGTCGACTTCTGGCTCTCCGCGCCGCAGCCGGAGACCGTGCAC
Source organism: Streptomyces californicus (assembly GCF_000717645.1). Taxonomy (GTDB): domain Bacteria; phylum Actinomycetota; class Actinomycetes; order Streptomycetales; family Streptomycetaceae; genus Streptomyces; species Streptomyces californicus. Next base: position 16,264 of record NZ_JNZZ01000049.1, read on the forward strand.
CTGCCGGCCGGCACGGAGGTGGCGACGGTGCGCGGGGAGACCGAGGAGCCGGTGGTGTTCTCCACGGTGGAGGACCTGCCGATCGTGCCGAGTTCGCTGGTCCGGCTGGTCACCGCGCCGGTCTCGGGCGACCAGACGGACCGGACCGGGCCGCTGGGCGCGGGCAAGGACGTCCCGTGCTTCCAGTCGCGCCCGGAGCCCGGCGACGCCCTGCTGTTCGGGCTGCCGACGGCGGTGCCCCGGTGCATCGTCGCCGTGCGGCTGGACAGCCGGGTGGAGGGCGTGGGCGTGGACCCGCGCCAGCCTCCGCTGGTGTGGGAGGCGTGGGACGGGGCCCGCTGGGCGACCTGTGCGACCGGCGTGGACAGCACCGGCGGGCTCAACCGGCCGGGCGAGGTCGTGGTGTTCGTCCCGGCCGGGCACACCGCGTCGGTGGTGGCCGGGACCCGGGCGGGGTGGCTGCGCTGCCGGGTGACCGCGCCGGAGCCGGGACAGCCGTTCTACTCGGAGTCGCCGACGATCCGGGAGGCCGAGGTCTTCACGGTCGGCGGCACGACGGCGGCCGAGCACGCGGAGACCGTCCTCGACGTGCCTCTCGGGGTGTCGGAGGGCGTCGCCGGGCAGCGGTTCTCGGTGAGCCGGGCGCCGCTGCTGCTGGACGGGGACCCGCCGGTCGTCCAGGTCTCGACGGACGAGGGCTGGCAGGTGTGGACGCCGGTCGAGCACTTCGGCGCCTCCGGGCCCGGTGACCGGCATGTGCGGATCGACGCCGTCGCCGGGGAGTTCGCGTTCCCGCCGGAGGTGCGGGAGCCGGACGGCACGATGCGCGCGTACGGGGCGGTGCCGGAGAAGGGCGCCCAGCTCCGCATCCCCCGCTACCGCACGGGCGGCGGGGCCGCCGGGAACGTCGCGCGGGGCGCGATCTCCGTGCTGCGCAGCTCGGTGCCGTACGTCGCGGGCGTGGACAACCGCGAGGCGGCGACCGGCGGCGTCGACGGGGAGACCGTCGAGAACGCGAAGGTGCGCGCGCCCAACATCCTGCGGGTGCAGGAACGCGCGGTCACCGCCGAGGACCACGAACTGATCGCCCGGGAGGCGGCCCCGTCGCTGCGCCGGGTGCGGTGCCTGCCCGCGGTGCCGGGCGAGGCCGGTGCGGTGCGGGTGCTGGTGGTGCCGGACGCGGTGCCCGACGACGACGGGCACCTGCGGTTCGAGCAGTTGATCCCCTCCGACGCGGTGCTCGCGGCGGTCACCGAACGGCTCGACGAGCGGCGGCTCGTCGGCACCCGGCTGATCGTGGAGCCGCCCGCCTACCAGGGCGTCACGGTCGTGGCCCGGCTGGTGGCCGCGCCGGCCGACGTGGACCGGGTGCGGGCGCAGGCGCTGGAGGCGCTGTTCCGGCACATCGACCCGTTGCGGGGCGGGGCGGACGGCCGGGGGTGGCCGTTCGGGAGGGCCGTGCAGTACGGGGAGGTCTTCGCCGTGCTCCAGAGCGTGGAGGGGGCGGGGCTCGTGGAGGACGTCCGGCTGTTCCCGGCGGACCCGATCACGGGGCGGCGCGGGGCGGCGGCGGACCGGGTGGACGTCGCACCGGGGGCCCTGGTCTTCTCGCACCAGCACCAGGTGGTCGTCACCGCGAGCGGGGCCGGTGAGGTCGTATGACGCGGGCTGCGGTGCCCGGGCTGCCCAGCCGGTACCCGATCGGCGATCTGCTGCCCGCCCTGTACGCGGACGACGATCTGGCGCAGCGGTTCACGGCGGGGCTGGACACGGTGCTGGCCCCGGTCCTGTCCACGCTGGACAACCTGCCCGCGTACGTCGATCCGGCGCTGGCCCCGGCCGACTTCCTGCCGTGGCTGGCGTCCTGGGTGGGAGTGGAGGCCGATCCGGCGTGGCCGGTGGAGCTGCGGCGCGCGGTGATCGCGCGCGCCGTCGAGCTGCACCGGTGGCGCGGCACCCGGCGGGGGCTCGTCGAGCGGCTGCGGCTGTGCTGCGGGGTGCACGCGGAGGTCCGGGACGGCGGGGGCGCCGCCTGGTCGGCCGAACCGGGCGCCGCCCTTCCGCCGCCGCCGGCCGGGGAACTGCTCGTCCGGGTCTGGCCGGTGCGGGCGGGGGCTCCGGTGGACGCGCACCGCGTCCACGAGGTCGCCGCCGGCTGCTGCCCCGTCCACCTCGGCTGCCGGGTGGAGGTCCTGCCGGGCCCGCCCGAAGGGTTCGACACGCCAGAACAGACAGGAGGCTGACGCGATGCGTTCGTGCCCGGCGTGCGGTACGGCCAACGGCGAGACCGACGACTTCTGCGGCAACTGCGGGAGCTACCTGGGCTGGTCGTCCCAGCCCGTACGCCGCTCGCGCACACCGCTGCCGGACCCGGAACCGGAACCCGTCCCGGAACCGGAACCCGATCCGGCCCCGGCACCGCGACCGGAGCCAGGGCCTGCGCCGGGCCGCCCGGCGCCCGTGCCCGAGGCGGCGCCGAAACCGGCCCCGGCCCCCGCGCCCACACCCGCACCGAGCCCCGGTCCGGCACCGGAGCCGGCTGCCGGCCGCGCGCCCGAGCGCGCATCGCGACCGGACCCGGAGCGCGTACCGGAACCGGAGGACGCACCGGAACCGGCCACCGCACCGCAGGCCGTGAGGGACGCGGCCCCCGCGCCTCCGACGACGGCGCCGGCCCCCGTCGCACCTCCCGCGCCGTCCGCACCCCCGGCGCACACGCCGGGGCCACCCGCACGCGCGGAGCAACCGCCCGCACCCCCGGTACGACGGCCCTCCCCGCCCCCGGCGCAACCCCTCACGCCACCCACATCACCCATGCCT
>NZ_JNZZ01000050.1 GCF_000717645.1 Streptomyces californicus
GCCCGCTACTACGACCCCAACATCGGCCGCTTCACCACCCCCGACCCCTCCGGCCAGGAAAAGAACCCCTACCTCTACGCCGCAGGCGACCCCGTCAACCGCATCGACCCCACCGGACTCTTCAGCTTCGCCGACGGGGTTGGAGTAGTCGCAGGCACCATCGCAGGGGCCGCCGCGGTAGCCACGGTCGGGGTGGTATGTGCCGGCACTGTGGGCGTTGGTTGCATAGCTGCAGGCGCTGTGACAGCGGCTTTGTGGGGTGCGGGTGCAGGTGGTGCAGGTGCAACTATCGCCGGCGGCAATCAGGCAGAACGGGAAAATGGTGCCATCGGAGGCCTGCTCGGCGGGCTGAGCGGACCCATCGGATCTGCCATATTCGGTTAACTCGAGGCAGGAAAAAAATGACTGGCAGTGGGGCACAGAAAAAGCTTCTAACCGTCATCGGAACGGCGGCGACGGCGGCCATCATCGGCACTCTTGCCGTACTGCTGGGCGTGCTCGACGGAACAGCTCTGCAAGCGGCTTTGATTTTTGGAGCCGCAGGAGCAATCGGCGGCCTCGTCATCGTAGCGCTCAAGCCTCGAGCAAAACATAAATAGGTCCAGCAAATTCGCTGATAAAATCCCTCTGCGGACTCGGACGCCTTGAAGGAAGAGTGAGATTTTACAGTGAAAGTCGTTAGATTCTCGTAGGCGGCTCTGGCGATGCCTCGGCCAAGTGAACCTTGGCCGGGGCATCGCCAGCACCGGCATCAAGTCCCGGTCAAGAGCCGAGGCGCGGCCACTTTCGGGCCGAAAGGAGCATCGCTCGACGCCGCCACAAGCGCATAGGTCCTTCAGCCCTACCGCTTCGCGGGCGGCTACCAGGACCCCACCGGCCTGTACCACTTCGCGGCCCGCTACTACGACCCCAACATCGGCCGCTTCACCACCCCGCCCCCCTCCGGCCAGGAAAAGAACCCCTACCTCTACGCCGCGGGCGATCCTGTCAACAACATCGATCCACCACGCGGCTACAACGCGTAGTCCTGGGCCAGTCCGTCCCACGGAATGCCGCGAAGCGTGTGATCGGCGTCCTCGCCCGCCGGTACCTCCGGTGCCGACTGGAACCAGGCGACGACGAGGGAGGAACCGTCCATGGCCGGATCGAGCGCCGTGGATGCGAAGACACCGACGCAAGCCACTGAGGGCAGCACCTCAACGGGACCGAGACCGCCTGGAGCCTCGTCCGGGTACTGGCGGGTGGGCGGAACGAGATGGACCGGCGCGGAGGGGAAAGCGCGCTCGGCATCCCGCTGGAGGCGGCTGACCCTCCAGTCGTTGACGCGCTTGCACGGGTAGCCCTCCAGCGTCCCCCCGTAGGTCGAAGACATCCGTACCTCGGTGAGCCGGATCGAGCGTCCCGACGAGAGAACCATGCGACTCAGTGACATGCCGGCACCCTACGCAGACGGTTCGCTTCCCCTCCCCGGCCTACTCTCCGGTCGAGCCGTCGAGCATCTCGCGCAGGATGTCCAGGTGCCCGTTGTGGCGGGCGGTCTCCTCGGTGAGGTGGAGGAGGATCCAGCGAAGGTCGACGTGGAGTCCGTTGCGGATGGTCCCCCGGGCCCGCTTGTCCAGGTCGTTCGCGGCGACCAGTTCGCGGTAGCGGGCGCTCTGCTCGGCGTACGCGTCGAGCAGTTGCGTGAGCGGGAAGTCGACCGCGATCCGCATCTCGCGGTCGGGGTCCTCGTCGGTCATCGGAGCCAGGTCCTCCTCGCCGAGGAAGATCACCTGGAACCAGTAGTACTCGACCCAGCGGAGGTGGTTGACGATGCCGCTCACGGTCATCAGGGGCGAGCCGGGCAGGAGCGCCTTGCGGGCGTTCTCTCCGGAGATCCCCTCGCACTTGGCGCGGGTGGTGCCCCGCGCGTAGTCGAGGAACGTCGTGAGCTGCGTGCGTTCGTCCCACGCGGGCGGGGTGTCATCGATTCTCGTCATCGCGCGAAGCGTCCCCGATCACCCCGCCCCTTGTCCAAAGCGTTTCCGGCGGCCCCCGAACGCCCTGGGGCATGTCCTAGCCTGGCCGCATGATCACCTGCGTCGTGCGGTACACCATCGACCCGAAGAAGATCGCGGCCTTCGAGCGGTTCGGCCGGCGCTGGATGGAGCTGGTGCAGGCCCACGGCGGCACGCACCACGGCTACTTCCTCCCGGCCGAGGGCGCGAGCGACGAGGCCCTGGCCCTGTTCAGCTTTCCGAGCCTGGCGGCGTACGAGGAGTACCGGGGGCTCTTCGGCCGGGACCCGGAGTTCATCGCGGCGGACCGCATCCGGGACGAGAGCGGCTGCGTCCTGCGCTACGAACGCACCTTCATGCGCCCGCTGCTCCCCGGCGACCTCGCACCGGACGGCGGCGCGCCGGAGGACACCTCACCGGCCGACACCTCACCGCGCCCCACCACCGAGACCCCGTGAGGAACACCCCGGTGAGCGGGTGAGCCGGTGAGCCGGTGAGCCGGTGAGCCGGTGAGTCGGTGAACCGGTGAGAGCGTCCCGCCATGAACAGGCCGGTGGGCCGGTGAGCCAGCGGGAACGCCCCCGGCCCCCGCCCCGCCGCACCGGTCACGGCCGGCCGGCGCCCGGTCTCTCGCGGCGGCCCCGCTCCTCGCGCCGGGCCCACTCCTCCCGCCAGTCCCGCTCCTCCGGCTCGTCCGGCCGTACGGTCTCCGCCAGCGACGCCAGAATCGGCTCGGCGGCGGCCCAGAGCAGCGCGCCGCCGACGCCCGGCACGACCGTGCGCCGCGCACCGGGGATACGGGAGACGAGCCGGAGGCCGAGGTCGGGCGAGTGGGAGGTGTCCTCCTCGCCGAACCAGACCTCGACCGGGACGGTGATCGCGCCGAGGTCGATGGGCCACCGGCTCATCGCCAGGACGGTGTCCCGGGCGTACCCGGCGCCCGCCCCCTGTGTGAACCCCTCGTCGAGGGCGCGCCCGTAGGCGGCGGCGAAGCCGGGGTCCTCGTACACGGTCAGGTCGCTCGCCGGGCTCCCGGCCAGCACCATCCGCCGCATCGCGTCCGCGTCGAACCCGGCGAACACCTTCTCCGCGCCGACCGGGTCCTCCGCCACCCGGGCGACCAGGCCCCGCAGTTCGTCGGGCAGGGCGTCGGCGAACTCCGGGGCGGCGACCTCGTCGGCGGGCGAGACGAGCGCCAGCGCGGAGACGGCGCCGGCCGCCGCGCAGGCGAGGGCGAAGGGGGCGCCCTGCGAGTTGCCGAGCATGGCGGGGCGCGGTCCCAGTCCCCGCACCTCGGTCAACTCCCGTACGTCGGCGACGAAGTCGGCGAAGTCCCGGTCGGGCGCGGGCGTGGAGACCCCCAGCCCGGGGCGGTCCACCGAGACCAGCCGCACGCCCTCCGTCTCGACGGCCCCGGACCCGATCCCGAGCCACCGGCTGGTTCCGGCCCCGGGCGAGAGCAGCACGGGCAACCCGTCCTCGGGCCCCCACTCGGCCCAGCCGAGCACCCTCCCGTCGGAGAGGAGGGTGGTTCCGAGACGGGAGGGATCATCGACGAACAAACTCATCCCGACATCATTAACGAGCCAACCTCGCCCTGCACCAGCTTTAGGCCCCTTGGGCACGTCGCATTGTCAGCATCCCTGTCCGAGGCGGCTGCTCGACGTGCACACCCCACCGCACGCGAACGCCGGACCGCCCGACCACCGGATGGGGCGCCTGTCCGAAAAAGACCCATCCGGGCACCGCCGACGGCCTCCCGGACCACCACCCCGGGCAGCGGTCCGGGCACTGTCAGTGCCCCCGCTTAGGCTCCCCACCATGGCGACGCTTCCGAATCCCCTGCCCGACCCGGCCGCCGCCGGGCTGGATCTCCCGCCCGGCTCCCTGGTGGACGCCACGCTGGACGGCCCCTGGCACGAGCCCCTGCTCTGGTACGCGGACGGCGCGGCCGACCAGGGCGACTGGGCGGGGCTGCGGGCGGCCGGCCGCAGGGTCGGCCTGCTGCCGGTGCTGGTCACGGGCGGGCAGCGCGACCAGTGGCCCGAGGCGTGGGACCTCTCCCCCGACAGCGCGTCGTACCCCGGCGACCACGACCCCGAGGAGGTCCTCGCGGGCTACTGGACGGACTACGCGGACGACGAGCTGGGCGACGCCGCACCGGCGGACGGAGCGAGCGGCGAACCGGGCGACGGAGCGAGCGGGGAGCCCGAAACCGGAAGCGGGACCGAAACCGGAAGCGGAAGCGGAAGCGCCGGAGCCTGGCCCGGTCTCGCGCCCGTCCCCGCGCGGGAGACCGCCGAGGACCCGGACACCGCTGCGGCGGGCATCGTGGCCGTCGTCGCCGGCGACGCGGACCTGTGGCTCGGCGGGACCCGCATGGCGCTGGTCCCGGCCCGCCGCAGCGCCGACATACCGGCGGCGATCGGCTGGACGGGCGCGGTGAACCACGAGAACGACGTGGCCCGGCTCTGCGCGGTGCTCCGCTCCTGGGAGGACCGGTACGACGCCCGCGTCGTGGTGCTCGGCTTCGACACGATGATCGTCTCCGTGGGACGCCCGCCCGCCACGATGGAGGAGGCCCGCGCCCTCGCCGCCGAGCACTACGCGTTCTGCCCGGACAACATCGACCAGTCCCCTCCGTACGACCTCGACGCGTACGCGGAGAAGGCCGTGCTCGACCAGGACGCCTGGTCGTTCTGGTGGGACTGAGCGGGCCAGGGCCGCGGGCTGCCGCGGTGGACGGGACAGCGGGGCCGGACGCCACGGCCCCGGGCACCACAGGTCGGGACGGACAGGACGGACAGGACACGATGGGTACGGACACCAAGCGCGCGGCCCGGCAGCGGTCGGACCTCAGCAGGATCAAGGCGTGGTGGCGCACCCTGGGCGGCGACCGGTTCGCCGTCCTGCCGCCGCCGAACCGCAGCCGCTACACGCAGTCGGACGGCCATGAGGACGCGGCGGAGATGTTCGCGGTCCGGGGCATCTCCACCGACGCCTCCTTCGCGTACTGGCACTGGCAGTCCCACGACGCCTTCGACCGCGACGGCGACCTGACCGGCGAGCTGTACCTGCACTGGGGCGGCGACCACGCCACCGTGACAGCCGGTCTCGGGGACGGCCCGGACGGCTACCGGATCGTCAACGGCGGGCCGCAGGGCGCGTTCCGGCTGGACCGGGTCACGGCCGTGGACGGCGACGGGCTGCCCGACCCCGAGGACGCCGCCGGCGTGCGCCAGCTCCTCGCCCGCCTCGACACCCCGAGCCTGCGGACGGCCGAGGCCGTGGAGTACGCGGCGCCGACCCCCGCCGAGGAGCGCTGGCTCCACGACCGCCTGTGGGACCTCCTCCCCGGCGAACGCCCCGCCGCGGAAGGCACGGACGCCCCCGCCACGGACGCCACAGACCTCCCGGCCACCGCTCCCGCCACAGACACCCCGGCCGCCACCACCGCATCCCCGGAAGAGCCCGCCGCCACTGACCTCACTGCCCCCGACCTCACCGCCGCCGCCCGCTTCGTCTCCCCGCTGGAGCACCGGCAGGCGCTGACCCCGGACGAGACGGGCCGCCTCCTGGTCGCCTGGCGGGAGGCGTACGCCGGACGGCTCGCGGCCTGGTCCGGCTGGGCCCCCGTCCTGCACGCGCTGCTGCGCCAGGAGCACCCCGACTCCTGGGACGTCGCCGCCGCCCTCGGCCCCGAGGCGTCGTACGTCCTCGCCGCGCACCCCTCCCCGCGCTCACTGGAGTTGCTGCGGGCCTGGGCGCTCTCCGGGAACGGCTCCGCCGTGCGCGGCTGGTACCGCACCCACCGCGCCCTGCGCGAACCGGACCCGCACCTGGCCGCCCGTACGCTCTCCGGCGAACTGACCGCGCACACCGCCCCCGAGACCACGCAGACCGCCCTGCTCGACGCCCTGCGCACCGCCGAAGCCGAAGACCGGCGCACCGCCGAGGCCGAGGCGCTCCGCACGGCCGAGGCCGACGACCGACGAACCGCCGCCACCGACGCCCCGCACACCGCCGAAGCCGCCACCGGGGCGCGGCCCACGGTCACCGGCCGGGGCGCCCCGGCCGACGCCGCCCTCCCCCTCCTCGCCACCGTCCGGTACGCCACGGACGACCGGCTGCCCCGCCCCCTGCGCGTCGCCGCCGCGGCGGCGGCCCGGGACACGGTGGAACGGGTCCGCGAGGCGGCGGGCCGGCTCCCCGCCGCCGAGGCGGCCGACGCCCTCGCCGCCGTCGAACGGTACGAGGCCGCCCGCGACGACCTCCTCGCCGGCACCGGCCCCGACCTGACCGGGTACGAGGGCGGCCTCTGCGACCTCTACCACCACTACCGCACGCTCTCCCCCGCCGACGTCCGCTGGCTGCGGGGCCGGCTGGCCGACCCGTCCACCGGCATCCAGGGCATCGCCTTCTGCCTGGAGCTGCTGTACGCCCACGGCGAGGCCGGCCGCGACGACCTCGAAGCGCTGCTGCCGCGCTGGAAGAAGGAGCTGACCAAGCAGTACCGCACCACCTACACCGAGTGGCGCCACCCCCTGACCACCCTCACCTGCCTCGCCCTCGACCTGGAGCATCCGGCCGCGGCCGATCTGCTGGCCTGGTGGGCGAAGCCCAAGCCGCTGTGGAAGAACCCGGTCCGGCTGCTGACCCACCTCGGCGCGCCCGACGAGGCGAAGGCCGCCGAGCTGTGGGAGTTCATCGTCTCCGACGGGCACGACACCGGGCACCTGATGACATGGGTGCTGCTCCGCGCCCGGCTCGACGCCACGCACCCGCTGCACGTCGCGGAACGGCTGATCGGAGATCCGGCCGTACGGGAGTACGTCCTGCACCGCGTCCTGATCGGCGTGGCCGATCCCGCGCAGCCGCTCTGGCACTACGCGATCGACCCGCGCAGCCACAGCTGGTGGCGGCGCGCCCAGGAGGTGGCGGACGACCCCCGGCTCACCGACGCGGCCCGCGCGATCGGCCTGAAGGCGGCCCGCGACCACCACATCCTGCGCTACCCGGCCCAGGTCCGCCCGGTTCTCACCGAAGGCGAGCTCGCCGACGCCCGCGCCTGGGCGGAGGCCCGCGCCGACCGGCCCGCCGCCGGCTGAGGCCGGGCCCGGTGGCCCTCCACCGGGCCCGCCGGACGCGGCTGAGCCCCCGTACTCATGCCGGAGGCCACCGCCGAAGGTTGACTCGTCCTCATGAGCGAGCACACCAGCGACGACCCGAGCAAGGACGAACCCCCCTCCGGCAACACCCCCTCCGGCAGCGCCCCCACCGGTGACACCCCCACCGCGACGCCGGCCCCCGGCGGGACCCCCGACAGGACGCCTGACGAGACCCCCGACGACCACGCGTGGATCGCCCCGGTGGTCTCCTCGGTGGTGACCGTGCCGCTCGGGCTGCTCGCCCTGGTCTACGGGGCGCTCTCCCCCATGGAGTGCGACTCCTGCAACGGCGCGGTGGCCGAACGCTTCCACGACAGCTGGACCGTCGGATGGACCGTCCTGTGGATCGGCCTGCTCATCGCCCTGGCCGTGCTGATCGCCACCTGGGCCGTCCCGCACCGACTCCGCTACGCCCCCCGGCGCTTCGTCCTGGCCCTCGCCGCGCCCGCCACCGTCGTGGTCACTTTCGTAGCATTCATGGCACTGGTCGACTGGCCCTGACAGAAAGTGTCCACCCCCATGAACGACACGAACCTCACGACCACGGAGGTCTCGGCAGCCGCCGAAACCGCCGACCGCCTGATAGCCGAATTCCGCGCACTCCCCGCCGGCAGCGACCGCAAGCGGGAGATCATCACCGAGCTCGACGCCAACACCGAGGCGCTGCCGTTCCTCGTCTCGGTCGTAGCGGACCCGCGCGAGTACGACCTCGCCCGCGTCGAGAGCGCCACCGTCCTGCGCCTGTGGCCCCCGGCCGACCCCGGACTGCGCCACGAAGCGGGCCGCGCCCTGCTCACCGCGCTGCGCGACCCGGAGGAGGACCTGGTCCGCCAGTACGCGGCGATGTCCCTGGCGCCGTACACCGACGACCCGGTCGTCGCCACCGTCCTCGACACCACCGCCCGCGCCGACGAGGACCCGCTCGTCCGGGACAGCGCCCGCTTCTCCATCGAGGAGGCCCACCGGCTCCAGGAGACCGGAGCGGGTGGGCCGTGATCACGCGGGGCCTCAGCCCCTGCCGCGCCCGAGCCACTGGGCGGCCTCGGTCGCCCAGTAGGTGAGGATCATCTGCGCCCCGGCCCGCCGGATCCCGGTCAGGCTCTCCAGGATCGCCTTGTCCCGGTCGATCCAGCCCTTCTCGGCGGCGGCCTCGATCATCGCGTACTCACCGCTGATCTGGTACGCCGCGACCGGCACGTCCACGCTCTCCGCGACCTTGGCGAGGACGTCCAGATACGGTCCGGCGGGCTTCACCATGACCATGTCCGCACCCTCGGCCAGGTCCAGCGCCAGCTCCCGCATCGACTCGCGGGCGTTGGCCGGGTCCTGCTGGTAGGTCTTGCGGTCGCCGGTCAGCGAGGAGCCGACCGCCTCGCGGAAGGGACCGTAGAACGCCGAGCTGTACTTCACGGTGTAGGCGAGGATCGACACGTCCTCGTGCCCGGTCTGGTCCAGGGCGTCGCGGACCACGCCGACCTGGCCGTCCATCATCCCGCTCGGGCCGACCACATGCGCCCCGGCGTCCGCCTGGACCTGGGCCATCTCCGCGTACCGCTCCAGCGTCGCGTCGTTGTCCACCCGGCCGTCCGCCGTCAGGACCCCGCAGTGGCCGTGGTCGGTGTACTCGTCCAGGCACAGGTCCGACATGACGACGAGGTCGTCGCCGACCTCCTCGCGGACCGCGCGCAGACCGAGCTGGAGAATCCCGTCCGGGTCGGTGCCCACCGTGCCCCGGGCGTCCTTCTTCCCGTCCTCCGGCACCCCGAAGAGCATGATCCCCGAGACCCCGGCGCCGACCGCCTCGACGGCCGCCTTCCGCAGGGAGTCCAGGGTGTGCTGGTGCACGCCGGGCATGGCCGAAATGGCGACCGGGGCGTCGACGCCCTCCCGGACGAACGCGGGGAGGATCAGGTTCGCGGGGTCGAGCCGGGTCTCGGCGACCATCCGCCGCATCGTCGGGGTCGTCCGCAGCCGCCGGGGGCGGGAGCCGGGGAAGTTTCCGTACGCAGTCATCCTTCGACCATAGACCCGTACGGGACGCGGTCTTACCGACACCCGCACCGGCAAAACCGCACCGGAACGGCCCGGGGCACCCCCGCAGACCCCGCCGCGCCACGGCACGCCGTAGATCCCCTCCGGTACGGCCGTAGATCCCCTCCGGCACGCCGTAGATCCCCTCCTGTACGGCCGTGATCCCCTTCCGGCACGGCCGTGGACCCCCTCCGGTACGACGGCGGGCCCGGCCGCCGAAGCGACCGGGCCCGTCCGTCCCGTAGGCGTACCGCTACGTCGTCGTCCGCCGTCTGCGCGCGCCCGGACGGCGCTCGCTCGGCCGGGTCACCGGGTCGCCTGCCTCCCGCGCCGCGTCCCGGCGCTGCGCGCCGAAGGCGGCCAGCGCCTCCGCGAGCTTGTGCACCGACGGCTCCGGGGACAGCACGTCGACCCGCAGGCCGTGCTCCTCGGCGGTCTTCGCGGTGGCCGGGCCGATGCACGCGATCACGGTCACGTTGTGCGGCTTGCCCGCGATCCCGACCAGGTTGCGCACCGTCGAGGACGAGGTGAACAGGACCGCGTCGAACCCGCCGCCCTTGATCGCCTCGCGGGTCTCGGACGGCGGCGGCGAGGCGCGGACCGTGCGGTACGCGGTGACGTCGTCGACCTCCCAGCCCAGCTCGATGAGGCCGGCCACCAGGGTCTCGGTGGCGATGTCGGCGCGCGGCAGGAACACCCGGTCGATCGGGTCGAAGACCGGGTCGTAGGGCGGCCAGTCCTCCAGCAGCCCGGCCGCCGACTGCTCGCCCGAGGGGACCAGGTCCGGCTTGACGCCGAAGTCGATCAGCGCGCGGGCGGTCTGCTCGCCGACCGCGGCGACCTTGATCCCGGCGAAGGCGCGGGCGTCGAGCCCGTACTCCTCGAACTTCTCCCGGACCGCCTTGACCGCGTTCACGCTGGTGAAGGCGATCCACTCGTACCGGCCGGTGACCAGGCCCTTGACCGCGCGCTCCATCTGCTGGGGCGTACGCGGCGGCTCGACGGCGATCGTCGGGACCTCGTGCGGCACCGCGCCGTAGGAGCGGAGCTGGTCGGAGAGCGACGCGGCCTGCTCCTTCGTCCGGGGGACGAGGACCTTCCAGCCGAACATCGGCTTCGACTCGAACCACGCGAGCTGGTCGCGCTGGGCGGCGGAGCTGCGCTCTCCGACCACGGCTATGACCGGCCGGTGGCCCTCGGGCGACGGGAGCACCTTGGCCTGCTTGAGGACCTGGGCGATCGTCCCGAGGGTCGCCGTCCAGGTGCGCTGGCGGGTGGTGGTGCCCGCGATCGTCACGGTGAGCGGGGTGTCGGGCTTGCGGCCCGCCGAGACCAGCTCGCCGGCGGCGGCCGCGACCGCGTCCAGCGTGGTGGAGACGACGGCGGTCGCGTCGCTCGCGCCGACCTCGCTCCAGCAGCGGTCGGAGGCGGTACGGGCGTCGACGAAGCGGACGTCCGCGCCCTGCTCGTCACGGAGCGGCACCCCGGCGTACGCGGGCACGCCGACGGCGTTCGCGATGCCCGGGACGACCTCGAAGGGCACCCCGGCGGCGGCGCAGGCCAGCATCTCGGCGCCCGCGTCGGCGTCCAGACCGGGGTCGCCCGCGACGGCACGGACCACCCGCCTGCCGCCCTTCGCGGCCTCCATGACAAGATTGGCGGCATCCCTGAGAACGGGTACACCGGCGGTTGTTGACGAGGAGTCAACGACCGGCAGCTCGGGGGTGCTCACGCCTGCCCGCGCATGGCCGCGCACGACGTCGAGCACATCGGGCTCGGCGACAAGGACGTCCGCGCTCGCGAGCGCTTCGACGGCGCGCAGGGTCAGCAGTCCCGGGTCGCCGGGACCGGCGCCGAGGAAGGTGACCTGCCCTTGGGCGGACAGGGCCGGAAAGTCGGATGCGGCGGGGCCGGTGGGGCTCAAAGTGCTCGCTCCCCCATAAGACCGGCCGCACCCTTGGCGAGCATCTCGGCCGCGAGTTCGCGACCGAGGGCCGCCGCGTCGTCGTGCGACGTGGGGACGGGACCGGTGGTGGACAGCTGTACCAGCGAGGAACCGTCGGTCGTACCGACGACTCCGCGCAGGCGCAGTTCGTTGACAACCTGTCCGTCGACCAGGAGGTCGGCCAGCGCACCCACGGGTGCGGAGCAGCCGGCCTCCAGGGCGGCGAGCAGGGCGCGCTCGGCGGTCACGGCGACCCGGGTGTAGGGGTCGTCGAGCTCGGCGAGCGCGGCGGCGAGGTCGACGCTGGACGCGGCGCACTCGATCGCCAGTGCTCCCTGGCCGGGAGCGGGCAGGACGGTGTCGACCGGCAGGAAGTCGGTGACTTCACCGCTGCGGCCGAGACGGCTGAGCCCGGCGGCGGCGAGGACCACCGCGTCGAGCTCCCCGTCACGCACGAACCCGATCCGCGTGTCGACGTTGCCCCGGATGGGGACGGTCTCGATCCGCAGGCCGTGGGAGCGGGCGTACGCGTTGAGCTGCGCCATGCGGCGCGGCGAACCGGTGCCGACGCGGGCGCCGGGCGGGAGCTGCCCGAAGGTCAGTCCGTCGCGGGCGACGAGCGCGTCGCGCGGGTCCTCGCGCTGCGGCACGGCGGCCAGCACGAGGTCGTCGGGCTGGCTGGTCGGCAGGTCCTTGAGCGAGTGGACGGCGAAGTCCACCTCGCCGCGCGCCAGCGCCTCGCGCAGGGCCGCGACGAACACACCGGTGCCGCCGATCTGCGCCAGGTGCTCGCGCGAGGTGTCCCCGTACGTGGTGATCTCGACGAGCTCGACGGCGCGCCCGGTCACCTCGCGAACCGCCTCGGCGACGTGTCCGGACTGGGCCATGGCGAGCTTGGAGCGCCGGGTGCCCAGCCTGAGCGGCGCGGTGCCCCGCGCGCCCGGGGATGAGTTGTCGGTCATGACCGCCCTCTATTCGGGTCGTTCAGGTCTGCCCGGGAGACGGCGGCGACCGTCTGCGGGTCGAGGTCGAAGAGTTCTCGCAGCGCGTCCGCGTATCCGGCGCCGCCGGGCTCGCTGGCGAGCTGCTTGACCCGCACGGTGGGCGCGTGCAGGAGCTTGTCGACGACGCGGCGCACGGTCTGGGCGATCTCGGCGCGCTGCTTCTCGTCGAGGCCGGGGAGGCGGCCGTCCAGCCGGGCGATCTCGCCCGCGACGACGCCGGCGGCCATGGTGCGCAGGGCGACCACGGTCGGGGCGACGTGCGCGGCGCGCTGGGCCGCGCCGAAGGCGGCCACCTCGTCGGAGACGATGGTGCGGACCCGGTCCACATCGGCGGCCATCGGGGCGTCGGCGGACGCCTCCGCGAGCGACTCGATGTCGACGAGGCGCACACCGTCGATGCGGTGGGCGGCGCCGTCGATGTCCCGCGGCATGGCGAGGTCGAGGAGGGCGAGCCGGACCGGTCCGGTCGACTGGGCGGGCACGGTGACGCGGCGCGGCGCGGCGGCCGGGGCGGCCTGCGCGGCGGAGGCGGCGGCGGTGCCGTTCTCCACCCAGGCGGCGTGCTGGTCGACGTCGTCGGGGGCCGGCGTGACCGAGGCGGGCCGCGGCTGCTCGGGGACGGCGTCCAGGGTCGTGCCGAGCGCGTCCGCGAGGGCGTCGGCGGTGAGCACGAGGCCGGTGGCGCCGGTGCAGGAGACGACGATGTCGGCACGTGTCAGTTCGTCGTTCACCGCGGACATCTCGACGGCGCGGGCGCGCACGGCGGTGTCGTCGCCCTGCTGGAGGATCTCCACCAGGCGGTCCGCGCGGGCGCGGGTGCGGTTGGCGACGACGACCTCGGCGACACCGGTCCGGGCGAGGGTCGCGGCGGCCAGCGAGGACATCGAGCCGGCGCCGATGACCAGGGCGCGCTTGCCCCCGGCCCACAGCTCGGGGTCGGCCCCGGCGGCGAGCTGCTGGAGCCCGAAGGTGACGAGCGACTGCCCGGCCCGGTCGATCCCGGTCTCGCTGTGGGCGCGCTTGCCGACCCGCAGGGCCTGCTGGAACAGGTCGTTCAGCAGCCGTCCGGCGGTGTGCAGCTCCTGGCCGCGCGCGAGGGCGTCCTTGATCTGGCCGAGGATCTGCCCCTCGCCGACGACCATCGAGTCCAGGCCGCAGGCGACCGAGAACAGGTGGTGGACGGCCCGGTCCTCGTAGTGCACATAGAGATACGGAGTGAGTTCGTCCAGGCCGACGCCGCTGTGCTGGGCGAGCAGCGTGGACAGCTCGGCGACGCCCGCGTGGAACTTGTCCACGTCGGCGTACAGCTCGATGCGGTTGCAGGTGGCCAGCACGGCGGCCTCGGTCGCGGGTTCCGCGGCGAGGGTGTCCTGGAGCAGCTTGGCCTGGGTCTCGACAGCGAGCGACGCCCGCTCCAGTACGGAGACGGGGGCGCTGCGGTGGCTCAGTCCGACGACGAGGAGGCTCATGCGGGCATCACGGCGGGCATGTCCCCGTCGGGTCCCTTCCGGCCGTTGGGCGTGGCGCGCATGGGGGGCGCGCCCTCGTCCGCGCCGGAGGCGTCCTCTCCGGCCTTGCGCTGCTCGTGGAACGCGAGGATCTGGAGCTCGATGGAGAGGTCCACCTTGCGCACGTCGACGCCCTCGGGCACCGACAGGACGGTCGGCGCGAAGTTCAGGATGGAGGTCACGCCGGCGGCGACGAGCCGGTCGCAGACCTGCTGGGCCGCGCCGGGCGGGGTGGTGATGACGCCGATGGACACACCGTTGTCGCTGATGATCCGGTCCAGGTCGTCGGTGTGCTGGACGGGGATCCCGGCCACCGGCGTACCGGCCATGGCGGGGTCGGCGTCGATCAGCGCGGCGACGCGGAAGCCGCGGGAGGCGAACCCGCCGTAGTTGGCGAGGGCGGCGCCGAGGTTACCGATGCCGACGATCGCGACCGGCCAGTCCTGGGTGAGCCCGAGCTCACGCGAGATCTGGTACACGAGATACTCGACGTCGTACCCGACACCCCGGGTGCCGTAGGACCCCAGGTAGCTGAAGTCCTTGCGCAGCTTCGCCGAGTTGACGCCGGCCGCCGTGGCCAGCTCCTCGGAGGAGACCGTGGGGACCGAACGCTCGGAGAGCGCGGTCAGTGCGCGTAGATACAACGGAAGTCGGGCGACGGTGGCCTCGGGAATTCCTCGGCTACGGGTCGCCGGTCGGTGAGTTCGGCCAGTTGCCACGGTGCTCCTGCGGGATGAGCGGGGCTGCAGGCGGCCGTGTGTCCCTAGACCGCCCCGTCGAATGCAGGCTATGCCTTTGTGAACGCGTGCACAAAGATTGTGTCCGTTTTGTCCGGTCAAAGTGACCGGGGTCACGCACATTCCCCGCGTGTCACCGGAACCGGCGACCGCATCGGCCCGTTGCGACCTCGAAGGGGGCAAAGCAGTACACGCTCCTCACAACTACGCCCCCGAGGCCACTCAAAACGCCCGCAATGTTAACCGGGTTTCGCGTCCGCACCCAGTGCCGTGCGCAGCCTCGCCGGATCCACACGCCAGAACGTGTGCTGCTCGCCGTCCACCAGCACCACCGGGATCTGCTCCCAGTACTCCTTGTACAACGCCTCGTCCTCGGTGATGTCCCGCTCCGTCCACACCGCACCGGTCTCCTCGCAGACCGCGGCGACCACCGCCCGCGCGTCCTCGCACAGATGGCAGCCGGGCTTCCCGATCAACGTGACCACCCGCTCGGCGGGCTTCTTCTTCGTACGGCGCAGCAGAGGGCTCATCCCTCCATTCTGCGCCCGCCCCGCCCGGGCCCCGGCCCGCGTACGCCGGTCGCCGGCCGCCCGGTTCACCGCCGCGACGGCGAGCGTTCACGCCTCCGCATCACGGCAGGTCGGGCAGGTACCGAGGGACTGGCTATGCTCACGACATGGCCGGACTTGGATGGCTCACACCCCGTAGGCGCTCCGCTACCGCACGGAGCGTCCTGGCAGGCGAGGCAGCAGCCGAGGCAGCGCGCAAGACCTCCGTCGCGGAGGACGAGGCCGCCCTCCTCACCGGGACCTCCGACGAAGCAGCCGAGGAGCCCGCGTTCCCGGTCGCCGGGGACGACCGCGCCGCCGCCTTCTTCGACCTCGACAACACCGTCATGCAGGGCGCCGCGATCTTCCACTTCGGCCGCGGCCTCTACAAGCGCAAGTTCTTCGAGCGCCGCGAACTCACCCGGTTCGCCTGGCAGCAGGCGTGGTTCCGGCTGGCCGGCGTCGAGGACCCCGAGCACATGCAGGACGCCCGCGACAGCGCCCTGTCCATCGTCAAGGGCCACCGCGTCTCCGAGCTGATGTCCATCGGCGAGGAGATCTACGACGAGTACATGGCCGACCGCATCTGGCCCGGCACCCGCGCCCTGGCCCAGGCACACCTGGACGCCGGCCAGCGCGTCTGGCTGGTCACCGCCGCCCCCGTGGAGACCGCCACCATCATCGCCCGCCGGCTCGGCCTGACCGGCGCCCTCGGCACCGTCGCCGAATCCGTCGACGGCGTCTACACCGGCCGCCTCGTCGGCGAACCGCTGCACGGCCCCGCCAAGGCCGAGGCCGTCCGCGCCCTCGCCGCCGCCGAGGACCTCGACCTGGACCGCTGCGCCGCCTACAGCGACTCGCACAACGACATCCCGATGCTCTCGCTGGTCGGCCACCCCTACGCGATCAACCCGGACACCAAACTGCGCAAGCACGCCCGCGCCCGCGACTGGCGGCTGCGCGACTACCGCACCGGACGCAAGGCGGCCAAGGTCGGCATCCCGGCCGCCGCCGGGGTCGGCGCCCTGGCCGGCGGCACGGCCGCCGCCCTCGCCCTGCACCGCCGCCGCCGCTGACCCGCGCGCCACCCCCGGGCCCGCAACCCCGGCCCCCGGCCCCCCAGCCGCCGAGGACCCGCATGACCCCTGTCTCTTATACACATCTGACGCTGCCGACGATATGCAGTGT
>NZ_JNZZ01000051.1 GCF_000717645.1 Streptomyces californicus
CCCCACCCCCGAGGACTTCGCCAACGTCCCCGGCCTCGGCGTCCAGGGCACCGTCGAAGGCCACGCCGTCCTGGTCGGCCGGGAACAGCTCCTGGCCGAGTGGGAGATCCGTCTCCCGGCCGCTCTCGCCGAGGCGAAGCGGGCGGCGGAGGCCGCCGGGCGCACCGCGATCGCGGTGGCCTGGGACGGCGAGGCGCGCGCCGTGCTGGAGGTCGCGGACGCGGTGAAGGAGACGAGCGCGGAGGCCGTCCGGCGGCTGCGGGCCCTCGGTCTCACCCCGATCCTCCTGACCGGCGACAACCGGGCGGTCGCGGAGTCGGTGGCGGCCGAGGTCGGCATCGACGAGGTGTACGCGGAGGTCATGCCGCAGGACAAGGTCGACGTGGTCAAGCGCCTCCAGGCGGAGGGCCGTTCGGTCGCGATGGTCGGGGACGGGGTCAACGACGCCGCCGCCCTCGCCCAGGCCGATCTCGGGCTGGCGATGGGCACCGGGACGGACGCCGCGATCGAGGCGGGCGACCTCACCCTCGTCCGGGGCGACCTCAACGCCGCCGCCGACGCGATCCGCCTCTCCCGCCGCACCCTCTCCACCATCCGCACGAACCTCTTCTGGGCCTTCGCCTACAACGTCGCGGCGCTGCCCCTGGCCGCCGCCGGACTGCTCAACCCGATGATCGCCGGGGCGGCCATGGCCTTCTCGTCCGTCTTCGTGGTCGGCAACTCCCTGCGCCTGCGCACCTTCAAGGGCGCGTGAGACCGGCATCGCACACGACGAACGGGAGCGGCGGGGCCCACCGGGCCCCGCCGCTCCCGTTCAGGAAACGTTCACCGGTGGCCCGTAAGGTGACGGCGATTCACCGCCGTTCCGGAAGGAGTCCGGTCCGTGCGGAGTACGTCGGAGAACAGGAATGCACAGGGTGAAGAGAATCAAGGCCGTCGTCGTCGCCGCCACCGCCATAGCCGGGCTGGCCGTGTCCATCACGCCGGTCCAGGCCGCCGACACCTGCACGGCCGGTGGAAACGGCAAGTACATCTGCAAGTACGGCGTGACCAAGCACGACCTGCCGAACGGCGAGGACGAGCAGTTCCTGGTCGGCACCGACTACGCGGTGTGGTGGCGCATCACCACGAACGGCAGTTGGAGCAAGTGGACGTCCATGGGCAAGCCCGACCCGGCCGGCGGCCAGGCCAACGCGGCAAGCTCCATCACCGTCACGGACTGGTACTCGGGGGGCGAACTCCGGACGAGCATGGTGCTGAAGAACACCAACGGCGCCACCGTGGGCAAGATGCGCCTCGACACCGGGAAGGGCTGGCTGCCCTGGGACTTCCCCAACTGCTGCTGACCGGCTCGCCGTCGGCCCCTCCGCGGCACGCCTGATCTGCGGCCGGCCGCGCGGTCCACGGCCGGTCGCGGCAGACCGTGCGGTACCCGGCCGGTCGTGCGGTACCCGGCCGGTCGCGGCCTCAGGCCCGTACGAAGCGCAGCCGGGTGCCCGGGACCGCCTGGGCCGCCCCGGCGAGGGCCCGTTCGGCGACGACGCCGACGACGGGATAGCCGCCCGTCGTCGGATGGTCGTGGAGGAAGACGACGGGCCGGCCGTCCGGCGGCACCTGGATGGCCCCCAACACCACTCCCTCGCTCGGCAGTTCCTCGGCACGGGACCGTTCCAGCGCGGGGCCTTCCGTGCGGAGGCCGATGCGGTTGCTGTGCGGTGAGACCCGGTAGTCGGCGGTCAGGAGGGTACGGAGCGCGGGCGCGGTGAACCAGTCGTGGCGGGGCCCGAGATGGACCGGCAGCACCAGTTCGACGGGGGCGCCGGGCCAGGGGGCGGGCCCGGCGGCGGCCGGAGGCCCGCATCGCTCTGCCGGTCCGCGCCTCTTCGCCGGACCGCACCTCTTCGCCGGGTCGCCCAGCTCCACCGCGCTGCCCGGCCCCACCGGGCGGCTCGGCCCCACCAGGCCGCCCGGCTCCACCGGGTCGCTCGGCTTCGCCGGGTCGCCCAGCGGAACGGTGTCCCCCGCGCCCAGCGGGGCGGGCCCGAGCCCCGACAGGAGGTCCGCCGACCGGCTGCCCAGCACCGCGTCCGGCTCCAGCCCGCCCGCGAACGCCAGATAGCTCCGGAGACCGGTGACGGCGGGGCCCGCCTCCAGCACCGCGCCGGCAGGCACCCGTACCGGCTCGCCCCACGCCACCGGCCGCCCGCCCACGCGCACCGGGCAGCCCGCCCCGCCGACAACGGCGACGACCGGCCGGTCCGGGCGGACCGCGCAGCCGGTGAGGGTGGTCTCCAGGACGGCGGCGCCGGGCGGATTGCCCACCAGCCGGTTGGCCAGCCGGGCGGCGGGCGCGTCCAGCGCACCGGACCGCCCGACCCCGAGATGCGCCCAGCCGGGACGGCCCGCATCCTGCACGGTGGTCAGCGCGCCGGACCGGACAACGTGCAGGTACGCGGCGGGGGTTGACGTCATGCGCCCGCCCGGGGACCTGCGGCGGGGGGCGTAGGCCCGGCAGGGGGCATCGGCCCGGCGTGCGGCGTTGCTTCGGTCGGATGCGCAGCCCCGGCGTAAGGCGTCGTCCCGGTCGGGGACGCCGCCCCGCCGAGAGGTGCCGGTGCCGTACGTCCACGGGGCTCGGGCACCGCCCCCGCGTGCGGACCGCCACCCTCCCCCACCGGCACGAACCGCACCGGCGTCCCCGGGCCGAGCAGCGCCGCCGGCTCCCGCGCCGGGTCCCACAGGGCTGCCGGGTCCGGCATCCGCCCGATGAGCTGCCAGCCGCCGGGCGAAGGGCGCGGGTACACCCCCGTGTAGGGCCCGGCGAGGGCCACCGCCCCGGCCGGGACCCGGGTGCGCGGGGTCGTGCGCCGGGGCACGTGCAGCCGCTCGGGCAGCCCCGCGAGATAGCCGAACCCGGGGGCGAACCCGCAGAACGCCACCCGGAACGCGGTACGGGAGTGCAGCGCGCCCACCTCGTCGGCCCCGACGCCCCAGAGCGCGGCGACCGCGTCGAGGTCGGGCCCGTCGTAGATGACGGGGATCTCCACCGGATCGCCGCCCGCCCGGGACACCGGCTCCACCCGCCACGAGGCGAGGTCCCGCGCCAGACGGTCCCGGGCCCCGGGGTCACGGTCCGCGATCCCGTCGAGCAGGACGGTGCGGGCGGCCGGGACGATGTCGCGCACGGCGGGCAGCTCACCGCGCTCGCGGCGGCGGATCAGCTCGGCGTGGAACGCCTCGGCGTGCTCGCCGTCGGCGAGTTCGACGAGGAGCGCGTGCGGCCCGGCTGCCAGCACACGCGGCGCACCCCCCGAACCACTGCCGCAGCTACGGAAGTTGCCCGGCCGGGTCACGTGAACGCCCGTATCGTGACGCCCGCTTCCTCCAGGGCCGCCCGCACCCGGCGGGCGAGGTCCGCCGCGCCCGGCGTGTCCCCGTGGACGCAGAGCGAGCGCGCGACGACCGGGACACGGCTGCCGTCCGCCCCGGCCACCGCCCGCTCGACGGCCATCCCGACGCTGCGGCGTACGACCTCGTCCGGGTCGTGCACGACCGCGCCCGCCTCGCCACGCGGTACGAGAGTGCCCTCCGGGGTGTACGCACGGTCGGCGAACGCCTCTTCCACGGGCACCAGTCGAGCCGCTGCCGCGTGGGCGAGCAGACGCGAGCCCGGCAGCCCCAGCACGGCCGGGGAGCCGCCCGCGAGACGGATCCCCTCGATGACGGCGGCGGCCTGCTCGTCGTCCCGGACGGTCCGGTTGTAGAGCGCGCCGTGCGGTTTGACGTACGAGACGGTGGCGCCGGCGGCCTCCGCGAACACCCGCAACGCGCCTATCTGGTAGGCGATCTCGGCGGCCAGCTCGGCGGCGGGCACGTCCATCGCGCGGCGTCCGAACCCGGCCAGGTCGCGGTAGGAGACCTGCGCGCCGATCCGCACCCCGCCGGCCGCCGCCGCGTCGCAGACCCGCCGCATCACGGAGGCGTCGCCCGCGTGGAAGCCGCAGGCGACGTTGGCGCTGGTGACGACGGCGAGGAGGGCGTCGTCGTCGGTCAGGGTCCAGGTGCCGAAGCCCTCGCCGAGGTCCGCGTTGAGATCCATCATCACGGCCGCACGGTATGACCGTCCGGGCCGGGCGACAAGAGCCGGTCCGCAGGGTGGAAGCGCGAAGCCCCGGGCGGCCGGGCCCGCGCGGGCCCGAACCGGCACGGCCCACGTCCTAAAGTCGCCCCATGACGGACCACAGCCACCACACCGGCGCACCACGCGACACCGAAACCGGCACCGGCACCGCCGCCGAGGTCGATACCGACGCCGGGGCCGACGCCGAGGTCGATACCGTCGCCGGGTCCCACGCCGATACCGACGCCGGGGCTGGCGCCGGGCTCCGGGGCCGCTGGCACGACACGCTGCTGGCGGCACGGGCCGGGGCGGAGGGCCCCGATCCGTTGCCGTACGCCGAGAACCTGCTCGCCCGCTGGGCCGAGCCGCAGCGCCGGTACCACTCGACCGCCCACCTCCGGGCCGTCCTGGACCACGTCGACACCCTGGCCGCCCACGCCGACGACGTACAGGCGGTACGGCTCGCCGCCTGGTTCCACGACGCGGTGTACCGGCCCGACCGGAGCGAGAACGAGGAGCGCAGCGCCGCGCTGGCCGAGCGCGCGCTGACCGAGGCGGGGGTGCCGGACGCGGTGGTGGCCGAGGTCGCCCGGCTGGTCCGGCTCACCGTCACGCACGCCCCCGCCGAGGGCGACCGCAACGGCGAGGTGCTGTGCGACGCCGATCTGGCGGTCCTGGCGGGCGGGCCCCAGGAGTACGCGGCGTACGCGGCCCGGGTCCGGGAGGAGTACGGCTTCGTCCCGGACGACGCCTTCCGGGAGGGCCGGGCGGCGGTCCTGCGGCAACTCCTCGATCTGCCCCGCCTGTTCCGTACCCCGTACGGCGCGGCGGAGTGGGAGGAGCGCGCCCGGCACAACCTGGCGACGGAGCTGGAGCTGCTGACCTCGTCCGCCCCCGGCTGACCGGCCGCCCCGCCACCACCCCTCCCCTCTCCCTCCGGCCGCTCCCCCTCCCCCTCCCCCTCCCCCGCTGACTGTCAACGTGTCTTCGCGAATGTTCCGGTTGGTTCACGGTGTCGTACCGGTTGCACCCTGGCCCGACCGGTACGGGACACCGGCCACTAACGTCTCGCATCGCAGATGCACACGCCTTCTGCGACGGCGATCCGCCGATCTTTCCGCTCCGAACGACTCCACGGGGGTAAGGCGACATGTCCAAGGGACTCGGTACGACGGCCGGCAGATCTTCCCGGCGGCGCGTGCTGCGGCTGGCGGGGACCGGGATCACGATGGCCGTGCTCGGGGCCGGGCTGACCGGCTGCGAGGACGAGTCGGCGACCGGCGGCGAGGGCAGCGTGCCGCCGCCGCGCACCCCCGCCCCCGAGGACGGCAAGGGCGGCGGGGCCGGTGAGGACGGCAAGGCCCCCGCACCGGTCTGGTCGAGGACGACCTCCGCGCAGACGTACGGGGACAACGACGAACTCGTGGCCGTGGACGGCGTGGTGATCGCGAGCGGCGATCCGCTGGCCGCGCTCGCCGGGGCGACCGGCGAGCAGCGGTGGTCGCTGGCCGACGGGGCGACGCCCGGTGCGCCGCTGCTGCTCGGCGGCGGCACCCTGTACCTGGCCAGCGGCAAGTACGACGGCAGCGTGATCGGGTACGTACCGGGGTCGGGCGAGGAGTCCTGGCGCAGCCGTCTCGGCAAGGAGTACCGGCAGCCGCGGCCGGTCGCCGTGGACGCGGAGCAGGTGTACGTGATCGCGGAGATCCTGGAGGCGGACGGGTCGTCCCACACCAACGTGATCGCCGCGCTGAACAGCGCCACCGGCAAGGTCGTGTGGAAGGAGCAGCGGGACCTCGGCACCGAGCAGAACGGCGTCCACGCCGCCGTGCGGGGCCGCCACCTCGTCTACACGGACTTCAAGAAGAACCTCACGGTCCGCGACACCGCCACCGGCCGGCAGGTGTGGACGCACAAGACGACGAAGACGAGTTACGGGCCGTTCGCCGTCCACGGGGACCTGGTGATCGTTCCGCAGGGGTCGCGGCTCCAGGCGTTCGCGCTGGCGGACGGCTCCGAGAAGTGGTCGGTGGAGGCCGAGGAGTTCTCCCTGTTCCGGGAGCCGAGCCTGGTCGACGGCGTGCTGTACATCGCGGACAGCGGCCGCACGCTGTGGGCGCTCGATCCGGCGACCGGGAAGAAGGTGTGGCAGTCCACGGCGCTGAGGGACGCGAAGGCCCAGGTACCCCGGCAGTTCGTCCGGGTGGGCGGCACGCTGTACGGGGCCACCGACCTCGACCCGGAGGGCGGGGTGCACGCGGTGGACGCCAGGACCGGCGCCCTGCGGTGGACGTTCAACGACGGCTCGGGCGACTACCACGCGTGGCTGGTGGCCACGGACGGCAAGCACGTCTTCGCCTTGCACGGCAAGAAGCTGCACGCGCTGCCCGCCTAGGGCCTGTCTGACCATTCCCGTCGTCGCGGCCGGCGGCCCCACCGCAGGACCGCGAAGAGGACAGCGGGGGCTGGTGTTCGCCCGCCCGGGGTCTACGTCTCGACGGCGGCCGGACCGAGGCGATCCGTGAGCGCGTGCTTGCCGGCGTCGGTGAGCGCGACGGCGCGGCTCGTGCCGATCCGAGTGATCCAGCCGGCGTCGAAGGCGTGACGGCACAGGGCGGCGCCGACGGCGCCGGCCAGGTGGGGGCGGCGTTCGGTCCAGTCCAGGCAGGAGCGAACCGGCGGACGCCGCGTGGCGGGCGGTAGCGCGATGCCGAGTTCAGCGAGCCAGGCGGTCCCGTCGCCGGTGAGAGCCAGCCCCTGCTCCCAGTCCAGCATCCCCCGGTCGGTCATCGCCTCGGTGATCGCGACCCCGAGCGCGCCGGCGAGATGGTCGTAGCACGTGCGGGCGCGGGCCAACGCCCGGCTGCGGTTGACAGCGGGCAGAGAGCGCGGCGGATCGGCGCGCCGAGGCGCCATCGAGGCGAGCTTCTCGATCAGCTCGGCCGTGTCGGGGTCGGCCAGGCGAACGTAGCGATGGCGCCCCTGGCGCTCCTGTGTGAGCAGCCCACTGCCGACCAGGCGGTTCAAGTGTCCGGTCGCCGTCGAAGCGGCCACTCCGGCATGGCGCGCCAGCTCGATCGCGGTCCATGCCCGGCCGTCCAGAAGCGCCAGGCAGAAGCCGGCCCGGGTGGCGTCGGCCAGCAATGCGGCCAGGGCGGCCAGGTCAGGGCCCCCGGGGTGGGTGTCATGGCTGTTCATCGCTGTCCATTGTCTCCCCGCGATCCTTCGGCCGCTGCCGAAGCGTCCGCGCTCTACGGTCGGCCCCATGAACACCGCGACGCCCAGCAGCGTGCCCACCGACCTGTCGCCCGGACACGTGACCGTCACGCCGAGCATCCTGTACTTCGGAACGCCGGTCGTGCTGCTCTCCACGGAGAACGAGAACGGCTCCTTCAACCTCGCGCCGATGTCCTCGGCCTGGGCGCTGGGCCACGTGATCGTCCTCGGTCTGGGCGCCGAGGGACAGACCGCGCACAATCTCCGCAGCCGCCGTGATCTGGTGGTCAACCTCCCCGGGCCCGCGCAGTGGCCGGCGGTCGAGCGATTGGCGCCGCTGACCGGGCGCACCCCGGTACCGGCGAGCAAACGCGGTTCCTTCCGCTTCGAGCCGGACAAGTTCGCCGCCGCCGGTCTGCGCCCCCAGCCCTCCGAACGGGTGCGGCCGCCCCGCGTCGCCGAATGCCCGATGCAGTTGGAAGCCCGCGTCGCCCAGGCCCGACCCGATTCCTCCGGAGACTTCCTCATCGTCGAAGCCCGGGTGCTCAGGGTGCACGCCGACCCCCGGATCGTCGTTTCCGGCTCCCAGCACATCGACCCGGCCGCGTGGAGCCCGCTGATCTACAACTTCCGCCACTACTACGGGCTCGGCCCCGAACTCGGCCACAGCTTCCGCTCCCGGACCGCCTGACCGAGCCGGTGGTCCACCGCGAAGAACCAGGGGACAAGCGAGGAGATCGAGCACGGGACAACAGAACCGCCCGTGCCGGGCCCGGTACCGCAGCGGGACACGAAGCCCCGCGTTGCAGGACCGTGAACAGGCGCGCCCCCGTCCCGGCGGCGGGAATGCGGATGCGTTTCCCCGCGTTGGGACGAGTCATGCCCGACTCTCCCGCACGCCGCACTTCCATGCCGCTGGCCGTATACATTCTCGGCCTCTCGGTCTTCGCACTCGGTACCAGCGAGTTCATGCTGTCGGGTCTGCTCCCGCCGATCGCGGACGACATGAACGTGTCGATCCCGCAGGCCGGACTCCTCATATCCGCGTTCGCGATCGGCATGGTGGTCGGCGCCCCGCTGCTGGCCGTGGCCACGCTGCGGCTGCCGCGCCGCACCACGCTGATCGCCCTGATCTCGGTGTTCGGCCTCGGCCAGGTGGCCGGTGCGCTGGCCCCGACGTACGAGGTCCTCTTCGCCTCCCGGGTGGTGAGCGCGCTCGCGTGCGCCGGGTTCTGGGCGGTCGGCGCGGCCGTGGCCATCGCGATGGTCCCGGTGAACCAGCGAGCCCGTGCGATGGCCGTGATGATCGGCGGCCTGTCCGTGGCGAACGTGCTGGGCGTGCCGCTGGGGGCCTTCCTGGGGGAGCACTTCGGGTGGCGTTCGGCGTTCTGGGC
This sequence comes from Streptomyces californicus, assembly GCF_000717645.1. GTDB lineage: Bacteria > Actinomycetota > Actinomycetes > Streptomycetales > Streptomycetaceae > Streptomyces > Streptomyces californicus. The sequence goes on from NZ_JNZZ01000051.1 coordinate 8,731, forward strand.
GGTCGGCGCGGCCTCGGCGGTGGCGCTGGTCGGCGTCGTCACGCGTATCCCGCACATCCCGCTGCCGGAGAAGAAGCCGGAGCTGAAGCAGGAGCTGACGATCTACCGGGACCGCCAGGTCTGGCTGGCGATCGTGATCACCGCGCTCGCGGCGGGTGGCGTGTTCTGCGCGTTCAGCTACCTGGCGCCGCTGCTGACGGACGTGGCGGGCCTGGATTCCGGGTGGGTGCCGTGGATCCTCGGCCTGTTCGGGGTGGGCGCGCTGGTCGGCACGATGGTCGGCGGCCGGGTCGCGGACGCGCATCTCTTCGGGGTGCTGCTGAGCGGCATCGCGGCGTCCACGGTGTTCCTGGTGGCGCTGGCCCTGTTCGCCTCGAACCAGGTCGTGGTCATCGTGCTCGCGTTCCTGCTGGGGCTGTCCGCCTTCTTCACCGCGCCCGCGCTGAACGCCCGGATGTTCAACGTGGCCGGGGCCGCCCCGACGCTGGCCGGGGCCACCACGACGGCGGCGTTCAACCTGGGCAACACGACCGGCCCGTGGCTCGGCGGCACGGTGATCGACCTCGACTTCGGCTTCGCGTCCACCGCCTGGGCGGGCGCGGCGATGACGGCGGTGGCCCTGGCGGCGGTGGGCGTGGCCCTGCGCCTCCAGCGCGGCAGCGGCACGGGCGTGGGCGGCGGGTCGCGGTCCCGGCTGATCGCGAAGAGCACGGCGACCGGCGAGGGGCGTCCGGCGGAGGCCGTCCCGCAGGCGCGGGTGCCCGCAGCCGAGCGGGTCGGGACGGCCGACCGCGCGGCGACGCCGCGGGGCGGCCCCTCCCACGCGTAGCCCCTGGCCTCCTGTTTCCTCCTTCTCACCGGCCGCCTCAGCGATCCTTCGCGGGGGCGGCCGACGCGTACGCGGCGTCGAGGACCAGGGAGAGCAGCCGCCCCGGCTGTTCGACATCCCGGCTCTGCGTGGTGGAGAGCGCGATCCCGATCACGAGGTGGACGAGATCGTCGGCCGCCAGGTCGCCGCCGCCAGCAGGACCGCCGACAGGCCCCGCCGGGGGCGGCTACCCCGGTGCCGGGCGCCCCTTCGGCCTCCGCAGCCCCGCCGCCGTCAGCCTCCGGACCAGCTCCTTCGAGCCGATCTCCCGCGCCCCGGCCCGTACGGCGTCCGCGTAGTGCGCCTCGGGTACGTCGTAGTGGTCGCGCTCGAAGGCGCGCGGCGGGCAGCCGATCGCGGCGGCGAAGGCGTGCAGCTCCTCGAACGAGACGTCGCTGACGAGGTGCGACCAGAGGCGGCCGTGTCCGGGCCAGGTGGGCGGGTCGATGTACAGCGTCACCGCCGCAGCACCTCGCCCAGCGCCCCCACCGGGGCCACCGCCACGGCCGCCTTCGTGCAGACCCAGTGCGGGTCGGGGCCGAGCTCCGGTTCGACGTCCAGTGCGTGCGGCTCGTCCTCGGGCGAGCAGGCGGGACACAGCGGCCACCGCCCGTACCGCTCCAGCAACGCGTCCTGGACGTCCTGGGCGACCAGGCCGGCCACGAACTCCGCGCCCTCCGGCCACTGCTCCACCCACCACCGCCGGTGGGTCACCGCGTCCTCGACCAGCGAGACGACGTCCGCCTCCGCCACGTCGGCCGCCGCCAGGTCCGCCATGACCAGGGCGCGGGCGGTGTGCAGTGCCTGCTCCAGGGGGTTCAGCTCCATGCCCCCATTGTGCGCCCGCGCGCGAAACGGCCCACCGGAGGCTCCGTCGCACACGGAACGGCCCGCCGGAGGTTCCGCCAGAGGTCGAGACCGCTGGGGGGTTGACGGGCCCCGGGGTTGAAAATATCTTTCACGTGTGACCAGTGACGTGAAGGAAAGTTTCAGCGGTGACTCCCCGCCCGCCCCCGCGGCGCTCGCCGCCAAGGTCCGGACCCTCGCCCCCTCCATGACCCGCTCGATGCAGCTGGTCGCCGAAGCCGTGGCGGGCGACCCGGCCGGCTGCGCCGCCCTCACCGTCACCGGCCTCGCCGAGCGCACGGGCACCAGCGAGGCCACCGTCGTCCGCACCGCGCGGCTCCTCGGCTACCCCGGCTACCGGGACCTCCGCCTCGCGCTGGCCGGCCTCGCCGCGCACCAGGAGTCCGGCCGGGCCCCCGCCGTCACCGCCGACATCGCGGTGGACGACCCGATCGCCGACGTGGTCGCCAAGCTCGCCTATGACGAGCAGCAGACCCTCGCCGACACCGCCGCCGGGCTCGACACCGTACAGCTGGGGGCCGCCGTCGCCGCCGCCTCGACCGCCCGCCGCATCGACGTCTACGGCGTCGGCGCCTCCTCCCTCGTCGGCCAGGACCTGGCGCAGAAGCTGCTCCGGATCGGCCTCATCGCCCACGCCCACACGGACCCGCACCTCGCGGTGACCAACGCCGTGCAGCTCCGCAGCGGCGACGTGGCCATCGCGATCACGCACTCCGGCTCCACCGGCGACGTCATAGAACCGCTGCGGGTCGCCTTCGACCGCGGGGCCACCACGATCGCGATCACCGGCCGGCCCGACGGCCCGGTGTCGCAGTACGCCGACCACGTGCTGACCACCTCCACCGCCCGCGAGAGCGAGCTGCGCCCGGCCGCCATGTCGAGCCGGACCAGCCAACTGCTCGTCGTGGACTGCCTGTTCATAGGCGTCGCGCAGCGGACGTACGAGACCGCCGCGCCCGCCCTCTCCGCCTCCTACGAGGCCCTGGCCCACCGCCACACCCCTCGCGCCCGCTGACCCGCCGTCCGGACGAGCGGGCCGCCCGCCCCGGCCCTGTACCCGTACTCGTACGGAACCACCCCGCAAGCGCCCCACAATCCCTCGCCACCCTGAGCACCCGAGCACCGAGAAAGCTGAGCCGCACCTCATGACCTCCACCACCGACGCGAACCCCGACGCGACCCCCGGCACCCCCGACGCCTCCGGGACCTACGGCGAGCTGCGCGCCCAGCTCGCCACCCTCGCCACCGAGGCGTTCCGCCCCGAGCTGGCCGAGATCGACCGGCTGTCCACCGAGGAGATCGCGCGGATCATGAACGGCGAGGACGCCACCGTCCCCGCCGCCGTCGCCGAGCGGCTGCCGCAGATCGCCGCGGCCATCGACGCCACCGCCGAGCGCATGGCCCGCGGCGGCCGGCTGATCTACGCGGGCGCGGGCACGGCGGGCCGCCTCGGGGTGCTGGACGCCAGCGAGTGCCCGCCCACCTTCAACACCGACCCGTCCGAGGTCATCGGCCTGATCGCGGGCGGCCCGTCCGCCATGGTCACCGCCGTCGAGGGCGCGGAGGACAGCAAGGAGCTGGCCGCCGCCGACCTGGACGGGCTGAAGCTGACCGCCGACGACACCGTGGTCGGCATCTCCGCCTCCGGCCGCACCCCGTACGCGATCGGCGCGGTCGAGCACGCCCGTGCGCGCGGCGCCCTGACCATCGGGCTCTCCTGCAACGCCGGCTCCGCGCTGGCCGCCGCCGCCGAGCACGGGCTGGAGGTCGTCCCCGGCCCCGAGCTGCTCACCGGGTCCACCCGGCTCAAGGCGGGCACGGCGCAGAAGCTCGTCCTCAACATGATCTCGACGATCACGATGATCCGGCTCGGCAAGACGTACGGGAACCTCATGGTCGACGTCCGCGCCTCCAACGAGAAGCTGCGGGCCCGCTCCCGGCACATCGTCTCCCTGGCCACCGGCGCGTCCGACGCCGAGATCGAGGCCGCCCTCGCCGCCACCGACGGCGAGGTCAAGAACGCGATCCTGGTCGTCCTCGGCCAGGTCGACGCCCCCACCGCCGCCGCCCGCCTCGCCGAGGCGAACGGCCACCTCCGCGCCGCCCTCACGGCCGTCCGCACCACCTGACCCACCCCGGGTACCCCCCACCCCCCGCACAGCAAGGCACCGAGCACCATGGCCACTGAAGACAAGAACCGCGCCACCGCCGCCGCGATCCTGCCGCTCGTCGGCGGTGCCGCGAACGTCGCCTCCATCGCCCACTGCATGACCCGGCTCCGACTCGGGCTGCACGACCGCTCCCTCGTCGACGACGAGGCGCTGAAGGCCCTGCCCGCCGTGATGGGCGTCGTCGAGGACGACACGTACCAGATCGTGCTGGGTCCGGGCACGGTCGCCCGGGTCACCCCGGAGTTCGAGCACCTGGTCGAGGAGGGCCGCGCGGCGACCCCGGCCGCGTCGCCCGCACCGGCACCGGGTGACGCCCCCTCCGCCTCGGCCGTCTCCGCCGTCTCCGCCGACGAACTGGCGGCTCAGGGCGCGGCGATCAAGGCACAGCAGAAGGCGAAGAACGCGACCCCGTTCAAGCTGTTCCTGCGGAAGATCGCCAACATCTTCGTACCGCTGATCCCGGCGCTCATCGGCTGCGGGATCATCGCGGGCCTCAACGGCCTGCTGGTGAACCTGGAGTGGCTGCCCGCCGTGACGCCCGCCCTGGCGGCGATGGCGTCCGGGTTCATGGCGCTGATCGCGGTGTTCGTGGGCTACAACACGGCGAAGGAGTTCGGCGGCACGCCGATCCTGGGCGGCGCGGTGGCGGCGATCATCGTCTTCCCGGGCGTCGCGAACATCGACGCCTTCGGCCAGACCCTCTCGCCCGGCCAGGGCGGTGTGCTCGGCGCGCTGGGCGCGGCGGTGCTGGCGGTGTACGTGGAGAAGTGGTGCCGGCGCTGGGTGCCGGAGGCGCTGGACGTGCTGGTCACCCCGACGCTGACGGTGCTGATCTCGGGTCTGGTGACGATCTTCGGCCTGATGTACGTGGCGGGCGAGGTCTCGTCCGCGATCGGGACGTTCGCCGACTGGCTGCTGTCCAACGGCGGCGCGGGCGCGGGCTTCGTCCTCGGCGGCCTGTTCCTCCCCCTCGTCATGCTGGGGCTGCACCAGGCGCTGATCCCGATCCACACGACCCTCATCGAGCAACAGGGCTACACGGTCCTGCTGCCGATCCTGGCGATGGCCGGCGCGGGCCAGGTGGGCGCGGCGGTGGCGGTGTACTTCCGCCTCCCCCGCAACGAGTCGATCCGCCGCACGATCAAGTCGGCGCTCCCGGCGGGCCTGCTGGGCGTCGGCGAACCCCTGATCTACGGCGTCTCGCTGCCGCTGGGCCGCCCGTTCATCACGGCCTGCGTGGGCGGGGCGTTCGGCGGCGGGTTCGTGGGCCTGTTCAACCAGCTCGGCGACACGGTCGGCTCGACGGCCATCGGCCCGTCCGGCTGGGCCCTGTTCCCGCTGCTGGACGGCAACCACGGCCTGGGTTCCACGATCGCGATCTACGGGGGCGGCCTGCTGGTGGGCTACGTCGCCGGCTTCCTGGCCACGTACTTCTTCGGCTTCGGCAAGGAGCTGCTGGCCGAGTTCAACGTCTCCCAGGAGCCGACCCCGTCGACGGTCGCCGCCACCGGCGGCACTCCCCCGGCCCCGACGGCGACGACCGGCCCGGACCACCGGGACCACCCGGACCCGGGCCCCGACCCGGCGAAGGCTCCGGCGGGGGTCTGACGCCGGGCCCGGCAGGGGCTGAGACCGGGACGAGCCCGGATCCGCACGGCGGGTCCGGGCTCGTCCGTGCCCGCACCCGGAGCGAAAGGGCACGCCCCGCGCCGCACGGAGCAGAGCGCACGGGACGCGCGGCGCAGCGAGCAGCGCACGGGGAACGGCGAACAGCACACAGCACACAGCACACAGCACACAGCACACAGCACACAGCACACAGCGGGAGTTTCACTCCGACGCAGCAGCGACGCCTCACCATTTCGGCGTGCGCGACAAGGCGGTTCTGCCCTCCGCGAGGGGTGCTCCACCCGCAAGGACGGCTCTATCAGGCCCCCACGCGCGGCCCCGAGGGAACGGGGGCCGCAACACACCTGTTCGGCGGTGAATCCCCCGCCTTGCGGCATCGGTCCGTTCCCATTACTCCATGCCGAAAACCCTGCCCCGCCTCCCTGGTGTGCGCCGTGACGTACGACGGTCCGCCGTCCGTGCCGCGCTGGCCGTCACCGCGGCCGCGACTCTGACCGCCGCCGGTTTCACGATGGCCAGCACCGGCGCCCGCGCCGCCGACGGCGACGTGGCCACCAGCGTCCTGGCCGACCTCACCATCTCCGACGTACCCGCGGCCGGACTGGACGCCTTCAACGGCGTCTTCGGCACCGCGGGCTCCCCTCCGAACGGGGGCCTCGACAACGGCGACCTCTCCGACCCGTCGGGGGTCCTGAACTACCTGACCGTACGCGGCCAGGCGGTGGCCAGAACGAACGCCGAGGCGGCGAAGAACTGGGCTCAGGCGCAGGCGTCCGGGTTCACCCTGTCGCTGAACGAGCGGAATTTCCTCGCCGTGGGCTCCCTGGACGCCTACGCCGAGTGCATCCCCGCACCCATCGGCCCGCTCGCCCTGGCCTACGCGCGCACCGACTCCAACACCATCAACGTCCTGGGGCGCCAGGTGCCCACCGGTACGACGCAGATCGAGGTCACGGGAGCGGAACTGGGCGCGGCCGGCGTCAGCACGGCCACCCTCACCATCCAGTACGACCAGTTCGAGGACCCCTCGGGCGGCGGCTACCAGCCGCAGAGCTCCGCCCGCGCCGGCCTCGACATCACCATCTCGGGCGTCCTGCGCGACGAGGAGGGCCGAGAGCTGTACAACGGGCCCCTGATCGACGTGGAGCTCGGGCACGTGGACGTCACCTGCGACGGCACCACCTCACCGCCGACCACGCCCCCGCCCACCTCACCGCCGCCGACCACCGTTCCGCCCACGTCACCCCCGCCGACCACCGTCCCGCCCACCTCGCCGCCGCCCACCAC
>NZ_JNZZ01000052.1 GCF_000717645.1 Streptomyces californicus
CTATCAGACTCTTTCGTGCCTGATTCCCGGTCGAAGCGGGCCCTGCGATTCTGCTTGTTTCGCTTTCCAGGTCTTCGCTTTCACGTTTCCCTTTCCGGCGAGTCCGACTCTATCAGATCCTTTCGGGCCTGATTCCCAGTCAGCGGGGCTTGTCTTCCCGGCTGTTGGGCCGTTCCGACGAGTGAGACATTAGCGGATTCCTGCGCCCCGACGCTAATCGGGGTGCGTCCCTTCGAACGCGGATTCCTCATTCCGTGCAGGCGCACGAAAAGGCATGCGACCAGAAGTCGCGTGTCTGTCGTGGTTACTGCGGAATGGCTGTCCGGGGACCGACCGGGGTCGGCGCTCACGTCGGACAACTCGGAGCACACTACGGATCCGCCGGGGGCGTGTCAACCCCCGGCGGGAGCGGTCGGTCAGCCGTTGCCGGAGGCCAGTTCGCGGCTGCGGTCGCGGGCCGCCTCCAGGGCGGCGATGAGGGCAGCGCGGACCCCGTGGTTCTCCAGTTCGCGGATGGCGCTGATCGTCGTGCCGGCCGGGCTGGTCACGGCCTCGCGGAGCTTCACCGGGTGCTCTCCGCTGTCCCGGAGCATGACGGCCGCGCCGATGGCGGCCTGGACGATGAGGTCGTGGGCCTGGGCGCGGGGCAGGCCGAGCAGGATGCCCGCGTCGGTCATGGCCTCCACCAGGAAGTAGAAGTAGGCGGGGCCGGAGCCGGAGAGGGCGGTGGCCGCGTCCTGCTGGGACTCCGGAACGCGCAGGGTCTTGCCGACGCCGCCGAAGATCTCCTCGGCGGTGGCCAGGTGCTCGCCGATGGCGTGGCTGCCGGCGGAGATGACGGACATGCCCTCGTCGACGAGGACCGGGGTGTTCGGCATGACCCGGACGACCGGGGTTCCGGCGGTGAGCCGGTCCTCGATGAACGCGGTGGTGATGCCGGCCGCGGCGGAGATGACCAGCCGGTCGGCGGTGACGTGCGGGGCCAGCTCGTCCAGGAGCTTGCCCATGTCCTGCGGCTTGACCGCGAGGATGAGGACGTCGGCGTTCTTGGCCGCCTCGGCGTTGGTGACGGACTCGACCCCGTACCGCGTGTGCAGTTCACGGGCCCGGTCCGCGCGGCGGGTGGTCACCAGGAGGTGAGCCGGTCGCCAGCCCGCCCGGATCATCCCGCTGAGCAGGGCCTCGCCGATCTTGCCGGTGCCAAGAACTGCGACTGTCTGGGTCATGCGTTCACCCTCCGGGCGGTGCTGGGGCTGTGCTCTGGGCCGGACCGTGCTGCTTCCCCGTCATCCTCGCATCGGGCGTTCACGGTGTCCGGCGGCGGAGGGTGACCGCTCCGAGGCAGAGGACCAGCAGGGCGCTGCCCGCGACCACGACGACGTCGCGCACGAAGTCGCCGGTGACCCCGGTGTGGTGGAGGACCTGGTTCATGCCGTCGACGGCGTACGACATGGGGAGGACGTTCGAGATCGCCTCCAGGACGGGGTGCATCGCCTCGCGCGGGGTGAACAGGCCGCACAGCAGGAGCTGGGGGAAGATCACCGCCGGCATGAACTGGACCGCCTGGAACTCGGAGGCGGCGAACGCCGAGACGAACAGGCCGAGCGCGGTCCCGAGCAGGGCGTCGAGCAGGGCGACCAGGAGCAGCAGCCAGGGCGAGCCGGCGACGTCCAGGCCCAGCAGCCATACGGAGACCGCGGTGGCGAGCGCCGACTGGACGACCGCGACCGCGCCGAACGCGAGGGCGTACCCCCCGATCAGGCCGCCCTTGCCGAGCGGGAGGGAGAGGAGGCGTTCGAGGGTGCCCGAGGTCCGTTCGCGCAGGGTGGCGATCGAGGTCACCAGGAACATCGTGATCAGCGGGAAGATCCCGAGGAGGGAGGCCCCGATGGAGTCGAAGGTCCCGGCCGCCCCGTCGAAGACGTAACGGAGCAGGGTGATCAGCAAAACCGGGACGATCACCAGCAGCGCGATCGTGCGGGGGTCGTGGGCCAGCTGGCGCAGGACGCGGCCGGCGGTGGCGGTCATCGGGGGGCCTCCTCGGTACGGGGCGCGGCCGCGTCGACCAGGTGGAGGAACGCGTCCTCGACGGTCTCCGCCCCGGTGCGGTCCCGCAGGGCTTCGGGGGTGTCCTCGGCGAGGATGCGGCCCTCCCGCATGAGGAGGAGGCGGTGGCAGCGTTCGGCCTCGTCCATGACGTGCGAGGAGATCAGCAGCGCGGTGGAGCGGTCGGCGGCCAGGCGGTGGAAGAGGTCCCACAGGCCCCGGCGGAGTACGGGGTCGAGCCCGACGGTCGGTTCGTCCAGGACCAGCAGATCCGGGGTGCCGAGGAGGGCGACCGCGAGGGAGACGCGGCTGCGCTGCCCGCCGGAGAGCGCGCCGGCGAGGGCGTCCGCGTGGCTCGTGAGGTCGACGTCCCCGATGGCGCGGGCGACGGCGTCGCGCCGGGCGTCCCGGTGGGCGCGGCCGGGGTGCAGGACGGCCGCGAAGTAGTCGAGGTTCTGGCGGACGGTGAGGTCGGTGTAGACGGAGGGCGCCTGGGTGACGTAGCCGATGCGGGGGCGCAGGGCGGGGTCCCCGGCGGGGCGGCCCAGGACGTCGAGGCGGCCGGTGACCTTGGCCTGGGTGCCGACCACCGCGCGCATGAGCGTGGTCTTTCCGCAGCCCGAGGGGCCGAGGAGGCCGGTGATGCGGCCGGGGCGGACGGTGAAGTCGAGGCCGCGCAGGACGGTGCGGTCGCCCCGGACGACGGTGAGGCCGCGGGCTTCGATCGCCGGGTCGGGGGGTGGCGGTGGTGCGGGCGCGGGTTCAGAATTCATCATGTGATGAATTGTTCTCGTGGCGCGTCCTCCCGTCAAGGGGCGGGAGGGTCGGGGAAACAAATCAGCCCGCCGGCGCGGTGCCGGCGGGCTGGTGAGGAGGGGAGGGGCGAGGTGGCGAGGTGGCGAGGTGGCGCGGTGGGTCAGCGGCGCTTCGGGCGTTTGCGGGCCGCCGGGTTCCCGGTACGGGTCGAGCGGCGCTTCTCGTACTGGGCGCGGGCCGTCTCGTACTCGGCGCGGTGCAGCTTCTCGCCCGGGGCCTCGGTGAGCGAGCGGACGAAGTAGGCGAGGAGCGAGCCGATGAACCCGATCGACTTCAGGCCGCGCAGGGCGTCCTCGCGGGACGGGTCCTTCGGGCGGGCGCCGAACCCCTCCCAGGTCTTGCGGAAGGCGATGGCGCTGCAGATGGAGAACATCGCGATGACCAGCGCTCCGACGAAGCCGCCGACGTCCGCGATCTCCAGCCCCTCGTAGGCGAAGCGCAGGACGAAGCAGGCGGCCACGGCGGCGGCCAGCGAGCCGAGGGCGACGCCCGCGCGGCGCAGCCCGTAACCGCCGTCGTGGTCGACCCAGGTCGTACCGAAGAAGCGGATCGGCTCGGGCCGGGGGCCGGAGGGTGTTCCTCCGGAGGCCGGGGTGCCGGAGGGCGGGGTGCCGGGGGCTGCGCTGTTCTCGCTCACGGGGTCGATTATCCCCGCGCGAAGTGTCCGGCGGATCGGGGCGCGGCCCCGGTCACGGTCCGCCGGACATCCCCGGGCCCCGCGAGGCCCGGGGCGGGTGCGTCAGTCGCAGCGCGGCGCGATGTAGCCGTCACGCCCCGTGTAGACGTAGGCGTCCGCGACGAACTGGCCGTTGGCGATGTTGTCCCAGAGGTTCGACGTGCCGTAGGGGCCGGTGACCCGCTCCCCCGGCTTCTGGCAGTAGATCGGGATCTTCTGGTCGTAGGGCAGGGTCCTGACGATGCGGTAGCTGGTGCCCGGCCCGGTGCGGACGTTGACCCGGTAGCCCGGGGCGATCGGGTAGCGGGTTCCGGTCGCGGCGGCCTCCGCGGTGGCCGTGACGGCGTCCGCCGCGGCCACCTCCCCGGCGCCGTCCACGGCCGCGGCCGCCGCCGGTTCCTGCGTGTTCTCTTCAACGCTCATGTGCGTGTCCCCCGTTGAGAATCGCGTACGCCGACGCGTACGACGCGCAGGCTAGCAAGCCCCGTGCTTCCCGGACGCACCATCCACTAGGCTCCGTGCGTCGCATGCGCACGAACACACGGGGGTGGGCGGATGCCGCCGCTGCGAGAGCCCGGAGCGCATCCGGAAGCGGAGTTTCCGCAGTACGCCGGCGCCTACCGTCTCGAAGCCCTTCTCGGCTCGGGCGGCATGGGGGTCGTGCATCTGGCGCGCTCGGCCTCGGGGATGCAGCTCGCGGTGAAGGTGGTGCACGCGCCGTACGCGGCGGATCCCGAGTTCCGGGCGCGGTTCCGGCAGGAGGTCGCGGCCGCGCGGCGGGTCAGCGGTGCGTTCACCGCGCCCGTGGTGGACGCCGATCCGGAGGCCGGCCGGCCCTGGATGGCCACCCTCTACGTCCCCGGTCCGACGCTCGCCGAGCAGGTGAAGCGGAACGGTCCGCTGTCCCCCGCCGCGCTGCGCAGACTCACCGCGGGGCTGGCCGAGGCGCTGCGGGACATCCACCGGGCGGGCGTGATCCACCGCGATCTGAAGCCGAGCAACGTGCTGCTGACCGACGGGGGCCCGAAGGTCATCGACTTCGGGATCTCACGGCCGTACGACAGCGATCTGCGCACCGAGACCGGCAAGCTGATCGGCTCGCCGCCGTACATGGCCCCCGAGCAGTTCCAGCGGCCGCGCGAGGTCGGGCCGCCGGTCGACGTGTTCGCGCTGGGGGCGGTGATCGTGCACGCGGCGACGGGCCGGGGCCCGTTCGACTCGGACAGCCCGTACATCGTGGCGTACCAGGTGGTGCACGACCAGCCGGATCTGGGCGGGGTGCCCGAGGAGCTGGCCCCGCTGGTGGCCCGGTGCCTGGCGAAGGACCCGGCGGAGCGGCCGACGCCGGACGAGGTGATGGAGGCGCTGCTGCCCCCGTCGTACGAGGCCGACGCGTTCGTGCCGGCGCAGCGGCGGCGGCCGGCGGTCGCGGTGGTGGTCGGGGCCACGGCGCCGGACGGGGAGCGGGAGGGCGCGGAGGAGGACACCCATGTGCGCGCCGCGCCCGAGGCCGGCCGCCGGCGGCTGCCGCGTACCCGGCTGGTCGTGGCGGCGGCGCTCCTGCTGCTGGTGGCGGGCGCGGGCGCCGGGGCGTACGCGGTGTGGGGCGGCGGTGGCGGTGCGGACGTGGGCCGGACCGGGCCGGGGACGGAGGGCCGGGCGGGCGCCGGGAAGGCCGGGGGCGCGGTCGCCCCGTGGCGTACCGCGCTGCGGACCGGGGGCGGGGGCGGCACGCCGGTGTGCGCGAGCGCGGGTGCGCGGGGCGCGCTGTACTGCTCGGTGGCCGGGACCGGCACGGTCAGGATCGATCCGGCGGACGGCCGCGTGCTGTGGTCGGCCCCCTCCGCGTCGTCGCGGGAGGTGCGGGCCCCGGTCGTCTCGGGCCCGGTCGTGCTGTCCGCCGGGCCGGACGGCAGGCTGCGCGCCCTCGACCCGGTGAAGGGGACCGCCGTACGGGAGACCGCGCTGCCCGCGCGTCCGGGGGCGGCGTTCCCGGCGGGCGACGCCCTGCTGACCGTGGCGGAGAACGGCACGGTGACGGCGCTGGACGGGGCGAGCGGGGCGACGCGCTGGAAGAAGCCTCTGGTGGGGCACGTACGGCCGGACTTCGCGCTGTACGACCCGGATTCCGGGCTCGCCTACGCCTTCGAGCACACCCCGTCCGGCACCGCGACCCTCGTGACGGCGGTGGACGCGGCGAGCGGCCGGGCCGCGTGGCAGCGGCAGGTGGACGGGGTGCTCACGCCGGTCGCCACGGCCGGGGCCGGGGAGCTGGTGCTGACGGCGATGGACGAGAACTCGGACACGGCGGAGCTGGTCCGGTACGCCCCCGCGACCGGCGCGTCCGCCCGGATCGCACTGCCGTTCGCCCTGGACGGGCCGCAGGTGGCGATGGCCGGGGAGGTGGCATACCTGCTGGCGCGGGGCGGCTCGCTGCTCGCCGTGGACACGGGGGCGGCCGGGGCGGAGGCGGAGCTGTGGCGGCTGGAGACCGGGGTCGGGCGGGCGTCCGCCCCGGTGCTCGGGGAGGGCGGCCGGCTGTACTTCTCCGCCGCCGACGGGCGGCTGCTGGCCGTCGACAGGGAGCGCGGCGCGCTGGTGGGGCAGACCCGGGCGCGGCTGAGCGGCGGGAAGCTCGCGTACGCCTCGGATCTGCCCGCGCCGGTGACGGCGGGGCGGCTGGTCGTGGGCAGCGCGCCGGACGGGTCGGTCTTCGCCGTGGACGGGGCGGACCCGGGGGGCTGGTGAGCGGCCGATGCGCGCCGGTCCACGCCGGGGGGGCTGTGCGGGTCCGCGCTGATGGGCTGTGCGGGTCCGGGCCGGGGGGCTGTGCGGGTCCGCGCTGGGGGGCTGTGCCGGTGGGCTGCGCCGGTCCGCGCTGGGAACGACGCGGGCCCGGACGCCTGGTGAAGGGCCGCGCCGGGAACGACGCGGCCCCGAAGGCCCGGTGAGGGGCCCCCGGGGCCGGGTGCTGCCGGTTCGGGGTGTCGCGCCGGTCCGCGCGACGGCTTCGCGGGTCCGCGGGGCGCGTGCCCCGGTTCAGCCCAGCTTGGAGACGTCGCGGACCGCGCCACGGTCGGCGCTCGTCGCCATCGCCGCGTAGGCGCGCAGGGCGGCCGAGACCTTGCGGTCGCGGTTCTTCGGCGCGTACACCCCGTTCAACGCCGCGCGGCGGGTGGCCAGTTCGGCGTCGTCCACGAGCAGCTCGATGGAGCGGTTCGGGATGTCGATGCGGATGCGGTCGCCGTCCTCGACGAGCGCGATCGTGCCGCCGGAGGCCGCCTCGGGCGAGGCGTGGCCGATGGAGAGGCCCGACGTGCCGCCGGAGAAGCGGCCGTCCGTGACCAGCGCGCAGACCTTGCCCAGGCCCCGCCCCTTGAGGAAGGACGTCGGGTAGAGCATCTCCTGCATGCCGGGGCCGCCGCGCGGGCCCTCGTAGCGGATGACGACGACGTCGCCGGGCTCGATCTCCTTGCGCAGGATCTTGTCGACGGCGTCGTCCTGGGATTCGCAGACGACGGCCGGGCCCTCGAAGGTCCAGATCGACTCGTCGACGCCGGCCGTCTTCACGACGCAGCCGTCCTCGGCGAGGTTGCCCTTGAGGACGGCGAGCCCGCCGTCCGCGGAGTACGCGTGCTCGACGTCGCGGATGCAGCCGCCCGCCGCGTCCAGGTCGAGGGTGTCCCACCGCTCGGACTGCGAGAAGGCGGTGGCGGAGCGGACGCAGCCGGGGGCGGCGTGCCACAGCTCGACGGCCTCGGGGGACGGGGAGCCGCCGCGCACGTCCCAGTCCTTCAGCCACTCGGCGAGGGTGTCGGAGTGCACCGAGTGGACGTCCTCGTTGAGCAGGCCGCCGCGGTGCAGTTCGCCGAGGAGGGCGGGGATGCCGCCAGCGCGGTGGACGTCCTCCATGTAGTACGTGCCGCCGGGGGCGACGTTGGGGGCGACCTTGGACAGACAGGGGACGCGGCGCGAGACGGCGTCGATGTCGGCCAGGTCGTAGGCCAGCTCGGCCTCCTGGGCGGCGGCCAGCAGGTGCAGGATCGTGTTGGTCGAGCCGCCCATGGCGATGTCCAGCGCCATGGCGTTGTCGAACGCGGCGCGGGTGCCGATGGCGCGCGGCAGGACGGTGGCGTCGTCCTGCTCGTAGTAGCGCTTGGTGATCTCGACGATCGTGCGCCCGGCGTTCTCGTACAGCGCCTTGCGGGCGGTGTGGGTGGCGAGGACCGAGCCGTTGCCGGGGAGGGAGAGGCCGAGGGCCTCGGTCAGGCAGTTCATCGAGTTGGCGGTGAACATGCCGGAGCAGCTGCCGCAGGTGGGGCAGGCGTTCTCCTCGATGCGGAGGATGTCCTCGTCGGAGACGGACTCGTCCACCGCGTCGCTGATCGCGTTGACCAGGTCGAGTTTTCGCACGGTCCCGTCGACCAGGGTGGCCTTGCCGGCCTCCATCGGGCCGCCGGAGACGAAGACGGTCGGGATGTTGAGGCGCATCGCGGCGTTCAGCATGCCCGGGGTGATCTTGTCGCAGTTGGAGATGCAGATCAGGGCGTCCGCGCAGTGCGCCTCGACCATGTACTCCACGGAGTCGGCGATCAGGTCGCGCGAGGGCAGGCTGTAGAGCATGCCGCCGTGGCCCATGGCGATGCCGTCGTCCACGGCGATGGTGTTGAACTCGCGCGGGACCGCGCCCGCGGCCTGGATCGCCTCGGAGACGATCCGGCCGACCGGGGCGAGGTGGGTGTGGCCGGGGACGAACTCGGTGAACGAGTTGGCGACGGCGATGATCGGCTTGCCGATGTCCGCGCTCGCTACGCCCGACGCGCGCATAAGGGCGCGCGCGCCCGCCATGTTGCGTCCGTGGGTGACCGTGCGGGACCTCAGCTGCGGCATCGTCGCTCGCTCCTTCGGCAGGGGGCTGCCTACGACAGTGGAGAAAAAAGGCTGTCTTCGAGCGTACGCCCCGGATCCAAGATCTGGACAGTCTGTCCGGTATGCGGGACGCCGTGGTCGGTGGATGGGCGCCGGGGATCGACTGTACAAAGCCGGTGCCGGGTCGGGGGGCGCTCCTCCCCGCAAAGCCGGTGCCGGGCCGGGCGGCGCTCCTCCCCGGCTCGGGCTCAGCGCCTCGGGCTCAGCGCCCGGCCACGTATCGCTGGAGGGTGGGCGCCACCATCGCGACGATCTCCGCCGGGTCCGCCGAGGCGAGCGGTTCGGCGCGGACGACGTACCGGAGCATCACGATGCCGAGCATGTGCGAGGCGGCCAGCTCGGCGCGGAGGGTGGGGTCCGGTACGTCCAGCTCGGCCGCGATCCGCTCCAGCAGCCGCCGCAGCACGAAGTCGCGCAGGACGTTCGCCGCCGCCTCGTGGGTGACGGCGGACCGGAGGATCGCCAGCAGGGGCGTACGGGTGCCGGGGTCCTCCCACACGGAGAGGAAGAAGGCCGCGAGCCGCTCTCCCAGCCCCTCCGGCGGACCGTCCAGCACGGCGGGGAGGACCAGGGCCGGTTCGAAGGTCAGCTCGACGGCGGCGGCGAAGACCCCGTCCTTCGTACCGAAGTAGTGGTGGACGAGGGCGGCGTCGACCCCGGCGGCCTTGGCGATGCCCCGGACCGACGTCTTGTCGTAGCCGCGCTCGGCGAACTCCGTACGGGCCGCCTCCAGGATGCGCGTACGGGCGTCGGGGCCGTCGGCCGCGGCCTTGCGGGAGGGGCGGCCCCGGCGGCGGGGGGCGGTCTCCCCGGCGGCCGCCTTTCCGGTCCCGGGCTCCTCCGCGCTCGCCTTTTCGGCCGCGCCGGCCTCCTCGGTCGCGGCCCCGCCCGTCCCGTTGGTCTCCTCGGTCACGGGCGGTGGATTCCGGGGGACGGATCGGCGGAGGCGGCGGCGAGGTGGAGGCGGGTGAAGGCCAGCGCCTCGGCGAGATCGGCCTCGCGTTCGGCGGAGGACATGGCACGCCGGGTGTTGACCTCGATGACGACGTGCCCGTCGAAGCCCGTGCCGGCCAGCCGTTCCAGCAGCTCGGCGCACGGCTGGTCGCCCCGGCCGGGCACCAGGTGCTCGTCCTTGGCCGAACCCTTGCCGTCCGCGAGGTGGACGTGGGCGAGCCGGTCGCCCATCCGGTCCACCATGGCGAGCGCCTCGGTGCGGGCGGTCGCGGTGTGCGAGAGGTCGACCGTGAAGTGCCGGTAGTCGTCGTTGGTGACGTCCCAGTCGGGGGCGTACGCGAGCATCTCGCGGTCCCGGTAGCGCCACGGGTACATGTTCTCGACGGCGAACCGGACATCGGTCTCGCCGGCCATCCGCCAGATCCCGTTCACGAAGTCGCGGGCGTAGGTGCGCTGCCACCGGAACGGCGGGTGGACCACGACGGTGGAGGCGCCGAGCTTCTCCGCTGCCGCCTTCGCCCGCTGGAGCTTGACCCAGGGGTCGGTGGACCAGACGCGCTGCGTGATCAGGAGGCAGGGGGCGTGCACGGCGAGGATCGGCACCCGGTGGTAGTCGGAGAGCCGCCGCAGGGCCTCGGTGTCCTGGCTGACCGGGTCGGTCCAGACCATGACCTCGACGCCGTCGTAGCCGAGGCGCGCGGCGATCTCGAAGGCCGTCGCGGTGGACTCGGGATAGACCGAGGCCGTAGACAGGGCGACCTTCGCATCGGGGACGCGCACCACTGGTTCTGCCACCTGGCCAGGGTACGGGCAGCCGTGCGCCCGTCCGAGGGCTCCTGGCGGAAAGTGATCAGGGCCATGGCCGCGGTGACCGTACGTCACAGGGGAGCGCCGGAACGTTCCGGCGGCGGGCCCTTCGACCGGCGCCGGCCGTCACCCCGGCAGCGCGGCCCGCTGCGCCGGGAGGTGGTCCAGGCGGCGCAGGATGACGCCCTCGCGCAGGGCCCAGGGGCAGATCTCCAGCTCCTCGACGCCGAACAGGTCCATCGCCCCCTCGGCCACCAGCGCCCCGGCGAGGAGCTGGGCGGCCCGGCCCTCGGAGACGCCGGGGAGCCGGCCGCGCTCCTCGACGGTCATCGCCGCCAGCTTCGGCACCCACTCCTCCAGCGCCTTGCGGGTCAGCGAGCGCTGGACGTACAGCCCCTCGGTGGAGCGGGCGGCTCCGGCGATCCGGGCGAGTTGCTTGAAGGTCTTGGAGGTGGCGACGACGTGGTCGGGCCGGCCGGAGCGGCTGAACTCCCCCACGGTCCGCGCGATGCTGGCGCGGACGTGCCGGCGCAACGCCCTGACCTGCTCGGGCTGTGCCGGGTCGTCCGGCAGCCAGGCCCCGGTGAGGCGGCCCGCGCCGAGCGGCAGGGAGACGGCGGTGTCGGGCTCCTCGTCGATGCCGACGGCGATCTCCAGGGAACCGCCGCCGATGTCCAGGACCAGCAGCTTCCCCGCCGACCAGCCGAACCAGCGGCGGGCGGCCAGGAAGGTCAGCCGGGCCTCCTCCTCGCCGCTGAGGACGGCGAGGTCGACGCCGGTCTCGATCCGTACGCGCTCCAGCACCTGGTCCGCGTTGGTCGCCTCGCGCACGGCGGAGGTGGCGAACGGCAGGACGTCCTCGCACCCCTTGTCCTCGGCCGCCCGGAGCGCCTCGGTGACCGTCGTCACCAGCCGGTCCACGCCGAGCGGGCCGATCGCACCGGCTTCGTCGAGGAGTTCGGCGAGCCTCAGCTCGGCCTTGTGCGAGTGCGCGGGCAGCGGGCGGGCGCCGGGGTGGGCGTCGACCACCAGCAGGTGAACCGTGTTCGAACCGACGTCGAGGACTCCGAGTCTCATACGGGAACGCTACTGCGCCGCGGAGCACCGTCCGTGCGCCGGTCGGACTTACGCTGGGCGCGTGCCAAAGACGAAAAAGGCTAAGCCGGACAAAGCCACGAAGAAGCAGAAGTCGAACAAGCAGGCGTCGGGACCGGAGGCGAACGGGCCGGACCCGTCCGACGAGAAGGGACTCGACTTCGCACGGGCCTGGGTGGAGTTCCCCGACCCGGCCGACGACGAACAGGTCTTCCGCTGCGATCTGACCTGGCTCACCTCGCGGTGGACCTGCGTCTTCGGCAGCGGCTGCCAGGGCATCCAGGCGGGCCGGGCGGACGACGGCTGCTGCACGCTGGGCGCGCACTTCTCCGACGAGGACGACGAGAAGCGGGTCGCGGAGCACGTGGCCCGGCTCACGCCCGAGCTGTGGCAGTTCCACGACGTCGGTACGGAGACGGGGTGGGTCGGCGTCGACGAGGACGGCGAACGCCAGACGCGCCGCTGGGAGGGCTCCTGCATCTTCCAGAACCGGCCGGGGTTCGCCGCCGGGGCGGGCTGCTCGCTGCACATCCTCGCGCTGCGGGAGGGCAAGGAGCCGCTGGAGACCAAGCCGGACGTGTGCTGGCAGCTTCCGGTGCGGCGGACGTACGACTGGATCGACCGGCCCGACGACACCCGGATCCTCCAGGTGACGATCGGCGAGTACGACCGCCGGGGCTGGGGTCCCGGCGGCCACGACCTGCACTGGTGGTGCACCTCGGCGACCTCGGCGCACGGGGCGGGCGAGCCGGTGTACGTCTCCTACCGTCCGGAGCTGATCGAGCTGATGGGCAAGGAGGGGTACGACCGGCTGGTGGAGCTGTGCGAGGAGCGGCTGTCGGCGCTGCTGCCGATGGCGCCGCACCCGGCGGACCCGCCGCTCCCGGCGCGGGCGGCGAAGAAGCGCTGAGGAAGAAGCGCTGATGAGGCGCCGCCGGAGCGCTGCGGGGGCACTGACGGATCGCCGAGCGGGGCGGTGAGCTGACACAGCGCTGAGTGGGGTGTTGAGCGGGCGGTGAGCTGGGTGCTGACACAGCGCTGAGTGCGGTGCTGAGCTGAGCTGGCGGTGAGCCGGGTGCTGACACAGCGCTGTGCGGAGCGGTGGGCTGGGCGGTGAGTTGGTTGCTGACGGAGCGCTGAGCTGGGCGGTGGTCGGGCTTACGGGGGGGTCAGCCGGTCGTCGGGTCCGGGTCGGTCGGGGTCGGGTCCGTGGGCGCCGGGTCCGTCGGACCGGTCGGGGTCGGGGTCGGTTCCGGCGGGTCCGTGGTCTCCGGCGGATCGGTCGGCTCCGGCGGGTCCGTGGGGTCGGTCGGGCCGGGGCCCGGGTCCGTGGGGCCGGGGTCGGTCGGGCCGGGATCGGTGGGTCCGGGGTCGGTCGGCCCGGGGTCCGTGGGGCCCGGCCCGGTCGGGCGCGGGGCGGGTGTGCCGGGGCGGGTGGGGCGCGGGCCCCCCGTCGTCGGAACCGTGCCCCCGTACCCGTCGATGAGCACGGCGGAGCCCGAGGGCGTCAGCGAGATCCGGGCCCGCCACGGGCCGGGCGGCTGCGCGTGCCGGATCACCGTGACCGTGACCGTGGTGGATCCTCCGGCGGCGAGCGTGCCCGACGTACGGCTCAGGCGCAGCCAGTGCGCGTCGGCCGCCGCCGACCAGCTCACCGGCTCCCCGCCGCCGGCGGTCAGGGTGAGCGTCGTGACGGCGCCGGAGGTCCGGGCCGTCACCGTCAGCCGGGCGTCGCCGTGGCGCGCGCCGCCGACGCTGACCACCTCGGCGGAGACGTCCGGGACCCGCGCCCCGAAGCGGTCTCCGGGCGGGCCGCCGCCGTTCTCGGACGGGTCGCCGTCCATCCCGCCCGCGCCGTCCGCCTCGGTGGCGGTGACCGACGAGCCGTCGTGGCCCTCGCCGGTGTGGGGCGCTCCCCGGTACGCGGCCCACAGGGCGATCACGGGGGCGGCGACCACCGTCGCGACGACCGTCGTCGTCACGACCCGGGCGCGCAGCCGGTCCCGGCGGGCGGCCTGGTCCTTGGGATCGAGCGGGTACCCGGCCCGGTCGAGGCGCGGTCCGGCGACGCGGGCGCGCTGCGCCTGCGCCATGGCGACGTACACGGAGGGGCGCGGGGCGTCGACCAGGGGCAGGGCGGCGACCGGCGCGGCCCCGGGCCAGGGGCCTGCGGCGTCCGCCCGCTCGGCGGCGCGCCGGCAGCGGGGGCAGTCGTCGACGTGCTGGACCAGTTCCCGGCGCAGGTCGGCGGAGAGTGGCGCCCGCTGGTCGCCGGTGAGCCCGGCGACGGTGGGGCAGCCGCCGGCCCTGACGACGGCGAGGGCGGCGCGGGTGCGCTCCACCTCGCAGGCCGCTCCGGCCAGCAGTTCCCGGGCGGTGGCGGGCTCCAGTCCGAGGACGGCGGCGACGGCGGGCGGGGCGAGGCGGTGGCGTACGGCCAGTTCGAGGGCTTCGCGCTGCTCCGGGGTGGTGCCCGCGGCCTCGGGCCAGGCGAGCGTGGCCAGCTCCCGGCGGCGGGCCTCGGCGGCCGGCGACTCGGCGGGGACGGGGGTGGCGGCGTCCTCGGGGGTGGTGGGCGCGGGGTGCTGCGGGGTGGTGGCG
>NZ_JNZZ01000053.1 GCF_000717645.1 Streptomyces californicus
CTCCCTGCCCCCGCCCCCGGCCCCCGTCTCCGCCCCGAGCCTTCTCCCGGGAGTCCGCCCCTCCCGCCGCGACCAAGGAGCCCCCATGGGATACGCCCATGACTACGCCGCCGCGATCATGCATCGCGGCCGGATCCCGATGGAACCCGCCGACTACGTACCGAACTGGCAGGACGGCCCCCGCAAGGCGAAGTACCACCCCGGCGCCGACGGCTTCCCGCTGCCCGACGCCCCCTACCCGGCGGAGGCGACGCTCGACCGGGGGCTGCGCTGCGAAGCGGGCGACCCCCAGGGCGCGTTCGACCTCGTCACGCTCTCCGGCATGCTCCGCGACTCCTACGGTCTGACCGGCCGCCGGCTCGGGGTCCAGGCCAACACGGACCTCAACGCGCTGCCCCACTACCCGCTGGCCAACTGGTCGCGCGGCACCGCGTCGGGCGGCGGGCTCTACCCGGTCAGCATCCACTGGGTGTCCGGGCCGAGCGCCCCCGTACCGCCCGGGGTGCACTACTACTCCACCCGGCACCACACCATGCAGCGGCTGCTCACGGGCGACGTCTCCGGCCGGGTGCGCGACGCGCTGGGGGAGGGCGCGCCGGGCGCCGGGACCGATCAGTACCTGGTCCTCGGCATCAAGTACTGGCAGAACTCGTTCAAGTACAACAGCTTCTCCTTCCACGCCGTCTCCATGGACCTCGGGGCCTGCGTGCAGACCTGGCGGATGTGGGCGGCGGCCCGCGGTCTGGCCGTCGAACCGGCCCTCTGGTTCGACGAGGAGCGACTGGCCGAGCTGCTGGGCGTCGACCCGGCACGGGAGGGGATCTTCGCCGTGGTCCCCCTCAAGTGGGCTGGTGCGCGCCCGCGTTCGACGCGAGGCGAGGGAGCCGCCTCCGCCGTGTCCGTGCGGCGCTCCGACGTCGAGCGGTCGCGGACCGTCCTCACCTTCGACGCGCTGCTCAAAATGCAGGCGGCCACCTCGGCCGGGGCCGCCGCCCGGCCCGCCCCCGACGCCCTGGCCCCGGCCGCCGCGCACCCCGCCGACGAGCGGCTGCCGGAGGCCGCCCTGCCGCCGCCCCGGCCGCTGGACGCCGACGTGCGCACCGCGCTCCGCGCCCGCCGCAGCAGTTTCGGCCGCTTCGACGCGCAGAAGCCGGTCGTCGCTGACCAGTTGGCCGCCTGCCTGGCCGCCGCGTCGGCCGGATCGCGGATCGGCGGCGACACCGGTGACGTACGGCTGGCGCGGCTGTACGCCTTCGTCAACCACGTCGAGGGCGTCGAGCCCGGCTCGTACGCCTACGACCCCGAACGGCGCACCCTGCGGCGGGTGAAGGAGGGGCGGCCGGGGGAGTTCCTCCAGAAGAACTACTTCCTCGCCAACTACAACCTGGAGCAGGCGGGGGCCGTCCTCGTGCCGACCGTCCGCACCACCGCCGTCCTGGACGCGGTGGGCGACCGGGGATACCGGCTGGTCAACGCCACGATCGGGGCCGTCGCCCAGTCCGTCTACACGGCTGCGGCGGCCGTGGGCCTCGGCTGCGGAGTGGCCCTCGGCTTCGACAACATCTCCTACATCGAGGAACTGGGCCTCGAAGAGACCGGCGAGGCCCCCCTGTTGATCATGATGATCGGCAACGAACGCCCCGCCCCCGCCGACTTCCGCTACGAGATCGCCTGACGGGGGCCGACGATGACCACCACCCCCTCCGACGCCCGCCCCGGCCCCCTCTCCGCCGCCCGCCCCGGCACTCCCTCCGCGACCGGGAACCGCCCGGCGCCCGCGTTCATGCTGCGCGTGGCCGGGCTCCCGGCCGACGCAGTCCGGGCCCTGCGCTGCCCCGGCAGCCGCCGCTGGGCCGACGACGTCCTCGACGCCACGGAACAGCTCGCGCTGCTCGCCGGGAAGGCCGGGGACCACCTGCACGGGCTGATCGGCGGCAGCGACGACGAGCCGTCGCGCCGCGCCCTGCTGGCGCTGCGCCGCGACGTCTTCAACAACCGGCTGCCCAGCCCCTCCGCCGCCGAGAACGCCATCGCCCGCGTCCGCGCCCTCGACCCGGCCGCCGCCCGCACCCTCGCCGACTGGCTGACCGGCCGGCGCGCCCTGGACGGACTGCGGTGCGCCGGGGCCGCCCTGCTGGCCGACGAGACCGTCCGCAGCCGCACCGAGCTGGCCCGGATCGCCGGACACGAACGCCTGCGCAAGGGGCTGCTGCTCGCCTCGCCGACCCTCGACGGGCAGCTCGACGCCTACCGGGAGAAGGCGTCCCGCCCCGGGGCGCGGCCGGACCGCAAACAGCGCAAGATCGAACGGTCGCTGCTCTCCTACGTCTACCGGACCGCATGCAAGACCAGCCCGTTCTCCACCTTCACCGGCGTCGCCCCCGGCGTCTTCGGCGGCTCGGACGGGCTGCGCGTCCACGTCGGCGAGGAGTGGCGGACGCAGGTCCGGCTCAACGTCGTGGCGCTGGGGCGGCTGGCCGACGCGGTGCTCGCCGATCCGGCCCGCCGGGCCGATCTGCCGCTCGCCCCCGCCTCCGGCTGGGGCCGCGACGACGACCGCGTGCGGTACGTCCGGCGCTGGGTCACCACCGGCGACGAGGACGCGGCCGTCACCTTCGACGCGGTGAAGGACCGCCTGTTCTTCCTGCGTCGCAGCGGCACCCTGGAACGGCTGCTCGGCCTCTTCGAGGAGCGCGGAGCCGTCCGGTACGGCGAGGTGGCCGCCTGGCTGGAGCGGGACCGCGGGGCCGCGCGCGAGGAGTGCGAGCAGTACCTCGGGGCGCTCCTGGAAGTCGGCATGGTCCAGGTGCCGTGTCTGCGGACCGAGGTCCACGACACCGACCCGCTGCGCGCGTTCCAGGCCGCGCTGCGCGGCCTCGACCGGTCGTGGGCCGACCGGCTCGCGGGCCGGCTGGAGGAGCCCGCCGCCCACGCCGCCCGCTTCGCCGACGCCCCGCCCGACGAGCGGCGGGCCCTGCTGGCGGCCGTACGGGCGGGGCTGCGGGCGATCCAGGAGGAGGAGCTGGGGGCCGAGCACGCCAGGGTCCCGCAGACGCTGCTGTACGAGGACGCGGCGGCGGGCGCGTCCCCGGCGCCC
This sequence comes from Streptomyces californicus, assembly GCF_000717645.1. GTDB lineage: Bacteria > Actinomycetota > Actinomycetes > Streptomycetales > Streptomycetaceae > Streptomyces > Streptomyces californicus. Next base: position 3,098 of record NZ_JNZZ01000053.1, read on the forward strand.
GGCGGGACGCAGGCGCCGCCCGGCCCCGACCCCGACCCGGACCGGGGCCCGGAGGCGGATCTCACCCTGGACCCCGACGCCTGGCGGGAGTTGGCCGCCGCGCCGCTGGCCGCCGTGGAGCGGGTGCTGCCCGCCTTCGACCTCACCCTCCCGCAGCGGATCACCTTCCAGGGCTTCTTCCTGGCGCGCTACGGGCGCGGCGGGCGCTGCGACGACCTGCTGAAGCTGGTCCACGACTTCCACGAGGACTTCTTCGACCAGTACATGACGTTCACCGCCTCCCGCACCCCGTACGACGCCGACGGGACGTACGTGCCCGAGGTCAACTGGCTCGGGCTGGAACGGCTCCGCGCGCTGGATGCCGCGCGGCGCGCCTTCACCGCCCGGATGACCGGGCTGTGGGAGGCGGCGGGGGCCGAGGCCGCCGAAGTGCGGATCGACGACGCCTTCCTGGACGCGGTCGCCGGCGAACTCGACGTACCGCCCGCCGACTTCGCCCCGATGAGCCACCACGTCCAGATCGCCGACCGGCCCGGAGACCCCCTCGTGGTGCTCAACCGGTCCTACGGCGGGGTGTCGTTCCCGTTCAGCCGGTTCACCCAGCTCTTCGACGGCCTCGGCGAACGGCTCCTCGCGGGCGCCGGGGAGTCCGTGCCCGAGGGGGCGGTCCTCGCCGAGGTCACCGGAGGCCCGGTCACCAGCAACCTCAACCTGCACGGCCGGCTCACCCCGTACGAGATCGTCTGCCCCGGCGAACGCGGCACGCTGGAGCCGGAGTTCAGGATCGACCTGGACGACCTGTACCTCGTGCACGACCCCGGGGCCGACCGGCTCGCCCTGCGCTCGGTCCGCCTGGACCGCGAGGTCATCCCCGTCTACCTCGGCTACCTCGTCCCGCTCGCCCTCCCCGAGCTGCCCCGCACCCTGCTCCTCCTCTCGCCGACCTCGATGGCCCCGCTCAACGTGTGGGCGGGCGTCCCCGAGGCCGAGCCGCGCGGCGGGGTCACCGGGCGGCCCCGGGTGCGGCACGGCTCGCTGGTGCTGAGCCGGCGGAGCTGGAGCGCCCCGGCCACCGTCCTGCCGCCGCACCGGCCGGGGGCGCCCGAGGACGGCTGGTTCCTGGACTGGCACGCCTTCCGGCGCGCCCACGGCCTGCCCGACCGGGTCTTCGCGACCGTGTCGGACACCGGGTCCCGGGGCGCGACCGGGGCCAAACCGCAGTACCTCGACTTCGACAGCCCGCTCTCCCTGTCCGCCTTCGAGGCGCTGGTCAAGTCCCCCGAGGCCCGCGTGGTGTTCCGGGAGATGCTGCCGGACGAGGACGCGCTGCCCACCGTCTGCGGCGACCGCCGCCACGTCGCCGAACTGGCCGTGGAGACGGCCGCACCCGTCCGCAGGAGGAACGCCCCATGACATCCCGCGTCCCCGCAACCCCCGCCACCCCCGCAGCCGCACCGGCCGCGTCCGCCGCCGGATCCTGGCAGGCCACCCATGTCTTCTACGCGGCCAACCCCCGCCCCTTCCTGCTCACCTGCGTCCGCCCGCTGGTCGCCGGGCTGGAGGCGGACGGGCTGCTCGCCGGCTACTTCTTCATCAACTACTGGCTGGAGGGCCCCCACGTACGGTTGCGGCTGAAACCGTCCTCGCCCGCCGCCGAGCCCGAGGTGGCCCGCCGCACCGAGGAGGCCGTGGACGCGTTCCTGGCCGAGCGGCCCGCCCTGTACGAGGTGGACTCCGGCTTCCTCAACGACTTCTACAACACCCTCTTCGAGATCGAGTTCCCCGGCGGCGAGCGCGGCCACTACACCGACGACCGGGGCCGGATGAACCTGCGCCCCAACAACTCCCGCCACCGCGAGCGCTACGAACCGGAGTTCGGGAAGTACGGCGGCCCCGCCGGGATCGAGCTGGCCGAGTGGCACTTCCGCCACTCCAGCGACCTGGTGATCGACGCCCTCGCCACCAAGAACCTCCACCTGCGGACCGTACTGCTGGGCACGGCGGCCCAGTTCATGATGGTGATGGCGTCCACCTTCCTGCCGGACCGGGCGGAGCTGACCCAGTACCTCGACGACTACTACACGTTCTGGCACCGGGCGTTCCCCGGCACGGGGTTCATCGGTTCCGCCGAGTACGACACCAACTACGCCCGTACGGCGGACGGGTTGCGGGACCGGTTCGCCCGGGTCAGGGCCGCCACCGCCCCGCCCGGCCGGGCCCGGTCGCTGCCCGGGTCGCTGGCGGGCTGGGCCGAGCACTGCGCCGAACTGCGTGACCGGGCAGAGAGGTTGGCCGAGGACGGCGATCTGGTTTTCCGGTCCTGGGACGGTGAGCGGGACGAGCGGGTCACCGACCCCGCCGCCGCGCTGCCGCTGCTGCTCTCCCCGTACATGCACATGACCAACAACCGGCTGCACGTCACCATCCGCGACGAGGCGTACCTCAGCCACGTCCTGGGCCGGGTCCTCAAGGAGTCCCCGTGAGCGCGGCCCCCGGGGCGCTCGCCGCCTACCGCCCCGCGCTGCGGCCCCGCGTCCTGCTCAGCGACCCGCTGCTGGACGGGGCCGCCACGGTCCACCTGATCAAGGACGCCGAGACCGGAAGCTCCTTCAAGGTCGGGCCCAAGGAGCACTTCCTCATCGCCCGCATGGACGGCGAGCGGAGCCTCGCGGAGATCGGCGAGGAGTACGCGGAGGAGTACGGGCGGCGGCTGGGCGACGCCCACTGGAAGCGGCTCCTGGGGCTGCTGGGGGCGAAGGGCCTGCTGGCGGCCGGGGCCGACGCCTCTCCCGGGCCCTCGACCGCCCCACCGCCCGGAGCCATCGGCTCTCCCGGGGCTCCGGCCGCCGTACCACCCGGAGCCGCCGCCTCGATGGGGTCCTCGGCCGCCGGCCCGGGGTCTCCGGCCGCCGTACCGCCCGGAGCCGCCGCCTCCGGGCGTGCCACCGCCTCCGTGCCCCCGGCGCCCGCCCCGCCCGTGCCGGAGAAGCGCACGCTCCTGCGCGGCTCCCTCCCGCTGGTGGCCGACGCCGACGCCACCACCGCCCGCCTCCACCGCGCCGTCGGCTTCCTCCTCGCCCCCGCCGTGCTGGCGCCGCTGCTGGCGCTGACTCTCGCGATGGAGGCGGTGGTCCTCGTACGTGCCGGTGAACTCCTGCTCGCCGTACGGGGATTGCTTGCGAACCCCGTCCTCCTGACCGGCACCGCCGTCCTGCTCTGGGTGAGCACCGCCCTCCACGAACTGGCGCACGGCGTCGTGGCCCGGCACCACGGCGGGCGGGTTTCCGAGATCGGGCTGCGGTGGCGGCTCCCCGCCGTCATCATGTACTGCACGGTCGACGACTACCTCTACTTCGGCACCCGGCGGCACCGCATCGCCACCGCCGCCGCCGGCGCGGTGATGAACCTGATCTTCCTGCTTCCGTTCTGCGCGCTGTGGCTGTTCGCGCCGCTGGACGACGCGACGCACGAGGCGTTCGCCGCCCTGCTGCTCCTCGGCAGCGTCCAGGCCCTCGTGATGCTCGTACCGCTGCCGCCGCTCGACGGCTACCGGATCGCCTCCCAACTCGCCGGGGCCACCGGCCTCGCCGCCTCGACCGGCGTCTACCTGCGGCTCGCCCTGCGCCGCTCCCCGGAAGCGGCCGGTTACCCGCGCCGCGCCCGTATCGCCTACCCGGCCTACGCGGGGGCCACGGCGCTCGTGCTCGCCTGCGCCCTCGCGGCGGCCGTCGCGGGCGTCCACCACCTGCTGACGGCCTGAAGGGCCCGCCCCGGGCCCGCTGTTCCCCCTCAAGGAGAGTTCCATGACGTCCACCGCCCCCCGCACCCCGCAGGACCCCCCGGCGCAGCCGTCCGCCGGTCCCGCCCTCGCCCTGACGGAGGTCCACAAGACCTACGGCGCGACCCGCGCCGTCGACGGGGTGTCGCTGACCGTCGAACGCGGGGAGTTCTTCGGGCTCCTCGGGCCCAACGGCGCGGGCAAGACGACGCTCGTGGAGATCATGGAGGGCCAGCGCCGGGCCGACTCCGGCACGGTGGCGGTCCTGGGGGCGAGCCCCTGGCCGCGCGACACCGCCCTGCTGCCCCGGATCGGCGTGCAGACCCAGACATCGGCCTTCTTCGTCCGGCTGACCGCCCGCGAACACCTGGCCACCATGGCCGCCCTCTACCGGTGCGACGCGGCCGCCGCCGAACGCGCCCTGGCCACCGTCGGCCTCACCGAGCAGGGCGGCACCCGGGTCGACGACCTCTCCGGCGGCCAGCGCCAGCGCCTCGCCATCGCCTCCGCCCTGGTCCACGACCCCGAACTGATCTTCCTGGACGAACCGACCGCCGCCCTCGACCCGCAGGCCCGCCGCTCCCTCTGGCAGGTCCTGCGCGACCTCAAGGGCCAGGGCCGCACCATCGTCTACACCACCCACCACCTGGACGAGGCCGAGGCGCTCTGCGACCGGGTCGCGATCATGGTCGCGGGCAAGGTCGTCGCACTCGACAGCCCCGCCCGGCTGATCGCCGCCGCCGGCCCGACCACCCGGCTGCTGGTCCCGGCCGACCGCCTCACGCCCGAACGGGCCCGCGCCGTCGAGGGCGTCGACCGGGTCACCGAGGAGGGCGGCTCCCTCGTCCTGGAGACGACCGAGGCGGGCCGGGTGCTGGCCGCCGTCGACGCGATCGCGGGCCTCCAGGGCGTACAGACCAGGACGGCGAGCCTGGAGGACGTGTACCTGGAGCTGACCGGCACCGGCACCGGTACCGGCACCGGCAGCTCGCAGCCGTGACCCCCGCGCCGTGCCCCGCCGTGGCTCTCAAGCCCGCCCCGCCGTGGCCGGCAAGCCCCGCCGTGACCGTTCCGCCCCGCCCCGCCCCACCCGCACCGTGCAGTGATCCAGCGATACGGAGACCCCCCCGATGAGCGCCTACACCGCGCTGAGCCAGGCCGGATACCGGGCCTACACCCGCGACCGCACCACCCTCTTCTTCACCTTCGCCTTCCCGCTGATCTTCCTGGTGGTGTTCGGGCTGATCTTCCACGGCCAGACCGTCGAGGAGAGCGGCAAGCCCTACATCAACTACATCGCGCCGGGCGTGCTGTCCTGGGGCGTCGGGAACGCCGCCGTGTTCGGCGTCGGGTTCGTCCTCATGCAGTGGCGGCGCGACGACATCCTCCGGCTGATCCGGATGACGCCCACCCCCGTCTCCGCCGTCCTCGCCTCGCGCTACGTCCTGGCCCTCGGCATCGGAGCCGTCCAGGCGGCACTCTTCGTCGCCGTGGCCATGCTCCCGTCCTTCGGGCTCCAGGTGGACGGCCGCTGGCCGCTCGTCGTTCCGGTGCTGGTCCTCGGCATCACCGCGTTCCTCGCCCTCGGCGTCATCGTCGGCAGCTACGCGAGGACCCCGGAAGCGGTCGCCGCCGTCGCCAACTGCCTGATGATCCCCATGGCGTTCCTGTCCGGCTCGTTCTTCCCGCTGGACGCCATGCCCGGCTGGATGCAGACCCTCTCCCGGGTCCTCCCGCTGCGCTACCTCAACGACGGGGTCTCCGGCGCGCTGACCGGCGGCGGCCCCCTGCGGGACATCGGCATCGCCTGCGCCGTCCTCACCGGATTCGCCCTCGTCCTCGGCGCGGTGGCGCTGAAGACCTTCCGCTGGAGCGACAAGTCATGACGACGGCCACCGCATCGACCCCCCTGGACGCGGCCCGCGCCCGGCTCCAGTCCGCGCTGACCGACCGCCACTCCCGGGAACCCGGCGGCCTGCCCGCCCCGCACGCCGTCCCGCTCGGGGCCGCCGACGTCCTCGGCTTCGGCCGCCCGGACCCGTACGCCCCCACCCGGCCCGCCGCCAACGTGCAGCTGACCTCCCGGGCCGTGCTGATCGGGCCCTGGGGCGGCGGGCCGGACGCCACCGCCTGCGGCCAGTGCCTCGCGATGCGCTGGCAGCGGCTGCGCAGCCGGTCCGAGCGGGAAGCCCTGGAGCTGGGCCACGCACCGCAGGGGGCGGTGCACTGGCCGGTGCTCACGGAGTACGCGGTGGACGCGGTGTGGGCCGCGTACCGCGCGGTGCTGGGCGCGGGGCCGGCCCGTACCGTTTACCCGGCGGTGCTGGGCGCAGAGCCGGACCGCACCGCGTACCCGGCGCTGCCGGGCGCGGGGCCGGACCGCCCCGGAACGGCGGCCGACGCCCGGGACCGAGGCAGGGGCCGGGACCGGGGCAGGGACCGGGATGGGGATCGGGCGCCGGGCACCCCCGCGTCCGACCCCGAGCCGGCCGCCACTCCCGCCGACCGCGCCCTGCCCCAGGTCACCCGGGTCGACCTGGTCACCCTTGCCACGGCCACCTTCCCGCTGCTGCCCGAACCGCTCTGCCCCGCCTGCGTCCAGGAGGTCCCGGACACGGCGGAGGCCGCCCGGATGGTGCTCGGCCCCGCCCCCAAACCGGCCCCCGGCGTCTACCGGCTCCGCACCGCGGACTCCTTCCCGCTGCCGACCGCCGCCCTCGCCAACCCGGTCTGCGGCGCGCTCGGCTCCGACGTCCGGATCAACCCCGCCTCCACCACCACCGCCCCGGCCGCCGGGTCCCACTTCGTCCGCGGTTACGCGGGCCTCAACGACGTCACCTGGAGCGGCCAGGCCAACCGGTACGCCACCAGCCGCACCCTCGCCCACCTGGAGGGCCTGGAGCGGTACGCGGGCACCCACCGGCGGCGCGGCACCACCCCGGTCGTCGACAGCTACGCCAACCTCGCGGGCCAGGCCCTGAACCCGGCCGACTGCGGCTTCTACGCCCCCGAGACGTACGCCACCGACCCCCTGCTCAGCCCGTTCGACCCCGACCGGCCGATCCCCTGGGTCTGGGCCCACTCCCTGCGCGACGACGCCCCGGTCCTGGTCCCGGCCCGGCTCGCCCACTACAGCGCGGGCGTCGACGCCGACAACTTCGTCTTCGAGTGCTCCAACGGCTGCGCCACGGGCGGGAGTCCGGAGGAAGCCATCCTCTTCGGCCTGCTCGAACTAGTCGAGCGGGACGCCTTCCTCCTCGCCTGGTACGGCCGGGCCCGCCTCACCGCGATCGACCTCACCACGGCCACCACCCCCGCCGTCCGCTCGATGCTCGACCGGGCCGCCCTGCACGGCTACGACGTGCACGCCTTCGACACGCGCATGGACCTGGCGGTCCCCGTCGTCACCGCCCTCGCGGTCCGCCGGGACGGCGGCCCCGGCACCCTTTCCTTCAGCGCGGCGGCCGGATTCGACCCGGTGGAGACCGTGGAGTCGGCCCTGTCCGAAGTCCTCACCTACATCCCGCACCTGCCCTACCAGGTCGCCGAACTCCGATCCGAACTGGAGGCGATGGAACGGGACTTCACCAAGGTCCTGCACCTCAAGGACCACGCCCAGCTCTACGGGCTGCCGTCCATGACCCGGCACGCCGCGACCTACCTGGAGCCGGCCGCCGTGCTCCCGCTGGACGAGGTGTTCGCCGACTGGCAGCCGCTGCGCCCCCGCACGGGCGACCTGCTGGACGATCTGCGCTTCCTGCGCGACCGGCTGACCGCGGCGGGGTACGACGTCATCGCCGTCGACCAGACGACCCCGGAGCAGCACCGCATGGGCCTGCACACCGTCTCCGCCCTCGTCCCCGGACTGCTGCCGCTGGATTTCGGCTGGAGCAGGCAGCGGGCCCCGCGCATGCCCCGGATGCGGACCGCGTTGCGGACGGCCGGCCGGCGGCCCGACGACCTCCCGGAGGCGGAGATCAAGGCCGCCCCGCACCCCTTCCCGTGACCGGGCCCGCGCCCGTTTCCGTGCCCGGGCCCGCGCCCGTTTCCGCGACGGGGCCAGGACCGCGCGTGCGCCGGCCTCCTCCGGGCTGCGGAGGGGACCGGCGCACGGGCGGACCGGGCAGCGGTGTCAGGCGCTGCAGGAGGTGGTGCTGGTGGTGCTGGAGCAGGTCGACGTCGAGGAGCAGGACGTCGAGCCGGCGAGGACGACCTCCGACGCGTCGGAGTAGTCCGAGATCTCGAAGGTCTCCGACTCCAGCTCCAGGATCTCGTCGGCGAGGGTGGCGAGTTCGGTCTTGGGGGCCATGGTGATCTCCCTGGTCTCGTGGGGGTCCGGCCGGCGGTTCCGGCCCGTCGCCCGGGTGCTGGACCCATTGCAGGGGCGGCCGCTGTCAGATCCGCCGCTCTCTCGCTGTCACCTCGCTGACACCCGGTGGCAGAGGGGCGGAGCGGCGGGTGACAGCCGTACGGAGCAGGCTCGTCGAGCAGAGATGAGGTGCGTGGTGGTCACAGCGGCGAGAGCGACGCGGAACGCGGACGACGACGGGCACACGGGGGGCGCAGCACCGAGGCGGGCGGACGGCTCCCCGGCGCACGCGGACCGACCGGACGCTTCCCCGGCGCACGCGGACCGGCCGGACGTACCCCCGGCGTACGCGGACCGGCCGGACGTACCCCCGGCGTACGCGGACCAGGCGGACGCGGCCCCGCCGCACGCGACCCGCGCGGACGACCCCCTGCCGCGCCCCGTCCTCCGCTCCGCCGTCGAGCTGTACCTCGACCTGCACGCCCACCCCGAACTCTCCGGCCACGAGCGCCGCACCGCCGGCCGCCTCGCCGCCCGGCTCACCGAGCTGGGGTGCACGGTCACCCGTTCCGTGGGCGGCGGCCACGGGATCGTCGGGGTGCTGGACAACGGCCCGGGGCCGGTTGTGCTGCTGCGCACCGAACTGGACGCCCTGCCGGTGACCGAGGCGACCGGACTCGCGTACGCCAGCACCGTCCCCGGGGTCATGCACGCCTGCGGCCACGATCTGCACATCGCCGCCGTCACCGGGGCGGTCGCGCTCCTCGCCGCCTCCCGGGACACCTGGCGCGGCACGCTCCTCGTCGTCGGCCAGCCGGAGGAGGAGACCCTGAACGGGGCCCGGTCCCTGCTGGAGGAGGGCCGCCTGTACGAGCGGTTCGGCGTCCCGGACGCGGTCCTCGCGCAGCACGCCGCCCCGCTCCCCGCCGGGACCCTCGCCCACGCGCCGGCCGGCGGGCCGCCCCTGATGGCGGGGAGCGTCGCCGTCGAGGCGGTCCTGCACGGCCGGGGCGGTCACGCGGCCACCCCGCACCTCAACGTCGACCCGGTCCTGATGGCCGCCGCCACCGTGCTGCGCCTGCGGACCGTGGCGGCCGAAGCGACCGCCCCCGCCGAACAGGCGGTGCTCACCGTGGGCTCCGTACGGGCGGGCGAGCGCGGCAACGTCACCCCGGACCACGCCGAACTCTCCCTCACCGTCCGCGCGTTCACACAGGACGCGCTCGACCGGCTGACCACCGCCGCCGAACGGGTCGTCCGGGCCGAGGCCGCCGCCTCCGGGGCCCCGCGCGCGCCCGGGTTCACCGTCACCGCCCGCTCGCCCGCGCTGGTCCCCGACCCGGAGCTGACCGCCCGCGTGCGCGGGGCCCACGAGCGACTGCTGGGCCCCGGCCGGGTGCTGGACCTCTCCGGCTCATCGGCCACCGAGGACTTCCCGCACTTCGCGGCGGGCGGGGTCCCGGTGGCGTACTGGATGCTCGGCACCACCGGGCCGGGCCCCTGGCGGACCGCCCGCGCCGGAGGAGACCCCGTGCCGCCCAACCACGCCCCCGGCTTCGCCCCCGACGTCAGGGCCGCCCTGCCCGTCGGGATCGCGGCCCTGGCGGCGGCGGCCCGGCAGGTGCTGGCCCCCCGGTCCGCCGAGGGCCGGGGGACGGACTCGTGACCTCCGGCAGGGCCGTGCCCGCGGTGACCGACGTCGTCGTCGTACGCCGCGACCGCGCCGCCCCCACCGGCTGGACCACCGTCGTACGGCTGCTGGGGCTCCTCCCCGGGGACTGGGCCTGCCAGGTGGAGGCGGGCCAGGACCGGGTGGTGCTGCGGGTCGAGCTGGCCGGGGTGACGGACGCGCCGGCGGTCCGGCGGGCGGTGTCCCGCGTCCTGGCGGACACGGCCCTGCACGGCTGGACGGAGGAGCGCCGGGGGAGCCCGTAGGAGGTGCCCGGCGCATCCTGCCCGGCTCCGCGCCTCCGGGCTCCGTCCCTCCCGGCTCCGCGCCTCCGGGCTCCGTCCCTCCCGGGCGCGCGCCTCCCACCCCCGCCCCTCCGGGCCAGCGCCTCCCGCGCCTCCCGCCCCCCGTCCCTCCCGGGC
>NZ_JNZZ01000054.1 GCF_000717645.1 Streptomyces californicus
CCCCACCCCCGAGGACTTCGCCAACGTCCCCGGCCTCGGCGTCCAGGGCACCGTCGAAGGCCACGCCGTCCTGGTCGGCCGGGAACAGCTCCTGGCCGACGCGGGGATCGCCCTCCCTCCCGTGCTGTCCGACGCCCTGGCGGAGGCCGGGGAGAACGGCCGTACGGCGGTCGTCGTGGCCTGGGACGGTGAGGCCAGGGGCGTACTCGGGGTCGCGGACGCGGTCAAGGACAGCAGCGCGGAGGCCGTGGCCGAACTACGCGCCCTGGGCCTGACGCCCATCCTGCTGACCGGCGACAACCGGGCCGTGGCGGACGCGGTGGCGCGCGAGGTCGGCATCGACGAGGTGTACGCGGAGGTCATGCCCGAGGAGAAGGTGGACGTCGTGCGGCGCCTTCAGGCCGAGGGACGGGTCGTCGCCATGGTCGGGGACGGGGTCAACGACGCCGCCGCCCTCGCCACGGCGGATCTGGGGCTGGCGATGGGCACCGGGACGGATGCGGCGATCGAGGCGAGCGACCTCACCCTGGTTCGTGGAGATCTCAAGGTGACGGCGGATGCAATTCGGCTTTCCAGGCGTACCCTTACCACCATCAGGGGCAACCTCTTCTGGGCCTTCGGGTACAACGTGGCGGCCTTGCCCCTGGCTGCAAGTGGCCTGCTCAACCCTATGATCGCGGGAGCCGCCATGGCGTTTTCGTCCGTGTTCGTCGTCACGAACAGCCTTCGGTTGCGTGCCTTCACGTAACTTCCACAAAGAGACTTAGATCACACTGTTTTCAGGGTAACCATCCAGTGGGTTCGCGAGTCTTAGAGTGCGAATGCCAAGGATGTCTTGGGGGACGTCCGACGGAGTGTCTTGGGGGACGCTCCCGATGGCATGCACGCGTTGGCCGGGGCACGTGCACCGGGGAGCTTTGAGCGGCCCTCCCGTGCGTACGTTCCCCGGCAGATCGCGGCACAACAGAACAGCGGGAGCCTCGGCTCCCGGCAGACGCCCGGCCGGATCCCGTGGGGGGAATCCGCTCCGGGATATGGGAAGCGCCCCGACCGTCGACCCGTGGGGGGATCGGCGGCGGGGCGCTTCTCTCTTCTCCGCCCGGCACGGCCGGCGCACCTCCGCCCGGCACGGACACGCCTCCACCCGGCGCAGCCGCCCGGCACAAGCGGCGCACGGCCCCCGGTACAGCCGGCACACGGCCCCCGGAACGCCGAATCGCCCCGGACACCGCGCTCTGTGCGAAAGCGCGGTACGCGGGGCGAAGGCAGTCGGCCGGAGAGGCCGGGCACCACGGGCGATCGAGGTCCGGGTCAGCGGCCCTCGACGGGGACGAAGTCGCGCAGGACCTCGCCGGTGTAGATCTGGCGCGGGCGGCCGATGCGGGAACCCGGCTCCTTGATCATCTCGTGCCACTGGGCGATCCAGCCGGGCAGGCGGCCGAGCGCGAAGAGCACGGTGAACATCTCGGTCGGGAAGCCCATGGCCCGGTAGATCAGACCGGTGTAGAAGTCCACGTTGGGGTAGAGGTTGCGCGAGACGAAGTAGTCGTCGGAGAGCGCGTGCTCCTCCAGCTTGAGCGCGATGTCGAGCAGCTCGTCGGACTTGCCGAGCGCGGACAGCACGTCGTGCGCGGCGGCCTTGATGATCTTGGCGCGCGGGTCGAACGACTTGTACACCCGGTGGCCGAAGCCCATCAGGCGGACGCCGTCCTCCTTGTTCTTCACCTTGCGGATGAAGGAGTCGACGTCGCCGCCGTTGGCCTGGATGCCTTCCAGCATCTCCAGCACCGACTGGTTGGCGCCACCGTGCAGGGGGCCCCACAGGGCGGAGATGCCGGCGGAGATCGAGGCGAACATGTTCGCCTGCGAGGAGCCGACCAGGCGCACGGTGGAGGTCGAACAGTTCTGCTCGTGGTCCGCGTGCAGGATGAGCAGCTTGTCCAGCGCCGAGACGACGACCGGGTCCAGCTCGTACTCCTGGGCGGGGACCGAGAAGGTCATGCGCAGGAAGTTCTCGACGTACCCGAGGTCGTTGCGCGGGTAGACGAAGGGGTGGCCGATCGACTTCTTGTAGGCGTACGCGGCGATCGTCGGGAGCTTCGCCAGGAGGCGGATCGTCGACAGGTGGCGCTGCTGCTCGTCGAACGGGTTGTGGCTGTCCTGGTAGAACGTGGACAGCGCGCTGACGACCGAGGACAGCATGGCCATCGGGTGGGCGTCGCGCGGGAAGCCGTCGAAGAACCGCTTGACGTCCTCGTGCAGCAGCGTGTGCTGGGTGATCTCGTTCTTGAACGCGGCCAGCTCGTCGACCTTCGGCAGGTCGCCGTTGATCAGCGTGTACGCGACCTCGAGGAACGAGGAGCGCTCGGCGAGCTGCTCGATCGGGTAGCCGCGGTAGCGCAGGATGCCCTGCTCACCGTCGAGGTACGTGATGGCGGATTTATAGGCGGCGGTGTTGCCGTATCCGCTGTCCAGCGTCACCAGGCCGGTATTGGCCCGGAGCTTCCCGATGTCGAAGCCCTTGTCGCCGACGGTGCTGTCGATCACCGGGTAGGTGTACTCGTCATCGCCGTACCGCAGTACTACAGCGTTGTTGGTCTGCTCGCTCACGTCATCCCTCACCGACGTAGTGCCTCTTCTTCGAGGTGCCCTGACTGTCTCCACCCTCCCCCATTCGGCTCAGGAGAGTGCACTCGGGGTCGTCCATTGGACCTACTGGCGGCACTGAGTGCCGCCAACTTACTCATCCTGCCCCCTCGGCTGCGGTTCCGGAAGACCTCCGTGATGTTTCCCACCGTTTTGATCGATCATTTTTCCCCAGGGGTCACGCGAAGTCTTCTCCGGAGCCGCCCCGGAGCCGGAAATCCAGCGCTGTGCAGCGCCTGCCTGCGGAAACCGTGCGGACGGCCTGGCCGATCGCCTTACGAGAGCCGACGAGGACGACGAGCTTCCTGGCCCTGGTCACGGCCGTGTAGAGCAGATTCCGCTGGAGCATCATCCAGGCGCCGGTGGTGACGGGGACGACGACGGCCGGATACTCACTGCCCTGGGAGCGGTGGATGGTCATGGCGTAGGCGTGGGCCAGCTCGTCCAGCTCGTCGAAGTCGTAGCCCACCTCCTCGTCCTCGTCGGTGCGAACGGTGAGCGTCTGCTCGTCGGGGTCGAGGGCGGTGACGACGCCGACGGTGCCGTTGAAGACGCCGTTCTCGCCCTTGTCGTAGTTGTTGCGGATCTGGGTGACCTTGTCGCCGACCCGGAAGACACGGCCGCCGAACCGCTTCTCGGGGAGGTCGGGGCGGCCCGGGGTGATGACCTGCTGGAGCAGCCCGTTCAGGTGGCCGGCGCCGGCCGGGCCCCGGTGCATCGGGGCGAGGACCTGCACGTCACGACGGGGGTCGAGGCCGAACTTGGCCGGAATCCGGCGGGCCGCCACATCGACGGCGAGCTTTCCGGCGTCCTCCGTCTCGTCCTCCACGAAGAGGAAGAAGTCGTTCATGCCCTCGGTGACCGGGTGCTGTCCGGCGTTGATCCGGTGCGCGTTGGTCACGACGCCGGACTGCTGGGCCTGGCGGAAGATCTGGGTGAGCCGGACGGCGGGGACGGGCCCGCCCTCCGCGAGCAGGTCCCTCAGCACCTCCCCCGCGCCGACCGACGGCAGCTGGTCGACGTCGCCCACGAGGAGGAGGTGGGCACCGGGTGCCACGGCCTTCACGAGCTTGTTGGCGAGGAGCAGATCGAGCATGGAAGCCTCGTCGACGACGACGAGATCGGCGTCGAGCGGGCGGTCGCGGTCGTACGCCGCGTCCCCGCCCGGCTTCAGCTCCAGCAGCCGGTGCACGGTGGACGCCTCGGCCCCGGTCAGCTCGGAGAGCCGTTTGGCGGCCCGCCCGGTGGGGGCGGCGAGCACCACCTTGGCCTTCTTCGCCCGCGCCAGCTCGACGATCGACCGGACGGTGAACGACTTGCCGCAGCCGGGCCCGCCGGTCAGGACGGCCACCTTGCGGGTGAGCGCGAGCCGTACGGCCTGCTCCTGTTCGGGCGCGAGGTCGGCCCCCGTACGGGTGGCGAGCCAGGCCAGCGCCTTGTTCCAGTCCACGTCCTGGAAGGAGGGCATCCGGTCCTCGCCGGTGTTCAGCAGCCGCCGGACCTGCCCGGCGAGGGACAGCTCGGCCCGGTGGAAGGGGACCAGATAGACCGCCGTGACCGGCTCGCCGCCCTCGGGGGACGGCACCTTCTCCCGTACGACGCCCTCGGGGTCGGCGGCCAGTTCGGCCAGGCACTCGATGACCAGCCCGGTGTCGACCTGGAGCAGCTTGACGCCGTCCGCGATCAGCCGCTCCTCGGGGAGGTAGCAGTGGCCCTGGTCGGAGGACTGGGACAGGGCGTACTGCAGGCCCGCCCTGACCCGTTCGGGACTGTCGTGCGGGATGCCGACGGCCTGGGCGATCCGGTCGGCGGTGAGGAAGCCGATGCCCCAGACGTCGGCGGCCAGCCGGTAGGGCTGGTTCTTCACGACGGAGATCGAGGCGTCCTCGTACTTCTTGTAGATGCGCACGGCGATGGAGGTGGAGACGCCGACACCCTGGAGGAAGACCATGACCTCCTTGATCGCCTTCTGCTCCTCCCAGGCCGCCGCGATCATCTTCGTGCGCTTGGGGCCGAGGCCGGGGACCTCGACGAGCCGCTTCGGCGCGTTCTCGATGATGTCGAGGGTGTCGACGCCGAAGTGGGTGGTGATCCGGTCGGCCATCACCGGCCCGATGCCCTTGATCAGCCCGGAGCCGAGGTAGCGGCGGATGCCCTGGATGGTGGCGGGCAGCACGGTGGTGTAGTTCTCCACGGTGAACTGCTTGCCGTACTGGGAGTGCGAGCCCCAACGGCCCTCCATCCGCAGCGACTCGCCCACCTGCGCCCCGAGCAGCGCGCCGACCACGGTGAGCAGGTCGCCGGCTCCGCGGCCGGTGTCGACCCGGGCGACCGTGTACCCGTTCTCCTCGTTGGCGTAGGTGATCCGCTCCAGGACCCCTTCGAGGACCGCAGTGTTGGACATCCCCCGACGCTACCGGGCGGCGCGGACAACGCGGCCGGGGCCGGGATCCCGTGCGGGGGCGGTCTGGGCCGGAAATCCCGTACGCGGAAGGGACGGTGGAGGCCGGGAGCCGTAGGCGGAAGGATCGCGCCGCACAGCAGAAAGCTCAAGCCGACCTCAGATTTCGCGCGACAGAAGAATTCGTCTCCCCCGTGACGTACACGCCTGCTAACTTGCGATCACCGCGTGGACATGACACTCAGATGAGTGCCTGCCGAAAACCCGTCCGGAGGCCGAGATTCCATGCGGCGCATCAGCCCGATTCACCGTTCCACATATCTCGGGGGCCCCACACCCCGCCTGCTTGCCCAGCACAGGAGGATCAGTGAGGACCACCAGGAGATTGACCCGATGGAGACGGATGGGCGCCGCATTGGCCTGTGCGGTGGCGCTGTCCGCCGTCGCAGCCGCGGCACCCGCCGTGGGCGCGGAACCCGACGCGGCACCGGAACGCACCAGTCCGGAGAAAAGCGCGCGGCCGGCCGCCGCCGAACCCGTTTCGATCGACGCCGATGGGCCGGTCGCCCTCACCGGACGGACCAAGGACGGCGCGACCCTCGAGGAAGCGCGCATCAACGTATGGGCACGGCCGAACCAGGACGTCCTGGCGAAGGTGAGGAAGGGCGATACGGTTCCGCGCTTCCATGTGCCGCAGGACGCGGTGACGGTCGAGGGAGATGAGTTCGCCGTCGTCCTGAAAAGCGGCGAACTCGGCAAGAAGTACGTCGGAAAGGGCGGCATCGTCCAGCTCGAAGTCGAAATCTACGATCCGTCGCGGAACAGAGTGGCCTTCACCTCCGCCTCCGTGCGGTCGATCCAGCCCGGCGGAGAGAGCGCCCTTCGCTGGGCCGATCCGGTCGGGACACCGGCGGACACACCGCGCCCGCCCACGACGGCGAAGCCGGAACCGGTGCTCCTGGGGGTGGAGCTGACCGAGGCACCGGCGGCCATGGGCAGGACGGCGGCTCGTTCCGCCGGCTCGGGTCCGCTCTGCTACAACCAGGAGTTGCTCGGCACCAAGGACGTGTGGGCCGACATCGGCGAGACGTACCCCGTGGACGACGGGGGCGGCGGCATGAAGTTCACCGACGAGGCCACCGCCTCGTACGAGGTCGCCGCGAAGTTCTCCCAGTGGGAGCAGTCGGGTTCCCAGACGTTCACCGCAGGCCAGGAGTTCGAGTGGCCCGCGTGGGGTGTGGCCGCCGGAGCCGAGGCCAACAAGCCACGCAAGTACCAGGTCGAGGTCAGGTACCAGCACCTGAAGTGCAGGCAGCCGGGAGTGCCTCCGGGCTCGGGAGAGTACGAGATCTGGGAGCCGACGCGTCATACCGGGTCCAATCGCACCGTCGTCGTTCCGCGGCCTCCCTGGATCGGTGCGACCCACGGCAACTGCGGCACCGTCTCTTCCCCTCTGTGGAACAAGACAGCCGAGTCCGGCGGTTCCGAGTCGGTCGCGTGGGAGGGAAAGAGCGGAATCCTGGGCGCCAACTTCGGCATCGGGATCGACCTCACCGTGAAGCGCGAATGGTCGTCCAGCTCCACCCTGATGTACAAGATGTCGGAGGGCGCGAACTGGCTCTGCGGCCTGGAGGACAAGCCGGGACTGGCCAGTAAGGTCGGCCAGTACTCCAAGGTGGTGCCGAAGAGCTGCTCCTTCAAGCTGCCCAACGCAACCGTGGTCGACACCAAGGCTCCACCGGAGAACACCTTCCTCAACTACGCGAAGACCACCCCCAACGGCTGGACCGGCGGCGACTCCACATACTCCACGAGGCTTCCCGACGGCCGCATCCTGTGGATGTTCTCGGACACGTTCCTCGGGCCCCTCAAGGCGAACGGAACCCGGCCGACCGACGCGCCTCTCGTGAATCAGTCGTTCGTCATCCAGAACGGCAACTCGCTCTCGACCGTCACCGGCGGCACTCCCGGCAACCCGCAGGCGATCCGTCCGGCCACCGCCGCGAACCAGTGGTACTGGCTGGGCGACGGAATGATGGGCGAGGTCGACGGACAACAACAGCTGCAGATCATCCTCCACCGATGGGCCAGGTCCGGCGACGGAGCCTGGGACATCTATCTCCAGGGGATCGAGGTGAGCACCTTCGATCCCAACAACCTCAAACAGCCGGTGAAAACCGAGGTGCTGCCCGGGTACGCAGTCATACAGTGGGGCTCCGCAATCCTTCCGGCCTCCCAGAGCGGTGATGGATACACATACATCTACGGGGTCCTGGACTCCGCCACCAACAAGTCGATGAGAGTCGCCCGCGTCAAAGGCAGCGACATTTCGAAGGTCGACAAGTGGATGTACCTCAACACCGATCGCCAGGCGTGGATGACGGAAGAGCTCCAGAGCACCAATGTGCTCACAGGTGTCGCCAACGAGTACAGCGTCACCAAGTGGAACAACGAGTTCGTCCTGATCAGTCAGGACAGCACGCTGGCGTTCAGCAACAAGATCGGCATCTGGGCCAGCTGTTCACCCCATGGGGGATTCAAGCATTCGGAATTCTTCTACAGCATGCCGGAGACCGGTCTCTTCGGAAGCTACGGAGATCCCAACATATTCGCGTACAACGCTCACGCCCATCCCGTTCTGGCTTCGGGTTCCCGGTGGACACTGTCGTACAACGTGAATTCGTTCGACAACACCGTGGGTCCGGACAGTGCGCACTACCGCGATCCCGGCATCTACAAGCCGAGGTTCGTTTCGTTCGACCTCACCCCGGCAACCGCCGCGATGTCCGAAAGATCCGCCGCCGCGGACCCGGGTTTGAGGCTTCCCAGCGGCGGAGATATCCCCTGCACCATATGCACGGGTGTCCCTCGGTAGCACGTAGGAGCTGACGATGACCGACGCGACGGCCCGCCGAAACGCTTCCCGGAGACGGCTTCGGCGGGCCGTCCGCCCCGTGGTCCCCCTCGGACTCGGAGTGATACTCGCCACGGTCTTCCTCGTCACGACGGCCGACAGCCGACAGCAGCGCTCGGGAGCCGGGGCACTCAGCGTGCGGACCGGCGGCGGCCTGGTGGTGATGGGCGACCCCGAGCAGAAGCCCTGGACGGGGTCCTTCGGGTCCTTCTTCCTGTGCACGGAAACGGGAGAAGCGGTCACCATCCGCCGGATTCGACAGGACACCCCCGTTCCCCCGCTCGGTATCTCCGTACAACTGCGAGAGGTCACGACCGACGCCCCCGGCATCATTTCGGCACGCGGCGAGCCTCCCGAATTCTTCGATCCGAAGGATTCCTCCCGTCACCGGATGGAGGGTTCTTACAGCGCGTTCCGTCCCGGCCTACGCGTCACGCGGCACTGCGGCCGGCCCGGGGCGGCGGAGAACGGTTTCACTGAATTGCTGTTCGTCGTCAAGGTCGACGGCGGCGGAGGTGTCATCGACCGGGCGTGGATCGACTACACCGTCGACGGAGAACCGACCCGGTCGTACACGACCGCGATCAACTGGGTCATGGTGCTGTGCGGAACAGAAACGCGCGGCATCCACGACGAAGATTCCTGCACGGGTCGGACGGATGGATGACATGGATCGTCTCTTCGTCCGAGGCAGGCACGGTGCCCGTCAACGTGGGCAGGGGCCGCCATGACCTGTGTGATCGAGCCGCCCCGCCCCGAGGACGCCGCGTCCCTCGGCCCCTTGCAGTCGAGAATCTGGTTGCAGACCTATCCCGACGAGGCCGCCGGGATCGATGAGGCGTGGATCCGCGAGCAGCGCGGAACGGCCGCCACGGAGGAGGGCGTCGCCGGGTGGCGGGCGTTCATCGAGGCGGCGGAGCGGCGACCGGACCTGTCGTTCTGCCGCGTCGTCCGCTCAGGCGTCGGCTCGGAGATCGTGGGCTTCCTGTGCGGCCGCCGGGGCGAGGCGGTCTCCCTCGGGCCGATGTACCTGCAGGAGGAGGTGCGGGGCCACGGCGTCGGCGGCCGGCTGATGGACGAGTTCCTCGCCTGGGCGGGTGGCGCCCCGGTGCGGCTGTGGGTCACCGAGTACAACGCGGGCGCGGTCCGCTTCTACGAGCGTCACGGGTTCCGGGCCACGGGCGAGCGGGAGTTGTGGCGCGGGAGGCTGCCGAACGTCCGCATGGTGCGCGACGCCTGACGCGTACCGGGCCGTCGGGCGGGCGGCCGGGGCGGCCCGGTACGCGGCCGGACGGCCGGGGCGGCGGCCATGCGGCCGGGTCGGCGGCCGGGGCGGCCCGCGTAGGTCCGCTTGGGTCCGTGTGGGTCCGCGATCAGTCCGCCGCGCCGGCCGGCCCGCGTCGGGCCGCGTTGAAGCGGGCCTTCTTCTGGCGGTTGCCGCAGGTGTTCATGTCGCACCACTTGCGCGTACGGCTCTGACTGGCGTCGAAGAAGGCGGCCCGGCAGGTCGGTGAGGCGCACAGGGCGAGCTTGCCGTCCCGTTCGCCCGAGATGACGTCCACCGCGTCGGCGGCGATCACGCTGAGGGCGTCCTCGACGGAGGAGGCGCCGAGCCGCCACCGCCGCTGCCCGTCCGGCGTCAGGACCGCCGCCGCCCGCCCGCCGGCGCTGCGGTCTCCGATGATCCGGACGGCGTCGGCCGGAAGCGGCTCCCGGAGCGCGGCGGCCGTCGCGGCGGCGTGCACGGACTCCCGCAACTCCCTTGCCAGGTCGAGCTGTTCGAGAGAGCAGGAGTCCACGGCGAGGCCGTACACCGCCAGCCAGTCGATGAGGCGGTGAGGAACCGGGATGCGCTCCACGGGTTCGCCGAAGCGCTCCGACAGGGTCCCCGTGAAGCTCGTCGCCAGCACGGCGCCGAGACGGAATTCAGGAAAGCCGGCACGCATGGAACCACCTTAGCCGGTTGCGGGTCGACTCCAGGAGCTGTTAGAACCGTCTTAGCCGGTTCACAAGGTCGGCGGTGCCCCGGGCGGGCCGGCGACGGTTCGGGATGCACCGTCGCCGGGCCGACGGAACGGGTGCGGCGCCGGTCCCCACGATGGCCAGGAGGCCCGATGCCCCGCCCGACCAGCGACTCCCCCGCACACCCCGCCCCTCCAGTGCACCCCTACGCGTTCCACGCGTCCGACGCCGAACTCGACGATCTGCGGGCCCGACTGGCGGCGGCACGGCTGCCGGAGGCCGAGACGGTCCGGGGCGCACCGCCCGGCCCCCGCCGCTGGGACCAGGGCGTTCCGCTCGCCGACCTCACCGAACTCGTGGAGTACTGGCGGACCAGGTACGACTGGCGGGCGTGCGAGGACCGTCTGCACCGCGCGGGCCAGTTCCGTACGGTCATCGACGGCCTCGGCATCCACTTCCTGCACCGCCGATCCGCGCGCGCCGACGCCACCCCGCTGGTCCTGACCCACGGATGGCCGGGCAGCGTCATCGAGTTCCTGCACGTCATGGACGAGTTGGCGGACCCGGAGGATCCCCGGGCGCCCGCCTTCCATGTCGTGGCCCCGTCGCTGCCGGGCTTCGGTTTCAGCGACAAGCCGGCCGCGACGGGGTGGGGCACCGAGAGGATCGCCGCCGCGTGGGTGGAGCTGATGGGGCGGCTCGGCTACAGCACGTTCCTGGCCCACGGCGGCGACTGGGGCGGCAACATCACCACGGTTCTCGGCGGCCGGTTCCCCGGCCATGTCCTCGGGGTCCACTCCCTGTTCGCGGAGGCCCCGCCCGGTATGACCACGGACGGCCTGACCGGGACCGAGCGCGCGTGGACCGAGGAGACCCGCCACTTCTGGCGCCACCGCGCGGCGTACGCGAAGCAGCAGGCGACCCGGCCGCAGACCATCGGTTACGCGCTCACCGACTCACCGGTCGCGCTGCTCGCCTGGATCCTCGACAAGTTCGCGGAGTGGTCGGATACCGAGGACAGCCCCTTCGAGACAATCTCCCGCGACCGCGTCCTCGACAACGTCACCCTGTACTGGCTGACGCGGTCGGGCGCGTCGGCGGCCCGCATCTACCACGAGAGCCACAACTCGCTCGATCCCGCGCTCCGGGTGGACGTGCCGTCCGCGATCACCATGTACCCCCGCGACATCGAGAAGACCCCGCGCCCGTGGGCCCGGGAGCGGCACCGCGACATCGTCCGCTGGCGCTCGCCCGAGGCCGGGGGCCACTTCCCGTCGCTGGAGGTGCCGGAGTTCTTCGTCACCGACCTGCGCGAGGGCCTGGCGGCGGTACTGGACGCCGCTCGCGGGTGAGCAACGGCCTTCGGAGTTGCCGGTACGGGGCGGCCGACACCTCCGGGGGCCACTGCGGAGCACCTCGACCGAGGGACTGAGAGCCCGTAACACGATCATGTGTGGGTCTTCTTGAGGCGTCTGAAGCAGATCAGGCTGCAGGCCAGGGAGACGAAGGCGTCGTGGAGTTCGGTGCGGCGTTTCCAGCGGACGGCGAGACGCTTGAAGTGGTGGAGCAGGGCGAAGGCTGCTCGACGACGTAGCGGAGCTTGCCCATTCCTTTGATGTTCGGGCAGCCCTTGCGCGAGATGACAGGCAGGATCCGGCGCTCGCGTAGTGCGTTCCGGTTCGGGTTGGAGTCGTAGCCCTTGTCGCCGAGCAGGGCGTCCGGTCGGCGGCGAGGCCGGCCGGGGCGGCCCGCGACAGGCGGGATGCCGTCGACCAGGGCGAGGGTCTGGGTGACATCGTTGACGTTTGCCGCGGTCGTGATGACTTTGAGCGGGGTACCGCGACCGTCGCAGATCAAGTGGTGCTTGCTGCCGGTCTTGCGCCGGTCGACCGGCGACGGGCCGGTGTCGGCACCCCCTTTTTCGCCCGGACGTGGGAGCCGTCCAGGCAGGCCCGCGACCAGTCGAGCTTGCCGGCCGCGTTCAGCTCGGCGAGCAGGAGTTGGTGCAGCTGGTCGAAGACTCCTGCCTTCTGCCACCGGTCCAGTCGGCGCCAGCACGTCTGCCCCGAGCCGAAGCCCAGCTCCAGGGGCAGGAGTTGCCAGGCTATGTCGTTGTGGAGGACGAACAGGATGCCCTGCAGACAGAGCCGGGCCGGCACCGGCCGCGGCCCAGGCGACCGTTCCGGCCAGGGCGGCAGGAGCGGCTCGATCAGCGCTCACAAGTCGTCGTCCACGATCCACGGCCGAGTACTCACACCATCACGAACGGCCGAATCCTCACACCGGTCACGGCCAACCAGCACACTTCAACAAGATCGTGTTACGAGCTCCTAGGAGCAGGCACTCCGGGAGTCAGCGGGGGGTATGAGGCGAGCGCGAGCGATGCCTCAGCGGGTTGGACCGGAGAGGCTGAGTGCTCCGCAGGCTTCTACCGGGCATCGGCTAGCACGCAGGGCGAGACGTCGGCTGGCGTGAGCACGGACTACAGCGCCAAGCCGGGCTGTTCGGCAAAGATCAAAAAGACATGGTGAAGAAGGAGGGCATTAATGATCAATTTCGCAGCTCCGGGCGGCGGCCCTGATGGGCCACCATGGCTTGGAATAGTTTTCGGGATCATCGTCGCCGTGCTGGCCGTGGTCTTCTTCGTCCATCTGGCGAAGCGCCGTAAATAGCTGCAGTGTGGGAGGCTCGGGACCTGATTTTGGGTCCCGAGCCTCCCACACTGCGTGGCAACAGAATCGCCTTAGAGGTCCTAACAAAGGCGTTGGACGTGTCGGTGAGTGATGAGGCAGGTGGCGAGGCCGAGGAAGGCTTCGTGGATGTCGTCGCGTCGTTCCCATC
>NZ_JNZZ01000055.1 GCF_000717645.1 Streptomyces californicus
TCCGCGTACCTTCCCCGCGCCCCCGACGCCCCCGCACCGCCCCCTCCGCGCCCCGTGCCGCCGGCCCCGTCCGGTCACGGGGCGCAGCCACGCCCGGACGCGCTCGGCCGGTCGAAAGTGGTTTCGCCTTCGCCGCCGACGCCCCGCCCGGCCAGCCCGATCGCCGACGCCCGGCCACAACCCGTCGCCCCCGTAGACAGATCACGAAGTAATCCGATCAATAAACGGTCACCAATTGCTACTTGATGCGTCACTTAGCGATAAGAGAAGCGACGGAACCGGTGATTTAGACAACTGGGTGTAGCGTCGTCAGCACGAAGCGTTATTCTCCTCAGACGCATCACGGAGACCGTCACTCGCCACCAGGAGTGATGTTTTTCGAACTGCTCGTGATGGAAGCTCTGCCTCTGGGAGTCCCGTGTACCCACACGTCGGGGTTGACGCCTCGGGCCTGGCTACGCTGCGTGCATCGGTCATCGACCGCTTGCGCGGCTTCGTCCCCACCGCGTACGCCGTCCCCGCCTTTGCCACCCCTGCACCTGCCGGCCCCTGCTACGCCATGGCCGAACGCAGTGCTGCAGTCGGAAGACGCGGCACCCGCGCCGCCTCGACCGCCACGTCGACCGTCCGCCGTCCCACGGCCGACAGCGACAGCGCGCGCATGATGGACCTCGTCGAGCGCGCGCAGGCCGGCGAGGCCGACGCCTTCGGCCGCCTGTACGACCAGTACAGCGACACCGTGTACCGGTACATCTACTACCGCGTGGGCGGCAAGGCGACCGCGGAGGATCTCACCAGCGAGACCTTCCTCCGCGCGCTGCGCCGTATCTCCACGTTCACCTGGCAGGGCCGCGACTTCGGCGCCTGGCTGGTCACGATCGCTCGCAACCTGGTCGCCGACCACTTCAAATCCAGTCGATTCCGGCTGGAAGTGACCACCGGCGAAATGCTCGACGCCAACGAGGTGGCGCGCAGCCCCGAGGACTCGGTCCTGGAGTCCCTCTCCAACGCCGCGCTGCTCCAGGCCGTGCGGCGACTCAACCCCCAGCAGCAGGAGTGCGTCACCCTGCGGTTCCTCCAGGGCCTCTCGGTCGCCGAGACCGCCCGGGTGATGGGCAAGAACGAGGGCGCGATCAAGACCCTGCAGTACCGCGCCGTCCGAACACTCGCCCGACTCCTGCCCGACGACGCCCGCTGACCGGACCGGTGCGTGACCGTCCCGTGACGCACTGGTCCGATCATCTTTCGTGCGTAACCCAAGTGCCGCGCACGTCGTTGTGCCGGTTGCAGGCCCCCTGCCGTCGCCCCCTGTCCGCTTCCACTCACTCCATCGAGTGGAAACGCTCAAGGTGGGCAACCATCCGAACCGTCAGGGGAGTCGACCGTCATGACGAGAGGAGGTGCCGCCAGTGATCGCAAACGTTTCGGCACACCGGCGGGCGAACGCCTTCGCCCAGGCCCTGGAGGAGCAGACCCCCCAGGGTGCGGCGGCCGTACAGCCCGACGATCCGGCCGACCAGGCCGACCGCGGACCGCTGTTGGCCCTGGCGAACGGCCTCGGTGAGCTACCGAAGCCGCAGTTGGACCCCGAGGTCAAAGCCGTACAGCGAGCGCAGCTCGTCGCGGCCATGGAGACCATGTTCGCCGAGGGCGGCGCGTCCACGGGCCCTACGGTGCCTGTGCAGCGGGGCAAGGGAGCCCACCGGGCCTCACCACTGCGGAAGTTGCGTCCCCGGTCCCGCTGGGCCAAGGGCCTCACCGCCGGCGGCCTCACCGTCGGCGTCGCCGCGGGAGCGTTCGGCGGGGTGGCCGCGGCCAGCTCCGACGCCCTCCCCGGTGATTCGCTGTACGGGCTCAAGCGCGGGATGGAGGACATCAGCCTCGGCATGACCAAGGGCGACACCGAGCGCGGCGAGGCATACCTCGACCACGCGTCGACCCGGCTCAGCGAGGCCCGCAGACTCATGGAACGCGGCCGCTCCGGCCCCCTGGACCACGAATCCCTCGGCGCGGTCAGACGCGCGCTCAACGGCATGTCCCACGACGCCTCCGAAGGCCACCGCCTCCTCCGCGCCGCCTACCAGCGCGACGGGGCGATCGGCCCGATCCAGGCCCTGGACACCTTCTCCCGCTCGCACCGCGACACCTGGAGCAGCCTCCGCGACCGGCTGCCCGTCCAGCTCACCGACGTCCGCGACCAGGTCAGCTCGGTCTTCGAGGCCATGGAGGACGAGGTCGAACCGCTCCAGTCGCTCCTCCCCCGTCCCCCCGGGGAGAACAAGAACTCCGAGCGGCCCGACCCCACCACCACCCCGGACAACGGCTCCTCCCGGTCCGACGCCCCCGCATCCCCGGCCTCCCCCGAGAAGCCCGGAGACCGCACGGACGGCGACGCGGCCCCCGAGCCCTCCGGCTCGTCGGACTCCTCCGACACCACCCCGGACGACGGCCTGCTCGGCGGCGGCACGGACGGCCTGCTCGACGACCTCCCCACGGACGGCCTCACCAAGCCCTCCCCCGAGAGCAAGCCCAGCGCGCCCGCCGCACCCGACGTCACCCTGCCGCCGCTCCTCCCCGGCCTCCTCCCGGGCCTCGGCATCGACGGCCAGAACCTCAAGCCGTAGAGCCACCGCACCCGACGAAGAGGGGCCGGTACGCGATCCGCGTACCGGCCCCTTCTCGTGCGACGAGGCCCATCCGACCCCGCACGGCTCAGAAGAACACCGAACGCCGCTGCACCAGCAGCTTGTACAGCGTGTGCTGGATCTGCTCCCGCACCTGGTCCGTCAGGTTGAACATCAGCATCGGATCCTCCGCCGCCTCCTGCGGATACCCGTCCGTCGGGATCGGCTCCCCGAACTGGATCGTCCATTTCGTCGGCAGCGGCACCGCGCCCAGCGGCCCCAGCCACGGGAACGTCGGCGTGATCGGGAAGTACGGGAAGCCCAGCAGCCGGGCCAGCGTCTTCGCGTTCCCGATCATCGGGTAGATCTCCTCCGCGCCCACGATCGAGCACGGCACGATCGGCGCCCCCGCCCGCAGCGCCGTCGAGACGAACCCGCCGCGCCCGAACCGCTGGAGCTTGTACCGCTCGCCGAACGGCTTCCCGATGCCCTTGAACCCCTCCGGCATCACCCCGACGATCTCGCCCGTCTCCAGCAGCCGCTGCGCGTCCTCCGCACAGGCCAGCGTGTGACCGGCCTTGCGCGCCAGCTCGTTGACGACCGGGAGCTGGAAGACCAGATCGGCGGCGAGCAGCCGCAGATGCCGGTCGGCCGGGTGGTTGTCGTGCACCGCGACCTGGAGCATCAGCCCGTCCAGCGGCAGCGTCCCCGAGTGGTTGGCCACGATGAGCGCCCCGCCCTCCGACGGGATGTTCTCGACGCCCTTCACCTCGACCCGGAAGTACTTCTCCGCCAACGGCCGCAGCGCCGACATCAGGACCTGCTCGGTGAGCTCCTTGTCGTACCCGAACTCGTCGACCTCGTACTCACCGGTCACCCGCCGCCGCAGGAACGCCAGACCACCCGCGATCCGCCGCTCCCAGCCGCCGTCCGACGCCGGGCCGGAAGCCGCCCGCCCCGGCTCCTCGGGCCCGTACTCCGCGCCCCCGGCCTCCGGCGGCGGGGGGCCGGCCGCCCCGGGGGCCTGCGCCCCCGGCAGGGCGCTCACCGGCGCGGCGGGGCCGTCGCCCCGCCCGCCGCTGCCGCCGCCCGCCCCGGTCCGGCGCCGTGCCGGACGCGACGCGCCACCGGACCGCGAACGGTCGTCGTCGAACGGAATGACCTTGGCGTCCGCCATCGTCGGTGCGCTCCTCTACCTGGCGCCGTCAGTCGTCTCTACCGCACCGGCCCCGCGCTCCCGCGGTCCGGCGCCTCCCGGCAGCGGCAGCTCCGCCAGCCGGTCCACCGCCCTGCCCACCGCCTGAGGCGGCAGCAGTCCGGGCCCGTGGCTCCGCGCGTACTCCGCAAACGTCTCCGCCGTGGTGAACTCCGGCCGGAAACCGAGGGTCTCGCGCATCTGCACCGTCGAGACCACCCTGCCATGGGTGAGCAGCCGGATCTGTTCCGGCGAGAAATCGGTCATGCCGATCGTACGGAGCGCCGAGCCGACCCACGTGACAGCGGGCAGCGGCACCGGCACGGTCGGCTTCCCCAGCCGCCGCGAGCACTGCGACAGCAGCAGCACCCCGTCGCCGGCGATGTTGAACGTGCCGCTGTTCAGCGTCCCCCGCCTCGGCTCACCCGCCGCGATCCTGAGGACGTCGACCACGTCGTCCTCGTGCACGAACTGGAGCCGGGGGTCGTAGCCGAAGACGGTCGGCAGGACGGGGAGCGCCAGATAGTCGGCGAGCGGCGAGTCCGGCCGGGGCCCCAGGATGTTGGCGAACCGCAGCACGCACACCGCCACGTCCGGCCGCCGCCGGGCGAAGCCCCGCACGTACCCCTCGACCTCCACCGCGTCCTTGGCGAAACCCCCGCTGGGCAGCGACTTGGGCGGGGTGGTCTCGGTGAACACGGCGGGGTCGCGGGAGGCCGACCCGTACACGCTCGTGCTCGACTTCACGACGAGCCGCCGCACGGACGGGGACTTCTGGCAGGCGCCGAGCAGCTGCATGGTGCCGATGACGTTGGTCTCCTTGACCGTCGTCCGGCCGCCGGCGCCGAGCGCCTTGCCGGAGACGTCCAGGTGCACCACCGTGTCGACCGCGTGCTCGGCCAGGATGCGCGCGAGGGCGGACTGCCGGATGTCCGCCCGGACGAACCGCGCGTCACCCAGGTCGTGCTCGGGCGCGACCGCGTCGACCGCGATCACCCGGTCCACCCCCGGATCGCGCTGGACGCGCCGCACGAAGCGGCCCCCCAGCTGCCGGGCCACTCCTGTGACGAGGACGACCTTCCCCAAGACCAGCGCCTTCCGTCGGCCCGGGGAGCCTGCGGCGGCTCCCCTGCTTCCCTCGGTAACTCCTGGTCGTCACCGTAGCGGGTGGACGCCGCCCTGTGACGTCTCCGGGGGCGGCCTTGACCCGCGCTTGCCGGAAAGACCCACCGACGCGGGAGCCCCGGAACACGCGTCAGCCCCTCCACCGAACCGGTGGAGGGGCTGACGATCACGCGAAACGCGTGCGCTTACTTCTTGTTGCGACGCTGAACGCGCGTGCGCTTGAGCAGCTTGCGGTGCTTCTTCTTGGCCATCCGCTTACGCCGCTTCTTGATAACAGAGCCCACGACTACCCTCGCTCACTTCTTCTTCACTGGTGCGGGGCGTCTGGGCCCACACGACCTACGTCGGCCTAGCCTACCCGCCCCCGTCCGAGGGACGTAATCCGCAGGTGGGCTCAGGCCGATTCCACCCCCACGAAGGAGTCGCGGAGATACGTGTGAACCGCTTGCTCCGGCACCCGGAAGGACCTGCCCACCCGGATCGCCGGCAGATGACCGCTGTGCACCAAGCGGTACACGGTCATCTTCGACACCCGCATGACCGAGGCGACTTCCGCCACGGTCAGAAACTTGACCTCGTTGAGAGGCCTCTCGCTGTCAGCAGCCATGACCCACCTGTACCTTCCGCACCGGACGCGCACCGGCTTCCCCTCCGGTGACTCTTCGTCGTTGTGCGCTCACTCCCCAGATTAGGGGCGGGTGATGCGAGTGGGGAAGAGGAGGGTCGGTCCGCGGACTACCGGGACAGCCGGGCCCGCTGGAGCACGTAGCGCGTCAACGGCCGGTAAAACGGGGCCTGCACACCGTCGTCGAGCGGAACGGCGACCGACACCCGCCCCTCGGCCTCCCCCACGAACAGCGCCGGATCGTCCGTGTCCGCCGGCCCGATCGTCTCGATACCGAGCTGACCTGCGCCGCAGACCCACCCGTGGTCCCCGACCACCAGCTCCGGCAGCACCCCGAGCCGCTCGGCCGCCTCCTGGAGCGCGAGCCGCACCGGAAGCGGCGAGTGCGTGTGCGCGCCCGTCTCACCACCCGTGGGCCGCCCCCCTGGTTCACGTACCAGCGCGACCCCCCGTACGTAGTCGATCGTGTACGTACGTACGCCAAACCGCGTCGTTATGTCGATACATCGCCCCTGCGCGGGGGTGAGGACGGGGCAGCCCGCCGCCGACAGAGCGTCTGCCAGCCCGGCGTAGAAACCGAGCAGCCGGTGCGGGTGACCGGTCCCCAGCAGCACCGGCGCCCGCCGCCGGGCCACCTCCGCCAGCCGCTCCGCGAACGCCTCCAGCGCCGCCACCGTACGCGCCGGGTCGATCGCGTCGCCCCCGGAGACGTGCGCCGGGTCGGCCGAGACCCCGCACCGGTCCGCCATCAGCCGTAACAGCTCGCCCTCGCCCCAGGCCCGCTCGGGCGCGAGCCCCAGCGTCACCCGGGGGTCCCGGGCCGCGAACAGCCGATAGCTGCGCAGATTGTCCTCGCGCGTAGTGGCCACGGGCCCGGCCAACCGGGCCGCCAGCAGATGGGCGCGCAGCGCCCCGGTGCTCAACACCTCAGGGATGCTGCCGTACCGCGCACACCGTACGGGCGGAAATCCCGGTACGCCCCACCGTTGGGCTAACGCAGGGCACAATGCCCGCCGCCCGGAGCCGGCCACCACGGAGCCCGGAAGGCCGGGAGCTTTGGCCCCCTGGAGCCCGGCAGCTCCGGAGCCCCGGGAGCCGGCCACCGCGGAGCCCCGGGCTCAGGTCAGCAGCCCCCGCAGCGGGAACGACGCCTTGCGCGCCGCCAGGATCGCCTGGTCCAGCCGGTCCGCCGGATCGTACCCGTCCTCCCACTCCTGCCAGTGGGGCGTCCGCCCGTCCGTCATCCGGCCGGGGCCGAGCTGCCGCGTCCGGGCGTACACGAGATCACGCCACGAGGACGGCACCACCGACTCCGGGTCGACGGGCGCGTGCGCGGCGATGCCCACCAGGTGCGTCCACGACCGGGGAACGACGTCCACGACCGCGTAACCGCCGCCGCCGAGCGCCACCCAGCGCCCGTCCGCGTGGTCGTGGGCCAGCCGGTGGCAGGACTCCATCACCGCCCGCTGCGCGTCCAGGGAGACCGCGAGATGGGCGAGCGGGTCCTCGAAGTGGGTGTCGGCCCCGTGCTGGGTGACGAGAACCTGGGGGCGGAAGTCGGCCAGCAGCTCGGGCACCACCGCGTGGAAGGCCCGCAGCCACCCCGCGTCCCCGGTCCCGGCCGGCAGGGCCACGTTGACCGCCGCGCCCTCGCCGTCCCCGGCCCCGGTCTCCTCCGGCCACCCGGTCTGCGGGAAGAGCGTCCGCGGGTGCTCGTGCAGCGAGATCGTCAGGACGCGCGGGTCCTCCCAGAACGCGGCCTGCACCCCGTCCCCGTGGTGGACGTCCACATCCACGTACGCGACCCGCTCGGCGCCCAGCTCCAGCAGCCGGGCGATGGCGAGGGCGGGGTCGTTGTAGACGCAGAACCCGGCGGCCGCCCCGGGCATGGCGTGGTGCAGCCCCCCGGTGAAGTTCACCGCGTGCTCGGTCTCCCCGCGCCACACGGCCTCGGCGGCCCCGACCGAGAGGCCGGCGATCAGCGCGGACGCCTCGTGCATCCCGGCGAACGCCGGATCGTCCACGGTCCCGAGCCCGTACCCCTGGTCCGCCGCCCGCGGATTCGCGGAGGCGGCCCGCACCGCGGCCACGTAGTCCTCGCGGTGCACGAGCCGCAGGGTGGAGTCCCCGGCGGCCTTCGCCGACCGCAGATCCACCGCCGCGTCGAGCCCGAACGCCCGCACCAGCCCCATCGTCAGGGCCAGCCGGACCGGGTCCATGGGGTGGGTCTCCCCGAAGTCGTATCCCGTAACTGCGTCATCCCACATCAGCTGTGCGCGGCCGCTCATGCCCGCCACCGTATCGGGCGGGCTCCGCGCCGAACGAGCGGGCGTACACGAGCGTCGCCAGCACCAGGACCATGGGGACGAGCATGGCCCCCCGATAGCTCCACGCATCCCCCAGAGCGCCCACCAGCGGTGAACCCACCAGGAAACCGACATAGTTGAAGATGTTCAGCCGGGCCACCGCGGCGTCGCTGTTCCCCGGGAACATCCGCCCGGCGGCGGCGAAGGTCTGCGGCACGATCACACAGAGCCCGAAGCCGAGCATCGTGAACCCGAGCATCCCCACCCAGGCGCCCGGCGCCACCGCCACGACCACGAACCCGCCGGCCGCCAGCAGGCTCCCGCCCCGCACCACGGCCACCGCCCCGAACCGCCGCACCCCGAGGTCGCCGACGGTCCGCCCCAGCAGGGTCGTCACCATGTAGACGTTGTACGGAACGGTCGCGAGCTGCTCCGAGCTGCCGAGCACGTCCTGGAGGTACTTGGCGCTCCAGTTGGAGACGGTCGAGTCCCCGATGTACGCGAAGCTCATGACCAGGCAGAGCGGCAGCAGCAGCTTGAACGAGAGCCCGCCGCCGGCGCCCGCCTCCCCCGCTCCCGCCTCCTGCGGGCTGTTGCCCTCCGTGTACCACCGGCTGCCGATCAGCGCGGCGGGCAGCAGCACGGCGACGACGGGCAGGTAGGACGCGAGCAGCGACATGTCGTACCGCGCCCCGACCCACGCCAGCGAGGCCCCCGCGATACCGCCGAGACTGTACGCGGCGTGGAACCCGAGCATGATGCTCCGCCCGTACGCCCGCTGAAGGCTGACCCCCAGCATGTTCATGGAGGCGTCCAGCGCCCCGACGGAGAGCCCGAACACCCCGAGGGCGACGGCGGCGTGCCACATCTCCCGCCCGGCGCCCACCCCGAGCAGGGCGAGCAGCACGAGGGGCTGGGCCCACCGCAGGACCACGCTCGGCCGGACGCGGGCGACCACCTTCTCGGTGGCCACGCTGCCGGCGCCCGCCAGTATCGGGACGGCTGCGAGGAAGACGGGCAGCAGTCCGTCGGATATCCCGTACTGGTCCTGGATGGCGGGGATACGCGTCACCAGAAGGGCGAAGGCCACGCCTTGAACGCCAAAGCTCAGCCCCAGGGAGGCCCTGCCGTACCGCAAGCCCGCATCAGTCATGGCGGCGAGCGTAAGGCCAGCCACTACCCATGGGTAGATGGATCACGGGAGCAGTTTCACCACGTGCGCGCGACCGGCGGCCCCGCCCGGCCGCCTCCGCCTCTTCGACCGCCTCCCCGTGGCCTCGGGACCGTCTGCCCGTGGCCTCAGGGCCGTCTGCCCGTGGCCTCAGGGCCGTCTGCCCATGGCCTCAGGGCCGTCTGCCCATGGCCTCAGGGCCGTCTGCCCATGGCCTCAGGGCCGTCTGCCCATGGCCTCAGGCGAGGAGTCCGGGCAGCTGGGACATGTCCGAGAAGTGCCCGGTGACGCCCGTGAGCCGGTCGGCGGGCATCATCGACGTGAACCCGTACACGTCCATGCCGGCCGCCCGCGCCGCCTCGACGCCGAGCGGGCTGTCCTCGATCACGACGCACCGCTCGGGCGCGACGCCCATGCGCTCGGCGGCGTACAGGAACAGGTCCGGAGCCGGCTTGCCGCGCCCGACGTCCTCGGAGCTGAAGATCCACTCCTCCTCGAACCACTGGTCGATCCCGGTCCTGCGGTGCCCGACCCGGATCCGCTCGTGGCTCCCGGAGGAGGCGACGCAGTAGTCGACCCCGTCCGCGACGAGCTTCCCGAGGAACTCCTCGACCCCGTCCACCGCCACCAACTCCTGCTCGAAGGCGGCGAACGTACGGGAGTTGAGTGTGGTCTCGAAGTCCTCGGGCAGCTTCTGCCCGGTCCGCTCCGCGACGAGGTCGTGCACGCGGTGCACGGCGGACCCCATGTAGTCGCGCAGGGATTCCTCGTACGAGGTGGGGTGACCGAGTTCGGTCAGGTAGCCGGAGAGAACGGTGTTGGCGAGAGGCTCGCTGTCGACGAGCACACCGTCGTTGTCGAAGATGACCAGTTCGTAGCGCATGGTCCGACCCTAGACGCTCAGAACGCAGAAAAGCCCCGTGCCACAAGGCACGGGGCTTTCCCGGAAAAATTGTTCGGCGGCGTCCTACTCTCCCACAGGGTCCCCCCTGCAGTACCATC
>NZ_JNZZ01000056.1 GCF_000717645.1 Streptomyces californicus
CGTTTCCGACTCTATCAGACTCTTTCGTGTCCGATTCCCGGTCGAAGCGGGCCCTGCGATCCTGCTTGTTTCGCTTTCCAGGTCTTCGCTTTCGCGTTTCCCTTTCCAGCGGCTCCAACGTTACCAGACTCTTTTTCGTTCCGTTTCCGGTCCGAATTCGATTTTCGGTGGCCTGTGGAGTGGCCTTGCCTTTCGGCTGATTCGACTTTATCAGAAACTCTTGGGGCTCAAAGAACTGCCCGGCGAAGATTCCATAAGGGAGAATCGTGCGGTTCGGCGGAGTGGAAGTGAATCAGCACTCCCGCACGAACGAGATCAGACTTTATGCGCTCATCCCGAACCTGTCCAGTCCGAGGCAACCGTTCGAATCTACCTCCCCACATCTGCCGTGTCAACGGTTTTGTGGGCGAAGAGGAGACTAGCAGCTCGGTGGGGGTGGAGGCACATCGGCGGTCAGGCTGCGGTGGGAACTTCGGCGCTGCGTTCGATCTCCGCTACGTCACCGCTGTCTCCGGTACGTGCCGCGCGGCCACCCAGGATGTAGACGTACGCGAGGAAGGCCAGCTCAGCGGTGATGCCGATGGTGATGCGCGCCCAGGTGGGGAGGCCCGACGGGGTCACGAAGCCTTCCATGAGTCCGGAGACGAACAGGACGAGCGCCAGGCCGATGGCCATGCCGAGCGCCGCACGGCCCTGCTGTGCGAGGGCCGTGCGGCGTGACAGGGGGCCCGGGTCGATCACCGTCCAGCCGAGGCGGAGTCCTGTGCCGGCGGCGACGAACACGGCGGTCAGTTCGAGCAGGCCGTGCGGAAGGACCAGGCCGAGGAAGACGTCGAGCCGGCCCGCGGAGGACATGAGCCCTATGCCGACGCCCAGGTTGAGCATGTTGAGGAAGAGGATCCAGATCACCGGCAGGCCGAGGAAGGCTCCCAGGATCAGGCAGAGCGCAGCGGCTCGGGCGTTGTTCGTCCAGACCTGGGCGGCAAAGGACGCGGCCGGGTGGCTGGAGTAGTAGGTCTCGTACTCCCCGCCCGGTTCGGTCATCGCCCGGAGGTCGTCCGGGGCGGCTATCGCGGCCTGGACCTCGGGGTGGGCGCCGATCCACCAGCCGAACAGCGCCGCCACCGCTATCGAGAGCACCGCGGTGGGAACCCACCAGTGGCGGGAGCGGTAGACGGCGGCGGGGAACCCCGCGGTGAGGAACTGGGCCGCGTCTCTCCAGGAGGCCTTGCGCGTGCCGGTCACCGTCGACCGGGCGCGGGCCACGAGCTGGGTGAGGCGTGCGGTGAGGAGCGGATCGGGGCTGCTCGACTGGACCAGCGACAGGTGGGTCGCGGTGCGCTGATAGAGGACGACGAGTTCGTCCGCTTCCGCGCCGGTGAGGCGGCGGCCCCGGCGGAGGAGGTGTTCCAGGCGGTCCCACTCCGTGCGGTGGGCGGTGACGAAGACGTCGAGGTCCATGGGCGTCTTTTGCTCCTGGCAAGGGTGCGTACGGGTCCGTCCTACTGCGGCGCGCTCGCGGTCAGCTTGGCAGACTGGGCCCGGCTGGGGACGAGAAGGTCGGCGAAGGGTGGGGACCGATGAGCGAGTTGGTGACCGGGGACGCGGTCGTCCTGGGGGTGAGGCCCGCGCGGCTGCCGAGCCGCGCGCTGGCCTCGGCCATCGATCTGGCGGCCGTATTCACCGTGTTCATCCTGATATCGGTGGTGCTCGGTATCGCCTCCGCCGCCCTGGACGAGGCGGCGCTCGCCGCGATCATGGTGGCTTCGTTCCTGCTGGTCCTCGTCGGCGGCCCGGTCGCGGTGGAGACGTTGAGCCACGGCCGTTCCCTGGGGAAGCTGGTGTGCGGGCTGCGGGTGGTGCGGGACGACGGCGGCCCGATCCGGTTCCGGCACGCCCTCGTCCGTGGCGGCATGGGGCTCGTCGAGATCCTGATGACCTTCGGTGTTCTGGCCTCCATCGCTTCCCTGGTGTCGGCGCGGGGGCGTCGGGTCGGTGACCTGTTCGCCGGGACGCTGGTGATCCGGGAGCGGGTCGCCGTACCCGGCCGGTCCGTCGCCGTGCCGCCTCCGCCGCCCTGGCTGGTCGGACGGTTCGCGCAGCTGGACCTGTCGGCCGTGCCGGACGAACTCTGGCTCGCGGTACGGCAGTACCTGACGCGGATGCAGCAGTTGGACCCCGGTGTGGGCCGTTCGATCGCGGACCGGCTGGCCGCAGATCTGGTCGAGCGGACCGGGACCACCGTGCCGCAGGGCGTTCCCGCGGCGGCGTTCCTGGCCGCCGTGCTGCACGAGCGCCAGGCCCGTGACGCCCGGCGGGTGTTCGGCGGCACGGGCGCCGGCGTGCCCGTGCCCGACGTTGTCGTTCGGCCGGGGGGCCGGGCCGCGCCCGGTGGGCCGGGTGGCGGCGGTGGACCCTTCGGGGGTGGGGTCGGGGCTGCCGAGCGTGCCGGGGCCGGGGCCGGGGGCGATGCTCACGGCGTCGAAGGTGGCGGTGGTCCTGCTGGAGCGGGTTCCGCCGGCGTCAACGGTGGTGGCCGTGGAGCGGCTGAGCAGCGGGACGGGGCTGCCGGGGGTTCCTGGGGTGGGTTCGCTCCGCCCGGTTAGGGCCTGATGGCCTTCAAGCGGCCCGCGATGCGCGGTGACGCGTCTCTGCGGCCGCGCCCGCCGGTTCAGTCGGCGGGGGTGCCGGGTGCCCGGGGTGACGGGGGCGTCTCCAGGTGTTCGAGTTCGATGCCGGGGGCGGCGAGGACCACGTCTCCGGCGATGTGGACGGTGTGCCGCTCCCCGGTGTCCAGGGCGCTGACCTGGTACTCGTCCACGATCAGGGGGCCGTTGTCAGTGGCGTGCGCTTCACTGTTCACCAGGGCCCAGGACTGATCGGCGGTCCTGGGGGCCAGGACCGGATCCGTGAAGGTGACCACACGGATGCGGGTCGCGGGGGAATCGGGGGTGAGACGCAGGAGCCGGGTCGTGGCGACGAGGAACGCGGGAGACGTGCCGGCGAACGCGTGGGCGCGGACGTTGCCCTCGGTGGCGTGGCTGCCGGTGGGGTCGGTCCGGACCCACGTGACCCCTTCCAGGGCCGCTCCCCGCACCTGCCAGCTCGCGGCGTGGAGTTCGAGGCGGATGGGGCGGCCGAGGTCGTCGAGGGCGAGGTCGACGGAGCCGAGGTGGTCCCCGGAGGGGGACGTGGTCTGGGAGACGTAGCGCCAGCCGGAGGGGCCGGGGGCGCAGTGGAAGTGTTCTTCACCGAGGGGGGTGTGATCGTGAAGGTCGTGGAGCGAATACCTGCCGCGGGGCATGGGGTCCTTCGGGTTCCTCGGGCTGTGCGGGGGCGGTAACGGGCGCAGGCCCCCGGCACGGGGGTGCGGGGGCCTGCGCTCGGAGCTGCTGTCGTGGGCCGGTGCCACCCGGTGCCCTGACGACGGAACTCCGTCTACGGGCGCCGGGCGGGCCGCCGGCTCACGGTCCCGGTCGGCCGGAGGCGTGGCCGGGGCTGTCGCGGCGGGATCAGTAGCGGTAGTGGTCGGGCTTGTACGGGCCCTCCACCTCGACACCGATGTACGCGGCCTGCTCGGGGCGGAGCGTCGTGAGCTTGACGCCCAGCGCGTCGAGGTGGAGCCGGGCGACCTTCTCGTCGAGGTGCTTGGGCAGCACGTACACGTCGGTCGGGTACTCCTCGGGCTTCGTGAAGAGCTCGATCTGCGCGAGGGTCTGGTCCGCGAAGCTGTTGGACATCACGAAGGACGGGTGGCCGGTCGCGTTGCCCAGGTTGAGGAGGCGGCCCTCGGACAGGACGATGAGGACCTTGCCGTCGGAGAACGTCCAGGTGTGGACCTGGGGCTTGACCTCGTCCTTGACGATGCCGTCGATCTTCGCGAGGCCGGCCATGTCGATCTCGTTGTCGAAGTGGCCGATGTTCCCGACGATCGCCTGGTGCTTCATCCGGGCCATGTCCTTGGCCATGATGATGTCCTTGTTGCCCGTCGTGGTGACGAAGATGTCCGCTGTCTCGACGACCTCGTCGAGCGTGGTCACCTGGTAGCCGTCCATCGCCGCCTGCAGCGCGCAGATCGGGTCGATCTCCGTGATGATCACGCGGGCGCCCTGGCCGCGGAGGGACTCGGCGCAGCCCTTGCCCACGTCGCCGTAGCCGAAAACGACGGCCGTCTTGCCGCCGATGAGGACGTCGGTGGCGCGGTTGATGCCGTCGATGAGGGAGTGGCGGCAGCCGTACTTGTTGTCGAACTTCGACTTGGTCACCGCGTCGTTCACGTTGATCGCGGGGAACAGGAGGGAGCCGTCGCGGTGCATCTCGTACAGGCGGTGGACGCCGGTCGTGGTCTCCTCGGTGACACCGCGGATCTCGGACGCGAGCTGGGTCCACTTCTGCGGGGCCTCGCCGAGGGTGCGGTTCAGCAGGGTGAGGATGTGGGCGTACTCCTCGCTGTCCGCGGTCGACGGGTCCGGGGCGGCGCCGGCCTTCTCGAACTCGACGCCCTTGTGGACGAGGAGGGTGGCGTCGCCACCGTCGTCCAGGATCATGTTCGGGCCGCCGGTGGGAGTGTTCGGCCAGGTCAGCGCCTGCTCCGTGCACCACCAGTACTCTTCGAGCGTCTCGCCCTTCCAGGCGAAGACCGGGACGCCCGCGGGGGCTTCCGGGGTGCCGTTCGGGCCGACCGCGATGGCGGCGGCAGCGTGGTCCTGGGTGGAGAAGATGTTGCAGGAGGCCCAGCGGACCTCGGCGCCGAGGGCGACCAGGGTCTCGATGAGCACGGCGGTCTGCACGGTCATGTGCAGCGAACCGGTGATCCGGGCGCCGGCCAGGGGCTGGGCGGCGGCGAACTCCTCGCGGATCGACATCAGGCCGGGCATCTCGTGCTCGGCGAGCGTGATCTCCTTGCGCCCGAACGGGGCGAGGGAGAGGTCGGCGACCTTGAAGTCCTGGCGGTCGGTGGCCGTCGTCATAACGGGCTGCTCCTCGTGATGGGTCGAGGGTGGGCTGTCTGGGCTGACTCTGCGGCGCGGCGGGGCACACGAATGCCCGGGCGTTCGCAGTGCAGTCCGTCGGAGGCCCTCTGTCCCTCGCCCGGTCCGCTTCCGCCGACCGGTCGACCGCCATCAGCAGCGACGTCTGTAATCCGTATCCGAATCTACACCGAACGGCCCAGTGAGCCCCAGCCCGTCCGGGGAGAGGGGCGTGTGTGAGGGGTCACCGGGCCGATCGGGGCTGATCCAGGGAGGGTCAGTGGCCGGAATCCTTCGTGCTCGGGCCTTCGCCCGCGCCGGTGGCCTTGTCGGTGCTCGCGCCGGCCGCCGGGGCGGCGTCGGTGCCGGTCCCGGTGCCGGTGAGCGGGGCGGCGCCGGCGCCGGTGCCGGCGCCGGTCGCGGGGTCGGCTCCGGTTTCGGTGCCCGGGTTGGTGCCGTTGGCGGCGGCCTCGGCGTCGTAGATGTCCGGCTCCAGGTAGATGACCCGGGCGATCGGGACGGCTTCCCGGATGCGGTTCTCGGCGGCGTTGATGGCGTCCGCGACCTCGGCGGCGGTCTCGTCGTGCCGGACCGCGATCTTGGCGGCGACCAGCAGTTCCTCGGGGCCGAGGTGGAGGGTGCGCATGTGGATGATGCGGGTGACCGTGTCGCCGTCGACCACGGACGCCTTGATCTTCTCGACGTCCTCGATGCCGGCGGACTCACCGAGCAGGAGGGACTTCGTCTCGGCGGCCAGGACGATCGCGATGACGATCAGCAGGATGCCGATGCAGAGGGTGCCGA
The DNA here is from genome assembly GCF_000717645.1 of Streptomyces californicus. Taxonomy (GTDB): domain Bacteria; phylum Actinomycetota; class Actinomycetes; order Streptomycetales; family Streptomycetaceae; genus Streptomyces; species Streptomyces californicus. Next base: position 5,775 of record NZ_JNZZ01000056.1, read on the forward strand.
TGCCGTCCCAGACGCCGTTGCCGGTGGCGAGGGCGAGACCGACGCCGCCGAGCGCCAGGATCAGGCCGACGAGGGCGCCGAGGTCCTCCAGCAGGACGACCGGCAGCTCCGGGGCCTTGGCCCGGCGCACGAACTCGGTCCAGGAGCGGTTGCCGCGCGTTTCGTTGGACTCCCTGATCGCCGTACGGAAGGAGAACGCCTCGGCGATGATCGCGAAGACCAGCACCCCGACCGGCCAGTACCACGCCTCGATCGCGTGCGGGTGCTTGATCTTCTCGTAGCCCTCGTAGACCGCGAACATGCCGCCGACCGAGAAGAGGACGATGGAGACGAGGAACGCGTAGATGTAGCGCTCGCGCCCGTAGCCGAAGGGGTGTTGGGGGGTCGCCTCGCGCTGCGCCCGCTTTCCGCCGAGCAGCAGGAGTCCCTGGTTGCCCGAGTCGGCGAGCGAGTGGACGCTCTCCGCGAGCATCGACGAGGAACCACTGAAGAGGAACGCTACGAATTTGGCCACGGCGATCGAGAGGTTGGCGGCGAGTGCCGCCACGATCGCCTTGGTTCCGCCTGACGCGCTCATAGGTGCGTGGTGTCCCTTCGTCGGTGCGCGGCACGTGCCGCCGCGGTGAGGCGGGACATTGTTGCAGCCGTTCGGGCGGTCTGTCGGTCAGGCCGCCACAGTGGCCCGGAAGAGGGTGCCCTCGCCTGCGGCGGAGACCGGTTCGCCGGCCGGGACGAAGACGGACTTCCCTGGTGCCAGGGCGAGTTCGCCGACCGTGACCGAGCCCGCCGTGCAGAGCACGATCTGCGGGGTGGGGGCGGTCAGTTCGGCGGGGGCGGCGCCGGTGGCGAGGGTGTAGCGGGAGAGGGCGAACTCGTCGGCGGGGGTCTCGTACAGCTCCTCGCCGGAGGGCGCCGCCTCCGGGCGCAGGACGCCGGGCTCGGTGGCCTCGAAGCGGACGATGCGCAGGAGTTCGGGGACGTCGATGTGCTTGGGCGTGAGGCCGCAGCGCAGGACGTTGTCCGAGTTGGCCATGATCTCGACGCCGAGGCCGTCGAGGTAGGCGTGCGGGACCCCCGCGTCCAGGAACAGGGCCTCGCCGGGCTGGAGTCGTACGTAGTTGAGCAGCATGGCCGCCAGGACGCCGGGGTCGCCCGGGAAGTGGTGGGCGATGCGGGCGTACGGGGCGTGGGCGCCGCCGATGCGTTCCGCGGCGGCCGCCGCCTCCGTCACGGTCGCGGCCATCTCCGCCGGTTCCGCGCCGAGGATCGCCGTGAGCACCTCGCGGAGCGCCGCCTCCTCGGGGTGGGCGCGGAGGAGGTCCACGTACGGCTTGAGGGAGTCGACTCCCAGCGCCTCCATCGCCTCCGCGGCCTCGGCGGGCGGCCGGAAGCCGCACAGACCGGCGAAGGGGGTGAGCGCGCAGATCAGTTCGGGCTTGTGGTTCGCGTCCTTGTACGTACGGTGCGGAGCGTCGATCGGTACGCCCCGGGCTTCCTCGTCCGCGTACCCCTCGCGCGCCTGCTCCAGGTTCGGGTGGACCTGTACGGAGAGGGGGGCTCCGGCGGCGAGCAGCTTCAGGAGGAAGGGGAGGCGGGGGCCGAACCGGGCGACGGTGTCCGCGCCCAGTTCGCCCTCCGGGTCGGTTTCGATGGCCTCGGTGAGCGGGATCTCCGTCTCGCCGGTGGTGGCGGTGGTGCGGGTGAGGCGCGAGGGGGCTCCGGGGTGGGCGCCCATCCACATCTCGGCCTGCGGTTCGCCGGTGGGCGCGATGCCGAGCAGGGCGGGGATGGCCGTGGTGGATCCCCAGGCGTAGGGGCGCACGGTGTTGGACAGCCGGTCCATGGAGTCGTCCTCGGGTGGTGCGGGGCGGGTGGGTGATCCACCAGGGATACCAGTGTTACGTGAGGTCCTGGCGTCGCGGGAGTGACCGGCGGGTGTGGGCTCGGAGCGGGCCGGTTCAAGGGGGCCGGTGGCGGAGGGGCGGAGCGGGCCGGTTCCAAGGGGGCCGGCCGCGGTGGCGGAGAGCCGGAGCGGGGCGGGTCGGGAGCCGGGTCAGGAGTCGGGGGTCGCGGCCAGCGAGAGGTAGACCGTGGCGAAGTCGGTCACCGCGAGCAGTTCGGCCAGGGTCTCCAGGGCGCTGCCCTCCTCCGGTTCCAGCTCGCTCACGGGGGTGTCGTGGCCGAGCGCCAGCTCCCGCGCGGCCGGGTAGGCGCTGAGGCCGCCGGTCGGGCGGTCCCGGAGCAGGACGACTCGGGCTCGCAGGGTCTCCCCCTCCTCGACCCGGTCGCGGAAGAAGTCGTCGGGGTCGGCGCCCGCCGCGAAGTCCCCGGTCAGGAGCGTGCCGTGGGACGGAAGCGCCTCGGGCAGCTCGGCGACGAGGGCGGGGCGTCCGGCGAGTTCGGACAGGACGGCGGCGAAGCGGCGTCCGACCGGCCCGGCGGCGTCGCCCTCGGTCCACAGCAGCGGAAGGCTCTCGGCGAGTTCGGCGGCGAGGGTCTTGGCCGGATTGCTGTACGTGGCGATCGCCGGGCCGCAGCGTTCGGCGGTGCGGTCCAGACGGTCCGCCACTTTCTGGAGGTCCTCGGGGGTCGCGGTCACCAGGCCGACCCGGTCCAGGAGCGCCAGCAGCGGGGTGAGCAGCGCCCACAGGGTGCCGGGGCCCGCGGCAGAGATCTCGGCGTCGTACTCGCCGTGCGGGGCGGCCGCCATCGGGACCACCAGTCCGTGCACCCCGTCGACCGCCTCGCGCAGCGGTGAGCGGGTGGGGGCTACGGCGACGACGGTGCAGCCGCGTCGGTACGCCTGCTCGGCGAGGAGGGCGAGGCCGGGCTCGGAGCCGTCGGCGGTCGCGATGAGGAGGAGGTCCACGGATCCGGCCCAGCCGGGCAGCGCCCAGCGGAGGGCGCCGGGGGCGGGGGCGACGCCGGTGGGCCTGATCCGGACGACGGGGGCGGCCGCGCCGGCCAGGGCGCCGATCAGGTCCGCGACGCCGGCAGCCGCGGTGCCGGGGCCGGCGACGAGGACGGACCGGGGCCGGCCATCCGGCTTCAGGCCGCCGATGCCGGCCTCGGCGGCGTGCCGGGCGGCGGTACGGACCCGGGCTCCCGCTTCGGCCGCGCCGCGCAGCAGATCGCGGCGGTCGGCTCTGGCCAGGGCGTCCGGGGCGTCGAGCAGGGACTCGTCGAGCATGGCGGTGGGCCTCCGATCACCGGGTGGGTGCGGGCTGCGGGCGGGGCCGGGGGAGCCGGTCGAAGCGGCGGCGCCGGTGGCTTGGCGACACGGCGTTGCCGATCGGCTCGACGACGCGGGCTGTGCGGTGCCCCGGGGGTGCCGGTTCGCCGTGGGCGCGTGCCTGCGGGTGCGGAGCCCGCCCGCCCGGACCGGCTGGGCCCGGTGTGGGTCCGGTCGGCCGGTTCCGGCGGGCGGCCCTGCCGTACGTGCCGCGGGTCGCCTGCGGTCAGGCGGGGCGGCGGGCCTCGTCGACGAGCAGCACGGGGATGCCGTCCCGGACCGGGTAGGCCAGGCCGCAGCCGTCGCCCGTGCAGACCAGCTCGGGGCTGTCGGCCGCCGAACGGTCGTCGAGCGGGGAGTGGCAGGCCGGGCAGGCCAGGATCTCCAGGAGGCCGGCTTCGAGCGCCATGGGGTGAGTCCCTTCGAGCATGCGGGTTCCGATCCGCGTGGATCAGGCGTCGTCAGCCTACCGCTGGGGTGGATGGGGGCGCGGCCTGGCCGGGGGGCGGAAAC
>NZ_JNZZ01000057.1 GCF_000717645.1 Streptomyces californicus
GAAGGCAGGAGCGCGGGCGCAGCCAGAGCCGGGAAGCGCGCCCGGCGGAGCGGAGCGCAGCCGGGTGCCTTGATGAGGTAGAGAAACCTGTAACAACTCCGGGAGACGTGAGCAGTCAGGTGCCCGGCTGGGGGCTGATCGCCTGGGCGATGGCTTGCATGGAGTCGGTAACGGCTTCGGCTCCTGCCTCGACGAAGAGTTGGTGCTTGCGCGGTTTGTTGGCGAAGCCGATGGCTGCACTGCCGATCGCGTGGGCGGCCTGGATGTCTGTCAGCGAGTCGCCGATCAAGGCGCACAAGGAGACGTCAACGTCCAGACGTTCAGCCGCTGCGATCAGCGAGTGAGGGTTCGGCTTCATCAGCTCCGGATGCCCTTCGGGCCTTCCAACGATCGTGAGCACGTGTTCCGACAACCCATGTCGATCAAGGAACGCCCTCACAGCTTCCGCAGAGTTGTTACTCACGACAGCCGCCCCCCTGCCAGACGCTCGAACTGCCTCCAGTGAGGCAACGGCTCCGGAAACCGGATCTCCAGCCACCCCTACAGCCTCCACCTCGGCCGTCGTGAGCGCCCTCTCGATCGCCAGTCCAGCGGCATCATCCGCTTCGTGCGTCAGCCGCAGGACCTCTAGAGGGTCATCGATGCCGGACAACTTCCCTTCCAGCTCCGGGTTACCTTCGGCTGCAAGCTTAGAGAGATCCCTTGCAACCTGGTCCGCCGGACGCCCCGCGAAGACATCACAGATAGGGCCGTCGAAGTCGAACAGCACCACCGAGGCTCCGGCGAATGCCGCGTTCAGGTCGTCAGTGTCCATCGAGATCGAATCCCCTCGCGATGGTGTTCCATACACTGTCGAACCACATGCTGGCCTGCTGGACCTGCTGCGTGCCGCTGGACGATTCACCGTCGTTCACGGAGTGATGGAAGAGAACCGTGTCCTTCCCGACCAGGTCATAAATCTCGACCGGCTCCCCTTGAGCCACGACCTTGTTGGGTTTGATCGGGTAGTACCCGAAGAACGCGTCCGCTCCGTTGATCACGTACAACTTGAAGAACTGCGTGCCGCTGTGCACCCGAACATCGACGGTCGTGTCAGGCACTAGGCCTAGGTGACTCAGCTCCGCCATTGAGTCTCGGATGCTGCGCGCATATCCGGTCATGATCTCGTGCATGCGCAAGCGGAGCCGTTCGTCGTCACCGCAGTCCTCGCGACGGACCGGGGCAGCCTGGGGAACTGCCATATCCGGAACGAGTATGCGGACCTTGATGCTGGAGGGCGTCAGCCTGCCAATACGGATTTTGTCCAACGGCTCTTGCAGGGCACCGTGCAGGGTCTCACTGGAGAACCCGGCGAAGTCGATGGTGACGTCGGTGGCGGCGAACGCCTGCTCGACGTAGGGGCGGAGCCCTGCCGGCCGTTCCGTTCGGTTGCGGGCGAAGACTCCGCTGCCCTTGCGAGAGACCACCAACCCCTCATCTTCGAGATCCCGCAGAGCACGCTGGATGGTCGCGCGCGCGAACCCGTAGTGCTCCGTCAACTCCTTCTGCGACGGCAGCTTCCCGCCTGGGGCGATCTTCCGTGTCCTGATCGCTGCTCCGAGGCTGCTCGCAACCTGCTCGTAGGGCGGTCGGTCGTCGTCTGGGTCAAGGGGATCGGGGACGAAGGTCATAAGGCGATGGTACGCGGAAGCTCCGACATTGGGACAGCCAGGATAGCCAGGTGTTGACATGACTAGCCATGTTGCTTACGTTAGTCATGCAGCCAAGAAGGCTAGCCAAGTCAGTCACCTCTGTCAGAGGAGCAATCCCATGCCGTCCTTCAAGATCGACACTTCGACCGCTGTTGTGTTCGTGGCGACGTCTCCGACGCCGAAGCTCGTGAGCAAGCAGACCGGCGAGATCGCCATCGACCGGGAGACCGGTGCCCCGCTCGCGACGGTGGGCCTGCTGGTCGCGGACGAGGGTGAGGGCAACCTGTACCAGGTGACCGTGCCGAACACGGGCGTCCCGGAGAACCTGGCCCCCGGCACCCCGGTCACGGTCGTCGGGCTCAAGGCCCGGGACTGGGAGAACACGTTCAACGGTCAGACCCGGCACGGCATTTCGTTCCGCGCGGTCGCTGTGACCCCGCTGGGGGCCTGATCATGTCGGACCTGTCCACGGTGATCGAGGTGGCGGGGGCCTTATCGGCCGCCGGCGGCCTCGGCTACGCGAAGGCCCACTCCCCTCGGGTGTTCTGGTCGCTGGTCGGTGCCCCGGTCGCCCGGGTCCGATTCACGCTCACGTACCGGGCGACGATGGATGTGTGCGGGCTGACGGTCCAGCCGTCCCGTCTGCGGGCGTTCATGGTCCGCAACGTGGCCCGGCAGGAAGTCCAGCGCCGGGGTTCGTGGAACTGCGGATGACCGGCTATGACGTGCTGCGCCGCGTGAAGATGCCCCGCCGGCTCCCGCGCAACACGACCGCCGGCCCGCTGGTCGTGCCGGTCGCCTTGCGGGAGGACGGTATGGCGTTCGTCCGGGACTACCAGAAGGTCCCGCACGCCCTGACGGTCGGTGCGAACCAGTCGGGCAAGTCGATGTATCAGCGCAACCTCATCTCCGGTCTCGCCAAGCTCCCGGTCGGGCTGATCGGCATCGACTGCAAGCGCGGGGTGGAACAGCGCGGCTACGCACCCCGCCTCTCCGCCCTGGCCATCACCCCGGACGAGGCTGACGGACTGCTGGAAGCCCTTGTGGGTGAGATGGAAGACCGGTTCGACCTCCTCAGTGCTCATGGTGTCTCGGGCCTGTGGGGTCTGCCTGCGAAGGTGCGTCCGGTGCCGCTGGTCGTCCTGGTCGACGAGGTCGCGGAGCTGTTCCTCGTCGCTGTGAAGAAGGACGAGGAACGCCGGGACCGGATGGTGATGCGGATGATCCGACTCGCGCAGATGGCCCGCGCGGTCGGGATCTTCCTGGAAGTCTGCGGGCAGCGCTTCGGCTCCGACCTCGGCAAGGGCGCCACCGCCCTGCGAGCTCAGCTCACCGGGCGTGTGGTGCACCGGGTCAACGACAAGCAGACCGCCGAAATGGCGCTCGGGGACATCGCCCCCGAAGCGGTCTTCGCCGCCACCACCATCGCCCCCGACCGCCCGGGCGTCGCGGTGGCCGGGGACTCCTCCGGCGGCTGGTCCCGCATCCGCCCCCCCGCCATGACCCCCGCCCAAGCCGTGGCCATCTGCCACGAGTACGCGCACCTCACCCCGCACCTTGCCGCTCTGGCACCGTTCCGTCCGGCCGTCTCCGCCGCCCCGGCCCCGGGCTCACCGCTCCTCAAGCCTCGCCCGGCAACCGGCTAACTCCCCTCCCTATAAGCCCAGTTGGCGTGACTGCTTCGCGCCGGGTCCCTACCCGCCCATGCCCGGAACCGGAAGGAACCACCGCCATGGCCACCCGACGGACCACCAAGCCCCCGAAGAACACCCCGCCCGCGCCGGTTGTCTGCTCGCCGTGCGACGGGTCCGGGATGGTCGCCGCCACGGTCCGCGTCGGACGCAAGCGCCGCCCGGTCGGCCAGCAGGACGGCATCTGCCTCAACTGCCTCGGCTCCGGCACCGCCCCCGACGCCTGAACCCCCCTCCTCGCCCCGGTGCCCGGCGGCGGCCCAATCCCCGCCCGGCACCGGCCCACCCCTGAAAGGAGGTGACCCCCGTGTCCCGCATCCGAATCGACGCCGTACTCATCCAGGCCGTCATCGCCGGTGCCCTGTCCTTCGCGCACCTGCATGACCTGGCCGAAGCGGCAGGTCAGGACGGCTGGAAAGCCTGGGCCTACCCCGTCAGCGTCGATCTCCTGTTGGTCGCGGCCTGGCGGCGCATGCGCGTGACCGCCGACAACCGCGCCGCCTGGGCCTGGTTCATCATCGCTCTCGCCGCGTCGCTCGGTGCGAACGTCGCCACCGCCGGACTCCTCGACCTCAACGACGTTCCCGACTGGCTGCGCATCCTCGTCGCCGGCTGGCCCGCCCTGGCCTTCCTCGGCGGAACCCTCCTCGTCCACACCCCCACCACCGCGCCCAGCGAACCGGACCCCGCTCCGGCTGCCGCACCGCCGGCTGCTCCGGCCGCCGAACCGGTCCCGGACGTGACCGTGGAGCGGGCTCCCGAACCGGCCCCCGAACTGCCGCCCACGCCTGCTCCAGAGGAAGCCGCGGCACCTGCTCCGGCTCCGGAGTCCGCTCCGGCCGTGGCCGTTCCTCCGGCCCTCCTGGACCACGCCCGGAAGCTGGCCGACTCCTACCACGCCACCACCGGCAGCCGGATCGACTCCGCCACCCTGCGCGCCCGCCTCGGCGTCCCCGCGCCCCTCGCAGACGCCATTTCCACGCAACTCGCCTAATCCATAAGGAGGTTCATGTCATGGCGCGCCCGAACCGCTTCACGAACGTGCTCCGCGTCGGCCCCGTTCAGGTCGGCACTCACCACGACGGCCGCGGGCGGACGAAGCACACCGCCGCCTGCACGGCACCCGGCTGCAACTTCTCCGCCGACTACCTCAACCGCTCCGCCGCCGAACTTGCCGCCCGCACCCACCGCTGCAACCCCTGACAGGAGGAACCGTGTTCACCCCGAAGATCCCGCCGCCGGACACCGCCCCTACCGCGGGCACGTCCCTCGTCCAGCCGCTGACAGGCATCACCCACGCTCCGGCCTGCACCTGCCACACCACTGCCCCGGCGCCCGTTCCGGCTGCTCCGGTCTCCCGGCCGGCCGTTCAGCTCACCCCGGGATCGCTCCTCGTCGCCGCCGCCGGGGGCACCGCCGTGGTCCTGGTAGTCGGCACGGTCCTGGTCTCGATGCTCCTCGCGACCGCGATCACCGCCGCGTCCGTCGCGATCTGCGCCGTGGTCCTGCGCTCGCTGCTCAACCGCCCGAACAACCGCTAACAGCCCCCGGGGCGGCCTCAACCGCCAAGTTTCCGCCGCCCCGGGAGCCCAACCACTTCCAGATCCAACGGACCCGAAAGGGAGCTCCCATCATGCCCCAGTACACCCCGCCCCGGCCGATCTGCGGCCACTGCGACGGCTTCCCCACCGTCACCATCACCACCGGCACCCGCACCGCCGATGGGCAGCGCAAGACCATCACCGCGAACTGCCCCGCCTGCCGCGGCACCGGCCACACCACCACCGCCGCCCGCGCCCACACCCGGATCGGGGCCTGAGAGCCATGGCCGACCTGACCCCCACCCCGGACCGCCCCGGCCTCCACGTCAGCAAGCCCTCCCCGAACACCCCCGCCACCGGCTCGGCCGTCTGCCACTGCGGCGCCACCGCAACCGCCACCGGTGACAACCAGGTCAAGGCCCTGGTCGAGGGCTACACCGCGAACCACGGCTCCGCCCACAACCGGACGGGACGCTGACCATGACCACCGCTGCGACCGCGGCGGGCCTGGACCCGGCCACCCTGGGCGATCTGCTCCGGGTGGCCGGGTCTCCCGGCTTCGACCGCCTCACCGAACAACTCCGCCGCACCGGCGGCTGCTCCCAGCCCATCCACCTCACCGGCGCCACCAAAACCATCGACCGCACCACCGGCACCCTGCTCCACCACTACTCGACCGACACCGAGCCCGGCGGCCGGTTACGGATCGCCTGCGGCAACCGCCGCGCCTCCCGCTGCCCCGCCTGCGCCTGGACCTACGCAGGCGACACCTACCACCTCATCCGCGCCGGACTCACCGGCGACCCCGACAAAGGCACCCCGACCACGATCCGGGACCACCCCCGGGTCTTCGCCACTCTGACGGCCCCGTCTTTCGGCCCGGTCCACAACCGGCCAGGCAACCGCACCTGCCGCTGCGGTGTTCGGCACCCCGAGGACGCGCCGGAGCTGGGCACGCCCCTCGCCCCGGACACCTACGACTACGCGGGGGCGGTGCTGTGGAACAACCACGCCTCCGACCTCTGGCGCTACTTCACGATCTACCTCCGCCGCGAAATCGCCCGCCGCGCCGGACTCACCCAGAAAGCCGCCCGCGAACAGTCCAAGGTGTCCTTCGGCAAGGTCGCGGAGTACCAGAAGCGCGGAGCCGTCCACTTCCACGCCGTGATCCGCTTCGACGGACCCGACGGCCCGGACACCCCACCCCCGGCCTGGGCCACCCATGACCTCCTGGACGACGCGATCCGCGCCGCCGCCGCCCGCGTCGCAGTCGACGTGCCGGCAAACCCGGAAGCCGGGATCACCGAAGGCTGGACGCTGCGGTGGGGCACGCAACTCGACGTGCAGCCCATCGGCGCGTTCGGCAACGGCGAAGACCTCACCGAACAAGCCGTCGCCTCCTACGTCGCCAAATACGCCACCAAAGCCGCCGAGACCACCGGCACCGTTGACCACCGGGTCGGCAACAAGGAAGCCCTGGTTCACCTCGACGTGCCTGAGCACCCGCGCCGGCTGATCCAGGCCTGCCTGGACCTTCATCACGCCTACCCGGAGCGCAAGCTCCGCGACTGGGCCCACATGCTCGGCTTCCGCGGCCACTTCTCCACCAAATCCCGCGCCTACTCCACCACCCTCGGCGCCCTCCGACAGGTCAACCGCCCGCGAACACCGGGCGGAACTGGATGACCAACTCGGGCTGGAAGGAGCCGCATCGTGACCACCGCCACCGCCGAACTCCTCACCGTGCCCGAGGTCATGGCGCGGTTGAAGCTCGGACGCTCCACCGTCTACGACCTGATTCGCTCCCGCCGGCTGGTCTCCATCACCATCGGCCGGGCCCGGCGCATTCCCGCCGATGCCGTGCGGGACTTCATCGTCAACGAGATCGAGGAAGCCGCCTGATGCCTTCCCAGCGCAAGCGCAACCCCAACGGGTCCGGGACGGTGACCTTGCGGTCGGACGGCCGGTATCAGGCGGCTGTGTACGTTCTCCAGCCTGACGGCACGACGAAGCGCAAGTACGCGTACGGCAAGACCTTCGACGAGTGCGACCGGAAGCGTCGAGACCTCCTCGACAGGGCAGCCGGCGGGATCCCCACGCCGACCCGGGACATGACTCTGGGGCAGTGGTTCGACTACTGGTTGGAGGTGATCGTCAAGCCGAACCTGAAGCCGAAGAGCTACGAGACCTACGAGCAGGCGGTTCGGAATCACCTTCGGCCGCGTCTGGGCTCCAAAGTCATGCTGAAGCTGGGCGTGAAGGAGCTGCGCGGGGTCGTACAGCGGCTTGCGGAGGACAAGGGTGCCAAGACCGCCCGGCAGGCTCTGCGGGTGCTCTCGGCGTCTCTGACGGCTGCGATGGTCGAGGACATCGGCCTGACGCGGAACGTGGCCAAGCTCGTGCATGTGCGGGCCCCCGTCGACAGCGGCAAGAGCTGGGACGCCGTCACCGTGCTGCGGTTCTTGGCCGCCGCTCGGCGGATGACGGTGTACTACCCGGCTTTCCTGCTCATCTGCCTGCTCGGTCTGCGCCGAGCAGAGGTGTGCGGCCTTCGCTGGGTGAACATCGACCTGGACAACCGGGTGCTCTGGGTCGAGCAGCAGCGCCAGCGTTCCAGCGCCGGCACGATCGATCTGTCGTTGAAGACGGAGACCTCGAAGGCTGCGTTGCCGCTTCCTCGGCAGTGCATCGCTCCGCTGCGGTGGACTCGGATGCGGACTGCGATGCTGCGCGAGCGCGCTCTCGCGCAGGGCCGTCCGTGGTTCGAGGACCCGGACCAGCACGTGTTCATCTCGCGGACCGGGCACCCGCTGTTGGCCTCGAACCTCTACCTGACCATGCAGCGGATCTTGAGGGTCGCGGGTCTGGGGAAGATGAACCTCAAGGGGCTGCGGAAGTCCTGCGGCACGCTCCTGGTGCACTTGAAGGCTCACCCTCGGGTCATCAAGGCCATTCTGCGGCACAGCCGAATCGCGACGACGCTGGACATCTACGCTGAGGCTCTGGACCCTGATGTGATCGAGGCTGTGAGCGCGCTCGACCGTCTGTTGCGGCAGCCGGCGCGCATCCGGTCGCTGGAGGTCGCCCGGCCCCAGATGGAGACCGACTGATGTAGCTGATAGAGGTCACGGCCCCTCGCTCTGCACATCGCCGCAGGTCGGGGGGCCGTTTTCGGCGTTTGAGCCGACATCATCCCATTAGCCAATCGTTACCTGCGATGACCTGGCACACAGCTCGGCCAGTCCGACCCCCGTGACCGGGGAAATCGCGCCCTCCTCGGTGACGATCGCTGTGATCAGCTCCGGCGGCGTGACGTCGAAAGCCGGGTTGTACGCCGGGGCCCCCAGGGGTGCGAGCGCCCGCCCGCCCCGGTCACCGCCCGGCACACTCCGCGACGGAGTGATCTCCGTCACTTCCCGCCCGGAACGCTGCTCGACGATGATCGAAGCGCCGTCCGGCGTCTCCAGGTCCACGGTCGTCGTCGGCGCCACCACGATGAACGGCACATGGTGGTACTTCGCGAGCACCGCCAGCGGGTAGCTCCCCACCTTGTTGGCCACCGAACCGTCCGCGGCGATGCGGTCGGCGCCTATGAGCACTGCGTCGACCTCACCCGCCGCGAACAGCGACCCCGCCGCGTTGTCCGTCAGCAGGCTGTACGCCAGACCGTTGCGGGCCGCCTCGTACGCGGTCAGCCGCGCCCCCTGGAGCAGCGGACGCGTCTCATCCACCCACAACCGCCGCAGCCGCCCCTGCCGGTGCACCCGCAGGGCCACGGCGAACGCCGTCCCCTCACCCCCGGAGACCAGCGCCCCGGTGTTGCAGTGGGTCAGCAACTGGTACCCGCGGCCGGGCATCAGCTCCTCCAGCAGCGCCTCTCCGTACTCCGCCATACGCCCGCTGGCCTGCGCGTCCTCCCGATGCAGGGCCCGCGCCTCGGTCAGCGCCGCCGCGGCCGCCGCCTGCTCCTCGACCCCCTTCCCCGCCGCTTCCGCGTAGGCCGCCGCCACCCGGCGCACGCCGTACGCGAGGTTCACCGCGGTGGGCCGCGCGCGTTCCAGCAGACCGGCTGCCTCCGCCACGTCGTAGCCACGGGCCGCCGCCAGCGCCACCCCGTACCCCCCGGCGATCCCGAGCAGCGGGGCTCCTCGTACCGCCAGGGTCTGGATGGCCCCCACCAACGCGGGGACGTCCGTGCACACCAGCTCGACCTCCTCAGCGGGCAACCGCGTCTGGTCGAGAAGCACCAGAACGGGACCCTCCGGGGGCTCGTCCCAGCGGAGTACGGAGAGCGCGGGAGGCTCGTAGCCTGCCGGCGTTTGCGCGTCCAGATCAGCCATCCCTCCAGTCTGCCCGGTGAGCACCCCGCATATGAAGGTGCGAAGGAGACGGAGCGGCCGGTCCGCCCCGAACCGACGCGTGGCACGATGGCTGGCAACCTGCCGCCCCGATGAGCGGTCAGGACGGTGAAGGAGCGAGAATGAACGACTCTCCGGGCTGGGCGTCGCCCGGATCTGCCGCCTCCGACGGCAAGGAGACGGCGGTCCCCCGCCCCTCCGACCCGCAGGACGGAAGCGGCCGGACGGGACAGTGGTCCTCCGAACAGCCTCCTCCCGGGCAGTGGTCCCCACCGAGCGACTCCGGCGGCCGCGGAGCACGGCCTCCCGCACCCGGCCGGGGCGGCGGGCCGCACCAGGGCTGGGCAGCGCCCCCGCCGGCCGCGAAGCCCGGCATCATTCCGCTCCGTCCGCTCAGCCTCGGCGAGATCCTCGACGGCTCCGTCTCCGCGCTGCGCGCCCACTGGCGTACCGCGCTCGGTTTCAGCCTCGGGATAGCGGTCGTCACCCAGATCGCGCTCACACTCATGCAGCGCTACCTGTTGCCGAAGCCCACCTCCGTCGACCCGAACGCCACCGGCACCGAAGCCCTCCGCCAGGCGTCCGACTCCGCCCGGTCGACCTTGGTCTCCATGACTCCGGTCGCCTTCCTCACGATGATCGGCACGCTCTTCACCGCAGCGGTCGTCGCCGTGGTCGTCAGCCGCTCCGTGCTGGGCAGGACCACCACGCTCTCCGACACCTGGGCCGAGGTCCGCCCGCGGCTCCTCCCTCTGGCCGGGCTGGCTCTGCTGCTGCCCCTGGCCATCGTCGCCGCCATGGCTGTGTGCATCGGCCCCGGACTGCTGCTGGGCTCCGGCGCCGGCGCGGCGCTGGCCCTCCTCGGCTCCCTCGCGGCCTGCGTCCTCGTCCCCTGGCTGTGGGTGAGCTTCTCCCTCTCCGTCCCCGCACTCGTACTGGAGCGGCAAGGCGTCGTCGCGGCACTGCGCAGGTCGGTCAAGCTGGTCCGCGGCGCCTGGTGGCGCACCTTCGGCGTCCTCGTACTGAGCCAGCTGATCATCCTTCTGATGAGCATGATCGTCTCCGTGCCCTTCGCCGCCATCGCCGTCATCGCCGACGGAACCAGCCTCAGCGAGCTCCTCGAAGGCGGCGGCACCGCCTCCGGGTGGCCCTTCCTCATCGTCACGGGCATCGGCGATGTGATCATCTCCACGCTGGTCTACCCGTTCTTCGGCGGCGTGACGGCTCTGCTCTACGTGGACCAGCGCATCCGCCGCGAAGCTCTCGACCTCGACCTCGCACGGGCCGCGGGCCTTCCCGGCTACGGCGAGAACCACAGGAGCTGATGCGGTGTCGGGGGCGGGGGGCATCATCATCACGGCACGGGCCGACGGCGCGGCGGGCGGCATACCCGTGGACACGCCACGCCTCCCCGCACGGGAGGCGGCCGAGAGCGAACTGTCCAAGCCGATGTACCACGAGAACGATCCGAACTTCTTCCAGCGCGCCCTGAACGAGTTCTGGGACTGGGTCGCCGGGATATTCGACGCGGCCGCGGGCGCCGCCCCCGGCGGGCCGGCCGGACTCATCGTCCTGGTCGTCCTCCTCATCGGTCTGGGCGCCGCCCTCTGGTGGCGGCTCGGAACCCCGGAGCGCATCCCCCGGAGCGCGGACGCGCTCTTCGACAGCGACGGCCCCCGCAGCGCCGCCCAGCACCGCTCCGCGGCCGAAACGCACGCCGCGGCCCTCCGCTGGACCGAGGCCGCCCAGGAACGCATGCGCGCCATCGTCCGCTCCCTGGAGGAGCGCGCCCTGCTGGAGCCCCGCCCCGGCCGTACCGCGGACGAAGCCGCGGCGGCCGCGGGCCACGTGCTCCCCGAGCACGCGCCCCGACTGCGCGCCGCCGCCCGGAGCTTCGACGACGTGACGTACGGGGGCCGCACCGCGGACCAGACCGCGTACCTGGCCCTGCGCACCCTCGACCTCGAACTGGACGAGGCCAAGCCGCTGCTGCCCGGAACGTCCCGAGGAGCCACCGGATGACCGCGGCGACCACCGCCTCCCCCACCTCCACAGCTGCCACGCCCGGCCAGCTCTGGACCCGCGCCCGAGGCGCCCTGGCAGCCGTCCTCATCCTCGTCGTCGCCGGCGTCACGTTCGCCGCCGTCCAGACCGGGACGAACCACGGCCAACTCGACCCCCGCTCCGCAGATCCCCAGGGGAGCCGCGCCGTCGCCGAACTCCTCAAGGCACGCGGCATATCCGTCACCGTCGCCACCACCCTCGACGAGGCCACCGCCGCCGTAGGGCCCGACACCACGCTCCTGGTCGCCGGCCCCAATCTCCTGACCAGGTCGCAGCAGCTCCGCCTCGACGGGGCGACCTCCGCATCCGCAGGACGCACGCTGCTGATCGCCCCGGGCCCCGCGGCCACGAGCCGACTCGCCCCCGGCGTGCACACCGAGCAGCATCAAGCCGTCAGTGCCCTCGCCCCGGCATGCGAACTCCCTGCCGCCCGACGGGCCGGCACAGCGCACATGGGCGGCGTCCGCTACACGACGCGGAACCCCGCAGCCCTCACCTGCTATCCGAGCGCGGGCCACCCCAGCCTGGTCGTCCTCCCGACCGGAGCGGAGGGCGACACCGTCATCCTCGGCTCCCCCCTCCTCCTCCACAACGAGCGCCTCGACCAGCAGGGCAATGCCTCGCTCGCCCTTCAACTCCTCGGCTCCCGACCCCATCTCGTCTGGTACCTCCCCTCTCTCAGCGATCCATCCGCGACAACCGATGGCGGCACGCCCGGCAGCGAGACCGACGACCCGTCGGAGGACGGCTCAAGGAACGAGGCAGCCGAGGGCAGCAGCTTCCTCGATCTCGTCCCCTCCGGCTGGGTCTGGGCGACGGCGCAGCTCGCCCTGGCCGCCGTCCTCGCCGCCGTCTGGCGCGGCCGGCGACTCGGCCCCCTCGTCGCGGAACGGCTTCCGGTGGCCATCCGCGCCTCCGAATCCGCCGAGGGCCGGTCCCTCCTCTACCGCAAGGCCAAGGCCCGCGGACGGGCGGCCGACGCCCTCCGCGACGCCACCCGCACCCGCCTCGCACCCCTCGCCGGTGTGCCCGCCCGTGACGCGCACACCCCCGGCGTCCTCCTCCCCGCCCTGTCCGCGCGCATCTCCTCGCCGGACCACGACCTGAACGCGCTGCTCTTCGGTACGGATCCGTCCACCGATGCCGCTCTGGTCCTCCTTGCCGATCAACTCGACGCCCTCGAAAGAGAGGTACGCACTTCATGAGCGCCCCGACCCCTGAGCCGGCCGAGCCGACGGAGCCCGCGGCGGCCGTGGTGGACTCCATGGAATCGGAGCCGTCCGACAGCGCCCGCGCGTCCCTGGAGGCCCTGCGCTCCGAGATCGCCAAGGCCGTCGTCGGCCAGGACCCCGCCGTCACCGGGCTCGTCGTCGCACTGCTCTGCCGGGGTCACGTACTGCTCGAAGGGGTGCCCGGCGTCGCCAAAACCCTGCTTGTCCGCGCTCTCGCCGCATCACTCGAACTCGACACCAAACGGGTCCAGTTCACCCCGGATCTGATGCCCAGCGACGTCACGGGCTCCCTGGTCTACGACGCGCGCACCGCCGAGTTCTCCTTTCAGCCCGGCCCCGTCTTCACCAACCTGCTGATCGCAGACGAGATCAACCGCACCCCTCCCAAGACCCAGTCCTCCCTCCTCGAAGCGATGGAGGAACGGCAGGTCACCGTCGACGGAAAGCCGAAGGCCCTGCCCGAGCCCTTCCTCGTCGCCGCCACCCAGAACCCCGTCGAATACGAGGGCACCTATCCCCTCCCCGAAGCCCAGCTCGACCGCTTCCTGCTCAAGCTGACGGTCCCGCTGCCCTCGCGGCAGGACGAGATCGATGTCCTCACCCGCCATGCCGAGGGGTTCAACCCGCGCGATCTCCAGGCCGCCGGAGTGGGTCCGGTCGCCGGACCGGCCCATCTGGAGGCGGCACGCGAAGCCGTCGCCAAGACGACCGTCTCCCCCGAGATCGCCGGCTATGTCGTGGATATCTGCCGTGCCACACGCGAATCCCCCTCACTCACCCTCGGCGTCTCTCCCCGAGGAGCCACCGCACTGCTCTCGACCGCCCGCGCCTGGGCCTGGCTGACCGGCCGGGACTATGTCATCCCGGACGACGTGAAGGCCCTTGCGCTTCCCACGCTCCGTCATCGCATCCACCTGCGGCCCGAGGCAGAAATGGAAGGAGTCACCCCCGACTCCGTCATCACCTCGGTGCTCGCTCACGTCCCCGTACCCCGATGAGGCGGTGACCACCATGGCCCTCACCGGACGAACAGCTCTGCTGGCCGCTCTGGGGTCACTCCCCGTAGGCATCCTCGCCCCAAGCTGGACAGGGATGCTTGCGATCAATGCACCGCTCTCCCTGGCAATTCTCTGCGACTACGCCCTGGCAGCGCCAGTGCGCACGCTTCGGTTCACTCGATCCGGCGACACATCCGTTCGACTCGGTGACGCGGCGCACGTGCAACTGACAGTGACGAACACGTCCCGTCGGCGCCTGCGCGCCCAGGTACGGGACGCCTGGCCGCCGAGCAGTTGGGTCCCGGGCTCGGAACGTCGCGCCTCCCGGCACACGCTGACGATTCCGGCCGGGGAACAGCGCCGCCTGGTGACCGTCCTGCGTCCCACGCGACGTGGCGACCGGCAGGCCGAACGCATCACGATCCGCTCGTACGGGCCACTCGGCCTCGCAGCACGCCAGGGGGAACACCGCGCCCCGTGGACCGTGCGGGTTCTGCCGCCGTTCACCAGCCGCAAGCATCTGCCGTCCCGACTCGCCCGGCTCAGGGAACTCGACGGCCGCACCAGCGTCCTGACTCGCGGCGAGGGCACGGAATTCGACAGCCTGCGTGCCTACGTCCCGGGGGACGACACTCGCTCCATCGACTGGCGGGCCACCGCACGCCAGTCGACCGTCGCGGTACGCACCTGGCGTCCGGAACGGGACCGGCACATTCTGATCGTGCTCGACACCGGGCGAACGTCCGCAGGCCGGGTGGGCGACGTCCCTCGCTTGGACGCCTCGTTGGACGCCACGCTTCTTCTGACCGCTCTCGCCACCCGGGCAGGCGACCGTATGAGCCTTCTCGCCTACGACCGCAAGGTCCGAGCCAGAGTGCACGGCCGGATAGCGACGGGCAGTGTGCTGGCGACCGTCATCGACTCCCTGGCCACGCTGGAACCTCAACTTGTCGAGACGGACGCCCGCGGCCTCAGCAAGGCAGCCCTCGCCGATGCCCCGCGCGGTTCGCTGATCGTCCTCCTCACCACTCTGGACGCCGCCCCCATCGAGGAGGGGCTCCTGCCGGTGCTGCCCCAGCTCACCCAGCGCCACACGGTTGTCCTGGCGGCGGTCTCCGACCCGCGTATCGACGGGATGGCCGCGGGACGAGGGACAGTGGGCTCGGTGTATGACGCGGCAGCCGCCGGCCAGGCTCGGGCGGAACGTCGCCGCACGGCTGACAGGCTCCGCCGCCATGGGGTTGTCGTGGTGGATGCCGCGCCCGACAATCTCGCTCCGGCGCTTGCCGACGCATACCTGGCTCTCAAGGCGGCAGGTCGTCTCTGAGGGGCTGCCGGCCACGGCCCGGCCTCTCAGAGACGTTTCGGCGTCAGCCCTCAGGAAGGGGGGCTAGTGGTGAACGCAGAAAAGCCCCGCACCATAAGGTGCGGGGCTTCCCCACAATGATTGTTCGGCGGCGTCCTACTCTCCCACAGGGTCCCCCCTGCAGTACCATC
>NZ_JNZZ01000058.1 GCF_000717645.1 Streptomyces californicus
GAGTGTCGGTCACCGGGCGCACCGGTCAGGGAGGTGCGCGGCCAGGGGGCGGGTCGAGACTGGCCGTCGCATACGGCCGCGGCGCAAAGCCGTCGTTCCTAGGCCGTGTATCGGAAGTGGATCGTGCGCATAGGGTGTCGACATGTCACTGGGTCACATAGTCCTCCTGTCCGGTCGATCGATCCGGCTCACCGAGCTACGGATGTCTTCGACCTACGGGGGGATGCTGGAGGGCTACCCGTGCAAGCGCATCAACGACCGGAAGGTCAGCTGGGTCCAGCGGCAGGCCGAGCTTGCGGTTCCCCACACGCCGGTCCATCTTGTTCCGCCCTCGCGCGAGTACCCGGACGAGACCGCCGGCGCCTTCGGTCCCGTTGAGGTGCTGCCTTCCGTGGCCTGCGTCGGTGTCTTCGACTCCACGGCGCTCGACCCGGCAATGGACGGTTCCACCCTCACCGTCGCCTGGTTCCAGCCAGCAGCGGAGGTGCCAGCGGGTGAGGATGCTGATCTTGCGCTTCGCAGCATTCGTTGGGAGGAACTGGCCCAGGACTACGAGCTGTAGCGACGTTTGCTGATCACAGCCACTCGTGGATGGCCGCGACGAGGACAGTGGCTTCGAAGCGGACCGCGAGCTTGTCGTAGCGGGTGGCCACGGCCCGGTGGCGCTTGAGGCGGTTGATTCCACACTCGACGGCGTGGCGCTCGCGGTAGTCGGCCGGGTCGAAATGCGGCGGTCGGCCGCCGTGGGAGCCGAGCTTTCGGCGGTTGCGGGCCTGGTCGGCCTTGTCGGGGATGGTGCAGAGGATTCCACGACGGCGCAGGTAGGCGCGGTTCTTGCGGGAGGCGTAGGCCTTATCAGCCCGCACGCGATCGGGGCGGACGCGTGGCCGGCCCGGTCCAATGCGGGGCACTCGGACCTTCTCCAGCACGGGTTCGAACTGCGGCGAGTCCCCGCGCTGCCCGGCCGTGATCACGATCGCCATGGGTTTCTGCCCCTGCTCGACGGCCAGGTGCAGCTTGGTGGTGAACCCGCCGCGCGAGCGCCCCAACCCGTGATCGCAGGGCTCGGTGAACACGCCGCCCGGTGGTTCCTTCTGCAGGTCGCCATGCTTGCGGGCCCCGGCCGCATGCTGGTGGGCGCGGCAGACCGTGGAGTCGACATTTAGGTCCCACGTGATCGCCCCCTTCGCGTCGGCCAGGGACTGGAGCCGGGTGATGATCCGGTGCCAGGTGCCGTTCCGCTGCCACCGACGGAACAGGTCGTAAACCCGGCCCCACGGCCCGTACTCGACGGGCACGTCCCGCCACGGCACACCAGTTCGGACCCGGAACCGTATGCCGTCGATCAGCTGCCGGCGAGGCCAGACGGGCGGCCGACCCGCCTTCGTCCCCTTCGGCAACAACGGCTCCAGCACTGCCCATTGCTCGTCTGTGAGATTCCCCCGCCCCATGAGCCGTGATCATTCACCGCTCAAGATCCACTTTCGATACACGGCCTAGAGTCGCCTCGGCGGACGGGGTCCGCTTCACGGTGCCGGTGCAGTCCCTTCACGCCGGATACAGCCCGAAGTACTTCGGGCTCCGCCACAAGGGCGCCACCTGGCTCAACGTCGTCAACGACCAGGTCATGGGCCTCGGCGGTGTCGTCGTCCCCGGCACCCTGCGCGACTCCCTGTTCATCCTGGACGCCCTCCACCACCGCGACGGCGGTCCGAAGCCGGAGACCGTGATCACGGATACCGCCTCGTACTCGGACATCGTGTTCGGGCTGTTCGCGATCTGCGGCTACCAGTTCTCCCCGCGGATCGCCGACATCGGCGACGCCCGCCTGTGGCGCACCCACGCGAGCGCCGACTACGGACCTCTCCAGGACGCCTCCCGCCACACGGTGCGCCTGGACCGGGTCCGGGCCCACTGGGGCGACATGCTGCGCGTGGCCGGCTCCCTGACCACCGGCGAGGTCCGCGGCTACGACCTCATCCGCATGCTCTCCCGCGACGGCCGCCCGACCGGCCTCGGGGACGCTTTCGCGCACTACGGGCGGATCTTCAAGACCCTGCACCTGCTCCAGTTCGTCTCCGACACCGGCTACCGCCGCATGATCGGCAAACAGCTCAACATCACCGAGGCCCGCCACCGCCTCGCCCGGAAGATCTTCTTCGGGCAGCGCGGCGAACTGCGCCAGCACTACCGCGAAGGAATGGAGGACCAGCTCGGCGCACTGGGCCTCGCCCTGAACGCCGTGGTCCTGTGGAACAGCCTCTACCTCGACCGCGCGGCCAAACAGCTCGCCGCCGACGGCTTCCCCGTCACCGACGACCTCCTCGCCCGTCTGTCACCCCTCCAGTTCGACCACATCAACTTTCTCGGCCGCTACGCCTTCTTCCGCCCCCAGGAACCCGGCAGGCGCCCGCTACGGACTGAAGAGGGCGAACTGCCTGCATGACCGTGGGGCCCGGCCCCAGCGGGTCCGGGCCCCACGCCGACACCCGCAGGCGCAAGCAGGCCCGCGATGGTGCCACGACCCGCGCGGCACCATCGCGCCCGGGTCGGGCATACGGCAGTGGGAGCTGTTGGGGACGGGGTGGCCGTGTTGATGATCATGACAGTTCACCTTTTCGGGTGCCGCCCGGGTGAGGTCACCCGTTTGGGCTGGGGTACGGCGACAGACTTTGATCATGTCGAAATTCCCGAGTGGACCCTTCACGATCGTCAACCAGGAGACCGGCCGCTGCCTGCGGGTGCGGCTCGGCGAAACGGTGGACCTCAGCAGCCACAGGCTGGGCACCGAGTACCTGCTGAGCCAGTCCTACCCTCCGAGCCTTGAGCTGGGGCCGGCCGACGGCAGCAAGGCCACCGCCTGGTACTACCGGTCCCACGACGACGCGCTGGAGCGTCAGCCGTTCAACCAGATCGCCAGCTCCGCGGTCAGCGACCTGCAGAACATCGGCGACTACGGCGTGTGGATGTACAGCGAGCCGTTCGCCGAAGAGCGCGAGAACGCCCTCCTGAGGGCGTGGTACGCCAGCAAGCTCAACGACGCGACCGGGGAGGTAGCGAAGCGGCTCCAGGCGCTGATCCCCGAGGAGTGGCACGTACAGGTCTCGCAGGAATACGAAGACGAGCTGGCGGACTGGGAGAAGGCGGGCAGCCAGTTCGAAGGGGTGGTGGACGAGCCCAACGGCAGGCAGGCAGCGCTGCTGGAGGAGCTTCGGCCCCAGCACGGCAAGCTGCTGGAGGCTCTCCCCGGGCACATGGACGCGATCATGAAGGCGTACCTGAACGCACCCAAGCTCCACTGGAAGCACAAGGACGGAACAGCGC
The DNA here is from genome assembly GCF_000717645.1 of Streptomyces californicus. GTDB lineage: Bacteria > Actinomycetota > Actinomycetes > Streptomycetales > Streptomycetaceae > Streptomyces > Streptomyces californicus. The sequence goes on from NZ_JNZZ01000058.1 coordinate 3,325, forward strand.
TGGACAAGCAGGAGATGGAGCAGTCCTGGGAGCGCGCATTGTTGATCGGGGCCAAAGCGGTGCAGTCGTTCGAGGAGCAGATGGAGCACGCCGAGCCGCAGGAGCTGGAGAGCCTGCTGGGGGCGCAGGTCCTTGCGATGCGCTTTTCCGGGGCCGAAAAGATCAGTGAGCGACTGGGGAAGCTGGGGCTGCCGTCACTGTTCGGGGAGGCGCTGGAGGAGGCGCGGCGCACCGAGCAGGCCCTGGTGAAAGCGCTCAAGGCGGAGGCGCCGGTGCGGGCGTGGCAGCGTCGAGCCCCGATCAAGGGCGTGGCCAGGTGGAACGACCGCTGCGCGAGCCTGGCGTTCTACGGGGAGGACGGGCTCGACGTCATCGGCGAGAAGTTCGTCGAGGCGATGCGCGCCTACCTCGACGCGGCAGCCAAGGAAGGGATCACCAAGCCCGTGAGCACTGCCAGCTCGCGGACCGGGATGTACGGCTGTGGCGCCAAGCGGTACGAGGGCAGTACCTACCGGTGGGACTACGACGGCACGTACATCACCGCCTCGGACAGCAAGACCGTGCCATCGGAGCGAACCTACTGGACCGACGACGACGGCCGCCTGGTCGGCAAGACCAAGGGCGGCCCCGGCCAGAAGTGGACGGTCACCCCCTACAAGGAGCCGGCCGACAAGGTCAATGGCGAGGACATCTTCCTCACCGGTCTGTTCGGACCGCTCGCCAGCATCCTCCGGCCCGCCTGAGGGGCAGTTCACCCAAACGGTCCACCGAGTCCGTCTCCAGCAGCATCCGGTTCCCGGTGCCCAGCAGTACGAGCGCCCGGCCCCGTGGGGGCCGGGCCCATCGTCACGAACGACCCCTGGCGCAGGCGTTCGCCGAGTACGGGCGCATCACCAAGACCCTCCACCTCCTGGCGGTCGTCGACCCGGTCGACGACACCTACCGGCGCCAGATGCACAAGCAGCTCACCGTCCAGGAGTCCCGCCACAAGCTCGCCCGCGACCTCTGCCACGGCAAGAAGGGCACCCTCCACCAGACGTACCGCCACGGGATGGAGGACCAGCTCGGCGCGCACCCCGGCCGGCGGCGGCCTGCGCCCGCTGAGCGATCCGGACGCTGCCGCGCTCGACGACGAGGACGGCGCAGCGGGCTGAGCCCCGGCATCAGCCCTCGCTGGCGCAGCCGGCCGCGGCCTCGCCTCAGCGGGCGTCGCCGAAGGGTCGGCGGCCTCCTCGGCGGGGGTGCGGCCAGCGCGGTGACGCCGCAGCACCCGGCGGTCGCGTGGGGCCTCTGTGCCGGAGCCTGTGCTGGCTTCCTGGGGCTTGGCGACCCGGACGTCCGCTACTTGTTGCTGACCTTGACGTTGACGGCGTTCAGCCCCTTGTTTCCCCGCTCGATCTGGTAGTCGACCTTGTCGTTGTCCTTAATTTGGCCGATTAGCCCCGATGAGTGCACGAAAATGTCTTCACTGCCGTCCTGGGGGATGATGAACCCGAATCCCTTTGCTTCGTTGTAGAACTTCACTGTGCCTTCGTGCATCTCTGCCTCCTCGCCGAGGCGTGCGCCTCGCTTGTCGCCACATCCTGCTCGGCCTCGGGGTGATGTGAGGCCATCGGCGAAAACGATCATGCCCACCGGGTCGCGGCCCTATACCCCGGACACGCCCGTGACTGCGGGTCACTCGCAGAAATGGTCCTTTCCAGAGAACCTCCGCCGGAGACCCGCGTGGAGCTCCGGGACCCCGGATTCGTTCTCACAACCCGTTCTCACTCAGGTCGGGACCGGGCCCCCTTCTGAGAACTGGGTTGTGAGAACATCCCGGTCATGACGGACCCTCACGAACCCGCCTCGGCCGACGCGGACGACGTCGAACGCCACCTCTGCCCGCGGTGCGCGGCCGAGCCGGGCTCGCCGTGCCGGTCGCGCGCCGGCGCGGTCGCCGGTACCTACCACACCGGCCGGTTCACCAAGGTGCCCCGCCTCGCGAAGCTGCTGCGGGTCCAGACCCCCGCGAGCCGCGGCCCCGGACAGCCCTGGCGGCCCGGCACTCCGCCACCCGCCCCGCTCGACCCGGACACCCCGAGCGCGGACATCCGCATCGGCTACGCCCGCTGCTCGACCCTGGGCCAGGAACTCGACTCCCAGCTCGACGCCCTCGCCCAGCACGGTGTCCCCCGGGAGAAGGTCTTCAGCGAGAAGATCAGCACCCGCATCCGGGTCCGCCCCCAGTTCGAAGCCGCCCTCACCGCGGCCCGCGAGGTCAAAGCGCACGCACCGCACTGCCGGGTCATCCTCACCGTCTACGAGATGAAACGGCTCGGCCGCGACGCCGCCGAGCTCACCGCGCTCGCCGACCACCTCACCGCCCACGGCCTGGTCCTGGAGATGCTCGCCGGGCCCCTGCCCGGCATGTACGACCCCAGCGGCCCCGGCCGACTGCTGTTCGCGTTCTTCGCCGCGATGGCCGAGACCGAGCGGGAAAACATCCGCGAGTCCACCCTCGAAGGCCTCGACACCGCCGCCCGCAAGGGCCAGCACGGCGGCCGCCCCCCGGTCATCACCGACGACATGCTCCACACCGTCATCCGCCGCCGCACCGCAGGTGAATCAGTCGAGCAGATCCAGCCCGACCTGATCATCCCCACCGGCAAACGCAAGGGCCAGAGCCCTTCTGTCGCGAGCATCTACCGGGCACTCGCCGAGCACGGGAAGGCCCAGGCCTACCCCGAGGCCGTCGAGGCGGCCCAGGCCGACTTCACGGCGCTACGCCAGCGGTCAGCGACCGCGCCCGCCAGCTCGTAGAGGCCCGCTACTGGCCGTTCCGACCCTCCCGACGGCCGTAGGGCCTGGCTACCGCCAAATCCCGGTCCGATCCTCCCCAAGGGCCGGTATGCGGCGCTTAGAGGTCCTAACAAAGGCGTTGGACGTGTCGGTGAGTGATGAGGCAGGTGGCGAGGCCGAGGAAGGCTTCGTGGATGTCGTCGCGTCGTTCCCATC
>NZ_JNZZ01000059.1 GCF_000717645.1 Streptomyces californicus
GTGGGGAGGGGGCTCGGGGCGGGCGGCGGCTCGGGATGCGATGGGGCTCGGGGGCGGTTCGGGGGCAGGCCGGCTGCGGCGTGGCCCGGGGCGGACGGGGACTCGGGGGGCCGCTACGGGCGGGTGACGACCTTGATGTTGAAGGTGTGGGAGTTCACGCCGCCCGCGATGCCCATGAACAGGAACGCGAAGTGCTCCTGGCCGCGTGCGGTCGTGATGTCACCGATGTCGAGCTGGGAGGAGGCGGGCCAGCCGAGATCGGTGAGCAGACGGCCGGTGGTGGCCTTGGCCTCGGGGTCGTCGCCGGAGAGGAAGACCGTGCCCGGCTCGGTGAGGTCGCCCGGGGCGGCCATCGTGGTCGAATCCATCGTGCAGAGCGTCTTGACGACGGGGGTCAGCGGGAACGCCTCCTGGATCAGTTCGCCCAGGCTGCTGTTGGGGTGGGTGAGGGCGCTGAAGTCGTCGGAGAGGCCGACCCCGACGTCGATCAGCAGGGTGCCGGCCAGGACCGGCGCTCCGATGGAGCGGAGCAGGTCCAGAGAGACGCCACCGGGGGTGGCGTTGACCAGGACGTCCGCGCGAGCGGCGGTCTCGCCGAGCCCCGCGACGGGCAGACCGAGGTCACCCCGCTCCTGCGGGTGGCGCGATCCGAGGAGGACGTCGTGCCCTGCGGCGCGCCAGCCGTGGGCCAGGGCGCGGGCGACATTTCCGGTGCCGAGCAGTCCGATACGCATGAGGACGACGCTAGCCAGCGGGCCCCGGGGGCGTATCAGGCGGAAGACGGTGGCCAACCGGCACCTGCGACGTAGTCCGCTGGGCGCGGTGACGTACGGGCGACCGCCGGTCCCGTTCGTAGGCGGCGGCGAGCGGTCTCCGCCGCGTACGGCGGGGACTGCCCTGCCTGCGGCCTTCCGCTGTGGCGGGGAACCCGCGTGCGGGGACCACGACCTCCTGTTCCCCGGCCCGGACCTGGAGCAGGGATTACCCCCGCGTGTGCGGGGACCACCCCTGCTACCACGAGCTGCTGGACGAGCCGGGAGGACCATCCCCGCGTGCGCGGGGACCACGCGAGATCACAGCGCACGCCGGCCTCGGCACGGGGACCACCCCCGCGTGCGCGGGGACCACGCGGCGAGGCTCCGCTGCACCGCCATCTGGGAGGGACCACCCCCGCGTGCGCGGGGACCACAGGACGATGGCGTGGATGTGCGGGTGCCAGCCGGGACCACCCCCGCGTGCGCGGGGACCACCGCATGACCCAGCAACCCGATGACCGCCGCGAGGGACCACCCCCGCGTGCGCGGGGATCACACTCAGCGCCCCGCGTGGGTGCCGCTGATGGCGGGACCACCCCCGCGTGCGCGGGGATCACCTGACCGGGTTCGGCGTCGGCAGCGACGGACCGGGACCACCCCCGCGTGCGCGGGGATCACCTCACTCTCGCCGTGGACGCGGAGGCCCGCGGGGGACCACCCCCGCGTGCGCGGGGACCACTGTTCGTGACCTGCGGGTTTAGGTGTCGGGGAGGCGGTTTTTGCTAACTTGTTGAGAAACCGGCATATCTTGCTCTCCGGGGCAAAGTGGCCACAGGTGTGATTCGGCTGATGCCATTCTGCCCGCCACCCGGGCTCATCGGCCCGGCTTCGATGGAAGAGGTGCGGCTCTGTCTTTCGTGGCTTTGGGCGTCGGTGTGCGGTGTGTCTACCCCCGTTTCGGGAGGGGCTTCGTGGTTGGGGTTCGACGGGTTCGACGGTTTGAGGGGGTGGCGGAGGTTGATGGTGTGTGCTTGGGGCGCGGCTATTCCTTCGAGGCCGGTATGGCGGTCTCCCGAGGTGTTTGCGCAGGTCGGCGGTTGCAACCTGCGGTGTGTGCCGACCGTCGTCGGTTGGTTTTCAGAGGCCGGGCATCGAGCCGGTGCGGAAGGGGATGGCGACGTCGGCCACGTGCTCGCCCGGCTCGGCGGTTGCCCAGTTCGGGTAGTACACCTCCCGGTTGGAGGCGCTGGCGGTGTATCCGTGCTCGGCCAGCCATACGCCGACGGCGTCATGGGCGGCGGCCATCGCCGCGTAGCCCTCGTCCCGCTTCGTCAAGGCGGTGTACGCCTCGCGGTGGGCGGGCTCGATGCGTACACCGATCCGGCCGGCTGGTTCGACGTCCGCGCTCCGGGTCGGAGCGCAGATCTCGACCGGGCCGTCGGAGTCCTCGCTGACCAGGCCGTGGTAGACGGCGAAGAGCGGTCCGGACAAGCTCGCTCCTCTCCTCCGTAGGGCGGCGAAGAGCAGTTCGCCGGAGTCCGCGAGGAAGCCGGGAAGGTCTGTGGCGGTCACGTGGCCTTGGATGAACAGGACTTTCCGCTCCGGTACGTCGCGCTCGGAGATCTCGTACATGGTCGGGCTTCCTCCGGTCAGAACCTCTCGGGCGTAGCTCACCGCGGCCCGGCGGGCCGCGTGCGCGGACTCCTGTTCTCGCCAGTACGCGGTGAGTAGCAGCACCGGTTTCTCGCCGCTCGAATCGAGCACCTCCGCGATCCGCGCCAGCGGCATGCCGGTGGCACGCAGCAGCGCGATGCGGCGGGCCCGTTCGACTTGGGCGAGACCGTAGCGGCGGAAGCCGGTCCGCGGATCGACCTCCGCCGGTGGCAGCAGCCCTCGCTCCCCGTAGAGCCGCAGGGCCTTGAGGCTGAGCCTGGTCCGGGTGGCGAGCTCGCCGATGGTGATCAGTTCCTCGTGCACGGGGCCACTGTCCCCTCTGCCCCTGGGGGAGGGGCAAGCCGACGGTCCCTGTTCGTGCTCGCCGGACGGCTTGTGCGGTCCTGTCCCTGCTGGATCCCGTACTGCTGGACAACGCCGGACGCGCACGCCGGGGCGGTGTCGACGGGCATGGTCAACTGGCCTCTCCGGAAACGATGTTCACCGTCCGGGCTACCGGGCGAGCCGCGCGACCGCTCCCGTTTCCAGGGCCGTCCACACGGCCGCGTCCGGTCCCACGGTGATGCCGTGCGGTTCGGACGACGGTGACGGCAGGCCGTACTCGGTGATCTGGCCGCTCCTGGTGATGTGCCCGATGGCGTTGGCCCCCCATTCGGTGAACCAGCAGTCTCCGGGGGCGGCCGCGACGATGGCGTGGGGTTTGGCCGTACGCTCCGGGAGCGGGAACTCCTCGATCGCGCCGCCCACCGAGATCCTGCCGATCTGACTCGCCGCGATCTCCACGAACCACAGGGCCACGCCGTCGCTCGCGATGCCCACGGGGGCGGCGCCCGGGGTCGGGAGCGGGTGGACGGCGATGTCCCCGTGGACGGTGATGCGGCCGATCGCGTTCGCCTGGTTCAGGGTGAACCACAGAGCACCGTCCGGGCCGGCGGTGATGGCCGAGGGGTACGAACCCGTGCCGGGGAGGGCGTACTCGGTGATCTCGCCCGCGCCGGTGATGCGGCCGATCCGGTCGGTGTTCATCTCCGTGAACCACATCGCCCCGTCCGGACCGGCGGTGATCCCGAAAGGGCCGCTGTCGGGTGTCGGCACGGGGAAGGACTCCGTTTCACCGGCCGTCGTGATGCGGCCGATCCGGTGGTCCCGGAAGCGGGTGAACCACAGCGCTCCGTCGGGCCCGGGGGCGATGACCGTGGGGCCGCACTCGGCCGACTCCAGTGGGAACGTGTCGAGTTCACCGTCGGGGGTGAGGCGCGCGATGCGGCCGCTGTGCACGAAGGTGAGCCACAGCGCGCCGTCAGGTCCGGTCGTGATGCCGTACGGTCCGGCCTCCTCGTCCGCTACGGGGATTTCGCTCATGGTCACGGCAACTCCTCGTGGAAGTGGGGGGATTGGCGGGAGGCGTACGTGATCGGTGCCGCTGATCAGTCCCGTACCAGGTCGAGAATGATCGCGGCGAGGTCGGCGGGCCGGGTCATGGGGACGTTGTGGTTCGAGCCGATGTCGACCAGCCGGCGGGCGGGGGCGGCATCCACCACCGTACGCACGGCGTCGCGCCGGGAGGCGTAGAAGCCGTTCTCGGCCAGCACGACCGTCAGCGGGCAGGTGAGGCGGTCGTACACCTCGATGCTCGGGAAGACCTCCGCGTCGGGGTCCACGGCGGTGACGGCCGCGATCTCCTCGACGGTCGGTCGCCGTAGCCACCGGTTGCCCCGGCGCTGGAAGGAGCGTCGCGTGACCTGCTCGACCAGTCCGGGCCGCGCTCCGGCGTTGAGCCAGTCGTCTCCGGCCTCCCGTACGCACTGGTCGACATAGGCGTGCATCCGGTCGGCGTCCGCTTCCCATCCGTAGCGGAACATCGCCCGCAGACGGTCCGCCGCCTCCGTGGTCCGTGCGGCGGCGTGCTCGGCGAGCGAGGTGTCCCGGTCGTCGAGGACCACGCCGTCCACGACGCAGAGGGCGGCCGGTTCCACGAGGCCGTCGGCGGCGGCGGCCGTCACCGCGTATCCGCCGGTGGAGTGGCCCACCAACAGCGGGCGCTCCCAGCCCAGTTCGGCGACGACGCTGCCGATGTCCCGCCAGTACTGCTCGGGTCCGGCGGAGTCGAGCCGGGTCTGTCCGTGGCCCCGCAGGTCGATGGCGATCGGATGGCAGGCGCTCACCAGGTGCGACGCCACGTCCGTCCACGCCGCCGCGTTCTGCCCGCTGCCGTGGACGAGCAGCACCCCCTGGCCGTGGCCGCCGAAGTCCACTGCGGACAGGGCGCCGCCCGCGACGGGGATGTCGATCTCTGTTCCGGTCATCACCGCAGCCTGGAGGTGGGGAGACGGCGAGGGCAACCGCTTTTCACGCCGGATGCCGGGGTGGTACGAGGGTGTGATGAGCCCCGCAGAGGGCGGATGGCGTCGGTGCCGTAGGGGATACCGGGTTCACTGCGGCGGGCAGGACCCGGTCGGCGGGCCCCTGCGGCGGCATCCGCGGGCTCCGCGTCCCGTCGCCCGGGGCGTCCGCGCTTCCTCGCCCGGGGCGGCCCGGCGCGCGGCCGTCCCTCCCGTGTTTCTAGGCTCCCTCCATGAGCACCGGCGTACACGTTCCCGAATACCAGCAGGACTGCGAGCTCGTCGCGGGCGAGGACCTGGCGCGGTCCCCCGCGTTCTGGCTGGCCCATGTGCTGATGGCGATGGGGAAGTACGAGGAGCCTGCCGAGCGGTACGGCGTGGACGCGGCGGAGTTCGACGGCGTGGTGGACCGGCTCAGCGACCCCGAGGAGCCCTGGCCCGTGTTCCGGGTCGGGTGCGGCGGCGGGCATACGGTCCACGCCGTCTACGTCAACTGGGAGGACGGCAGCAGCGTCGACTTCTTCGTCCGGCATCCGGCGTGGGGGCGCCTGGGGCACCTCGGGCAGTGCGGGGCCGACGCGGCCGGGACGGGGCTGGCCTGGACGGAGTTGCTCGCGCTGGCCGGGGGCGTACCGGAGGGAGGGGAGGGGCTGACCGATCCGTCCGAGCGGCTGCTCCTGCTGCTGCCGCTCCTCGGCGACGCCGACCTGCCCGGCGAGGCCCGCGACACCGTGGCCCGCGCGCTGGCCCACTGCGGGATCCGCGCGGAGGCCGCCGGCGATCTCGCGGCCGTGCTCCTCGCGGGGCAGGACCCGGTCGGCGGGCCCCGGTGGTCTGTCGCCGACGGCAGCCCGGTCGCCGTGTGCTCGTCCCCGTACAGTCCCCGGCGCGTGCCCCTCGCTCTCGGGATCTCGGCGGACCGGGCCGAGGCGCTGGCCGCTGTTCTGGGTGGGCCCCGCCCGGCCGCGTAGGCCGAAGGACCCTGTCGTGCGCGGCCGGGGCCGCCCTCATGTTCCACCGGGCGATCCGCGCGAAAGCTGGGCGGGCCCAAAGCTGAGCCCGGACCCATCGTGTGGATCCGGGCTCAGTGCGGTGTCGGCCCCCTGCTGGAGGCCGGTGTCAGACCCTCGCTGCTGCCCTGGCGTCGAGCAGGGTCACGGGCGGTGAAGGCAGGTGCTCAGTGGTCGCCGTAGCCGTGGCCGTAGCCGTAGTCCGGTTCGTGGGTAGGTCCGGGCTTCGTCGGCGTGGGGGTGGGCGTGGGGGGCCTCGTCGGCGGG
>NZ_JNZZ01000060.1 GCF_000717645.1 Streptomyces californicus
CTACGCCCCCGCCGCCGCCCGCCGCCCCACCGCCGTGCAGGCCATCCACGACGCCGAGGGCCCCGTCCTCGTCGTCACCTCCGACCCCCCCGCCTCGTCTACGCCCCCGCCGCCGCCCGCCGCCCCACCGCCGTGCAGGCCATCCACGACGCCGAGGGCCCCGTCCTCGTCGTCACCTCCGACCCCGCCGTCTGGGCCGGGACGAAGGACGCCCGCGCCAAGCTCGGACCGGTCCTCGTCCACGACCCGGGCCACCTCTGCGACACCCCCGCCCGCCTCCACTGGTCGCCCACCGCGGGCTGCGAGCACCCCGACACCGCCGCGACCCGCGCCGCCGCCCTGCTCGCCCCGGTACGCCCCCGGGCCAGGATCGACGCCGCGGTCGCCGACACCGCGCAGACGCTCCTCCAGTGCTGGCTGCACGCGGCGGCGGTGGACGGCCGCCCCTTCCGCCAGGTCCTCCGCTGGGCCTCCGGCTCCGGCGCCCACGAACCCGTACGCCTCCTCCGTACGCACCCCAAGGCGGCCTCCGGACTCGCCGGGCTGCTGGAGTCCGCCCTCACCGGCTACCCTGAACGGCGGTACGTGGCCCAGGAACTGACGGTACGGGCGTTCGCCGCCCTGTCCACGGTGCACATCCGTGAGGCGTGCACGGCGAACCGAGCCGATTCCCTCGCGTTGGAATCTTTTGCCGCCGAAGGGGGAACGCTCTACCTGGTGGGCGAATCCATCGAGGATCCCCGCTCCCGCCCCGGCGCGATGCCCCTCCTCACCGCGCTGGCCGCAGACGTGGTCGAGCACGGCCGCCGCATGGCCGTACGGTCATCCGCCGGTCGGCTCGACCCACCAATGACGTTCGTCCTGGACGACGTCGCGGCCGTGGCGCCCTTCCCCCAGCTCCCCGACCTCCTGGCGACCGGCCAGGACCGCGGCCTGCACGCCCTGGTGCTGCTCCGCTCCCCGGAACAGGGCCGCGCCCGCTGGCCGGATGCCCTGAACGCCCCCGCTGAGAACGCCGGGGACCGGACGCCGTGACGATGATGAGCCGGACCGAAGCGGTCGCGCTGGTGGGGCGCGTCATCGCGGGCGACCACGCGTCCGAGGACGAGCTGGACGCCTGTCTGGAACGGCTCGACCGTGGTCTGGCCTGCCCGGCCGGTTACATCAGCGATCTGATCCACTGGCCGCCGGTCCACGACCTCACCCCCGAAGAAGTGGTCGACCGCGCCCTGGCCCACCGGCCGATCGCGCTGTAACGAACCGCGAGACGACACCGACCGGCCCCACCTGCACGCACCTCACAGGCCCGCCTGCACGCACCTGGCAGGCCCCACCAGCCCCGCCCTACACCTCGCCCGCCTCCCCCTCCCTGCCGAGGACGTACTCCAGCTCCTGCTCACCCCGATCGCCCGGCGCCGCGATACGACGGCCGGACGGGGCGAACCCGAACTTCCGGTAGAAGGCGGCGGCCCTCGGGTTCTTCTCGTGCACGTAGAGGCGCACCCGCTCCATGCTGGGCGCGGACAGGGCCCACGCCCAGTCGACGGCCTCCCGGAACAGCGCGTCGGTCACCCCGGTCCCCCGCACCTCGGGCCGGACGAACACGCCGACCAGGTGCGCCTGGTCCACGTCGACGGCCTCCCCGAACCGCACCTCGTCGTCCGGGCTCTCGACGAGCACGGTGACCGTCCCCACCCAGTCCCCCTCGGGCGACTCGGCGACGAACTGACGGACCCGGCCGGCCCCGTCCTCGGCGGCGTCGGCCGTACGTCCCTGCCAGAAGGCGTCCGGTCGCGCCGCCGCGTCCTCGTACGACTCCAGAAACGCCACCGGGGCCGCCGGGTCCCGCAGGGCGTCCACCCGCAACTGCCGGGCCCGCTGCCATTCGTCGGCCCGCACACCACGCACCACATAGTCCATGGCCCGATCCTCGCCCCCGCCCGCCGGGCGTTCAACCGACTAAACCGGCCGCCACCAGCCACCGGACCGTACCGGAGCGCCGCGAGGACCACCGCGCCTCGCCCCGGTCCGCCAGGAAGACAGCCACCGCGCCTCGCCCCGGTCCGCCGCGAAAGACAGCCACCGCCGCCACAAGGACAGCCCCGCCGAGGCCGCCCCACCGTCGTACCCCGGTACTACGGGCCCGCCCCCACGTCCCACCCCCGGTCCGACGACCGCGCCCCGCCGGCTCCGTAGCGTCGAGCGCATGATCACGGCACACGGCCTCACCAAACGGTACGGCGACCGAACCGCCGTCCAGGACCTCGACTCCACCGTCCGCCCCGGCACGGTCACCTCCTCCCCCGGCCCCGCCCTGCCCGCCCTCTCCCTGTGGGCGGGCACGACAGTGGCCGCGGCGGCACTGACGCTGAAGCGCCGCGACATCTGACCCACGAGGAGAACAACCAGGTGAGCGACCAGGTGAGCGACCAGGCAGGCACCACGCCGGGTGACCGGCCGAGCAACGCCGTACGCACGCATCCGGATGCCGCCGCCCCGGCCCCGGCACACACCCCGGACACGCACGCGACGGCCCCCGCCCTCACCCGGTTCATCCGGGGCGTTCTGGACCGCCTCCGCGCGCTCGACCGCCGCCGGCCCCGGGTCTGGGACGCGGCGGTGACCGGATTCTGGGTGGTCGCCGCGGTGCTCGACTACACCTCCGGCGGCTGGCGGACCACCGCGCACGACGACGTAACGGCGCCCGAGCACCTGGTCCTCCTGATGAGCCTCGGATTCTCGCTTCCCCTGCTGTGGCGCCGCACGCACCCCCTGGCCGTGGTCGTGCTCCTGGCCCCGATATCCGTGGTCAACGTCTGGACGGGGGCCGTGGTGCAGGCGTCGCTCCTCCAGTTGATCCCGGTCTTCCAGCTCGTCCTGCGCTCCTCCCTCCGCACGGTCGGGGCGGCGTCCCTGCTGTTCGTCGTCCCGGTCCTGTCGGGCGGCGCCCGCATCCCCTCCGGCTGGGGCCAGGAAGTGGTCTCGTACGTATGGGGCCTGGTGTTCGTCGTCCTGCTGGGCATCGCGGTACGCACCCGGCGCGAGTACACCGAGGCGCTGGTCGAGCGGGCACAGCGGCTGGAGTACGAACGCGACCAGCAGGCCAAACTCGCGGCCGCCGCCGAACGCACGCGGATCGCCCGGGAGATGCACGACATCATCGGCCACAACCTGTCGGTCATCACAGGACTCGCGGACGGCGGCGCCTACGCGGCACGCAAGAGCCCGGAGCGCGCGGGCCAGGCCCTCGAAGCCATCGGCACGACCAGCAGGCAGGCGCTGTCCGAACTCCGCCGCCTCCTGGGCGTCCTGCGCGACGACCACCCGGACGCGGACCGCACACCGCAGCCGACGCTCAACGAACTGACCGCCCTCATCGACCGCGTACGGGGAGCGGGCCTGCCGGTCCACCTGGAACTGCACGACGGACCGACCCCGCGCCCCCTCACCCCGGGCCGCCAACTCACCGTCTACCGCGTGGTCCAGGAGGCCCTGACCAACACCCTCAAGCACTCCACTCGCCCCACCTCCGCGACGGTCACCCTCACCTACTCCCGCACACACCTCGACGCCCGCATCACCGACACGGGCACCGGAAGCGGCGGAAGCGCGAACGCGGGGGAAGCACCGGCGGCGGGCCAGGGCATCATGGGCATGCGGGAACGCGCCGCCCTGTACGACGGTCATCTCGAAGCGGGTCCGCTGCCGGCAGCCGCCGGGTGGCAGGTACGGCTCCGCCTTCCCCTGGAGGAATCGCACGCGTGACGACGGTACTGCTCGCCGACGACCAGCCCATGCAGCGTTTCGGATTCCGCATGCTGCTGGAGAGCCAGGACGACATGAGGGTCGTCGGCGAAGCCGGGAACGGCACCGAGGCCGTCCACCTGGTCGCCCGTCACGCCCCGGACGTCGTGCTGATGGACATCCGCATGCCCGGTCTGGACGGCATCGAGGCGACCCGGCGCATCATCGCCTCGGGCGCCTCCACCCGCGTCCTGATCGTGACGACGTTCGACCTCGACGCGTACGCGTACGACGGCCTGCGGGCGGGCGCGAGCGGCTTCCTGGTCAAGGACGCCCTGCCCGAGGAACTCCTCGCCGGCATCCGCGCCGTGGCCGCCGGCGACGCGGTGGTCGCCCCGAGCCTGACCCGCCGCCTGCTCGACGCGTACGTCCACCACCTCCCCGCCGTCCCCGGCAGCTCCCCGGCCGCCGCAGACCCGCGCATCGCCGCCCTCACCGAACGCGAACGGGAGATCCTCACGGTGATCGGCCAGGGCTGGTCCAACACGGAGATCGCGACCCGCTTCCACCTCGCCGAATCGACGGTCAAGACGCACGTGACCCGCATACTCGCCAAGACCGGCGCACGAGACCGTGTGCAGGCGGTCATCCTGGCGTACGACACCCGCTTGGTCACCCCGGTGTGAGGGGTACGCGGGCGACGCAAAAGACCCCGGAACGCAGAAAAGCCCCGCACCATAAGGTGCGGGGCTTCCCCACAATGATTGTTCGGCGGCGTCCTACTCTCCCACAGGGTCCCCCCTGCAGTACCATC
>NZ_JNZZ01000061.1 GCF_000717645.1 Streptomyces californicus
CCCCTCGACCCCACCGCACTCACCAACGCCCTCACCGAGCACCCCCGCCCCCACCTCGTCGTCGCCACCGCCGGCACCACCGACACCGGCGCCATCGACCCCCTCGACACCATCGCCGACCTCTGCACCACCCACGGCGCCGAACTCCACATCGACGCCGCCTACGGAGGCCCCCTCCTCCTCAGCCCCACCCACCGCACCCTCCTCCACGGCCTCCACCGCGCCCACAGCGTCACCCTCGACCTCCACAAACTCGGCTGGCAACCCGCCTCCGCCGGACTCCTCGCCGTACCCGACCACCACCACCTCACCCCCCTCCACCACCACGCCCCCTACCTCAACGCCGGCGACGACACCGAAGCCGGCCTCCCCGACCTCCTCGGCCGCTCCCTGCGCACCACCCGCCGCCCCGACGCCCTCAAGATCGCCGTCACCCTCCACGCCCTCGGCCGCGACGGACTCGCCGACCTCATCGACCGCACCATCACCACCGCCCACCACCTCGCCGACCTCATCACCACCACCCCCGGCCTCGACCTCTACCAGCGCCCCACCATCAGCACCGTCCTCTTCCGCCCCACCGGCGCCACCGACCACACCGTCGCCACCATCCGCCGCACCCTCCTCAACCGCGGCCACGCCGTCCTCGGCCGCACCCACACCGCAGGCCACCTCTGGTTCAAAGCCACCCTCCTCAACCCCCACACCACCCCCCACGACCTCAGAACACTCCTCGACCTCGTCACCCACGCCACCACCGAACTCCTCACCCCCACCACCCACCCCACGGAAAGCGACACCCCGCGATGACCGACCGGCCCACCCCCGAACCCGACCAGCCACACGACCTCGTCGGCATCGGCATCGGCCCCTTCAACCTCTCCCTCGCCGCCCTCGCCCACGCCATCCCCGCCGCCCCCGGCACCCGCCGCCCCCTCGCCGCGACCTTCTACGAACAACGCCCCGCCTTCCACTGGCACCCCGGCCTCCTCCTCGACGGCGCCAGCCTCCAAGTCCCCTTCCTCGCCGACCTCGTCACCCTCGCCGACCCCACCAGCCCCTGGAGCTTCCTCAACTACCTCCGCACCCGCGACCGCCTCTTCCCCTTCTACTTCGCCGAGCGCTTCCACATCCAACGAGCCGAATACGACGCCTACTGCCGCTGGGTCACCGAACAACTCCCCGGACTCCACTTCGGCCACCAGGTCGACGCCGTCCGCTGGAACACCGACCGCGCCCTCTTCGAAGTCGACTTCACCCAGATCGACCGCGACGGCGAAGCCGAAGCCCTCGGCCGCGCCTACGCCCGCCACATCGCCCTCGGCATCGGCACCGAACCCTTCGTCCCCGACCCCCTCAAACCCCTCGCCGAAGCCGAAGGCGTCCCCGTACTCCACTCCGCCGACTATCTCCGCCACCGCGACCGCCTCCTCACCGCCGGCCACATCACCGTCATCGGCTCCGGCCAGTCCGGCGCCGAGATCTTCCTCGACCTCCTCCGCGCCCGACCCGAAGGCGCCGAGAACCTCCACTGGCTCGCCCGCACCCAGGCATTCGCCCCCATGGAGTACTCCAAACTCGGCCTCGAACACTTCACCCCCGACTACAGCCGCTACTTCCACGCCCTCCCCGAAACCGCCCGCGACGAACTCGTCCCCCGCCAATGGCAACTCCACAAAGGCATCGACGCCGACACCATCGCCGCCATCCACGACGAGCTCTACCGCCGCACCCTCCACGGCGGCTGGCCCGACGCCACCCTCACCCCCGGCGTCCACGTCCGCACCGCCGGACGCCTCACCGACACCCGCGTCGAACTCCACCTCGAACACACCCAGCAAGGCATCCGCACCCGCCTCGCCACCGACGCCGTCATCCTCGCCACCGGCTACCGCGAACGCCCCCTCGACGCCGTCCTCGGCGGCCTCACCCCCTACCTCAGCCGCGACGCCTCCCACCGCCCCCGCATCGACGACCAGTACCGACTCGTCCTCGACCCCACCGTCACCGGACACGTCTACGTACAGAACGCCGAACGCCACACCCACGGAGTCGGCGCCCCCGACCTCGGCCTCGCCGCCTGGCGCAGCGCCACCATCCTCAACAACCTCACCGGCGCCAACCCCTACCCCCTCCCCGAACGCACCGCCTTCACCACCTTCGGCCTCACCCCCCAGCACCCCGCCATCCCCACCCAGACCCCGGCCCACCACCACCTGACCCGGACCCACTAGAACCCGCCCGGACGACGAACGGCCCGGGCCCCCACCAAGGAGACCCGGGCCGAACGACCACACCACGCGACACACAGCACCACCGGCGCCGCCGAAACCACTGCCACGGCACCAGAAACCGGCACCACCGGCACCACCGGCACAGCGGCAACACCGGCACCACATCACAACCGGCGTCAACCGAGAACAAGCACTACGGGAAAACCGGCGACCCCCCACGCGTCAACCGCCACCCCACCGAAGCGAACGCCGCCGGATCCACCGACCCCTTCTCCCGCACCCACCCGATGATCGTGTTCCGGATCTCGTCCGAATCCGCCCACACCTGCCGCGCACCCGGCACATGCGGGAAATTCCCCCCACCCGACGCCCGATAATTGTTCACCGCCAACACGAACCGCGCCGCCGGATCGATCGCCTTCCCCTCGAACGACAACCCCACGATCCGCGAACCCACCGGCTGCGCGATATCGACGTCATACGTCACACCCGACACCGCGTCGTAGTTGTAATCCGGAATACCATCCGCATTCGTCAACTTCGCTGTATCCACCGGACCACCCGCAGGCGTCCGCACGTAATACCGCGCCGAATACTCCAGGTAATCCTTCACCTGCGCACCCGTGATCAGCCGCGCCTCCAACGTGTTCTCGAACGGATACAACCCCGCCGCATCCCTGATCGTCACATCACCCGCCGGAATCCCCGCCGTACGCGAGAAACACGACGCCTGCGACAACACCGGCAACCCCGCGAACTCCCCACCCGCCAAGCCCGCCCGCACCGTCTCCGTCTGCACCTGATTGATCAGATCGATGATCGGCTCGTCCCTCCACGGCGCGTCCGCCGTCGACATCGCCACCACCGACGTACCGATCACCTGGTTGACGTACTCCACCACCTTCCGGTGCTCCCGGCGCAGCAACGACGTCACCTTCGGATCCTCCGGCACCGTGTTGGAATTCAGCACCCGGGAACCCGCCTTCTCCACCGCCCAACGGCCCCGCTCCCACACCAGATCGAAGTCGAACAACGTCAACCGCTGCCCCCACTTCGCCGGCTCCGACAACACCACCCGCTTCCCCGTCACCTCGTTCGTCACGAAGTGCTCGGCGATCTCCACATGCGCGTGCCCCACCAGAATCGCGTCGATCCCCGGCACCCGCTCCGCCACCAGAGCCGCCGCGTTCTCCACGTACGGCAACTGATCACCCCACGACGACGTCCCCGACGAACCCGAATGCGCCGACACGATCACCACATCCGCACCCATCGACCGCAGCTTCGGCACCCACTTCGCCGCCTGCTCCTCCAGACCCGGGAACACCATCTTCCCGCCCACATTCGCCTTGTCCCAGATCGCGATCCCCGGATTCGTCAACCCCAGCACCGCCACCCGCACATCACGCCCGCACGGCGTCCGCATCCGCCTGACCACATACGGCGCGAACGCCGGCCGCAACGTCTTCGCGTCCAACGCGTTCGCCCCCAGCAGCGGAAAATCACACTGCTCCTCGAACTTCCGCAGCACCGGAATCCCGTAGTTGAACTCGTGATTCCCCAGCGCCGCCGCGTCGTACCCGATCGCGTTCATCGCCCGCGCCATCGGATGCACCGGGCCACGCCGCGCCGTGATCGGATCGACCTTCGCGTAGTAGTACGACAACTGCGTGCCCTGGATCGTGTCACCCGCGTCGATCAACAGCGTGTTCCGCCGTCCCTTCTCCCGGCGCACCCCGTTCACCAACGTCGAGATCTTCGCCAGGCCGACATCGTTGCGGGCGGCGTCGTCGTACTCCCTGTCCGTGAAGTAGTCCCAGTTGAAGACGTTCCCGTGCAGATCCGTCGTCCCCATCACCGTGAACGAGTACCGCTCCGCCGGACGCCCGTGACCATGCCCGCGCCCCCTCGCCTCCGCCGCACCCGCCGACCCCACGACCGCACCGCCCGCCATCGCCACACCCGCACCGGCAGCAGCCGAACGGCCCAGAAGCGTCCTACGGTTCAACGGCATCTCTTCACTCCTCGTTCAGTACGGCAACGCGCGTAGATTCTGGCCGAGCAACCCCCCACCGCAACACCCCGCACAGGTTTCGATCCGATGACCACCCGACATCCACACCACACCACCACCCGTCGTGCCACAGTGAACGCATGACCGAAACCCCCACCACCGCCCCCCACCCCTCCCACGCCACCCC
>NZ_JNZZ01000062.1 GCF_000717645.1 Streptomyces californicus
CCGCCGACCCCGCCCACCTCGGCCCCCGCACCCGCCGACCCCGCCTCGGCCCCGGCCCCGGCCTCGGCGTCGCCCGTCCCGGCCCGGGTGCCGACCCGCCCGCAGCGCCGATCCAAGAGCGCCGAGCGGGCGCAGGAGGACCTTCTGGGGATGATCCGGGACGCGGTCCGGGAGGAGGCCGAGCGCGCTGGCGGGGACGAGGAGGCCGCCGTAGCCGCCTTGGAGAAGCGGGCCGTTCCGGACGTCATGGATCTTTTCGCGGAGACGCGGTCGAGCGCCCGGTACGAGTACACCGCGTACCCGACACTGCCCGACATCCTGCACAAGCCGACCAAGAAGCGGCCGGATGAGATTTGGGAGGCCCGGCCGCGCTTCCGCCACCCCGACTACTCGATGCGCGCGGCCCGCGCCGACGTCAAGGTGACCGCCCTGGATACCAACGCCGCCTACCTGTCCGCCCTGAAATGCTGGCTGCCGATCGGGCGGCTGGAGCACACCACCGGCGCGGACGGCGTCGGCCCGAAGCGCTCGGGGGTCCACCTGATCACCCCCGCCCAGTGGGCCCACCCGCATCTGCCCGACCCCATCGGGGACCGCGACGAGCCCGGAGCCCTCTGGGTCACCGACGCCACCCTGCGCCTCCTGCTGCGCCTGTCCGGCCCGAAGTACGGCCTGACCGGGGCCCCCGAGATTCACGAGTCGTGGACGTCCGGGGCGACCGAGAATTTCCTCGACGCGCTGCGCAAGGCCCTCTCCGCAGCCCGGGACGAAGCCCTCACCACGCAGGACGTGCTTCTGGAGATGTACGTCAAGTCCATGTACTCGAAATTCGTGAGCACCATGGGGGAGTCGGACACGAACCGGAAGATCTACCGCCCCGACTGGATGCACATCGTCCGGGCGCAGGCGCACGCGAACCTCTGGTCCAAGGCGTACAAGGCGCACCAGGGCGGGCTGGAGGTCATCGCGATGCTGGGCACCGACGAGCTGCACGTGACCGGCGACCCCTGGAGCGTGTTCACCGAGGGGCGCGCCCTGTCCCAAATGAAGGTCAAGTACAGCGACGCCAAGGCGTCGGGCGAGTACCTGGTCGGAAAGGTGAAGACCAATGGCTGACTGGAGGTGGATCCACTTCGGCCACTACGGGGCCCAGGGGACGCCGGGTGGGGAGGCTCTGGGGATCGCCCTGGAGCGCATGGTCAGCGGCATCAGCTCCCCCGTGGACAGCGACCGCGGTTTCTCCGCCCGCGTCCGCTACCTCACCAAGACCGACGCAGGATATGAGGCGATGGACCGCGCCGGGGTCCACGTCTCCCCCCGCACGCTGATGGCCTGGCTCGCCGAGGAGCGCAAGCCCCGCAGCAAGGCGATGCTCGCCCGCGTGGACGCCGCCTACTGGGACCTGCGCCGCCGCAATGTGGCCAGGGACCTCAAGGCCCGGCTGCACAACGGCGGGCGCGGAACCCGGGTCGAGATCAACCCCGTCAACGAGAGCCAGGTCGACCGCAAACATCGGCGGGGGGAGGAGCTGAGAAGGCGCCTGTCCACCCGCGACGTCAACGTGCGCGACCTCGGCCTGTGGGACCGGGCCGTGGACGCCTGGATGGATGACGACCTGGTCGAGCTGGACGACGTCTGGCAGCAGATCTGCCAGGACCACCTGGGGACCGACTGGGAGGCATACGCCTACGTCGACTCCATCGGCTGGGACGCCTGACCCGCCCCCTGGAAGGTCCGCCCCCGGCACTGGAATGACACTGTTGGCGAATCGTGGGCGAGCGTGACGTCGGCCTTCATGACCCGTTGTGGTCGTGAAGGCCGACGTTGCGTTTGGGGAGGGTGTCGGTGTCGCTGCACGCGAGGAAGATCGGCGGGGTGCCTGAGGAGACGGCCCGGGTGGCACGGGCCGCGTTCCCGAAGGGCAGCCTGGCCATGCGGATCCGGGACGAACTGGGCGAGCTGTTCACTGACGAGGACTTCGCTGACCTCTATCCGCGCAGAGGGAAGCCGGCGTGGTCGCCGGGCCGGCTGGCGCTGGTGTCGGTCATGCAGTTCGCCGAGGGTCTGTCGGACCGGCAGGCCGCGGACGCGGTGCGCGGGCGGCTGGACTGGAAGTACCTGCTGGGGCTGGAGCTGGCCGATGCAGGTTTCGACCACTCGGTGCTCACCGAGTTCAGGGACCGGCTGATCGCGGGAGGCGTTGGGATCGAGCTCCTGGACCGGGTCCTTGGGGCCGCCGCGGAGCGCGGCCTGCTCAAGGCGGGCGGGCGTGCTCGCACGGACTCGACGATCGTCCTGTCCGCGGCCCGGCAGATCAATGGGCTGGTGCGGCTCGGTGAGACCCTGCGGGCCGCGTTGAACAGCGTGGCTGCCCGCGAGCCGGAGTGGCTGGCCGGCCGGGTTCCGTCCGACTGGTTCAGCCGGTATGCGATCCGGTTCGAGGACACCCGCCTGCCCAAGGGGAAGGCGAAGCAGACGGAGCTGATCGAGCAGATCGGGGCCGACGGGCTGAGGCTGCTTGCGGCCCTGCACGCCCCGGATGCCCCTGCGTCCCTGCGGCTGCTCGACCGGGTCCAGACGCTGCGGCAGATGTGGATCCAGCAGTACTTCGTCGACGACGGGCAGGTCCGACGCCGCGACCTCAAGGACCGCCCGCCGGGCGCGGAGCGGCTGGTCACGCCCTACGACACCGACGCGCGGGGCAGCGTGAAGCGGGGCATCTTCTGGGACGGCTACAAGGTCCATCTCACCGAGACCTGTGAGTCGGACCGCCCGAACCTGATCACGCACGTGGCCACGACCGACTCCACCGTCCAGGACGTGCGGCTGGTCGCCCCGATCCACGCTCACCTTGCCGAGCGCGACCTCCTGCCCGATCGGCACCTGGTCGACGCCGGTTACGCGACAGCCAGGGAAGTGGTCACTGCCCGCCGGGATCACAGTGTCGATCTGGTGGGCCCGATCCTCGCTTCCACCAGCTGGCAGACCAAGGACGGCGGCGGTTTCTCCCAGGCCGACTTCACCGTCGACTGGGAGACCCGCCAGGTGACCTGTCCCAACGGCATCACCACCAGCCACTGGCGGGAAGATCGCTCCCAGTACGGGGCGGCTGTGGTCTGGGCACGGTTCCCGACGGCTTCCTGCCGTCTCTGCAAGGCGCGAGAGCAGTGCACCCGTTCCAACAGCAAGTCGGACATGGGGCGCCGGATCACCCTCCGCCCACAGGCGGAGCAGGAGGTGATCCAGCAGGCACGGGCGCAGGAAAGCACCCCGGAGTGGAAGGAGCAGTACGCACACCGGGCCGGTGTCGAAGGCACGATCTCACAGGGAGTGCGAGCCTTCGGCCTGCGGCGATGCCGGTATCACGGCCTGGCGAAGGCTCGGCTGCAGCACCAGCTCACCGCCACCGCGATGAACTTCCACCGCCTCAACGCATGGTGGACCGACACCCCACGCGCTCGCACGCGCACATCCCACCTGGCAGCCCTCCGGCCCACCGAGTAAGAGGTCCTAACAGAAGTTGTTGATCATGTGACTGTCGGCCTGGCTGCTCGTTGGTCCGTTCGTGGCGAAGAGGAACTCCCGGCCGTGGATCGTGTC
>NZ_JNZZ01000063.1 GCF_000717645.1 Streptomyces californicus
CCCACAGGGTCCCCCCTGCAGTACCATCGGCGCTGAAAGGCTTAGCTTCCGGGTTCGGAATGTAACCGGGCGTTTCCCTAACGCAATGACCACCGAAACCCTATCGGGTTCTAGCGAACAAGCACACTCTTCAATTAAGTAGTGAAACTGTTCAACCGGCGCGATAACTGTTCGCAACCCGGGAACAACACAGTGGACGCGAGCAACTGAGGACAAGCCCTCGGCCTATTAGTACCAGTCAGCTCCACCCGTTACCGGGCTTCCACATCTGGCCTATCAACCCAGCTCGAAGCAGGCTTCCCGCTTAGATGCTTTCAGCGGTTATCCTTTCCGAACGTAGCCAACCAGCCATGCCCTTGGCAGAACAACTGGCACACCAGAGGTTCGTCCGTCCCGGTCCTCTCGTACTAGGGACAGCCCTTCTCAATATTCCTACGCGCGCAGCGGATAGGGACCGAACTGTCTCACGACGTTCTAAACCCAGCTCGCGTACCGCTTTAATGGGCGAACAGCCCAACCCTTGGGACCGACTCCAGCCCCAGGATGCGACGAGCCGACATCGAGGTGCCAAACCATCCCGTCGATATGGACTCTTGGGGAAGATCAGCCTGTTATCCCCGGGGTACCTTTTATCCGTTGAGCGACAGCGCTTCCACAAGCCACTGCCGGATCACTAGTCCCGACTTTCGTCCCTGCTCGACCCGTCGGTCTCACAGTCAAGCTCCCTTGTGCACTTACACTCAACACCTGATTGCCAACCAGGCTGAGGGAACCTTTGGGCGCCTCCGTTACTCTTTAGGAGGCAACCGCCCCAGTTAAACTACCCATCAGACACTGTCCCTGATCCGGATCACGGACCCAGGTTAGACATCCAGCACGACCAGAGTGGTATTTCAACGACGACTCCACAACCACTGGCGTGGCCGCTTCACAGTCTCCCACCTATCCTACACAAGCCGAACCGAACACCAATATCAAACTATAGTAAAGGTCCCGGGGTCTTTCCGTCCTGCTGCGCGAAACGAGCATCTTTACTCGTAGTGCAATTTCACCGGGCCTATGGTTGAGACAGTCGAGAAGTCGTTACGCCATTCGTGCAGGTCGGAACTTACCCGACAAGGAATTTCGCTACCTTAGGATGGTTATAGTTACCACCGCCGTTTACTGGCGCTTAAGTTCTCAGCTTCGCCACCCCGAAAGGCAGCTAACCGGTCCCCTTAACGTTCCAGCACCGGGCAGGCGTCAGTCCGTATACATCGCCTTACGGCTTCGCACGGACCTGTGTTTTTAGTAAACAGTCGCTTCTCGCTGGTCTCTGCGGCCACCCCCAGCTCACCGAGTAAATCGGATCACCAGTGATGGCCCCCCTTCTCCCGAAGTTACGGGGGCATTTTGCCGAGTTCCTTAACCATAGTTCACCCGAACGCCTCGGTATTCTCTACCTGACCACCTGAGTCGGTTTAGGGTACGGGCCGCCATGAAACTCGCTAGAGGCTTTTCTCGACAGCATAGGATCATCCACTTCACCACAATCGGCTCGGCATCAGGTCTCAGACTACGTGTTGTGCGGATTTGCCTACACAACGTCCTACACCCTTACCCCGGGACAACCACCGCCCGGGCTGGACTACCTTCCTGCGTCACCCCATCGCTTACCTACTACAAGTCTGGTTCATCGGCTCCACCACTACCCTCAACTCCGAAGAGATCGGGCCGGCTTCACGGACTTAGCATCGCCTGATTCAGTACTGGGCGTTTCAAAGCGGGTACCGGAATATCAACCGGTTGTCCATCGACTACGCCTGTCGGCCTCGCCTTAGGTCCCGACTTACCCTGGGCAGATCAGCTTGACCCAGGAACCCTTAGTCAATCGGCGCACACGTTTCTCACGTGTGTATCGCTACTCATGCCTGCATTCTCACTCGTGAACCGTCCACAACTCGCTTCCGCGGCTGCTTCACCCGGCACACGACGCTCCCCTACCCATCCACACAGGCGTTGGCCCTATATGTGTGAATGACACGACTTCGGCGGTACGCTTGAGCCCCGCTACATTGTCGGCGCGGAATCACTTGACCAGTGAGCTATTACGCACTCTTTCAAGGGTGGCTGCTTCTAAGCCAACCTCCTGGTTGTCTCTGCGACTCCACATCCTTTCCCACTTAGCGTACGCTTAGGGGCCTTAGTCGATGCTCTGGGCTGTTTCCCTCTCGACCATGGAGCTTATCCCCCACAGTCTCACTGCCGCGCTCTCACTTACCGGCATTCGGAGTTTGGCTAAGGTCAGTAACCCGGTAGGGCCCATCGCCTATCCAGTGCTCTACCTCCGGCAAGAAACACACGACGCTGCACCTAAATGCATTTCGGGGAGAACCAGCTATCACGGAGTTTGATTGGCCTTTCACCCCTAACCACAGGTCATCCCCCAGGTTTTCAACCCTGGTGGGTTCGGTCCTCCACGAAGTCTTACCTCCGCTTCAACCTGCCCATGGCTAGATCACTCCGCTTCGGGTCTAGAGCGTGCAACTCAACCGCCCTGTTCGGACTCGCTTTCGCTACGGCTTCCCCACACGGGTTAACCTCGCTACACACCGCTAACTCGCAGGCTCATTCTTCAAAAGGCACGCAGTCACGACGCACCGAGCAAGCTCGATGCGCGACGCTCCCACGGCTTGTAGGCACACGGTTTCAGGTACTATTTCACTCCGCTCCCGCGGTACTTTTCACCATTCCCTCACGGTACTATCCGCTATCGGTCACCAGGGAATATTTAGGCTTAGCGGGTGGTCCCGCCAGATTCACACGGGATTTCTCGGGCCCCGTGCTACTTGGGTGTCTCTCAAACGAGCCGTTGATGTTTCAGCTACGGGGGTCTTACCCTCTACGCCGGACCTTTCGCATGTCCTTCGCCTACACCAACGGTTTCTGACTCGCCTCACAGCCGGCAGACTATGAAAAAGAGATCCCACAACCCCGCATGCGCAACCCCTGCCGGGTATCACACGCATACGGTTTGGCCTCATCCAGTTTCGCTCGCCACTACTCCCGGAATCACGGTTGTTTTCTCTTCCTGAGGGTACTGAGATGTTTCACTTCCCCTCGTTCCCTCCACACTGCCTATGTGTTCAGCAGCGGGTGACAGCCCATGACGACTGCCGGGTTTCCCCATTCGGAAACCCCCGGATCAAAGCTTGGTTGACAGCTCCCCGGGGACTATCGTGGCCTCCCACGTCCTTCATCGGTTCCTGGTGCCAAGGCATCCACCGTGCGCCCTTAAAAACTTGGCCACAGATGCTCGCGTCCACTGTGCAGTTCTCAAACAACGACCAGCCACCCACCACCCC
>NZ_JNZZ01000064.1 GCF_000717645.1 Streptomyces californicus
ACGCAGCTCTTCCCCACGCCCCCCGGCCGGCTCCGCCCGGCCCGGCCGGCACGGCGCTGACCCAGGCCCTGGACGCGATCGCCCGGGTCGACGAGGCGACCCTCCAGGTCATGCGCGAACGGCGCTCACGCACATGAGGAAGGCGTACGGCCCGTGATGCCGAAGAAGGCCGCCGAGGGCGACACCACCGCCGATCTCCTGGCCTACCTCTTCGGCCCCGGGGACCACGAGGAGCACATCGACCCGCACCTCGTCGCCGCTTGGACCCCGGGCCTGCCCTGCCCGGCCCGCAACCCGGACCGCATGACGCTCTCCGACCTCGCGCTGCTCCTGGACGCCCCTGTCGAGGCGCTGCGCGGCCCGAAACCGGCCGAGCACGTGTGGCACATCTCCGTCCGTAACGAACCCACCGACCGGACCCTGTCGGACGCCGAGTGGGCGACCGTCGCCGCCGAGATGGTCCACGCCGCCGGCATCGCCCCGCACGGCGACACCCACGCCTGCCGGTGGGTGGCGGTCCGTCACGCCGACGACCACATCCACATCGTGGCGACCCTCGCCCGCCAGGACGGCCGCCACCCCCGTATCCGCGGCGACATCCCCCGCATGCACACCGCCGCCCGCGCCTTCGAGACCGCCTGGGGCCTCACCCCGATGTCCCCCCTCGACCGCACCGCACGCCGCGCGCCGGTCACCGGCGAGCGGGAGAAAGCCGCCCGCCGCGGCCTCCCCGAAGCCGCCCGCGAAAGCCTCCAGCGCACCGTCCGCGAAGCCGCCGCCCGCGCCACCAGCACCACCGACTTCCTCACCCGGCTGCGCGACGCCGGCCTGCGCGTGCGCGAACACCACGACGAGAACAACACCCTGGACGGGTACGCGGTCGCCCTCCCCGGCGACCGCGCCGACCGCAACACCAGGCCCGTCTGGTTCTCGGGCCGGGCCCTCGCCTACGACCTCTCCCTGCCCCGCGTCCGCGAACGCTTCCACCCGCCCATCGCCCCCGCCGACATCACCCGCGCACACACCCGCATCCGCCAGGCCGCGACCCTCCTCGCCCGCGCCGGCCGCACCGAAGGCGCCGGCGACGTCGCCGCCCTCGGCGACCTCCTCACCATCGCCGCCGCCACCTCCCCCGCCACCGTCCGCGACCAGGTCCGTGCCACCGCGGCCGCGTTCGAGCAAGCCTCCCGCGCCCCCGGCACCCGCACCCTCCACGGCACCGCCCGCGCCCACTTCAAAGCCGCCGCCCGCGCTCTCGACCACGCCCCCAGAGCAGCCAGAGGCGGCGGCGCCCCCGCCGTCCTCACCCTCCTGATCGCCCTCGTCGAAGCGATCGAGGCAGCCACCGCCTGGCACCGCGCACAGCAGCACCACGCCCAGGCCCGGGCCGCCGCCCAGGCCGCCGTCCTCCTCCGCGAAGCCGCCACTCTCACCGGCACCCCACCGCGCGCCTCCCGCGCCTCCCGGACCGCGCCGAACACCGTACGGGTGACGCCCGCCGCCGAGCGTGGCCCCGCCCCGGCCACGCCCGTTACCCGAGTACCACCCCGACCCCACGCCGGCCCGCACCCGACACCCGGCCCCGGACCGGCACCCGGCCCGGGGCGCTCACGCTGACCCGTACGAAGGAGCCCTCGCATGACCACGCCCGCTGCCGCGCAGCCGCTCGGCGAGCCCGTCTCCGAGTCCCTCTCCGAAGCCGCGCAGGCCGCCGCGATGTCCGTCCGGCTGATCCTCACGATCGCCGACGCGGTCCGCCGCGCCTCCCAGAAGCACCACCAGGGCAAGGAGCAGGAACTCCCCGAGAGCGACGCCCGGCGCGCCGAGGACGGGTGGGCCGCCGACGAGCTCGGCAACCACCTGCCCACCGCACTTCTCACCCACCTCACCGCCAGCCCCGACTGGCCGGTGATGGCCCGCCAGCTCCTCTCCCTCAGCCACGCCGGCGTCGACCTGCCCACCTTCCTACCGCACCTGGGCCAGATGGCCTCCGGCGTCGAGCGGGCCGTCACCCGCAACACCGCCCGTATCCAGGCCGAGGGCACCGACCGGTGGGCCGACCTCCTGCGCGCCACCATGCCCCAGGGCCTGGTCCGCGACGCGATCCTCTCCTCCCCGGCCTGGCCCGACATCGCCGCCGCCATGGGCCGCCTCCACGACCAAGGGCTCGACGTCGCCCGCATCCTCACCGACGCCCACACCGCCGGCCTCGGCGTCGACCAGGCCGTCGCCGCCGCCACCGCCCGCGCCACCCAGCCCCGCGCCTCCGCAGCCGCCCCTGCCCCGGCACCCGCGACCGCCGGACAACCGACGTCGGCCCCGGCTCCCGGCTCCGCCCCTCCCCGGCCGGCGAGCCCGGACGCGAAACGCGTCTGGGGACCACTGACCGAAGGCATCACCATCCCCTCCGACCTCGACCTCAGCGACCAGTCCCTCGCACTCGACCAGCTCCGCGTCGACCAGGCCGCCCGCACCTACTACGCGGACCGGATCCGAGCACACCTGCCCCCGCAGGAGGCGGACGTCCTGCTGCGCTCCCGCCTCTGGCC
>NZ_JNZZ01000065.1 GCF_000717645.1 Streptomyces californicus
GGCCATGCGGGCGAGTTGGGTGTCGGTGCCGACGCGGGTGGCTTCGACGACGAGGCGTCCGCCGGCGTTGAGGGTGGCTCCGGTGACGGTGTCGCCGGTGGAGACCTCGACGGGGACGGACTCCCCGGTGAGCATCGAGGCGTCGATGGCCGAAGAGCCCTCGACCACGGTCCCGTCCGTCGCGATCTTCTCCCCCGGACGCACCAGGAAGCGGTCCCCGACCTGGAGTTCGGCGGTCGGGATCGTCGTCTCGACGCCGTCCCGCAGGACGGTGACCTCCTTCGCGCCCAGCTCCAGCAGCGCCCGCAGCGCCGCCCCGGCCTTCCGCTTCGAACGGGCCTCGAAGTAGCGCCCGGCGAGGATGAACGCCGTCACCCCGGCCGCGGCCTCCAGGTAGATGTTCCCCGCGCCGTCGCTGCGGGCGATGGTGAACTCGAACGGGTGGGTCATGCCGACCATGCCCGCCGTCCCGAAGAACAGCGCCCACAGCGACCAGAGGAACGCGGCGGACGTGCCGACCGAGATCAGCGTGTCCATCGTCGCCGCGCCGTGCTTCGCGTTGGTCCACGCGGCCCGGTGGAAGGGCCAGGCGGCGTACGTGACGACCGGCGCGGCCAGGGTCAGCGAGAGCCACTGCCAGTAGTCGAACTGGAGCGCCGGGATCATCGCCATCGCGATCACCGGCACGGCGAGGACGACGGCGGTGATCAGGCGCTGGCGCAGCGTGGTGAGCCCCGGGTCCTCTGCGCTCTCCGCGGGGTCCGAGCCCTCCGCGCCCCGCGCCGGGGCGTTCGCCGTGCCGCCGCCGGGTCGGCGGGCGGCGGCGGGCGGGGCGGGCCGCCGGGCGGTGTAACCGGTGGCCTCGACGGTCGCGATCAGATCGTCGACGGAGACCTCCGAGCCCTGGTAGGTGACCTTCGCCTTCTCGGTGGCGTAGTTCACGGTGGCTTCGACGCCGTCCATGCGGTTGAGCTTCTTCTCGATCCGGGCCGCGCACGAGGCGCAGGTCATCCCGCCGATCGCGAGCTCGACCGCGGCCGTGCCGGCGTCGGAGCCGACGGCGCTGGTGCCGGTGGTGGCGGACTGCGCGGACACGGGGTCCTCCCTCGGTTCGTCCTGTGTTCTATACCCCTAGGGGGTATCTCTATCTGCCTCATGTATACCCCCCTCCCCTATGGAATGCAAGGGGTGATCGTGGGGAGCGGTGCGGGTCGGGTCGCGCCCCGTCGCGCCCGTACGTTCATATAGAGGGCTGCGCTGTCCAGTCGCCGCCCCGTAGGCTGGCCATTGGACTAGACCTATAGGTGTGTATCGGAGGAATGGGGAACCATGAGCAACCGTGCAGTCCTGGAGGTGATCGCTCTCGACGCGGAGGACGCGGTCGCCGCCCAGGCCGGAGGCGCAGACCGCCTCGAACTGGTCACCGACATGGCCGCCGACGGTCTGACGCCGTCCCGGGAGACCTTCGCGGCGATCAGGTCCGCCGTGGACATCCCGCTGCGCGTGATGCTCAGGGTGGCGGACGGGTTCGCCGCCGGTGACATCGATGTTCTGGTCGGCAAGGCGCACGAGATGCGCGAGGCGGGGGCCGACGAGTTCGTGTTCGGGTTCCTCGACGCGGACGGCCGCGCCGACCTCGTCGCCGTCGAGCGGCTGGTCGCCGAGCTGGACGGCTGCCGGTGGACGTTCCACCGGGCGATCGACCGGGCCGCCGACCGCGACGCCCTGCGCAAGCAGCTCGCGGACCTGCCCGGCCTCGACACGTTCCTCACGGCGGGCTCCCCGGCCGGGGTGGACGCGGGCATCCCGACGCTGGTGGCCGAGGCCGCCCACGGCGGCGAGCCGGGGTACGAGGCGCAGATCCTGGTCGGCGGCGGCCTCCACCTGCACCACCTGCCCGAACTGCGGGCGGCGGGCATCGACGCGGTCCACATCGGCGGCGCGGCCCGGCCCTCCGGCTGGTCGGGCCCGGTGGACGCGGCGGCCGTACGGGAGTGGCGCGAGGCACTCGACGCCTGAGGCCATTCGGGAGCGGCCGAGCGCGTTTGGGGCGGCACCTGAGGGCGGCCGGGACGGGGCCGAGCCCGTCCGGGAGCGGCCGGGGCGGCACTGAGAGCGTCCGGGGTGGGGCCGAAAAGCCCCGCCCCGACGGCCCGCCCAGGGCCCCCGAGCCCATGGGGCCCCCACGCCCCGCCCAGGGCCCCCGAACCCCGGGCCCATGGAGCCCCACGCCCCGCCCCCATGC
>NZ_JNZZ01000066.1 GCF_000717645.1 Streptomyces californicus
TGGTCGTGAGGGGTGGCACCGGCGCCGTTCCGGGGGTGGGTCTCGTGCGGGGTGGCGGCCCGGTCCTGGGGGTGGAGGCGTTCCTCGTGGGCGGCGGCGCGTTCCTCGCGGCGGCGTTCCCGTACCGCCCGGCCTCGGGCCACGACGCCGACGGCGAACACCGTGAGGACCAGCAGCACCATCAGCTCGCCGATGAACAGGCCCCAGAACAGGCCGTATCCGGAGAGCTGCGCCCGGGACGCCTCCGGCCAGGCGGTGGCGAGGTCCTGCGGGGAGGTGACCAGTTCGCGCAGGGCGAGCGGGGCGCGGGTGAACGTGACGCCGTCCGGCCAGCCCCCGTGGGTGAGGAGGCCGGCCAGGCCGGTGGCCGTCCAGGTGACGAGCGTGGCGGCGAGGAGGAGGCCGAGGAGGCCGATGAGCAGGCCGTCCGGGATGCCTCCGCCGCCCCCGTTGCCGTCGTGTCCGTCGCGGGGGGCCGGGCCCCGGCCCCGTACCGGGTGACGTGCCGCCATGTCAGGCGACCGTGGACTCGGACGACTCGTTCATCCGTTGTTGGTGCTCGATGCGGGCCGCCCGCTGCTCCGCCTCCAGTTCGGCGGCGCGGAGGTCGTCGGGGAGCAGGTGGTCCGTCGAGCCCTCGGTCATGGCGCGGTCGGTGAAGACCAGGGGGCGTTCGGCTTCGGTGATCAGGTGTTTGACCACCTGGACGTTGCCGTTGACGTCCCAGACGGCGATGCCGGGGGTGAGGGTGGGGATGATCTCGACGGCCCAGCGGGGCAGGCCGATGACCCGGCCGGTCGCTCTCGCCTCGTCCGTCTTCTGGGCGTAGATCGTGCGGGTGGAGGCCATCTTGAGGATGGCGGCGGCTTCCTTGGCCGCGGCTCCGTCGACCACGTCGCTGAGGTGGTGGACGACGGCGACGAAGGAGAGGCCGAGGCGGCGGCCGAACTTCAGCAGGCGCTGGAAGAGCTGCGCGACGAAGGGGGAGTTGATGATGTGCCACGCCTCCTCCACCAGGAAGATGCGCTTCTTGCGGTCGGGCCGGATCCAGGTGTGTTCCAGCCAGACGCCGACGATGGCCATCAGGATCGGCATCGCGATGGAGTTGCGGTCGATGTGCGAGAGGTCGAAGACGATGAGGGGCGCGTCGAGGTCGATGCCGACGGTCGTGGGCCCGTCGAACATGCCGCGCAGGTCGCCGTCGACCAGTCGGTCCAGGACGAGGGCGACGTCCAGGCCCCAGGCCCGTACGTCGTCTATGTCGACGTTCATCGCCTCGGCGGACCTCGGCTCGGGGTGGCGCAGCTGTTCCACGATGTCCGTCAGGACCGGCTGGCGGTCGGTGATGGTCGAGGTGACGAAGGCGTGCGCCACCTTCAGCGCGAAGCCGGAGCGTTCGTCGAGGCCGTGGCCCATGGCGACTTCGATGATCGTGCGGAGCAGGGCGAGCTGGCCGGTGGTGGTGATGGAGGGGTCGAGCGGGTTGAGGCGGATGCCGCCGTTGAGCGCGGCGGTGGGGTCCAGGCGGATGGGGGTGATGCCCAGTTCCTGGGCGATGAGGTTCCATTCACCGACGCCGTCCTCGCCCTGGGCGTCCAGGACGACGACCTGGCGGTCGCGGAAGCGGAGCTGGCGCAGGACGTAGGTCTTCTCCAGCGCGGACTTGCCGTTGCCGGACTCGCCGAGGACGAGCCAGTGGGGGGCGGGGAGCTGCTGCCCGTACAGCTGGAAAGGGTCGTAGATGTAGCCCTTGCCGCTGTAGACCTCGCGGCCGATGATCACGCCGGAGTCTCCGAGGCCGGGGGCGGCGGTGGGGAGGTAGACGGCCTGGGCCTGGCCCGTGGACGTACGGACGGGGAGGCGGGTCGTCTCCACCTTGCCGAAGAGGAAGGAGGTGAAGGCATCCGACAATGCGGACAGGGGGTCTCGCATGGGGGGCGCCCTCTCTCTGTGTGTGGGTCGTGTCGCGGGTGGCGGGTGGCGGTG
>NZ_JNZZ01000067.1 GCF_000717645.1 Streptomyces californicus
TTCCACCCCCGCACCGCTCCCGCCCGGCCGGCGCGCCAGTGGTGCTCCTCGGCCAGGACGCGGCGCTGGGTGAACCGGACGAGTGACCAGCGCCGCCGCCCAGCAGGGGACGGAGGGGAGTCGAACGTGCAGGCCCCCTCCAGCCGCAGCTGGTCCAGGTGCACCGCACCGGCGAACAGGCAGGGCGACAGATCGACGTCGGCCAGGACCAGGTGGGCGGCATCCACCCCGCGCAGCGACGCCAGCCCCACCCCCGCGCCCGGGGCACCCGCGAACGCCCCCTCCGCCAGCTCGGAACCGTCGGCGAGTACGAAGGGATCGGACTCGGCCGCGATGGTGAGGGGGTACTCGAACACCGCGTGGGCGAAATCGACCGTGGTGTAGCGCAGACGTAGCTCGGCCGTCGCCGCCCAAAGAGTCCGCCGACACTCCAAACGCCGCGCAGCGAGCGACAGAGTCACCGGGCCGCCGAACATCGCACCGGACAGAACCACCCGACCAGCACACACCAGCGGCCCGACGCGGTCTGCCTTTGTGAAGGTCGCGGAGTCGAACTGGGCGTTGCCGAAGCGGGTCACGCCGGTCGACAGGTCATGGACGGCGTTCAAGAGGGCTTGCAGGAGCGACGGGGTGAAGGTGGTGCCCCGGTGGTCGATGTCGGTGCCAGGGGCTAGGTCGGTCAGGTAGGCGTGGCGGTCGGTGTGGGCCAGGTGGGCGAGGCACGCGGTGTGGCCCGGGACATGGATGCCTCGGCATCCGATGGGGTCGGCCGCAGGATCGGCGCCGTGTGCACAGTGCGGCCAGGGCGGCGGTACGGGTGTGCTCATGGCGCTGCGACTCCACAGTTTCAGGGCTTGCCCGCACGGACTCCCGCAGGGCAGGAGCAGTTCAGATTCGATTTGAAGGACCGGCCTGGTCGCTTGAGAGGCGAAGGCTACGCAAGAGGGCCTTCCCGCACCTCCCGTTTGCGCTCTTCCCAGCGCTCGACCGCGGCCTTGGCGGCGTAGTACCTGGTGGTCAGTGCGACGCGGATGGGGTGGCGGAGTTCGAGGAGCCGGACGGTGTCGAGGTCGGGCGCGATACCGCGGGGGAGGACCCCTTCCGTGTCTATCGCGGGGCCGATGACGAGCACGGAGTTGGTGCGGGCGGCGTGCCGGAACGCGGCTACGTCTTCGGCAGCCCACGCATCCCCGTTGCAGCCGACCGGCGGAGTCAGAGGGGAGCCGGCGTCGCTCATTCCCACCACCCAGCGGAGGTATCCGCCAGGGTTCCCGAAGTAGTGCTCCTCGGCGTAGCTGAAGCGGCGGGCGCCGAGCTCGAACCACGGTCCGCAGTCCTCCGCGTTGGGACTGGGCAGAGCGGCCAGCGGAGTCTTGCCGAGGGTGATCCGGTGCGGCCCGATGGAGACCCGCCGGCGGAAGAGCCGGCTGCGGGCGGTGAGGGAGTACATCAGCACCTCGTTGTCGTCGTTGCACCAGGTGACGAGGTAGCCGAGCACGCCCAGCGGCCACGTCCGAACCGTCACCTCGACGTCCTGCAGCGGCTCCTCGCACTCGTTCTCGCCGGTGGGGGCCGAGTACTGCCGGACCGTCGTCTTGCGCTGCCAGGCGGGCTCGCCGAACTGCTCCGTGACGTAGTCGTGGCGGACGTACGGCGCGATGCCACGGTAGGCCCGGATCACCCGGCGGCGTTTCCCGAGAGACGCGTGCCACCACCCGCGGGCGATGCCGAACAGCCCGTAGAGGGCGGTGAGGACGGCGGCCAGCGTCCAGACATTCAGCCTGGTCTCGATCACGGGAGAGAAGGACACGCGGACATCCTGCCGCGCCCCCTGCCCGCGTGTTCCGAAATTGCCGGTTCGGCCCGGCGGAACGACGGCTTTGCGCCGCGGCCGTATGCGACGGCCAGTCTCGACCCGCCCCCTGGCCGCGCACCTCCCTGACCGGTGCGCCCGGTGACCGACACTC
>NZ_JNZZ01000068.1 GCF_000717645.1 Streptomyces californicus
AGGAGAGCCGGCGTGAGCTTGAGGATCGTTGTCTGTGTGAAGTACGTGCCCGACGCGACCGGTGACCGGCGTTTCGCCGATGACCTGACGCTGGACCGTGATGATGTCGATGGTCTGCTGTCGGAGCTGGACGAGTACGCGGTCGAGCAGGCGTTGCAGATCGCGGACGAGGCGGACGATGCGGAGATCACCGTGGTGACGGTGGGTCCGGAGGATGCCCGGGATGCGTTGCGCAAGGCGTTGTCGATGGGTGCGGACAAGGCGGTTCACGTCGAGGACGACGATCTGCACGGCACGGATGTGATGGGGACGTCGCTGGTGCTGGCGAAGGCGGTCGAGAAGACCGGCTATGACCTGGTGGTCTGTGGTATGGCGTCGACGGACGGGGTGATGGGTGTGCTGCCGGCGTTGCTGGCGGAGCGGCTGGGGGTGCCGCAGGTGACGCTGCTGTCCGAGGTGTCGGTGGACGGCGGTGTGGTGTCGGGGCGGCGTGATGGTGACACGGCGTCGGAGCGGCTGGAGGCGTCGTTGCCGGCGGTGGTGTCGGTGACCGACCAGTCGGGTGAGGCGCGTTACCCGTCGTTCAAGGGGATCATGGCGGCGAAGAAGAAGCCGGTGGAGTCGCTGGATCTGGAGGATCTGGGTCTGGAGGCGGAGGAGGTGGGTCTGGCGGGTGCGTGGACGGCGGTCGATTCGGCGGCGGAGCGTCCGGCGCGGACGGCGGGCACGATCGTGAAGGACGAGGGTGAGGGCGGCAGGCAGCTGGCCGAGTACCTCGCGGGCCAGAAGTTCATCTAGGCCCCACCGTTCCCCCGGGGGGTGTGTTTCCCCCTTTCCTCTCTTCTCTCGTCTGTCTGGAGTGCGTTGTCATGGCTGAAGTTCTGGTTCTGGTCGACCATGTGGATGGTGCGGTCCGTAAGCCCACCCTGGAGCTGTTGACGCTGGCGCGTCGGATCGGTGACCCGGTCGCCGTCGCGCTGGGTACGGGTGCCGAGGCGACCGCGGGTGTCCTGGGTGAGCACGGTGCGGTGAAGGTGCTGACCTCGGATGCCCCGGAGTTCGCGGACTACCTGGTGGTGCCGAAGGTGGACGCGCTGCAGGCCGCGGTCGAGGCGGTGTCCCCGGCGGCGGTGCTGGTGGTGTCCTCCGCGGAGGGCAAGGAGATCGCCGCGCGTCTCGCGCTGCGGATCGGCTCGGGGATCATCACCGACGCCACCGACCTGGAGGCCGGTGAGCAGGGTCCGGTCGCGACGCAGGCCGTTTTCGCCGCCTCCTACACCACCAAGTCCCGGGTCTCCAAGGGTGTTCCGGTGATCACGGTCAAGCCGAACTCGGCCCCGGTCGAGCCGGCCGCCGCCGCGGGTGCGGTCGAGGCGCTGACGGTGTCGTTCGGTGACAGCGCGACGGGCACGAAGGTGGTCTCGCGGACGCCGCGTGAGTCGACGGGGCGTCCGGAGCTGACCGAGGCCGCGATCGTGGTCTCGGGCGGCCGTGGTGTCAACGGTGCGGAGAACTTCCCGCTGATCGAGGCGCTCGCGGACTCGCTGGGCGCCGCGGTGGGCGCCTCGCGTGCGGCGGTGGACGCGGGCTGGTACCCGCACACCTCGCAGGTCGGGCAGACCGGCAAGTCCGTCTCCCCGCAGCTGTACATCGCCTCGGGTATCTCCGGTGCGATCCAGCACCGGGCGGGGATGCAGACCTCGAAGACGATCGTCGCGATCAACAAGGACCCCGAGGCCCCGATCTTCGAGCTCGTCGACTACGGCGTCGTGGGCGACCTCTTCACCGTCGTCCCCCAGCTCACCGAGGAGATCACC
>NZ_JNZZ01000070.1 GCF_000717645.1 Streptomyces californicus
CGATCTGGCGGCTTACGCGCACCAGGACGTGCCCTTCGAGCGTCTGGTCGAGGTCGTCAGCCCGCAGCGTTCCATGGCCCACCACCCGCTGTTCCAGGTGATGGTCGTCCTGGACAACAACGTCGAGGCCGCCTTCGACCTCCCCGGCGTCGACGCGTCCTTCGAGGGCGCCGACCTCGGCGTGGCCAAGTTCGACCTCACCTTCCACCTGGAGGAGACCTCCGACGGGCTCAGCGGAGAGGTCCAGTACGCCTCGGACCTGTTCGACGAGGCGAGTGCGCGAGGTCTGGGCGAGCGGCTCGTCCGCGTGCTGGAGGGGCTGCTCGCGGATGTGGACGGCCGGGTGGAGCTGTTCGCGGCACGGGTCGCGGCGGACCCCTCGGCGCCCGCGCTGGCCTTCGAAGGCGTTGAGCTGACGTACGGCGAGGTGGCGGCGCGGGTGGACGCGTTCGCCGGACACCTCGCCTCCTGCGGGGTGGGCCCGGAGGCCGTGGTGGCCGTGGCGCTGCCGCGCTCCGTGGACCTGGTGGTGTCGCTGCTGGCGGTGCTGCGGGCCGGTGGCGCGTACGTGCCGGTGGACCCGGACTATCCGGCGGACCGGGTGGCGTACATGCTCTCGGATTCCCGGCCGGCCCTGCTGGTCACCGACAGCGCGACACTGCCGGGGCTCGGTGAGTGCGGGGTGCCGGTGGTGCTCGTGGACGGACTCGCCGACGAGCCCGGGACGCCCGTGGCCGCGCCGGCCTACCCGCGTGCGGACCACCCGGCCTATGTGATCTACACGTCGGGTTCGACGGGCCGGCCCAAGGGGGTGGTCGTGCCGCACGGCGGCATCGCCTCCCTGGCCCGCGCCCAGCGGGACGCATTCGGTGTGGGCCCGGGCAGTCGGGTGCTGCAGTTCGCGGCACTGAGCTTCGACGCGGCGGCCTGGGAGATCGTGATGGGGCTCCTGTCGGGAGCGACCCTGGTGGTCGCCCCGGCGGAGCGGCTGATGCCGGGACCCGACCTGGCCGCACTCTGCGCCGAGCAGGACGTGACGCACGTGACCCTGCCGCCGACGGCGCTGGCGGTGCTGCCGGACGATGCGCTGCCGGCCGGCGCGACGGTCGTCGTGGCGGGCGAGGCGTGCCCGCCGGAACTGGTCGCCCGCTGGTCCGAGGGTCGCCGCATGATCAATGCCTACGGTCCGACCGAGACGACCGTGTGCGCCACCATGAGCGCGCCGCTGTCGGGCAGGACCGTGCCGCCGATCGGCCGTCCCATCGCGGGTGCCCGGGTGTACGTGCTGGACGCGGCCCTGCGTCCGGTGGCTCCCGGCGTCACCGGCGAGCTGTACATCGCCGGTGACGGCCTGGCCCGCGGCTACCTCGGTCGTCCGTCGCTGACGGCCGAGCGGTTCCTCGCCGCTCCGTTCGGCCCGGCGGGCTCGCGGATGTACCGCACCGGCGACCTCGCGCGGTGGACCTCCGACGGAGAGCTGGAGTACCAGGGCCGGGCGGACACGCAGGTGAAGGTGCGGGGCTTCCGCATCGAGCTGGGTGAAGTGGAGTCCGCCCTGAACGGCGTGACGGGTGTGACCGGGGCGACGGCGGTGGTCCGTGAGGACCGTCCGGGCGACCGGCGCCTGGTCGCCTACTAC
>NZ_JNZZ01000071.1 GCF_000717645.1 Streptomyces californicus
GTAGTAGGCGACCAGGCGCCGGTCGCCCGGACGGTCCTCACGGACCACCGCCGTCGCCCCGGTCACACCCGTCACGCCGTTCAGGGCGGACTCCACTTCCCCCAGCTCGATGCGGAAGCCCCGCACCTTCACCTGGAAGTCGGTGCGGCCGATGTACTCCAGAACCCCATCGGCCGTCCAGCGCACCAGGTCTCCCGTGCGGTACATCCGGGCGCCCTCGGCGCCGAACGGATCGGCCACGAAACGCTCCGCCGTCAGCGACGGACGACCGAGATAGCCACGGGCCAGGCCGTCACCGGCGATGTACAGCTCGCCCGGCACACCGGGCGCCACCGGACGCAGGGCCGCGTCCAGCACGTACACCCGCGTGTTGGCGATCGGACGCCCGATCGTCACCCGCTCCGAAGTTGTCACGTCCGCGGCCGTCGACCAGATCGTGGTCTCGGTCGGGCCGTACAGATTCGTCACCGAACGGGCGGTGGCGGCCAGCGTCACCGCCAGATCCGATGGCAGCGACTCGCCGCCCACCAGCACCCGCAGGCCGGACAGGTCCACCCCGGCCTCGACGAGTGCGTGCCACAGGCTCGGCGTCGCCTGCATCACCGTCGCACCGGACGCCTTCAGCAGAGCGCCCAGGACCGACGGGTCCCCGACCGCGTCACGGTCGGCGAGGATCAGGCCCGCGCCGTTCAGCAGGGGCAGGTACATCTCCAGGCCGGCGATGTCGAACCCGACCGTCGTCACCGCCGGCAGCCGGTCGTCGGCGGAGAGCTGGAAACGGTCCTGCATCGAGCCGAGGAAGTTGGCCAACGCGCCTTCGGGGATCACGACGCCCTTGGGCCGGCCCGTGGACCCGGAGGTGTAGATCGCGTAGGCGGCACGGCCCGGGTCGCCGGGCACGCCCAGGTCACCGACGTCGTACGCGTCGCCCGTGCCGAAGGCCGCGAGGACCTCCTCGGTCAGCGTCAGCACCGGGCACGAGTCCTCCAGGACGTAGGCGATGCGGTCCTCGGGGAAGTCCGGGTCCACCGGAACGTACGCCGCACCCGACTTCAGCACCGCCAGCAGCGAGACCAACAGCTCAGCCGACCGCGGCAGCACCACCGCCACGAACCTCTCCGGACCCGCGCCCCGCTCCACCAGGAAGCGCGCCAGGCGATTCGCCCGACTGTTCAACTCACGGTAGGAGACGGTGCGTTCGCCGATGATGAGGGCCGTCGCATCCGGCGTCGCCGCGACCTGAGCCTCGAACCGCCCCACCACCGACACCTCGGCGGCACCGGCCGCCACCGTGTCGTTCCACTCCTCCAGCACCCGGCCGTGCTCGGCGGCCGACAGCACGTCGACTGCCGCCACCCGGCCGTCCACATCCGCGAGCAGCCCCTCCAGCACGCGGACGAGCCGCTCGCCCAGGAACAGCGCGAACGAGAGGTCGAACTGCGAGACCGTCGTGGTGGAGTCGCCCGCGGAGACCTGGAGGCCGGGAAGCGTGAACGATGCCTCCGTGTTGTTGTCGAAGAGCACCATGACCTGGAACAGCGGGTGGTGGGCCATGGAACGCTGCGGGCTGACGACCTCGACCAGACGCTCGAAGGGCACGTCCTGGTGCGCGTAAGCCGCCAGATCG
>NZ_JNZZ01000072.1 GCF_000717645.1 Streptomyces californicus
GAAGTGGTTGGGGTGGGGCGGGTGGCATCCGGGGGGCGGCGGGCCCGAGGGGTGCGGCCCGAGGCAGGGCGGGGGCCGCAGGGGGGTGCGAGGCAGGGTGGGTGCGCCTGCGGCGGGCTTCCTCCCCGCCCCGCCCCTTCCCGTAACCGGGGCTCCGCCCCGGACCCCGCTCCTCAAACGCCGGAGAGGCTGAGATCGCCCCACCTCGAAGGTGCGGGCACCCAAGCCAGGGGAAGCGGGGCATCCAGGCCAGGGGAAGAGGACGCGCACCACCGGAGAAGCAGAGGCTCCCAGAGCGAGAGTGGCTGAGATCGCCTACCCCATAGGAACAGAGACACCAAGACCGAGGAGAAGGGAACGCACAACGCCGGGAGAGCAGAGGCTGCCGAAGCCAGGGTGGCTGAGATCGCCCCCCTCAAGGACCGGAGCGCCGAGGCCCGGGAGAAAGGAACGCACAACGCCGGGAAAGCAGGGCTCCCGAAGACAGAGTGCCTGAGATTCCCCCACCCCGAAAGACCGGGGGCACCGAGGCCAAGGAGGAGGAAGCACGCAGCGCCGAGAAAGCAGAGGCGCCCGAAGCCGGGAGTGCCCCGAGGTCCCCCGGCCCGGAGGAGCGGGAGCCTCGGGGCCGAGGTAGGG
Source organism: Streptomyces californicus (assembly GCF_000717645.1). Lineage (GTDB taxonomy): Bacteria > Actinomycetota > Actinomycetes > Streptomycetales > Streptomycetaceae > Streptomyces > Streptomyces californicus. The sequence continues at coordinate 640 of NZ_JNZZ01000072.1, forward strand.
AGGTCTCCCTGCGTCGGAAGAGCAGCGGCCGTCCGGAGGGAAGGTTTGCTGAGACCGCCCGAAAGCGCCGGTCCCCGCCCCGCCCGGAGTCAGCGGGCTACGCATGTCCGGGGAAGCGTGGGGAGGGCTGAGATCGCTCGGCTCCGGAAGAGCGGGCCCCGGAGCGGGAAGCAGGGAACACGCAATCACCGGCCAGCCCCGCCCTGGCTTGAGAGCATCCGACGCCGGATAGCTCCACCCCGGGCCAGGGAACACCCGACCTCGGACAGCCAAGCCACCCGAGGCCGAACAGCCCCGCCCGGCCTGAAGACACCCAACGCAGGACCGCCCCAGCTCAGGCCCGGGAACACCCGACCCCGGGAGACCGCGATCGCGCGGCGCCGGACAGCCCCGCCCCGGGCTCGGGAACACTCGACGCCGGAGAAGCCGAAAGCCGCCCGGCCCCGGAAGAACAGCGACTACCCGAAGGGGAACGTCAGCGATCACCCGCATCCGAGGCCCCCGCCCCGCCCGAAACCGCCGGCCCCCGCCCCGCCCCGCTCGAAACCGCCGGTCCCCGCCCCCGCCCGAAACCGGCGAGCGGCGCGGGCACAGCGGGCGGCGCGGGCC
>NZ_JNZZ01000073.1 GCF_000717645.1 Streptomyces californicus
CCCCCGCCCCCCGGCAAGGACGCCGACGCTAGACCGGCACAGACCCCGGAAACCGGTAAAATGCGACACGGTTTTCTTGACGGCGCTGTGCCTGCACCCCCGGAACATCACCGAGTCTGCCAACCCCGACACCGGAAGGAGAAAATGCCGCACAAATACCCACGGCAAAAGAATCCACGCTACAACGCACCGATGGCCGCGCCTCCGTCATCACGCAGTCCCGCCGATACATCGCAGCAACCAGCCGCCCTAAATTCACATAGGACGACCTGACGCTTTTGCCGCCCATCGCAGAAATCCGGTAATCCCAAGCCGCCGCCACGTATCCCCCGGATCCGAAGTCCGCCTGCCTGCGGCGGCGCGAACTGTCACAGACAGGCCGACCCCACCCGGCCGCAGGAAGAGCGGGAACGGGCTCGCACGCGCGTCCTCGCTCAGGACGAGGCTCTGGTGACTCGCTGGCCATCAGGGCCGTCGAACGCAACCAGGGCCCGCTACACGAGCACCCCCCGGCCCACCGCCACCACCTCCTCAGCCGCCACCGCCGCCCGCTCCCGCGACTCCCAAAGCTCCACCGCACTCTGCGCCTCCCGCATGCCGAACACCGCCCCCACCGCCTGCCGCGCCGCCTCCCCGGCCCCCGGCACAAGGAGCTGGAGACGCACCAGCGGGTCCGTCACCGCCGACCGCGTCCGCCGCGCCTCCGCCCGAGCCGGCTCCGGCTCGCCCCCCGCGAGCCGGACCGTTCCCAGATCCCACATCGCCGCCCGGTGGTCCGCCAGAGCCACGCATAAAGCAGCCACCGCATCCATTCCCGCACTCCGCCGCTCGGCAGCCTCCTGCGCCATTCTCTGCGCCCGCTGCGCGAAATGCTGGAGCACCCCCGTCAGCAAAGCACCGGCCAAAGTCCCCATAACCGCAATCAGCGTCAGCATAAAATCCCTCCCTGCCTTTCAAATCATCATCCCTCGCAAAAGACTCCTTTACGAGGGGTTGCCTGTTGCCAAGCAAAAAAGCTTTCCGGTACCCCGGGTACACCGGCCGGTGGTAGAGCAAAAACGCTACGTTTACACAGGCACCCCTCGTGATGCGCGAGCCGGACAGATGCAGGAGGAGGGGGTAGCGTAAAAACGCTACGTTTACACAGGTACCGCGTGATGCAGACCCGGAGGACCGCACCACTGGTGCGCCGGGCCATACCCTCCCGACCCCATCCTGTAG
>NZ_JNZZ01000074.1 GCF_000717645.1 Streptomyces californicus
CGTGCGGTGTTCGAGTCGCCGACGGTGGGGGGTCTGGCGTTGCGTGTGGTGGGTGCTGGTGTGGCGCGTGGGGCGTTGGTGGCGGGGGTGCGGCCTGTGCGGGTGCCGTTGTCGGCGGCGCAGCGTCGGTTGTGGTTCCTGCATGAGTTGGAGGGGCCGTCGGCGACGTACAACGTTCCGTTGGTGTTGAGGCTCGAGGGTGAGCTGGACGCGGGGGCGTTGGAGTTGGCGCTGGGTGATGTGGTGGGGCGGCACGAGAGTCTGCGGACGGTGTTCGCGGATGTGGACGGTGTGCCGTATCAGCGGGTGGTGCCGGTGGGGGATGCCGGTGTGGTGCTGGAGGTGGTGGAGGTCTCGGAGGAGGGGCTGGCCGCTGCTGTGGACGGTGCCGCGGGGTATGCGTTCGATCTGTCGGTGGAGTTGCCGTTGCGGGTGACGTTGCTGCGGGTGGGTGAGCGGTCGTCGGTGCTGGTGGTGTTGATGCATCACATCGTGAGTGATGGCTGGTCGTTGTCTCCGCTGGCGGATGATCTGTCGGCTGCGTATGTGGCGCGGGTCGGGGGTGGGGTGCCGGGTTGGGCTCCGTTGCCGGTTCAGTACGCGGATTACGCGTTGTGGCAGGCGGAGGTGTTGGGTGATGAGGGTGATCCGGCGAGTGTGGCGGGGCGGCAGATCGAGTTCTGGCGTGCCGCGTTGGCGGGTGTGCCTGAGCTGATCGAGCTTCCTGTGGATCGGTTGCGTCCTTCGGTCGCTTCTTATCGTGGTGGTGCGGTCGATTTCGCTGTTGACGCGGAGTTGCACGGTCGTCTGCTGGCGGTGGCCCGTGAGTGCGGGGTGACGCCGTTCATGGTGGTGCAGGCCGCGGTGGCTGTGCTGTTGTCGCGTTTGGGCGCCGGTGTGGATGTGCCGTTGGGCACGGTCGTGGCGGGTCGGTCGGATCAGGCTCTGGAGGGTCTGGTCGGGTTCTTCGTGAACACGCTGGTGCTGCGCACGGATGTGTCGGGTGATCCGTCGGTCCGGGAGTTGCTGGCCCGGGTCCGTGAGATCGATCTGGCGGCTTACGCGCACCAGGACGTGCCCTTCGAGCGTCTGGTCGAGGTCGTCAGCCCGCAGCGTTCCATGGCCCACCACCCGCTGTTCCAGGT
>NZ_JNZZ01000075.1 GCF_000717645.1 Streptomyces californicus
GAAGAACGTGTCGCCGAGCTTGATGCGCTCGGACTGGTCGGTGGAGCCGTACTGGCCCGCGTACGTCTTCCCGCCGGTGGTGATCGACGTCATCTGCGACTGGTCGGGCCACCGCATCATCCTGGGCGACGGACTCCCCCACCGACAACGGCTGAAGTGCTGCCCGCCGACCGGCGGGAGTCTGTATCGAACTCGGCGGTGGCAAGCTGGCCGTGGCGCAGCCGGGAGGCCCTCACCGGTGCGGTGAGGGCCTCCCGGCTTTCCGCGCCCGAAGGGCGGGCTCCATCATACAGAGCTCGCCCTTCCTTCTTGAATCTCGATGGATCAGAGTTGGTTCTTATTTCGAGATCGTGCGCTCAGGGTGGCGGCGATCCAAGTGGCCAGAGTGATGCCGAGGACGGTGAGACCGCCGGCGGTCATTCCCATAACCAGGAGTGCTATGGAGAGAATCACGCCGAGGAAGCCGAAGATATGGCTGGTCACCATCAGCCTCTTCAGCAGTGGCTGCCGTTGCAGCGGAACTCCTACCTGACGCATGCCATATCTCCTTTCATGGCCCGGAAGGAGCACCCCTCCGAGAGCGGTCCGACTAATTGAAGGGAATCTGGGCAATCTGGCTGACAGCCCATGAGGCCGCGTAGCAGCCAGCGGCGAAACCCAGAGAGGCTCCGAGTGTCAGTGGGGCCGCCACTACGGCGCTCGCGCAGTACGTGGCGACACCGCCCCCAGTAACCGCACCTGCTACATCGCCCCACAACGCCTTGGTATCACCCTCAGCTAGGTGCTGGCCTGCTTGAATGAGGTCACCAGCAGGGCCCAGGACATCCAGGAACGCAAGCCCGGTGGGATCAATCTTGTTGACGGGGTCGCCTGCGGCGTAGAGGTAGGGGTTCTTTTCCTGGCCGGAGGGGTCGGGGGTGGTGAAGCGGCCGATGTTGGGGTCGTAGTAGCGGGCGCCGCCGGCGAAGCGGTACGGCTGGTGGACCTGTTCGGTCGTACCGGCGCGCTGGACGCCGCGCGGGCTGTAGGCGTACGTGTTGACCTTCGTGCCCGTTTCGTCGGC
>NZ_JNZZ01000076.1 GCF_000717645.1 Streptomyces californicus
AGAGGTCCTAACAAAGGCGTTGGACGTGTCGGTGAGTGATGAGGCAGGTGGCGAGGCCGAGGAAGGCTTCGTGGATGTCGTCGCGTCGTTCCCATCGGACACGGAGACGCCGGAATCCGTGCAGCCAGGCGATGGTCCGCTCGACGACCCATCGGTGGACGCCGAGGCCGGAGCCGTGCGGGACACCGCGTCGGGCGATGACCGGTCTGATGCCCTGAGCCCAGACGAGGCGGCGGTATTTGTCGTGGTCGTAGCCCCGGTCGGCCAGCAGCATGTCCGGTCGCCGCCGTGGCCGGCCGACCAGGCCGGCCACGGACGGGACCTTGGCGAGCAGGGGCATCAGCTGAGTGACGTCGTTGCGGTTTCCGCCGGTCAAAGACACCGCGAGCGGGATGCCCTGTCCATCGACGAGAACGTGGTGCTTGCTGCCCGGCCGTGCGCGGTCGACCGGGCTCGGTCCGCTTTTGGGCCGCGTCGGGCGGCCCGGACATGGCTGGAGTCGATCACCGCCCGCGACCAGTCCAACTGCTTCGCCGAGCGCAGCTTCTTGAGCAGGACCACGTGCAGCCGGTCCCACACGCCGGCATCGTTCCAGGCGGCGAGCCGTCGCCAGCACGTCATGCCCGAGCCGAAGCCGAGCTCCTGGGGCAGGTACTCCCACTGGATCCCGGTGTGGAGCACGAACAGGATCCCGCACAGAGCCTGCCGGTCGGGTACCCGCGGCCGCCCCGCCACCAGCTTCGGCGCCGGGACCGGCAGCAACGGCTCGACCAGCGACCACAGTTCGTCCGACACGATCCACGGCCGGGAGTTCCTCTTCGCCACGAACGGACCAACGAGCAGCCAGGCCGACAGTCACATGATCAACAACTTCTGTTAGGACCTCT
>NZ_JNZZ01000077.1 GCF_000717645.1 Streptomyces californicus
GGTGTGGTGTGGGTGTGGGTGGGCCGGGGTGTGGTTCTGGTTTGCCGAGCCCGCCCGGCCCCCCGGCTGCCCCGCACCCGCGGCCCGCACCCGGGCACGGGTGGTTGGCGTAGCGGCCTGGCCCGGGGGCCGGGCCGCAGTCGGGCTCGGTCGGGTTCACGCGGCGGCCTGTCGCCGTGGCAACCATGACCGACGCGCGCCCCTTCCACCCACCAGCCCAGACCCGACGCCACACACGCCAGCAGACCGTGAACCCAAAAAGATTTCAGACATTAGAAAGGGGGAGCCAGTTAGTACCTAATAGGTGCAATAACCCCAACACGAAAGACCCGGACCACACCCCGAAAAGCGATAGCGAGGCACCCTGCGGTGACATCCGGAACAAGCGATCAATCCACCACCCGACGACGCGAACGCCACACCGCAACCCCCCGGAACAAACGCCTCTACATCACCTACACCGACACCGAGCTGGAAGTCGTACGCCTCGCAGCACGCCACGAGGGCCAGGCCGCGGCCGCGTGGGCCGGACAGAAGCTGATGGCGGTCGCGCAGGGCACTCTCATCCCCGTCTCCCGGGACGCCGGGGACGTGCTGCGCGAGCTGATCCGCTCCCGCCTCCACCTCCAGGAAGCCGTGTCCGCGCTCCACGCCCTCACGACACCGCCCGCCCCTTTCCCCGTCCCCGCCGCCACCCCTTTCCCCGCCCCCACCAC
>NZ_JNZZ01000078.1 GCF_000717645.1 Streptomyces californicus
AAACGCCCGGTTACATTCCGAACCCGGAAGCTAAGCCTTTCAGCGCCGATGGTACTGCAGGGGGGACCCTGTGGGAGAGTAGGACGCCGCCGAACAATCTTTCAAGGACCCCTGGTCCCAGCGTTCATGCTGGGACCAGGGGTCCTTTTGTTTTTCCGAAGCGCGTCGCCCGGTCGGCTGCGCGAGAATGTGTGCAGTACCCGAAGACAGGAGTCACACCCATGTCCACCAACTCTCCCGACGATCGTCCGGAGCGCGAGCCGCGTCGCCGGGACGGTGGTGACAGGGGCGGTTACCGCGGGGGTCGTGACGACCGGTCCGGTTCCGGCGCACCTCGACGCGACACCAACGACCGCGGTGGCTTCCGCCGCGACGACCGCGACCGAGGGCCGCGTCGCGACGACAGCCGCGCCGGCGGAGGCTTCCGCCGTGACGACGACCGTGGTGGTCGTGGTGGGTCCGACCGGCGTGACGACCGTCCTCGCGGCCCGCGTCGCGATGATGACCGGCCTTCCGGTGGTGGGTTCCGCCGTGATGACAACCGTGGCGGTGGCTTCGGTGGCGGCGGTTTCCGCCGTGACGACCGGGACCGGGACCGTGACCGGGACCGTGGGCCTCGCCGTGATGACGACCGTGGTGGTTACCGGGGTGGTCAGCAGCGTGACGACCGCAGGGACGACCGGGGTGGCTTC
>NZ_JNZZ01000079.1 GCF_000717645.1 Streptomyces californicus
GCACTACGCTAACGGACGCCCGGGGGAGCAATCAGAGTCCCCTTGTACGCTGCCCCGGAGCCAGCCAAAGTTCCCTGCGCGGCCACGCAGCGCATCGACAGGAGAGACCCTCGTGCCGAAGTCACGTATCCGCAAGAAGGCCGACTACACGCCGCCGCCGTCGAAGCAGGCGGCCACCATCAAGCTGAACAGCCGCGCCTGGGTCGCGCCCGTGATGCTGGCCATGTTCGTCATCGGCCTGGCATGGATCGTCGTCTTCTACGTGACCGACGGTTCGCTGCCCATCGATGCGCTGGGCAACTGGAACATCGTGGTGGGCTTCGGCTTCATCGCCGCCGGATTCGGCGTCTCCACGCAGTGGAAGTAGCGGCCGCTTCTCGGTGAACTCAGTTCTACCCACGGCTATCCGCTGAGTTATCCACAGATCGCAAGAGCATCCACAGAGGACCTGGGGAAAAGAACGACGATCTGTGGATAACCCCTCGGGCGTTGACGCCGATACGACTGACACACCACGGATCCGGACGAGCGTTCGCCCCCTATCTGACCTGCGAAAACGCGGGTCGGTGACAGGGGGCACAGTTGTTCGCGCACACTATGCACAAGATTGGCCACACGCTGTGGACAACGTGCCGCTCAGGTGAGC
>NZ_JNZZ01000080.1 GCF_000717645.1 Streptomyces californicus
GGGGTGGCCGTGGCGGCTTCGACCGGCGCGACGACCGCCCCCGCGGCCCGCGCCGTGACGACGACCGGCCCTCCGGTGGCGGCTTCCGCCGCGACGACAGCCGCGGTGGCGGGTTCGACCGGCGTGATGACCGTCCCCGTGGTCCCCGTCGTGACGACGACCGCCCCTCCGGCGGCGGCTTCCGCCGTGACGACCGGGACCGCGACCGGGACCGTGGGCCCCGGCGTGACGATGACCGTGGTGGTTACCGGGGTGGTCAGCAGCGCGACGACCGTCCTCGAGGCCCGCGTCGTGATGATGACCGGCCTTCCGGTGGTGGGTTCCGGCGTGATGACAACCGTGGCGGTGGCTTCGGTGGCGGCGGTTTCCGCCGTGACGACCGCGACCGTGACCGGGACCGTGGGCCTCGCCGTGATGACGACCGTGGTGGTTACCGGGGTGGTCAGCAGCGTGACGACCGCAGGGACGACCGGGGTGGCTTC
>NZ_JNZZ01000081.1 GCF_000717645.1 Streptomyces californicus
CGGCGACCGGGCTCAGAACACGTCCGGGCATCACGGGCGCCCGCCCGCAGCGCACACCGCGTCCGCCCTCGTCACCGCACCCGCCGCAGGCGCCGCCGACCCCGCCCACCCCCACTGCACCGCCCACCTCCACACCCCACCCCTCGCCCTCGCCGCAGCCGCCGACCTCGCCGCCAGCGCCCTCAACCCCTCCATGGACTCCTGGGACCAAGCCCCCGCCGCCTCCGCCCTCGAAGCCGACCTCACCACCACACTCGCCGCCGAGATCTACCCCCACACCCCCTCACCCGACGCCGTCATCACCACCGGCGGCACCGAAGCCAACCAACTCGCCCTCCTCCTCGCCCGCGAACGCCACGGCCCCGTACAGACCATCTGCGGTGCCAACGCCCACCACAGCATCGCCCGCGCCGCCTGGCTCCTCGGCCTCCCCACACCCATCACCCTCCCCACCCC
>NZ_JNZZ01000082.1 GCF_000717645.1 Streptomyces californicus
CACAGGCCGCACCCCCGCCACCAACGCCCCACGCGCCACACCAGCACCCACCACACGCAACGCCAGACCCCCCACCGTCGGCGACTCGAACACCGCACGGATACCGAGCTCCCGCCCGAAGGCGGAGCGGATCCGGCTCACGAGGCGGGTGGCGAGCAGCGAGTGGCCTCCGAGGTCGAAGAAGCTGTCGTCGGGGCTGACGTCGGGCAGGCCGAGGACGTCGGCGAAGATCCGGCAGAGCAGTTCCTCGCGGGCGTCGGCGGGCCTGCGGCCGCCGCCGGTGGTCGTGGACCACCGCGGTGCGGGCAGCGATGCCCGGTCGACCTTGCCGTTGGGCGTCAGCGGGAGCTCGTCCAGGGCCATCAGGGCGGCCGGGACCATGTAGTCCGGCAGTCCGGCGGCGATCTGCGCCCGCACGGCCGCCGGCTCCACGTCGC
>NZ_JNZZ01000083.1 GCF_000717645.1 Streptomyces californicus
CTGGTGCCAAGGCATCCACCGTGCGCCCTTAAAAACTTGGCCACAGATGCTCGCGTCCACTGTGCAGTTCTCAAACAACGACCAGCCACCCACCACCCCACCCAAAACCGGATGAGTTCACTGGGGCCGGATCAGAAGGACAGCCTCTCGGCCGCACCCTCAGACACCCAACAACGTGCCCGACACGACCCATCACCCACCATGTTCCACGCCCCGAAGAGCAGTACTGACAGTGGTTGACCTGCCGTGCCGAATAGTCAACGTTCCACCCATGAGCTGACCACCGTCGAACATTTGCCGACGTAGTGGCTCTGGATCCCTTACAGGATCTAGATGCTCCTTAGAAAGGAGGTGATCCAGCCGCACCTTCCGGTACGGCTACCTTGTTACGACTTCGTCCCAATCGCCAGTCCCACCTTCGACA
>NZ_JNZZ01000084.1 GCF_000717645.1 Streptomyces californicus
CTGGTGCCAAGGCATCCACCGTGCGCCCTTAAAAACTTGGCCACAGATGCTCGCGTCCACTGTGCAGTTCTCAAACAACGACCAGCCACCCACCACCCCGTCCCGAAAGACGAGTTCACTGGGGCCGGATCAGAAGGACAGCCTCTCGGCCGCACCCTCAGACACCCAACAACGTGCCCGACACAATGCCCTGCTCATCACTTTCCACGCCGAAGCAGTACTAGCGACCAACCAAACACTGTGCCGAATAGTCAACGTTCCACCCATGAGCTGACCACCGTCGAACATTTGCCGACGTAGTGGCTCTGGATCCCTTACGGGATCTAGATGCTCCTTAGAAAGGAGGTGATCCAGCCGCACCTTCCGGTACGGCTACCTTGTTACGACTTCGTCCCAATCGCCAGTCCCACCTTCGACA
>NZ_JNZZ01000085.1 GCF_000717645.1 Streptomyces californicus
GCACTATCTCGTGCCGCGACACATCGGCCGGAGCGGCCTTCGTCCAGGCCGACGCGAAGGCCGCCGCGGAGGCACAGCAGCGGGCCAACGCTTCGGGCGGGCGGGCCACGGTCAGATTCCAAAGCTTCGCCACCGCCTATGTCGATGCCCTGGCGGTGGGCACCACCGAGATCGACAGCCTTCTTGAGGAACAGGAGGAGCAACGCAAGAACGCGCATTGCACTGTTCGGCCGATGGTCCCCGCCCGATACTCCGCCGATGGCCCGCAGATCGTCTACGCGGGCTTGGTGGCAGCGGATGGGCCCCTCAAGCGCCCCTGCGCCAGGTACAAGGAGGACCTCGCAGCGGCAGAAGCTGCCAATCCGCTGATTTCCGGCCTGAGGAAG
>NZ_JNZZ01000086.1 GCF_000717645.1 Streptomyces californicus
ACCGGCGACACCGTCACCGGAGCCACCCTCAACGCCGGCGGACGCCTCGTCGTCGAAGCCACCCGCGTCGGCACCGACACCCAACTCGCCCGCATGGCCCAGCTCGTCGAGGACGCCCAGAACGGCAAGGCCTCCGCACAACGCCTCGCCGACCGCATCTCCGCCGTCTTCGTCCCCATCGTCATCACCCTCGCCCTCGCCACCCTCGGCTACTGGCTCGGCAACGGCGCCGGACTCACCGCCGCCTTCACCGCAGCCGTCGCCGTCCTCATCATCGCCTGCCCCTGCGCCCTCGGCCTCGCCACCCCCACCGCCCTCATGGTCGGCACCGGCCGCGGCGCCCAACTCGGCATCCTCATCAAGCGCCGACACCATCGTCCTGGACAAGACCGGCACCGTCACCACCGGCCGCATGACCCTCCAGACCACCCACACCACCCACACCACCACCGAAACCGACGTCCTCCGGCTGGCGGGAGCACTGGAGAACGCCTCCGAACACCCCATCGCCCAGGCCGTCGCCACCGCCGCCACCACGACTGTCGGCCCCCTCCCCACCCCCGAGGACTTCGCC
>NZ_JNZZ01000087.1 GCF_000717645.1 Streptomyces californicus
TCGTGGTTCAGGGCGTCAAGGTGGAGCGCGCCACTGTACGAACGACCTTGACGCCCTGGGCCGCGACTGCTCGGCTCTGCCTGGGTCGAAGGTGGTCGGGATGGGAGCCCCACAACGCTCGCCCCGCTCCGGCCGGCACTCGCGTACGGTGCCCCGTCCATCCCGGAGTCTGAGCGCCCCCGCCGGAGGCATCTTCGTGAAGCCGCGGGCTTGGTTGTCGTCTCATGCCCTACGGGCCTATCCACTGTGGGCGCGCGTCGGCGGCGGCAGCGCCGAGCGGGCCGAAGGCAGGAGCGCGGGCGCAGCCAGAGCCGGGAAGCGCGCCCGGCGGAGCGGAGCGCAGCCGG
>NZ_JNZZ01000088.1 GCF_000717645.1 Streptomyces californicus
CGTCCTCATCATCGCCTGCCCCTGCGCCCTCGGCCTCGCCACCCCCACCGCCCTCATGGTCGGCACCGGCCGCGGCGCCCAACTCGGCATCCTCATCAAAGGACCCGAAGTCCTGGAAACCACCCGCCGCGCCGACACCATCGTCCTGGACAAGACCGGCACCGTCACCACCGGCCGCATGACCCTCCAAACCACCCACACCACCCACACCACCACCGAAACCGACGTCCTCCGGCTGGCAGGAGCACTGGAGAACGCCTCCGAACACCCCATCGCCCAGGCCGTCGCCACCGCCGCCACCACGACTGTCGGCCCCCTCCCCACCCCCGAGGACTTCGCC
>NZ_JNZZ01000089.1 GCF_000717645.1 Streptomyces californicus
ACTCCACGGGCATGGACATTGCCGTGCTATCGCAAGCCGAAGGCTCGCGGATGTACGAAACGCTGGAGCAGCACACCAGGGAACTGGCGAAGGCCCGGAACGAAGGCATCGACTTCGATCTGAAGATCGCCGGTGATCTGAAGTGCAGTCCGGCGGGGTGCCTGATCAACGAAAACTTCACAGGTACGGTGACGCCGAAGGAGAAGTCCCGTATCGCCACGGGCCAGTTGACGGTGGTCATGACGGTGACTGACGTATCAGTGGGCGGGATTCCCGCAAGCGGGTGCATCAGCGGGCAGAAGACCGTCACCATCGTCGGCAACACCGCCTCCGGC
>NZ_JNZZ01000090.1 GCF_000717645.1 Streptomyces californicus
TCGGAGTACTTCGTCGACACCATCAAGGGCGAGGGCTACATCGAACTCACCACCGTGAACAGCAGCCGCCGCGTGGTGACCGGCCCGTCATGGGCCGACACTGATCTGCTGGCTGCGTTCACCGTGCCGATCGTCGCCGCCACCGACTCCATCGACCCCGGCATCATGTCCCGCTACGCCGACTCCGGCACGTACTACCTGGGCACCCTGCACTTCCACAACGACTCCACCGTGGACGTCAGGATCAGGGAGAACGTCGCCGGGGTGTTCACCACCCTGTCCATCAGCAATCTCCTGCCCGGCACGTACAGCGCCGGCTCCACCTACTGGC
>NZ_JNZZ01000091.1 GCF_000717645.1 Streptomyces californicus
CGCCGCTGCACGCGGCGTCGTCCCGGTCCGTGATTCCAAGGTGGTGGGCGGTCCGGTGCTGACGGTCCCCGCGACCGCGTTCGCGGCGTTCGTGGCGGGGGTGCGGGGGGGGGCGTTCGACACCGCCTGACGGGCTGGGCAGCAGGACGCCTCACCGTTGTGCTCGCGGGGGGGGGCCCCGCCGGCCAGGGAAAAAAGGGGGAAGGAGCCTTTGTTGCCGGAACCGGGGAAGGGGCTGGGGCTGTTTTTTTCCCCCCTCCCGGGGGGGGCCGGGGGGGGTCCTCGGGGTCGGGGGTGGGGGGGGGGCGGTACCGCGTTGGGT
>NZ_JNZZ01000092.1 GCF_000717645.1 Streptomyces californicus
GTGATGTACTCGGGAGGAAGCTTGCCGTTCTTCCTCAGGCCGGAAATCAGCGGATTGGCAGCTTCTGCCGCTGCGAGGGCCTCCTTGTACCTGGCGCAGGGGCGCTTGAGGGGCCCATCCGCTGCCACCAAGCCCGCGTAGACGATCTGCGGGCCATCGGCGGAGTATCGGGCGGGGGCCATCGGCCGAACAGTGCAATGCGCGTTCTTGCGTTGCTCCTCCTGTTCCTCAAGAAGGCTGTCGATCTCGGTGGTGCCCACCGCCATGGCATAGACATAGGCGGTGGCGAAGCTTTGGAATCTGACCGTGGCCCGC
>NZ_JNZZ01000093.1 GCF_000717645.1 Streptomyces californicus
AACGGCCCGCTCGGCCTCTCCGCGACCTCAACGGCCGGTGTGGACACCGGATTCAACCGTGAGCCCGGGGGCACGCTGAACTCCATGACCCGTGGGGGGGAAGAACCACTACTACCTGACCGACGCCCTCGGCTCGATGGTCGCCCTGGCCGACGAAACGGGCACGAAGGTCAACACGTACGCCTACAGCCCGCGCGGCGTCCAGCGCGCCGGTACGACCGAACAGGTCCACCAGCCGTACCGCTTC
>NZ_JNZZ01000094.1 GCF_000717645.1 Streptomyces californicus
AACGGCCCGCTCGGCCTCTCCGCGACCTCAACGGCCGGTGTGGACACCGGATTCAACCGTGAGCCCGGGGGCACGCTGAACTCCATGACCCGTGGGGGGAAGAACCACTACTACCTGACCGACGCCCTCGGCTCGGTGGTCGCCCTCGCCGACGAAACGGGCACGAAGGTCAACACGTACGCCTACAGCCCGCGCGGCGTCCAGCGCGCCGGTACGACCGAACAGGTCCACCAGCCGTACCGCTTC
>NZ_JNZZ01000095.1 GCF_000717645.1 Streptomyces californicus
CGGGTCACTCGTGGGGAGTACGGAACGGAGGCGCGGGCCCGAAGCTCGGGTCCCGGGTCCCAGATGCCGGGATACGAGCCCCGAGACCCGAGCGCCTTCTTTAACCGGGCGGCAATACAGGGGGGTTTGGGTAAACCCTCCCCGCCCTCCCTACCCCGTAACGGCCAGCAAGTATGACTAATGGTGACGGCTTGCGGCAGAGCGTGACGACTGTTTACGGTGCGAGCACA
>NZ_JNZZ01000096.1 GCF_000717645.1 Streptomyces californicus
CCTTGAGAACTCAACAGCGTGCCAAAAGTCAACGCCAGATATGTTGATACCCCGGCCTGCACAGCAGGTTGGTGGTTCCTTTGAAAAGTCCCACAAGGTACTGCTTCGGCAGTATCCGGTGGGCAATGACACAGCGAGGACGCTGTGAACAACGGGTCTTATTCCGACCGGTTGTTCCGCTCTCGTGTGTGTGCACCCGATCACGGGTAAACATTCACGGAGAGTTT
>NZ_JNZZ01000097.1 GCF_000717645.1 Streptomyces californicus
GGAACGACGGCTTTGCGCCGCGGCCGTATGCGACGGCCAGTCTCGACCCGCCCCCTGGCCGCGCACCTCCCTGACCGGTGCGCCCGGTGACCGACACTCGGTCGCTCTCACGCTTCCCGGCGCGCGCCGCCGTACGTCGCGGGGTTGCTCGTTCGCTGTCCGGTGCGGGTTCAACCAGTGGGTGGGTCGTCGCTGCGTTGGGGTGGGTGTGTGGGGTGGTGGTGGGT
>NZ_JNZZ01000098.1 GCF_000717645.1 Streptomyces californicus
GACCGTGACCGGGACCGTGGGCCTCGCCGTGATGACGACCGTGGTGGTTACCGGGGTGGTCAGCAGCGTGACGACCGCAGGGACGACCGGGGTGGCTTCGACCGCAGGGACGACCGGGGTGGCCGTGGCGGCTTCGACCGGCGCGACGACCGCCCCCGCGGCCCGCGCCGTGACGACGACCGGCCCTCCGGTGGCGGCTTCCGCCGCGACGACA
>NZ_JNZZ01000099.1 GCF_000717645.1 Streptomyces californicus
CCGGCACGCCGAGAGCACGCACCTGACGCCGCGCGGCCGCCCTACGGGCGACGACGGGAATGGTCAGACAGGCCCTACGGCGCGGGCAGCTCCACCAGCTCCGCGACGGCCGCGCGGTGGCTGCCCGCCGAGCCGTACGCGATCGAGTCCGCCTTGGCGCGCTTGAGATACAGGTGCGCCGGGTGCTCCCAGGTCATGCCGATGCCGCCGTGCA
>NZ_JNZZ01000100.1 GCF_000717645.1 Streptomyces californicus
CCGGCACGCCGAGAGCACGCACCTGACGCCGCGCGGCCGCCCTACGGGCGACGACGGGAATGGTCAGACAGGCCCTACGGCGCGGGCAGCTCCACCAGCCCCGCGACGGCCGCGGGGTGGCTGCCCGCCGAGCCGTACGCGATCGAGTCCGCCTTGGCGCGCTTGAGATACAGGTGCGCCGGGTGCTCCCAGGTCATGCCGATGCCGCCGTGCA
>NZ_JNZZ01000101.1 GCF_000717645.1 Streptomyces californicus
CCATCGGCGCTGAAAGGCTTAGCTTCCGGGTTCGGAATGTAACCGGGCGTTTCCCTAACGCAATGACCACCGAAACACTATGAAAATTTGAACACCGGACATGTCACGGCTGTTCATTATTTCAGAACTAACACAGTGGACGCGAGCAACTGAGGACAAGCCCTCGGCCTATTAGTACCAGTCAGCTCCACCCGTTACCGGG
>NZ_JNZZ01000102.1 GCF_000717645.1 Streptomyces californicus
TCAGCGGGAGCTCGTCCAGGGCCATCAGGGCGGCCGGGACCATGTAGTCCGGCAGTCCGGCGGCGATCTGCGCCCGCACGGCCGCCGGCTCCACGTCGCCGACGTAGTAGGCGACCAGGCGCCGGTCGCCCGGACGGTCCTCACGGACCACCGCCGTCGCCCCGGTCACACCCGTCACGCCGTTCAGGGCGGACTCCACTTC
>NZ_JNZZ01000103.1 GCF_000717645.1 Streptomyces californicus
CCGGTAACGGGTGGAGCTGACTGGTACTAATAGGCCGAGGGCTTGTCCTCAGTTGCTCGCGTCCACTGTGTTAGTTCTGAAATAATGAACAGCCGTGATATGACCGGTGTTCAAATTTTCATAGTGTTTCGGTGGTCATTGCGTTAGGGAAACGCCCGGTTACATTCCGAACCCGGAAGCTAAGCCTTTCAGCGCCGATGGT
>NZ_JNZZ01000104.1 GCF_000717645.1 Streptomyces californicus
CCATCGGCGCTGAAAGGCTTAGCTTCCGGGTTCGGAATGTAACCGGGCGTTTCCCTAACGCAATGACCACCGAAACACTATGAAAATTTGAACACCGGAATCATCACGGCTGTTCATTATTTCAGAACTAACACAGTGGACGCGAGCAACTGAGGACAAGCCCTCGGCCTATTAGTACCAGTCAGCTCCACCCGTTACCGG
>NZ_JNZZ01000105.1 GCF_000717645.1 Streptomyces californicus
CCCCCCACGGGTCATGGAGTTCAGCGTGCCCCCGGGCTCACGGTTGAATCCGGTGTCCACACCGGCCGTTGAGGTCGCGGAGAGGCCGAGCGGGCCGTTGTGGAAGAACGTGTCGCCGAGCTTGATGCGCTCGGACTGGTCGGTGGAGCCGTACTGGCCCGCGTACGTCTTCCCGCCGGTGGTGATCGACGTCATCTGCGA